>NZ_AP024853.1:0-1200000 GCF_024346715.1 Photobacterium swingsii
ATGGGTTAACTGATCTATACCGTTATAGCCGTTTAATTGTTGGCGGTATTGAGGGCTAAATAACTGCTCACGTTCATCGACGCGTAGTTTCGATATAGAACTTGCGTAAGCTTCAACCTGATTAAGTGCGAGGGATTGAAAGGTTGTTTTTGCACGTAAAGGTCGTGGTGCCCAGTCTGCTTTAGGGTAAAGCTTGCCTAATGAACCAAAGATGGGCTTACGAAAGCGAGAGGGGATCATCTGGCGAACTTTTTGCTCTGCTAAGTGCATCTTATGGCGGCGATATCCCCCAAAGATCTCGTCACCACCATCTCCTGATAGTGCGACTTTAACTGATTTTCTGGCCAGCTGGCAGACTCGGTAAGTGGGTAAAGCGGAACTATCGGCATACGGTTCATCGTAAATATCATTCAACTGCTTTATCAGGCTTACGTCATCAGCATCGACAATGTGCGATGTATGTTTGGTCTTATATTGTTGTGCAATTTGTTGTGCGTATTCGCTCTCGTCGTATTCGGCTTCATTAAAGCCAATGGCACAGGTGTTAACCGGATGGTTCTGTAAGCGGGCCATCATGGAGACTATGGCACTAGAGTCGACCCCGCCAGAGAGAAATGCCCCTAAAGGTACATCGGCAATTAAACGTATCTTAACCGCTTCTTCCAATTGCTCGATGAGGGAACTTTGTGCTTGTTCCCAGCTCAAGCAGCTTTCTGGCGCGGCGAGATCCCAGTATGGGGTTGTTCTTAGCTGTTCGCCTGGTGTTAATAGCATGGTATGGCCAGCTTCCAGCTTGAAAATATGTTGGTATGCGGTATTAGGATCGGGAATATAGCCATACATGAAGAAGTCTTCTGTCATTTCAGGGCGAAGCGTGAGATTGACATCAGGATGTTCTAGTAACACTTTTAGCTCAGAGGCAAAGACAAGTTGGCCTTGTGGGGTTTGGCTATAAAAAAGAGGCTTTTTACCTAGTCGATCACGGGCGATGAACAACTGTCGGCGATTTGTATCCCAAATCGCAAATGTAAACATGCCGCGAAAGCGGGTAACGGCCTGTTCTCCCCACTCTTCCCATGCATGAACGATGACTTCGGTATCACTATAAGTGCTGAAAATATGCCCAGCTTGCTTGAGCTCGGTAACTAACGATTGGAAATTATAGATCTCACCATTAAACACGACGGCTATGCTGCCATCTTCATTAAAAAGAGGTTGATGACCTCCCGACAAATCGATGATGGATAGGCGGCGATGCGCTAGCCCTATGAAGCTGTCAAAGTAATACCCTTCGTCGTCAGGGCCGCGATGGCTTTGACGACGATTAATGGTTTTTAGCAGTTCTGGCTGTATGGGTGTTGATTGATATAGATTGAAAATCCCCGCAATTCCACACATAGATAATCCTTTTATGGTGAAGGTCCATCATCGTGGCTACTGCCACTGTTTTGCTAGTTCTCTTATTGTGCTTTCATTTAAGGTTGTGCTTGCAATGGCTAAGACTTCTGCGGTTGCGTTTTGCCCTGTAATTAAATGAGTTGCTTGTGCTAACTTGATATCAAGAGGCTTGCTGGAGCAAAAATCATCGACACAGTACCAGTAGATGATCTTCATTTTTTTACCCATATTATTGGATACGGTCACCTCAGTCGCTGCAAGTTCTGGCGTTAAATACACTTCACTCGATGCTATTTTCTTCCAGTTTTCTTTGTTAAAAAGTTGATTACTGTTATGGATGATTTCACCTTCATCTTGGCGAAGACTGAATATCGCATTAAAGTACTCAGTGCCGCCGTCTTGGCTCTGACCTAATGTAGAGTGTTGGGCATGTTGAAACTGTATTCCCCATTCAGATTGAGCAACTGGTGCGATATTTTGAGGCATCACCTTCGTTGAAGTTATGACGGTCTCGGTTGAATCGAATGACTGCTCCCATAACCCTAAGCTTAGTAAAACCATGGTTAAACTACCGATAACTTTCAGACTTTTATCTGTTTTTTCTTCAGATACAGTGTGAAATGCAAAATCTGATTCTTTGGCAGGTGGATCTGCGAAAATATTGGCAGTGAAGAAAATAACCAAGATAACTATGCTAAAAAATACCCAGCCATACACTAGGTGATCGGCACCTGTCGCGTGCTCCATATCTGTTAAGTAACCGATGATGATAATGCCAAAGGCCCTAAGCCCATTAGCGATAATAGGAAATACAAAAGAAAACCCCGTAAACAAAACTCGCTTCCACCAATGATTAAATTGCAAGTAGGCAAAGAGTGTACCTAGTGCAATGCTGGAAATGAGAAAGCGGATCCCTGAACAGGCTTCAGCAACATGAAACTGGCCATTGGGAATGGTGAGGTATAGCCCCTCTCGATAGACAGGAATATTGAAGATATTCAAAAAGAAGACGGACAAATCAGCGGTGATTATTTGGAGTGTTGGTACCAACTCTTCACCAAAAGGGGCAGCAAAAATGAGAAAGAGGATAGGGAACCACAAGAGTTTGGCCATTGGCGTACCAATAACAGCCCAGATAATGAGCTGTAAACTAACTACGCTTGCAACGTGCTCGAATAACGAAATATCAGCAGCGCGTCCAAGTAACCATAGCATTGCAGGAAAAAGCAGCAGTACAAGTGGTACCCAGCTGGACGTATAAGGTATCTTGCGGATCTCTTGTCTTTTTTGCCATACAAGCCATGCAGCAATAGGCACAATCAAGAAGCAATGTTCATAGGTCTTTGACTGCATCCACACGCCAACCATGGTTTGCAAGGAGCTGGAAAAAACAAGCGCCCATGCTGCCATTGGAAGCATTAGCCGTAATAATATTGAGTTATTCATGGCTCTCTCCTAAATAGCTGAGTAGGGGCGTGAGTTTGGCCTCCCAGCTAAAATTAGCTTCCAGCCAATGGCGTGATTCAGTGGCTACAAGTGCTGGATTCTCTAATTTTTCAATGATCCAGTGTGCAATGTCTTCAGGGGCGTCTTCAACCGAAAGGTATTGAGTCGGGTAGTCTTCTAGCCCTTCCATACCAATTGAAGACGACAGTACAGGCTTTGCCATTGCCATTGCTTCTAATATTTTATTTTGGATACCACGCGCCATACGCATTGGGGCAATGGCTGCTTTGGCATACTGCATATAAGGACGAATATCTTCAACACGCCCAGTAACGATGACACTTTTCTCTTGCGCTAAATTCAATACTGCTTTTGGTGGGGTTGAGCCAACGATATAAAAGTAGCTATCAGGTTGCCGCGCAAGTACTTGTGGCCATACGTTTTTAACGAACCACAAGACAGCATCAATATTGGGGCGATAATCCATAGCACCCGTGAAAACGACGTAGTTTTGGTTTTCTAAGCTGTAATGCTCAGAGAGTACAGAAGGTTGATCTGGTGAGAAGTAAAAACAATCGATGCCATTTTCTAGAATTTGGATTTTAGATTTTGTAGGGGCACTAACCATTGTTTTGAATTGAGCGGCTTCTGTTTCGGAAATGAAGCAGCTGATGTCAAAGTTGTCCGCGACGCTTTTTTCGAAAGTCTCTAAGGTAGTGTGTTCACGATGGTAAACATAACGCATGATCCCCTTTGCTTGATGAGCATATTGACGCCATTTATCAGAGTCAATATCGGCAAAATGGATGACTTTGTGTATTGGCTTTGGCGGTGCGAGTAGGTATTGCGCCATGCACCCCGAATAAACAAAGGCTTTCTCGATACGTTGGTTTGTAATGATTTGGTTAACCCAATTCTGCATTTTTTTATGGGAATAATAAGGCACAGTAATCGGATCGCCCGTCAGGAATGCCCGTAAGCCTTTGACTTTAGCCATTGAAGGGTTGAGTGGAATAAACAGGGTCTCTGCGCACAGTGCTTTCACGTCGTTGATATAGCGTTGATCGAACTGATCATCAATAAAACAGCCAAGATACACATCGAAATGACGACTTAGGAATTTAAGCACATTACAGGTTGTGATCTTATCGCCTTTATTCGGCGGAAATGGAATGCGATGGCATAGGTATAATAATGGCTCTTTCATGCTGTTCACCCTAAGTATTTCGATAACATGGGCCCGAGTTGGCGACTAATGCCAAGTGGTAGTTTTTGCCACGCCTGAATGAAAAAACGGTACTTGGGATTGTTTGGAGATAAGTTGGGTAATGACTTTGCTTTTACTAACGCTGTTCGATAATGCAACGGCTTTTCATCCATCCCCCAGTGACGCTTATATTTGTAAGCACCAGAGTCAATTTTGCTGCGACCAAAATCAAAGGCTGTTGCTCCTTTCTTTTGAGCTTCACACATGAGTTGGTAGTACATGAAATCATTACTTTTCAAATGCCTTGCTTCTGTAATACCACCACCATAATAGGGAAGTACTTGGTTTTTATAGTAAAAGCTTAAGACGCTGGATACCGGTGTATTTTCACTGTCTCTGATCACCAAGGTTTCGCAACGTTCGCCAAAAGTCTGTTTTAATTCATGAAAAAGTTTTTGATGAAAAACTGGTGTACCTAGGTTTCTAACGGATTCCGCATAGACTTGATAGCAGAGGTTGGGATCATTACTGAGATCTGCGTGTAAGCTATTTTTATGTGATTGGCGAATCACAGCGCGTTGCTTACGCTTTACGCCAGAGAGGATAGCATCAGGGTCAGAGGCGAGTTCGCATGAGAATGTGGCGTGATGGCAATGTGATTGCCATGGGCTGTTACACTCTTTTTCTTCTTTATCTCTTAATTCAATGTAGTCGACATTGAGTGAACAGCCGAGTTCATAGGCGGCTTGTTCTAATGCTTTTCTTATGGTGTCGTTATCGGCAATTACTCCGCCGTAAACGCAGAAGGGAGTAGAAATAAGTGCATGACCGAAAAGTCGACTTTTTTGCTCAAAAAGCGGTAAAACACCAACAAGTTGATCATTATCTTCAGCCAATAAATAGTGATGCTTATGCCCAAACACTTTGCTTATTACATGCTGCCAACCTGTTAGGTGGAAAAAGCTACCATCGTTATGATTATCAACGTAGCTGTCCCAGGCTGAAAAGTCGCTGTGTGCTATCTTCCTGATTGCTAGGTTCTTCATCATTTACTAATCCATGTAGTTGATAAGTGTTGAACATAGTGTCCCAATTAAAGTCACTGAGAAGTTGGTGAATACGCGGTTCCATCCGTGGGAGATTTAAGTAATGACGAACACGAGACTTCATCGAAATACCGCGCATCTTGGGCTGTTCAGGATCAATTTCCCAAGGATGAAAATAAAAACTAAACGGCTGTTGAGTTTGTTGCTTAAAACGCTGAATAAAGTAGCGACTGAGGGCGTAAGGGTAGAGTCGAAAATACCCACCTCCGCCAATAGGAACATTACGGTTAAAGACTTCAAGCGTAGGAATTGGAATTTCGACTATCCCTTCTTGCCTTAAATGCTTAAACCTAGGCCATTCTGGCGTACCATAAATATCGTGTTTAACAGGGTAAGTGCTACTGGTGTAGATAAACCCAGCTTGGTAGAGCGTTTCAAATGCCCAAGTGTTCTTTTGTCCGATTGAAAAGCTAGGAGCGCGGTAACCGTTTATGCGTACGCCAGATTGATCTTCTAACAAGTGCTTACTTCGGATTATGTCTTGCTTGAAGGTTTCTTGCGTTTGTTTATTGGCGTGTTGGTGAGAGAATCCGTGGCTTGCAAGTTCATGCCCACCAGCCACAATCGCCCGTGATAGAGTAGGGCAGGCTTCTGCAACCCAGCCTAAAACAAAGAAAGTGGCTTTTACATTGTGTTGCTCAAGGATATTTAGAATATGGTGAGTGTTTTTCTCAACACGTAAAGGGTACTTATTACCCCAATCAGTTCGCTTAACGACGGATGAAAAAGCTTCAACATGAAAATAATCTTCCACATCAATCGTTAACGCATTGGCTTGCGTTAAATTGGTATTGTTCGATGCTTTCATGTAAGTCCCTCTAGAATAAGCTCTGGAATATCAAGAACTAACGTCCTTTGCCAAATAGCACTATTTCAGAAGTGCGTACAAGTATTAGTAAATCAAGAACAAAACTACGATGCTTAATGTAGTAAAGGTCGAATTTTAACTTTTCGATCGCATCTTCTTTACCGCTACCATATGGGTATTTAAGTTGCGCCCACCCGGTTAAGCCGGGTTTCACGTTATGGCGGTGGTTATAGTAAGGGATCGACTCTTCGAACTGCTCCGAAAACTGAGGACGCTCAGGGCGTGGGCCAACAAAGCACATATCACCACGAAATACGTTAAATAACTGAGGTAGCTCATCAATACGATATTTGCGCAAGTAATAACCGACTTTAGTGACTCTAGGATCAGATTTTGTTGCCCACTGAGCACCATTTTTTTCAGCATCTAAACTCATACTTCTAAATTTGTAGATGTTAAAAGGTTTTCCTTTTAAACCAATACGTTGCTGAGAGTATAAAATTGGTGAAGAAATACCGTCTTCAAACTTTATAAAAAAGATAGCCAGTAAAATAAATGGCCAGCAAAATAATAATATTAAAACCGCCACAGAACTGTTAAATAACCAATTCAATGCCTTAGCGATAAATGTGGCTGGTTTTTTATCATTATATATCACCCATGACGGATAAATGTGAGTAACGGCTATTTGTCCTGTTTCTCTTTCAATAAAATCAATAATATCCGTGATTAAGACACCTTCAATTTTACAGTTAAAGAGACTATCAACGGGAAGGTTACCTCTGCGTTCGTCTGCAGCAATAACAATCTCTTCTATTTTGTGTTTATTAACAAATTCATTGAGTGGGCAATCTAGCTCGAATTTATTTCCTTTAGGTGTGTGTAAATCACTGTCACCATCAATTTGTATATAACCATATATATCGACATGAACGCGGTCAGATTTACGGCGCATGCATTTTTCAATTAAGCTAGCGCGCTCACCGGCACCAATCACTAATACTTTGACTTGACCTATTTTTTCATAGTTAGTTGAAATAGCTACAAATCGAGATGTTATTAAGCCTATGAAAGTAAAAAAGAAAATCAACTCTCGACTAAATCCTGGCAGTGATGGAAGCGGCAATATGAAATAAATACCACTGGCAAGGATATAGGCGAGGAAAAGAGCAACAATGAGACGGATAGCGATGCCGTTAAAACTTTCACGTAATTTTTCATTGTAAAGGCCAACCGCAAGTAACGCTATTTGTAGGGGGAGGGTGTAAAGCACGAGATGAATGAAAAAGCTAGCATCGCCATAATGAGGCAGTGATAATGTTGAAAAGTAGTCAATTCCTACTAAGCCGAAAGTAAAAATAGAGAATAGCACCAAAATATCAGCAAATATAAGTGTTGCATTACTTAAATTTAAATCGTGAAATCGTGAGTGCGACATAGATATCCTTACCTATAAAACGTTACTTTAAAATCTTGCCTGTGGACTATACGTAATAGCTTCTCATCATCCCCTACCTAATTGATTATTGACGACTATAAAAAATCTGCAAAATAAAAAAATCATATATAGTTAAATAAGTTCAATGGAAAAATGACACCTTCTCAACCATAGTAATAAGTGAACCCTAGTTATTTGTTTATTAGGGTATTTGGACGAAATCAGAGCAGGATGGATGCTGTTATGAAGAAAAAAGGCTGTTCACTAACTGTTTCAGGAGCCATAGCATGTGCATCAGTGCTATTTCTTGGAGGTTGTTCTTCTAATGATTTACCGACGTTACCCTCATCAACACCACAAGCTTCGTTAACCCAAAATATTAATCAGTATAAATATTTGATTGGCCCTGGTGACTCTTTGAATATTTTTGTCTGGGGTAATCCTGAAATATCAGGCACGTTTACAGTTCGGCCTGATGGAATGTTATCAACGTCTTTGGTCGATGATGTGCCCGCGTCTGGTCGAACGCCTACGGATTTAGCGCGTAGTTTAGAGATGCGTCTCGCGGAATACGTACGTGACCCTATCGTAACCGTGATAGTTCAGGGGTTTGTTGGTCCTTACAGTGAACAAGTGCGGGTAATTGGTGAAGCCTCTAAGCCGAAAGCAATCAATTACCGTGAAAATATGACGCTACTTGATGTGATGGTTGAAGTGGGTGGCTTGACAGAGTATGCCGATGGTAATGACGCGCGTTTGATTCGTGTTGTAGATGGGCAGCAACGTCAATATGGATTGAATATGGGTGACCTGTTGCGTGATGGTCAGATCCGAGCAAACGTCGACATTCTTCCTGGTGATATCATTATTATTCCAGAAGCTTGGTTCTAATCAGGGAAGGGAAGCAGATGCAAGAACAGCTTGATATTCTGATCCAGTATGCTCGTGGAGTGTGGCTAAAGCGTCGTTATGCGATCATTGCAGCTTGGGTGATATGTCCACTTGGATGGTTGTTTGTCACCATGATGCCTAATCAATACACAGCGAATGCGCGTGTCTATGCTGATACTCGATCCATCTTACAACCTCTGCTACGTGGCTTAACGATTGAAACTGATCCTTCACAAGAAGTGGCGTTAATGGTTAAAACGCTATTGAGCCGATCAAATTTAGAAACCATCGCACGTGATACTGATGCGGATATTCGTGCGACCAACAATGAAGAATACGAGGAAATATTAGAAGACCTTAAATCAAACATAAAGATCCGTGCAGCTGGACGTGAGAACTTATTTACTATCAGTTATTCAGGTGATGATCCCCGTTATGTTCGAGATGTGGTTCAGTCAGCTTTGAACGTATTTGTTGAAAATGCACTCGGTGAAAAGCGTCAAGACACCGATCAGGCAAGCCAGTTTATAGCCAGCCAAATTGAAGATTATGAAGCGCGATTACTTAAAGCTGAAACGGGTCTAGCACGGTTCAAACAGGAAAATGCCGGTTATATGCCAGGGTCTGAGCAAAATTACTACAACAGATTAGAGCAGCTGGAATCAGAATTAGAAGCCACTCAGCTCAAGTTACGAGAAATTAAAACCCAGTTATCAACAGCTCGATCTCAGTTAAGTAATGAACGCTCGATAGCATCCAAGAACTACTCAGGGATTCGTACTGAATATGATGAAAGACTTGAAGCGTTAGAAGCTCGACTAGATGCGTTACTGTTTCGTTTCACAGAGAAGCACCCTGATGTGAAAGAAACCCGCCGTCAGATTGCAGATCTAAAAGCGTTAAAGTCAGCTTCCCAGAAAACGGCGTCCACCTCAGGTGTTGGTGGGCGAGGTGATAATTTGTTTAATGATCTTAAACTGATTATTCGTCAACTAGAGAATGAAGAAGCGTCGCTAAAAGTTCGTTTATCGAGTTTTAATGAAAAAGTGGCTTTTTTACGAGAAAGGCTAGCGAAGTTGCCACAAGTTGAAGCGAAGATGACTAACTTGATGCGAAGCTACGACATTACAAAGAATAAGTATGAGGAATTACTGTCTCGCCGAGAATCAGCGCTTATCTCACAAAGTGTCGGGGCGGCAGCGGACGATATTAAATTCCGTGTAATTGATCCACCTCGAGTACCGACTGAACCATCAGGACCAATTCGACCACTATTACTGAGTATGGTGCTTGTTGTTGGCTTAGGTGCAGGTACTGGTGTGTCATTGCTTAGTAGCCAAGTATCACCTGTTGTGACCTCTGCTAATCAACTTTACCAAGCAACGAATTTGCCCGTTTTTGGTGCTGTGTCTGCAACAGAACAATCTGGTTTAACGAAAACGAATAAGCGTAAAGTGTATATTTTTAGTGCCGTAGTTGTTGGGTTAGTTGGAATATTTATATGCTTCATGGTGTTGAATTTAATTCCATCTGTTCATTCGCGCATTCTGTCGATTATGGAGTTGTTATGAGTACCATAGAGAAAGCGATGGGAAAACATCGCCAGTCAGCAGAGAAGCCAAATTCAATTACAGCGGCAATGAAAGCCAAAGCAGAGGCGAGTGTAAAGTCGGCTACTGTGTCTACTCCAGAAAGTAATGATATTCATAGCGGCGGCTCAAATAGTAATGTCTCTGTGAGTGGAGTGTCAGAGAAGCTACTTACACCACAAGAGCCAATTGTTCATCAGCCTATCTTTATAGATACGGATCGTCTTAAAAACATGGGTATGGTCATGCATACCGATGAAGCTGTTAATGTGAAAATTAACAATGAATTTCGGTCGATAAAGCAAAAGTTATTAGAAAATGCGTTCGGAAGCGGTGCTGCGTTTCATCAAAATGGAAACCTCGTGATGGTATCGAGTGCGCTGCCTGATGAAGGTAAAACCTTTTCAGCAGTCAATCTAGCCCTTAGTCTCGCTTCTGAAAAAGATAAAACGGTGTTGCTGGTTGATGCAGATGTGATTAAACCAAGTGTGAACCATACATTAGATATTGATGACAAACCGGGATTAATCGACTATTTGGTTGGTGATGTTTCTCAGCTGTCTGACATTATTTATCCAACATCTATTCCTAATTTAAAGTTGATGCCCGCTGGTGCATTCCATCACTTAAATAATGAGTTACTTGCCAGTAGTAAAATGGAAGTGCTGGCGAAAGAGCTTGCTTCAAGGTACAGCGATCGCGTTGTTGTTTTTGATTGTCCCCCTTTATTGGGTGTCGTTGAGACAGTGACGTTATCGAAGTTACTTGGACAGGCCATGATTGTTGTAGAGCAGGATAAAACCAAAATTGCAGATGTAAAAGCTGCGGTCTCGCAGCTTAATAAGGACATGGCAATTGGTTTTATTATGAATAAAGCCGTACGCGGAGCGTATAGTCAATACGGATATGGATATGGCTATGACTCAAAAGCGAAGAAATCCTAGTATTTATGTAATTGGTGTTGCGTCATTTGTTTCGATGAGTGGTTACAGTGCTGATGTGACTTTTTCGCCAAACGTAGATGTCGGGTTAGTGTTCACTGATAACGTTGATCGTACACCTGATAAAACACAAAGCTTTATTACTACGCTTGGTGCTGGTTTAAAAGCTGACGTTATAGGTACTGAAGGTTATTTGAATTTTGATTATCAAATCAGGCAGCTTTTATATAGCGATAATAATGATCGAGACGATTTGTATAACGCTTTAGAGTTTGTTGCTGAAAAAGGGCTATTTCATAGTGGCTTTTTTGTCGATGCTAATGCCTGCATTCAAAATGTAGCAAGGTCTCTTGATGACGATGCTGCCGCTGATATTTTTTCCGGCAATACGGTTGAAAATCAACGTGGCGAAATCGGCTTTGGTTACCGAAGCAACCCTCTTAGTCAAATTGACCTAGAAACTCGAGTGTTTACGCGAGTAAGCCGAAGTGGTGATAGGGTAGGTGATTACAATGGCTATGGTGCGTCGGTAAGTTTTGCAAATGGTCAAAGTATTAAAGATGTATTTTGGCAAATTGACGCGTCGTATGATTACAAAAAAGGCAGAGAAGATGAACTTGGTGATACACAGTACACCGCGCTAAGTGAAACTGTAGGTCTGCAAACCATTTATGGTTTTTCTCCTTTATTGCGTGTGAATTATGAAAACCTTGAAGGTTCCAGTGAGCTTAATAGCAGGAAAACAGTAAGCTGGGGGCCTGGTATTCGCTACTTTTGGCATAAGCGCTCTTATGCTGAACTCAGTTATAACTTTTCTGAAGATGATATTAACCCTGACTTCTGGGCGGGCTCCATTAATTTAAACCCAACCCCCCGAACACGATTGTACCTTGAGTACGGTAAGCGATTTTTTGGTGATGCTTACGAGTTCTTATTCAGTCATCGAAACCGTCGTATTACCAACACAATCAGCTATACAGAAGAACCCGTTAGCTTTGATCGGACGAATTTTACGATCGGCGATAGGCCAGAAGATATTACGTTAGTTCGTTTACTCGATTGGACCTCCACACTTGATTTAAGGCGTTCACAGTATAGTTTTTCCCTATTTGGCCGTCAGGAAGAAGCATTAACGGTATTTTCTGAAAACCAAGAAGAACGCTCATACGGTACAAGAATAAGTGCAAACCACAATTTAACGCGTCGATTTAAAATCAATGGCGCTTATGAATATGCGAAGTATGATTTTGAACGCTTAACGGGTTCTAATCAAAATGACGATTACCATACCTTAGATATTGGTGGTAGTTACCAACATCTTGCGAAGCTGACCTCTTCATTTGGTTATCGTTATAGTACACGACAGTCTTCATCTTCTATTTATGAATATGATGAAAACCGATTCTATTATGACTTAAGAATGAGCTTTTAATTATGTATGAATCGCATTTCGGCTTAACGGATAAGCCATTCAAACTAAGCCCAGACCCTCGTTTTTTCTTTGCGAGCCCGCATCATGATAAAGCTGTATCGTATCTTCAATATGGTTTGTCGCAAGGTGAAGGTTTTATTGTGATTACTGGGCCAATTGGTACGGGTAAAACCACGCTCGCACGTAACTTATTGGCGTTAATTGACGATTCTATTGTTGCCGTTCAAATTGCGACTACGCGCCTATCTCCGGATGAATTGGTACGACTGGTCGCTGCAAAATTTAACCTTGAAGTTGAAGGGCTAAACAAAGCTGACATTCTAAAAAAGTTAGAAACTTACTTATTGCAGCTACATAGTCAAGGAAAAAGGGCGCTGTTGATTGTTGATGAAGCGCAGAATTTGCCTGCTGAAACCGTTGAAGAATTACGGATGTTATCTAATTTTCAGTTAGATGATCAGCCGTTAATCCAAAGTTTTTTACTCGGGCAGGAAGAGTTAAAGGGGATTATCGAACTGCCAGAGATGGAGCAGTTTAGACAGCGAATTATAGCGTCATGTCATTTACAGCCATTTAATGAAGAACAAACGCGTGATTACATCAAGCATAGATTGTTACAAGTTGGCTGGGATGGTCATCCAGAACTTGATAACGCTATTTTTGAAAAAATTGCGTCTTACACCGGTGGTATCCCACGTAAAATAAATATTTTTGCCGATCGTTTATTTTTGTATGCTTTTATGGCTGATTTAGCGGTGATAACACTGGATGACATATCACAAGTGATAGAGGAGATGGGCGGGGAGCTTTCAGGCTCTTTATCAACGTCTACAGCATCAGACTCAAATCAAGAAGTTGCCTCGACGGCACAAGGCCATAAGTCACCTCAAAATGATGTACAAAACAGCGATCATCAGTTTGCTCATACAGACGCGTTAAAAACGTTAAATGAAGTATCCACAGTATTAGAGAATGTAATTCAAAGAAAAATAAGTACTATTCGCCAACTGGATAAAATGATTCGCCAAAAAAGAAAATATTTATCAGAAGGGGATAGTAACCGCCTTGCTAAGGATAGTCGCGATAGTTTTGGTGATCGTGTACTCGACGAAAATGATGAAGCGGTAGAGTCTCCTTTAAAGAAAAAACATTGGTTCAAAGCATTAATGAAAACTCATTCCTAATTATCCTTTCTACCTCCTGCTAAATTAAATCATTAACCTCATGAATATCATGAGGTTTTATCTAAATAATGTTTGTTTTTGTATCTGGTCGTCGTTTGCTTTACTATTCATGCATTCACACAAGTGAAGCCTTTTAGAAAGACGTCTTATAGGAACAAAACATGAACCTTTCACTACTCGATCAAACCCTTTTCGATCACTTATACCGTGATATCACTGAATTTCGTTCAACGTTTGATCTTGATATTGATTCGCCAGCAACATTAGATGATAAAGCCGATCAATTGCATACATCACTTGCTATTGAAGAGATGACGGAGCTTGCTGAAGCGACATCATTAGATGAGCAAGCAGATGCGATTGTTGATACGGTTTATGTTTTAATGGGGCGTCTTGTTCACTTAGGTCAGGCTAAGGTTGAAGACAACATTGGCATTAGCTACCTGATTGATTTGCTGCTGAACATTGCAAGCCGTCGTGGTATTAACTTTGTAACTTGTTGGGATGAAGTACACTCGAGCAACATGAGTAAAGTGTGCCGCAATATGGCTGAATTTGAGGATACTAAGCAGTTTTATGCGAAATCTGGTGTAGAAATTGCGGCGAGCGAAAAGGGGAACTTCATAATTGCCAAGTGTGCAAAAGATGTTGAGCTGGAAGGTAAGTTAATCCGTCAAGGTAAAGTCTTGAAATCGGTTTATTACCGTCCTGCTGACTTAGCAAAATTAGTGTAAAACAAACGTCGAGTGTCCACTAAGAAAGAGAGCAAGGAATGAATAAATTTACTATCAACGGCAGTACAATGCATTATGTTGATCAGGGTGAGGGACCTGTCCTTCTGATGGGACACAGTTATTTGTGGGATCACGCGATGTGGGCGCCACAGATTGAAGTGCTAAGTCAAAAGTATCGCTGTATTGTTCCCGATCTTTGGGCGCATGGTGCTTCAGATGCCGCACCAGTACAAACGGTCACGCTGCAAGACTATGCACAAGATCTATTAGCCTTAATGGATCACCTTGAAGTTGACACATTCTCGGTAATTGGTTTGTCCGTTGGTGGTATGTGGGGCACAGATCTAGTCGCGTTAGCACCACAGCGTGTAACGTCATTAGTGTTGATGGATACTTTTGTTGGTTTTGAACCTGAAGTAACCCACGCGAAGTACTTTGGTATGCTTGATGCCATTACTACCGCTCAGGCAGTGCCTGCACCTATTGTTGATGCTGTTGTTCCACTATTTTTTGCAAATAACGCAGAAAATGACTCTCCAGAATTAGTTGCGCATTTCCGTGAGCGCTTATCAAGCTTAACTGGGCAGCGTGCTGTCGATGTTGCGACTATCGGGAGAAAAGTCTTTGGCCGCCGAGATGCATTCGATGATCTTGAAGCGTTTACACTACCGACGTTGATCATGGTTGGTGCTGAGGATAAGCCTCGCACGCCATTAGAATCACAGCTTATGCATGACACCGTGAAGGGAAGTAGTTATTTTGTAATCCCAAATGCAGGTCATATTAGTAATCTTGAGCAACCTGAAATTGTGACTGAAAAAATTGAGCACTTCTTGACAAGTGTTTATGCAGACTAATACATAGTGACTTACAATTTGCTTATTTTAAGGCCTGAATAACTACCTTGTTCAGGCCTTTTCTTTGCCTATTACTGGCTAGTGCTGAACGTATTGATGCTTCAAACTTGAGAAAAAATAGAAATGGTCCTCGGCTGCGAGTTTTTTAGACTTAACTAAAAAGAGAGTAACGATATCACAATATTTTGACTGTATTTATCAGGGAGAGTTGAAATGAAGCCTATATTAATCTTGTTTTTGTTTGCACTTGTATTACCGCTTTCTGCTCATGCGGCTAGTACAGATAAGACAGTGAAGGCACAAATTGAAAAATGTGAGACTAAGTATAAAGTAGATAAAACGAAGAAAGCTGAGTGTATAAAGAAAGTAAAAAAAGCGTCATCTAAGAAAGCGGAAAGCACTTCAGTAAAAGAAAGTAAATCTAAAACGAACCTACAAGCCGATAAGGCTGCGGCATCGTCAACAACAACGAAAAAAGCACTTAAAGCCGTTAATGTAAATAAAGCTACAGCGACTGAACTCGCAGCTTCCCTGCCGGGAGTTGGCGATAAAAAAGCGCAGGCGATTATTGATTACCGTAAGAAGAATGGGAAGTTTAAATCAGCAGCCGATCTTGAAAAAGTACCGGGGCTCGGGCAAAAAAGTGTTGCAGGCATGAAGAAGTATTTGAAGTTTTAAGTATGCTCGGTTTTATAGCGACACAAATTATAGTGTCAGATAGAAAATAAAAAACCGCTACCTAGCTGGTAGCGGTTTTATTATATCTATTCAGCGAGTACTGAGAAGAAGCTCATATTAGAACTTGTACTTCATACCAACGTTAAAGCCAGAAGATTGGATTTTTGATTTAGCATCTTTTGGACCCATTTCTTTTGACTCACCGAATACACCGTATTCTGCAGTAATAGCAAGCTCAGGCATAACATTCACTTGGAAGCCAGCTGCGTAAGTTAGACCACCGATGTTTTCTTTGTTTGTTGCTGACTTAGCGCCTTTTTCTTTTTGAGTAAATTCAACTTGAGAGCTGCCGTAACCCACTTTAGCGTAAAGACCGAACATTTCGTGAAGTGGTAGTTTACCTACAGCGTTGATACCGTAAGACATACCTTGCTTGAACTCATAAGAACGAGTAGCCGAAACCGTACCACTTTCAGAGCTCATGCCTAAACCGATGTTACCTTCAACTGCTACGTATTCGTTGAAATCATAACCAGCAATAAGGTTTAGCGTGCTAGTGTCTTTTTTAACATCAACATCTTTAACTTTTAGGTTGTTTACTTGGTAGTTAGCACCAACGTAAACGCCTTCGTTTGCTTGAACTGCTGTTGCTGAAAGTGCTAGAGCTACTGCTGCTACAGAAAGAACCTTTTTCATTATCTGACCTTTAAATGTTTAGGTGTTTGGTTTTGCGTTGAATCATACTGGTTTGATTTCGAATGTCAAAATAAAAATCACTGTTTAATTGTGTTTTTCTGTTAAATAACTCAGCATAAGTAACTTGGTGAGTATCTTTGCTTGAAGGTGGGTTTGATAATATTTATTTATATTTCAATTTCTTACGGGTGATGTTCTCGATGGGAGGGAGTTAGATATAGAAAATGTATATGCTGAAATTAGAATTAAAAAAATAGATATAAATATCGAGAATGATGTTCTTAGTCGAACATGGTTTCTTCTTTTTTCTCTGGAAGCAGCTTTAGAAGCGACTTTTTTATAAGGTGGGGAATTAATTTATAAATGGGGAGGCGTTTAAAGTGGCCGCGTATATACAAAGTTGAAAGGGCACGATGATGGCCTGTATGGTGGTGAAGAGGATACATCGATGTAAAGGCATAGTAGAAAGCTGGTGCTGTTAAGGCAAACACCAACATATTAGGCTTATGCCTCATATAGTAATCTTTTACATGCTTGGGTATTTCGGTGTGATAAATCGATTCACTAAAATACAAAGCATAAAAAGTGCACTCTGCACTTCCTAATTGCTCTTGTATCGTAATGAGTTGCACCCAAAATGTTTCATCTGCGCCGAATTCTTTGATTAATAAGTGTATATCGAAAAGATCACGGATACCTTTGTGGTACTCACTCTCATAGAATAAGTGGATAGCGCTATGCAGTAATAATGCTGCTGGTGTGAGCGTTTTTGCTTTATTCTCACCAGAAAGTTGCTGGGTCTGTTGCAGTAAAAAGGCAGCTTCAGGTGATTGGCTTAAGCGTTTCGGTAAGATATTAAAGTGAACATCAAGTTCTGTTTGACGCGAAAAGTGCCGTAGAGGTGGGATTTCTTGTGACCATTCTCGATAAAACTTTTCGTCATAATCTGTGAGTGTTTTATGTGCCCAGCCATGTTCTGAAAGGGCGAGTTCAATCGTTGCTAGCTGCTCTTCTGGGACCAATATATCCACATCATTCATTAACCGGCCATAAAAAACAGGTAACTCAAGCATTTGATAAGCAGCCCCCTTTAAGTAAACCCAAGAGCAAGGAATATCTCTTAATGCTTCTGTAATGGCGGCATGCTCGATCGTTAACTGACGTTTTTGGTTTTTAAAAGAATACTCTGCCGATTGGATATGTTGTTTAACACGAAGGGGGAGTTGATACCAAATGTTGGCTTCTTCGCACACATATTTTAATTGCGCGAGCATATTAAAATAGCGAGCTTCCGCAATGACCTGTGCTTGTGCACGAGGGGAAGCATAAATGAGCTTTTCAGGTGATGTGAGCACATCCACTAGAGGCAGTGTTTCCACTTTGTTGGCTTGGGATACTGCTTCTTTCATCCAAGTACTCCTTGATAACAGACTCACACTCTTGAAAGTTATGATACTCAATAAAAATGGCTTTTGTTTTTTGTGCTAGTGCTTTTGCTGTCTTGAACCCTTGTTGGTTGAGTAGACCAAAGTTGAAACTGTTTTGAATGATTTCTGTTAAAGCGTGGCTTTGTGTCACTTTTTCAACGTAGCAAGGTTCTGTTGGTACATAACTTACGAAAACGAACAGTGCGGGGTCTGCAGTAAGCCGTGGAGGTTCTGATAAACGCGAACTGTGTTGGGCGAATTGATGAGCAACCATGGGCGCTTTAACTAAGCTAATTTTTCCTTTGTGTGTATCTTGAATAATAGGACTAAATTCAGAATGCGCATAATAATTACGCATTAAATCAACGGATTGATTTTTTAGATTAATTGGTCGACCCAGCCCATGTAATTGTAAAGTGTCAGGATCTATTAGTGCTAATTCATCAGACAGTAACTGCCAGCCATTAGCTGCTAAATAAGCGCAAAGCGTACTTTTACCTGATCCTGATGGTGCTGAGATAATGATCCCTTTGCCGTCTTTTTCAAGAGTTGCGGCATGGATGATTAAATATTGATGGGCATAGCTGGAGATAATCCAATTCATTCCCCATTCAAGCATGGCATTGGCTTGATTTAAGGGGAGAGGTTTAAAAGGTTCATGGTGATTGAACATGAATGTGGCTTGTTGCCTAAACCAACGTCTTATCCCTTTCCCATAACCAAGGTGAATTGTAAAGTCAGTGAATACAGAGTCATTGTCTTCAATCAGATTATTGCCGTAATGACTTTCAATATAACGCTGAACGTTGGGTATAGGACTAGAAACCGCCATGGTGAAAGGGCCAGTAACAAAGGTATAGTGCTTGTTTTTATGGGGTATGATTCTTTTTAAAAAATCGAAAATGGGCATGGCTACTCCTCGTTAAATATAGAGAAGTTGGTTTGGTTTTCAGTCTTCGTAAACGTAATGTTTTCAGCATGATCAAGTGAGAGTAATACTCGCATGCTAAGTAATTTTTTGATGATAATACATTGCTCATCATTCAACGCTAAGTTGGATGAAGGTAAGGCTGTATGACATTCAAAGTATGACTCTAATGTTTTGATGTAATCAAGTGCAGAGCACTCACACAGCAATGTTTCTGATGTGGCAGGGCTAAAAATCACCCCATTAATACCATCAGAGAAAGTACACTTTTTCGAGGTAAACATGGGGTGAAAATACACATGTTTTACAAGCTTTCCGGCTTTGGTCATAGCATTCCTTGCTATTGTTTTGCTGATATTAGCTCCAGCGTTTTAGATCTCGTACTAATTGAGTGAAAGGGCGATATATGCTCGCGAGATCCTTTTTCGGTCTATTGCCTTTGTTCAATTCATCCATGATCAAGTTAGCACTTGTCATTATGGTCTGAATAACTGATGTTTCTATTTGCTCTGGGTAATAGCTATAGCTAATTAAGCTAGGAGAAAAGTAGCTATTTAAATAAGCCGTTACCACTGTATTATGAAAACGTGGCGGCTCAAGAATGATGGTGAAATCATCCTTCCGTGTGCCTTGCTCTCGTGATGTTGGCTTGAAGGACAGCGCAATCTTGTATTTAGAGTTTGGTGCGTTTCTCAATGTTTGCTTAAATTTCGGATTGCTGCATTTACGAAAAGAAATCTTAAACATCCAACCTTTAGTTGGAGAGTAGCGCCATTGATTTAAAGGGCGTAAAAATTTGCCATTGAATGGAGAGTTACCGTTTATCCCTCCATTTTTCAAAGACTGGCGGAGTGGGTATTGTGGCGAATCTCGACGAGACTTTAATATATCTGCCCATTCGCGAGGGGCGAGTGGCTCTGTTATACAGTTTTGCGGGTTAGACGCATTGCCAGACATCATAATACTGCAATTTTGCCCTCCCATTCCATTCGCCCATGCTGTTGGGCTCTTTAGTGACAACAAAACGGGTGAAACGGCCGCAGAGGTACGTAGAAACCGACGACGTGAAAAACGTGAAGTTTCTTCTTCAGAAGATACGGTATGTAGATTTGCCGCTGAATCTTTGTGGTTAGCATCGGTGCTACTGTTTGTCTGATGCTCATTATCCATAACATCCCCCGAATGTCCGCTTGAGCGGTCTGAGTTAAGTGTCGATCCCAAAATTACAATAGGTGCAATTGATATTTTTTGTTATTAACAACGCAAATAGTTACTGTAAGTAAAGACGACAAAAACGAGATCGACAAGTTAAAGCAATCGATTTCATTTTTGAATCGTGTATTTATCCATTAATGAATATAACGTTGGGCGGGTAATACCCAGCATACTTGCTGTATTGGACATATTGCCGTTGCTCATCGAAAGGGCGCGGTGTACTGCGGCACGTTCTGCTTCCTCCCTTATTTGACGTAGGTTCAGGGCAATCTTTTCTTCATTTAGTGAGAAGAGCGCAAGGTCTTCAGGTGTGATCATTTTACCGTCAGCCATTATGGCGGCAGATTTCACTTTGTTTTGTAATTCGCGGATATTCCCTGGCCAATGGTGAGTCATTAGCGCATCTATCGCTTCGTCGGTGTAACCTGAAATATTCCGCTGAGTTTGTTGATTCGCAATGTGTAGGAAATACCTAGCGAGTAGCAATACATCTTCCCCTCGCTCGCGCAGAGGTGGAATATTAATGGTGATTTCACTGATACGGTAAAAAAGATCCTCACGAAATGTTTTATCAGAAACCATGCCTTGTAAATTTTGGTGAGTCGCACAAACGATTTTTACGTCAACGGGAATTTCTTGGCGACCACCAACGCGCTCAATGACTTTTTCTTGTAAGAATCGTAAAATTTTGGCTTGTAGCGGGTAGGGCATATCACCAATTTCATCCAAGAATAAGGTGCCACCATGGGCACATTCTATTTTCCCTTTAGTGGTTTTGTGCGCACCTGTAAATGCCCCTTTTTCAAAGCCAAATAGTTCACTTTCTAACAGCGTTTCAGGAATGGATGCGCAGTTTATCGCTATGAAAGGCTTATCATTTCTGGATCCTTTCTGGTGTAAGGCTTGTGCGATCACCTCCTTACCTGTGCCGCTTTCACCAAGTAATAATGTGGTAATTTCGGTGGGGGCTATGCGCTCAACCATACGGCAAACTTGCTGGATTTGAGGGCTAGTGCCAATGAAGCCATTCGCATCCAGTGAGGCGCTTTTCAACGCGGTATTTTCAGCTTCGAGTTTAGCGATAATGAAAGCTCGTTGAACAATAATATTGAGGATTTCATCGTCAATTGGCTTTTGGTAAAAGTCATGCGCCCCGAGTTCAATGGCTTTTAAGGCGTTTGTTTTATCATCATTGCCTGTAATAACGATCACTTTAGCAAGTGGGCAAAGGGACAGTATTTCTTGCAATGTCGCTAAGCCTTCAGAGGCATTCGTTTCATCAGGTGGTAGGCCTAAATCTAATGTAATTACTTTTGGTTCATGGCGGCGAAGTGCTGTAATAGCACTTTTTCTATCCCCTGCGGTAACCACATTATAATCAGTGAAACACCATTTTAATTGTTTTTGAATACCAAGATCGTCTTCAATGACAAGTAGTGATTCCATTCAGACACTCCCTAAAAATAAGTGGTGCTGTAAAAATGAGATGAATTATTCAAAGTATAGTGGCTTATTTCTCAATGACGGCCTGATTTTGCGTTATAGCTGGGATGTGAACGTGAAAACATGTTCCTTTTCCGACGCTAGATTCGACGTCAATATAGCCGCCAAGCTCTTCAATAAATTGCTTAGCATCGTATGCGCCTATCCCCATACCTGCATTCCCTTTTGTCGTATCGAAGGGCTTAAACAGCCTAGACTCAATAAATTCTTGTGACATCCCAGTACCATTATCTTTAATGCTAATGACAAAATAGTCTGATTTAAACTCAGTTATTACATTGACGTTGCCTTCTGGTTGGGTGGCATCCTGTGCGTTTTGGATAAGATGGCCGAGGATATTACTAAGGCGTTCGCCATCGGCAGAGAGACGATGATTAGATATTAAATGACTGGTTTCAGAGGGAAGGAACAGCGTTGGTTTAGGCATTGAGACGGCGCGACGTTCACAAACCGCCTGCAAGGTGTTGATCAGGTTTATAGATTGAGTCTGCTGTTTATCCAAACGTTTGTTATTGAGCTGATGAAGCACCTTATTTAGACGGCCAACCGCAGATTCAACCGTTTCAAAGGCATCGTCAATAAACTCAGGATTGTGTTTATGTTTGATGGCATTTTTATTGATGAGTTGAAGTTGCGCGACCACGTTTTTTAAGTCGTGGACTAAGAAGGCAGACATGCGATTGAAAGTATCAAATTGACGGCTTTCAGCGAGTTTTTGATTTGCATGGTGAACGTTGAGGTAGACAGAAAGCTGCATACTGATAGCACGCATCAGATCGCGGTCTTCCCAATTTAATTGGTCGGTCGAGGTTGGTTGAGATAAGAGATAAACGCCTTTAACACCAGTAGAACAAGTAAGGGGGACAACATAACTAAACGGATGCTCACTAGGTAACTGTTGTGGCTCAATGGCAAATGGGGTTTTCTCTCCACCATTTTTCAGTTGGGCGATATCAATAATCCATTGGTGTTCAACCGCATGATTAGCCAAGAGATCGAGTAGTTGTTGTGCGTTATGGTGATGTTTTTCTGTTTGATAGTCAGACTTTATTTTGAATTTGCCATTTTCTTTAATGGCTAATAAAGCCTGTTCACATCCAAAGGGACGCACCATCGCTTGAAGTGCACTGTCATAAGGCGAGCTTTCTTGGTTATCGAGTAATTCTGCAACTTTCATCCACTCGACGCGATATTCATATTTGTTGGCAAAAAAGTGCTTTGTAATGAAAACCTTAAGGTTATTGCGGAATGATTCTGATAAGAACAAACTCGCAAAAACAATACCGCTCAGTGCAAAGAATAGACTTTGAGCCAGTGATCCCCATGTTTGCCCTTGTATTTTGAGGTAATAGCCTACAATGGCCATGATCAACAAATAGCCACCAGCGACTAAGAGTAATGTGCTGTGATAAATCACGTCACGGGAGACATAAACACGGCTGCCCCAGTTTGAAACACGCCGCGCGGTTAATAAAATGAGGGGAATAGTGAGTACAGCGATCCAACCTCGGCCTACCCAAAAGCCTCGTTCTATCGAGTTTGTTAATAGTGCATCAGAATACAGTGCAAAATGGTAAGCAAAGAAAACCCCTAGCCCTAAACATAGCGGTTTTATTGTCCATGTTTCACTTCGGTGCGTGCGGCGGTATAGCTGTTCGGTTGCCCATAACCCAATAATGGCTTGGCCGAGGTGAAGCAGTAAAAACATTTTCAAATTTAAAATAGGTGAAAATATTCGAACAGCAGCTAAGGCTGCCATGATAAGAAGCGTTATTAAGAGCCCTTTATGCAGCGATGAAGCGATGGCGTGTGGCAGCGTTTGATGGTTAGACAGGCTTGATGTTAACAGCAGGAAGAAAGCAATATTTAAGCATGACTCTGTTAACAATACGGGAGCGATCCCCCATTGAGCCGTGAATTGGCTATAGGAAGTGAGGCTCCATAGCACACCACATAAGCAGATCAGGTAGAGTAATTTTTTCTGTAAACTTTGTTTTTTTGTTGTGAGCAATAAAAGAAAAAGGAAAACAAAACCAATACCTGAGAAGGCAAAGCCTACATTGCTAACGAGAATATTCACAATACGCATCCTTGCATTGATGATACTTAAGTGAAGCGAGGCAGATTAAACTGAGCGTGCAGATGGCTCCCTTTATTTATCATAGACAAATTACGCCATATGCTAGTGAGAAGATGAAAAGAGGGAGTGAGTCGTGACGGTTAAAGTATTGAGAAATAGTACTGAATATCACTGTGTGTCTTTGAAGGGGTGATCAAATGATCGCTGTGGCATGTTTTGTAGTGAACTTTGCTCACAGGCCCAAGTAACATCTTGTTCTGAAAAGATATTAAGTAGACTACTAAGCGCTGAACTGCATTCAATAGGCAATAAACTTGTAATAAATAATAGGACCGGAAGGCTATTAAGTGCCAATATGAATAAGAACTTGAGCATTAATCCCCCGATAAAACAGTTTGTTACCTAGTTAACAGCTGTAATTCCATGAAAGTTGAGCTCTTGTCGCTGTATGCTTTGTTATTCTACTTAAAGTGTATCTCTTAATCCTACTTGCGCTGGCTTATAGTTAAGACTGATGATAAAAGCATCAGCCCACCGTTTTAGAACAACTCCGATTCGCTAGTGAGGCAATTAATGAGAAACCTAAATAGCTGTTGCAAGCTCAATGCCATAAAAATAGGCATTTAAAATCAGATAATTAAACATTAAAAATATTCGAGGAGGGGCTGTGGTTGGTTTTGTTGTAAAGAAAACTGACAGAAAGAGTCTTACTTTTAGACCGTTTTTATCTCATGATTTTGCCACCTTATAGCAAGGTGGCAAAGTGCAGGCTGACTTCAGAGGCTGTTGCTATTCACAAAACTTAAAAGTGAGCGCGATGAAATTAAATGACTTGGATGCGATCAACTTCGATTTCTGGGGTATTTCCACCTTCGTATTCACCGTATAAACGTAGCTTTGTTTCTGCATTAATGGCTTGCGGCATGTGAATGTCGTCATCAAGCTCAACTTGGATTTCTTTAGTACCATCGCTAAAGATGTAAGTATCAGCATTGATTTGACGAAGCAGAACGCCTTCAACAACGGCTTTACGCTCGGTGAACATACTCGTGTCGTTTAATAGCTCTGAAACTGTCACAGTATCAATAGGGCCTGTGTAATTGATTGTTGCATTCTTATCATGGTCACCCGCTAAGGCAGCGGTTGGCGCTAGGATAAGTGCAGCACTGATAGCGATAACTGTTTTTTGTAGGGTACGTTTTGTGATGTTCATAATTTATTCTCCTTGGTTGATGTGTCTATTAAACAACAGTCAAACTGAATTAATGATGAGATGGGCATTCAGATTTCGTTCATATAAGACTTTTTGCACTTTTTTTAACGACAATAGTGGGGCTTACCTTCTCATTCATCGTTAAATCAATACAATAATCCCAGGATTTGAAATGAATAATGTTGGCGAACTGTGAGTAATATAGAGGCCCTTACTGGGGTAGAGTTGGTCCTTGGTGGGGCGCGTTCAGGGAAGAGTCGCTATGCGGAAGCCCAGTCAGTGGCGACAGGTAAAGGCGTTATTTATATCGCGACGGCGGGGGCGGGCGATGATGAAATGTCAGACCGCATTGCACGTCATCAAGCGCAGCGGCCCTCTGAGTGGATGACAGTTGAAGAGCCGTTAGATCTTGCTGCGGCTATTCGCCAATATAGCCAGTCTGACAATTGCTTGCTGGTGGATTGCTTAACACTTTGGTTAACAAACTGCTTATTTGACCCCAATAATGTCATTTCTTGGCAAGATAGGAAGTCTGATTTTATGGCAGCGCTGGCTGAAGCGCCTGGACGTATTATTATGGTCAGTAATGAAGTCGGGCAAGGTATTGTTCCGCTAGGAGAGGTGTCCCGTCGCTTTGTTGATGAAAGCGGTTGGTTACACCAAGAAATAGCAGCAGTCGCTGGGAAAGTTGTATTTGTGATAGCAGGCTTACCACAAGTGCTAAAAGACAGCACAGTTTAAGCCATAAGATAAAGAGATAACAATGTCAGCGACTAAAGCCAAAACAATGATGACACAAGTAGACGTATTACGTCATGGCTTACCTGAAGGCGCTGGTTGCTTGCGAGGGCATACCGATTTTGCGATAACCCCAACGGGGTTAAGTCAAATGCACCAAGCTATTGTGGATATAAGCCACCTTGATCAAATTGTTAGTTCGCCCCTACAGCGCTGCAGTAATTTTGCTTATGCACTTTCAACGTCAAGGTCGACACCACTCGCGATAGATGCACAATGGCAAGAGCTGGATTTTGGGGATTGGGATGGCCGACCGCACAAAGAGTTGTGGCAAACATACCAGCAAGAATTGGACTTGTTTTGGCGGGATCCTTGGCATAATACACCCCATCAAGGGGAAAGCTTGCCTGAGTTTGACCTTAGGATAATTCAAGCATGGCAGAGGCTATTGAGTGATTATCAAGGTAAGAAGCTTTTGTTGGTGACTCATGCTGGTGTTATGCGCCAGCTACTTCGTCATATTTTAGAAATGCCTCAGACAGCGAAGTATTTACAACGTTTGCAATTGCCTTACGCGGCACGCTTTCGCATCACTATTTTTCACGATGAAAACAATGAAGATTGGCCGCAATTGCATTGGCCTGTCAGTCAGCAGTTTGTCCATAGTGAGTGAACTCAATTGAAGAATGCACGTCTCTGTTTAGAGGCTGAAATGATTAATTGCTACGTATTACAGTAGCACCTGTGCCGAGTGATAGATGAGGCACAAAAAAGGATAAACAATGCAACCCACAATTAAAGCGGTAATGGTTCAAGGCACAACATCAGACGCAGGTAAAAGCGTATTGGCGGCTGGCTTATGCCGTGTCTTGGCGCGAAAAGGGATCAATGTTGCGCCATTTAAATCGCAGAATATGGCTTTAAATAGCGCCGTCACCAAAGATGGTGGTGAAATAGGTAGAGCGCAAGCGGTTCAAGCGCAAGCATGCCGTATTGAACCGACAGTACACATGAACCCTGTGTTGCTAAAGCCAAACACGGATATTGGTGCGCAAATTATTGTCCAAGGTAAAGCAATAACAGACATGGATGCGGTGAGTTACCATGGCTATAAAAAAGTGGTGATGAGTTCGGTGATGGAATCATTTGCTATTTTACAACATGAGCATGATACCGTTGTGATTGAAGGGGCGGGTAGCCCTGCTGAAATCAATTTACGTGAAAATGATATCGCGAATATGGGATTTGCAGAAGAAGCAGACATCCCCGTAATCATTATTGCAGATATCGATCGGGGTGGCGTGTTTGCGCATTTGTATGGCACCTTGGCATTGCTATCAGAATCAGAGCAAGCACGAGTAAAAGGTTTTGTGATCAACCGTTTTCGCGGCGATGTGAAGCTATTAGAGTCAGGTTTAGATTGGCTTGAAGAAAAAACAGGTAAACCTGTACTTGGCGTGTTGCCATATCTTCATGGGTTAATGCTTGAAGCTGAAGATGCCATTAACAGCCAACAAGTCGAAGCCGCTGACCAGCAGCTCAATGTTGTGGTGCCTGTGTTAACGCGCGTGAGTAATCATACTGATTTCGATCCACTCCGTATGCATCCACAAGTCAATTTACAGTTTGTCGGCAAAGGACAACCTTTCCCTGCTGCTGATTTAATTATAATCCCTGGTACTAAAAGTGTGCGTAGCGATCTGGCGTTTTTGCGTGAGCAAGGTTGGGATAAAAACATTGAACGTCACTTACGCTTAGGCGGTAAAGTCATGGGCATTTGTGGTGGTTACCAGATGCTGGGTGAACAGATTGCCGATCCTGAAGGTATTGAAGGGCCTGCAGGAGAAAGCGCAGGGCTTGGTTATCTCGCAACACAGACAGTACTAGCAAAAAACAAGCAATTAAAACAAACAACTGGCACACTCGCTATGCCAGAGCAAGCAACAGTACCTGTCCGTGGTTATGAGATCCATGCCGGTGTAACAACGGGGATCGCTGTTGATGCACCTGTCCAGTTAGCGGACGGTCCGGATGGACAGTTTGGTGTTGATAACCAAGTATTTGGTACTTATCTTCACGGGATTTTTGAGCAGCAAGAAGCCTGTGATGCTATTTTGTCGTGGGCAGGCTTAGAAGCGACGCAAACCCCCGATTTTGATGCGATGCGAGAGCAAGGCATTGATCGTGTAGCAGACACGCTTGAGCAGTATATGGACCTTGGCAAACTGTGGCCCGAATGGGCGGATAAGTTTGATGCTACATTAAGCCAAAATTACTAGCCACATCAATTATGAATTAATGATAGCGCTATCTAAACAGCAGAAAGCCTCGCTCAAGTGATTGATGCGAGGCTTTTTTGTTTATTGGTATAATCTGTCAAATAACGATACTTATCGTTGTTCTAGCGGGTATGAGCGGTAACTCCACATGCCATAAGTGCGCAGGGCATCACGGTAAATGCCTAACAACTCGCCTTGGCTTGGGACTTTTAAATCATCCAGTGGTTTATCTGCAGCAGAAACGGTATCGAATGTGATGTCTTTTGGACCCGTTTGCCAGCTCGCAATTTCAAACAATGTTTGACCACGGCGTACGTGGCTAGCTGAACTGATGATAGTCGCGTGATCGATATTGTGACGAGCAAGCGCATAGCTACTATAAAGAGCATTTTCAACTGTGCTGCGTGCATAGTTATCTTCAATAATGCGGTCTCGCGCAATGCCGTGATCAACCAACCAGTCTGCCATTAACTTGCCTTCGGTCTTGTGGTTTTTCGGTACGCCACCGGTTAGCACTATCATTGAGTTAGGTTGCTTCTTCGCAAATGCTAATGTTTTTTCTAAGCGTTGGATCAAAATTTCATGCATGCTGCCATCAGGGTTAAGCGCATAACCTAGCGTGATGATCGCCGTATTACCTTTGCGTTCTTTACCTAACGTTTCTTTCAGAGGCGTAGCGACAATGCGATTTACTGTATCAAAAATACGTTGGATATCAGTAGCACGGCCTTCGTTTAACGTTTTTAGGGTTTGCATATGCTTTTGCGATTCAGCTTCATTGCCATTGAAGTGTTGCCATACCGCAAGGTAACTATGCGCATCGACATCTTGTGGTGCGACATCTAGCACTTGTTCAAATAGATCGATAGCACGATCAGCGTTCTTGTTATAAATCTGAGCATTTGCAGCCGAGATCAAGAGATCTGTGCGGTAAGGCTCAAGTTGGTAGGCTTCAAGTAAGCGATTTGTCACGATCTCCATGTTACTTGGCATTTTTGCAGTAAAGCCAGCGTGTGAAATACGCGCGGGTGATTTAAATGCCGTGACAGCGTCACTTAATAGTTGATCGACCACTTGACGCTTGGAAGTGAACTGGCTGTATTCAACACTTGATTGAATACTTTCTTGAGGAGATGCAATAACAGTCGTAGAGGAGAAGCTAAGTAGGCCACCTAAGGCTAAAGCAAGAAGTGTTTTATTCATTATCAGCACCAATCAGGTTTGGTTTCGTTTTAGGTTTAATGCAGATGCAATATAGTTAATTTGTGTGGCGAAAATTGTGATGCGAGGCCAAATTTGTATGACATCAGAGTATGGTTTTTGTGCAAAGGTGCTAATTATGGGCGCAGAGTCTCACTCTGGCGCTTATGAATGGATAATTATGTGGTTGGAAATAGAGCAAGCAGTTAACAGATGCGATGAGGTTCAAATATCTCAGAAGTTAATGACTGCAAGCGGAAACGCTGAAAAATATTGGTAGCCAAAGTAGGCCACCAATATTGTGCCTTACAAATACGCTGTTACGCATGTAGTGAGCGATTTAATGTATTACTTTTCTTGGTACTTACTTGCATCTATACCCAACAATTTCGCGATACCGTCACCATAAGCAGGGTCGGCTTTAAAGCAATGTTTAAGGTGACGAATTTGAATCTCTTCAGGAACACCTTGCAGATTGCGCGCTGTGTTATCAAATAGAATCGCTTGCTTCTCTGGTGCCATTAAGCGGAATAAATCACCTGGTTGGCTAAAGTAATCATCGTCTTCGCGATGATCCCAATGCGCTGCTGCACCGTCTAAACTTAGCGGTGGCTCAGAGAAGTCAGGTTGTTCAGCCCATTCTCCTTGATCGTTTGGCTCATAACCTAATGTACCGCCATGGTTACCATCGACACGCATTGCACCGTCACGGTGGTAACTATGAACTGGGCAGCGAGGGGCATTCACTGGAATGCTGTGGTGGTTAACACCTAAGCGATAACGTTGTGCATCACCGTATGAGAATAAACGGCCTTGCAGCATCTTATCGGGTGAGAAGCTGATACCAGGAACCACACTTGCTGGGTTGAACGCTGATTGTTCTACTTCAGCGAAGAAGTTTTCAGGGTTACGATTGAGTTCTAGTTCACCCACTTCGATGAGTGGATAATCTTTATGTGGCCAGATTTTAGTAAGATCGAACGGGTTGTAAGGTACTTTGGATGCATCGTCTTCAGGCATGATTTGAACGTGTAAGGTCCATTTAGGGAAGTCTTGATTATCGATACTTTCAAGCAAGTCACGGTGATGGCTTTCACGGTCTTGGCCAATGATTTTCTCGGCTTCTGCATCAGACAAGTTTTTAATACCTTGCTGAGACTTGAAGTGGAATTTAACCCAGAAACGCTCATTATCACTGTTAATAAAGCTAAAGGTGTGGCTACCAAAGCCATGCATATGACGATATGTCGCTGGAATGCCGCGGTCACTCATTACGATCGTAATTTGGTGTAACGCTTCAGGGAGTGATGTCCAAAAATCCCAGTTGTTTTTAGCACTACGCATGTTGGTACGCGGATCGCGTTTCACGGCGTGGTTTAAATCTGGGAATTTTAGTGGGTCACGTAAGAAGAACACTGGGGTGTTATTACCAACCAAATCCCAGTTGCCTTCTTCGGTATAAAACTTAATGGCAAACCCGCGGATATCACGCTCTGCATCAGCAGCACCGCGTTCACCTGCGACTGTCGTGAAGCGAGTGAAAAGTTCAGTCTTTTTACCAATTTCAGAGAAGATCTTGGCTTTTGTGTACTGGGTTATGTCGTGTGTCACCGTGAATGTGCCGTAAGCACCTGAACCTTTTGCGTGCATACGACGTTCTGGAATAACTTCACGATCAAAGTGTGCGAGCTTTTCTAGAAACCACACGTCTTGTAGCAGTTGTGGGCCTCTTTTACCTGCTGTTTGAACATTTTGATTATGGGCAACAGGGCAGCCTGCTGCTGTGGTTAATTTCTTACTCATGATTGTTCCTTTGATTTATGGTTATTATTTAATGGTTTACTAATTCTTCATCGAATGGTGAGTGATTAGGTTTTACATCTCTATTTACTCTCTGAGTATTCGTTGCCGCTATGGTGTTGCGTTTAAAAACAGAAATGACAGTTTTCATCGTGTAAGCCATAAGTACCGTTTTGAATGGCAAGGTGCTCTTCTCCTGCTTTTTTACCCATTTCGTATCCTGTGTTAAGCAAAGTGGTATCCATAGTGAGTCGCTTAATCGCGAAGTCTTCTGGTGGTGCGATAACACGAATGCGAGCATCACTGGGCGGATTGCGAATGAATGCCAGAGATTGATTATAGTTGCTTGCTCGAACTGCCATGGATTCAGCGATGTTGGGATAGCGAGATAGCAGCCTTTTTAGTAACCAAGGGTATTTCGTTGGCTTCATTTCGTAGCTCAGTGGGTGTGATAAAATCACGGTAATATCACGTGCACCTTGGCGATAGGCTTCTTTTACAGGGATCGAATCTGCGACACCGCCATCGGTATAACAGCCACCTGAAAAGCACGGCGTTTCACGGTAGGCAATGGGTAAGGCAGTGGTTGCTTCGATGATCTTAGAGATAGTATCTGGCTTTACTTGATAGTAATCAGCATTACCTGTATCGATATTGGTAACGGCAGCATAAAGCGGAATGTTTGAGAAAAGCCTTTCAGAATCAAATGGAAAGCGTTGGTTGGATTCATCCCAGAGCCATTTCACATCAACGAGATTTCCCCCTTTAGCGAATCGAGTGGGATTAAAGAAGGTTTTATCTGTCGCCATTGTTGTGATGACTTGAAAGCTACGTTTTGGGGAGTGTGACAAATACCCCACTAAATTCGATGCTCCTGCTGATACGCCGATAGCAAAATCGTAGGGTTGAAAATCCTCTGCCATAAAGGCGTCTAATACTCCACTGGCGAAGATGCCTCGCATTGCTCCACCTTCAACGATTAACGCACTTTTACTCATTTCTTTATTCCACTAAAAATCTCTAGTCATAGAATAGGAGTGCAGAGCGAATAAAGATATTCGTAATAATTTATGGTTTTGATAGATAAAAATTATCAATCACAGCCACGGAAAATAGACGGACAAGATGATTTTACACAATGAAGGGGGGCGGCGGGTCAGTGGGCAGTAGGAGCAATGGATAGGTGGATAAGCAGCGTAAGCGATGCACCTTACGCTGCAATCGTTAATCATGTTTTACCGTTGAAGGTGACGCTGACTTCGGGCTTCAAGGTGGGAAAATAGGATAGATAAACCAAGACATAAAACGAGGTAACCTGCGCCCACTAAAAGCCAAATTTCGAAGATGAGACCAGATGAATTGGCCATTTCACTGCCCACAAAAGTAAGCTCTTGAATTGAAATTAATGAAATGATCGACGAGTCTTTAACCAGCGAAATAAACTGGCCAGCAAGAGGCGGTACTATTCCTGTCAGCGCTTGTGGGAAAATGACATAACGAAAGCGATCCCAGCCCGTTAATCCGAGTGAGTTCGCGGCTTCCCATTGTCCTTTGGCAATATTATCAATCCCTGAACGCACAATCTCAGCAATGTAAGCGGCTGAAATTAAACCCACGCACAGCACCCCAGAAAAGACATTTTCCCATAAGGCGGCTGGACCAAACAGAAAGGCTTGAAAGGCATTAATATCACCATCATGATGGCGTAGTACGTCGGCAAGGCCAATAGCAGGGACAAGCTGGCTAGAGATGAAAAAGTAAAAGATGAATACAAAAACCAAAGGTGGGATGTTTCTCACCAATTGGATATAGGCTTGGGCCGGTAAGCGCAATAAAGTAAATGAGGAACGTCTGGCTAGACCGAGTAGTAAACCAAGAATACCGGCAAACAAAATACCCCAAAGACTCAAACGCAATGTAGCGATGAACCCTTGGAAGAAGTAGGGCAGTTCACCGCTTTTACCTGATGTGAAAATGAGTTCAACCGCACGTGGCCAATCCCATTGATAATGAATACCAATTGAGGAGCGGTAAGCGATCCACGCAAAGAAAGCGCCTAACAGCGCTAGTAGCGTAATATCAAGTTTGTTGAGTTTTTTCCATACAGGCACACGAGGTGCCTGTATGTGATTAGATTGCATTATCGCCAACGTTATTGTCCTTCAGCAACCGCGTTTTGCCAATCTAGCGTGGTGAACCAGTAGTCGTGACGTTCTTTTAGCCAGCCGTCTTCGGTACGCAGTAGGATCCAGTTATTAAAGAAATTCAATAGGTCGAATTCACCATGGCGAATCGCAAACGCTTCTGAACCACGATCGAGACGATCAGTTAATGGAATATATAGCTTCTGGTCGTACTGAATTGCCATTTGCTCAGGTTTTGGTGATGAGGCGAGTACGGCATGTGCATTGCCGTTTAATACTTCTTGGAATGCTTGTGCGTCATCATCAAATTGGCGAAGCTTAGCTTTAGGGAAGTATTTTTTCGCAGTTTGTACCGTGAACGCACCACGACGAACTGCTAACGTTACGCTGCGCTTGTTGAAATCAGCAATGGCAGATTTACCCTCAGCCATCGTTTTATTTGCAGCAAGTTGTACACCAGAGTGTGCATACGGTGCGGTAAAAAGCACGCTCATATTACGTTGCGGTGTGATAGATAAGCCGCCGATGATCACATCGAATTTACCCGCAAGTAGGGCAGGAATAATGCCATCCCAAGCCGTAGGAATAAATTCGACTTTTAACCCTGCATCTTTTGCTAAGCGGCGTGCAACGTCCACTTCAAAACCAATTAGCTCGCCTTGTTTGTCACGCATCGCCCAAGGGACGAAGGTTGATAACCCAACACGAAGTGTGCCGCGTTCCTTAATCTCTACTAATGTACTTTTATCTGCAGCGAATGTTTGTGTACTCATCATGAGCGCACACATTGCTAATAAAGTAGCAAATAATCGTTTCATGCTTCCTTTCTCCGTAAGTAAATAACTTTCATAATATGCCGCTTGTAATTTTTTATCGGGTGTTGAGTTTGGGTCTTTAACCAAGCCCTCAATGCGTAAACCGGTTATTGGTTAGGTGCGTTGAGCCTATGCCCTAACCATGCTGCAAAACCAGATAACACTATGGTGATACACAGGTAAATAGCAGCGACGGTAAACCAGACTTCAAAGGGCATGGCAGTGTCTGCCACAATATTTCGTCCCTCTGTGGTTAAATCAAAAATAGCCATAACGCTGACAATAGAAGAATTTTTTACCAATGAAACCGTTTCATTTGTGAGTGGGGGCAAAATTCGACGAATAACCTGCGGTAAAATAACGAAACGATAGCTGTCAGTGTTTGATAACCCAAGGCTTTGGCTTGCTTCAAACTGGCCTCGAGACAAGCTTGTTAGTCCTGCTCGGAATATTTCAGCGGTATAGGCCCCTTGAAAGAGTGATAGGGCTAATACAGCCGTTGTAAATCGCTCTAAACCTAGTACTGGCCCGAAAACAAAGTAGAGTAAGTAAATTTGGACAAGCAGTGGGGTATTTCGGATCAGCTCTATATAGCTGCGTGCAATGCCTCGCCCAATAATCGAATCAGACAGTCTCAGCAACGCTGTGACTAAGCCAATTATTAAGGTGAAAATAAGGCTAACGGCAGAGATTTTGAGTGTGACAAGCAAGCCTTCAAGTAGCTCAGCAGGGAACCACTCTCCGTCTTCGAAAAACCATAAATATTGAGGAATACGGTACCACTGCCAGCGGTAGTTCATTGCATCAGCGCCGCTTTGTAGCAGCCAATAGATGGCAAACACGATAACAGCGATTTGCAAGATGCCTGATATAACAGGTTTGAGAATACGCACAGTTGTTGCGATGTAAGTCTTCATTGGCGCATCAATAGCTTAGAATTTGTTCAAGGAATTGCTGGGTGCGAGCATGCTGGGGAGCATCAAAAAGCTGCGCTGGTGGCGCGACTTCAACAATTTCACCCTCATCCATAAACACCACACGATCTGCGACTTGGCGAGCAAAGCCCATTTCATGTGTGACGCACACCATAGTGATCCCTTCATTGGCGAGTTCTTTCATTACATCAAGTACTTCGCGGATCATTTCAGGATCTAACGCAGAGGTTGGTTCATCAAATAGCAATATATCGGGCTTCATACACAAGGAGCGTGCAATCGCAACACGTTGCTGTTGTCCACCAGAAAGTTGTGCTGGGTATTTATCGGCTTGATGGCCTATATGTACACGCTCTAAATACTCTCTGGCGAGTGCGTTGGCATCACTGGTAGAAAGTTTTAAAACACGTTTAGGGGCTAGAGTCAGATTCTCAAGGACAGTGAGGTGAGGAAAAAGGTTGAAATGTTGGAAAACCATGCCAACTTTGCCGCGAATAGTTTGTAAATGCTTGGAATCAAGCTTTTTCCCTGCAACGCTAAGAACGCCAGAATCATATTTCTCAAGGCCATTAATACACCTGATTAGCGTTGATTTCCCCGAGCCAGATGGTCCGCAAATCACTAAGCGTTCACCTTGGGTAATGGTTAAATCTATCGACTTGAGAGCATGGAAATCTCCGTACCATTTATCTACTTGCTCAAAAGCAATTAATGCCTCGTTAGCCAACCGATGTCCTTAATTTTTTTAGAATTTGTTTAAGCCATGTTATTGCTTTGATGATGACATTTCAAAGGCAGACAACACATTTGGACAATAAAACGGCAACTTGTGACAAATTGATAAAATACATGGCAACTATGTAATGGTCTAACCTCTCTTTTGTTGGAAATAAACTGTAATTATCTTTCAATAAGCAATTGCACTATGGGGATGAAGGCGATAAGTTAAAACGACTGGATGAAAAAAGCAGCAAGTGAGCACTTGTTGAAATATGTAACACGGGAAGTCAAAATAATGCATAAAACAGATGATGTTCGCATCCGCGAAGTAAAAGAACTATTACCACCAGTTGCCGTCTTAGAAAAGTTTCCGGCTACCGAAACGGCATCACAAACGGTATTTGAAGCCCGTCAAGCCATCCATAATATTCTCAATGATAATGATGACCGTTTATTGGTTGTTGTTGGTCCGTGCTCTATTCACGATACCGAAGCGGCTCTTGAATATGCGAAAAAACTAAAAACACTCCGTGACGAATTAAAGGGTAACCTTGAAATCGTAATGCGTGTTTACTTCGAAAAACCACGAACTACTGTGGGTTGGAAAGGCCTGATTAACGACCCGTACATGGATGGCAGTTTTAAGCTGAATGATGGTTTGCGTATTGGTCGTAAGTTACTGCTGGATCTGACCGACATGGGTATGCCTACGGCGGGTGAGTTCCTTGATATGATCACACCACAGTACATGGGGGACTTGATCAGTTGGGGGGCAATTGGTGCGCGTACAACTGAATCGCAGGTTCACCGTGAGCTATCGTCTGGCCTTTCATGTCCAGTAGGCTTCAAAAATGGTACTGACGGTAACATCAAAATTGCTACCGACGCTATTGGTTCAGCCAGTGCGCCCCACCACTTTTTGTCTGTAACCAAATATGGTCATTCTGCGATTGTTTCAACTGCTGGTAACGAAGACTGTCATATCATTCTTCGTGGTGGTAAAGCGCCGAATTACAGCGAAGCTGATGTTAACGCTGTGACCGAGCAACTAGAGAAAGCGGGTCATCGCCAGAAAGTCATGATTGATTTCAGCCACGCGAATAGCCTTAAGCAATTTAAGCGTCAGCTTGTTGTTTCTGAAGATGTAGGTGGTCAAGTCGCATCGGGCAATAAAGCGATCTTTGGTGTGATGATTGAAAGTCACCTAGTTGAAGGTCGTCAAGACCTAGCTGAAGGCGAAAAAGGCACGTACGGACAAAGTATTACTGATGCTTGTATTGGTTGGGAAGATACTGAAACTGTGCTTCGTCAACTTGCATCCGATGTAGAAAAGCGTCGTAACGCGTAGAGAAATTCACCATGGCATGAGTACCGAAAAATGCCATGCGATATACCAAAGCCCAACACGATGATGTTGGGCTTTTTGTTTGTGTCAGTCGTGAGCTGTGATGACGATCTTATTGTGGGGGATAGTTTTTAAACATCTCGCCAATCTGTTCATTGATGAAGTTTTCTCTATCATCGGGTGACATAGTTTCTTTGAGTTTACGCTGTGAAACTGACCGCCAAACGACTTGTTTGCTATTGTTCGCAACCATTTCAACAATCAACTTACCGTATTTATATTCTCTATATTGAGTTGGCGTGCTTACCCCGATCCCCACGTTGTTAAAGCCGTAACCAAAACCGAAGGATGTACCGCTAGATTGATAATCGGACTGACTTTGAATGGCGTGACGTATGGTGACATCGGCTGGTTTGTCGCTGCTTAACGTTAAGCCATGAGTTTGCAATTCACGAGTAATTGCATTTTCCACGCGAGCGGCATCGAGTGATGTGGAATCATCATCCGGCTTTGCGGCGAATTGATAGGTTTTGAATTGCGCGTAGTTAGTTTGCTTATCGTAATCTGTTGATACGTCGGCACTACAGCCAATAAGGCTACCCAGTAACGCGCAAGTTAACACGGTAGTAGAAAGGTTATTCACTATCGGCACCTCGCATTGAAACAAAGACAGGGGATGTCATGTGGATACGTTATAAGTATAGCAATAGCTTAAAGAAAGAGGCGTTAACGCATTTTCCAATTCTTGCTGCAGCTGTAGCCATCGTTAAACTCAATGTACTGCGCTTCGAATAAGCGCTGTTCATCATTGTTTTTTGTGCAGTGAGGAAATTGGCAGTAGATAGTATGATCACGGTGTAAGCCGTTATCTAAAAAAGCATCCAAGATAGCCTGAGTGTCTGCGATTAAGACTTTTTGTTCCATGAAACTTTCCTGTAAAAACCTCTAAGGTTGTTCTTAAGAAAGTATTGTTTAGCCATTCCTTGGCTGTTGTCTTAATCGCGAGACGGGATGCTATGTGCCATTAACTAAGAATGTAAGCCTGTAAGCGCTTGTCTAATTCATCGGCTAACGAAACACCTTCTACATGATTAAGTGCAGGCGTACTCTTAGTAACAATAACAGGTAAACCTTGATGATTACGGTTACATAAGATCATGTGCTGATCGCTATGGGTAAAATCGAAAATAACGCCGATAGCTTTTTCTCGCGATGGGATGTTGTAATAACCACGACCGCTGACACGAAATGTTAGTGCTGCCGGGTAGTTGCGGATTATCTTTGTCGCGTATGCTGAGGTGAAGGGTTTGATGACGGCTTGATCTGTGATCAGTTGTTTAAATCGCTGCGTTGGTTGATACAACGAATAATGGTGTTGTTTCGAGTATTGTTCGAAGTAGTCGATGAAAGCATCGCTATTGATATCAATGGCAAAGTGATCATCAACAAATGGGTATGGAATATTTTGACTACGTTCACTCTTTAATTGAGCGAGGCGATGCTCGTAATCTTTTAGCATCTCCAGAGTATTGCTCTTCATTAAGATACGCTTCTCTTTCAGTGCAATGGTATTGCTTGTATGCAACTGGCGGAGGTTGTTTGGGAAGAATTGCGTATTGTAGTTTGTATCAAAGAAACCACTCAGCTTGGTCATTGACAGCCATAACAAAGGTGCATAGTAATCAATGAGTTCTTCTGCATGAGGATGATAAGCAACGGGAATTTCATCGAGCAGTTCTTCTCTATTCACATAAGCACAGCCTTCATTGATGGTCGTGATCAGTTCACGCATCTCATCAAAACGTCCACACATAGCGCGAGGTTGCTGAACGTAGCTAAAGCGTATGTCGTAAGCCATTGGATGATCGTCACTGTCTAACTCGCGAAATGAAGACTGAAAATCGTGCTTTAATTTGGCGAAATGGCGAGATTCTTTAGTTATCGCAGTAGAAAGCTTATCTAATACGGTTTCATATTCTTGTTCAGGTGTCTTGAGTAACGATAAGGTGTGTTCAAGGCTGTTGATTTTTGACTGATATGCTTTGGAATCAAGATCAATTTCTTGCTGTTTTTTATTCGCGAGAGCATTGGCCTTGGCAATGTTAGATGAGTATTGAGAAATTGCTTCATCAATCGCATCGATAAATATTTGAGCTTCAGGTAATTCGCTGGTTTGGAAAAGCACTTTCAGGTTATTGGCTTGCTCTATGAATTGCGTGTTTTTCAGCCAGTGCTGTTCGGTAAGTGCGGAGCTTAAACGTTGGAAGTCTCGGAAAAGCTCTGGTACTGCCAGCAAATTATTATGCTCGGTCACAACGTAACCGCGTGAAGAAGCATTAAACTTGTTAACATTTGCCACATTAAGTGAGGCTAAATCGAGTCTGTTGTCTCCCTGACAAGCGACGAGGCTAAATACCGTCGCTAAAATCCCTAATGGCCGTAAACATGTTTTGAGCATGATAATTACATTCGTTACATTAGAATTTAGGAATGAGTCTACTCAATTGGTTGCATTAAGCAATCGTTTTCTATTTGGTGGTGTGTGAATGGACAAATATTCAGCGTAAAGGGCATTCGGTGTTTTCACGTATTCCACTGATGTATATAAAGAGGCCAAGTTACTGTGTGAGTAATAATCCAATATCGCTGATACCTACGTATCCAGTGTCTAGAATTGGTGCTAGTCTCTATACTGGACTGACCAGATAAGGAAAGAGAGATGACATGGAATAAGTTAACTGTCGAAGAAGTAGATAGCATTGTCACTGTTACCTTAAATCGCCCGGATAAACTCAATGCATTGGACATGGAAATGTTTCAAGAGCTTGATGCTGTGAGCCGTTCTTTGATCAAACGTCGAGATATTCGTGCGGTTATTGTGAAAGGTGCAAAGGGTAACTTTAGCAGTGGGTTAGACATTAAGAGTGTTGCGACATCAAAAGCGAAGGCGCTTAAACTTTTGGCAAAATGGTTACCGGGAAATGCCAACTTAGCGCAACGTGTGTCACGAAATTGGCGAGCGATCCCTGTCCCAGTAGTAGCTGTATTGGAAGGGCGTTGTTACGGTGGAGGGCTGCAAATTGCGCTTGGTGCGGATCTACGTTTTGCAACGGAAACCACAGAGCTGTCAATTATGGAGGTACGCTGGGGGTTAGTGCCTGACATGGGGGGATTATTGAGTTTACGTGAGATCGTTGGTCGTGATGTTGCGATGCAACTGACAATGACGGGTGACGTAGTCTCGGGGAGAGTGGCGAAAGAGTTAGGTTTGATCACTGCCGTTCATGATGACCCTTTAAGCGCGGCACAGGCATTTTGCCAGCAAGTTTCTCAGGCTTCACCCGATGCAATTGCGGCGATTAAGCACTCCACAAACCGAAGTTGGTTGAGCAGTGAGCGCATGTTATTAGCACGTGAAACGCTTAGTCAAATACGCCTGTTACTGGGTAAAAACTTCTTCATTGCAGGTAAACGTCAACGCCAAACGTCAGATCCTGATTCCTCGAAACAATACGATTATCAAGAACGTCAGTCTTTCTGGTAAATACGTAAAGCGCTATAGTGATAAGAACGGCTTATTTTCTTGTCACTTTTCTAACCTTAAATAAGCAAGGCAACGCGCTTAAGGGGTTAGCGGTAGGGGAACCTTGTTTGAAGCATAAAGATAAAGACGCCATCAAGCTGATTGGTTTTGTATTCGTCCTGTGTATTCTGGTCCACATTGTGAATATTTTACTTGGTGGTGCCTTAAATGATTACGGGCTTTTACCTCGGCATATCACGCACATAACGGGCTTGGTGGCATACCCTTTTTTGCATGGGTCTTGGTCTCACCTAATTAGTAATTTACTGTCATTTGCTGTATTGGCCTACCTCGTTGGTCGTTCTGGTAGTGCGCGACTCATTGCAGTTTTTGTAATTAGTTGGGCAATTAGCAGTATAGGCGTATGGTTGTTTGGGCGCATCAGTTATCACATAGGGTTAAGTGGTATTGTGTATGGACTATGGGCGTATTTGCTGATGTATGCATTGATGTATCGCAGCATCAAATCGATAGTCATCGGGGTGATAGTGATGTTTTTCTACGGCTCAATGGTGTGGGGATTCTTGCCTGTACATCAGTGGATCAGTTTTGAGAGTCACTTATTCGGTGCATTAGCTGGTGCATTGGCTGGCTATAGCTTTGCCAAGCGTGATAAAGCAAAAGAACTCGAAATGGGGTAATCGTATGTTAATTACATTTCACAGCAAAATGAGTGGTGATATCACCATGTTTGGCGATGTTGCTCAGAAATTACTGCATCTTATGGGGCAGTGTGAAAATGTTCCGGGTGTGATAGAGGCAAAGGATATTCCTGCTGCTTTGACGCATTTAGAGCAAAATTTAGCGCAGATAAAGCAACAAGAACTACAGCAAAACCTTGATCAAAACGTAGATGATAAAAGCAGCGATGATCTTGATGATGATTTAGACCAATCTCCGCCCATCAGCCTTGCTGTCCGAGCGATTCCTCTTATCGAAATGCTAAAAACGGCTCAAGATGCTGAGTGCCATGTTATGTGGGATGCATAATCTTAGTGTCGATAGGGGGCTTTTATCAGTAGCACTTCTGTAACTGCGGGCAGCATATTCCTCCCGCAGTTATGCATTCACATCAGTTTATGCCGTGATAAGTTTTTGGCTATCTAACCAGTTGCGCGTGACTTCGTCGAGCAGTAAGCCTTCACGGCTAACGAGGTAATCAAGTTCTGCAATAATCTCGTTGGAGAAGCGTAATGTATCTAGCGTTTTGATTTGCGCTTGACTAAATAACTGAGCGCGATCTTCACGTAGAAGTAGCACAGCACGGTCGACAATACCCAATAAACCTTTTGGTTCTTTGATTTCTCGGATCGCATATTTATGATGCAAAAATTGTGGCTTCCAAAGTGGAACAGCAACCCACTCTTTGTTATCAACGGCTTGTTCAAAAGCGGTAAAACAGTCCTCTTCAGTGCCAGTATGGAAACGATAACCCGCTTGGTTTAAGCCGTATTCATCCATCATTTTGATTGAAAATCGAGTGATGCCTGCACCAGGGTTGATCCCTTGAATATCTTTATTCATTCGAGCGATAACGTCAGGTTTGAGTAGATCACTGACTTCAGAGACGGCATTTTCGGGAATGTAATCTGGCACACCCCATAGTGCATAAGGTTCGTAGTGAAGACCAAGTTCAAGCAACGGCTGAACATCCTCTACATCTGCTTTATAAATACCGTGGCTTGATGGTAACCAAGCGGATGAGAGCATATCCAACTCACCAGATTTCAATTTGGCAAAGTTATCTTGGTGGGGCGAATAAATACGATTGACCTCAAACCCCATATCATTCAAAACATGTGTAACCAGCGATGCAGTAACACGGTGAAACGATAGATCGGTGACGCCAAGAGTAATGGACTTAGGCATGATAATTCCTTCTCTGATTATTGTAATAAGTGGCTTCTAATGAGCGGCTTTGTTAAGGCCAATCATAGAGTTAAGCTTGATTGCAATAAACAGCTGTAGAATTGGAAGACTTACAAAAATAATTTGATAATCAATTTCTTTTATCTGCCTAATGTCTGGGTTCCGTTTTACTTTGCTAGGTTCCTAGCCATCTTTGACGCAATGCGTTCGAAGATTTCAAGTTCCTCCTGCGATATATCTTTGCTCAGTAGTTCAAACATCTTCTTATCAATATTGGCTATCTGGCTAGTGATCTTAAGGCCGTCAGTGGTGACGCGTAAACATTGGCTTCTTTTGTCATCGGGATTGGGCTCTTTGACTACATAGCCCTGCTTTATTAATGCATTAAGTAGGCGAGTGACCTGTGCTTTATCTCGATTTAATAAATGGGCGATGTCGATAGCAGTACATCGATTTTTAAAATTAATTATCTTCAAAACACGCACATGCATAGGGGCGATATCTAATTCCATTTCCTCAATATGATCATGCATTTGACGTTTTAGTGAATGCGCTAAATGGAACAAGCTCTCTAATGATTTTCGATCAGACACAGTAAACCCTTGTAACAATATGGTTGACAATATCAACTAAGTTTATTTATAGTTGATATTATCAACTTAATTGTTCTTTGTTTCAAGTTTGGAGATGTCTGTGAATGCTGAAGCTATTACCACTATTGGAAGAGAGCAAACGTAACCTAGTGGTAGGTGTTGCAATGGCGCTATCAACAGCACTGAATAATGTAGGTATGGCTAATAGTGGTGAGCGATTTACGGCATGGTTGAATGGGTTGTTGGCGGCTTTACCTATCGCACTCACATTGATGGTCACTGTCTCAATGACAATAAAGCCAAAAATTGAACGCTTTCTTAGAAGTTAATTAGCTGAAAACTATTTTCTATAAAAGGTACTGAATATGCTTTCTAAAATGAGAAAAGATAACGAATATCGCATCACGATTGAAGAAGTCAGCGCTGATCAAACAGCAGCTAAGACATTACAATTTACCTATCAAGATAGGGAAGACGTGTTTAACGTTGTCGAAAAGTTAAAACAAGGTAGTGGGCTAGATGAAAATGTAGCGACGAAAGTTGGCGTGGCATTGCGTTTATTAGGCCCAGTAATGATGCAAAACCGTAAACATCCATTGCTTAGTGATTTTATGCCTCACTTTAAGCAATTTATGCATCATCTTAAAAGTACCGTTAAAGCGACGGTCAAGCAGTAAATTGAATGGTTGTGTAAGAAAACGCCAGTGTGGCTGGCGAATAAGTCAATCAGGAAGGTATTCTACCTTCCTCGTTTTTTAAATGGCTAGATTAAAGTGATAAACGTGATTATCCACTTTTTACGGTCTTCTATCTGTGAATTCCACTCTGAAAACCCTACGCTTATTAATTGATTAGCAATGTGGTGTTAATCGCTCCCCAAAATAATATTGTCTTGAATCAACTTTTTACATAGGGTTTGAAGTAATTGTTGCTCGTTAGCTGACAAGGGGCTGTAGTAATCAGTATTAACCTTTTGTAGGCATACACTCGCCAGTTCTTTGGTCTTCGTCCCTTTTTCTGTTAAAGCTAAATAACGTGCTTTTTTGTTGATTTCACTCTTACGGGCTTCGACCAGACCACGTTTAATACAATTATCAACCAGACGTTTAGTGACAGAGCGTTCTCGGTGTAACGTCTCAGCTAAGGTTTGTTGTGGTACTTCACCTAGATGTGCTAACACACGAAGCACACCTTGCATTTCCAGTGTGATATCGAAATCTGCGATGAGTTTTTGATTAGCCAATGTGCGAAATTGCTTATATGCGAGCCCCATAATAAATGAGGTATTGTTATCCAGTTCAGGGATGGCTGTAATGTCTTTGGTCATCGCTATCTCGTGAAGACGTTAATTGGTGAAGAATGAATAATATACCTAAAGTAACGGTGAGTTCCCATGCTCGTAGGTAAGTACTTTCCAATCCTAGCGAGCTACTTGTCATATAGAGTTGTATGGGCAGCATAGTCGCCAGCAAAGAGTCAGCATGAAGGTCTCGCAAGGCACCTTGTGCATGAGCCATTGCGTGAGCAATCATAAACACTAATCCCCCTAAACCCAATGCATAATAACCAATGACATTTTGGTGACCAGCCATTAGTAGTGTAAAAATAACAGCAATTGCACAGCCACCAACTTGGGTGAGTAATCTTCGTTCGACGACTTGGCGAAAACTTGCTCGGGTAAACTGAGTTGCAGCAGCAATAACGGGTACCATGCAGAACGTGGCTGAGATTAAGTCGACAATCATGAGAAAGGCTAACCCACAGCCTATTAAGCTTAAAGAAACAAATCGATTTTGATAGGTAACGGTTTGTGAACTGAAAGCAGGCTGTTTTTCGTTTAGCATAAAGGGATGATTTGGCTTTGGTAGCAAGGCGCGCATGAGTTTTGTGATTAAGATGGTGATAGTCATCGAAATGAGAATTTCATGAATCCGCATTGGCATATCGGCTGTGGTGTGTTGTGAAAACACAATAATCAAAATCCAGTTAAACGTGGGCATCAGCATGGCACCGAGCTTTGCTGGGTTATTGGCACGGCGGCGCATTTGATCAAAGAAGATCAAGCTAATCGTCCAAATGATAAAAGGGTGATCATGAAATAGCTCAGCAATGACAAGCGCACAAGATGCTGCGATGAATGTTGGAAATAACATTTTGACTAAACCTTGCCATGAAAAGTCTTTGCCTTTTGTCATTACAATTGTAGGGTACAAAGCTAAGTAAACAGGGGAGCCTAAGGCGAGTAATTTTCCTGCCAACATACACACAGTGATGGTCAAGGTAACTCTTAGCGCTTCATTTTTATCTATACTTTCTCTCATACTATCCCCGAGTAGCTCTAATAGATGTAGCGAAACCAAGAAACCAATTGGATCCAGCTATAACCAATCGTGTCTACCACACGATTGTGGCCATTTTTTACTATTACACTGGCACGAGAGCCTGCAATAAGTGCGGCGTTTGCGCCGTTAACATGAATACGAGTGCGAATTTTCTGCTGTTCGCGGATCCAGCGGCTGTCATTCACTACAGTGGACAGTTGATTGGTTGAGTTGGATGCATCAAAAATAGCGCGGTCTTGATTGATAATGGTTCCTGCAAAGACTTGGCCTGGAAAAGCGTCAAATGATACCCATACAGGATTACCTGTTTGAAGGTGAGCAATACCTTTTTCATTGAAATCGGCACTCAACCAGCTGGTGGCTTCATTGACAAGAAAGAGCGAGACATTACCAGCGTTAACATAACTTCCCGTTTGTAACTGTAAATTACTCACTGTGCCAGCAGTTTGTGCTACGACATTGGTATGTGCTAAATCGAGTTTTGCTGATGCTAGTTTGGATTCTGCGATTGTGATTGCAGCACTTTTTGCTTGATACTTAATTGTATTATTTGCAATTGTGGTCATTTCATCAGTTTGATCTTCAAAAATTTTATTGCCAAAGAGTTCGGCTTTGATGCGGAGAACATCGGCTTGAGCCACTGCAATTGCACTTTTGGCAACATTGGCACTGGCATTCGCATCATCAAAGTCTTGTTGAGTAATTAGCCCTTTATAAAGAAGCCGTTGATAGCGAATAAGGTTGTTGTTGGTGTTATGCCATTCGATGTTACGTTGCGATAGTATTTGTTCAGCAGATTGAAGTTCTTGCCATTTAGCGGAGTGAGCTTCCTGAGCTTGATCGAGTTCGGCCTTTGCTTGACGAACGGCTAAGGTATAACTGTGTTTGTCTATGCTAAAAAGAACATCACCAGCTTTAACAACTTGCCCATTTTGTACGTTTACATGGGTGATCACCCCTGATACTTGTGGGGCAATATTGGCGACATTTTTATGCACAGTCGCTTGTGTGGTGAAAGGTGAAAGGTTATCTGAACTGATTAAGAAAGCAGAAAAGCCGATGGTACAGCCCAGTACAGCGTAGATAGCGTATTTATAAATTGCATCCTTCATTTATTGTTACCTATACAACAAAAATAGTGTGCGCAGTGTATTCTTATTTTGTTGCTGTAGCAACAAAATCTTATGCGGAGAATGAGTGCGAGTGAGTAAAGAAGGGGGAGTGAGTCCTGCGTTTATATGAATTAGCGTTTAAATTTGCGGTTTATCGGAATAAAAAAGGCCTGCGTAAGGCAGGCCAAGAGGTAGGTAGACGTGTAGTTAATTATTATGATGTATCTTTATTAGGCTGAAAATGCTTTGCCTTATGTTGTCGAACTAGTTTGATGAGCTCGTTTGCCCTTACATTTTTTCTGTAAAGGTTCGGGTAATCACATCCTGTTGCTGTTCTTTCGTCAGTGAATTAAAACGCACTGCATAACCTGAAACTCGGATAGTGAGTTGAGGATATTTCTCTGGATGATCGACAGCATCCAATAGCATTTCACGATTTAGCACGTTCACATTGAGGTGTTGACCGCCTTCTACTTGTACGCCATTTACGCCTGCTTCATGGTGGAAGTATCCATCCATTAACGCTGCTAGATTTTGTTTCTGTGTATCCATATCTTTACCTAATGCGTTTGGCACAATAGAGAAAGTGTATGAAATCCCATCTTTGGCAAATGCGAACGGTAGCTTAGACACTGAGGAGAGTGATGCGACGGCGCCATTTTGATCGCGACCATGCATTGGGTTTGCCCCTGGACCAAATGGCATACCTGCACGGCGACCATCAGGTGTATTACCTGTTTTCTTACCGTAAACGACATTAGAAGTAATAGTAAGAATCGACTGTGTGGGTAGCGACTCACGATAAGTTACCATGCTCTGAATCTTCTTCATGAAGCGTTCAACCAGATCGCAGGCAATATCATCTACACGGGCATCATTATTACCAAATTGTGGGTAATCACCTTCAATAGTAAAGTCAACAGCGATACCGTTTTCATCACGAATGGGTGTTACTTTGGCAAATTTTATAGCGGATAATGAATCAGCCACAACCGAGAGCCCTGCAATACCACAAGCCATAGTGCGGTGTACATCACGATCCATGAGTGCCATGAGTGATGCTTCATAGCTGTAGCGATCATGCGAGTAATGAATGATGTTTAATGCCGTTACATACTGAGTTGCTAGCCAATCAAGCATTTGATCAAATTGAGGCATAAGACGATCAAAATTTAATACGTCGTCTGTGATTGCGGTTTGCTTTGGACCGACCTGTGCTTTTGATTTTTCATCGACACCGCCATTAATGGTGTATAACAGTGCTTTTGCTAAGTTGGCGCGGGCCCCAAAAAACTGCATATCTTTACCAACGATTTGCGGACTCACACAACAAGCAATAGCGTAGTCATCGTTGTTAAAATCAGGGCGCATTAGGTCATCGTTTTCATATTGAACAGATGATGTTTCGATAGACACTTTCGCTGCATATTTTTTGAAGGCTTCAGGGAGTTGCTCAGACCACAGAATGGTCATATTAGGCTCTGGAGCTGCCCCCATATTGTCTAGCGTATGTAAGTAACGGAAGGTTGTTTTACTCACTAACGTTCTGCCGTCAACCCCCATTCCAGCCATGGCTTCGGTTGCCCAAATGGGATCACCAGAGAACAGTGAATCGTAATCAGGCGTGCGTAAGAAGCGCACCATACGTAATTTCATGATGAAGTGATCAACTAACTCTTGTGCCTGTGATTCGTTAATCACGCCATTAGCTAGATCACGTTCAATATATACATCAAGGAAAGTTGATGTACGGCCAAGCGACATTGCTGCGCCATTTTGTGATTTAACTGCAGCCAGATAACCAAAGTAAGTAAATTGAATCGCTTCTTGCGCTGAACTTGCAGGTGCTGACATATCGATACCATATTTCATACCCATGGTACGGATGTCTTCAAGCGCATGTATTTGGTCTGCGATTTCTTCCCGTAAGCGAAGCGTTTTCTCTAAATCTTGTCCTTGCTCTAGAAAAGCTTGGGTTGATTTAAATTGTTCAATCTTATCTGCTTTTAAAAAGTCGATACCGTAAAGTGCTAAGCGACGATAGTCACCGATGATACGGCCGCGACCGTACGCATCGGGAAGGCCAGTAATGATGCCTGATTTTCGGCAAGCAATAATGTCTTTAGTATAAAGATCAAAACAAGCGGTGTTATGGGTTTTACGGTATTGCGTGAAAGTCTTTTCAATATTTGGATCAAGTTCGCGTCCATAAACTTCACAAGAGTTTTTCACCATGCGAATACCACCATTAGCAATAATGGCACGTTTCAAGGGCTTGTCTGTTTGTAAACCTACAATCGTTTCTAAGGCTTTATTTATGTAGCCTGCATCGTGAGAAATAATCGTTGATGGCAGATCAGTATCAAAGTCGATAGGTGCATGCGTGCGGCTTTCTTCTTGAATACCTTTTAAGACACTATTCCAAAGGGTTGTTGTCGCTAGTGTAGCATCTGCAAGGAAAGACTCATCACCTTCATAAGGGGTGTAGTTTGTTTGGATGAAGTCTCGTGTATTGACTTCTGTTTGCCAATTACCCGCTGTAAAACCTTGCCATGCTTGAAGCATTTTTGTAGTTGGAATTGTCATTGCTAATACTCCAGATAGAGTTATTTAAATATATTGATAATATTTGAACAGCTTCAAGTTGCTCGTCAAAGCTGAAGTTAATACGTACAGTGATATCTTATTTTAATTAATATTAGCTATGTGTTTATATGCAAACTTAATAGCGAAAATGATTAAACATATTATTTAAAATAAATCTGACTTATTACGATAAGAACGAATGAATATTTTTAGGAAGAAATATTTATAATAACTTCCAATATATTCGCCATCTCTTTGGTTGAGATAATCGTATGATAAATAAGGTTATGAGTAAAATGAATGGTTTTCATTAATTAGATGCGCACGGCGCATGTGTCTTGGTGGGATGTCTTTAACTTATTGATTTAAGTGGTAATCTGGTGGTCGGCGCACGAGTGTTACATTAAAACATAGCGTGGAAGAACATTAGGTGTATTTATATCAGACTCTGTTCGCATTCATTTCTCAATAATGCAGCAATACCATCAGGGGTTGTTGGTTTACAGAATAGATAGCCTTGTACAATATCACACTCGAGTTCTTTTAATATTTCAACTTGACCTGGAGTTTCTACACCTTCCGCGATCACACAGCATCCAAGGTTGTGCGCCATTTCAACCATGGAGCCGACTAATAACTGTGTTTTCTTATCAGTTAATAGGTCATCCATGAAGTATTTATCGATTTTAATACAATCAAGTTTAAGGTGTTTGAGCGAAGCGAATGATGAGTAGCCAGTGCCAAAATCATCTATGGCCAACAGAACCCCAAGCTTTTTGAGTTCTTCAAAGACGGGGAGATTTTTATGCTCTGTTTGTGCGACAGTTTCGATAACTTCCAGCTCTAAATTTGACGCATCAATTCCTGTTTCTGTAATAACTCGCCTAATTAAAGGAATAAAGTCAGGATCCAAAAAGTGATTAGGAGAAATATTGACTGCGACTCTTCTTGAACCAAGCCCTTGTAACTGCCAGTTTACTGCTTGAGTACAAGCAGTTTTAAGCACGAGTTCAGTTAATGGCTGGATCATACCAATGCGCTCAGCCGTTGAAATAAAGTCACTTGGTGAGACATGCCCTAGTTCTGAATGCTGCCAGCGCGATAGGGCTTCGACACCAACACAAGTTCCCGTATGTAAATCGATCTGTGGCTGATATACAAGAGAGAGGCTTTGGTTTTCAATCGCTTCGCGAAGGTGTTGTTCTACTTTTAACCGATACTCAGCTTCTTTTGTGAGTAGTTTACTGTAGAAGGCGTACTGGTTTTTACCGTGATCTTTAGCAGTGTAAAGCGCGGTATCTGCAGCTTTAAGTAAGCTTTGTAAATCACTGCCATCTTGCGGATAAAAAGCGATACCAATGCTGCTTGTTTGTGTGTGTTTTCGTCCTGATAAATAGCAAGGGGTTGAGACGGCATTAAGGTAGCGGGCAGCTATTTCTGAAGCTGATACCGTGTTACTTGCCTCTTTGGCCACAATGCAGAATTCATCGCCCCCTAAACGGGCTATAAAATGGGTTGGTAGACATACAGATTCAAGCTGTGTAGCAATAGTCTGAAGGTGAAGATCGCCAATATCATGCCCAAGACTATCGTTAATGTCTTTGAAGTTATCGAGATCAAGGTATAACAGGCTAAAGCGATGATCGTGCGCGGCTGAGTGCGAGATAAATGATTCGAGATCAATGTACAAACTAGCTCGGCTAGCAAAACCCGTCAGTGGATCTTTGAAAGCAAGTTCTTGGATACGTTTTTGATTATGATCGCGCTCCATCAAAATGCCAGCCAGCATGGCTGCGGAGGTGAGATCATCAGACTCTTCTTGAGTTGGTAGAGCAGGGTGGTTGTAGTACATACCAAACGCCCCTAGAACTTTTCCAGTTGAGCTTTTAATCGGCTCAGACCAACAACTGCGCATACCAAAGGGGAGTGCAACATGCTTGATGTCAGCCCATTTAGGATCCGTACTAATGTCTTCAACGAGTACGCGTTGACCCGTATAGGTTGAAGTGCCACAAGAGCCGATATTAGGGCCATTTTTTAACCCGTGAACGGCATCGCAATAGGCTTTGGGCAGGCTAGGTGCGCCGCCATGCAGCAATGTATCGCCATCTAGTTCTAACATAGAGCAGCGCAAACCTTGATGGCGACTCTCGTACATTAAGGCAATCTCAGTATAAACACTTGCTGTACTTGCACCTTTGGCGATCATCTCAAGGATCTTTGCTGTCCAAGTGTTCAAGCTCTCTGCTTTTTTTTGTGCCGTTATATCAACCAGAAACCCCATAAGATAGCTTGGGGGACAATGAGCAGAATTAGATAAAGTAAAGGCACTGCCGCGCACCCACACAAAATGCCCTTGTTTGTGACGTAAACGCAGTTCAACTTCAAAGCAACCAGAGCGATTCGTAATATATTGTTCAGCTTTTTTCTCTAACGCTGTCCATTCTTGATGTGTTGTTAGCGATTCTAACGTATTAAGGTGGTTTTCAAGCTCATCTTCTTGATACCCCAACATCGCCTTCCATTGTGGTGAAAAGTAGACCTCATCAGTATCTATATTCCAATCCCATACTTCTGGATTAGCATTGCGCATAGCCAGAATAAACTGTGTATTTTCTTGAGACGGCTGCATGCCATTTGGATCAGTAGCCTGTATATCAGGCATGAGAAGCGTATTGATATGATCAACTTGGATGTCACAAGACAGGCGTCGTTTCATTAGAATTTATTGGTCACCGATTCAATGACGTAATTCTACTTAATAGGGGTTAAAATGAACAGTGTTTAAGACGGTTTTTTGACGCTTTTAACATGATTTAACAGAATAGGTGCTTGTATGTGAGCCACTTTGGATGATGAACTGAAATACTCAATATTAGGTTGATTCTTCAATATCAAGGATTTTCTTTTTCAGTTACTAAGGTTTGGCTATGGATTCGTATTTATACATCTTTAGTAAATACATCGTGTGTCATTTCTAGGGTTTCTTTATTTATAGTGACACGGTTAAGCGGAGTACCTAATTCTCTGGATTTTTTGTGTAGGTTTACGCTAGACTCATAATCTTCTGATTCATAGTATTCGACGTCATAACCCACCTTTTTATTAATTAAGTTAATTACTTCATCCATCTTTTCACGGTCATAGAGGTATAAGCTAACACTTGATGTTTTTTCATAAACATATGCGTATTCGTTATCACACCTTGATACTTGTTCTTTTATTATTAATTTAAGCTCATTCTCATCATTTATCCTTTGAATATAGAGTATCGAATTGTAAGGTATTATATGGTATTTGTTTCTTCGTTTTATATTTATCAAATAAAAGCTCGTTAGTGCAAACCCGCCTGCACCAATAAAAATAATTGGCCCGAAAAATAGCGCAAGAAAAATACAAGTAATTGACCCTAACCACCCAACTAGCCTCGCAACTTTGAAAGAAAAATCGGGTTCGTTTTTATAACTTTTTACTGCAATAAAGTTATCGTTAAACCGATAGAAGTAAAGGAATTCGGCAAATGTTGACCAAGCCACATATCCTGCCATAAGGGCAGGGATAAGAGATATGAAATACATTCCGTCCAATGATGGGATAACATTACCCCAATCTTCTTTTAAAAAACCACCTATTCCATACATAAATAAAAAACCAAATATTCCAGCCATTTCTCGCAAGTATCTGAAAGGACCATAGTATGGAGCATCCCAATTGAGCTTGTTATTTGAGGATGCTACTTCATTAAATTGTGAATCGAGTAATTCATCAATTACGTCAACTGTCGGGTTTGTTTTCACTGTTTCGATAAAGTCATCAGTGAGTTGATAGCTTAAAAAATTTGGTTTCATAGTCTCTTTATTAACAATTGTTATCAAACTTATTTAGTAAATACATCGTGTGTCATTTCTAGGGTTTCTTTATTTATGGTGACACGGTTAAGCGGGGTGCCTAATTCTCTGGATTTTTTGTGCAGGTTTGGACTGTCTTCTTCACTGTCAGATTCTAAGTATTCAACCTCATAGCCAACTCGTTCATTGATAAAATTAATAATTTCTTCCTTAGGTCTTCCATTTAAATAGAGCTGAATCGAAGTTGTATATTCATATGCTTTAATATGAATCCCATCATCATTAAATACCTGTTTTTTGAATAAGATATAGATCTCATCACTCTTTTTTATATAATTAATGTAAAGTATTGAATTGTAAGGTGCGATTAGGTAATATATGTCCCGTTTTATATTTATCAAATAAAAGCTCATAAGTGCAAACCCGCCTGCACCTATAAAAATTATAGGTCCTAAAAATAACGCGAGAATAATACAAGTAATTGAGCCTAGCCACCCAACTAGCCTCGCGATTTTGAAAGAAAATTCCGGCTCGTTTTTATATCTTTTTACGGCGATAAATTCATTATTAAATCGATAGAAGTACAAGAATTCGGCAAATGTTGACCAAGCCACATATCCTGCCATAAGAGCCGGAATTAGAGAGAGAAAAAACATTCCATCCAATGATGGGATAACATTACCCCAATCTTCTTTTAAAAAACCACCTATTCCATACATAAATAGAAAACCAAATATTCCAGCAATTTCTCGCAAGTATTTATGTGGACCATAGTATGGAGCATCCCAATTCAGTTCACTATTTTCTAATTCTACTTTATTAAACTGGGACCTGAAAAATTCATCAGTTGTTTTAACTGTGGGATCTGATTTTACAGCTTCAATAAATTCATCGGTGATCTGATAACTTAAAAAATTTGGCTTCATAGTCTCTTTATTCACAATAGTTATCACACTTCTTCAGTAAATACATCGCGTGTCATTTCTAGAGTGTCTTTATTTATGGTGACACGGTTAAGTGGGGTGCCTAATTCTCTGGATTTTCTGTATAGGTTTACGCTAGACTCGTCATCTTCTGATTCATAGTATTCAACGTCATAACCCACCTTTTTATTAATTAAGTTAATTACTTCATCCATCTTTTCATGGTCATAGAGGTATAAGCTAACACTTGATGTCATTTCATATACATATATGTATTCGTTATCACACCTTGCTACTTGTTCTTTTATTACTAATTCAAGTTCATTCTCCTTATTTATTTTTTGAATGTATAAAATTGAGTTATATGGGACTATTTGATAATATGGTTCTCGCTTCATATTTATTAATGAAAAGCTAGCTAATGCGAACCCACCTGCACCAATAAAAATTAATGGACTAAAGGCGATTGCCAAAATAATACAAGTTATAGAGCCTACCCAGCCTGTAATGCGTGCAATTTTATAATGAATTTCTGGCTCGTTCTTATACCTTTTAACTGCGATGTAATTGTCATTGAAACGATAGTGAAATATAAATCCGCTGAATGTAGACCATGTAGCGTATGCCATAATCGACGAACATACGATTGAGGTGAAGTACATCCAATCAAGTGACGGTATCATATTACCCCCTCCATCTTTAAAAAATCCAAAAAGGAAGTACATCATTATAAACATGCCTATTGCTATATACTCTCGAATATAGCTAGAAGGGCCAGGGTAGGTAGCATCCCAATTTATTCTATGTTGAATTGATTCGACTTCATCAAATTGAGAGTCGAGTACTTTATCAATAGTCTGGGCGTTTGGATTAATCTTAAAAGCGTCGATATAACTATCTGTAAGTTGATAGCTGAAAAAGTTAGGCTTCATAGTCTCTTTATTCACAATGGTTCTCACACGTCCGCAGTGAAGATATCGTGTGTCATTTCTAGGGTTTCTTTATTTATGGTGACACGGTTAAGCGGGGTGCCTAATTCTCTGGATTTTTTTTGTAGGTTTACGCTAGACTCATCATCTTCTGATTCAAAGTATTCAACGTCATAACCCACCTTTTTATTAATTAAGTTAATTACTTCATCCATCTTTTCATGGTCATAGAGATATAAGCTAACACTTGATATCATTTCATACACATATATATTGTTGTTATCTTCTCTAAAAACTTGTTTTTTTATTATTAAGCTGATCTCACTTTCTTTTTTAATTTTTTGGATATATAGAATGGAGTTGTACGGCGCTATTTGATAATATGGTTTTCGCTTCATCCCTGTCATTGCAAAGCTGGCTAATGCAAAACCGCCAGCACCAATAAAAATCATAGGGCCAAAGAATAAAGCCAAAACTATACAAATAATTGAACACACCCACCCTGTAATACGCGCAATTTTGTAATTTATTTCAGGCTCATTTTTATATCTTTTAACCGCTATACAGTTTTCATTGAAACGGTAGTAATATATAAAGCCGCTAAAGGCTGACCATGTCGCGTATGCCATGATCAATGATGTTGTAATTGAGAGGAAGTATTCAAAATCAAGAGAGGGTATTAAATTAGCACCATCAGGTTTAAGAAAACCTAAAACACAATATCCTATAATAAAAGTTCCTATTGCTATACACTCTCGAATATAGCTAGAAGGGCCAGGGTAGGTAGCTTCCCAATTTACTATACTATTATTTGATTCAGCTGAATTAAATTGAGTGCCTAGTAATTGATATACAGCATCTATATCTTGGTTAGCTTTTACAGTTTCTATATAATCGTCTGTCAGTTGGTTTGTATAGAAGTTAGGTTTCATAGTCTCTTTATTCACAATAATTATCACACTTCTTCAGTAAATACATCGTGTGTCATTTCTAGAGTGTCTTTATTTATAGTAACACGGTTAAGCGGAGTACCTAATTCTCTGGATTTTTTGTATAGGTTTACGCTAGACTCGTCATCTTCTGATTCATAGTATTCAACGTCATAACCCACCTTTTTATTAATTAAGTTAATTACTTCATCCATCTTTTCATGGTTATAGAGGTATAAGCTAACACTTGATGTCATTTCATATACATATATGTATTCGTTATCACACCTTGCTACTTGTTCTTTTATTACTAATTCAAGTTCATTCTCCTTATTTATTTTTTGAATGTATAAAATTGAGTTATATGGGACTATTTGATAATATGGTTCTCGCTTCATATTTATTAATGAAAAGCTAGCTAATGCGAACCCACCTGCACCAATAAAAATTAATGGACTAAAGGCGATTGCCAAAATAATACAAGTTATAGAGCCTACCCAGCCTGTAATACGTGCAATTTTATAATGAATTTCTGGTTCGTTCTTATACCTTTTAACTGCTATGCAATTATCATTAAAACGATAGTGAAATATAAATCCACTGAATGTAGACCATGTAGCGTATGCCATAATCGACGAACATACGATTGAGGTGAAGTACATCCAATCAAGTGACGGTATCATATTACCCCCTCCATCTTTAAAAAATCCAAAAAGGAAGTACATCATTATAAACATGCCTATTGCTAGATACTCTCGAATATAGCTAGAAGGGCCAGGGTAGGTAGCATCCCAATTTATTCTATGTTGAATTGATTCGACTTCATCAAATTGAGAGCCGAGTACTTTATCAATAGTCTGGGCGTTTGGATTAATCTTAAAAGCGTCGATATAACTATCTGTAAGTTGATAGCTGAAAAAGTTAGGCTTCATTTTCTTTTCTAGATTATTAGGCATTGTTTATCTCCTATAAAATGATATTCACCAGCTGGTTTTCCATGTAAGAACAAACAATAGTCAATATTTTTCTGTTCTTGAATTTTTTTAATATGAATATCTATCTCATCATCGTTAAGTGCTGGGATTGGAGTTTCTACATCAGTAAACATCGTATAGTCAAAAACATAACGATAAGTGACTATCTTGAACAGTTGACTGTTTTCATCTGGTGTGAAAGGAAGGTTAACCTTTATATCGAAATCTTGATTTTTTTGTGAGAAATTAATTTTTAATGTATATGTGTGTATGTTGTTTTTTGAATTAATACGGTCTTTTACCTTTGTCCATATTCCATGATTTGAAACTATATTTCGTGGCTCAATAAAATTTAAATCGACATACTCAGGATTTATCTCATGGGATAGTTCAAGTTTTAAAGTAATTCCGATTATTTCCTTTCTTATTGCAGGGTATGATTGACCTGAGTGTATTATTTCTGTGTGGTGTTTTGCTGTTAACTTCGGCTTTAGTGTGATTTTATATAATGCTAACAGGGCGTTAATAACACCATCAGAAGTATCTATTGACCAATGAAGGTTTGGTTTGCTTCCCCATGCAGTTTGCTGTAGCCATTTTTGGTAATCATCTTTTCTTAGGGCATTAAGGGTTATGGTGGCAAAAATATATGCAATACCAGCTATGAGGCCTATTATTGCTACTATAGGGCCGGTGAATACTCCAAATGTAAAAATGCCTTTGAACAGGCACGCCCCTAGTTGGACGGCTGACACACCAAATGACAAAATCAAGCTTGTAATTTTTAAACCGTTTAGTATTTTAACTGTATCGCTAGATGCTTTAAAGTCATTGTAAGTATAATAGAGCTCACTACCGATTGCTAATAAACTAAAAACTGTAACTAAACGTGTTATTTTTAAATATTTACTTATGTTTTTCAGCTCTTTTGGATTAGCTTTTTTAATTAAGAATCTTATTGATTTTTGATGAAATTTCTTATCATTCTTTATTGTTATGTTACTCCACGCTTTTGCCTGAAAGATAGAAGAAAATGCACTTAATGAATAACCAATTTTTTGTAATATTTCGACTCGCTCGCGTTCTGATACCACTCGCTTTGCTTGCATAGAACTGAAGGCTAGCTTTAGGTCGTACACATTGAGTAAAAATACCATAAAGCCAAAACCACCTAATCGATTGTACGAATTAGATGTAATAGCTACGCCCATCTTTATCTTGTTTTTTATATCAAGACGGAAGTCTTTAGATAGGTCATCGATGTTGTCTTTCGCTAAATAAAAGACGGAAGGATTATCGTAGTAAATGTCATTTAAGTCAGACAGTTTTGCTTGTGCAGCACGCTGGAGATCTGTCATTTTCCGTTTCTGGGTTTCTATCTGCTCGCTATCAATTGAATCATCCATCCCTGCAATGGAAATGTCGTGCATACGCGACGCTTTTAGATGTTGTGCTTCTAGCTCTAAATACCTTAACTCTTGTGAAGCTGCATTATATTTGGCGCTCCATTTTTTAATTTCATCTGCGTAGTGTGGGTTTGTACGAAGGTTTGTATTAAGGGCAACTTTTTCAGCAATAATATTGAAGTGTATGAAATTATGGTTATTTGCAAGTATAAGTAATGATGAACTTTTATGAGCAATGCTTGAAATAGCACCTTCTGAAATCACTTTAACAGATTCGCTGAATACGGTTAAAACATTTTGTAATGGCGCCTTCAAGTCTTTGAAAAATTTCGTATCTTGTATGGTTTTATTTGATAAAAAATCGTCGATTGCAGTAAGCGTGTTTGCTGCATCGTCATAATCATTGCCAGTGAGATAGATGCTTGGTTCTGGTAATTCTTCTTGGATGGCTTGGTATAGTGCTTTACTGTAACCAGACAAATAGAGAGGCATGAGTGTTTTTGGAGAGTCAAACTCATTTTTTAGCCATTCAACGGCTTTATCGTCTAATGCTTTACTCATAGACTCGATGAGAAAGTAGTTAATTTCACTTAAGAAATCTTGCCCTTCGCGCGTTTCATTATCAACAAAGCCACGTTCAGGGTGCCACCCAAATGTGCGACATGCCGCTTGTAGTTGTGAGCGGTATCTTTCTACGCGTTTTGCTTGTGCTTCTAGAATAGGGAGATCGTTTTGAGCGTACTCATCGATATCTGTAATCAGCGCATCTTCATTGATTTCGTCTCGCCATTTTTTAGTGTCTTTCCAGCGTTTAAAGTTATCCTCATTGTTTGGTTCAATACCACGGTATTTTTGTTTTAAATTATCCTGTTGCGCGGTTAGTTTTTCTTTTAATCGTTCGTGGTGAGATAAATGGTAATCGTAACTGCCATCATCAATAAGGCTTTGCTTATCTCTTATGAGTATATCGCTATGATCTTGTACTGCTTTTTTTATGTTGTAGTATTCTGATAAGAGCTGGTGATATTGTTTTTTCTCTTTCAGTGTTTTTATTGATGTAGGGTACTGCGTGTCTTTAGGTGTATTGAGCCCGATGACTTGTGCAGTCGTTTCGAGTAGGGCGTGTTTATGGCCTTTTTCATCATTAAGGGCTTCAAGTACAAATAATTCTCGGGTTAATGCCAAGCTTAAATCTTGTAAATCGGTATAAGGGTCATCCAGAGCGACAAATAATGCAGATTTCACGTCTGCCATTGCCCCAGTAACTGTACCTTTTGTTATTACGGGTTTGATTTCTGTTTGAGTGCTTTCATCTTCTGTTTCTGTCGTTTGGGATTCTGCTGTTTGCGCCATATGGCCTTCGAAAAGAAGGGTATCAGAAGCACTTTCGCTAATATCTGCAACAGCCTCGGCTATTTTCTCGGCTTCACCTGCATGGCTTGCCTGAAGAGTGCGACAATACTGATTTAGCGATACGCGCCTCATCCAACTCTTGCTGTTTGATTTGTTTTCAAGCACAAAGTTAAATAATCGCCAGCTCCAACGTTCTTTCGACCAAGCAATATAGAGCGTGTTTTTTTGATGATAGGTCAGAAATGGGCTTTGGCTCCCCGGAGCGCCACGATCTGTTTTACCTTTTTCTTTAACCCATGACTCTAAGTTGTACTTAATGAAATCACTGCCTTTTACTTCATATTCATGAAAGGTTTTATCGTAATCGGCAATGACATATAACCAGCCATCTCTTAATTGGCGTAGGGTATAGTCTGATTCGATAAGGTTGCGTTGGAAAATCCCGTTACCTTGCCACTGTTCTGGTAAGCCGAACTTGCCTTCACCGTTATCATCTTCTTCATCAATCGCATAACGGACAGGCACAATATCAACCCCTAACGGCTGCATCGGACACTGACCAGAAAGTGCACCAGCTTCATCTTGTGATTGATTCGAAGCGTTGTCATTTGCGTTAGTCATTTGTTATCCCTTGAGCGCATTGCTCCTGATGATGTTGCCCCTGATGATAGTAATGAGCCAATTCTGCGGCTTTTTCTGCTCTTTGCTCTGGGGTTAACCTGCTTGTCTTAGTCAGTAACTCATGAATATCTTGGTAGTGTTGGTGTTTGATAACACCTTCGCCTAAATAGCCAAGTACGTTAGTAAAAAAGAAAGTCGATCGTTCGGAAGTAAAGCCAAGCTGTTTGGCTAATACGATGAGCTGGTGCGTGGGTGTTCGGTTCACATCGGCGTACCAGTCTGGAAAATAGGTATGAATATGATGGTTTAATTTCTGAATGAACCTTGTCATGGTGATATTAGCTAAAACAGTGAGATCTTGCTCTGTCAGATAATATTGAATTTTTATTGGTTTCGTTTTTTCAATTTGCCATGATGTGAGATTAATAGAATCCCAGTTATTGTTTGTATAAAACCATGCTGTATTTACAGGTTGTGCAAGCTTGTTTTCACCCTCTTGGTAATGTGATTGAAGTAGGGCACTTGCTACTCTTGGATCATGAAAACGAAAAATATATTCACTATTATCAGGGTGTTTCACAAATAATAAAGAATGGAAGTGTCTTAATACTTTTTTATGTTTTTGATTAGAAGTAAATAGCCATGCTGCGTTATCGAAATACTGATTATCGATAGCCCAGTTGATTAATACTGACGGTTCTGTTGGTGATATTTCGACTAGCCAAGGTGACATCGCACTAAGGTGATGAAGCGTAGTACTTTGATACACAGGCGTAGCATTTAAATAGCCCCCAAGCTCGTTGAGTTTTTTCTCTAAGTTTGTAATAAGGCTGGCATCAAGCAAAATATAAAGGTGTTCTGCTTCAGTGAGGGTTAAAAAATCAAGGTTAGTTGGCATTGCTGTCAGCCTCTTGATTTTCTGTATCTTGACAAACTTGGCAGATCCCTTGTGCTCTTTCTGCGGCACTGTGTATTGCTGCCATCTGTTGTGGAATGATAATAGGCGTGCTCGAAGAGCGACCATCAGAGCCTGAACTTTCACTTTCTGAACTACCGCCATCAGAGCTTGTTGTTGCTGGAGGAATTACAATGCCAGCGTCACCAATAAGCACGCTACCATCGCCACCTACTATAACGCCATTATGTGAGGTTTTATCTCCCATCCGAGCAGCAGGTTTGCCATTTATGAAGACGGATGCTGACCCTTTCGCAATAGAGTCGGGAGGCCCTATGCACATCATCATGTCACCCACTCTTGCCGCGGGGAGACCGCCAATAAATACATTGGGCGATCCAGCAACGATTGGTCCTCCGACATGAGGGATCTTTCCTGTTTTGTCTGGGCAGGTATGATGATCTGAAATTCTTGCCGCTGGCTTTCCCATAGTTCCTTCAGATATTAAATTTGTTAATAATGGAAGTTGAATGCGTAACTTTAATTAAGGCTGCGAATATAGGGTTGAGATGCACATTTTATTGTTGCTTATCAGTGCTTTCATCTGGCTTTTTTAATTACAGGGCAGACAACAATAAAATAGCTGTAACAATGTAATTGATGGTTTTATTAGAACGATTTACTTGGATGTGAGGTGATGAAGTGTGAAAGTAATATTGAGGTTGATGTGAAAATAAAAAGGCGAATCATACGATTCGCCTTTTATTATTGAGTTTATCGTTAAGGTTTGACCTTAATATTGACGATTAATCTTCAATATAACTCTCGATACTTGGGCAAGAGCAAATTAGGTTACGGTCACCAAATACGTTATCAACACGGTTTACTGTCGGCCAGTATTTCGCATCTTTAGTTTGAGCTGATGGGTAACATGCCACTTCACGGCTGTATGGGTGTGCCCATTCTTGTTCTAGCAGATCCACTTGGGTATGCGGTGCATTTACCAGTGGATTATCTTCAAGTGGCCATTCACCTTCTTGTACACGGGCAATTTCTTGACGGATAGCAATCATCGCATCACAGAAGCGATCAAGTTCAGCTAAATCTTCTGATTCAGTTGGTTCAATCATCAAGGTTCCCGCAACAGGGAATGACATGGTTGGTGCGTGGAAACCAAAGTCCATAAGACGCTTCGCCACATCTTCTTCAGAAATACCCGACGCTTCTTTGATTGGGCGAATATCGATAATACATTCGTGCGCGATTCTGCCTTCAGTACCACGGTACAGAACAGGGTAGTGTGGGCGTAGACGCTCCATCACGTAGTTTGCGTTAAGGATAGCCAGCTTAGTGGCTTCGGTTAGCCCTTGTTCGCCCATCATTGCAATGTATGCGTAAGAAATTGGTAGGATGGATGAAGAGCCCATGTTAGCCGCAGAAACCGCATATTGCTGCTGATCATTTTCAGCATGCTCAACGTGACCTGGAATGAAAGGTGCTAGGTGAGATTTCACACCAATAGGACCCATGCCAGGGCCGCCGCCGCCGTGAGGAATACAGAAGGTTTTGTGTAGGTTAAGGTGTGATACATCTGAACCGATAAAGCCAGGGTTAGTTAAACCAACCTGTGCATTCATGTTCGCGCCATCAAGGTAAACCTGACCGCCAGCTTCATGTACAAGTTCACACACTTCACGTACAGCTTCTTCGTACACGCCATGTGTAGATGGGTAGGTGATCATGATGCATGATAGGTTTTCGCGGTGTTTTTCAATCTTCGCTTTTAAGTCTTCAACATCGATGTTGCCTTGGTCGTCACAACCGACAACAACAATTTTCATTGAAACCATCGCCGCCGATGCTGGGTTAGTACCGTGCGCAGAGCTTGGGATCAAGCAGATGTTACGGTGGCTGTCACCATTGGCTTGGTGGTAACGCTGAATCGCGATAAGGCCTGCGTACTCACCTTGTGCGCCAGAGTTAGGCTGTAGCGAGAATGCATCGTAGCCGGTTACTTCACACAGCATTTTAGATAGGTTAGTGGCGAGTTCGTCGTAACCTTTGGTTTGGTCTGCAGGTGCGAATGGGTGTAGCGCACCAAATTCAGGCCATGTCACAGGGATCATTTCGGCGGCTGCATTGAGCTTCATGGTACAGCTGCCTAGCGGGATCATACCGTGCGTTAGCGAGTAGTCTTTGTTTTCTAGCTTTTTCATGTAACGCATCATTTGCGTTTCACTGTGGTAGCTATTGAAAACAGGGTGAGTTAAGTATTCGCTAGTACGGCGACAGCTTTCAGGAATAGCAGCATATTCGTCAGCTGCAATGTCAGCCGTGAACATGGAGGCTTTTAATTCATTGCCTGTCAAAATGTGAAGCAGCTCTTCAACATCTGCCACTTTGGTGGTTTCATCAAGGCTAACACCTAGCTGAGCATCGGCTTTACGAAGGTTAATGCCTGCATCGAGTGCTTTTTGGTAAAGCTCTGCAGTTTTCTTACCCGTGTTTAGCGTTAGGGTGTCGAAGAAGCTTTCGTGCGCGAGATCGATGCCTGAATTACGTAAACCAGCAGCAAGAATTGCCGTTAAGTGGTGTACTCGACGGCCGATTTTACGTAAGCCTTCTGGTCCATGGTAAAGGGCATAGAAAGCCGCCATGTTAGCCAGTAGTGCTTGTGCTGTACAAATGTTTGATGTCGCTTTTTCACGGCGGATATGTTGCTCACGCGTTTGCATAGCCATACGCAGTGATTGGTTACCTTTGGCATCTTTTGATACGCCAATAACACGACCCGGCATCGTACGTTTGTGCTTGTCTTTAGTAGACATAAAGCCAGCATGCGGGCCACCAAAGCCCATAGGTACACCAAAACGTTGTGCGCTACCCACAACCACGTCTGCGCCCATTTCGCCTGGCGCTTTTAGAATGGTAAGAGATAGTAAATCAGCAGCTACAGTAACAAGTGTTTTCTTGGCGTGTGCTTTTTCGATGATTCCAGTAAGGTCTTTTATTTCACCCGTTGTACCAGGGTATTGCAGCAGCGCACCAAATACATCGTGGTTATCAAGTTCTTCTGCGCTGCCTGTGATAATTTCAAAGCCAATGAATTCAGCACGTGTACGAACAACGTCGACGGTTTGTGGGTGAATGTCATTTGAGACAAAGAAGGCTTGGCTTTTGTTTTTACCTGCACGCTGACAAAGGGTCATGGCCTCAGCGGCTGCGGTTGCTTCATCAAGTAACGAAGCATTGGCGAGTTCCATGCCTGTTAAGTCCATGATCATTTGTTGATAGTTCAACAGTGATTCAAGACGACCTTGAGAGATCTCTGGCTGGTAAGGCGTGTAAGCCGTGTACCAACCTGGGTTTTCAAGCACATTACGCAGAATAACGTTTGGCGTAAGTGTATTGTAATAACCCTGACCGATAAAACTCCGGTTGATGATGTTTTTACTTGCGATTTTTCTCAGTGAAGCAAGCATATCTGCTTCGCTTTGAGGCAAGTCAAGCTGCATTGGCTCTGGTAAACGAATGTCAGCAGGGACAGTTTGTTCGATCAGCTTTTCAACGCTTTCAACGCCAATGGTTTCAAGCATGATTTTTTGTTGTGCTGAGTCTGGGCCATTGTGACGACCAGCAAAATCGTTGTCATCACTGAGTGCATGTAGCAGAGTCATATCGGTCATGGTTCTTTCCTGAACAGTTGCTACCAGTATCGTGAGCTGATACTGGCTGGATAATCTTAAATTAATACCTGAGTTACACCGGTGAAATACAGCTCAGAGTGTTATTTACGAGCAGTATTTACTGTGTGTTGGTATAAAAACGGCTTTCCGAAGAAAGCCGATACGCATTAATCTTCGATAGTCTCTAAGTATTTTTCACCGTCGATAAGCTTAGCAAGCTCTTCAACGTCTTCAATTTTGATTTTTGCAATCCAACCGCCTTCGTACGGTTCTTCATTGACTAGTTCTGGGCTGTCTTCTAGCTCTTCGTTGATTTCAACAATTTCGCCAGTCACTGGTGCGTAAATGTCAGAAGCTGCTTTAACAGATTCAACAAGCGAGAAGGTTTCACCTGCTTCTGTTGAATCGCCAACTTCAGGAAGATCCACGAATACCACATCACCTAATAGGCCTTGAGCGTGGTTAGAAATACCCATAGTGATAGTGCCGTCACCGTTATCGCGTACCCACTCATGGCTTTCAGTGAACTTCAGTGTATTTTCCATTTATAACTCCTTGCGCAATCTATCCGCTTTCAATGTTTGTATCTGCGTAAAAGCATTCACGCCGACTTAATATTTTTAGGGTGTTGAGAACAGCTTAATAGCACCTAACAAGTGCGTAACATACAACGCTATAGAGAGGTTATCAAACGAAAATTTCCAATAGTGTATTATTGCCCACTTTAATCTTTGAATTTTTTAGCAAACGTTTGCGTCACTGTTGGTGTTTGGTTATGCTTTGGTTGATTTCTACGCAGTAAATACACATGCGATAGATGAAACATTTTGAGTTCAAATTGATGTGCTAGGCTGAATTACAAGGCTCTACGGCTGGCTTTTTCATTGGTAATGGGTGCCAGGTAAAGAGGGTGGGTCAGAAAGGAATGTACTGTAGAGGCAAATGGGAAAGATGAGTTTCCAATAGGAAACTTTGTTGTGATTCTGTTAGTGAAGTCATAGTTTTTATCCCCTAAAGTGGTTTAGTTTTATGCTCACTATGACAGAATGAAGCCAGATTATCGCCAAGGAGGGGGACGTAATGAGTGAGGATGCTCAGCAAGATATTTACCCATCAATGACGGTTGCCCGCGAGTGTGAGTCGACCAAAATTGAGCCTTTACAGTTGGGTAAGCGATTAAAAGAAATTCGAATGTCGCACGGTTTGACATTAGAAGAAGCCAGTAAAAGAACGGGATTAGCGCGTTCAACACTTTCTAAAATTGAAAACGAACAGATTTCACCAACTTTTCAAGCGATGCAAAAGTTGGCTGGTGGCTTAAATGTTGATATGCCTCAGCTTTTTGCACCTCCTCGCCAAACAAGAACAACGGGGCGACGTGATGTTACGCTGGCAGAACGAGGTAAACCACACCCAACGTCGACATACGAACATGAACTACTAGCAACCCAGTTAACCAATAAAAAAATGATGCCATTTAAGTCGCAAGTACGTGCTCGACATTTTAGTGATTACCCTGACTGGATTCGTCATGATGGGGAAGAGTTCTTGTTAGTATTAAATGGTGAAATTACATTTTTCTCTGAATTTTATGAGCCAGTCAATTTAACCGAAGGTGATTCGGTTTATTACGATGCCAATATGGGGCATATGCTGATTTCAGTGAGTGAGAAGGATGCCAACATCTTATGGGTGACGGCCTCATAATGACTAGCTCTTAGTATTAATCAGCGGATACTTTTAAGCATTTCAGAGCGCAATCAGGCTAGAAATATAGTGAATAAAAGCCAAGTGTTTCTTTAGGGTTCAATCTAGCGGCTAGCAAGACTGAAAGCTGTTTGTATATTTGAAAACATGATGGTTTGAGTGCTTTACTGAAGCCTTGCTTATGACAAGACTATCCAGATAATTGACTTTTCACCCATTAACAACTTTGTAATGCTAAATGTTAATGCTTTGATGTTTGCAGTTGTGTTTTATTAGCGTTGGTTTTTAATGTTTAGGTGTGAGGATTCGATCACAAAACTGTTTCTCAAAATTTGCGCTTTATATAAGACAAAGCCTCTTATATATGTTTTGGGTGTGATTTGCGGGGTAGAGCATCAACAAAAATTTAAGAGGCTTTTGATTGAAGCCTCAGCGATACGTGACCTTGCGGCTATAACGTAAGGCAGTAAGTGTGATAAGTGGCGAAACCACTTCACATAATGAAATGGATAACATGGCCGCACGGCCTACGGAGAAAGAAAAATGTCTCAAGATCTTCTGGTTACACCGCTACACGCTCTTCATATTGAAATGGGCGCAAAAATGGTACCGTTTGCAGGCTATGATATGCCTGTACAGTACGCTCTTGGTGTACGTAAAGAGCATTTACATTGCCGTGAGCATGCGGGGTTATTTGATGTATCGCATATGGGACAAGTTCGTCTTCATGGCGCTGGTGCTGCGAAAGCGATCGAAGCATTAGTACCTGTCGATATTATTGACCTACCTGAGGGTAAACAGCGCTATGCTTTCTTTACTAATGAGCAAGGTGGCATCTTAGATGATTTGATGGTGACTAATTTTGGTGATCATTTGTTTGTTGTCGTTAATGCTGCATGCAAAGAGCAAGATATCGCACACATTCAAGCGCATCTTCCTGCTGATGTTGAGTTGGAGATTATCGAAGATCGTGCATTACTTGCTTTGCAAGGGCCAAAAGCTGCCGATGTGTTGGTGCGTTTGAATCCAGCGGTCAGTGACATGGTATTCATGGATGCGACGAAGATCGAGCTATTGGGTGTTGAGTGTTACGTGAGTCGTTCAGGTTATACTGGCGAAGATGGTTATGAAATTTCAGTGCCAAACGATAAAGCGGAAGCACTGGCTCGTGAGTTACTTGCGTTTAGTGAAGTAGAGTGGATTGGCTTGGGGGCGCGTGATTCACTGCGCCTTGAGTGTGGTTTGTGCTTATATGGACACGATATCGACACAACAACCACACCTGTAGAAGCAAGCTTGTTATGGGGTATTAGCAAAGCGCGTCGTGCAGACGGTGAGCGTGCGGGCGGTTTCCCTGGTGCAAACTTGGTACTTGAGCAAATCAAAACCAAAGATGTTGCTCGTAAGCGCGTTGGTTTACTTGGTCAATCAAAAGCGCCTGTACGTGAAGGCAGTAAATTATTCGATGCAGCCGATAACGAAATTGGTATTGTCACAAGTGGTACATTTGGGCCTTCAAAGGGGTCACCTGTAGCAATGGCTTACGTGAAAACAGATTGTGCAGTGATTGGTACTGAAATATTTGCTGAAGTACGTGGTAAGAAACTGCCGATGACAGTTGAAAAAATGCCGTTTGTACCGCAGCGTTATTACCGCGGTTGATTCATAAGTTTCATGAATGAGAATTAGCAGAAGAGGGGCGTTTAACGCCTCTTTTTTGCATTTAAACATTATTGTGTATTAGGTCATAACACGATATTAGCTTTGTATAGAGCTAATGATAAGCACGATAGTAAGTGTAGGGTGCTGATGAGGAGAATAGATAGGAATTGGCACTGTGATTGCTATAGCTATTTATATAGACTGTTACGAGAAGGAGAATAAAGTGAATACTGTAATAGCCGAAATTACTGTATTCACTCCTTCATTAACTGACGAAAAGCTTTATATTTAAAGTGATACATTTTTGTACGCCGATTTAAACATAAGCTGAAAACCGTCTTGGGTTAGGTCTTTCGCACTGATTCCAGCTTCTTTTAAACGGCGATAGCACTCACCGAGCGCAGCGATTGTTGCTTCTTGTTGTTGCGCTTTTAGTTGTCTTCTGTTCATCATATGTTCTCTCTGTGTTATTCGTAATGAGTTGAAATTATCTTTTGTGTCATGATTAACTCTTTCGCATGAATGTATGCTGAATGGAGAACATAATTCATACATATAGAGCAATAAGCTTTAAAAACTAGCGTGGCATGAACTTAGATTAGTTATTAACTAAAATGTTAATGTCAACGAAGTGTCAGATTTTTATCAAAACAAAAAATAAAGCCAAAATTCAGCAAATATCATTTAGAGTTGATATCGAGCCTTTTGCCCGCTCGCTATTTTTATGAGCAATTTCTTGATGTTATTTATTCTTGTTTCTGTTCGCCTCTATCATCTTTCAAAAGTAAAAATGCGTCACTATGCAGAAGATGTCTTTTATGCATTATGGTGATTAAGATCCAAATAAAATAATGATTAAAGTTGATTTTCGCTTTCATATTGCGACTTGCTAGAGATGGAGGGGATGAATTGATTTCGTTCACAATGCATAGCTATTGTGAATACATGCTTTTTTAGGGTGATTAGCTGGTGTTCATCATTAAACTTGCTAAGTCAGTACGAACAGTACCACTAAAAAATTAATACTCATTGAGTAATGAGCGAGGCGCGTACCAGAATGAAGGTGGTATTCTTAAGCTTCGTTTAGATGGGATAGGTACGTGCTATTTGAAATTAACCGCGCCTATCGTGCAGACGCGGTTTTTCCAAAGGTGTTACTTGTCTCGTTGGATATAAGTAACCTTACTGAGAGATTGGCCGCTATTGTTATCAGTCGCAGTGAATTTTACAGTCTGAGAACGAATTTGAGGAAGCGACACAAATACGCGTCCATACTCGTCTGTTTTTGTACTCCCTAAGCCATGAATATTAGTGGTAACTGTCGCTCCTTCGACTCCTTTACCGTTTTCACTGACTGTAATCCATGCACCATCATTAACAGATGACACATTCATACGGTATTCAGCGGCAGCGGTAAATGACATGGCTAACCCTGCCATAAGTAGACTAGCTTGAATAATTTTCATAGTTACCTCGTCTTCTCGTTATACACGGAATCCTATTAATTGTGGCAGTAAAATCCTCATATGGCAGGTCATAATTATTCACTTTTATAATATTTAATTTAATTGCTATTTTCGGTGTTAATGCATGAGCGTAGATTCTTGTATAAAGTATTAAGAAGGGGAAACACGCTGTATTAATTGACTTCTAAGAGCGTTAAGATTGGGTAATTACACTGTTTACTCAAGTTTCATATGAATGAAATTTGAATAAATATTTTATGTTAATTTATCTTGTTTTAGGAATGAGCATGAAGAATTTGACTTATTTACCATTGATACTCGTTGCTAATTTTGCTGTTGCACATGATGCTAAGCCGAGTTTTGAGTGCGCTAATGCTTCCGGTGAAGTAGAGCATTTAATTTGTAATGATCAGTCATTAGCAAAGCTCGATTTGCAAATGAATGCTTTATATAAAACGGTATTGTCTAGCCTTTCTATTGATAAACAAGCGAATTTTAAAGCCTCTCAGCGAGGCTGGATCAAAGGACGTAATGATTGTTGGAAATCGGCGGATGTTTATCAGTGCACGAAAAATAGCTATGCATTGCAAACAGAAACCTTGGCAGAGAAGGGAGGATTGCTCGTAAATGACACCCCGACCTATTACCAATGTACTGGCGGCGTACACCCTGCGGTTGCAGTACGCTTCTACCAAGTCGACAATCAAGCAAAAGCGATACTCCACTATGGGCTAGATAATGAATTGTTAGATGTAACCGTAAGTGCCAGTGGCGCTAAGTACATCAATGATAGTGCTAGCTTTTGGTCACATAAACAAGAAGCAACAGCAAAAGTTGGGCAGGATACTCTTAGCTGTAAACTTGTTAATAAAAAGCCTAGTCCAATGATCTCAGCACTTGATCTAGCGAATTTACAGCAGGCTGAAATTATAGGGGTGGGTGAGGGGAATGAACCTAAACGACTATGGCGTGGTATATGGGGAGAAGATTGGCAGAGCCCAAGTTCTTCAAATGCCGATGACGGTTATTACAAAGTGTCGCTAACCTTTGCAGGAAATCTCGCGGCTTATGGTAGCGTGATGAACAATCAAAAAGTTCAAGCTGCTGTGATCACCGACTTTCAAACAAGTGGCTCAGGACGTTTTTCGTATCTATCGCTATTCGATGAGCACTTCGATGCGGAAGGTTATGGCGAAGCGAATAATGTTGCCACTGCGCTTATTGGCGATCGTGTTCAAGTCGTCGATCTCTATGTTGAGCCACCATTTATTGTCGTGAAATCTATTCAGGCGGGTGAACAAGATCCAATGTGCTGTGGCGGTGATTTTGTGACGCAATTTTGGCGATATCAGAACGGTAAGCTAGAGCAAGATACGAGTAAGCTGCAACGTAGCCGCATTAGTTTGGATATAATCGCAGGGAAAACCTGGCATTTGATGCAGAAAGGGTCGTTACCTGCGTCTAAAACGCCCCTTTCTGCGAGTACTTTGAAGTTTGAGAAGGGGCAGTTTGTTGGTTCGACAGGCTGTAACAACTACTCTAGTAAAGTACAAAGCTCAGAAGGCAAAACAGAGATAAAACTCGCTACAATTGGTACAACGCGCAAGGCATGCCGAAGTGATGCGGCTCAACAGCAGGAAAAACGGTTCCTTAAAGCGTTATCCAAAGTGGATCGCTATGGTTTTTATGCAGGGCAGCTACAGCTGTTTTTCGATGATGCAGGTAGCTCAAAAGTTTTGGCTTTTGAAACTACAAAAGAAAAGCCGTAGTCACGAATTTTTTCGGTGAGTTTTGATTTGTCGATAGATAAAATCGCCCAATGTGTGATGCATTGGGCGATTTTTTTCGATATTCACTGAGCCCCTTAATTGTTAAGACTTAAACTAGTTATTCAAAGCGTTAAAAGCGTAGTGCAATAATAGAATAAGAGCTAGGTAATGGGAGGGCACTTGCATTTGCATGGAATATTAATATTTTGCCCACTAATTGTTACCGTTGACTGCTTCTTATCACTTAATATGACGTTGTAGCTTTCTTTAGGAGGTGTGAATTCATATTCCATGTAGTCATTTAGCTTCCCCTTCTGTAAATGTTCGCCATTGAGCCTTACTATCTCCACCGTAAATTCCGCTACATCATGTTCTGATAGTACTTCACATAAAACAGTCTGATCGCAAGTTCCCGCACAACTGAAATCAATAGTCTCAGCGAGTAATGGTGCTGATAATAAACCAGAAATTAGCACCTTAAGGGTAAGATAACGCATGTTAGTACCTTATATATTGATGATGTATATGCATGTTTGTTTAGAAAATCATAGTGAAAGATGACGCAAGTAAAGAATGTAAATAGCTATGATTCTCAATCACGAAATCTCTGGTTTTACGTTATACCAAGTGTTATAAAATAACAAGGTTTGACGTAATGCTAATTGTTTTCATTTGCGTCAGGGTTGAAATGCAACACATGAAAAATTTGGGGAAACATGTTCACGATTAAAAAGTCGGCTATGTTGGTCGCTTCGGCATTCAGTTCTATGGTTGTTTACGCTCATCAAGATGCAGTTCAAGAAGAGAATATGACTGTGATGGGGACTCAGCATGGCTACCAAGCTGATAATATCTCGGCAATGAAAATGGAGATGAATCAGCTAGATACACCAGGTTCAATCGCAATTTATGACGAGGCACTGATTGAAGAGCAGGGGGCTGCTACATTAGGGGATGTTTTAAAGAATGACGCTAGTATATCTGCTGGCAATACCCGTCGAAATCGTGAACGCTTCTACATGCGTGGTTTTGAATTGAATCCAGATCAAAGTTATTTACGTGATGGTCAATTCCATTTAGCTAACTACGCTTTGCCATTAGAGCTATATGAGCGTGTTGAAGTATTAAAAGGCCCGTCGTCGCTGCTTTACGGTAAATCTACACCGGCAGGAATGATTAATTTAGTCACAAAAAAGGCGCATGGTGACTTCCACCTTAATCTTAGCCAAGAGCTTGGTGCGTATAACCATACCAAAACAACACTGGATGTGGGTGGGGCATTAAATAGTAATGAAACGCTCCGCGCGCGTTTAATTGGCTCAACTGCAAAGAAAGAGAGTTACCGTCGTCATAAAGATGGTTCAGCACTTGAAAGTGAGCGTATGGTAGGTGCTTTAATCCTTGAAGCTGATCTTGGTGAGCGTGGTACGGTTCGCCTGAACTACGACCGAACGCAAGACGATGGTCATATCGATATGGGCTCTGCGTTTTTTCAAAATGGCGACCTAATCGGTACCAAAGAGTTCGTATGGGATATGCCTTGGGCGAAGCGTCATAGTACGGTTGAAAATTATGGTGTGAATCTTGACTTTGAATTGTCGCAAAGCTGGATGTTAACCTCGGGTTATAACCGCCAGAATGTTGATCGCCGTACCATTGAGAGCAACTGGGGTAAGGTATTCAACGAAAGTTCAAAAAAACCGAATTACGATCCCAACACTCAAACTTGGAAAGTCATGGCACGTGATACGTTCGATACTTATAAAGTCGATACTGCTTACCTCGATTTTAAAGGTGAGTTTGAGTTAGCAGGTATGCAGCATAAGTTGCTGGTTGGCTCTAGTTATATTGACTACAAGAGGACGGAGCAACAAGATAAAAAGGGGAGTATTGGTAAGTTAAGCATTAACGATAATAAGGTTATTGCTAAGCCAACGGATCTTGATTATCGCAAAGGTAAGGTTACGGGGTTTGAACGCCAAACCCTTGGTCTTTACGTGCAAGATTATGTTGAGTTTAACCAAGAGTGGCATGCACTCGCCGGTGTTCGCTTTGATCAAGAAAAGACCAAAGATGAAACGCACAATAATGTGTTGCCTAAATTTGCAGTGATTTACCACCCTTCCGATGATTCTTCAGTGTATGCAACTTATTCGCAGAGCTTTGAGCCAAAAGATCCAGTTGCTGCGAAATATAACAATGCAGGTGAAAAGTTGGATGCTGAACGAGGAGAATTGTACGAGCTAGGTGCAAAGAAAACGTTCTTTGAAGGCTTAATGCTGGTATCGGGTGCGTTATTTAATATAGAGAAGAACAATCTTGCTTACGATGATCGAAGCACGAATACCATGCATCAAGATGGTAAAGTGCGTCACCGTGGTATTGAATTAGCAGCTGATGGCCAAATGACAGATAGCCTATCGTTATCATCAAGTTTGATGTGGTTAGACGCCCGTTATCTAGATCATCCACGCCTTGAAGGTAAACGTGCAAAGGATGCTCCGAAATTTGCGATGGGCGCTTGGGCAAATTACCAAATTGATGAGAAGAACAACTTTCACCTTGGTGCGCGTTATGAAGGCCAGAAGTACGGTGATCCGTATGAGAAGTTCTCTAAGCCTGCATACACACTTGTTGACCTAGGCTATACCCATCGCGTAGCACTTAGTGATGATCTAGATGGTTTAGTGCGAGTGAATGTAAATAACCTTTTCAATGAACAATACTTGCGTGGTGGTTGTAACCACAATGCAATGTATGGTGATGACCGTACAGTAAAAGCAACGTTCCAGATTAATTTATAATTATCGCGATGAAAACATGGCCTGCACAAGTAGGCCATATTTTTAGTTAACTACGACTTGCTATAAGTGAATGCTAGCCCTTGCTTTAAAGGAATCGAGCCCATAGTGGCCGTAACGCCCAAAGCATGCAGAAAGTGATAGATGGTGCATATTTCTTTTTAGTGAAGAAAAAGCGAGCTTGAGCTTTTAAAAAAGCAGCACTCATAAAAGCATCAGCAAGCTGGACTGACTCCGAGGTGTTGGCTGCTTGAAGTGCTTTGAGAGAACTATTGGCTAAAAACTGACGTTCTTCTTTATTTGTAATCCAATCTTGTGCAATACGGTTTGCTTCTTCCATTAACAGAGCTTGTGGCACAACCTTTTGTACTAACCCTACTGTTAGTGCTTCTTCTGCTGTTGGTTTCCAGCCTTCTTTACCTAACATACGTTGGCAATTCTCCTCACCGAGTAAACGAGGGAAGTGGTAGCTTGAACACCCTTCAGGTGTAATACCTAATGCAGAGAAAGGTGTAGAAAATGTTGCGTTATCAGCTGCAACAATACAATTAGCTAGGGTAGCCGAGGTAACACTGGCTCCGATTGCTGGGCCATTAATGGCAACAAGTAAAGGCTTTTCACAGTTTAGAAACACTTCAAAAAGTCGTTGGTTATTCTTAACGATCAATTCATGTAATGCCTTAGGTGGCATGACTTTTAATGTACCCGCTAAATTAACGCCTGCAGAATAGTACTTCCCCACACCTGTGAGAATAATCGCTTTTACATTCTCGTCGGTATTGGCGAGAGAGAAGGCTTCTTTAAGCGATTCCATCATATCCATTGTCCACCCGTTTAGCTTATTTGGGCGGTTCATCGTAATGGTGAGTACATCATCTTTGATGCTGGTGAGTAGATGTCTTGCTGCGATATCTGAAAGCGTTAGGGTAGTCACTATGATACTTCCTGTTGAAAAATCACATTAAATAAGACTACGACAGGGTTTTCGTTATCACTAATAATCATGATTATATCGAAGAGAGGATCACATAAAATATCTTATCTTGGTTGGAAGTGTGATTAATATCTATCTCATTAATGTTTATTTCTGAAGCAGAACAGAAAAAGCCACCTCACTATTCGTAAGGTGGCTTGGTCTATTGATAAGTTATCAGTTAGAAACTTAAGGTTGCTGACGAGTCGCAGCTAACACGATTTCACGGATACATACATTTTGTGGTTGGTTATATGCGTAGCTGATAGCATTCGCAATATCTTGTGGCGCAAGAATACCGCCCATGTCTTGCTTCCAGTCTTCGTAGCCTGCTTTGATTTCTTCGCTAGTTGTGTGGCTTAGTAGCTCAGTTTCAACAGCACCTGGTGCAATTGTGATAACACGTACATCTTCACTTGCCACTTCTTCACGAATATTTTCGCTCATTGCATGTACCGCAAATTTTGTACCACAGTACGCGGCATGGCTTGGGAATGTTTTTCGACCAGCAACAGAACTGATGTTAATGATGGTGCCGCCTTTACGTGCTTTCATATCGGCAAGTACACAATGGATACCATTCATTAGGCCAAGAATGTTTACGTTAACCATGTTTTGCCATTCAAGCGGGTTTTGCTCATGCACTAGACCAAGTAGCATGACGCCAGCATTGTTGATTAAGCAATCCACTTTACCGTATTGTGCTTCAGCTTCTTCAATTGCAGCTTTAAAGCTAGTTACATCTGTAACATCTACTTTGCGGCATAGGGTGTTTGGCAGATTCAAGGCTTCTAAGCGTTCAACGCGGCGTGCTAATAATAAAAGAGCGTATCCTTGCTCTGAAAGGTGACGTGCGGTTGCTTCACCAATACCTGAACTCGCACCTGTGATAACAACTAGTGGCTTAGACATAAGATACTCTCTCTAAAAGTTATTTTATTACATGAGGTTACGCAACATAAATTGAATAGCTTGCTGCGTTCTGGTTGCTAATATAAGCCTAGGGGATGAAATTGAAAAATATCAATTACTAAGGGTTATGATAAGTAAAAACTATGGATAGATAATTTGAAGCCCGTAACCATAAGTGCTGGCGGATCCCCACATAATTTACGCACGATAATTGTTCCTTGCCATTAGAATTAGGGTGGATTGCGCCCAGCGTATTGCTGGTTCATTGATGTGATATTCCAGCCGTCGGAAGACCTCTTTTCCTAGCCTAACAAATGATAAAACGCGTCGGTCTTTTACTGAATTTGCCTGAAAGTGGCGGTGCCAACCGTTATGTTCTGCAATTATTCCAAACCACCAATAGACCATAAAAGCGAGCAGACCAATGAGCAGTAAAATTTCGAAGCGCTTAGGGTCATGAGTGCGGCTTTGGCGTAAGCCAAAACCATATTGTGGACTTTTTAAGTCTCGGAATGTTTCTTCAATTTGCATGCGTTTGGTATAGAGCCTGACGATACATCGAGATGAAAATATATTGGTTGGGATATTAGTCGCCAGCAGCCAAGGCTCTAGTGCTGACTTTTTATGGACTGCCTGGGCGGAGAAGTGTTCTCGACCTTTTGGCCTGTCTTTACGCTTTTTAGGTGTTTGTTTTTTATAGAGATGAAGATGACATTGCAATGGGTTTCGCTTGGCTAGCTGTGTGAATCCGACATATTTAGGTTTGCTATTCGCTTGATTAAACAACTGCTTGATGTGTTGCCATTGGTTTTTTATTAAGACGTTTACATCTCCTCTTACGCGTCCAAGATAACACCAACCCATGTCATTAACTTGTCTAAACCATGTATTACGAAAGCCAGCATCAGTCACGATGATAGGGGTGACATGCGAGGGTAAAACAGCTTTAAAGTTATCGAGAAACTGTTGATGACTACGTGGAGAGTTGTAGTTTTTGAAAGTAAAAGTTTGCTCGAAAAGCGTAACAGAACGACCATCTACAGCAATAGATGCTCTTAGTACCATGAGTCGTTCGTATTCGCGGATATCAGCCCAATCGACTAAGACAATGGGCTGTGTATTAACCGAACAAAATTGATGACAGTGCCACCGATAAATATCGAGTCTGTCGTGGTGCAGGTGATTATTACCTAATAAACGGTCAACTCGCTTAATACAGTGTTTCGTTTTGGCCTTTGAAGGAAGAGAGCGCCCAAGCAAAGTAAGCGTAAGTGCATCATTGCTAAGCAATGATTGCACCGAGTCCATGAGTGATTTTAGTCTCTTTTTGTGAATGTTAGGGCATTGATTTTCCAGCGACTCGTGTAGAATTTGAATATCACGCATCTTGCTTTCAATCTTTTGTGTTTGTGGTGAATTCATTAGATCAGAAGGTAAGGTGCGTGTCTACTTATTGAACTACAAAGGTATTTTGTGGGGATTCGTAAGCCATAAGTGTTATTTATCATGCTGTGTTTTTACGATGAATGAAAATTAGGAACTTGGTATGGATTTACGGTTATTGCGTTTTTTTGTTGCCGTGTATGAAGAGCAAAACATCACCGCAGCTGCAAACCGATGCTATGTTTCTCAGCCTTCAATTTCAAATGCGATCAAGCAACTGGAAGAAGAGCTAGGAGTAACCTTGTTTGAGCGTCACAAGAAAGGAGTGACATTGACAGAAGAATCACATCATTTGTACCCAAAAGCCGTACAGTTGATGAATGAAATTCATGCATTACCAGATTTGTTTACTCAACGCCGGCAGACTACACCGATTAAAATAGCGAACTTTCCCGATTTAAGTCAGACTGAATTAGCTCGAGTAATGGCTAGGTTAAGCGAAAACTGTCCTGAACTACGGTTAGAGCTGGTGGATGCCAACGATCCTCATGCCGACTGTGCTATCACGCTTGATATTCTTAAAGCGGAAGATGAAATCTTTTTGCCTCTATGGGAAGAAGACTATGTGCTATGCATGCTACCCGATCACCCATTAGCGCAGTTAACGGAAGTGAAGCCACGTGATCTTCACCAGTATGATTTTATTGAATGCCCACCGTGTGAAGCGCATCAGCAAACCATCAGCTTATTAGCTTGCGATGGTTTATCATTGAATTTACTCGCTAGGGCTGAACATAAAATGCAAGTGATGCATTTGGTGCAAGCTGGAATAGGTATTTCTTTTTTACCAACAGGAGTATTGGAGCAATCGAAGCAGTTGATAACTGTGCCTTTGGTTGGGCCTAGAATGTTCCGACGATTAGGGTTGACTTACGCAGCAAGCAAGGCCAACAGCCAAGCACTGAATTCAGTGATTAGAGCGTTGCGTTAATTGAATTTATATAGGTGTAAGTTACGAGTGATTCACCTTGAGTTGGTTTTATCTGTTTGATTTGAAATGTTGTGTTGTCAGTAGTATCAGTATGTTTAAGAGGGCGAAAATGAGCAACCAAAATACACTTGTGGTGATTAGCCGATCTGGGAAAAACTGATAAGAGTCCGTTTTCGCAAAGTAAGAAACGTAATTCAATGGGAAACCAATAATCTTATGTTGGGTTAAGTATTGATAAAATTGTGATGTAATCATAACAGTAGTCATGATCAAGTTTGCGCGGATGCTTGTTATCGAAGGCATATATACTGGTTTGCTGTTTCATTTGGTTTTACATTGTACTGCTTTGCTGGAAAAATAAAAGCACGCGAGTACGTGCTTTTGATCACTAAATTAGAGATTTACTTCACCAAAGATAGCATTGGCTGATTTAGAGTACATTTTACGTATCTGATCTAACCTAATTTTTAGGTATTGATACTGTGTTTTACATACTAGCCATTCTGATTTATCAGGATGCGTTTCTGTTGTTATGCATTCACCTTCGATAATGCTTTGATCGCGTAGTTTAAGTGTCACTTGGTAGTGATATAAACAAGCAATTTCAAAACAATCATGTAATGCACAGTCGATAGGTTTATAAGTATGTGACATATTATTTCCTAACGCTGTTATAGCTATATGTTCATCACTAAAGGATATCATTGTGTAATGAACAAGCTATTTCCTGTTTCCAGATAAGTATAACTAGAAACTACGGTACTAATAGGATAGTCAATAGATGAGAGCTTGTCTCAAAAATGGGATAGATGCGGTAACTTAAATAAGAAACTGAGATACTCAAAAGGCCGTAAATACGGCCTTTAGTGAGAGGTAGGGGGAGTTTCTATTTTTCAGCTTAGATAGCAACTGTTTCTGGCTGTAGGTATTGCTGCCATGCATCTTGATACAGTTCTTGTGATTCAGAACGAAGTTGCTTGATTTGTGCAAGTTCAAATTCTGATAGCTCACGCTCTTGTTCTAGGCCTTTACGCTCAATCTTCTGAATTTTTTCGTATATTTCATGTTCTGCACCATTTTTAATATCCGAAATACCTTTTAGATGGAGCTGAACTTCTGCAATGATGTTTGTTTCTGGTAACTGTACCAACATTTTTAAATCACGGTAGCCAGATGCTGTTGGTTTTTTGAATCTGTTTTTTACCGCAACAACAGTCACTTCTTTATTCATTAATTCAAACGCTTGCACCAAGCTTGGAATATCGTCGGCAACGATAGAGCCACGGGCTAGGTCAGTGATGCGACTAGCATCGCCTTGAAGCTCTGTTGCAACTTTCTTTTGTGCACGTGCTTCTGATTTTACTCCAGGGATAATTGCCTGGGTTTGCGTGACAAGACTGATTTCTTTAATCAGCGCGTCAAGTTCAGTTTGAGCATGAGTTGCTGCAGTGTAAAGCATGCCAAACTCAGAATAAGGTTGAGTGATTGCTGGCTCTTGCCAACTTTCAATGCTGTAAAGACCACTCAGGCTGCGTTGAAACGATTTTTTACTTTGAACCGTTTCTTTGGAAGATGGCTCGAAGTCTGTGTCAGTAAATTGAGGTAGCGGTGCAGCAACAGAGCCGCGACCTACAACACATAAAAGAACACAACAAGCACGAATAACAGATTTAATATCCATTCAACAACTCCAATGATGGCTTATGTGACAGCAGCTAACTGTCACGTAAACAATCTACAACTTACATAAAACGGTGTATCCAGCATCATCTTCACAATGATGAAGGGTAAAGAAGTAAAGTATGTTGTTAGGTTGTCTTCTTGTTGGTCTCTTTGTTTACGGTTGCTATCTTATCAAAGCTAACTGAACTCAAAATGAATATTAGCCGTTCATACAGCATATATATGGGAGATATGAGCCATTTCAAGGGTGATTTAGTGGCTTTCTCCAATAATTAAGCAGAAAGTGTGACATGCTCTACAAACTATCACTATAGCCACACGACTTGGTCTGTTTAAGATAGATGTTATTGAGTTGCCATAACAGAGTGATAGGTACTGTTTGCATGAAATGTTTATCTTTGTGGCCCTGTTCAATTACTCGATCATCGTAGGATAAAATCAGTTACACTGCCCATTAAGCACGATATATAAGGTAGAGTATTTTGCAGCAAGAGTTATTGATTATTTTAGTTGTGATTTGGTTAGGCCTGTCGGTAGGCAGCATGATGCTTTTTCAGCGAGGAAAAGACGCTGCTCGCAAACGTAAGCTTTGGCCTAAGTATACTATTTTTAGTAATACAGTTTTGGCTGCTTTCATTGTGTACATGCAACCGCCGCTCCCTATGCTGATAGGTTTGTTGGTGTTTATGATCCCATTAACATTGTTGACGATTCGTTCTACTAAGTTTTGCGATGCCTGTGGGAATGCTAGTCGTTCTCCCTTTTTTATGAAGCCACCGACAGCGTGCAGTCATTGCAAGAAGCCACTGAAATAAATTAAGAAGTGGATGCTGAAAAGCGTAATGATATTCAGCTTAATCAATGAATAGAAAAAGGGGCGATTAAGCCCCTTTATCATTATTTGGTTTTACGAGCTTGTTGTTTCAGCTCAAAATCAAACTCATCAGGGAAGATCACAAGCCCTTCTTCGTCTTGATTTGGGAAGATAGCAACAGCCAATTCATCATCTTCAAGGCCATGGCTCCAGCGGCTGTGCCACTTATTGAGTGAGATAGATTCTGCTTTGCAGTGATCCCAATCGCCAGTTGCCCATGATTCAGCGAATTCTTTGTTTGGCCATACAGGCACACAATCTTCATCTTCGCTGTTTAGCATCACACAACCGTGTTCATCGGTTAGGATCCAAATTTCACGATTTGCAACGACTTCTTTGATCAGATACTTGTAGCGCTTCTCTGCATCATACTGGTTGATGTTGTCGATTTGAGTTTGATCTAATGGGGTTGCCATGGGTATTCCTGATACGGGACAAATAATTGGCTATAGGATAGTGCAATTTTGTAACAGAGTTAAGCGAAACTCGGTTGATGAAGGGGGGAAGGTACAGATGGTGAGTGTGAAGAAGGAAAATCAGCGTGTCTGGCAGGCAGTAGACACGCTGTTGGGTTATTTTAGAGTGATAGGAATACGCAATGATAATTGGAAGTCGGGCGCATCGGCTGTTAACCCTGCGGTTGCACCAATATTGATTGTGGTATCCCGACTAATAGCATAGTTAGCGCCAAAAGAGAGTGAATCTAATTGCAGTAACTTGGCATTGTCAGGTGTGACGCCGTTGATTTTAGATTTCAAAATGGTTTTATGGCTAAGTCCCATACTAAATGAAAACTTAGGGTTAACCGCAAAGCCCATTCCTGCACTAAATGAAATCGTATCGCCTAAATCGATTGTTTGACTGCCTGCTTCTGTATCTACGTCATCTTCTATGTTCCAGATATAACTGGTGCTTGCATAGATAACAGCGGGATCAATCGGCAATATCATCGTGATTCCTGGCTCAATACTGGCGAAGCCCGAGCCTGTAGGCAAAGTTTCAAACTCATTGGTTTTAGGATCGATATTGACATCGTATGGTGATTTACCTGTTGTGCTTTTAAAACGTAAACTACCAATCCAATAAGGTGCTGTTTTCATATTGAATTGGTATTTAAATGCCGCTTCAATATCACCTAAACCGCTGCCATCAAGATCAATGAGTTCATTATTATTTGCTCCTGTCTGTGCTTTTCGTTTAGAAATGGAATCCGTTCGGTAAACCAGTGGAATACGGGTTTCGACTTCAAATCGGTTAGTAATGCCGTAGCGACCAGTGAAACCAACGGTCAAAGTTGTTCTATCTACGTCACTGGCTTCAATTAGCCCAACAATTAATGACGGTAGAACAGTGTAGCCTACAACTGAAACCGAGTTTGAAGAGTTCTGTGTATACGAGAATGAAGTGTCTAAGACAAAAGAACCTCGCGGTGTGAGTACACCTGGTTGCTCAAAAATATCTGCAACGGTTTGAACTCTTTTTGGCTTTTCCTTTTTATCGTCGGTTTGATCTGCAGAGGGTTCCTCGGCAAAAACAGCGCTAGAACAGAGTGTTAGTAGCGCTACTAAGCTTTTATATTTGAATGTATTCAAAACTTCCTCACTTTAACGCAAATTAATCCCAAAAAAGGTCGGAGAGTTAGACGTCTTTGACCATAAAAAAAGAGTAGTAGAGTGAGACATAACGTCTAATGAGACGTCTCATTTAATGTCTTAATCCTGAGATGCTTATAAGACCCTCTCAGAATTGATAATTTGCTTCGCTATTAATATTAATTAGCCAAACTGGAACTTGAATAAATTTATTTAAATAAAGTAAAACTTAACCGCCTGTTTATTTAAAGGAAAATAAACTTATTAAAATTAATACAGTTCAAAAGTTGGTGGTGACTAGATTTAATGTATCTCGCAGAAATATTGCGAGTTACTAGAAAAATAACAAGACAACATATTTGGAGTAATACCATGCGTAAAACAAATCTCGCACTATTAGTAGCAGTACTTGTTAGTTCGCCGTTAGCTCTAGCGGATGGTCACCAAGGTGGATATGACGACAGTGGTAGTGATGGCGGTTACCAAGGCGGCGGTAGTGACTATGATGACGGTTATGGTGGTGGCCCAGTAGCGGCTGGTGATGTAACCAATAAAAACGATGTGGGTAATGAAATTTATACCATAGATAACAGTGGTAATTACGATAAAACAGTAACCTACACATCTTCACATGATAAAGACCTTTCTGTTAAAGACTCGTTTAACTATGACGCAAATTATGATGCAAAACATACTGTTGATCATTCTTACACAGTAAAAGACAGCTATAACCAAGACAACGATGCATTACTAATGCATAACATCGACAACGATCGTAGTCATCGTTATACCGATAACAGCGATAACAGTAAGCACTGGGAAGATAATAGTACCCATGATTACAGCCAAGATTGGAATATCGATATGGATACCAATCACTTTGTTTCTAAAGCTGAACTTGATGGCTCTGTCGCACAAAGTTCTGTGAAATACGGTGGTGGCTGTTGTGATAGCGGTTACGGTGAACGCGGTGGTCGTTACGGCAGTGGTGGTAGCGGTGGTGGTATGAGCGAAGTCATGGTGACACAATCAAATGAAATGAATAACTCATTTGCTGGTGCATCTGGTATTAATATGGCAGGTCAAAATGCGGGTAATAACTCGTTGGTACAACAAAGTGCTAGTACAAATGCCATTTTATACTAGTTAATATTTAACTTCGGCCGGTAACAAACAAGCTGAGAGTTGCTGGTAAATATAAGTAACTCTCAGGAGGATGTTATGAAATATTTAACGCTGATTGCTGCTGTTTTATTATCTAGTGGGGCAGTTGCAGATGAGTTGGATATTCTAACAAGCTCTGACATGATTTCTGATGATTTAATGGGTCAATCTCGGGGAACGAATTACGAGATTCAAATTGACAACATGCAGGCTCATTCAGAGATGGACGGCGATGTTGCAGGTAATAGTGCTTACCATAATACGACAGGCGACAATATTATTGATTCTGGCTCATTTGCCGATTCGTCTGGGGTTTTTAGTGTAGTGCAAAATACGGGTAATAATGTATTGATTCAGAATGCAACCGTTGTAAACCTGACATTGAAGTAACCTGTTAGTTTATCTATGTGCTGGCATGAGGCTGTGCCAGCCCGTTTACTCAACATTTATTGAGTTGCGCCTTTCGCAGGGACTAACAACATTACTTCGGTCATTTATCAATGACTACAGATAATAAGCTGAAATAACTCAGCGCTTAGATGTGATGTAAATAATAAAAACAATGCACACAACATATTTGGAGTAATATCATGCGTAAAACTAATATCGCACTAGTAGTAGCAGTAGTAATGGCATCTCCATTTGCTTTGGCAGATGAAGAAAATACCCAAAATGCAAATAATGTTGATGTATTAGTTCAAGATTCTTTTAACAAAGATGCGACCTATGATTTCGACAAATCTAAATCTGAATATGCAGATATTGATGGTTCAGGCAATGTTAATGTAGACAAATCCTACACAGCAGAATATAGCAAATCAAAAGAAATTAATTACAGTGGTAATCAAGATAATGATCTGCTTTATATGTCAGACATTGGCAACGATGAAAGTGTAGTAAAAACTGACAATAGTGATAATTCTCATATGTACTACGACAATAGTCAGTGGGATGCATCAAAAGCAGTAGATATTGATATTGATATCGACCACTACCTAGCTGAAAGTAAACTCGAGGGTGATGTGATGGGGGCATCTGTCACTTACGGTGGTGCATGTTGTAGCGAACATGGTGATAAAGGTTACCGTGGTCGTGGAGGCAGCAGCGAAGGTAGCGACTCTGTCGTAAAAGTTGAGCAAATGAACTCAATGAATGACTCATTCGGTGGCGCATCAGGTATTAGCATCGCTGGTCAAAACGTTGGTAATAACTCATTAGTGCAACAAACAACAAGTACCAATGCAGCGTTGGTTGGCTCACAATAAGATTGAGAAAGGGCCTAGAAGTAGGCCCTTCTTTTCATTACTTTAGCGGGCAAAATTGGTGTACTGAAAGTCTTGGGTGTTGTTGTTATGAATAAATCGATAGCGATATTATTAGGCATAACCAGCAGTTTTTCTGTTTTAGCGTTAGATTATTTTCCAAGTCGAGGAGGGTATAACGTTAAAGTGAAAAGCTACCAAGAGCAGTTATTTGGTGATGTACTTCGCCAACAATATGATTTTAGTTGTGGTTCAGCGGCTGTTGCTTCATTAATGACGTTTCATTATGACATTGAAATTAATGAAAGCGAAGTGTTTGATTTTATGTTTAAACATGGGGATAAAGAAAAAATAGAGAAACAAGGCTTTTCCTTGCTCGATATGAAAAAATATATTAATTCAATAGGCTTAGAAGCAAACGGCTATAAACTACCTCTAGAGAAAATAAAGAAACTCGGCATACCAGCAATCACCATAATAAACTTTGATGGGTATATGCATTTTGTGGTAATAAAAGGCATAAATACTAAGCAAGTTATTTTAGGTGACCCATCACGCGGAACTATTGTTATGGATATTAAAGAGTTTGAAGAATACTACAAAGGGTTAGTTTTACTTGTGAAAAGCCATATTGATGTCGCAAGAAATGGTTTTATAAAAAAAGAAAATTATAGTGTTTATGCGGCATCGCCAACGGCAGAGGCGGTATCGCGCGATTCGCTTGCAACCTTCAGCATTACCTTGCCAGGAGCAAACGATTATTAGAGGCTAGTATGAAAAAGTTATCCCGATTATCCATAATATCTGCGATTGGTGGTGTGGCTTTTGTTGCCCATGCCTCTATCGGATTTTTATCTTTAGATGAGAAAAAGCATAACCTTGTCACCATGAGTGAGCAAGAAATGGCAACGGTCAGAGGTGGTTTTATATCTATCAATAACACCTTGATAAATATAGGACTAACTATCTCGACGGCATTAAATGGCAGTAAAGTTTATACCTCTCAAATAGCGAACCTTACTATAGATAACGGGGTATTAACGACAGTCGGCGTTGATGAGGTAGCAGACCCTATAAAAGTGGTTCAGAATGATAACCCAGGAACAGGCGAGAACACAGTAAGCCCTTCGTTAAGTTTACAGGACGGCAGTATTGCCAATATTATTCAAAATACGGTAGATGGTGCGAATATTAGCATTCAAACAGAGCTGAATATAGAAGCGGATGTCGAGGGGTTTCTACGTGAGCAAGGTAATATAAACCGCTTAGAAAATGCTATTTTAAGTCATAGTTACTAGAGACCCTCTTTAAGTTAATATAAAGGTATAGTACTCGCTACTATACCTTTTTTGTTGTGTTTTTTTGTCATTTGATGTTAGTTGTAATTAGTTTTTGAACTTTATTGTACTAATGAAAATATTACTAAGTTCTTGAAAAAGAAATGAACTTATCTTAAATGAATTTAGGTATATGCTATTTTTGAACTCTTTGAGACGTTTCTTATATCTGATACCCTGCAAACTTATCATTTCTCACCTATATTCTTAATACATTATAAAAAATGCACATTGATATAGAAGGTGACTTCGATGGTGGCTCAATGTCAAAATAAATCTTTTAATGGTCGCTTAGTTGCAATTGGATGTAACTATGAACCTTGGATTGCGCTTTTAGAACAATCAGGCTGGAAAACACACTGTTGTTACGACCTCCGCACGGCTGACTCAATCTTGGATGAATACAGCCCATGTATTTGTATTGTTGATTTAAGCAATAATGATTTTAGCTTGAATAGCATTGCTTTGAGGGCAAATAAAACCAAACATGTAAAATGGATTGCTGTTATTAAAAAAGAGCAGCTACAAACAGATGCGATATGCCAATTTATTAATAACTTCTGCGTCGATTACTTTTCAGTGCCGATTCCGAGTAACCATTTACTCGAGACTGTAGGGCATCAGCTGGGGATGTTAGAAATAGAAGCCAGCTCTTGGGTGGAAATTACATCGCAGCATGATATGGGATTATTTGGCGAATCTAAATCAATAAAGCAGCTACGAGACATGGTACGTAGAGTGGCCTCTACGGATGTAAATGTATTTTTAACAGGCGAAAATGGTACAGGTAAGGAGTTGATTGCTAAATCAATTCACAATTTATCTAAACGCAAGAATGCCGCTTTTGTTACTGTTAATTGTGGTTCTTTATCGAAAGATGATGAGAAAGTAGCATTTCTAAGAACATCAACAGCAGACCTAAAAGAAGATGGTGAACTTCGTGCAACAGGCACTATCTTGCTTGATAACGTTGAAGAACTATCGAAAGAGCTTCAAGACGAGCTGTTGAATTACTTACAAGCACCCGCGAATGATACTTTAGAGGATGACTCTCATTGTGATATTCGCATTGTTGCTTCTTCAAGCTCAGATCTTGAAAATGCTGTTTTGAATGGTGAGTTTAGTAAGGAATTGTTTTACCGCCTTAATGTGTTCCATATAAAAGTACCAACCTTGCGCGAGCGTGGTTCGGATATTTTTATGCTGGCGGAAAAATTCCTAGCCAAGTTTGCGACGGAATACAGCACCATGGCATCGACATTCTCTGAAGATTCGAAGCAGCTATTGTTACGTTATAGCTGGCCGGGTAATGTTCGTGAATTGATCAATCAAGTTAAACGGGCAGCATTATTGGCAGAAGGCAATGAAGTAAGGGCGGAGCACTTTGATTTACCTAGTAAAGCGAACTTAAAGCAGAGCTTGCGTAATATTAAAGATGAGGCTGAAAAAGATGTTTTGGTGGCTGTGCTAGAAACGCATCGTGGGCAAGTTGCATCAGCAGCGAAAGACCTAGGTGTATCACGTGCGACTATGTATCGCTTGCTCAACAAACACAATATCGTACCAGATGTAAGGCACTACAATAGCAGTTTTATGCGTGAGTAATTTTGTGGCCATATAGCCTAATAAGTAAAAATCCAGCCATTGGCTGGATTTTTTAATTGCTACGCTTATTTATTACGGCGAAGCCAGCCGAATAGACCCAGCACAAGTAAACCAGAAAGTGGCATAGTACCACCACCACCATTGGAGCCTGATGTTGGTTGCTTAGGTTTTACGGTTTTCCAATGCGGATTGAAAGGGTCATATTTGTAGCTTGCTTTTGGCAGTGAAGATAATGACAAGCCCGTTTTTCCTTCTATCCATGTACGGTAGTATGGAACCTGAGTGTATAAGCCGTTGTTATCGACTATCCCTTTGTTTTTTAAACTACATAATGCCCCATTACTTGTCGCACCGATAAGGCGAAGACCTTTATCTGTATCAGCACTATTTGCTGGATTTTGCCAAACAAGCGGGCCACCTGAATCGCCACGACAAACATCTTTTTTTACATTGGCTTTATTAGAGTCAGCACATACGAAGAAGTTACCTGTTTGGCTGTAGGTATTACACTGATTGTCAGGAATACCTGCTAGTTCAACAACTTGTAGCTCGTCAGCAATTTTATTTTGTGTACCTAAATGGCCCCAGCCAGAAGCAATTAGCGTTGCCTTAGAGTCTTGATTTTTCACATAGTATTGTTCAAAAGATTTATCAGCGTCACTTTGCTCTTTGGCTGTCGCGATTGAAATCGCTTTGCCACCCTGAGCAAACAAAGAGTTTTTTACACGAACAACAGCGATATCATCATTAAAGTTAGTTGAGCTGTCATTCTCATCGTATTTGAAGTTGCTATGATAAATGACTTCTTCAACGCTTATTGCATTTGATATATCGAGAATGCCATTACTGATCGGGGATTTAGTTTGGCCAACAAAAACATAGTCGCCTTTGTTGAGTACCGCAGTTGAGGTGCCACTATCATTTTTTACCGCGCAATGAGCCGCCGTTACAATCCAATGATCAGAGATAATTGAGCCACCACACAGAGAGCCTTGGCTGCTAACGAGCATAACTTGCCATGGTAGTAGATCTTGGATGGCAGTATCACCATTCATTACTTTTGCTTGTGGTGTTGAGGCGTAAGACTGTGCTGCGCTAAGTATGCAGAGCGCAGTCATAAGGAACTTCATCTTTTTCATGATATCGGCTTCTTGTATGTGAACGGTGTTTTTTATTCTGAGTGGATAATATACAGCTGAAATTAAAAAGCGAATAAATGCTAACAAAATGTGATCTAGATCTTGTTTTGGTTTGATTGTGCCGAACTGTGTTGCTGTTTATATTTCTGCTTAAGCTTATAAAAAGTAGAACACCCAAATAGTATTACTGTTTGGGCGTTCGTACTTAGTGTTAAACGACTTGTGTAATATGGGCGTATTATTTGCTACGACGCAACCAAGCAAATATACCTAGCGTAAGCAAACCAAATAGCGGAACGCTACCACCGCCGCTAGAGTTTGTATCTGGCTTCTTCGGCTCTTTGGGTGGGGTATTTTTTACCACTTTGAAAGGGTCATATTTATAGCTAGGCATAGGAATCGAATCTAAATTTAGACCTGTTTTCGTTTCTATCCAATCTCGGTAGTAGGATACTTGCGTATATAAGCCATCACCATCTGTTAGCCCGTCTTTTTTAGCGCTGCACAGCGGACCATTACTGGTAGCACCTACTAGACGTAACCCTTTGTCGGCATCATTCACATTTGCAGGATTCTGCCAAATTAAAGGGCCGCCTGAATCACCGCGGCATACATCTTTTTTCACCGCGGCACGGTTAGAGTCAGCACAGACAAAGTAATTGCCTTTGAACTGAGGGCTATCACATTGGCTATCTGGAATACCAGCAAGTTTTATAACTTGAAGAGTCTCTGATGTTTTGTTTTGTGTACCTAAGTGTCCCCAACCTGATGCAATCAAGGTTGCTTGAGAGTCTTGACCGCTCACATAGGTGTTCGCAAATTGCTGGTCAGCCTGTGTTTGCTCAGCGCTTGCTAGATCTGGTTTTTTATATGTTGCAATTCGAATGGCTTTACCACCACGATCATATAAAGACGCGTTTACACGGATGAGGGCAATATCGTTATCAAACCGTGTCGCCTGAATCTCAGGATTGTAATCTTTATGGGTGATGACTTCTTCTATTACTGTGCCTTTATTAAGGTCTAGGTAGCCACCAAAAAGGTGAGGGTTAGTAGTGCCTGCAAAAATATAGTCACCTTTTTCAAGCATGACTTTACGGCTACCAAGTTCCACTTTAAACGTACAGTGCGCAGCGGTTACGATCCAATGTTCAGATATGATTGAACCACCACACATAGTGCCGTAATTCTGCCCATACACCATGACTTGCCACGGTAGTAAATCTTGAATAGCTGCTTCGCCATTCATAACACGTGGTAGTACTGAGGGGGAGTCTGCTGCAATCGAGTCTGTTGTTGATGCGGCTAAGGTCGCGCTGGAACCTAACAAGCATAACGTTGCAATAATGGTTTTTGTCTTTTTCATTTATCACCTTAATGTACGGTGTTTTTATATATACGGGCAATATACAGGCATTTTTGTGCTGTTGATATGCGGCCTTAATGAAACGTGATGATTATCACTAATAGTAATGATTCTTGATTAGGTTATAGGTTGCTTTCGGTTGTTATCTGATCGAAGACAAATAAGCGATGACTAACTATCGAATCTGTCGATGTTGCTCGTTACTATAGAAGGGTATTTCTTATTATGGTGTTAGGTTTGAAGTTATGGCATTTAAAGATGTAATTGGATTTGGTGTAGCAGGTAACTTTGCTGGGCATTTAGAACAGGCTGGTGAAGCCAAAGACTTTTTAGCTGTAGAGGTAAAAGAAGCAATTCAGCCTAAAGCTATTTTTCCTTTTTATGTTCCTGCGAAAGAAGCAGGTTTTCTTTCTACTTATCCTTTGTCGTCAGACACTATTGTGCCACCCAACGATGCTGATAACTTACAGATTGAACCTGAAGTAGCACTCTTGTGTGATATCGAATATCAAGGCACGCAGGTTGTTGGCCTGAAGCCAGTAAAATTTGCAGCTTATAACGATTGTTCTATTCGCAAACCAAATGCGAAGAAGATCAGTGAAAAGAAAAACTGGGGTGCGGACACCAAAGGTATTGCTGCTGAACTGTTTGACCTTGACCACCTTGCTGAAGGGGGCATGCTTGATGATTATCGTATAGCAAGCTTCCATAAACGTGGTGATACTACTGAGCGTTACGGTGAAGATAGCCCTGTTATTGGTTACAGTTATTTTCATCAACAACTTTTAGATTGGATTGTTGATCGTATGAATAATCAGCAAGACGTAGGCCCTACAGAAAACATCGCTGAGTTATTGTCGCACGCAGATTATCCTTCTCAAGCATTAATCAGTATAGGTGCTACACGTTATACCGAGTATGGGGAAACACACTTCCTGCAGTCGGGTGATACAAGCATTGTTGTTGTTTATAATGGCAAGCAGTATCAGGAAGATGAAATTGCAACAATGGCAAAAGAGAATAACTTTGCTGAAAGTGGCTTGTCGGCACTTGTACAGCATGTGGCCTAAATTTCATGACTGAATGACCTTGCTCTGTTTACTTGTTTTCGTTTTTATAACAGACACATTAAACAGAGCTTGATTTGGCATTTTGTGGCAGAGATTGGCTTTTAATAACGATAAAAGATTTTAAAGGCGCCGTAAGGGCTAATATCTTGGGAATCTTCTTCAAAGCTTCTTGTATCAGCTGCCATACTTAAACTGATCCCCCACCTTGGGCGATATAATACGACCCCAGCAGTGATGGTAGCTTGCCAATGCTGTAAGGTCACATCATACACTTCGTCTGGCTTATTACCCTCGATGGTGATGTCATTAAATCGATATCGACCTTCAAGGCCCGCATATAAAAAGTATCCTGAGCGACTAGATGAGAGGAGCCCGAGATCTGTTGTTTGGTTGGGTGTGAAGCCTGTAGAACCGAAGGTTTCTGATAATTGACTTCCCCAACGCACCACGCTACCTAAAGCAGCTTCACTCCGGTAATTTCCAGCATCTAAGCGACCGACTGCACTCCATTCCCATTGTTTGTCTTTAATGGAAGAAAAGCGATTAAAGAGTTGATGCCCTTCGTAATTTACGTTTGCAATGATCTGGTTTTCAATTTGATAAGCCCAACCTTGCGGGGCTTTTGATGGTGTCACGCTGTGAACGAATTTTTGTGCACTTTCAGCCAGTGAATTAGGTCCAACTGTTCCTAAACGGAAGGTGAGTTTATCGGCTCTGCTTGCTGTGTACTGAAATATGCCAGTATCGAGAAATAGTAGACCGGCATAGGGCCGTTCATTGGGTTGAGGTTGTTCTAGTGTAATATCGCTGGGAGTCCACATTTGCTGTCCCAACTTTAGACGCCAGCCTTGCCAAGCATGACTCTGCAATGGCAGCCAATTAGCAATAGTCGAGATAGGAAAAGGGGTTTGGTTAGCAAGATCTGTTGTTACTGCAGAATTGTAGTTAAGGAAAATACCATTGGTATAGTTTTGATCATTTTGAACAATACCATCGTTCTCCATTGAAAACGAAATGCTGCGAAGGGTATTCGAATCTTGTATTGTGGCAGCTTGTACGCTACTGGTTAGAGTACTGGCGAAGAGTGTTGAGGCAATTGCGATGCTGCAAAAAAATGCGTGCTCTTTATTCTGTGTTCTCATCGACAGCCTTATTGATAATTCACATACATCCGAATTATAAAATTTATACGATATGCTATTTTAAAACACTGACGTATCTGTCAAATTTACGATTAAGGCAGCATGAAGAGATAAAAGGAACTACTGTGGATATACCTTCATCCGTTATTTCGGCTAAATGGCTTAGTCAGCATATTGATCACCCATCGATAACCGTCTTGGATGCCAGCTGGTTTATGCCAGGATCAGAGCGTTTCCCTCAACAAGAGTGGGCAGCTAAACGTATACCTGGCTCACTCTTCTTTGATTTTGATAACAAGATAAAATCACATGAGTCACAGTTACCACACATGCTACCTACAGCTGAAGACTTCGCACATGAAGTATCAAAGCTTGGTATTAGTAACGATAGCACCTTAATTGTTTATGACAGTGTGGGGCTATTTTCATCGCCTCGTGTGTGGTGGATGTTTAAAGCGATGGGGCATAATAACGTTGCTGTACTTGACGGTGGGCTGCCAGCTTGGATTGCGGCTGGTGGCGCAATAGCTACACAAGCACCAGCAACAGAAATATCCGTAACCACTTATATAGCTAAGCTTCAAACCCGTTGGATTGCGAGTGCTGACGATGTAAACCAGCAACTGACGAATGAAGCTGTCACGGTAGTCGATGCAAGGCCAGCTGAAAGGTTCGCCGGCAAGCAAGTCGAGCCTCGACAAGGAGTACGTAGCGGACATATGCCGAACGCAAAAAATTTACCATTCCCTAAAGTTGTGTTCGATGGCAAGTTGGCTGATAGTGAACGGCTTAACAAATCTTTTGATGAGTTAGCGCCCATTCAGCAGCGTTATATTTTCACATGTGGCTCAGGGATCACTGCGTGTATTCTTGCGCTGGCAGCGGAGCAAACAGGCCGTGAGAATATTGCGGTTTATGATGGCTCATGGACGGAGTGGGGAAGCAATGAAGAGTACCCAGTTGTTAAAGATGAGTAAGTGTCTGTATTAACTATAGCGATATGGCTTCATTGACTTAGGTAGCAGTCATATAGCAGGCTGATTTGAATTCCTTTTAAAGTGATATCACATTAAATAGAGTTCAAGTCAGCCTGTTTATTATTCTGTATCAATGAGGCTATATAGGTTTTGATGCCTGCTTTACTGTATTTTAGACGCTAAATACCCTTGTTCATCAATAATTGATTGTCCTTGCGGAGATACGATGTAATCAACAAAATTCTTCGCTGTTTTGTCAGCTTTTAATGTTTTGTCTTTATATAGCATTAAAAAAGGTCGTGAGATTTTATATTCTCCTGATTCAAGGTTATCAAGCGTTGGCGATACACCTTCAAAATCAAGTGCTTTTATTGACTGATCAATTGATCCCAAAGAGACATAGCCAATGGCATGTTGATTACCTGAAACCAAACTTTTCACCATACCGTTAGTGTTAACGACAATAGCTTGAGGGTTGATGTCAGAAACGCGAATCCCCTTGATATCTTTGGTTAATTCCATGAAATCTTCAAAAGAAAATCGTGAGCCTGAAGCATTTTCACGGCTAACAACCGCGATTTTTTTATCGGGGCCATTAACTTGGTTCCAGTTAGTGATTTCACCATGGTAAATCTGAGAGACTTGTGTTTTTGTTAGGTTTTGCACTGGGTTATTTTTGTTAACAACCAAAGCTATACCATCATGCGCAAAGGTTACGCTTTTTAGCTCGGTCTTGATTTCCTCGTCACTTAAATAACGAGAACTCATACCTAGTTTTGCAGCGCCTTTTTGAACGGCAGTAATGCCCGCAGACGACCCAATCCCTTGTACGGCAATTTGATTGCCCTGATTTTGTGCTGAATAGGTTTCAGCTAACACTTCAACAATGTGACTTGCTGACGTTGAACCTGACACCGTCAGCGTTTCTGCTTGTGTGTTGAATGCCAAACCAGCACACAGTGTTAGCAGGGTGGTAGCCTTTGGGAACATAGACTTTCTCCATATTGAAATAATTTTGCGACATCTTATTACGGAGATGTGACATTTATGTGAAAACAAAACAGAATGTGATTCTAGTGCTGTATCACGACCTACTTATACAGAGGTGTAATTAGTCTGTTTAAAATGAACTTAGATTATTAGCTCTGCGATCTGAGGCTAGCTTGACTTCATTGGTTTCTTGTTTACATGCTCTTTGATGGTGATGGCATAAGTCTGTGATTAAGTTGCAAAGATTATTCCCAGCAAATGATAATTTGCCTGTACATAAAGAGATATTGAGCGAATTTTGAAGCATACCGCACTTTGTTATGCTCACTGTTGCAATTGCTGTTTAAAACGATATATATGAAACTATAGGCATTAATTGTGTCTGGGTTTATGCTGATGTGTCATCTTTTTAGAGAGGGGATTGGCAAAGGGAATATATTATTGGTGCAGCTGAGTGTGTGAGTAACAGGATGTTGTCGCTCACTGAAAGAGTTGAGATATGTGGTAGGGGCAAACTATGGAAAAAGTTGAATTTGTCGAATTACTATCAAAAATTGATTCGTTGGATAATGAACAATTAAAGATGCTGTATTTGCAATCTAAGCAAGCCTATAACTTGCATAAAATGTCCGAAGTGAGTGAAATAATCACTCAAGAGGAGCTTGAATTACTGCTACAGCGGTAAAAGGGCAGTTTTAAGACGTAACACCAATCCAACGAGTCGCTGATCGTTCTTATTGATGAAAAGCACTGGCAACTGCGCTGTAGATTTATATAGATAGAACAGCTTGCTAGTGCCTTTAGTATCTTGTGTGTTCAGCGTGCTTGTTCTTTTCTGCTTTTTTCTTATACCTTTCTTTATCTGCATGGGCCAATATGCCATCAGGGTCGGATAAGTTTCCAGCGTGGTAGGGCACAATGCTGATACTTAGATCTATATCAAAGCTTTGACGCATCAAACTTGTGGTTTGGTATAAATACTCGACCCATTGGTGAGTTGCTTCATTATTATCTGTTGGCAAGAGTACGACAAATTCATCCCCACCAATACGATAAATTTTACTGCCATCTGGGCTAGTTGAACTCAGTATAGTTGCAAGCTCAATCAGTAATTCGTCGCCACGTTTGTGTCCAAAGCGATCATTTACTTTTTTAAAGTTATCAATGTTTATATATGCCAGCACACCACGCTGAAGCTGAATAGCAATAGCATCGAAACGGCGAAAGAGTGCGCGTCGATTTTCCAGCTGGGTTAAGTCATCCTGAAAAGCGTGTTTACTGAGCTCTTCTTCTAAGTGGTGGGCTTTTTCTATCTGGGTATTTAAATGGGCGATCAAGTTTTGGCGTTGCTGCAACATTTTTATAAAACAGAGGCACATCAGAAAAACGCCAATGTGCATAAATACATCATCAGAATTATCAATCAACCAGTGATCATTGAGTTCAGGCACCTCATCAAGTAGATCAGCAATAACACCAATCGAATAAGTACCGAAGGCTAGTAGTAGCCACCCTTTCATTTCGCGACCAAAATCTTCTCTTAGTAGCATAATAATCAGCACTAACGTCATTATTGAGGTCATTACTTCAAGCATGCCGCTTGATGGGACAAAAGCAGAAAACAGGACGCCGATACAAACGACAATAGCTAATCGTGCTGGGAGTTGAGAGACTTTGTTCATATGCATCGGCTTACTTTATAAAACTGGCATTATCTTCGCAAAGTTAATAAAGCTGAACAAGCCTACTATTTAATTATCATAAGAAACGCTATACGAGTCTTTTTTGACACGAATATTAAGGGTTTTTATGAGTTAAATGTGACCCTTAAGTTGTTTAATTAAAAAGCGTTTTAAAGAATAGGTGCAGTTACAGCACTGTAAATCTGCGCGCCAATACTAAATGTGATTTAACTCTCAGAATTGGAAACATAGATTTCAAGCTACATTGTAGAAGCAGGGTTTGGTATATAGGTATGTAACAAAATATTTCCATTTACAATGCTGTAACATTTAATGTTTATGTCTATCCTTGAAATGACTAGGAATTGTTGTGCATTACTGCAAGTAGTATACGCACAGGGACATAACAATAGAGGTCGGACAATATGTTAACTATGGCTAGAACAACACAGCCCAATGGTGCTTTAGTATCAGAGCGGATCCAGAAGCTTATCAAAGCGTTATCGAATGGGGTCTATGAGCGCGAAGAAACGATTAAACTCTGCTTACTGGCTGCATTGGCAGGAGAAAGTGCTTTCTTGCTTGGTCCACCTGGTATAGCAAAGAGCCTGATTGCGAAACGCTTAATTCAAGCATTTGATAACAGCCGTTTTTTTGATTACCTGATGACCCGTTTTTCCACGCCTGAAGAGGTGTTTGGTCCCCTTTCTATTCAGGAATTAAAAGACAACGGAAAGTATGTTCGTCTTGTCGATGGTTACTTACCGACGGCAGAGGTGGTCTTCCTTGATGAAATATGGAAAGCCGGCCCTGCTATATTGAATACATTATTGACTGTTGTGAATGAGCGCACTTTTAAAAATGGTCAGGATATTCTACCTGTTCCTATGCGAGTCTTGATCACGGCATCGAATGAATTACCAGATGAAGACAGCGGCTTAGAAGCACTTTACGATCGCATGTTAGTTCGTGTGTTTGTTAATCGCATTCAAGAAAAGCAAAACTTTAAAGCTATGTTGATGGGCGAAAGCACTATTCAAGATATTGATCCTAGTCTGACGATTAAGGATGAAGAATACCAGCAATGGCAAGCACACCTTGAAAATGTTGAGTTAGATGAAGCTATTTTTGAAAAGATTTATCAGCTAAAAAGCATGATCGAAGAGAAAGTTGAAGCGGGTGATGGTATTGCCGAAGACAGTGAGTTGTATATTTCTGATCGTCGATGGAAGAAGTCGGTACGTTTACTGAAAGCGAGTGCTTTCTTCAACGGACGTAGGGCGATTAATCCGCTGGATCTGTTGTTGTTACAAGACTGTTTATGGCATAGCCCTGAATCTCGTCATGTGGTGCGCAATATCACACGTGATTTTGCAACTCAAAAAGCATTCAACCAAGAAGCGTCTCAAACCGATGCCAATGAAGCACAAGCAATTCTTGATAACATCAACAAAGAAGTGGCTGATGCGTTGAGCATGTCGTTTTCGCGTGAAACTATGATGCGAAAAGAATGGTTTAAATACGACTTCTCTGGCGCTAAGCGTTACACCGTTAACCATAATCCACGCATGATTAAATTGGTAATGTTGCAACAAAATCCATCGGTTTCTGAACAAGAAAAAGGCGATGGTCGTTGGGTTTACGTCGATGGTGATGAGTTCGAAAAGAAAATCAAAACGGGTCAATGCGATATCTACGGTTTCGTGAATAAAAACACCAACCTTTGTCGATTGCAGTTTGAAGTTGATGCCAATCTACGCCTAGTGATTAAAGATATTGCTAATCGCTCCGTATTCGTTGGCATTGCTGGATCGCGTGGGATAAGTGCAAGCCAGAAAGCTGATTGGCAGAAAGAGCTTGATCGCGCCTCAGAGAAGGTTGTTGATGCAGAGCACAACATTAAGAAGTCGCGTAGCTCTTTCCATGGCGCATTACCGCATAACTTCGTTGAATCAGAGTTGCCTGAACTTATAGAGCACAGCATAACAACGGCGTCAGATGCAGTGACAGAGTTAAAGCACTTAGTAGAGAAAGGTGCATTTCGTATTGCCCACCTTTCAGACTACTTTGCATAAATCAGCATTGTATTTAATGTGAGTAACGAGGACCTGACTTATGCCAGTATCTGAAAGTTTTAACCTTGCAATGATGGTGGCAGAATCTGGCATGGTCGATTCTGCTATTCATGAACTATTAATGCGTCCGCAAATCATTATGGCGGCAGAAGCGAACCCTGGTATTAAGGCTGCGATGAAAAACCAGATCATGAAATGGCGTGGTCAGGTCCAACAGCGTATTACCAAAGTCAGTATTGAAGATCGTTTTAAGCAGGAAATTGCACTGTATGAAGAGGTCATTAATTGGGACGAAGATTACTTCATAAGCCAGGCTGATGAAGTAGTACAGCAACTAGAAGGGCACTCAGCTTTTTATTTTAAAGCGAAGTCGCTTGTTACCAAAGAACATGCGAAACATAACCCTATGTTTCAAAGCTATTTCTGTAGTCAGTGGTATCAGCATTTAAGTGCAACGCTTAAACAAGCTCAACTTGATGAATTAGAGCAGAATAAAGAGCAGTTGCTTACAGATCTTTACCAACGTATAGAAACCATGCAACAAATGGAGCAAGTGACTGAGGCGGGTGATGAAACGAAAGTCGGTCGCTTATGGGACATGGCGAAAGCTAAATTAACCCGTACTGATATTGAATCGATGAAATCAGTTGCTCGTTTTTTAAAACGTAATGACGGCTTAAAAGATATTGCTGAAAAGCTTGGCCGCATGGCAAATGAAATTGATGACCCCAATAAAGAAAGGGTGCGCTCTGAAGATTTACGTATGGTGGAAGAGTGTAGCGACAACGTTTCTGATGACATTGTTGGCGTGCATGAAAGTGATGATTTAGCAAAGTTGTTGCCCAATGAAACCATGTTTTTGGCTTACCCTGAATTGGAAGTTGTGTTCTACAAGCACTTAGTTGATAAACGTTTAATGAATTATCGCGTGCAGGGGACGCAGCGTAAACTTCGAAAAGTGAAAGCGTATAAGCGCCAGAGTAAGCAAGTAGAACAAGACAAAGGCCCATTTATTGTTTGTATTGATGCCTCTGGATCTATGTCAGGATTTCCAGAGCAATGTGCGAAGGCATTGGCTTATGGTTTGATGCAAATCGCTTTGGCTGAAGATCGTGATTGTTTTGTTATCATGTTCTCAACTCAGCAGATTACTTACGAACTCACTAAGCAAGACGGCTTGAGTGAAGTATTAAACTTCTTGTCTTATTCATTTCATGGCGGTACCGACCTGTCGCCAGTGTTAGATCAATCCATTGATTTGATGTGTGGTGAAAAGTATAAAAATGCAGACTTAGTGGTGCTATCTGACTTTATCGCGCCATCACAACCAGAAGAAATGCTACGTCGAATAGATAAACTGAAAGCGAGCCGTAATCGCTTTCATGCCGTCACTTTGTCTAAATATGGTAACCCGGCATTAATGGACATCTTTGATCATTGCTGGTCATATCATCCATCAAAGTTCAGCCGTTTAATGAAATGGCGTTAACCGCCATGAATCCCTGCGTTTAGTGGTTTTAGTCATGTACAAAAATCGGCTGATTGGCCGATTTTTGTTTATTGGTGCTTGCCTATTACTTTTTTCTTATTCGTGACAAGGGCTACCTTTCTGCAAAGTATTTACTGAGTGCTTGTTTCCATTCGGGGCTTTTTCTTACTTTGAGTAAGGCACGATTTAGTTCTTCCTCATACGGGCTATTATCACCAATGGCAAAACCATAATTTTGCTTTTCAAACTGGTAAGGCAGCACAGAAAGATCGGTGTATTTCCCATCTTCCTTAGATTTTTTAATCAGGTATTTTAAAACAGCGTCATCAGCAACAATCGCATCTACTTCTCGATTATCTAAAGCGGTTAGCATTTGCTCTGTGGATTCATAGGTTCTGTGCACGATACTGTGATTCGTTAAATATACAGACGATGTTGAAGCCAATTTAGCCCCTACATTGAGGTTAGCTAAATCGTTGGGGCCTTTTATGTCACTGCTTAGCAGCCCTAATGTAAAGGTGCTAGCCAATATTGCCGTAATACTGGCAATGAAAAGGGTTGTCGTGATAGCAAGTAATACGGTAATAAATCGACCCGTTAATGTTTTAAATTCATAGTAGTTAAAAGGGCCTTTGGTTATAAAGAGTAATCCTAATAAGAACCCCTCCAGTAACCGTGCTGCGCGTGATGGCATTGAATATAACTTGTCATTCACTTTGTGCTCTAGCAGGTAATAAATCCCCCCCACAAACGCGGCTGCTGCAAAGACAACACCTAATATTAATGACAGTTTTTTGTTAGTGATAATATTGAGTAAGGTTGCAAAGTGTCCTTGTTCTTTGACTGCGATGGCCAGTGAGGTTTCGTAGAAAGAATGTGTGAAATCGAGGACTAATTCACGCTCTTCGGTGATTGAAATACAAGACACGGCAATATCAATTCTTCCAGCGGTGACATCATCAAGTAATTCTTTTAACTCATGGCTTGATATTTCGAATTTCACATTGAGGTTTTCTGCTATTTGTTGCCATAAAAATATGCTCAGCCCACTATAGCTACCATTTTCGTTACTCATTACAAAGGGGGGGCACTCATAGCTCCCAACTTGCACAGTTTCTGCTTGGGCATGACGGGAGAGAAAACTAATGCTTAATAAGAGTAAGAACACAGAGAGTGCTATGTGATGCAGGGAAAAGAATTTACAAGCATCCTTCATTTTACCTCCAAGCAGTTTCAAAGCCATGGCTGTAGTATAAAAGTGATTTTAATCAAAGGGTGGTGTAACAGTGAGACGTTTACCTTTAATGTTCACCCGCGATTAAGCTGCTAGTCTATCCTTACTACTAATAAGGTTAATTTGTGGCCACAGTCGATAACATTAATCACATTCGATAAAAGCACTTCATTCGCGTGTATTGAGGATAATTAAAGAAGGTTTGTACCCATTCTGGCTTCACTATGTTGTTCCTGTGGTGGCTTTGGAGCATGAGATGAAACGGTTGTTATTGTGTTGTTGGATCGTTTTGCTTTGGTTTTCGCATTCAGTTCGTGCCGACGATGTGTGGGTCATTGAAATTAAAGGGGGGATTGGCCCAGCTATTAGTGATTATGTATCACGAGAGATTGCTTTGGCCCAAGAAGAGCAAGCAAAGTTTATCGTGTTGAAAATGGATACCCCTGGTGGGCTTGATACCTCGATGCGAGAAATCATTCAAGCCATTACCATTTCCCCCATTCCTATCGCAACTTGGGTTGGCCCTGCTGGATCGCGTGCTGCGAGTGCTGGGACATATATATTGCTTGCGAGTCATGTTGCGTCAATGGCCCCCGGTACGAACCTTGGTGCCGCAACTCCGGTTTCGCTTGGTGGGCCGCAGAGAGATAAAGATCAAGACAGTAATAATCCATTTGCCCCTAAACAAGATCAATCTGATAAATCACGCCCGTCACAGCAAGACTCGCCACAAAAATCTCAACCGGCACCATCTGCAGAGGATGAGTCTATAGCTCCCTCAGACCAAGCTAAGAAAACGCCAGATGAAGATGCTAAAGCCGATAATACGGATAACGCCTCGGGAGAGAGTGAGAAAATTGCAGCCAAAACGGCGATGGAGAAAAAGGTCATGAATGATGCCGCGGCTTATATCCAGAGTTTAGCTAAGTTGCATGGCCGTAATGAAGTCTGGGCTGAGAAGGCAGTAAGAGAAGCGGCGAGTTTAGATGCAGAAAGTGCTTTAGCTGAAAATGTCATAGATTTTATCGCGCCTAACCTTGATCAGTTGATAGCACAGGCGAATGGTCGCCAAGTTGTTGTGAATGGTGTTCAAACTGAGATCGCCCTTTCTAATGTGGCTTATGTAGAGCGACAGCAAGACTGGCGATTTAAGCTACTCACTGTTATTACCAATCCGAATGTTGCCTACATTTTGATGCTGATTGGGATCTATGGCTTATTGCTTGAGTTCTATAACCCAGGAGTCGGGCTTCCCGGCGTACTCGGCGGGATCTGCCTCATCTTAGCCATGTATTCGTTACAATTGTTGCCTGTTAGCTATGCTGGGCTTGGTTTGTTGTTATTAGGAATAGCATTGATGATTGCGGAAACTTTCAGTCCGAGTTTCGGTATTTTAGGGCTGGGGGGCATTGTTGCCTTTGTGTTGGGGTCAGTCATGCTGATGGATACAGAAACACCAGGATTCCAAATTGCTGTTCCTCTTATTGTGGGGTTAACCGTTGTTTCTGCACTGTTTTTCTTTGTCATTATTGCATTACTGCTCAAAGTACGCCGTCGCCCAGTAACAACGGGCGTACAACTTATCCAAGGGCAGATTGCCACCGTGATCTGTGGCTTTCCTGGCGAAGGGAAAGTCATGGTTGATGGTGAGATTTGGCAAGCTCGTTCTAACATGCAATACCAACAGGGAGACCATGTTGTGGTGACAAACATTTCAGGTCTATGGCTCGACGTAGAGAGTGTTAATAAGGAATAAGATCATGTTTACCTACTCGTTAGCGACCATCATAGTGCTGGCAGTTGCCTTGATCGCCAGCATGTTCAAAGTATTACGAGAATATGAGCGGGCCGTTGTGTTTTTGCTTGGGCGCTTTTATGAAGTGAAAGGACCGGGTTTGATCATTATTGTGCCGATTATCCAACAAATGGTGAGAGTTGATTTACGGACAATCGTGCTAGATGTGCCAACTCAAGATTTAATTACTCGCGATAATGTGTCGGTAAAGGTGAACGCCGTGGTCTACTACCGTGTGGTTGACCCTAAGATGGCCATCAATAACGTTGAGAACTACCATGAAGCAACCAGTCAGTTATCACAAACAACCTTACGCTCAGTGTTAGGGCAGCATGAGCTTGATGAGCTGTTATCTGCTAGAGATGATTTGAACAATGATTTGCAAGGGATCCTCGATCAACACACTGACAATTGGGGGATAAAAATTGCGAATGTTGAGATAAAGCATGTAGATCTGGATGACAGCATGGTCAGAGCGTTAGCACGTCAAGCTGAGGCTGAACGTTCTCGTCGCGCTAAGGTTATCCATGCGACGGGTGAGCTAGAAGCGTCGGCGAAATTGAGCGAGGCCGCTAAGGTGCTGAACCAGTCTCCCAATGCCGTACAGTTGCGCTATATGCAAACATTAACGGAAATTGCGAATGACCGCACTTCAACCATTATCTTCCCTATGCCTATCGATATCGTTGATAAGTTCTCATCGTGGATGGATGTGAGTGCACAATCCGGTAGACATAAAACAACACAACCACGTCAAAGTAGCGATAGTGACAATAGTTAAGTATAGAGCTGCTTGATTGCTATTGAGTAACAGCGCCATGGCTGAACGGCCATGGCGCTGTTAAATTGTGTACACTGTAGGCGCTTTAAGAGCGCTGTAACATAAAGGTTTGGTATTCTAAATCGTTAAACTGCTTATCAAGCATCACTAAGCCAATAATGGTTGTCAGTAACATGGTCACAGCGAAGCCATAGCCATAGAAAACAGGGCCAAGTTCAATACTGACATGTGCAAAGATGTAGTTCCCCACCGCCATGAAAACAGTTAGAGCAAGTGCTGAATAGCGCTTATCAAGGTAGTACATCACGTTAAGTATCGACATGACCAACACTTGTAAACTTACCCCCACTAAATCGACATACAGTAAGTGGAGGTAGGAGAGGTCAATGTTTAATGCTACTAGAATATCTTCAGCCCAAAGTAGTAATAGGGCGAGGGTCATGCCTTGTACTTTGAATATCTCATAAATACTTTGGCGACATGCCAGAACCATACGATCTTTGAGCAGGTAAATCGATTGAAGGGTCGCTCCTTCTCGCACTGAATCATAAAATTTTAAACAGGCATCAGCGAAGTCCGTTTCCATTCGCAGCATAAATACTGCCATACCAGGTACAATAGCAAGGTAAGCGATGAATATCGGCAAGTCGTAGATATAGGATGCGCGAAATAAATCAATGACTTGGTGAGAGGTTTCCTCTCTAAACCAAAAGACGAACTTATCAAGCCACACGCCCAGATTGTAGAAAAAACCACACAGTATTAATGAAAAAAAGGTTTTTTTACGGTCTAAAAATTCGAACGAGACCAGTTGGTTGGCTGGGAAGTCGCGAATAACGTGATAGAGAAACGCAAAAGTCAGTAATGCTTGGCACGAGGTGAAAATAAGCATCAAACCCAGTAAGCCATCGGAGGTATAAACGAAACTTAATCCGACCATTAAGCCATAGCTGATCATCATGGTGATGAAGATACGGTAATACTCTTTCATACCACTTAAGAAGATCAAGATTAACCACTGATTACAGAGCAGTACCAGAGAGGTGAAGATGGTGACTTTGACCGCCGGCTCTATATGATCAGAAAAAGTCATAATCCCGCCGCCGATCAGGGCTGCCAACACACTGGTAACAAGCATTGATCCTAATAAGTTAGGGACAATTCGGTGCTCTTGCTTGGCAAAAATGAGATCTGAGATAAAACGTGTCAGTAATAACTGGAATAAGCCACTAATGATGAGCGAGCCAGCCATCAAATAGGTAACTAAGACTAAGAACTGGACAATGACGTAGGTGGGAAAGACCCAGCCGACGCTCAAAATACCGATCGCGAGCAATGCGAGGATCGACAGTACCCAAGGCCCAGAGCTGATCAACCCCGCTAGGCCGTATGCCTCTAGCATTGAAAGGATGGTGTTCTTTTTTAGAATCTTCCTTAATTCAAACCCGATTCCTGCCATCAATGGCCTCCTGATAGAGTCTTCGGTACGAGTCGTACATCATTTTTTCATCGTAATAACGTACAACACGGGATTTTCCAATATCACCCGCTTTACGCCATTGTTCTGCATCGCCGAGCACTCGTGTTATGGCATTAGCACCATCAATCGGGCTCGCTATCGGAATAATTTCGCCGCATGATCCTAATGCAGCGTCTTCACCTGCTGCGCCATCAATAATTTCACGGCAGGCACCGACTTCGGTCGCAATACAGGGAATGCCAGCAGCCATTGCTTCAAGTAAAACCAGTGGCTGCGCTTCACTGATAGAGGTCAGCATCATGACCCCCAGTTGAGGCATGATTTCAGCGACATTTTGGCTGCCGAGCATTTTCACGTTATTCTCTAGCCCTAAACTTTCAATGAGGAGCTCACATTCATGAACATAATCCTCATCTTCTTCAGTTGGGCCGATAATCCAGCCTTCAACATCTGGCAGCGTTTCGACGGCACCTCGAATTGTACGGATAAAAGTTTTAATGTCTTTGATAGGCACAACACGACCCACAAGGCCAACGACCATAGGTGGTGTATCAGGACGTAATTTATAAGCTTCGCCAAATCGCGTCGTATTGATGCCATTTACAATGACTTGAGTGCGGGTATCGGGCGCACCGTCTTTATGCTGTCTTTGTCGGTTTCCCTCAAACAAAGAGACGATTTTATTGGCTTGATGATAAGCCGTAAGCCCCAGCTGCTCAAAGAAGCGAATCCATGTCTTACGGGTTAAATCCATGCCTTTATGCATGCTGATATCGATGAGCTTATGGCGGTCTTTTATCCATGTAGCTTGTGCTAAATCGATTTTACGTTCTTTGGTATAGATACCGTGCTCGGTTAACAAATATGGATTTTCTGTCTGTTTTTGACAGAGCGCTCCCAGAAAACCGGCATAGCCCGTAGAGACGCTGTGGAAGACCTTAGCATCAGGTAAATTTTGTGATATCTGCGATAAGATAAATAAAGGTTGATAGATATTGCGATAGGTCCAAAAGTAATCCACAAAGGATTGATGCTCGGCAGACGCCATATATCTATTAGTTAGCACTTCCCACGAAGCTTCGCTGTACAAGAAATCGCTAAGCGTTAGCTGATTATTTTTGCCTAAGAACTCAGATACGTCTTTCAGTAAGTCTTCAGGGATCGGCGTGTCATTTTTTTCAAAGAAGGATAAAAATTTCCCCCAAGCGTCGAAGAGTTTACTGTTTCCTTTACGCGCTTTAGGTTTCAAATTGCCGTTATTTGCAAGTAAGAAGTGGACGTCAAACCCCACGACATTATCAGGGAAATCATAAGCGGGTTTATCATAAAAATCGGGATGCCCGCCTAAAAAGATTAAGTGAAAGTTAAACTCGGGTAAGCCGCTGATAATTTGATGTACCCAGCTCGATACACCTCCTCGAACGTAGGGGTATGTGCCTTCAAGTAGCAGGCATATATCTATGTCACTCTTTTTTTTCATGCCCAATACTCCTTTATCTGGCTTAGCTTTTCGCCTTTTTGTTCAGGGAAATAGCTAATGTAATATTTCGCAGTTTCGTAATCGCCAGCTTCGTAAGCCGCTTCTGCAAGGTAAGGGGCGACTTGCTTGACTCTTAAGCCACCATCCATGGCTTGCGTTAGGCATTGCAATGCATCCTTTGGTCGTTGTTGTTCTAACATGACTCGACCAAGTAATAGATAGCTGGATGCGTTGGGTGAAATATTATTGGCAAGAGTGAGGTAATGCTCAGCTTGATCTAAGTAGTGTTTACGTAAAGCGCCCTCAGCAATCCCTAAATAACATAACTCCCAATACTGTTGTGCTATCTCATAGGCTTTACTGGCTTGCTCACGGTATTGGAATTGGCCTTTGAAAAGGGATATTGCTTCGTTGATTTGGGATTCTATGGTTTCAAGTGATGCATAGGCTAATAGGCGAACATCATCAGACAAATCTTTCAGCGCAAGCTGCAATAAAGGTACGGCTTGGGGTTTGGGTAAATGACGAATGGCACTGACCGCTAATAAGCGACGCTCTGGGTCGTCGTTATGCAGCAGAATTTCGCGTAGGGCACCCGCACCAAATTGTGTACCAGACAAGTCGCCAGGACTTTGTGGTAGTGGGGCCTCTTCACACTCTTGCCAAGTGATTAGGCTTTGTTTTCTTGGTATGTATAAGGCAACTAGCAAGGATGCCGCTGTGCCTATCATGCCAAATAGTGGTAAGAAAAAGTTAAAGAAAAACAAGAAGCTTACCGAACTAATGACGGGCGTTTTGTATTTCTTTGGTAGCAGAATCCAGCATAAAAAGGTAAAACTGGCGCAGGCGATGGCATGGCTTGAAATAAATCCAACCCAATGCATCTGCGTCATTTCTTTATCGAGCAGAATATAAAAGCCGATTGTCTCAAACGCTAGGGTTTGAAGAAATAGCCAAGCTTTCATCATAAGCTCCTAGTTCATCCATGAAGGCTGTGATTTCTGCGTTATCCGTGTCTAAAGAGAGTGGCCCTAGGATATCAATATCACTGATAGCCTCTCCGATATTGTTTTTGAGTAAATCGGTGACACGGGCAATGTATTGCTGGCTGTCGTAAGTTGTGGTTAGCGGGAGTAGTACCACTAACACCGGGTTGTTCGTCAGGGACTTACAAGTCCAGTAGACGTCAGCACCACGACGGAAATTCACTACGCTACTCAATACATTACCATGTTTACCTGAGCTATCAACAAAGGCGACAACATTACTATCAGCACCGTAATGGCGTTTATTGTATTTAGCGCGCGCCATGTATTTCAAAAAGAGGTCGCTTTGATTTGCTTTCAGAACAGGGGTGAGTAAAGCATCACTGAGCAAGTCAGCCGCATGGTTAGCAACCAATGATAATAGGGCAACATTGGCTGGTGTTAGCATGAAGAATTTTGCATTTTCAGCTAGCGCAACGGCTTGTAAATTGCCCATAGTATCGAGTAAAGGGATACAGAGTTGGTAGCGGGATTTGTGAATCTCATTTTCACCTATGGTTGCAGGTGATAGTAATTTTTTAGATGCCAACATATCTTGTAGCATCGGGTCTTTGATTATGAGCTGGTGGTGATCCCCGATGATGGCGTGAGGCTGTTTGTCTATTTTATTTTTGGTCACTTTGTACAGACCAGCCACTTGCAAACCACCTATTTCGGCGAGAAGGTTTAGCAGTGGATGCCCGATGTTCTCAATACGCTTATCTGCATGAGCGGAGGCAATCTTTTGTAAGGTGTTAATACTTGCCCGCAAGCTGATTGTTTGACCAGCAGTGCGTTGTTCTAACTGATCATGTGAGACTTTAAGCAAGTGATAGTTTTTTGTAAAACTATCGAGTTTCTGGCTCATATACTGATGATCAAGAATATGACGTTGATTAATATTGTGCCAATAGTCTCGAAACTCTCCCGCAATCATAGCTGTTAGTATGGTTCCAACGGCTAATGAAAAGGGGTAGAACTCAAGTACGCCAGTGATACGCATCGCAGTGGCTAAGCCAGCTGTTGTGATCAATGCGCAAATGAATCCTTTGGCAAAGCCATAGCGTAACGATATTAGCAGTGGACCAAAAAGAGGCCAGAAGAAATTATGATCCGTAGAAGTGGGGGCTAACGAATCTGACTTCATCCAAATAAATATTGCCAGCAATGCAATAACGGCCGTTTCCAGCCATGCAAAGCCCTCTTCTTTAAAGCCAATGATGAAGCGTTGCCATAGTTTATTCATAAGCCTACTCGCAGAGTTTGTTTCTTTCTATATCAACAATCGCTGCCATGCTATTCAAGGTTTTCAACGTTGACCCCATCTAGCAGTTCATCGATCACGATATGCCCAGTGCCACTAACACTTTCTCGACCCCAGCCACCACGCGAGCCCGTCGCACGCCAAAGTGTTGTTTTACTTTTCGCCGATTTTATTTCGAGCGTAATACCAACAGCAGGCTCACCATCTAACCCGCTTTTATAGTGCCACTCTTCCACTGAGCCTGTAATAATGTAATCAGCAGGTTGTGATGCTAACCACGTCTGCGCTTGTCTTCGTTTGGCTGAATCATCAATGATCACAGCAAGATCATTTGTGTTTAGCTCTGGATATATAGTGGCACGGATCCCTTTGGCGTAAAGCTGAGCATTGAGAATCTCCTCTACTTTCTCTGCTGCCATGGGGGTATTTGAGTGGTTTGCCATTGGCATGATGACCCAATGACTATTTGCCGCAAAAACTGGGCTATCTGGTACTTGGTAACTAGAACAGGCGCTTAACCCTGCAATGGAAGCAGCAAGTAAGATGCGTTTCATCCGGCTTCTCCTTAATTAGAAACTGTAGTAATAGCCAAAAGCTACTTTTAGCGACTCATCGCCATTTCGGTCTTGGCTTTGCCAATCAACACCCATGTAGAGTTCGTCATTTCCGATAATTCGCCAACCGAGGCCGGCACTTAACGTCATATCAATTTGTTGGGCTTCTACGTTATAGCCCACAGAACTATCTAGCCAGTAACGAGGTGAGGGTGCTGTTGGCCCAGGAACTCCTGGTTCCCCGTGCCACACTCGGTGACCAATTGATAATCTTTGGTAGCGCTCAGCAATAAAATCACTGGGGGCAAGTGGCCTAGATCCTTGTTGCCAGCGGTTAACTCCCCTCATTGGGGCGTTACTGTGGCTGACCTGTTGCATGCTAAATTCGCTATAAACTTGCCATGCTGGGTCATTAAAGAAAAATTGTTCGCTGGCGCGGATATTCATGTCCCAGCCACGGCCGATATCATCACCAAAGCGCGTTGATAAATCATGAAGACTGACTTGCATTGCTAGATTTTCACGCGCTGTAGGTTGATAGTTCACGTTTATACCGAGAACATTATCTTGCCCAGCGAGGGTCATTAATTGGCTGGCCTCGAGATGATTGTTAATGCCTAATTTAATCCCACCAGACCAATAGCTTTTCAGTTGGGTGTTAAATTCGGCTAATACACCAAGGCGTTGATCGCCAACACCTTGTGCAAGATCCGCTTTAACAGCCCATGTACTTTCATTCTGCTGCCAATAAAAACCGCCTCGTAGTCGAAATTCATCATCGATGGGCGTTTTACCTAATAGCTCAGGAGTATCTGCTTGTTGGTAATCACTACCTAGGCGGTAATAGCCGTTGTAGTGTGGAGCGTAGTAATCCAGACTAAAGCGATTGATATTCCACTGAGTGATGGATGTTTGTTGGGCGCGAACGCTGTGTGTTTTATTCGGGTGTTGATTTACATGATTCTTACGTAGTTGCTTTTCGGCCACTTCATCTGCAAGTACGCCAATTTCTTGTTGAGCTTGCTGCCATGCTTGTTGATGCCTACCTACAGCTTGTAGTGCGTAATTTTTATCAGCAACGGGTAAGGTCAGCGATTCAATGAGAAGTTTTTCCATAGCTTCACGATCGTGTTTCTCTATCGCAAAAGAAAGTTGTTGCCAATCTGGTAGCTGGTATTGGCTGAGTGCCGTTTTTTCATGCCAATAAAGTGCAACATCAGGGCGACCTTGAGCAAGGTAGTATTGGATCAGTTCGGCGACATTATTCGTGTTTGGTTGAGCGAGGGTATTGGCTTCGACCAATTTCAGTGCTGTTTTATCACCAACGAATAATGCGATTAAGGCTCGATGTGAAATGTCACCATCGGGCAGCGCCAGTAAAGATGTTGCCATATTTTTAGCGACATACTGGCGTAATTGATAAGCGCGATCATATTGTTCACGTAACTCCAAGAGAGAAGCGTAGTTCAGCAATAATGCTGCATCGGGTTTATCTGTCGCTTGGATTTGGCGGCGATACCAGAGATCAGCTTCATCATTTCGGCCAAGCTGTTGTGCGCTTGCGGCAAAAACAGACCAGAAGTCAGCATTATTCGCCAGTGGCAGGCGATAACTCTCATAAAGGGTACGCAGCTTGTCTTGATCATTAGTGGCAATTAACCACCACATATAGCCATTGATAGCAGGCTGAAAACCAGTGTTAGTTGAGATAGCTTGCTGATAAAGTTGATGCGCACGTGCAGTTTGCCCTTGTTTAACGGCAAGTTGTGCACGGTAATAAGTCACTTCGGCATTACTTTTCAAATAGCGATCTTTGCTAGCAAGAGTAAAAAGTGCGGGCATTTGATCGAATGACTGAGCATCATTGCTGACTCTGATGGCCAAGAGTAAGAATTCACTATTACCAGACTCTTGATATAAGCGTGTGAGCTCATCGATATCCTTGATGGTAAAGGGGGCATGCAGCTGGATATAACGATAAACATCAATATTCGCCGTTGAGCGCTGCATTAAATATTGTTGGCTACGTTGTGCTAATGCTTTATTGCTGCTATCCCATGCTAAGGCTGCCACCATCTTAAGGTAATCATCGTCAGCAAGTTGCCAATCAGATGGCTCGATCAAAACCTCTAACGCTTGCTCGGGTTGATTGAGGTAGATATAGGCGTTGGCAAAACGTTCTGCTTCCTCTGTGGTTGGTTGGCGCAACCGCTTGAGGGCTTTTCTTTGTTTTATTACTTGTGCATGATCACTGTTATAAGAGTACAGACGCGATTTATGGCTCACTAAAGCGCTGTCATACGGTCGCTTCGCAGACAATGATTTAACACTACGCAATGCTGCAGGTGTGCCTTTGGCCTTTTCTAATGCATTTAGCCACGCATCGTATTCGCTAGCTTTAAGAACATTAGCATAGGCGAGTGCATCAAAGAAAACCCCCTCATGGTAGATGTCACCTAAGGCTTTTGATTCTTCGATACCAGCTCGAATTTGTGGTTCAGTTGCACTTTTCTTTAGTAATGCCAAGCTGGTCTTAAAGGCATTCGGGATATCACCTTGCCAGCGGTAAACCTTGTGCAACTTATCCAAAGATGCTGATGTAGGGTTCTGACTGGTTGCTTGTGCTAATAACTCAGTTGCTAACGGCAAATTACCCAGTGAAATGGCAAGATCCGCGGTTTCTACTTGTAGCGCTGGTGAAGGCGCAATAGCTAACAACTGCTGTGATTTTTGCATTGCCAATTCGAGCTCACCTGCCTCTTTGGCTTGCTCGATCACTAGCATTAAATATTGTGGTTCATTAGCCAGTTTTCCCTCGTAATGTTTGTAAAATTCAAGGTTGGCAGCTGAGTTGTTAGAGCTTTGATTCAACGTGATGAGCGATGCGAGAGTTTCGTAACTTTGGTACTCCATGAATGCTTCACGTTGCAGTTTAGCTGCGTTTTCATAATCAGACGTTTGTAAGGCTAGTTCAATCAACTCTTTATAACTGGTCTCTCCACTTTGTAGGTGAGGAGAAAGAAATTTAAAGGCGTAGTTAGGCATGGCAAGCGAGATGGCAGCATCGGCAAATTTTCGCGCAGTTGTTGCTTCTGGAATGTAATCAATATCCGAGAAAAAGTTCGCTATTTCTACATTTGCGGTTTGCTTTTCCTTAGTATTGTCGGAGTATGACTGCTGCAATAAAATATCCAAAAACAAAGTATGGCTATGCCAATCACGACGATTGTCTGAATAAAATAGGATAGGAGAGAGTGATTGTAAGGCGTCATCAACCTTGCCTAATTCATACTGATTTTGGGCTTGCATGAACATAATGGTGCGGTTTTGTGGCTCGTGGCTTTCTAACTCGTTCAGAAATGCGAGAGAGACTTCAGGTGATGTTGAGCGAGAGATTAACTTAACCAACATGCTTTTTGTTGGCGCAACCAGCCATAACGCCCAAAGTGATGTGAGCGTTAATATAACCAGAGATAACCGATTAACCAGTCGTATTCTTGGCGGATTCTTATGCGTGTCTTCTGACTCTCGTTTTTTCATATCAATAAACTTCAACCCTGCTACGGTGGAGGCAAAAATGCATTAATTACAGGTTATTGCAATTGAGTGTGCCTTGAAAAACACCGTTCTTGTTCGATTGATACCGCACCCTATTTGGCGGTAATTGCGTTTTAGCAAGTGTTTTATTGCTACGTAAGGTGCAGTGATTCATATTGGTCAATTCCATTTCGAATGGGACATGGCTGTTAAATGCCCAGTGAATGGTACTTCCTTGTGCTAGCCACTTTGTAAGTTGTGCATTGGCACTCTGTAGCCTGGGGGCGTTCGATTGTGTTGTTGAAAACTGTAAACGCGTTCTTGTTTTAGTCAGCATTAAATAATTGCCATCGGGTCCTTGATTCCAGCCAGCTAATTCAGACGTTGGCGTGACAGGGTAACCAAGTCTGTAGGGCGCTCGAATACTTTTAATGCCTGTTGATGTGATGAGCCATTCACCAGATAAGGTTTTTGATAGTCCTGTTTCATACAGCGTGCGAGCACGTTCTGCATACTCACTTAAATACAATGGCGTGGCTTTTTGTTTAATGGCCCAGTCATATACATTGGTTAGCCCTTTGAGTGAGGCAGGGTAAGCGCCAGAGTACATGTGGTAGTAGATCGAAATGGTTTTTAACCGACGTGGTTCGCCCAATAATTGGAAAGTTTCTACTGCACGACCATACCCATCATGATGTTCTGTCCAAAGGTTGGTATATAAATTTTCGTTGAGTACCGGGGCGTAGACGTGAACCGCTGAAGGGTACCAAGTGATGGTTGGCGAGACTTGGGTAAAGTTATCATTGCCTCGTACTACATAGGTATTGCCACCATTTACATTAAGTAAGTTGGCTTTTTCAGCGATAGCGAGAATATCTTCTTTAGGATCGGCTTTGCCCGACCATAAAACCAATCGCGCTTTTTTATTTTTAGGGGCTAAATTTTTGTTGATGTAGTCGATGCTGCCAATTATTTCATTGTTGTAATCGACGGTATAACCAGGGATAGGTAAGTTTTCACCGTACGCACTGGAATCGACCACTTTATCAAAATCCCAGAAAAATGGATGACTAAAGGTATGCGAAGCAATTTCGACATGTGGTAATTTAAATATTTTGCGCGCAATGGCTTCTAGTTGTGGACTCTCTTTAGGGTATAGGCCACGTTCACCTACTTCACCTTCAATCACTGAAACAGTTTGAGGTAAAGTGTATTTCTTAAATACATGTTCAAGTAAGACCTCGGCTGTATAGGGCTTGCCGGGAAACCATCCTTTAGAAGGAAAACCATCACCATCGACATGGCTGGTTAGAATACGTCGCCCAGACTCTGTGGTGGCGTCTGCTGCTGGAATAACGGGTAGTTGCAAGGTTTCATCGACTAAGCGAAAAGGATCAATTTGCCAGACTTCGGTCTCATTCGCCAAGCTTGCCACAGGCAGTGGGTTTAAAATCGCACCTCCCCAGCCAGCTTTAAAAAATAGCGTGGACGTGTTTTGTTGTTGATCCTCTATGGTGATCAAAGGTGTGATTGTGTTTTTATCTATGGTGATTTTCGCTTGAGTTTCAAACTGACTAAAACGCAATGGGTAACGATTTCTAAGCCAAGCATGGCCTACTTTTAACGTGATTTTCCCACTTAAATCACCACTGTTTTGAATGCCAAGCCGAGCTAACAGTGCATTATCAGTAGGAAGTTGATTGATAAACAAAACGGGTGTTTTAAATATAACAGTATCTAGCCATAGGGATAGCGCAGGTACGCGCTGGAAAGAGGCTTGTTCTAACCATGTATAAACCGCAGCGTAGCGGCTTATGTCTACCTGAGAAAAGTTGAAATTATTTACATCTTGGCAATCGGGGACATAACCTTTGTATTCAATTGGCATCGCCATCATACGGTGGCATTGTGAGCTATTCATCGCACCATATTGGCTATCGTAAAAGCCAAGTACCCGTTTAGCGACAGGTTGGATCGTGCTAGTGCCAAATTCATACAACAAACCATCACTAATATATGGGGTGTAACCTTCATCGAGTAAACGTTGCGCAGCATCTTTTTGGCGTTCACGTTCTGATGCGGGGATATAGTCGATAGCGATGGTTTCGATATTACGTGCTTTTACCTCTGCTAACTTACCAGCAAGCCAATTACGATCGCTTTCACTGACCTTATGATACGTTTGGTCAACAGGGTGATAACTATCGTAAAGTGACTCCGCTGCAACTGCATAGATAGGGGCTTTAATTTGTGGAATCACTTCAAAGCCGCGGTTAAGTATTAATTTGGGGTGAGTCGGGAGTTGGTAAAGGCTATCAATGATCTTAGCCAATGCTTGTTGCTGAAGGGTTTGCTCTTTTTCAGAGTCAGTGAACAGATAGTAACTATCTAGAGTATCGAGGAAAAGTCCATCAAAGCCTCTTTTTGTCACTTTTTTTGCTTCAGCAAGCAGGTGTTTTTGCCAAGCTGGGCTTGAGAGCATCATGGCATGGCTTTGCCAGTTTTCATTTTTGGCAGGTGAGGCACTGGCCAGTGTACTTGGCAGTATTTCCCCATCATATTCCCCTACGCTGAGATAAGCGAAAACGAGTGAACCTGCAGTATGTAGGGTTTGTATTTGCTTGTCGGTAATTAGATTGGCATTTACAACCACGCGATCGTAGTTGATTAACTCACGCACAGAATCGACATCGTTATAGTAGAAAACGATGGAAGGGGGAGTTTTTGCGAATACATTGAAAGTAATGCTTATCAGCAATAACAGTGTCAATCGCATAGCAATAATCCTTTTGCGTGAAATGACATTTTTGAGCATATTCACCATGCCTCATAGTTATGATAGTAAGCCCATCATGATGAATTTGCTATGTATTTGTTAATTTCTTTAAGTCGATGTGGAAGAAGTGTGTCGTACCTAACACAATGATTTTGAGTGAACTTGCGCGATTACCTTTTAATAATTGAATCAATCTCCCCTTATAATCATGACAAGGTTACAATAGCGATATAAATGGCTTTGTGCCGACAGTGATTGGTAAGTGGAATGACACAGAAGAAAAAACAGACAACAAAACCGAGTAAAGGATTGCACCCAAGAAACCCGCATCGTGCACGTTACGATTTTCCTGCTCTTATCCAATGTAGTCCAGAGTTGGCACCTTTTGTTGCAGAAAACCGCTTTGGTGACCTCTCTGTCAACTTTTCCGATCCTATGGCTGTGAAAGTGTTAAATAAAGCATTATTGCGCCAATTTTATCAGGTTGATTACTGGGACATTCCTGCTGGGTTTTTATGTCCACCTATTCCTGGGCGTGCGGATTATCTTCATTATATTGCGGATTTATTAGCAGCCTCTAACGAGGGAGAGATCCCTCAAGGTCGCTTTGTCTCTGGGTTAGATATAGGTGTCGGTGCGAACTGCGTTTACCCAATCGTTGGACACCGTGTTTATGGCTGGCGATTTGTTGGTGCGGACGTTGATCCTTTGTCGATTAAATCTGCTAAGTTTATCGTAAGTAGTAACAAGACATTGAAAAATGGTGTGAAATTACGTTTGCAAAAAAATGCAGACCATATTTTCACCAATATGATTCAAGATGACGATCTGTTTGATTTCACCTTATGTAACCCTCCATTTCATGCTTCAGAGGCAGAAGCACTGGCAGGCAGTGAACGTAAAGTACGTAATTTAGCGGCCAATTCGGCGAAAAAAGGCGGGAAGGTGTTAACGCCGTCTAGTAAGGTGTCTGCATCGCTTAACTTTGGTGGCCAAAAGGCTGAGCTTTGGTGTGATGGCGGTGAAGCGGCTTTTATTCAACGTATGATCAAGCAGAGTGCGGAATGTGCTGATCAAGTCTTTTGGTTTACAACTTTAGTGTCGAAGAAAGAGAATTTAGCCGCAATTTACCAACAGTTAAAAACGGTAAATGCTGCTGATGTTCAGACGATTGAAATGGCACAAGGGCAAAAAATCACACGTGTTGTTGCTTGGACTTTCTTAGAGAAAGAACAGCAGCAAGCATGGCGAGAAACGCGTTGGTTAAAATAATACCTTTGTTCTAGCTAGATTGATGATTAAAAAAAGCGGCCTCGGCCGCTTTTTGTGTCTTTGTTGCATGGACATTACGCATACCTAAGTAAGATCGCTATGCTTTGTCACTTAAATTTGCGTAAGCGTGCAGTAATTCAGTAAGCACTGAAACCCAACCAAATGCATTTTCTGGCGCATTTTTTAATATTTTCTCTACTTCTTCGCAGTGTTGCTCAAGCGTAACGGCTTCTTCTAAATTGAATGATAAAGCGTAGAAGTGCCACAACAGTAGGCGAGTCATGCGTTCTGTGTTTTGATGTGCATTTTCAGACGATTCAAACGCACCTTTTACTTCACCAAGCGCAATGGCTGTCATACGGAGCATGGCATCAAATTGTGCTGACTTCAGGCGGTCTTCACTGTCGATTTCTTCTTGATCAAACGTGAATAGCTCTTCCATCATTTCTTCAGGTACCATGCGGCTGAGTACACGCATACTGAATTCTTCCAGTTCGTGTCGTGGCATAGTAACAAGGCATTCAAATGTGTAATCGCGTTCCATAATACTTCTCCGAAGTGTCAACTTATCCAGACGGACTGCGTGATAAAAAGAGCGGGCGCGTATTCTGAGTGATTTCATTACGAATTACCACCGCTGTTTCAATAGTTGGTAAAGAGCAACGGGTTTGTTAGCCGATAGGATTCGCACAATCCTGACAATGGGATGACATCTCATTATGGGGCCTTTCATATAGTCGCTGTTTTTTGTGACCTATTCAGCGTATTCCTATGTCAGATCGTCAGTCATCCTCCGAGCCCCATAAAGCAGCGTCTTCTTTTAGTGACAAGCCTTCTGGCATCTCGCACTCAGAAGGGGAGGTGCCAGAGGCTCAAAAAGATCCTAAGTTCATTCGAGGAGCCGGTAAGCGCAAGCGTATTATGTATGCTTTGCTAGCGGTGGGGCTGATTGTGGTCACTGCGATGACATTACTTGGTTTTAGGCTGCAACAAGTGGTGAGTGATAAGTTCACGGGGCAGTTGTGGCAGTTACCTTCGGTTGTGTATGCCCGCGAGTTGATTTTGCAGCCAGGGGCAAAGGTGCGTTATGAAGAAGTTCTTAATGAATTAAAGCAACTGAAGTATCAGCAAGTCGATGCTCCTAGTCGGTCGGGTGAGTATAAAGCTTCACGTTTGAAGCTTGAGTTTGTCCGTCGTCCTTTTACGTTTAAAGAAGGTAAAGAAGACGAGCGACATGTGGTGGTGGAATTTGATTACAGTGCGGTGAAACGTATTTCTGAATGGGTTGAGCGCGGTGGAAAGAAAGAACTCAAGCAACTTGGGATCATTCGTATTGAACCTAAAATGCTTGGGATGCTGGAATCGCAAACAACGGAGCAACGGATTTACCTACCTAAGGATCAAATGCCTTCCGCGTTAATTGATGCTTTGATAACGACAGAAGATCGCGACTTTTATCAGCATGATGGCGTTTCGATTGTGGCTATTGGTCGCGCATTTATTGCGAATGTAAAAGCAGGGCGAACCGTTCAAGGCGGCAGTACCTTAACCCAGCAGCTGGCGAAAAACTTGTTTTTATCGAGTGAGCGCAGTTTATGGCGCAAGATCAAAGAGGCTTATATGGCGCTGATCATTGACCATAACTACGATAAAGACCAAATCCTCGATGCTTACCTTAATCAGGTTTACCTTGCGCAGAGTGGTAAGCAAGCTATTCACGGTTTTGCGATGGGGGCTCATTTCTATTTTGGTCGACCATTGTCTGAACTTCGCGTTGATCAGCAGGCCATGCTGGTGGGGTTAGTCAAAGGGCCGTCTTATTATAATCCTTGGCGTTATCCTGAGCGTGCCACTGCCCGCCGTAATTTAGTGCTACGTATGATGCACGATAACCAAATGATAGATAGCGCCAGCTATGAGCGAGCGATACAGCGTCCATTAGATGTGCAAGAAAAAGGGCAGCTCTCTCGTCGACAACCGGCCTATTTTGATCAGTTACGTCGTGAGCTGACCGAAGAGGTGGGCGATAAGTTTGAATCGGGTAAAGGGCTACGATTATTTACAACGCTTGATCCTTTGTCACAAGAAAAAGCAGAAGAAGCAGTACGTGCTACCATGCCTAAAATGGCTAAAAAAGCGGGTGCTAATATAGAGAATGCTATCGTTATTGCTGATAGGAACACAGGTGAAGTTCGCGCTATGGTTGGCGGTAGTAAGCCGGGCTATGCGGGGTTTAATCGTGCTATTGATGCAAAACGTCAAATTGGCTCTGTGGTAAAACCTGCGATTTATTTAGCGGCATTGTCACAACCAGAGCGGTTTTCTTTGGCAACTAGCCTAGAAGATAAACCGCTAAAGTTAACAGGGGAGCGTGGCGAGACTTGGTCGCCACGAAATTATGATCGTCAGTACCGTGGTGCAGTGCCCCTCTATCTAGCGTTGGCTAAGTCTTATAATATTCCAACGGTAAATTTAGGTATGGCTGTTGGTCTGGACGATGTGATTGATACCATGGCGAAGCTGGGTGTCGATCGTAAGGAAATTCCGCCATTGCCTTCCATGTTGTTAGGTGCGTTCACCTTGACGCCGTTCGAAGTGACACAGATGTACCAGACCATAGCAAGTGGTGGGCGTAAAGCACAGTTGAAGGCCTTGAGTGCAGTGGTTACTAATGATGGCGACGTCTTGTTCCAGCAGTTACCTGTTGCATCACAAGTTGTGCCAGAGCAAGCGGCTTGGTTGACTATGTATGGTCTGAAAAAAGCGGTGACAGAAGGTACGGCGCGTTATCTTAATAGCCAATTCCCCTCATCGCGTTTAGCTGGTAAGACGGGGACATCAGATAAAGGACGTGACAGTTGGTATGTGGGCATTGATGGCCGTGAAGTTGTTACCGTATGGATGGGTAAAGACGACAATTCCAACTCTAATCTAACGGGATCATCTGGTGCATTGCGTTTATATACCGATTATATATTACGCCGCGATCCTGAGCCGCTTGTTCAGCAACAGCCTTCTGGGATCTCGACCTTTGACTATCAACGCAATCAAAATGGTACCTATAGCCAGCGTTGTTTAGGGCAAGACCATTTTCCTGCTTGGGATCCAAACGGCACTTTGAAAGTGACGTGTGTGAAAAAAGTGCAGCGTTTCTTCCAGAATTTATTTGATTGGTAAACCTTGGCTATAGACAAGCCTTGTCTGTAAATTACTCGGAATATAGATAGCGGGTAATAAGTCGCTTGGAGATAAACGGATAGAATAAGAAAGCCGCAGTGTAATAATAACACTGCGGCTTTTTAGTGAATGGCGGGTATAGATTTATGTAGTTACTTAGTTAGATTGGTATTAGCTGGCTGCATTCAAGCCTTGTTGCCAAAACGCCACTTCCATACGTGTTGCGGTTTTAAAAATTTCACACAAACGTTGACCACGGCTGCTGCTAAGCTCAACTTCAGCTAACATCTTGTTTAGGCGTGTTATAGTTTTTTGCGCACCTTGCTGAAAATCTTCGCTGCCGTACATCTCGATCCAACTGGCATACGCGTTTCCTTCTATTTTGGTTGCTGGCGACTGGATAAGTTGCTCACCAATAACGGCATAGCCAATCGCACAAGGCGCAAGGGCAACGTAGAGATCGAGTAAATCACCAGCCATACCAGTATCAAGCACGTAACGGGTATAAGCGACTGTACCGAAATCTTCGAGTTCGGCTTCCATGTCCAGCTCTGTTAAGCCCCATTGACCACAATACGTCACATGATGTTGAATTTCAGTCTCTAACAACGCCGAGAGGCTCGGCAGAGGTTCACGCATATCGGCTAATGTCGGTGCTTTGTAAACGGCCAGTGCATAAGCACGTGCATAGTGTTTTAAAAACAGAAAATCTTGCTTTAAGTAATGCAAATAAGCGGCTGCATTTAAGCTGCCGTTAGCAAGCTCTTGAACAAAGCGATGTTGGGTGTAGTCCGTCCAATCTTGTTGGCAAGCGGTAATAAGATCCTGATAGTTCATGGTTGTCCTTTTGTACCCGCTTACTTTAATAAGCGGGTGGAATGTGAAAGTAGTGAGTGCCTGAAAGCAATAACTGGGTGAAGGCGAGCCTGTTTATAATGTACCTTGTAGCGCCTAGGCTGCTTATAAACTCGGAACGTAATCTTGCGCTTTTGGCGCATGGCTGATGATTTTGTGTTTAAACATGAACTGTGCGAAGTTATCGTAACGCACAGGATCAATTGCTGCAGGACGCAGTGCGAACCTTGGCAGCGTGTCTTGCCATGCACGGCGGTTTAATTCGTTGTTTAGTGTATCGGGTGCATAGGCAACAAATTCTTTCCAGGCTTGGTCCGGATGATTCACAATATACTGTGTCGCCAGTTCAATCGCGGTGTTGAATTTCTTCAACGCGTCAGCGTCATAGCTGTTTTTATTCGCGACAACGACAAGCTCATCGTATGACGGTACGCCATGTTCTTCTGGGAAGAAGGCCTTCGCTTGGTAACCTTCGAGGGCTAACTGATTCGTTTCAAAGTTACGTAAGCCGCCCCAGATTGCATCGACTTTGCCAGATGCAAGTGAAGATGAAAGTGCCCAGCCAACATTGATGATTTGTACATCGTCAAATGCAACGCCTTCGCTTTGAAGCATGGTGCCTATGGTTGCTTCTTCGTTACCCGCAATCGCAATACCAATTTTTTTGCCTTTTAAATCAGCAAGTGTTTTGATTTTGCCATTATCCAATGTCATTAGTGTATTGAGTGGTGTGGCGATGAGTGTTGCAGAGCGAATAAGCGGCAAGCCAGCAGCCACATCGGTTGTTAGGCTTGTCTGATACGAAATAGCCATATCAATTTTACCCGCAGCAACCAGTTTAGCTGGGACACTCGGATCGGCAGGCTCTTGGATCTTTATGGTTAAACCTTGATCACTAAAGAGTCCTCTTTCTTGGGCAATTACTATAGGGCCGTGGTTAGGGTTAACAAACCAATCTAGCATTAAGGTCATTTCTTTTTTTGCTGTGTCAGCTGCTGAAGCCGCTGTGCTCGCGATGGTTGTAATGGCTAAGCCTAGTGCGAAAGCAAACTTAGTAAGTTTTTGTTGTGTAAGCCAATTTTTCATATTAAGCCTTTATCGTAATTGTTATCTAGGTAGTAACTTTTTTGGGTAAATACGGGTTAAAATTAAGGACACACGATTAATGAGTGTGATCCGTGTTTTGCCAAGGGATAAGGCGTTTAAGTGCTTTATCCGCAAAAAAATAGAGCGCAATTGAGAATGACGCGAGAATAAAGAGCGCAGCGAACATTTCATCGATCAACATACGCGCGTTAGCTTGTAACATTAGGTAGCCTAAGCCTTCGCTGGAGCCAACCCATTCACCAACAACCGCACCAATAGGAGCCACAACTACTGCAACTCGAATACCTGATGCTAATGCTGGTAAAGCCGCAGGCAGACGAATGTGACGTAACAACTGCCATTTGTTGGCTCCCATTGTTTTTGCCAGATCTAAATAGCCCGTTGGTGTGTGACGTAATCCGTCGTAACAGCAGGTAGTAACAGGAAAGAAAATGATGAGTGCAGCCATGACGACTTTGGACGCAATGCCATAGCCCAGCCAAAGCATCAAAATAGGGGCAATGGCAAAGACAGGAATTGCTTGGCTTGCGATTAAAATAGGCAATAACCAACGTCTTAGGGGATCAAACAATAACATCTGCAGTGCAAACATTAGTCCCATAGAAAGCCCAAGCAACAGCCCCAATAAGACTTCAGATGCGGTGACTGATGCGTGATAAAACAAGACGTCATAACGCTGAAGTAATTTTTCAAACACGGCCATTGGTGTCGGTAGAATAAAGCTAGGCAAGTCAAATAAAACAACGGCTAATTGCCATAACCCGAGGATGATAGCCATACTAATCAGCAGGCGGATCACTGGGTGTGATACTGTATTTGACCATGATAGGGTTCGCTCACTTGCCTGCAAAGCAAGCTGAGGGTGATTAGCCATAATCTTGTTCCAAACGCGTGATGATATTTTGCTGATGCTGTGCGAGCTCTGCTGTGTAATCTCGTGGGGTTTGCCCTTGTGGTGTCGGTAGTGAAACCATCGCGGCAGGTGAGCCAGACATGAATAGGATTTGATCTCCTAATCGCAATGCTTCTTGCGGATCGTGGGTAATTAACAATACGGTCTTCCCTTTTAGTAAGGTGGCCGCAAGTGTTTGTAATTTATGACGTGTTACGGCATCTAATGCCGAAAAAGGTTCATCCATTAATACGATAGGCTTGTCTTGTAACAGCGTACGGGCAAGTGCAACACGTTGTCGCATACCGCCTGATAAGCTATCGGGGCGGGCATGGATGTGCTCACCAAGGCCGACATGGTTAAGTAATTCGCATGCGCGTTCTAGGCTATTTTCTGTTGGTTGCTCTGGGCTAAAGCGAGTGCTTAAACAGACATTATTAAGCACAGATAACCAAGGTAATAGTAGATCCTGCTGTGCCATGTACGCCACACGCCCTTCAATGGGAAGCTGATCTGAGACGGTGAGAGAACCTTGCCAATCTGCTTGCTCATTTAATAAGCCCGCCAATAAACGCAATAAGGATGTTTTGCCGCAACCACTTTTGCCTAGAATACAACTCCACTGACCTTGAGGTAGTGTGAGGTTGAGCTGTGAAAAAAGTGGTTGTTCACTGCTGTGGTAGCGAAGTTGGCATTGTGTCAGTGCGACAGCGACGCCTGCTTGCTCTCCTGCGCGGTGACTCATGGGTTGACTCATAGGGGGCATTGTTCTGTCCGTATTTTTATGCGGTTGGATCAAAATGACCAGCAAAGAAGTGATGAACAGGGCCGTGACCAGAGCCGATGTCTAATGAATCTGCATGATAGATAGCATGGGAAATGTAACCTTTTGCGTGAGTGACTGCCTCGACCAAATCGTAGCCTTGAGCGAGGAAAGATGCGATAGCAGCAGAAAGGGTACAACCCGTACCATGGGTATTTTTGGTCTGAATACGATGGGTACTAAAGCGAAACACATCATCGGCAGTAATGAGTAGGTCGGTACTGTTTTCGCTTTGCTCTAGATGGCCACCTTTTAGTAATACAGTTTTTGTATTGAGTTGGCGAAGATCCTCGATTAACGCATCCATTTCAGAATCAGTTTGAGGCACAGCGCAGCCTAGTAATGCCGCCGCTTCTGGTAGGTTGGGGGTAATAACATCGGCGAGGGGAAGAAGCATGTCTTTAAGTGTAGAGATAGCATCTTGTTGGAGTAATAAATCACCGCTAGTGGCGACCATTACTGGGTCGATCACCAAGTGGTTAGGTTGATATTGTTGTAGCTTTTTAGCAACCATAGCGATGATCTTGGTATCGCTTAACATGCCAATTTTAACGGACTTCACGTCTAAATCTGAGAAAATAGCATCAAGTTGTTGTTCAACGAATTCCGGTGAAATAGGTAAGATACCACTGACACCAAGGGTGTTTTGTGCTGTCAGCGCTGTGATAGCGGAACACGCGTAGCCACCAGTGGCAGAGATTGCTTTTATATCGGCTTGAATGCCCGCACCACCGCCACTGTCAGAGCCTGCGATGGTTAAAGTGATTGGTGTTTTAGATGGCGTTACCATAATTTATCCCTAAAATTGATGTAGGGATAACAGGTGCCAATAGTGCGATCTTAAGCGATCGGAATAGGGGACACAGCTGTTAGTTCCCTACGCCAGTGTTAACTGGATCAGGTTCAACGGGTCCCGCTTGGTATGTATACCTTGCAGTCTCAGCCTAAGGCTCCCCGACTAACTTTCAAACACACTGAAAATATCAATATGTTTAGCATTTTGTATGGCAGGGATTATAACGCAATCACGTGGATCATCTACCCCTATTCGAGATTATTTAAGATTTAGTCACTGTGTAAGTATTATAAGGTGATGAAATTATTGGAATAAAATCGTGTTAAGAATGGGGCAGATAACCAAATAGAAAGGTGGTGGGGGAGCCCATATCATAAATGTTGGATAGCAAAAAGGCGCTAAATAAGCGCCTTTTTGAGTCATGCATTCGAGTGAATTACATTTTTTTACAGTAAGCTGCGATAAGTACCATAGTTGTACCCGCTGCTTTACCGCTGATGTGTAGTGGGTTGTCGTTTAGACGAATACCACGAACAGCAGTACCTTGTTTAACAACAAGGCTAGAACCTTTAACTGGAAGGTCTTTAATCACAGTAACGTTATCGCCAGCTTGTAGCGGTGTACCGTTAACGTCAACAGTTTGGATTGATTCAAGCTCTTCAAGTGCGATGCCTTTCTCAGCCCATTCAACCATGTCTTCTTCCATGTACATCATGTCTTTAAGGTCTTGAGCCCAAGATTCTGATGCCGCAAGACGGTTAAGCATGCGGTAAGCCATGATTTGAACAGCTGGAGTTTGGCTCCACATGCTGTCGTTAAGACAACGCCAGTGGTTAGCTTCAACTGTATCTGCATCTTCGATTTGTCCACGACAAGTATCACAAACCATTACACAACAACCAGCAGTTTGATCCGGTGATGCTGGCACTTCATAAACACTTAGGTTGCTGTCTGAAGAACAAAGCTCACACTTAGATTCGCTGCGTTGTTTTAGAATATTTTCAATAGTCATTAGAAATTGTCCGTAGATTTTGTGAGGCCGTATTATGCCACCATTTAGTGAATTTGGAAGGCAAATGGGCATATATCACACAATTATATTGTAGCGACATACGGTTTAGTACAGCAAAAATAGCGCAAAAGTAAAAAAACGCAATTAATTATAGTTACAGCTATAAAGAAAAAGCATAATTAGCCGATGTTTAGTAGCATGCAAACAACATAATTAGAACATACATAAAGGATGATTATGAAAAAGGCCATTGCACTTATTAGCTTAGTAGCCCTGTTTGGCTGCACGGAAGAAGAAATCAAAGACACGCTGTCAGGCAAAACCAAGGTGTTTGCGGTTGAAAGCGTCGAAGTTGCGGGCTTAAGTGGCTTAGCGGACGGCACGCACTCTGTGACAGATAGCAAATTGGCGAGCCTTTTACCCGATGTATTCCCTAATGGGACTAAAGCTGATTTAGATAATTACGGAATTGGCACGCATGGGTCATCATGTGCGAAGATCGATACTACAACACCAGTATGTTTTGAAGATGGAAAAAGCTGTACGCCATCTGAAATGAAACAACTGAACTTGAAAGTGTATAAAATTGATCTTACAGATATCAAGTCAGCCTATGAGAACGCTAAGTTTTTCCCTACTTTGGCGACACAGTTAGGTATTGAAGGTTTAAGCCAGATTGATATCCAAGAAGTTAATTGTCCATAAATTAACGTATTTCCGGTAACGAACAAGACAAACCGCACTCATTGGGTGCGGTTTTTTTATGATAAATTTCGGCAAATATAACCCTTCACGCTTATCAGTTGTAGGCATTTCATTTGATTTAATGATGTCTCTCGTAAAGGTTTGTCACAGCAATTGGGTAGTATCCATAATGTGATTAGATCCCGCTATTACAAGGATGTTAGTAGTGAGAAAGGCATGTTTGATAAAACAATTTGCTTCGCTGTTGGGCTAGGGATAGCGAGTGTCTCTTTACCTTTATACGCACAAGAATTTAATATTGCACCTCGGATCATTGATGGCGAAAATGCGACACTTGCAGATAATCCATGGATGGCATCACTTCGATTAAGTGTTAACAATGAACACCCGATGTGCGGCGGCACGATTATAGACAGTAATTGGGTATTAACGGCTGCGCACTGTGTTGTTCATCCAAGAACAAATGGTGCGATTGAATCCGATTATTTTGTGCTTAAACCTTATCAAATCAGTATTACTGTCGGTGAAGCAACCTTATCAAACGCGCAAATCGATGATTATTATTCGGTCTCTCATGTTGTGGTTCACCCTAAGTACACGCGATTGTCTAAAATAGTGAGCACTCCTCGGCCTGACGGTAGTGTTGAATCGGATGTGAAAGCGCTGGCATTAGACAGTGATATAGCACTATTGCGTGTTAATCGATCTTTCCCTACAGCGTTAACGCCTATCACATTAGCTGATTCTCAAGTCGCAACCGATTTTGATCGTGTGCTAGGTGAAGCATGGGATGAAGGTAAGCGTCCTGAAAATTTGACAGTAACGGGTTGGGGAACAACAGCGATCGATGGTAGCAGTGAGTCCGCTTCAGATATATTGCAAACAGCCAGCGTCGCTTTTTTACCGATGAATCTTTGTTTTGACCGATTGGAAAGTGGCGATGATGCCCCGTCATTGGTTGATAGCCCATTTAACCTCACTAAAATATGTTCGCTACCCTCCAAAATTAGTACGCCTCCGATCGGATCGCCGGAAGATCTTCCACCCTACGGGCCCGATGTTTGTAAAGGAGACAGTGGTGGCCCTGTTACGGTTAAAGATGCCCAAGGGAAAGTTATCCAATTAGGGATCATGAGCGGTGTGCCCGGCGGTTCACCCTTATGTGGCTCTATCAACCGACCTGCTTTTTATACTCGCATGGGAACTTATTACAATTGGGTACAGGGCTATTTGAATAACGGCGCTCCAAGTGACGCTGTCACACAGCCAGACTTTATTAAAGATGACCCGAATAACCCGGACGGTGATAAGAAGTGTAACCCTAATGCTGAAGGGGTTTCGCCGAATAACTGTAATTTTATTGATCATGATGGTGGTGGATCAGTGCCTTGGTATATCGGATTACTGCTAGGGGCGGTTGCATTTGTGAGGCGAAGAAAGCGTTAATACCAATCTGGGTAAGTAAATGTTCAGGTGATTGCGCAGGAAAAAACACTGAGAACAAGGCGTAGATTGCAGATAGCTAGTTGTTCTATCTACAAAATCTATAACGCCGTTATCATTGATTTTAACCAGCAAGAACGATCAGTTACTTAGTTTGATTGGTATAAATCATAAGATTGTCGGGAGAGTCGACAACAAGAGAAGATTAAAATAGGGTAGATAAAAAAGCCACTGGCAGTGAATGTGCAGTGGCTTTTAGCGTTCATTGGCGATCTATAAATCAATCGCTATAAATGATTAACGACGGAAAGTAATCGCTTCTTTTTCATCTAATGTAATGTGTGTTGTTGCTGGTTGTGTTTCAGCAATTACCTTACCACCACGAATAGAGAAACGAACCGGTACTTGGCGGCGAACGGCGTCGAAACCATTTTCAGCTGGCAAGACAAGCAAATTAGCGGCTTTGCCTTGCTCGATACCGTACTCAGATAGAATGTTTAATGTACGAGCCGATTTCACACTGATTAAATCTAATGATTGGTTAATCTGATCGTAGCCCATCACCTGACACACATGCAGCCCCATGTGCAGTACTTGCAACATATTCGCTGTGCCTAGTGGGTACCAAGGGTCAAATACATCATCATGACCAAAACAGACATTAATATCAGCCGCAAGCATCTCTTTTACACGCGTAATGCCACGACGTTTCGGGTAGTCATCAAATCGGCCTTGCAGATGAATGTTTACCAGAGGGTTAGCAACAAAATTAATCCCTGACATTTTTAGCAAACGGAATAAGCGAGAAGCATAAGCACCATTGTATGAGTGCATTGCTGTCGTATGGCTTGCTGTTACACGATCGCCCATCTCGTATTTGTGTGCGAGAGCGGCCAATGTTTCCACAAAGCGTGATTGCTCATCGTCAATTTCATCACAATGCACATCAATTAAGCGGTCGTATTTGCGCGCTAATTCAAAAGCAAAGTGTAGTGACTCAATGCCATACTCACGGGTAAATTCGAAATGTGGAATAGCGCCAACAACGTCAGCACCCAGTTTTACCGCTTCTTCTAGCAGCTCTTTACCATTAGGGTACGACAAGATACCTTCTTGTGGAAATGCCACAATTTGAATATCAACCCATTCCTTCATTTCTTCCTTTACTTCCAACATGGCTTTTAATGCAATCAGTGTTGGGTCAGAAACGTCGACATGGGTACGCACATGTTGAACACCATTAGCGATCTGCCATTTTAGTGTTTGTTTTGCTCGTTTTTTTACATCTTCGACAGAGAGTAGGGCTTTACGCTCAGACCAGCGTTCGATACCTTCAAAAAGCGTACCTGAAATATTCCAGCTCGGTTCACCTGCTGTTTGTGTTGTATCAAGGTGAACATGAGGTTCACAGAAAGGAGGTATCGCCATACCGCCTTCACCGTCAATTATGTTGCCCTCAAATGCAATCGCTTCATCTGCAGGTGCGATCTTAGAGAACTGACCGTTCTCAATGAGGATTTGATGCAGGCCTTCCTTGCCTTGAATGGTAACGTTTTTGATGAGCATTTCTGACTGTTGCATCGCCATATACCTTATGCGTTAGCTTGAACAGATTGATTGTGACGGTTTAAAAGCGGGTTCAGCACTAAGTAACTTAATGCGCCACCTAATACTGCGTTGATTGGGACAACGCCAGGCAGGAAGTGGCCTGCTGCAACACCGATAGCAACACCTATGATGGCTGCCCAGTTAACCGTAGTAAATTCTGCATTTGCGAAATCTTTGTAACGATGACGGTTTTTCAAGAAATCCGCAATAATAATGCCGCCAATTGGTGGAATTGCTGCCGATAGGAAGGTTAACCAACCAACAAAGTTATTGTAGAGCCATAGCGCACATAGAGTACCGATAATACCGTTAATCATAGAAAGGTACTTACTTGGAATGCCTGTGACATTTGAGAACCCTAGACCAGAGGCATACAGCGCATTATCGTTGGTTGTCCAAATGTTTAAACCCAGCACGATAATCGCAGGAATCAATAAGCCTTGTGCAATCATCACTTCGGAAATATCGGCCTGACCTGTTGCAGCACCACCTGCAGCACCGAAGATAAACATTAAGGAGTTACCGATGAAAAAAGCAATCATGGTGATGAATACTGCAGCTTTAGGTTTTTTACCAAATCGAACGAAGTCGGCGGTTAGCGTTCCTGCTGAAATGAATGAGCCAACGACGAGTGCCAGTGCGGTAGAGAATTCGAGAGGGTCTTTCGGTGTGATGGCTTTTAAACCTTCCATGCCACCCATGCTGCTAACAGCTTCAATGACAGAGTAACCGCCCAGTAGCGCAATGGCTGGGACTGCGATAGCGGAAAGGATCATTAATGCGGCAATACCGAAGTACACAGTGACTGTCATTAATAAACCTGAAACGGCGATGAGGATGTTGGTATCAATGCCTGTGGCTTTATGAACTGGGATGGCAAACATTGCTACGCCAACACCAAACCAACCAACTTGCGTACCGCTTAGAAGAAGAGAGGGAAGCCAAGAGCCTTTAGAACCAAAAGAGAATCGAGCAAGAAGGTGAGTAGAGAGGCCTGTAGAAGAGCCGATGTAACCAAGAAAAGAAGTATAGATACCGAGAATTAAATTACCAATCAGGACAGCGAGGAGAAAATCATCATAGGTTAACCCAGTTCCTAATGTTCCACCCGTCCACATACTGGCGGAAAAGAATGTCAACCCTAACATTACCATGGTTAGCGATAGAACCCCTTTCCTCGCCGATTGCGGTACGGGACCCAAGCTATAGTTATTGTCGCCAGCCATTTCAAACCTCTACAGTCGATTATCACTAAATAAATTATTGTTGCCATATTTCAGCCAAACGGCGCGTATTTTATGGATATAAATAAACTTATCAAGTGGTTTTTTTGTTATTTCTTTTATTATTTCGACGCGCCTGCTTTAAGTGTAGTTAATTCAATAGGTTGGTCGATTTTCTATGATTTTATTCTGGCGTAGAAACGTTTGCTTTTTGGTGGTTAATTGTAATGCAAACGATTTTTATCATTTCTATTGGGTGTAATGCCTAAATATCAATGTAAATGATCTTGCAAAGGAGAGTGCTTTTTTAATGAAATCGATAACATATGAGTTTTGCAGAGTGGGGTTTTAAGGGTGAGCTACCTTTTGCATATATGTGTAAGTGCTAATTCTTTATAAGAAATGGTGTAGAAATCATGATCAAAAATACAGTAGAAGGGCTGCTTTATCGTTTTGTCTCAAAGGGTAGAGCTTCTACAGCGGCATTTTCAAAAATGGGACGATGTTTTTCAAATTTGACATTGTCGTAAACAATGGCGTGGGTATGAATAGGTTTAAAAAATAATGAACAAGCTATTTTAGCTTGTATTTGGAATTTTATAATTTCGCTGAAAGTTTTATTAAAACAATCAGTTATATTCTGCTTTACTCTGTTTTATTTGTTCGACTAGGCTGTGAACAAAGTTAATCACAGATCTTTCGTTATCCACAGAAGCTGTGAATAACTCTGTGGGAAATGCTCACAGGCTAGAAATCATGCCGCATCTGGTAAAGTCAATACTCTAGCTTGAGAGAAATTAGCGAAAAATAGCTTGTTTTGATTTAGTTCAATTCTTGAAAAAAGAGCGAGAAATAAAATCGCTTTTGGCGTTGTTCGTGCTAATAGAGCAGGCGTGCTGTACTTTGATATAAGCTGATTTATTTATATAAATCTGAGAACTATCGAAGAGATTTTCTTGTTACTTTCCAATAGGCCTCAGTTTTGCTAATAGATACGCTTTGCTGTTTTTTAACTTTTAGGGCTCGAAAATAGGCCTGTATAAAAGCGAATAACAGCCATACAAATCATCACGTTTACTAGCATGATTAACGGTGTTTCTATGCTATAGCTGGGTGTTGTTTGTAACGCACTCATGGTGAGTACGACCAGTAAATTACCACCAAGCACTTTTTGTATGCCTAGGCTAGGTGATTCGCACAATTTCCAAATGATAATAAAGTTAATCCCATAAAAGCCGGCTAACTGCCACAACTCGGTAAAGCTGGGCATGATGAAGGTATATTGCAATAGGATGGCTGCCCCCCAGCCAAGTGTTCCCCAAAAAGCTTGTTTAACGATGCTATCCGGCATAGTCACAATGACGTTGGCAAAAACTGATGCTAGCATTGGAAATATTGCCCCACCAGGCAGTGGAATAAAGATCCATAGCGCAAAACAAGTCAGCAATATACACACGGCTTTTAATGCATTACGCAGTCGAATTTTTGTCTCTTGACTTAGTCTTCGTTGTTTAATGGCGTTATCAAATAATGGTGGCTGTATTTCAAGCGGTACTTTTAATTCGACACTATGCTCTTGCATGAAGAGGCGTAGTCTTTTATGGCTATTTCTATCGTTTGTTATTGCTTTATCTAGTAGCGGTAGCACTGTGGCTAATGTGCATAATGCTTTTTCAACATCTGTAGCATTGTTACTTTCAAGCAATCCATTTTGTTGCTCTAAATAATCAATATGTGCTTGTACTCGCTGACAAACACCCACCAACAATCGCCATTGTTTGTGTTGATGCTGTAGTTGATGACTGCCTGTTAAAGGCAGGGAGAGCAGTTCTTGTAGCTTATATATTTGGGGCTGCACACTGTTGGAGCAGTCTACCTTACGGCTGTTGTTATCAAGTAACGTGCAATAACGGCGGTTGAGTTCTACGACAACTTTTTTGAGCGCCATAAAGAAATGATACTCTGTTTCTTGTGGCCATAGTATGCGAAAAACAATGGAGTAAACGACAACCCCCAGTAGCGTTTCTTGAATACGTAAAACAGCAATATTAAAGGTGTTGGTACTATCAAAGCCACCAATCGAAGCAATAATGGCGCAAACCACAAAAGCGATAGTGAACATATATCCGTAGCGCTGATTACCCGCCATAAATACACAATAAGCTAAGAATAGCGTGTAGAAGAGAATAAACAGCAGAGGATTTTGAGAGAAACAACCAATAAGAAAGAGCGCGTAGCCCATTCCGAGTAATGTACCCAATACTCGATTTCGCCCCTTACGTAATGCATGGCCATACGTTTCATTCGCTGCCATTGCTATGATGCTAATCACCGACCAATAGGGTTTATCCCACTGAAACCAAAGCGCAAGGCATATAGCCAAAACAACAGAAATGGCGACTTTAATAGCATTTTTTGTCGACGAGCTAATACGCATGGCGTCCTCTTTTATACTGACGTTTTATCTTTAATGATTTTGATTGATGCAGTCATGCCGACTCGAAGTTGTAACTGTTGAGGCATTTGTTTGAGGTGCACTTTTACAGGTATACGCTGGGCTAGGCGGATCCACTGAAAGTTTGGGTTTACGTTTGGCAATAAAGCGTTGCCTGTGCTGCCATCTTGTTTTGCAATACCATAACCTATACTTTGAATTTCACCTTTAAGTGGTTGATCATCATGCATCATCAAAGTGACTAAGGTTTTGTCTTTTGGATTAACATTTTGCAGATCTGTTTCTTTGAAAAAGCCTTCAATCCAAAAGCTATTTTGATCGATCAAAGCAACAACGGGAGTATTCGCGACAACTTGTGAACCGACACGATGACTAAGGTTCGTGATATAGCCATCTGTTGGTGCTGTAATTCTGGTGAACGTCAGATCTAACTGAGCAGCATCGATTTGCGCATCTGCCGCAAAAACACTGGCTTGTGCGGTTTCGACGGCATTGTGTAAGTTATTCAGCGTTAGTGTAGGGATAGCGCCTGGTGTACGTTTGATTAAATTCAGTGAACGACGTTCTTCATTTTTGGCTTTATTTAATAAAGCGATAGCCTGCTTTTGGCTTGCAAGGGCTTTGTTTAGGTTGTTTTTGTATACGCTGTCATCAATTTCAAATAACACCTCACCTTTTTTAACTTGTGCATTATCTTCAATGTACATTTTTTTAATTTGCCCCGTTACACGTGGTGTGATTTGGATGACATATGCACGGACTTGTCCATCGCGTGTCCAAGGGTTTTGTGTATAAGTGAGGTAATGTGAATAGAGGATCACCGAAGCCGTCACCACTAAAATAAGGGTGAGTAAGTAACGTTTTAGCATTGAATAATTCTCTTAAAAAATCGTGATGTATTTACTGATGGCGTTGACAAAAATAACCATTAAGCACAGTTCGGCAATAACGGGAAAAGCTATGAAGCGGTACAACCCAAGCTTGCCAGCAATAAAAAAGGCAAAACTCGCCAGTGCATAAGCGATGATGACAACTAATAGAAGTGGCGGGATATACACTTCACCTAATGCAATTTCATGCGGCATCATAATTTTTGTCACCTTTGGGCGGATCAACGTAGTTATTGAAAGGTGCTCAATGATAGAGGGAGGACTTAGCGGCTCGTAATCGCTTTTGATGGATCAGATCCATCAAAAGGAGGCTAGCTATGGAGATAGTCGTAATTATTGTGTGTATTGCGCTATTGTAGCGATAATATTTTCTTTTACTTTGGTGATTTGTTTTGAATGTGGGCACCAAAGTGCGAGAGGGATCTTCAAGTCGTCTTTTAGCTGCTCAGCCGGTAGTTTGACTAAGTGTTCACTGATGTATTCGGAATGAATAATTTTGGTTGGAAGCACTGACCAACCAAGCCCTTGTTCGACAAATCTCACGATCAATGACAGCTGATCTATGACTTCGTAGTTGGGGGATAGAATCACTTTTTCACCCATCTCATCGTCAATTAATGATTTTAGGACAAACTGACGGCTTGTTTTTAATGCTCCATACTGCTCGGCAGTCGGTATGGCGGATATAGGGTGGCTTTTGCCAACAAAGGGTGCAAAAGAAATGTGGTTTAGAAGGGTGTAATCGATGCTGTTAATCAGCGTGCTATGGTGAACATTCACCATCCCAAAGTGAATGGAGCCATCTTGAATCCCTTTCTTTATTTCAGGCTTAGTCCGAACGATAAAGTTAACTCGCATAGAGGGGAATGCTTTTGCAAGATTGGCACGAATGTCGGTTAGCACCTTATTGGGTAAAAAGCTGCAGTACGCAATGGTGACCGATTCAAGCCCGCCATAAGAAAGGCTTAATGCCACACGATCAAAAGTCCGTGCTTGCTCGATGGCTTGTTTTGCATAGCGATAAAGGAGTTCACCATCTTCGGTTGGTTTGACCGAACGGCCAACTCGATCGAAGACTTTGATGGCGAGTTGATCCTCTAAATTCGAGATGACCTGACCAATAGTAGTGCGGTGTTTATTGAGTTTAGTAGCGGCTTTGCTGAAAGATGCTTGCTCGTAAACGGTAACGAAAGCATCAAGTTGCTCTAGGCTGAAATTCATGTAACGACTGACTGAGTAATGAGTATTCCTAACTGTAGCACTGTATGTCTTTGGTGTATAAAAGACTTTGGCAGGTGAAACTTGATGATGAAAGGAGTCACGATGATCACGCTTAACACAGTGTTTTTTTGTTAGAATGAACAGACTTTTCAGCGTATAGGAGAGAAAAATGACACCTGCACCCATAAAAGAACTTATCGCATTCAGTGATTTTGAAAAGCTCGATATTCGTGTTGGCACAATAACCGCAGTCACAGATGTAGAAAAATCCAAAAAACTGATGAAGTTGACGGTAGATTTCGGCGATCATACACGCACTATTCTTGCTGGTATCAAGCAAGAGCGTGAAAACCCGTCTGAAATTGAAGGCAAGCAGGCGCTGTTTGTTGTTAATCTTCCTGAGCAAAAAATGGCAGGAGAAGTATCGCAGGGGATGCTGTTCGATATTGGTTATGCTGATAAGCAGTTACCGTGTTTAGCAATGCCAGAAACACCGATGCCAAATGGAAGTCGTGCAGGTTAACGTATTCATCTTTATAGTCGCTAATTTGGTGAAATATTGAGTTTTAATTGCGATTAAGCGCAATATTTCATCAGTCTAAGATCATATCTAATTTAATTCTATTACGTTCCGCTTACATGCCAGTCTCTCTTTTCCAATTGGGTACATAGTGTTACTTTAACTATTCACCATTAATATGAATCTACACTCGCATTACGGCAAAACTTCTATTATATTATCCTCTGGTCTTTCTGGATTTGTAATTCTCATTTTTTATTTTATATACCTAAAAAGCGTTATGCTTTATTGGGTATGGTTTTATGTGTCTATTAATGAGTAATTATAAAAAACAAAATCTATTAAAGAATATGTTTTTATGAAGTTTACTGTTTTAAAGCATTCACTTTTTGTCGCAATGCATATAATGATTGCGTATTCGACAACATTTTTTGCCACTATTGTCATGATTTTTACTGAAGACTGGAATAACCCATGGAGTCATGAAACTCATCAGTTAATTTCAGATATTGTACTATACGTTTTACTTGTTTATGGTTGCATTGTCGTTTACTGGCATGTCATTAAACCAATATTGGCATGGAAATCTTTACGAAGCGCGAAGTTCGGAATCTAGGGACTAATGAATCAATACCCATAGCGCATTAAATTTATGTTTATTTGTGAATAGATTAAAACAAACTGTCTTTCACTATAAACTTATTTTCATGGTATAAATACGTTAGTAATATAAGCGTATATTTGTAGGCCATGAGATAAGCATGGCAGGAGAGAGTAAATGGAATTAATTTCACCTTCAGATAAATTTGAAAGCGCATTCTCTGATTTTTATGACGACTTTCAGGTTAATGATCATGAAAATGCAGAGTTTTATATCGCAGGGAAACAAGATTTCGCTGCTTATGTTCAGAGTCTTCTTGATGAAGCGAACGGTGTGAATCTGCGCGAAGGGTATGTGCCTTGTAATCACTATTGGCTAGTGAATGATAATAAGTCGATATTAGGTGCGATTCGTGTTCGCCATAATATAGACAACGAATTTCTTGCCTTAGAAGCAGGCCATATTGGCTATGATGTAGCACCTTCATTCAGGCAGCAAGGCAATGGCAGGACCATGCTGAAACTTGCGCTACCCAAAGCCAAGGCATTAGGTATTCATTCTGCATTGATTACAGCCAACGAAGACAACCTTGCATCGCGTCGTGTTATTGAAAGTAATGGCGGGCGGTTCGATAAAATTGTCCATGGCAAGGTGTTTCCATATCCTATCGCACGATATTGGGTTGATTGCATTTGATTTAAGTTGTTGATAAATAAGGTTTGTCATGTTTGTGTCGTGCTCGTGACGTTACTAATATTGGCCTGAAGGGCTAATCTTCACCGAAACAGCAGAGGGAGTTGGCGATGATAGTTAGGAAATTAAGATTACAACGAGGCTGGTCTCAGGAACACTTGTCGCAAATCAGTGGGTTGAGTGTGAGAACCATTCAACGTATTGAACGAGGGCATAAGGCTGGCCTTGAATCTTTAAAATCTCTCGCTGCTGTGTTTGAAGTTCAAGTAACGGATTTACAACAGGAGCCAGATATGAACGATATGAATAGGAATGACTCTGACATCAAGCATGCTGAGATGCATAGTGATATAAGTATCTCTGATGAAGAAAGTAAAGTACTTGCTCAGGTCAGAGAGATTAAAGGTTTTTATTCCCACTTAGTCACTTATGTACTCGTGATTAGTATGCTGTTTGTTATAAACTTTATCACTGACGCTAGTTATATCTGGGCATGGTGGCCAGCAATGGGCTGGGGTATCGGTATTGTATCTCATGCTTTAAGTGCATTTGAGATAATGAATTTCTTCGGTGCTGATTGGGAGAAAAAACAAGTAGAAAAACGCTTAGGTCGTAAATTATAGCTTGTGTTATTTGCTTTAGAGCTAGGTTATATATACAAGAAACCTAGCTCTACTTTATTATCTTCATGCTATGATATTTTCGATAAATTGCTTTGCTTCTTTGGGGGATGTAATTCTTACAAACTGAATGTGCGAATATTGCTCGTCAGTCATGATGCTTTGGTAGCGAATCTTGTTAGTGTGATATGTTTTGAGTGTCCAGAGTAATATTGAATCTTTACTGGCTAGTACTTTTTTCAAGCTTTCTTTATTGCCGGTGTTTGGCCAGAGTTCTTTTTGGCTAATAATGCGATAAACAGCGCGCTTTACTGCTTGGTATAGAGTGCGGCCTAAAGAGTAATCAATCCAAATAACAGTATCTACCTTGTGCCACTTTATCGGAACTGTTCGGTTATAGTTTCCATCTAATACCCAGTGTTCATTTGATGTGACTTGCGATAAAGCCTCAAAGAACTCTTCATCTGTTGATTCCTGCCAGTTTGCTTTCCAAAACAAACTGTCCATTTCGTAATAAGGGCAAGACAACTTTCCAGCTAAATGCTTTGAGAATGTTGATTTACCACTGCCACTGGTCCCTACAACGTTTATTCGCCTCATTGTTACTGCCATTCCGTTGCCAGCCTTCTATCAGTATTAAAGATCTAAATACAGTCTCAGCATATCTTTATGCTGAATACCATTTTCAATGATTGGATCTGGGTAGTGTGTAATAAAGTGGTCTTTAACTACTTTATCAATTCTAAAACCTAATCGGTGGTAATAGGTGAGCTGGTACCCAAAGGCACCTGTACCGAGCTCAATCCTCTTTACCCCTTTTTCTTTGAGCGCATTGATGGAAAATGCCAGCAGTTTGGATCCGATGCCTTGCTGTTGATATTCAGGCTGTACAGAAACATTGAATATTTCAACGAGAGTAGACATGTCTTGTCGCTGCTTAGATTTTTTTGGTGACACAATACAGGCTGCGCGTATATCAGTATTCTCAGTTGCTACAAAGCACCAAGCGTTAGATAAGTAGCCTTGAATACTAATTTCTGATGGATCGGCTTCGAGCAACAAGGATAAAGGGACTTGATCCGATGGAACTTGATGATAGTGCATGGTTATAAAGTCTCTCTCTTTATTGCTGTAATAATGATTGAGCTAACGATGTTGCTATAACGGGAAGACTTTTTCAAAGCGTTCGAGTACAAGTTCTGACTCTTCATTAAAAGTCGCACCTATTTGGGCGGCATAATGCGTGAAAAAGTCGATGTGAGCCTGACGCCACCATTCGTAGCTACCATCTCCTTCGCCTTCTGATTCCGCAAATTCCCGCGAGACTCGATTAAAAGGGCTGGTGGATACCTCAGTGAGTCGTACTATACATACGGGGTCTTCAGCCCAGTTTAAAACAAGGGTTAAGTTACCAACTTGTGGTAGTGGATCATTTTCAATGTCATAGCCAGCTTTCAGGCTACAGGATGCGCGTTTAATACCCTTATTGATCAAACGAGCGCACTCATTGGCATTGTACTCATCGGCACAAAAATACTCAGCAATAATTTGAGGGATTGCAGCACGTTCGGTTGGCGTTAACTGTACTAGATAGGCATCTATCATTGCTTGTTGATTTGGTGTCATGTTCTTCCTTGAAATAGAGGTTGCTTAACAAATGAATGCTTATTTATTAATTCTTAATGAGATATTGGTTAATAAATGCTTTTACTTGGCTTTCTGCTATGCCGACATCAACTTGAATGTTTGCTTTCTGAAGTCGAGCTAGGCCTTTTCCGCTGTTTCGCGGATCTGGATCGATAAGGGCAACAACCACACGCTTAAAACCTAAGGTCGCAAGGGTGTCAGCGCAAGCAGGTGTTCGTCCCACAAAAGAGCAGGGTTCAAGAGTGACATAAGCGGTTACATCACTAAAGTTGGCTGACGTATTCTCTAAGTATAACGCGATAGCATGTGCTTCAGCATGGTGCTGACCGGGTGGTTGCGTATAACCTTCGCTAATGATGCTCCCATTTTTTACCAGCACACAGCCAACGGGAGGGTTGGGGCGACATTGCGGTAGCGCTTGTCGTGATAGCTCAAGCGCCCGTAACATGTATTTTTTATCATAGTGCATCACTGAAACTTCCAATTGTGAGTTTAGGCCAATGGACTACCCATTGTTTTGCTTGGATTCGTTGCTCGAAGAGTGCGCGTGAACGCCTAGGATTATGGGTGATCTTGAGGTCAAATAAAGAATCTACACCAAAAGCACTTATCCCTTGGTAACCACCTCTGCCAGCTGTCGTTGGCACTTTTCTAATGGCAATGGCTGTTTCTTTTTCTGGCCAAAAACGCATGGCATCTAGTGTACTTAAATACGGGCGATCGCCATTATAGCCGTGCATCCTTGCTTGATTTCGCACTTGCCAATTTTGATTTGGCATCATGTCTGAGAGTTGTTGCTCAAGCGCAATATCTCTGCTTGGATCGCTTTCAGTTGGGTCGAAATAAATAACATCCAGATCATTGAGCGGGGTTGTTATCGGTTTTTCGGGATGCAGGTGATCCCAGACTAAATTTCGGACAAAGCCAGCGGCTAAATAACATTGTGGAAGTGCTAGTAGCGATACACAATGAAGCGCCTCTTGCCGTAATTGATCCTTTTCAATGAGTGTGATAATTCGCTGCATATTATTGACTCAATTTGTTATTTCTAGTTTTGCTTCTGCGTATTCTCTTAGTACTCGAGCATTATCGGCATATACATCATTGCCACACGCTATGCCATCGAAAGCGATAGAAGGGCTGGAGTAGAAGGGGTGTAATTCATCCGCGTAAGACATCACTGTGCCTTTACCTCCGCAGCGATAACCATAGGCGTATTGTTTTATTTTAGAATGGAGCCCAACAGGTAACCAAGTTGCTAAATCGAATAGGTAGCCTTCAGTCTGATCTGAGAGTGTATCGATATCGTGATTTGCCCATGCTAAGTGGCCTAATTCATGTTCTAACACGGTTTTGGGACAGTTTATATCTAGCACGAAAAATTGAGGATAGAGTGTAACGTCTGTTTGTCCGCATTTATCGGGATTGAACGTTGAATTCCGCGTGCTGAATACTACGCCGTAATAAGGGTATACGTGATGATGTGATTGGTTTTGCTGCAGCGATTTTATTCTATCTGGATAGTAATAGGCGAGGAGATCATGCACAGCATAGATATCTTGGAAGTTGATATCGAGTAATTCACTGATGTACACCACCTCTTTTAAGGTCCGTTTCATGGGAATGCAAGAATTACGCATGACGGTATTGGAATGTTCCAACCAACTCTTTATGTGGCCTTCAATAACAAAGGGGGCATATTGCGCCTTAATTGATTCGGTTAAAAACAAAGTGATAGGCGTTGTTAACACAGCTTCTGGTAAACAAGTGGGTGTAGTGAGTGGTTTATCCTCAGCGAACGAATTGAATGAAAACAGAGATAAAAAGATCGCAATATATTTCCCCAAACTCACGCTCCTTGTGAATATTTTGGTTATTAGTCCATAGAAACCAAAGAGATAGTAGCATAAAAAACCTTTCATATAGCAGAAGGTTTATATCGTAATAGTAAGGCCATAACGGTATGGCTTATATGCATTATTTATCCAAAATGAAGCTTTCATCCTGTAAGTCTGACTTACAGCTGCTTGTTGGTGCTGTTTTCATCAGGCGAGTAATATCAATGCCAACGAAACGGGGTACTCAACCAATATTCAACATTGAATATCTCACCGAGATAACCAGTCGAATTCTGATGAGGATAAGATTATGAAAGCATCAAAAACTATTATCGCGACGTTAATTGCAGCATCAACCATGGGTATGGCAAGCATAGCAACAGCATGTACATCGGCTATTTACAATAATGGTGATGTTAGCATGACAGTCCGTACTATGGATTGGACTGGTCAAGATCAAGCAGAAGTTGTCGGTAAAGGACGAGGTATTGAAAATCAGTATGCCGATACAAAAGATGGTGTCACAAGTAAATCTAAGTATGCCTCTATGCAGATTAAATCTTTTAACCCTGGGATTGTGGCTGAAGCGATGAATGAAAAAGGGCTTGTAGCGCGTATCTTGTATCTAGGTAAAGATTACACTGAGTTTCCAGCGGGTAAAGCTGGGGTTCCAGATGTGAGTGCAGGTGAAGTGCCACGCTTCGTGGTTGATAACTTTGCCACAACCGATGAAGCACTCGAAGCGCTGCGTAGCATTGATGTGATTGACCAGAAAATTTGTGATTTACCGGGTCATGCCAATGAATGTATTTCAGCCCCAGTTCATTATCAAATTACAGATGCATCGGGCAAGAGTGCGGTTATTGAGTATGTGAAGGGTGAGCAAAAAATCTATGAAGGCACGTATGAAACCGCGCCTGGTGTACAGTTCATGTCGAATGATCCTGAGTTCAGCACGCATTTAATCATGGACAAAGAGGGCACGAAAGCGGACGCCAGTATCCGTTCATACGACAGACGTCTTCGCGCCAAAGAAATTGTTGAAGACTTGTATGCTCGAGATGTCAAAGACCCAGCAAAAGCAGCACTGAGCATCAAAGCAGTTGCTAATAATGTGTTCTCTGGCTACGACCGTATCGACCCACATGTGAATGATGTATTCCCAACGTTATGGACAATTTACACCGACCAAGCGAACCAAACATGGACGCTAGATCGTGCCGATACATGGGAAATTGAACAGTACAACTTTACAATGTTTGATAATGCACAAGCTGCTGAAACCGTATTGGGACAAAACCCTAACGTAAAATAGGGCAGTATTTGTTAAGAAACTCTGTTTTCTCGCCGATAGCAACAAAAAGCCAGTGACGAATCACTGGCTTTTTACTGTACGAATAGCTGTTGAATGATAGCAATCACACTTGATTTAAGTTCAGCTCTTTTTGCAATTTCTTTGTCAGCCCTAAGGAAACAATTCGGTGAGACTCGGTCAGGTAATACATGAGTTCTTCATCCGTCTGCGCTGAACTTGCAAAGTGTTGTATCCATTTCATCCCGCGTGATGCAAAGTAAGGCGCTGGTTTATAACCGGGGTGCTCACTCAGGTAATGATAATTCTGATCAGACGTTTTAAATATAAAGGCAGGTGCATCGTCTGGTCCTAACCCGCCAATGGCAAAGACTTTTCCACCGACTTTCCATACGTGAGAGTTATTCCATTGCACAACATAGGTCGTTGCTGGTAATGCACGACAAAAAGCATTGTATTGGTCATAATCCATTGTTGATCCCTCGTGTGTATGCCAGCCGACAGTGGCCTTCTTTGTTATGAAGACAATTGAAGCTTGAATGTTAGGTTTGCTTTAACAGCGAGCCATTCGCTTTCAATGATAGAAAAAACAACCGTGTCTCGGTAACTACCATTTGGCATCTTTTGATGATTGCGAATAACTCCATCTTGCTTAGCACCTAAGCGTGCGATGGCATTACGTGAGGCTTGATTATGCCAGTGAGTGCAAAATTGAACCGCGATGGCAGATAAATTTTCGAAAGCATAAGTCAGTAATAGGTATTTGCACTCGGTGTTTACCGCTGTGCGTTGATAACGTTTTGCATACCATGTGTAACCTATTTCAACGCGATGATTCGTGCAATCAGCGTTGCAATAACGAGTCGTGCCTATAACCTCTTGAGTCTGATTATTGATAACGACAAAGGGTAGTGAACGGCCTTGTTTTTTTTCTGACAGCGCTGTTTCTATATAAGCATCAACCTTTTCCTCATTGGGTATGGATGTATACCATAAATTCCAAAGCTCACCATCAGATGCCGCTTGAACAAGCGCTTTAGCATGCTCTTTTTTCAGGGGCACTAGAGTAATATTGTTACCCTGTAACCTAATATCCGAAAGCCATGTTGTGTTTGGCATGAATAACAGCTCCTTGTTATATGTTTCCTTACTCATTAGATACACGGCGTTTATACCTAACCTAATGATTTTAAATTGTGAGTTAACACCATAGCGAAAGGCATCATAAAAGCAATGCTTCCGTGATCGGGTATGGTGAGTTGTTACCTTTGTAAGTTAATGGAGAAAGTTAGCCTTGACCCGTCTATAGGTTTAGGGTTGATATTACTCAGCCGGATAATAAATGGTGAATCTATGCTAACTGTAACTCAACTGGCTCGAAAGTGCGGGATTTCGCGCGCGACTATTCTTTATTACGAACGTGAAGAGATTTTGTTTCCCGCTTATCGTGCTGATAATGGCTATCGCTGGTATGGCGAAAAAGAAGTTGAACGCTTAAAAGCGATCACCTCATATCGGTCATACGGGCTGCCTGTTGCAAGTATTCGAACCTTGTTAGCTCAAAAGGGCAAGTCGCAAGCGCAAATTATGAAAGATCACTTTAATGAGCTTGAGCGAGAAATTCAGAACTTACGGGCGCAACAAAAGGCCATTGTTGGCTTGCTGCAGGAACCCGCTCTTTTAACCGATAATAAGGTTACCAAAGCGCGCTGGGTGAACATTATGAAAGCTGCGGGCTTTACTGAAGAAGATATGACAACGTGGCACAAAAAGTTTGAAGAGTTGGAGCCGACAGAACATCAACGTTTCTTGGAATCACTTGGGATTTCAGAGAATGAAATTGCCCGTATTAGGGGCAATTAGGTGTTTATCGTTAGTGGCGCAGCTGACGATAGAGCTTACAACCCACCGCGTAGCCAACAGCAAACAGCGTTATAAACAACATGGCAGAGATAAAATACGCAAGGTACTGAGAAATACCGAGTCCCCACACTAAGCTAAAGACCAAGCCTTGGTATGCTTCAAATGGCCACTCAATAACAGGGAAGTGTGAGCCTCCAGCCAATAATAAAATAAGACCCAAAACGGGAATTAAACCACCCAATATGCCACTGGTGAGCTGTTTATTCATGAATAGCTACTTACGTGAACCCTAAAATGTACAGTTATTGTGATTTTATATTGCCTGATACTCAAGTGTTTTATGCCTGTGTAGTTTTTATCTAAGTAAGGTTATTTTTATGGTGGTGGGAGTACGTTACTTGCAACGGCGAGAAAGTCTCTATAAGTAAAGCTCCGAGAGGAAAAGTACCTGGAGATAATATCTCTGGAGAAAAGCCTCCCGCGAAAACAAAAACGGGAGGCTGAAGTTTAAGTTACTGTTAATACTTACTGGTTGATTTTAAAAGCACCAACATGGTGATCGAGTGTTTTCGCTAGATCGGCCAGTTTTTGGCTAGAGAGTTCGAGCTCTTGGCTTGCTGTTAGCCCGAGTTTTACCGAGCTATCAACTGTATCCATATTTAGGTTGATCTCATTTGCCACGCTGGTTTGTTGTTCAGTCGCAGTGGCTACTTGGGTATTCATATCTAGTATTGCCATCACTTGTGCCGAAATGCTCTCTAGAGCCTGCTGGGCTTTTTCCGTCGCCTGTGAACCTTCAATGGTGAGTGACTTACTGCTATCCATCGCATCAACCGCATTCTTAGCTTCGTCTTGAAGCTGATCAATCATGGTTTGAATTTCATTTGTCGATTGTGCCGTTTTAGTGGCGAGGTTTCTTACTTCATCAGCAACAACAGCGAAGCCTCGTCCAGCTTCACCTGCGCGAGCGGCTTCAATTGCAGCATTGAGTGCCAAGAGGTTTGTTTGCTCTGAAATACCACGAATTACTTCTAGGATAGATCCAATAGACTGTGTTCTATCGGCAAGAGAGGTAATGACCCCTGAAGTATCATTGATTTGATTTGCAAGACTCGTGATTGTGCTGGTGGCTTCTTGCAATATCTTATGCCCATTCTGGGTTTCGATATTCGCTTTTTCAGCGGACTCGGCCGCACCACTCGCATTTTGGGAAATCTCTGCGATTGTTGCGATCATCTCGTTCATTGACGTAACAACTAACAATGACTGCTCGCTTTGATCTTGACCGCGTGCTAATGCCTGTTGGGATTGGCTACGTAGATCCGTTGCGGAATGACCCAGATCGACACCAGTATTTGCAACTTGTGCAATGATCTCATTAATTTTGATAACAAAAGTGTTAAAGGCGGTTGAGATATGGGCAATCTCGTCATTGCCATTAACAGGTAAGCGAATTGTTAGATCACCATCGCCTTTAGAGATGTTTTCTAGCGCGTGTTGTAAGCCTGAAAGTGGGCGTAGTAGTTTGCCTAATAGCCACATCAGTACACAGCCACAGATGAAGAAAATACCAAGAATAACCACGAGCTGACTCATTACGATGCCTTTAGCTGCGTCACTCACCTCTGTGATAGGAATACCGATATCAAATGTACCGTATAGTCCACCGTTGACATAAACAGGGGATAAAATGTCGTATACCCATACCTTTTGAACATCGGCATACCATTTCGAATACTGTGGTTTGCCGCGTGTCGCGCCATCAACGGTATAGCTATCGTTATAGACTTTATTGAGTTTTTCTATATCACTGTGCGCAATCGCCTGAACATTTTTATCAATAACAACGGCATAACTAATGTCTGAGCGACTATTTAGTGACAGTACAAATTGCTGTAAATCTTCGACAGGCTGTGAAGATGAACTCAAGATATATTCGACGTTTTTAGCCAGTAGCTCAGCTTGTGCTTGCGACTTTTTCAGTATGATTTTATCGATTTCTTGATGGGAGATATAAGATGTTGAAGAGACACTCGCTATCGCTGCAATTGCAAACATGATGCAAACTGCAATTAATATTATTTTTTTCATGAACCTAACCTGTTCCTTATGCTTTAGAAGCCATAAAAATCCTAACCAATATCATCACAACGTGTATTTCTAGGGAGTACCCAGTAGGTGCTTTGATTTATGTGTTTTATCTACACGCTGATTTAAGCTTGGAATGATACACGTCATGATGTCATATCACTCTTACGCATATTAAAAAGGTTGATATGGTTCAATATATAAAGTTGTCAGCAACAATATGCGTTTAAGGTAAGGTTGGTTTTGCTTGTTATCTATACAATTAGCTGTGAGTCACAAAAGGGGAATGGACTACGAAGAAAAGCCGACACGAATGAACCAGCGTCGGCTTTGGTTTGTATCATTTAGGCTGTTAGGTTAGGGGGGATCTAAAGCCCATGATATTGGTTGATCTATAGTGAATACTTATTTGGTGAAGAAAACGTTATACATCATGTATAAGTGAGCGGCAGACCAAGAGAAGTTCGATGCACCTTGTACCGCGCCCGTTTCTGGGTTGTAGTTTTCACGAATCGGCATGTTGCCTGTCATCCCTTCCGCGTTATTAAATAGTTCGTTGGCCATCGTAATCGCTTCTTGTTTATAACCATAGTTATCCATAGCGCGGAAGCCAAAGTACACTTGGTCTAGCCATACACGCCCACGCCAGTATACATCCTTGCCGTAAGCTGGGTTTGTTTGTGAAGCAGTTGGTAAAGGCACCCCTTTATTTTGGAATTTATCTGGCGTATTGAATTCGTCTTGATCACGCATCACCGCAATAACTTTATCGGCATGGTCTTGTGTAGCTGCACCATTGAAGAGGGGCGACCAGCCTTCAGGGCCTCGGCCACGAGCAACAATAGGTTCGCCTGCACAGCCATTGGCTAATGGGGCTGGGGTTGTACCATCTGCTTCAACATTAAGATGAATGTCGTAGAAGAAGCCAGTACCCTCATCAAACATACATTGGTTAATGTAGGTTTTAATTTTACTTGCACCATCTAAGAACTCTTGCGCTCGATCTTTACCTACGATGCCATCAGACACTAAGCCAGCCATTTCAGCGAGGTACTTGTTGTCTGAGTACATGTAAGAGGCTTGATCGACAGATTCTTGCAGCATGGAGAAGCCAAGTAGTTGACCTGCTGGATCGTTCTTATTGGCACGGTTCTCTGCAAAGCGTACTTCCCAATCTTTCTTCGCCAGTTTGAGTTTAGCTAGGTTAGCCGCATCTTTATTGGTGTAATCCCATGCGCCATTAGTTAACGCCATGCTGTTATCAAAACCATGCGCAGTGGCGGCATAGCGGCCTAGCTGATCAACATTCTTGTCAGGGTTATTGATGTCAGTCGCTTGTTTGTTCATGTCATGAATATTGTAGATAAAGCCGAAGCGCGCAGCGTTATCCATACCTGATTCCCAACCTGCCGCTTCTTGTGCGCCCACTTCAAGGTTCATGTAATCAACCTGATCCAGAATCTTGTTGTAAGAAGCCATACCTTTCACTTGATAGTGGTCACCGTCTTTTTTGATGATGTCTTCGGCAGGAATAATCGTTGTGAAGTTAGGATCTTTAGTTTCTACCCATACGTACATTATGCCTTCAGGTGTATTATGGGCAGGATCAACCGCCGCACCGTACTCAGGGACACCATTTTGGTTGTGGTCGCGGTTCGATAGCCACCAATCATGGTATGCCACTAGTTTTGGATAGATCTCATCAATGAAAGCTTGCGCATCTTGTTTACGGTCAAAGTCATTTGCCAACGCATGGTAAACCTCCATGACAGACCAAGCGGCTAGCGATGGTTTAGTATTGCGCTCGTTCCAGTTTTCAGAGCCTGCACCACCACGTGTCGTTGGTTTGGTGTAGGTCAATACATCAAGTAAGTAACCTTTATCTTGTGGGCGAATTTTATCGTTAGCTTGAATTTGCTCTTGGAAAACAGTTCGAATGTTATCCATGGCAACATCTGGGTTAAAGTGAGCCATCGCATACGCTTGTTTCCATGAATCCCAAGGCCAGGTTAAGTTACCAGAGAACCAGCGAGCAGTGACGGAAGGTGTCACCGTTGCTTGCTTAATATCACCCGCCGCTGAACGCCAGTTACCATTTAGGGTCATCATGGCTTTTACTGCGACACGGGCTTGCTCTGGTGTTGCATCTTTATTGGTTAACCCATTGGTTAAATAACCATCCCAACGTTTTTTTGAAGCATTCATGTAGCTAGTGGGTGTTGCCAAAACGTCTTGAAGTTTAACGATCTCAGATGCGACTTCTTTAGCATTGTGCAAGTTAGAGTAGGCGGTATAGAAAGTGGTTGTTTTTTTAGATGGCACCTGTGTTTCAGAGTAAGACGTAAATGATGTCTCATTGGCGATAGTACGCGTTTTTAACGACCGTGTAATACGGAACTCGGCATCAGCATCGCTACGAATTGCCCAGTTGTTTTTCATATCACCGAAATTAATTTTGATGCCATTATCAATCGCCGAAATTTGGCGTTTGTATTCTGGGTAGTATTCAGCAACCGTTTTATTTTCATACTTTTCACCAGAACGCGCGTATTTAACTAGTTCGCCATCCCACTCTAGTGAAAGATCCATGTCATTCTTGGTCAAGTTGGTGATCTTAGTTTCAACCAACGAAGAGCGATTAGTGACAAAGCGTAGAACCATTTGGACATGAATGTCATCCAATTCTAATACTTGAACTAAAGCGCCGGGAATGGAATAAACCTTCGCTTTAGCATTCGACAGGTTATAGGTTGTTCCTGTGTTTTTATCTGTAATTGTGAGTTTGTCGAATGTTTCACCAGACATGAAATGTGCATATTCCTGCGTCACTTGCATGATGCCACCAAAAGTGCCGTAACCAGCAGCATCTTCAGGCAGTAAGTGACCATGCCATGCGCCATTATCAATTAATGCATTGTATTTTAGGTTCGAGTAAACATCGTAATCACGAAGATGTGTTGGATTGCCCGTACGATCGATGACATTGGTAAATTCAGATGTAGGTGCAACAGGTAGAGTGAAGCCGCTACCGCTGTTATCATCGTTACTAGAATTACAGCCAGAAAGTAAAATTGAAGCCCCGATTACAATAGCAAGTGTGCTTTTATTAAACATACTATTTTCCTATTATTTACGTTATAATTTTTGCTTAGATAAATAAGCGAATTTTAAGTGTGAGAATCCATCCAGAGTAAATAGGATTCTCTTTATTTTTTATATTTTTATTCTAATTCTTTGGCGAACGAAATTGCTTTTAGTAATTCACCATCTACATTAGGGATAGTGTCAGATAGAAATATCTGATTACCTGGAGTAAATGTCATAAGTACATTTTTCAATGTTTCTTTGTTTTCACCCATTTTATTTTGAACATCAAATTCTATAAGTTTGTTATATACCTCCGTAGCGAGTTTTTCCTCTTGATCTTCTGTAATTGCAATTCTTCCAATACAAATAGGAGGACGTATTTTATGGCTAAATGATTCTTTACGAAATCTTTCGGCAAATAATGTATCTAGCTTTGAGCCTTCTTCAAAAATAAAACGCCCTTTATCTTTAAACTGGTACTGGTGTTCACCTTTAAGCACTACGTAGTCCATCATTTCTAATGCCCGCAAGTATAGGGTTATAGAAGTTGAACTCAGGGTGTACTTTTGGGTGATCTCTTCCAATGTCCACTCATTACGACGAAGTAAATATAAAAAGTCGAAAAGGTGAGGAAACTGATGGAAAATATCACTATTCACATCTGTTATAAACTGTTCGTTTTCAAGCTGTAACTGCCGGCCTCGTTGCGATAGTTCAACCAGATCGGTATCTAAATGACTCGCATAATAGAGTATCTTATCAAGCCCTAATGCAGTGTTATGCAGCTGTCTTTTTATTGTCGAAAGGGGGATCCCCGTACCAATCGATAGTTCAGCATAACAAATTCCTTTTTCTTTAATTTTTTCTCTTAACGCAGCGAGCAAGTACGTTGCGGAGTTATTCATTTACTATGCCTGTTTCTTATCTATTTCGTCCTTGGTGTTATCACAAGATATCCTTATTCTTGTGATCTTGATTCAAATTTTAATTATGAGGGTGTATATAACTATTTATCGATAAGCTGGATTATAAGTTTTAATTTCTAATCGATTACATTAAAACTTTATCGTATATATGCCGCTCTTAGTTAACGAAGGTGAGTATAGTTGTTTTAATGGCTTTTATTAAGGGGGATGTACCGTAAATCTACTGTTTTATCGCTGAGGTATAAATATGAAAACTTGAGTATCAATAATTTGAACTTTCAAAAATAGTAAAGTGTCACTTCACATTAGTAATGATAAATACTGGATTTTCCTTGTTGTTTTCATTCGTAAATTGAATGTTAATAACTTCGTGGTGAGGCGTTAATTTTCACTTTGTGTTATTGAATCGAAATCATATTATATTGGTCTTTTATAAGATACTAGATGTTTTAATTAACAATTGATAATAATACGATTGAGTAAAAGCAAAAAATGGTATGCCCGCTTTTAGCATCATAAAATACTCATAGAGTAAATTAATAATCGCGTTGTTTTTTATATTCGTGACTTGTAATGAATGAGTACGTTTATTCAACAACTTAGCTTTGTTCTATAAAAAGGCAAGCAATATGAGGTGAGTGGCATATTGGTGTGTATTCAGGCGCTATTGACGCTTGCTAATCAGTTCATTTGGCGGTATTGATGTTGAAATATGACACACAGCATCAAGATGAAAAGATATGGATATCCTAAACGTTGAGGCATTTCTAATTGCCATCACCATTTTAACGCTGACTCCAGGGTTAGATACCGCATTGGTCATTCGTAACACCAGCCGCTCGGGGTTGGCCGACGGTTGCATGACAAGTTTTGGTATTTGTAGTGGGCTTTTTGTCCATGCTTTTTTTTCTGCAGTTGGAATTTCTGCTATTTTGGCGCAATCAGCAGAACTATTTCAGATGGTCAAGATGGTGGGGGCTACATACCTGATTTGGTTAGGGGTAAGTAGTTTACGGGCTATGGTGAAAAATAAAGGATGCATTGAAATTGGGGAGTTGGTACAAGGCACTTATAGCGCGAAACGGTCTTTGCGTGAAGGCTTCTTGTCGAATGTTTTAAACCCTAAAACAGCGGTATTCTATCTTGCGTTTCTTCCCCAGTTTGTAAACCCAGAAGGATCACCCTTATGGCAGTCAATGCTAATGGCTTCGATTCACTTCATTATTGCTATGGTATGGCAATGTGGCTTGGCTAGTATATTGAACTCAGCCAAAAACCTTCTTAAAAATGCACGCTTTATGCACTGGATGGAAGGTGTCACAGCTGTGGTGTTAGTGGGGCTTGGCATTAAATTGTTAATGGAAGAATCGCCATAAACCATAGTGCTTTTGCTCACTGCATGATTTGACTTTGGTTATTTAATCGTTCGCTTCTATGCTTTCACTATTCTTTATAATTCATCATTTGAGATATGGAGGCTGTATGCTGGTGAAATACTTTCTAGGTGGCGTACTTGCTCTAGTGCTAACGACAACCGCAAATGCTGATAATGGACTAATTATGCTTAAAAGTGGTTTCAGCGTGGATGAAACTGCCGATAGGTTCGAGAGCGTCGCGCAAGAAAAGGGGATGATTATTTTTGCTCGTATCGATCATGCCAAAAGAGCTGAAAAGGTTGGGGTAAAGTTACGTCCAACTCAGTTAGTGATCTTTGGTAATCCTAAAGTAGGCTCACCTTTGATGGCATGTAGTCAAAGTGTTGCCATTGATTTACCCCAGAAAGTGGTAGTCAGTGAAGATGAAAACCAACAGGTGTGGTTAACCTACAATGATCCGCAATACTTGCAAACCAGACACAATATTGAAGGATGTGATGCTGTAATTGAAAAAATCACTAAGGCGCTGGCTAGCTTTTCTCAATCTGCAACACAGCCTTGATGACTACTTGTTTCATCGTAAGAAATAAATTCTTAATGGTATTATAACGATTTTGATACACCAACCGGTCGCTTACCATCGCAGGCCCCTTTTTCTAGCTGATGAATAGGACTACTGTCTTTTAATGCCCAGCGGTGATCGTTGCGGCTGAGTTTTCGGTACTGAGTTGGCGTTACACCAAGATAGCTCTGAAAGGTTTGGTAAAAACGACTGCTTGAATTAAAACCTACGGTCAGTGAAATATCTAAGATTGTCTTTTCAGTATCACTTAATAGTGCGCGTGCATGGTTAATACGCATGGCGGTAATGTATTGTTTGATAGTCAGCTGCATCATGCGCTGGAAAATTCCCATCGCATAGTTGGCATGTAATCCAACATGCTCAGCAATTTGCTTTACTGTTAGCGGCGTATCATGGTGTGTCGCTATGTATTCAAGCATTTGACTGACATAAAACTGCGAATGCTTAGAGACGCCATTTTGTGTCGGTTTATCTGTTCGGCTCGTTAATACTTGTGACCAGCCATCGAGGCATATTCGCTTTAGCATTAAGCTGATTTCATCAGCAGCAAGTTGTTGGCGGCTCTCGGTTAAATGCATCATTTCATTTTCCCATCGAGCGATTTCAAATTCGCTAACTAATGAAGGAGCATCTGAGTGTAATACCGCACCATGCGTAATTTGATTAACGAACTCTCTATTTAACGGCCAAGATAAAAAGTGATGGATAGGGATATTAATGATCCCCATATTTCGACACTCACCAATATTCGTTAAGCGGTGCGGAACTGAAGCCCAAAATAAACCAATATGCCCATCTTTAAGTAATACTGGGCTGCCATTCACTATGTACTCCACATCCCCACCAAATGGAATGTTTACTTCTACTTGCCCGTGCCAGTGGTAGCCAGGCATGTCATGCGGTCGTCTAAGCTCAATGTCTATCTTCTCATACGAGGAATAGAGCGACAGCGGGCTGACAGAAACACTTTCTGTTGAGTAGTTTTCCTGCGGAGAGATAAGCAGGGCTTCTTTATCATGTGGCTTCATGTCAGTGAGCTCTTTAGAGAATGGTATGCTTTGGCTTTTCTATCAGACTCTTCCATTTCTTTCAGGATAAGTATCACATACTGATTATTTCCATTAGGTATAAATGGTAAGGCGAGAGATAGCTAACAGTTTCATATTTTTTATTGTTTAGGCCTCCGAAAACATCACTAAATTACACCATTTTGTCCTGTTTTCTCATATTTTACGCCAGCTGAAACTAAATAGGAGAAAACAGGATAGCGACATCATTTAGCGAGACGAAAAGTTAATGTGAAGGCGTGTAATGTTTCATCATCACATAACTATTGTTACTTGAGATTGAAGGATATAAATCGCATGAACACGCCAAAGATCACTTTCATTGGAGCTGGCTCAACCATTTTCGTTAAGAATATTCTTGGCGATGTTTTCCATAAACCAGCACTTAAACATGCACAAATAGCGTTAATGGATATTGATGAGACTCGCTTAGCGGAATCTCAAATCGTTGTTAGTAAACTAATGGAATCAGCGGGGGCTGAAGGCACCATCACTTGTCACCTTGATCAAAAAGAAGCGTTACAAGGTGCGGATTTTGTTGTAGTTGCTTTTCAAATTGGAGGTTACGAACCATGTACTGTGACAGATTTTGAAGTCTGTAAACGTCATGGCTTAGAGCAAACAATTGCTGATACCTTAGGTCCTGGCGGTATTATGCGTTCGTTACGTACTATCCCGCATTTATGGCAGATTTGTGAAGATATGACTGAAATTTGCCCAGATGCGACCATGCTGAATTACGTAAACCCTATGGCGATGAATACATGGGCTATGTACGCGAAATACCCTAACATCAAGCAAGTTGGCCTTTGCCATTCAGTGCAAGGTACGGCAGAAGAGTTGGCGCGTGATTTGGAGATCGATTACCGTGATTTACGCTTTACTTGTGCGGGTATCAATCACATGGCGTACTACCTCACACTAGAAAAGAAAACAGAGCAGGGCGAGTACCTTGATATTTATCCTGATCTTTTAGCTGCGTTTGAAAGTGGTAAAGCACCTAAGCCCGGTATTCACCACGCGGGTCGTTGCGTAAATTTAGTCCGTTATGAAATGTTTAAAAAGCTCGGTTACTTTGTTACTGAGTCATCAGAGCACTTTTCTGAATACACGCCATATTTCATTAAGCCAAATCGCCCAGATCTGATCGAACGTTATAAAGTGCCGCTAGATGAATACCCAAAACGTTGTGTTGAGCAAATCGCAGCGTGGAAACACGATTTGGAAGATTTTAAAAATGCAGATCGTATTGAAGTAAAAGAGTCGCATGAGTACGCCAGTATCATCATGAATGCGATTTGGGCGGGTGTCCCAAGCGTGATTTACGGCAACGTAAAAAATGATGGCCTGATTGATAACTTGCCCCAAGGCTGCTGCGTGGAAGTGGCATGTTTAGTCGATGCCAATGGTATTCAACCGACTAAAGTTGGGCAATTGCCAAGTCACTTGGCGGCATTAATGCAAACTAATGTGAATGTACAAACCTTACTGACGGAAGCCATTCTGACAGAGAACCGCGACCGTATTTACCATGCTGCAATGTTAGATCCACACACAGCTGCAGTGCTTGGCATTGATGAAATTTATGCGCTCGTTGATGATCTGATTGCTGCGCATGAAGGTTGGTTGCCTGCTTGGGTACACCAATAAAATTAGTGTGGTATATGAGTCTATGCCTAGCCAATACAGGGCAAAGGCGAAGCAGTAATACCTTAAAAATAATAATTACCAACCATTATCAATATTAACGTGAATTAAATGGAATCTAGCCCCCTTATCTTTTTATGAGGATAAAGCGCTTAAATAGAAAGGGGGCCATAGGAGTCGCAATGAGTGTTTCAATGAACACCAAGCTAAGCTACGGTTTTGGCGCATTTGGTAAAGATTTTGCCATTACCATTGTTTATATGTACCTCATGTTTTACTACACCGACGTTGTAGGGATCTCTGCTGGCATTGTCGGGACGATTTTCTTAGTCGCACGTATTTGGGATGCTGTTAACGATCCTATTATGGGCTGGGTTGTGAATAATACTCGAACACGTTGGGGCAAATTCAAACCTTGGATTTTAATAGGCACAATTACGAATTCTATTGTGCTGTATATGTTGTTTACCGCGCACTATTTTGAAGGTCCATGGCTGATAGCCTATGCCGCAGTTACCTATATATTGTGGGGCATGACCTATACCTTAATGGACATTCCATTTTGGTCATTAGTACCCACATTAACGCTTGATAAGCGAGAACGTGAAGAGCTCGTTCCTTATCCTCGCTTCTTTGCCAGCCTTGCTTGGATAGTCACAGCAGCTATTGCGATGCCTATGATTAACTACTTTGGTGGTGAAGATAAAGGCTTTGGTTTTCAGGTGTTCAGTCTAATGTTGATTGTGTGCTTTGCCCTTTCAACCTTTATTACCTTGCGTAATGTAAAAGAGCGTTATTCAACTGATAAACTCGATAGTGAACAAGCTGAAGAGAAAGTGTCACTGAAGAAAATGGTGTCATTAATCTATAAAAACAGTCAGCTAAGTTGCGTACTCTGTATGGCGTTGTCATATAACCTTGCCACAAACATTATTATGGCGTTCGCGGTGTATTACTTCACATACGTTGTTGGCAACGAAGAGTTGTTCCCGTATTACATGGCATACGCCGGCGTGGCTAACTTAATCACACTGGTACTTTTCCCTAAATTAGCGAAAATTTTCTCTCGCCGTATGTTATGGGCTGGGGCCTCTGGTTTTCCGATTTTAGGTAGCTTAGTTCTTATTTATATCGGCTTATATGATCAACAGAGTGTATTGCTGATCTCTACTGCCGGTATTTTACTGCAAATCGGTACGGCGCTGTTTTGGGTGCTAAACGTTATCATGGTGGCAGACACTGTTGATTACGGTGAGTATAAGTTAGGTGTACGCTGTGAAAGTATCGCGTTCTCAGTACAAACCTTAGTGGTTAAAGCAGGCTCAGCATTTGCTGCTTTCTTTATTGGCATTGCATTAACTGCGGTTAACTATATTCCTAATATTGAACAAAGTGCTGACACTATCTTTGGCATGCAGTGCATCATGATTGGTTTGCCAAGCTTCTTTTTTGTCATTGCATTGGTGATTTATTTCCGATTCTATAAATTAAACGGGGCGTACCATCAGAAAATTCAGGATCACCTGACTGAGAAATACGATCACTTGATACCTGATGGTGGCGGCGAACTTAAAGCCTCGGGTAAGCCAGCTCCTGCGGTATAACAACTCACTATTCTCACTTTTATTATGAGCCTCCTTACAGGTAGGAGGCTTTATCTTGTTGGTATCGGTTTTTTATTAGCCAATGGCTTATGTGATTTTTTGAATATTTGAACTTACTGTTGAGGCGAAGATTAAAATGCCTTACCATTTAATGGTATATCATGCTGTAAATATTAAAGTTAGTAACGTTAATTGGTGTTCGCAGTATGTTTAGAAAAACGCGCAATAGAAATGAAAGGTGAGTGAGTGTCCTGTCAGCATTCAGAAGTAAAAAGAATTAAACGTACGTTTTTTCAGAAATTGTTCTGTAAGGCCATCTATCAATGTCAACGCTGTGGTGTGTATATTAAATTATGAGTGGAATAATATGCGCATCAAACCAGCATCCAGAATTCAAGAAAGTGCTTCGTTTTAGTAATGATTGAATAATCATAAACAAGGCACGCATTCTTCTGCGCTTCACGCATTTGAGTCATGACTAACATCATCGTAATTTAAATACTCAATGCACAAATCATGAAAAGCTTGCGCTTGTGGTGAAATAGTTCGATCTTTTAACCGGAAAATACCAATTTGACGTTTAAGCGGTGGGTCTATCAGTGGGATCCAGACTAAGCGAGTTTCGTTGGTTGGGAAGGCCAGCTTCGGTAGGGTAGTTACGCCAATTCCTAACTCTAGAACTGAGAATAATGACGTAATGTTTTCTACAGAATAGAGTGCTTGTTCACTTAGAGTCCGCGCTGGGGTTGGGTCTAATAGCTTGCATGTCCCGTTGCGAATAAACGGCAGTTGTAACAGTGTTTTCCATTCAATCCCTTCAGGTTGTTGCGCGATGGGATCATCGCGTAAACAGACGACACCGATGGGATCTGAGACTAACGGCGTAAAGTCTATGGCGTCTTCTTCAAGTTCGGAACAATTCCCTAAGGCTAAATCGACCTCACCTGAGAGTAATCTTTCTTCCACTCCTGCGGCATTATCATCGATTAAGCTGACCTCGACATTGGGGTATTTTTCACAAAATGCACCAAGGACGCTAGGGATCAATTTAGCCGCAACAGAAGGGACGCTTGCTATACGGACTCGTCCTTGTTGACCAGCTGCAGCAGCGCGTAGATCATTATTTAACGCATTGTAAACGTTTAAAAATTGAATGATTTTAGGCAAGCAAATTGTACCGAATGGTGTGAGTGTTGATTTGTTGCCCGCTTCAAAAAGTGACTGACCTAATATTTTTTCAAGCTCTTTTATTGAGGTCGAAAGTGCAGCTTGTGATCGATTAGCGCGATGAGATGCAGCGCGAAATCCACCTTCTTCAACCACTAATACAAAATGTTTCAATTGTTGGAGCTTTATACTCATAGAGGATGCTTCCTTGTCAGCCCTTTGTTTATCATGCTTCCCGTAAGGTGATAAGTTTTTATTATCATTTGTACAAAATTTACCGTTAGATTTATCAAGTGTCAAAGGGCAGTATTTAACCATCTTGAAACATTGCTGTTACATGGTTGAATTAAAACATGAATGCTCATACTCAAAAACATCCAGTAAAGACCTCTCTATTTGCTTCAAAAGCCCCATTGGAATGGGCCATTGTCAATAATGGCACCTTATATACAGCGCAGATCCCTATTGACCAAACAGGGACGGTTGTTGAAGGCGGTATTGAAGCTCAAACTCGTCAAACCTTTAGTAACTTGATCCATACTTTGGAATGCGCAGGCGAATCATTAGATTCCGTACTGCAAGTGATGATCTATGTAACCGATCGTGAATACCTTAAAACTGTTAACAATGTGTATGCCGAATATTTCAACGCGCCTTACCCAAATCGAGCAGCCATCGTTGTAGCAGGGCTTGCTCGTGAAGAAATGCTGGTGGAATTTGTCGTGTATGCAGCAGTGGCGCAACCAAGCGTGTGATTGTGTCGCCAAAGCATGTTTTCTTTTATACCAACCGAAATAAGTTTGACTGTGCAAAAGAATATTGAAGGTTGTTAGGTTCCAATACAGCCGTTGTTTATCAAGTATTAGTTACAAGGACAAAATGATGACTCAATTACAGAATGTTCAATCAGAAACCTCACTTTATATTGCTGGCGAATGGCAGTCAGGGATCAGCACGGTTGCCAATATCAATCCATCAGATATTAGTGAAAATCTCGGTGATTATGCGCAAGCAAGTGAAGCGCAAGTGCAGCAAGCAATCGCGGTCGCAAAACAGGCTCAACCACAATGGGAAAAAACACCGATTGAGCGCAAGCAAGCCGTGCTTCAAGCCATTGGTGACGAATTAATTGCCCGTTGCGATGAACTTGGGGCCTTGCTTTCCCGTGAAGAAGGTAAGCCGTTTGCCGAAGGGCGCGGTGAGATTTACCGAGCTGGTCAATTTTTCCAATATTTTGCCGCTGAAGTACTGCGCCAGATTGGGGATAGTGCTGATTCAGTTCGTCCTGGTGTGTCGGTAGAAGTGACGCGTGAAGCTGTGGGTGTGGTAGCAATCATTTCACCATGGAACTTCCCAACAGCGACAGCCGCTTGGAAAATTGCGCCTGCATTAGCTTTTGGTAATAGCGTCATTTGGAAGCCAGCCAACCTGACTCCAGCAAGCGCAGTTGCACTGACTGAAATTATTCATCGTCAAGGCTTACCTGCTGGCACCTTTAACTTGGTGTTAGGTAGTGGTTCGCAAGTTGGTAATACCCTTATCAATTCAAAAGACATTAACGGTGTCAGCTTTACAGGATCCGTTGAGACAGGCCGTAAAGTCGCAGCGGCAACAGCGCCTAATTTTGTTCGTTGTCAGCTTGAAATGGGCAGCAAAAATGCCTTGGTGATTGCTGATGATGCCGATATTCAAACAGCAGTAGACGCCACAATAGCCGGTTCATTCTCAGGTGCGGGCCAGAAGTGTACTGCATCATCTCGTTTAGTGGTGATGGACAATATTCACGATGCCTATGTTGAAGCTTTGATCAAACGTATGAGCGAATTAAAAGTCGGTCATGCGTTAGAAGATGGCGTATTTATGGGCCCTGTTGTGGATGGAAACCAGCTTGAATCTAATTTCACTTGGATTGATCGAGCACGCCAAAGTGGTGCTGAACTCGCTTGTGGTGGAGAGCGTTTGAGCTTGAAACATGATGGTTATTACATGTCACCAACTTTATTTTTGAATACGAAAAATAGTTGGGAGGTAAACCAAGAAGAAGTGTTTGCTCCTATGGCCTGTGTGATTCGCGTAGCGGATTTAGAAGAAGCGATAGCGACAACCAATGATACTCGCTTTGGTTTAACAGGGGGGATCATCACGCAGAGTCTGCGTACCAGTGCCATGTTCAAGCAACAGGCGCAAACAGGTTGTGTGATGGTGAATTTACCAACAGCGGGTACGGATTACCACGTGCCATTCGGGGGGCGTAAAGAGTCGAGTTTTGGCCCTCGAGAACAAGGCCAATATGCGAAAGAGTTCTATACCGTAGTGAAAACAGCCTACCAGCGCCCTTATTAAGCGCTTTGAAGCAGGGAAGTGTGAAAGTATCGCACTTTCTCTGGTCTGAGTGAGTAGGTGAGGCTTGCTTACTCACTCATGAGATTAAAACACCGTTTAAGGAGTGGCTATGTATCAACAACGGATTGTGATTGATGGGTTGCAGTACTGCAATTGGGATAGAGAGTATTTTCAAACCTTGCAAGCCAGTGGCATTACTGCCGTACATGCGACCGTGGTGTATCACGAAAATGCCCGTGAGACACTGACTCGGTTCGCTGAGTGGAATTTACGGTTTGAGCAAAATGCCGACTTAATCATGCCAATTCATTCAATGGCAGATGTTGAGCAAGCAAAAGCAACAGGCAAAGTTGGCGTTTTTCTTGGTGCGCAAAACTGTTCTCCAATCGACGACGAAATAGGCTTGATCCCAGTAATGCGTCAGCAAGGGTTGCTGATCATGCAGCTCACGTATAACAACCAAAGTTTACTGGCGACGGGGTGTTATGAAAAGCATGACACTGGCATTACCCGTTTTGGTAAACAAGCCATCGAAGAGATGAATCGTGTCGGCATGATTATCGATATGTCACACAGTGCTGAGCGCTCCACACTTGAAGCAATCGACTTATCGTCACGTCCTATTTGTATCAGCCACGCAAATCCTACATTTGCTCATGATGCCCTACGTAATAAATCAAACACGGTTATCAAAGCGTTAGCGGCACGCGGTGGCTTGATTGGCTTTAGTTTGTACCCCTTTCATTTGCCAAACGGTAGCCAATGTACCTTGGATGATTTTTGCCAGATGGTAGCAACAACAGCCGATATGGTGGGGATAGAACACCTAGGTATCGGTAGTGATCTATGTTTAAACCAGCCCCAAGCCGTTTTGGAGTGGATGCGAAATGGACGTTGGTCGAAAGCTATGGATTACGGTGAAGGTTCAGCAAGTAACTCAGGCTGGCCTGATGCATTGCCATGGTTCTGTGGTAGTGCAGGTATGGAAAATATTTATAACGGACTTATCCAGCATGGATTCAGCGAAGGGGAGGCAGGAAAAGTCTTGGGTGAGAACTGGTTTAATTTCCTGAGCGAGGGGCTGGAATCAGCAAGCTAAAATTTTGGCCGAATAAGGCTTTGATAAAAAAGTAATATTTTCATGGAAAAGTAACTGCACTTAAATACTGAGCTCAATACTACAAGAATAGAGCTGGTGTTAAACAAATCTCTTGTAGCCACTGAATGGCTGGTCGCTACAAAAACCTCTGGAGTCAGAGTATGTCTGATTTAAGTAATCGTATGCACGCGAGCACAAACAAAATTGCAAGTGAACACACACGAACGGACACCTCAAAATCGACATCTGAAAAGCTTGGTTTAGATAACCCTGCGTTTTGGTACAGCGGCGGTTTCATCGCTCTCTTTGTCGCGATAGCCGTGTTTGATGCGGACCTGTTATCAACGCTCGTTAATACTGGGTTTGCATGGTCGGTAAAAATCTTTGGTCCGTATTGGCAAATGCTACTACTTCTGACTTTTCTTATTGGTCTTGGCTTGGCAGCAGGGCGAACAGGCAAAGTCATTTTAGGCGGCCTTGCCGAACCTGAGATTGACGGTTTTCGTTGGATGGCGATCATCTTTTGTACGCTGTTAGCGGGTGGTGGGGTCTTTTGGGCTGCGGCAGAACCCATTGCACACTTTGTGAGTCCGCCACCTTTGTATGGCCCTCAAGAAAACCCGCAACAAGGGGCTGTTAATGCCTTATCACAATCGTTTATGCACTGGGGGTTTCTTGCTTGGGCAATAGTGGGCAGCTTAACATCTATCGTGGTGATGCACCTTCACTATGATAAGGGGTTACCGTTAAAACCACGTACTTTACTTTATCCTGTATTAGGTGAACGAGCACTCAAAGGCCATACCGGCGCCATCATTGACGCGTGTTGTATTATCGCAGTTGCAGCAGGCACGATTGGACCTATTGGCTTCCTTGGCCTTCAAGTAAGTTATGCACTTAATGCGTTGTTTGATATTCCAGATGGTTTTACCACTCAGCTCATCATCATTTTATTTGCGATTGCACTCTATACCTTATCGGCACTGAGTGGTTTAAACCGTGGCATGCAAATGCTTAGCCGTTACAACGTTATTTTGGCGATGGCGCTAATGGTTTATGTGCTGATTTTTGGTCCGACTAACTTCATCTTTAATGCCTACATTCAAGGTGTAGGCAGTATGTTAGATAACTTTATTCCGATGGCGACTTACCGTGGTGATGAAGGTTGGTTGAGTTGGTGGACGGTATTCTTTTGGGGGTGGTTCCTTGGTTATGGCCCTATGATGGCTATCTTTATTGCCCGTATTTCACGTGGCCGCACCATACGTCAAATCATCACAACCATAAGTATTGTGGCACCTTTTGTTACCTGTTTTTGGTTCACCATTGTGGGTGGTTCTGGCTTAGCATTTGAAATTGCAGACCCTGGTAGTGTGAGTAAAGCGTTTGAAGGTTTCAATTTACCTGGCGCATTACTGGCGGTGACTCAGCAGCTGCCATTGCCGATGCTGACATCAATCTTATTCCTGATTTTAACCACCATCTTTATTGTGACCACAGGGGATTCCATGACGTACACCATCAGTGTGGTTGTGAGTGGTGAAACTGAACCCAACCCTGTCATAAGAACATTTTGGGGAGTGATGATGGGGGTTACAGCACTGATACTGATCTCCCTCGGCTCTGGCGGTATCTCTGCGTTGCAATCTTTCATTGTCATCACAGCTGTCCCCGTTTCATTAATCTTGTTGCCATCGCTTTGGAACGCGCCTCAGATCGCGATGAAGATGGCGAAAGCACAAGGACTGTGATTTACCGCGTGCATGGTTGGCCTGCACGTATTCCATCGAACTGGTGAAGATACATCAGTCATTCAACTGTTAGGGCGAGACTATCGCCCTCACTATAAATGAACATTCTTACAACTACACATGGTGGTGAGCAATATGGATGCACATCGTTCAACTAACACTAAAGCGTCAATGCGAAGCGCAGACGTCGTCATGGTGCCTGAAAGGCTAGGGGCTATGCACCAAAATCGAATCAGTTTTGTGAGGACCATGATTCGAAAAATGGCACAGCAGCAGTGGCAAGTGACTCAACATGAGTGGCAGTTATGCCCACAAGGTTTTGGTCATGTTATCTATAAACTGGTGACGCCCCATCATGTGTATCACTTGGTTGTATTTTGCGATCACATTGCTGATGATGAGCGTAATGATCGCGTGATCGCCGAAAAGTGGGATGTGACTTTTGCGCTGCTTCAAGGTGATGTTGATGTGGCCTTATTAGAGCGGTTAAGGGCTAATGTTCCGTTGCAAGAAGCAGGACGTAATCCAAATACTGTCTTAGTGTTAGCGCGTGCAAATAAAAGTGTGCGTGTGTTTGAACATATTGTGAGTCACCTTGCGACAGGTGTACAACCTGATCCTGCAGCCTTGGCGGAAGTGGGTTATATCCTACGCACAACCGCTGTATACGGAAATGGCAAGTTTGGCATTGCAGACTTTAAGCTACTTGAAAATAACCCCGATTTTAATCAGTCCTTTAGTGCCCAGATGTGTGCGGTGTACTTACTGCGTGAATTTAGCTTAGATTGGGTGAATTACCTCGCGAAACAACAAGGCGGTGCTCAAGCCATTGCTTTGCATCGAGAGTTGCAACGTTACTTAGGGATCGGAAACGCAACGGGTTTGGGTATGGCCCCTTATTTGATCAACCACCCATGTATTGTTGATCAGTGGATGACAACGCGAGAAGCCGCACTGGCTGAAGTGCTCGCGTGTCCCACTGAGCTTGCAAAATATGCTTACTTACAGGCACTACTTCAAAAAGCGATTTTGCATTTAACCCAAGTTGTAACCATTAATGAGCATCAACAGCTGCTCAATAATGTAGCTGAAAGTGAATTAAAACGATTAGATAACGAGTTAGAAGCCCTGATTACGAGCTGTGATACTTGGCAGCAGGTGGTTGAATCGTCATTGCATATGAGTATGGAAGCCCAAGAAATCCTACTGACTTGCTTGATGGAGCTTTACCCTGAACGTGTTGATGCTTATCAAGAGCAAATGAATTGCGATGAAACCTTATCGTTGCCAAGTGGCAAGCAAGTTCAAGATTTGATTACCACGCTAGAGCAGCATTACCGCTGGGCAATAGACACAGATTTTAACCAAACTGAAAATAGCTACTGGTTTTGGTATCGCTCACAAGATAAAGAAGAACCAAGGTTAGGGGTTCGCGGCGAAGAAGCAGGGGAAGAAAGAGAGCTGCCGTTGGACATTGGTCGCCAAGTCTATCGGTTATATCAAGCACTATCAGTACAACCGCCAACGCAGTCATTAGCGGAATTTCTGGTTCTTCAACCGCAATTTCGCGCGATAGCTCGCAGAGTGTGGACATTAGGAAATAAAGCGATGGGCGATATACAAATGAATGTATTGCATCAAGCATCGCTTCCTATGCATCTGCTGCGTTGCAAGTTAGCTGTGTTTGGAGCGACTAAATTTGACCCTAGATCAGATCGTTGGGTACGTGTGACTTTCTTTCAAGGTGCACCGCTACTGGATGAGTTATCAACGCCGTCTTTTCAAGAACAGTGGTTGTTTCCGTTATTACCCAGTCAGGATGAGCTAAAGGCATCGTGCCATTCTAATCAACAGCAATACGGAGGAAAGGGCTGATGATCGTTTCTCATAATGAATTAGTTGCGGTAGTAAACAAAGCTTTCCTTGGAATGCGTCGGGCATGCGGTGAGGGCGATGTCATTGCGACCATGGTTGCCGATTTACAGATGGTTGGCTTGCATGGCGTACACCATTTTAACAATGCCAGTGCGCACATGGGGTTGGAAGTCGACAGCCCAGTAGATATTTATCTGCGTGATGAAAATACCATTGAAGTCGATCTACACAGCTGTAGTTTGGCTTGTCATTTACCCGCAGTGATGGATTACGCCATTGAAAAAATGATTGGCGGCAGTGTGCTGACGATAGAATTAAAGAACTGTCACAACCGCTGGTTGGCATATAGCGAACTCGTGAAATTGGCTGCCAAAGGCATTGCTTGTACTGCCAAGTGGGAAAATGGCAGTAGCCCTAAGCACACTATGTATGTACTCAATCGTGGCTGTGTCGCGCCAGAACTCTTTTTATCGGATGTCGATCTTGTTTCTCACAAGGTGCATGACATGACCATAAAACTGTCTATCCAAGATTTCGATATCGAGGGGGTCTCTGAAGGTTATTGCACGCATGTCGAGGCGCAATCATTTTTAGGGGCGCAGGAAAGTGCATGGCACGATGGCATTTATGTGGATGATGCAGAGTGGGATACCTTAAAAACAACTGCAACCGCGATATTGGTCGAGAACAGCGAGCAGTCAGCAAGGGGGGCGGGAGGACTCGCCTAGTTGTTTGCTAACAGGCTGCGTAATGTCAGTATGTGACAATATATAGATAGAGATATAGAAAGCCAGCACACGAGGTTGCTGGCTTCTTGGTATAAAGGGAAGGGTTATAACCGATTACCCTTCAGCACGCTTAACGCGAATTTTGCTTTTAGCAACACTTGTCATGTGTAGGCTTGTTAGTGCTACTTTGGCTTCATCTTCATCAGGCATTTCAACGAATGCAAAGCCTTTAGAGTGACCCGTTTCTTGGTCTAGTACTAGAGTACATTCAGCAACAGAACCGTGCTCTGAAAAAAGTGCACGAAGTTCGTGTTCAGTTGTTGTGCGCGCAAGATTGCGAACTAAAAGTTTCATAATTAACCATATTTGGTATGAGAATAACCCCTAGATTGTCGCAGTTAAGTCGAAACAAACCAAGGAAATAAATCACTCAATCAAAACTAATAGAACATCAACGACGGTGCGAGGCTTAAAGCGTGTTCGAATCAGTATTGGCTTGTGCTGTATTCTGATCACTTAATGCAAAGTAAATCTTTGAGATCACAACCTCAGAAATCAAGATAGTAAACACGACAGCAAAGAAAGCAATCACGCCGTTCCACGGTCCACTGAAAGTCACTTTTTCGCCAAAGAGGATATTGATGGCTTCGAGCATCACAAATTTACTGCCGACTAAAATAACGTAAGTACTTAACCCTCGATACACTTTTGGGGCAGTGCCAGTTTTCGTTTTAAAGTAATTAGCCACTTTATGTTCAGCGCTAATTGATAGTTTTAGTAGTAGTTGAAGTAATATGGCAGCTGCAAATGAAATTGTAAATGATTCAATAGTGACATAATCCCAATACTCATCGAAAAAGTTGAGAACTGTCAAATCTACTAATACAGCAAGGGTATAACCAACAAATAAACGCTGGGGCGTGTTGAAACCATATTCTTTTTCAATCGAGCTCATGCTTAATACCTATATTCAATGTGCGTGCTTTAGGTGATTCACTTTGCCTAAATACAAGATTAATTGAAAGAGTAATGGCTATTTGAAATTTTAATTGGCGTAAAATGGTAAATTAAAATAAGTACTTTCCTAAATGCAAATTATGATAATAGCGGGTCGTGAATAAGAAATAAGTGCAATAATAAGACACTGAAATTAACTGCTTGTAATAGCAATAAAAAGCTCAGCTATTCTTCTATCCCTAATAGTGATTTTTTATAAGATTTTGGTGAAAGTCCTGTAATTTTTTTAAAAGCACGAGAATAATGAGAAAGGTTTTTATACCCTAATTGGTTAGCGATCTGAGTGAGTGAACGTCCTTGCTCCATTAAATCGCAAGAAGCAGATAGCATTAGGCTTTCTTTGATTTGCCTAAAGGTGGTCTTTTCTTCTTTTAATCGCCTTTGAAGTGTACGTGATGACATTTGGAGTAGACGAGCAGCTTGGTCAATACTTAGTGAATACTCTTTTACGTAGGGTAGCAACGCTGTAAAAACGTTATCACTAAAACTAGTATGCCACTCGACCAATTCTTTTTTAGGCCTAGCGCTGAACGTCGAAAGTTGAAGTTTAGTCTCTAGCACTTCTTGATTGATCAAAACCGCTGTTTTGTTGTGTCCAACAAATAGCTGTGTCTCTGAACCAATTGCAGATTCAATCGCTTCTGTACTGTTATGTTGAATCTTTACCTGTGTGGGATGCCAATCTAATAGAGTCAATGCACTGATTAGCTCTATGGTATAAAGCACAGCAAAGACTTCTCCCCAAATGAAGTAGGGTGACTCTTCATAATGTGCACCGCGACAAAACCAAAATCGACCATGTGCCTCTTCAACAGCAATTTGACTCCCCGGCGAATCCGATGAAAAGATCCTACTTGCTTGGATGAGGGCATCTCGCACTGTTTCAGCTGTATCAAATTGGCTGATGATGGATGGAATGATGTGTTCGCGAAAAGCAAGACGCAGTAAATGACTGAAATTATTGCCATCGACTTGGTGTGATAATAGGTAGATCAAGCGTTTTACGGGTTCGACTGGCAGATAATCTTGCGTATTACTGAGTAGATCTGGCGGTAATCCTGAATTTTTTAGTAATTCATGCGCATTGATACCAGTCTCTGTAAATATTTCTACTAAGATTCGAGTGTATTCAGTGCGTATCATCGGCAAGGTGTTCTGTGACTTAACTGACAATGCTTATTCCCCCATTTTTATTAGACAATAATTCAAGTGGCGCGAAATGGTAAGTTTTATTGCTTGGTTCAGTATATATTTATTTTGCTATGATAATACAATCCATCGGTATTGTTGAAAGGCATAAATATAGTTTGCTGTGTTTAAAGTAAGAGACGTTTCTTATTGATGAGTTTTAGAAGCGTCTAAATAAATGCCTTGATTAGACTAGCGCTATATCCAGTAAAGCATTCAGTAGGAAAGGTTATGTCGGATAACTCTGAAATAGAAAATAAAGACCTTGTTGAGAATCAAGATGAAAAGCAGAACAACAAGGAACAAACGCCACCTAAAACCAATAAAATTCGTCAAATTACCAATTGTTTGCTGTTAATTGCAGCCTTGATGCTGACGTTTAGCATTATTTCTGATCGCATTATTCCCTTTACAGATAATGCGCGTGTTAAAGGTTATGTCGTACCGATCAAACCAGAAGTTTCAGGCCAAGTGTTGGATATTCTAGTTCAGCCAAATCAGCCCGTTTCAGAAGGTGATGTTTTAGTTAAGTTGAATCCGACAGACTATGAAATTGCGGTCAAACAGGCAGAACAAGATTTAGAAATTGCAGGTCAAAATGTTGGGGCGCAAACGGCAGCAATCGCGGCTTCACAAGCGCGTGTCACAACGGCTGTGGTTGAGTTAGAAAACAGCAAATTACAAACGAATCGCGTACTTGCCATGGCGAAGCGTGGTGTGGTTTCACAATCCGATGGCGATCAGGCGCGTGCCGATTTAGCCACTGCACGTGCGAATGTGGTGAATGCTAAAGCGGACTTAGAAAAAGCCAAGCAGCAATTAGGGGCAAAAGGGCAAGATAATAGCCAGATCAAAGCGGCGTTATTGGCTTTAGAGCAGGCACAAATCAACCTAGAGCGAACCACAATTAAAGCGCCAACAGCGGGCGGTGTCTCTAATTTCAGTTTATCGGAAGGTTTCTACGCCTCGACGGGGCAAGCCTTGATGACATTTGTTTCAACAGAAAGCATTTGGGTGGAAGCCTATTTCCGCGAGAATAGCTTAGGCAATATTAAGGCCGGCGACGAAGTTGAAGTGGCGCTAGATTTTGCACCAGGCAAGGTAATTAAAGGTAAAGTCACCAGTGTGGATTGGGGCGTTGATTGGGGTCAAAACGATCAAGCTGGTAAGCTCGCTCAAGCAAATAATCAAACGGGTTGGTTGCGACAGACTCAAATGTTGCCAATTTCTATTGAGTTCAATCACCAAGAAGTGAGTGGATTACTTCGCATTGGGGGGCAGGCTGATGTCATTGTTTATAGTGGCGATAATCCTATATTCAATACCATTGGTAAGCTGTGGATTCGTTTCGTGAGCTTTATGTCTTATGTCCGATAATCCGTTAGCCGTCTCGACAAGCAGCCCTGATCCTCTTGAGGATGCGCGCGTTCAGACCAAAATTATTCGCTATACCGTCGGGGTTGGGGTAGCCGTATTTCTGGCAGCCTTGATTGACTGGCCGCTCGCTTTTGTTGCACCGATATTTGTTGCTAAGTTTTTGGTCGATAAACCTGAGCTGAACAAAGAAACCCTGTATGAATTAACTATCGCTATGGTGGCGACTATTGCACTGGGGTTACTGTTATCAAATGGTATTACTCAGTATCCATTACCATTGCTGATCTTGGTTGGCTTAATGATGCTGTGGGGTTATTTCTTGTTTACTGACCCTAAATGGAATCTCTTTGCCACCATTTTGATCATCGCTGTGCTTATGCTGCCCTTTATGGCGATTTCGAATCAAGGGGTATCTGTCTTTTTGGCGGTGGGATTGGCTAGTTCGGGGGTTGTCGCGGTCATTATTTTTGCCCTTGTACACATTTATTTCCCAGAGCCTGAGTCTACCTTTACAGGTTACCAAGCTTCACCATTAACAAAAGAGCAACGCTGGCACGCCGCGTTTCGAGCCATGATTATCTCGTTTCCTGTGGTGTGTTTCTTTTTCATCTTTCAAATATCTGAAGCGCTACTGACCATGATGTTCATCGCTCTACTATCCTTGATGATTACAGGGGAGAAGTCAGTCAAGTTAAGCGCTTTCTTGATTATCACCAATACCATAGGTGGTGTGCTTGCGATTGGTGTTTTCTTCGTCCTATCGCTTGTACCCAATATTTTGTTTTATACCTTGTTTATTTCATTGGTTGCGATTGTGATGGCGACTCAAATTTATACTAAGCCTGAGAAAGCCCCAATTTTTGCAACCGCTTTTAGCACAGTTTTAGTTTTACTTGGCAGTACCTTGATGAGTTCGGGGGAAATAGACAACAACATGTTTATACGGATCTTTCAGCTGTTCATGATAGGTATTTACATGATCGTAGCGTCGTTCTTTTTAGAAACGAGAAACTGGAAATTTCTGAAGATCTAACCTTTGCTGTATTCAATACCAAGGAATACCTATGAAGCATGAAAGTGAATTTACGAAACAAGTTATTGATGTATCAATTAAAATAGCCGCTATCGCCATTCTTGTTTATTGGTGTTTCTCGATTCTACGGCCCTTTATTATGCTGGTGGTGTGGGGCGGAATTATCGCCACAGCACTTTATCCTATAGTGACCTGGGCTCATGGAAAATATGGCCTTAGTAAGGGGAAATTGAGCGGGGGACTCGCTTTTATTGGTGTCTTGTTGCTGTTACTGCCGCTGATTGCACTTTCGACGGGCCTGTATACTAGTGGAGCCGATCTCGTGAGTGGGATTCAAGAAGGGACGATGGCGATTCCTAAACCTTCTCCTAGCATACAAGACTGGCCGATCATTGGTGAAAAAGCCTATGCCTTTGGGTTGCAAGCATCATCAAACTTAGAAAGTGTTTTTGCCAATTATGGTGAAGAAGTTAAAGCCGTAGTTGCTAAGTTAGCCTCTGTCATCGGCTCTTTAGGTGGCGGTTTTATTCAGTTCATCATTTCGACCATTATTGCAGGCGTTTTCATGGCGAATGCCGATAAGTGTGAACGTGCGTTTGTACTGATTGCAAGCCGTTTAACGGGTGATCATGGTGAAGACTTAACCCAGCTATCAAAAGTTACAGTGCGCAGTGTTGTACAAGGTGTGATTGGTGTTGCGGTGATTCAATCTGTTATGACAGGGATAGGGGCTGCGGTTGCGGGTGTGCCAGCGGTAGGTTTTTGGATGCTGTTAGTCTTGCTGGTGGCGATCATTCAGCTGCCGCCAATTCTAGCCCTGCTACCTGCAATTATTTATGTCTTCAGCGTAGATACCACTACCACGGCTGTTCTGTTTATGATCTGGTGTATTTTGGTCAGCGGCAGTGATGCGATTTTAAAACCTATGCTATTAAGCCGAGGATCGGATATCCCTATGTTGGTTATCTTACTTGGTGCGCTCGGTGGGATGGCGATGTCAGGCATAGTTGGCTTGTTCGTTGGTGCTGTCGTGCTGAGTTTGACCTATCAACTATTCACTGTGTGGCTAGACAGCGAATCGATTGAGGTACGCCCTGAGGGTGAAACAAAGGTTGATTCAGCGCAAGAAGAAAGCGGTCAGCTATGATGAAGAAAGTCTCAAAAGACGATAACTTTTACTTTCTGCTGGCTGCCTTGTTGGGGCTGTTGTTTATCAGTGCTTTTATGCAGCAGCTCTTTGCGGGGGGGCAGAAGACCATTTTGGCTTTGATCATTATTTGTTTAGGAGTGTCGATCGCTGGGGTACATAGAGAAAAGGTGTTCTACCGAAACTGGTATGGTTTTCTGCTTTTCTTGGCTGCAATCTCTGGCACCTTTACATTCTTGGAAACTGTCGATCTCTCGCTAGTTACCTTGTTCACCTTGCTGTTTTTCTTGTTGTCGCATACTTACACTGCGCTTAAACAAGTGATGATCACAGATTATGTCAGTGGCAATCAAATTGTTGGTTCAATTTGCGTCTATTTACTGCTGGGCTTATCGTGGTCATTTATCTACTTGATTCAATTAGAACTATTTCCAACTGCTTTTAATGGCATCGAATATAAACCTTGGCTTGATAACCTTTTTGAAGCGGTTTACTTTAGTTTTATCACCTTAACAACGGTTGGATACGGTGATATTTCACCTGCTTTACCCATCCCAAGATTTTTCGTTTTTATTGAATCCATTCTAGGGGGATTTTATTTAGCTATCATGGTGGCAAGTTTAGTCAGTAGCCGTTTGAGCCAGAGTGATAACAAGCAGGCTCAGCATGATCACACCGGGTCTGAATCTGTAGAGCGTGAAAAGTAAAATGCAGTTAATTAGCTAAATTGCCAGCGCTGCAGAGTCGCACTCTCGAATCAATACACCCAGAACCGACATCATATTGATGGTGTCGGTTCTGGGATGAAATTAATCGCGAGATGACTATTATTGCTTTTTATTAGAGCCAACTTTTTATTGGTTGATGTTGGCTTTTAGCGGAAAGTTCAGCGTTATCAAGATTATACTTAGAAGCACAATCACGAAGGGCACATTGATTACGACTGTGGCAGCCACATTCGAGGCAGCGTTCCGCTTCCGTGACCGCAGCTTGATGACTCATCCCTTTTTCAACTTCTTCAAAGCTCCCTTGGCGCTGTTCAAGTGTCATCTCAGGTACAGTGACCCGTAAGATGTGTTGCATCGCATCTGAAAATTTCACTTCTTTTTGTTCCGCGGTTTTGCCTTTAGAGAGCATACGCATCACTTCAGTGATATTGGTCAAATGGTCTGGATTCACGAACTGCATCTTGGAATCATTTTTGAAAGTAAAGGGTTTATGTGGCAGGCGATCAAGCTGCCCATCCAAATAGTACGCAATAGCGTCTGCGGCTCGGCGACCATCGGCTACGGCTTCGATCGCTGTTGCAGGCCCACGGCGAAAATCACCAATACCAAAGATATTACGAATACCGCTGTACATGTTATTTTCATCGCAATCTATGGTGTTCCAACGCGTTAGCGGGATGGCGATGTCTTCATTATCTAGAAGGCTTAAATCAGGTGCTTGCGATACCGCAGCAATCACGGTATCAAATTCTTGGGTGATATATTCACCTGTTGGTTCTGGTCGGCAGCGCCCTGACGAGTCGGGTTTACCCAGCGCCATGATCTCTAATTTAACCTGACTGACCCAATTGTTTTTATTTGTATCCTCGCTATCAGTAGCCGCAATATTCTCAACGGGGTTGGTGAGGAAGCTGAATTTCACACCTTCTTTCTCGGCTTCATCCACTTCATAGGCTTCTGCTGGCATTTCTGCGCGGGTACGACGGTAAATTAATGTCGTTTCCGCCCCTGCACGAACTGCGGTACGTGCGCAGTCAATCGCAGTATTCCCTCCACCAATCACCGCGACTTTTTTACCTGTTACGCATTTTTGCTCGGTCATGAAATCTTTAAGGTAGTCGACACCTAAATAACAACCTTCTAAGTCACTGCCGGGGTAGGCCATGCCCACAGCCTTGGATGCACCAACTGCCATACAAACGGCATCGTATTCTTCGCTGAGTGCCGTAAGGCTTAGGTTTTCGCCAATTTTACAGTTGGTTTTGATTTCCATACCGTTACGACACATTAACTCGATTTCTTTATCTAGAATCGCTTTGGGTAAACGGTATTCAGGAATGCCATAGCGCAACCAGCCACCAGTCAGTGGCATGGCTTCAAATACGGTGACATTGTAGCCTTCATTACTCAGGTAATAACCACAGGTTAATCCGCCAGGGCCGCTACCTATGATCGCAATCGACTTATCTTTGCTGGGTTTCCGTGGTGGTACATAGGACTCAAGTGCGACAAGATCGATATCGGCGGTATGCCGTTTTAATTGGCGGATTGCGAGTGGTTCGTCGATTAATCGACGTCGGCAGCCAGCTTCACAAAATGCAGGACAAACTCTGCCAATAGACAATGGCATAGGTAGGGTTTGCTTAATGACTTCAATGGCTTTTTGATGTTCGTTATTGGCGATATGGTGTAAATAAGATTGAATATCGACCCCTGCTGGACATGCGGTTTGACAAGGTGCTTCGCAATACTCCTTGCTGTCTTCAGACAAGAGTTGAATCAGAATTTTTTTTCTGTGTTTTGAAAGTGCATCAGATTCAGTGATCACAGACATGCCATCATAAGGCGTTGTCTTACATGCTTTCTTTAATCCGCTTCCTTCAATTTCAACTTCGCAGAGCTCACAATGCGAGTGAGTGGCAGTATTATCGCCACTTGAACTATTACAGGAATCAAGGTTGGTATCGACAGTGCAAAGCGTAGGGATGTCGATGCCATGGTGTTTCGCGATAGTGAGTAGGGTGTGATTGTTATCAACCTCAAGCAACTTCCCATTTATAGTAATGGTGATCATTATTACCTCGGTATTATCTTGTTTTAGCCCTATAAATTTGAATTATTAGCTTTGTTAATCTATGAGACTAGATCAATATTTGGTGAGTAAACTTGCCCTTGCTCGTGTTTTAATGACCGCATCGCGAATTAAGTATCGAATTAACAATAGGTTGTATGGCTGGTCACATTTTAGGCGTGCTTCTTGTAAAGCCTTATGCTTTAGGGCTCGTTAATGTCATTATCTGATAGTTGTTTATTGTCTAAACTTGTTTGTTATTATTGATTTAAATCAATGTGATAGCAGAATTATTGCTGAGTTTGGGCCAAAAGTAACCCCAACTGATTTAATGTGAACTTAGTCTAATTATTATTCACTCAATTACTTATCATACAAATATGTGTGCGTGTCGTTTTGGCGTATTTTGTCTAGCGTTAACGCGTTAGATATTTGGGGTAAGTTGGTGGGGCATGGGGCAAATTCGGCAGTTAATTCATATTACAGGGATAGTACAGGGGGTCGGATTTCGACCTTTTATCTACAAACTGGCCAAGCAATATCAACTCAGTGGTTATGTGCTTAACAATGGTGATGGCGTTAGTATTGAGGTTGAAGGCGAGGAAAGACAAGTAACGGCTTTTTATAACGACATCACTTTGCAAGCGCCACCGCTGAGCCGTATTGATAGTATTACCGCCCAAGCGATTGCGGTTGTTGATGCGTTAACTTTTATTTCTGATAATGTCTCACCTGAACATACCCCCAAGTTTATTATTACCGAAAGTGACAGCAGTCAAAGTGCCACAGTGTGTGTGTCGCCAGACCAAGGTATTTGTCCTGCTTGCCTTGATGATATTAACGATCCAACCAATCGTCACTATCGTTACCCTTTCACCAATTGTACCCACTGCGGCCCACGCTATACGCTAATTAAACAGCTGCCTTATGATCGTAAGCAAACTTCGATGGCGGCTTTTGCTATGTGTCCTGATTGCGAAGCGGCTTATACCAACCCTGAAGATCGCCGTTATCATGCGCAACCTGTTAGCTGTCCTAAATGCGGGCCTTGGGTCAGTTTTTATGATCTAGCGTGTAAGGCAGAGCAACCCGAACCTATTGCTGATCATTATGCGGCGATAGAAGCAACAGCTGCTGCCTTGAATGCAGGGAAAATCATTGCGGTAAAAGGTCTTGGTGGTTTCCACTTAATGTGTGATGCCACTAATCAACAGGCAGTCGCTCAGCTCAGACTTCGCAAACAACGCCAACGCAAACCGCTGGCGGTGATGATGAAAGATACACACCAAGCCCAATGCTATATAGAAGGCAGTCAGCAAGAGTGGGCACTATTAGGATCTCAGCAGCGGCCTATTACCTTATTTCGTAAAAAAGCATCGTGCTCAGGTTACGTAAGTGGTGAAGATCTTACTATTACGGCTCGGACTAGGGCTGATATTGCCGATAATGTCGCGCCCAATATCCCTTATCTTGGAGTGATGTTGCCTTACACACCGCTGCATTACTTATTATTCGATTTAGTAGATGTGCCTTTGGTGGCAACCAGCGCCAATATTTCTGGCTTTCCCATAATTGCGAACAGTGATGATATTTTCAGGCAGTTGGGGCATGTGGTGGATGGCGTACTCGATCATAACCGTGAAATCGTTCATTGCTGCGATGACAGCTTGGTCCAGGTTGCAGGCGGTAGACGACAAACACTCCGTTTAGCCCGTGGTTATGCTCCTTATACTTTTTCGCTGCCACATAAGTTAACGCACCCTGTGCTGGCTGTGGGTGGACAGCAAAAAGTGACCTTTGGTTTGGGGTTTGCCGGGCAAGGGATCATCAGCCCACATGTCGGTGATATGTTTGGCTTGGACATGCAGCAACACTATCAACAAATGTTGAATGGTTTTACTCATATTTATCACGTAAAACCACAAACGATAGTGTGCGACAAGCATCCAAACTATATGACCACAGAGTGGGCGCAGGACTATGTTGAAGGTTCTGTTCAAGGCTGTGTTCAGAAAAATGGTCAAGAAGCGGCTCAGGAAAATAGCCCCGACAGTATTCGCACTAACAACCACGACACGCGTTGCGAGAAGCCTGCTCAATTACTCCAGCTGCAACACCATCATGCCCATATTGTTGCTGTTATGGCTGAACACCAAATGCGAGAAACGGTATTAGGTTTTGCTTTTGATGGCACAGGCTTGGGGGATGATCACCAAATTTGGGGTGGGGAGGTGTTACTGGCCGATCATCAAACGGCTAAGCGCCTTTATCATCTAAAACCCTTCCGCCTAATCGGTGGTGAGCGAGCGATTAAAGAGCCCGCACGGATTTTGTTGGGCTTGCTGCTGGAGTATTACTCGTTCGAACAGATAAAAGCATTACAGCTAGACGCTTTTACCTGCATGCCTAACAGCAAACTCGATAACTTGTACCGATTATGGCTAACCGAACAGAGTTCACCTTATACCACTTCGATGGGGCGTTTAGTCGATGCGTTTGCCAGCTTACTTGGCCTTGTTGAAAGGGTTGATTATGAAGGTGAGTGCGGTATGCGATTAGAAGCGCTTGCTATACAAGCAGAAGCAAATGAGGCGGTAGAACCGCTGCCTATCCCTATGTTTTTTGTTGAAAATGACGTTATCGATCCGCAACCCCTACTTGCGAGTGTGATCGATAATCTAATCACCAGTGCTACCCAATCAGATTCCTCTAACTTTATGGCTCAGCGAGACTTGGCGGTTAAGCTAAACGCGGCGAATCAGTTTTTTACCGCGCTGGTTGAGATGATCTACACCATCAGTGCCAAACACCCTGAGTACCCCGTTGTGGTCTCGGGTGGGGTTTTCCAAAACCGTGTGCTGATGGACAGGCTTGATGCCCGCTTTACATCTGAGGATCGTTCGTTTCTCACCAGCGAAATCATTCCACTTAATGATGGTGGGATCGCGATGGGGCAGCTTTGGCATGGATTATGGCAATAAGGCACAGGCTTATAGGCATTCCGTCCTTAATAAAAAGAATATTACCAACTTGGAAGAGAGATAAATTATGTGTTTGTGTATTCCCTCGCAGATAGTGGAAATCCACGCAGAGGACAGTACGGTCACGGTCGATACTTTGGGCGTCCGACGTAGGATCAGTACGCATTTAATCGAAGACCCATTGAGCATGGGGGATTACTTATTGATCCATGTTGGCTTTGCTATTAGCAAAATCAATGAACAAGAAGCCTTAAAAAGCCTAGAAGAATACCGCTTATTATTGGCTGAAATGGGTGAAGAAGAAGCGAGAGCATTGTTTATATGATTGAACTTAAAGATCTCTCCCAAGGCTTTCGTAACCCCGAGTTAATGCAGTCGCTTTCTCAACGTATTCATCAACTTTCTGCTCAATTAAGTGAACCGATTAAAATCATGGAGGTGTGCGGTGGTCATACCCACACCATCATGAAATACGGTTTAAATCAGTTGTTACCCCGTAATATTGAATTCATTCATGGTCCCGGCTGTCCTGTTTGTATCATGCCGAAAGAGCGGATTGATCATGCGATTGAACTGGCGATGTTACCCGAGGTCATTCTGGTAACCTTGGGCGATATGATCCGTGTACCTGGCTCGAAAGGTACCTTAGCGCAATGTCGTGCAAAAGGGGGCGATGTTCGTCCGGTTTATGATCCGCTTGATGCCCTTGAAATCGCTAAGCAGAACCCAGATCGCAAGGTGGTCTTTTTTGCGATTGGTTTTGAAACCACCACACCAATGACAGCCGTGTTATTGGAGCTGGCTGAAAAGCAAAATGTCGCCAACCTCTATTTTCATATTAACCATGTGTTAGTGCCGCCTGCGGTTGATGCCGTAATGGCAGACGGCGCAGCCAAAGTTACCGCCTTTATTGGTCCTTCGCATGTTAGTGCCATTACCGGTTCTGATATTTATCAGCCGATTGTCGATTGTTACCACACACCCGTTGTGGTGAGCGGCTTTGAACCTGTTGATGTGATGCAGTCGATTTTGATGATAGTGGAGCAGAAAGTACAAGGTGTCGCCAAGTTAGAAGTGCAATACACCCGTGTTGTCACAGCCAAAGGCAATCAAGCAGCACAGCAGAAAGTGGCGAGTATGTTCACCTTGCGTCCGCATTTTCGCTGGCGTGGCCTTGGCGATATCCCATTGTCATCTCTGGTGTTGTCGGAGCAATATCGTCATCGTGATGCAGAAGTTGTGTTTGCCGATGTTTTGTCGGATCAGGCGATAGAAGATCATAAAGCCTGTCAGTGTGCCGACATTTTACGAGGGTTAGCGAAACCGAATCAATGCCGTGTGTTTGGCCGAGGCTGTACCCCAACCAAACCAATGGGAAGTTGTATGGTCAGTTCGGAAGGGGCGTGCAATGCCTATTATCGCTATGCAGGCTTGGCGTTTGACCTCGATTTGAATAAAGACGCCGCGGCTAAAGAGGCTACAGCAGACGAAGCCTCGATAAACAGAGCTAAGACAGAAAAGGAGATCACAGCATGAGAACTGTTCAACTAAGCCATGGTGGCGGTGGTCAGGAAATGAATAAACTGATCAGTGATCTGTTTTTCCACCATTTTCAAAACGAGATACTGTTGAAAGCTGAAGATGCCGCGGTATTGCAGCTTGAAGGGCCGATTGCGTTCACGTCAGATAGCTTTACCGTTTCTCCGTTGTTTTTTGCGGGTGGCGACATTGGTAAGTTGGCGATAGCAGGCACAGTGAATGACTTAGCCATGGTCGGTGCACAGCCGCAATACCTGAGTTGTAGCTTCATCATCGAAGAAGGTTTTGAGTACCACAAGCTTGAAACCATAGTGAAAAGCATGAAAGCGGAACTAGAAAAATCGGGTGCACAAATCGTGTGTGGCGATACTAAAGTCGTGCCTCGTGGTGCGGCTGATGGCGTGTTTATTAACACAACAGGCGTTGGCACGGTTAAATACCCCAATATTTCGGTAAGTCAGCTGCAGGCGGGCGATGCCATTTTGGTTTCTCGCGATATTGGTTGTCATGGTAGCTGTATATTAATGGCTCGTGATGAACTGCGCTTAGAGTCTGAGCTAGTGAGTGATTGTGCGACATTGTGGCCAGTGGTCGAGCGCCTGATTGAGTCTGGGGTTTCCCTTCATGCTATGCGCGACGCGACTCGCGGTGGTTTGTCGGCTGTTTTGAATGAATGGTGTGAAGGCTCCAAAATCCAAATTGATGTCGAAGAAGAGAAAATCCCTGTTGCCGATGCTGTGCAAGGCTTGTGTGAATTATACGGTTTTGAGCCCTACGATTTAGCCAACGAAGGCACCATGATTTTGGCGGTTCCCGCGAAAGATGTTCCTGCCGCTTTAGATGTGTTGCGCCTGTTTTCACCAAGCGCCCAACAGATAGGCACCGTGGTTGAAGCACAACAGCACAAAGTGATTATGCATAACCCATGGGGCGGGCGTCGTTACCTTGAATTACCGCAAGGCGAGCTGTTACCGCGTATTTGTTAGCATCAGTAATAGATGAATTGCGCTTATTTTAGTGAGTGCGATGAGTAAGGGAGGCAGGGGGGATTAAGCATTGACGAATTCGTGCTTCCTCCCTGCTTCTATGACTTTCTTTACATTCTCTCGGGCTTAGAGTGCGAAAGGTAATGCGTCAAATTAGGTCGAAAACTCCTCGATTAAGCGATATTTAACTTCGTTAAAATCACATGCGAAAATGATGTATGTCACTGTAATTTATGTGTATACATGATATTTTTCAGTTGATTTAATCCAGATTAAACATATTTAGGTCGTTCAACCATGAGTGAAGATTTGAAGCCGTTTGATTGTGAGGCTTGCGGTGAATGTTGTAGACATATCCATTTAGTCGAAGGGCTGAAACACTTACAAACTAATGGTGTATGCGACTACTTGGAAGGCAATAAATGCAGAATTTATAGTAGAAGACCAGAACTTTGTCAGTATGAAAAAGTGTTTGAGTTATATAAAAACCAATACACAGCAAAGGAATTCTATGATTTAACAGTTAAGTTTTGCAATGAATTAAAAGAAATAAAACGATTGCGAGAAGAAAATGATTGAACATTCGTTGCTTAGACAACAACAAGAATTTATTGAGCAGGAAATAAAGCAAGTTACTGAAAATCAAAAAAATGGTTTGTACCCTCTAGAATTTCCAATGCCTATTGGAGTTCAGTTCGAATTAACGATGAAGTGCAACTTGTACTGCAAGCATTGCTACAATGCGTCAGGTGAAGATGCTTGTACTGATAGAATGGATATTAGCTCGTGGTTGTCAGTAATAGATAACATCAACGAAAACGGTGGTGTTTTCCAATGCATTATCTCCGGAGGAGAGCCACTACTTTATGGTAAGAACATGTTCACAGTCATGGATGCACTCCATGAAAAGGGGACTGGCTTCATATTAATTACAAACGGGATGTTAATCCGTCCATCAACAGTTAAAAAGCTACAAAAGTATAACTATTATTGGGTTCAGGTTTCTATTGATGATTTTGATGCTGCAAAGCATGATGATTTCCGTGGAGTTACAGGCTCATGGGACAAAGCAATAGAGGCTGCTTTTTTACTTTCTAGTGCGGGGCTACCACTGCGAATTGCTCATTCAGTAACGCCAGAAAATTTATCTAGATTACCTGATATGGTCGATCTTGCCTATCAACTTGGCGCATCATCTATAGTGTGTGGTGCAATTATGCCAAGTGGACGAGCTTCAAATGATGAAACTATTGTTTGTACTAGTGAAGGTTTCCTAACTGAATTGTATAACATCATTCAAAACAAACAGTGTGAATATAATGGCAGAATGGAAGTCCTGTCTAGTTCGAATCTAAAAGAAGACATAATAAGAAAGAAAAACCAACCTAACTCTGCAATTGTAGTTCGACCAAATGGTGATGTTCGTATGGATTGCACAATGCCGTTTGTTCTAGGGAATGTTTTTGACGATAAGTTTTCTGCTATATGGAAAAAGCATGGTAATTCATGTTGGTCACATCCGAAGGTTAATGAATACATTTCTAAGTTAGATATGTATGGAGAGCACCCGGAACATAAAAATCATACAGACCTTGATATTCAGTTAGATGATTAGGAAGATATATGAAAAAAAAATATATTAAACCAGTTATAGCAACAAGCTCATTTAGGGTTGGTTTACCTACTGTCTTGGCTGTAGGTGCTGTCGCAGCGGCGGCAGGAGCGGCTTCGGTTGCTGTTGGAAAAATGGTTGGTGATATTACTAATATTAAAGCAAGTCATAATAGTGGCAATTTGAAGGTTAGAGGCTCTAATGAAAAAAACGTATGCATCGCCTAATTGTATTTTGGGTACTCAGTTGAAAACGATGGCCGCACCATTGGCTATTTTTTCAGCAGCAACAGCCGCAGCTGCTGCTGTGGGCCTTGTAGCTGGCGCTGCTGCTACATCTAAACTTATTGGTGATGACATCAATCGATGTACTATACGAAAGTTAAAAAAAATTGAGGGTTTCATTTAATGAGTGCCGTTGTATTCGATAAACTTAAATCATTACAACTGGTATCAAATCCATTAAAGGTTCGTGATGATGGTGAATTTTTAATTGCAATGAATGAAAGCATGGAGCTGTTTTACTTTAAAGATACGGCTAAAGATATGTTGTTGAAAGTAATCGAGTCAAAACCGACAGTTCAAGAATTGTTGGATTACTTATTGTCAGAGTATGATGTATCAAAAGAATTACTGATAAAAGATGTCATTCAATTCGTTAGAGATCTACAGTGGCAACGCTTGATTTCTATGAAGTGTGTGATTAATTAATAAAAATATTAAGAAAAGCAGTCAGTGACTGCTTTTTTATACTGTAGTGTTTTCCCTACCAAAACTAATCCGATTTAGAGGGGTATATAATCACCTCATATACTCGATAGCATTGTGAAATAATATGTGACGAAATTTTTGCGCTTGCTTTTCGCTGACTAAAACGCTGCTCATAATTAATGTCAATCAAATTTAATTATTTTATTTCAGTACTTTAGATGGTAAGTTTTCGCCTTTATTTGGTTTTATAGGCTTATCTTGTGCGGTGTTTTTCTATTTTCCCTATAATTGCAGCGCTTGCTGGTAGTCCAAGTTTAGCTGCAGATCCATTATCAGAATTTAAAAATGAATTACAACAGCCGAAGCTTAGCGCTGAGCAGCGACTTACGCTGGCTGAGTCTATCACCAAGCATACCGCTTGGAGTGCAGGGGCATTGGCGCAATTCTATTACACGGGGGAGGGGCTAGAGTCGCCGAATAAAGATCGTGCGTTGGCAATGTTTGAATTGAGCGCACAATTAGGCGATGCGTATTCAGCTTACAGTGCATTTTTAGGTCATATCCAAGGTTGGTCAAGTCAATCAGACCCAAGCAAAGCGGCATCATATTTATGGCAAGCCGCAAAAGCCGATATTAGACAATCTCGAATGTATTTAGCGGAAGGTTATCGAACGGGCAACTATGGATTGCCTCAAGATTTAAAAGCTGCGATGCAATGGGCTTATACGACTGAAGTGCCGCCGCAAATGCATTTGGATATGTGTCTTCAAGAGGACCCTTTATATCTAAGCCAGCATTGTGTTAATGAATGGGTTAAACCAGCCGCATTGCAAGGCGATGCGATAGCAAGTTACCGCATGGGATTACAGTTTCAGCATGGCATTAGTATGCTGACTCCAGATCTAAATGAGGCGAATACTTGGTTTGAAAAGGCGGGTAACTACGGACCTGCGTTATTCGCTCGCGGTGATCTTTTATTTGCTCAACAAGGAAACTCTTTTTTCACTAAAGACGATAGCGAGCAGATGAAATCATTGTTGTTCACTGCCGCTCAAGCGGGTGAGCTTGGCGCGTTTACAGAACTCGCGTATGTGATGATTAATGGTGGTGAATCTGACTCTGCTTTGATGTTACTAAGTCAAGCCGACATAGTTGGATCGTGTGACGCTGCATGTAAGTATCAATTATCAGTGCTGCTTGAAAACGGCGAGCCTGAAAACGCTGAAGCATATTTACAAAGTGCGATGAGTGAAGGTGATGCCAACGCTTTGCTTGAGACTGCGCTTAAACAAGCCCCTGATTTACCTGAAACTCGCGCTAAAATTTACCAAGCAGCAATTAAAGGCAATGTAACTGCAATGCTATGGTTGATGGATAGAGCAAATGAGTCGGGCGATAAAGAGCAAGCGATTATTTGGCGTCAAGAAGCGGCAGCTTTTCAAGACAGATATAGTCAGTTTGAGTTGGCCTTGCACGCGCGTAAAGAGCATTGGTATGAAGCTTCTAGCTATTGGAGGAGCAGAAACGAGTTTTCTAATCGCTTTAAAGATGACGTTAATGTCTTAGCTGATAGTGGGCGTTCTGAAGTACGCGAGGATGCCATTCAATATACAAAACAATTTAGCGGTGATCTGAAAAAGCGTTATCAAGAGTTGAACGCCCAGCATGATGAGCCAAATTATTATTTAGAACATAACCGCTTACTTAACCAACTTAAGCGTGTTCGCTTTCGTGACTACTCATTATCGCCATGGCGAATTGTCGCTGAAGCCCCTGATGTACCGCAAATAGAGGCTTATAACCGTACTGATAAAGTGCCAAGGAGATATAAAGATGGGCGTTTAGCCGTGGATGGGTCTTGGAATCCGCCCGAGAAACTCCCATTTAAATTATTGGCTAATAATCAAAGTGTGCAACAAAGCCATTGTGGATACTTATTTAATCGTGCGACAGGGGAGCATCTTTTGATCCACCGCTTGAAAGGCGGATGTCGTCCTGAACCAAGTATTTTGGCTCGACTTGAGCAAGAAGGGGCGAAAAAGCTAGTTCATAACGACGCGGCTTCAGCTGCTTTATTTGATGATGGAAGTGTTGTCACTTGGGGCGGTGCTATGGCTGGTGGCAGTCCTATTCTTGCAGCATCTAATTTTGAAGATTCAGCCTATCAAAGCCTTGATGATGAAATCAAAGTTTACCGTCGTTTACAAGCGAATATTGTCGATATCGCGCCCGTGCAAAGCCATTTCCTCGCCTTAGATAGCTCAGGGAATATTTTGCTTTGGGGACCAATGGCTTATCATTTTGGTAGTGAAATTAAAGGTGAGTATCAAGCACTGGCAGCGAGCCCTGATAGTGACCGTTTTTGTGCGTTGAGTCGTAATGGTGATGTCGATTGCTGGGATTTAGGTGGCGGCGCTTCACCACGAGTTATTGCTCATAACAAGGCGCGCGTGATGAAAGTTGAAGGTACTTTTGACACTTTTGCAATGCTTGATGAAAATGGACAATTGACATTACAGTCTATCGTTATGAATCAAGGCATCAATGATTTATTACCGACGATTGATAAAAGTAAGCGCTGGAAAAAGTTAGAACAAGTAGTTGTTTACGGTAGGCTACGAACTCTTCTGATTGATACGGATGATAAACTCTATTACATCAAGCCAAATCATCAAAAGTTAGAATTAAAATCGGTACATAATACTGGCGAAGAAACGCTATTTATTACTTCAAATGAAACAATGGCATATTTGAACTAGGTTGTTTCTTTGCATGGTAAGGGCCTCTTTAACTGTATAAGGTTAAAGAGGCTTTTTTATTTCGCTATCTAGCTATGGCAACGACCTAACCTTATCTAAAAACAACGCATTGTTAACGCCCCAAGTTGTCTAAAAAGGTTCTGTGACGAAATTCTGCATTTAATCTTGCGATAAAATAAAATGCCATTCATGATTGGCGTGTGATGAGTTTAATAAGTCAGACCTTACCGCTATTGCTGGGCAGAAGGTTTAAGGTCCTTTTTCTTACTTAAGAACACTGCATCGACTTTAGGTGTAGCGTGTTCATAAATAATCTTGGGTCTGCAATATTATTGAGCATTGATTGAGTGGGTAAGCAATCATCATCGACGTAGTCGACATAATCCGCTGATGAATCAAAAATCAAGATATCCAACGCCAAACGATCCAATCCGTATAGGCCACGGTGGATCATATCCGCTGAAAACACCAATAAGTCGCCCGCCGCTAACGCAATTGGCTTACCGCCAGAGATGCTATCACTGCTTACTTTGCCATTCACTTCTTGGCGAACATTGTACTCTTCTTCATTGTCCCATCGCTTGTGCGTGCCGGGTATGATCTCCATGCCGAGCTCATCAAATAAGGGCACGCGAAGATGCAACACTTGTGTTTCGAGTATGACTTTCATCTGGTCTTCAATGTCATAGTCGTATTGACAGTCACGATGCCAGAAGTCTTTTTGTTGCGGATTCACCGGATTGAAGAACAACTGCGTGTTCATAAACGCTGGATTTTCCGGAATCACCGCATCGACCACGTCCATGATTTTTGGGGAGCTGATGAAGTTAAAAAGTATCTTTCTATCATTGCTGAGCAAATATTCGCTTCCCGTAATTAAAGACGAGTTAAACGCTTCTTCCTGATAGAATTCTTCGTTGTCTGCTTTCCATAATTCATGGAATTTCAATACCACTTCTCTAAGCGATGCAATTTGAGCTTCATCGAAATAATTTCTAATAACAAAGTAACCATGTTCGTTGTAACTGTTACTTAATTGTTGGCTGTTTTTTAACACTGACTACCTTCACACTCTTTGTACCGTTTACTGTTCACGGCGTTCTTTGGTGCATGATGCCAGACTGGCGCCATTCAACCAAGTAACTAATGAGGGGATAACTGGCGATGGTGAGAGTAGACTTTGGCGGTATTATTGATTTACAAAATAGGGTCAAAACAGCTAAAGAAAAGTACCGAGAAGCTATACAATACTCGCGTTGCGAGGTCGCAGCATGGGATACTCATTCATAGAAAACCTCAAAGTAGCCACATATGTCTAAAGATTTTGATTTCACCATAGAATACACCCTCGATAAGCTCTTCTTTGCTGAGTGTTATGATCAAACTAGCCGTCCTGCTGAATTTCCAAAAGCCTATTTAAAAGGAATACTTTTTCTGATTTTTGGGGTGGTTTTAGTTAAATTTGAGCTACTACCCACTGGTCACGTTGGTTGGTTCTTTATTGTTTTGAGTATTGTTGAGGCACTTAGTGTTTATTTTAAGAGAACCTGGTGGCTATGGCGACAAACATTCAGTATGAGCTTTGGCAGCAAAGTGGTATTTCATGTTGACGCTAACGGTGTGAATTATAAAAGTGGTAAAAATACGCGTAACATCGCTTGGAGTGACATCGACCAACTTCAACAAACTGATTTAGGCTTTATCCTTCATATGGGTAAACGGCGTCAATATGTCAGTAAATCTTGCTTAAGCGATGAAGTGATTGCATCATGGTAGAGCAGCACGCAGCATCCAAAAAGAACTAACGTCAGTGCACGCCAAATAAAGGAAGTGAAGCGCTCGCGTGCATGTGGTTCTACGTAATTTAAAATGCAGCCCAGCTTGATGAATACAAGTTGATGAATACAAGCCAAGCTGCATGCGACCCTAGTTATGGTAAAAATGCCTTGCTAAAGGTAAAGGTAGCTAGGTCGTTGATTAGCTTACTCGCTTGTGTTCAAGGTGTAACATGGCTTCTAATACGCTACCTGCAATTGCGCGTGCTTTATCTGATACCGTAGTGTAATCCGCTTCCGCACCTCTAGGGTCAATATCACCAATCTTAAAGCCTTCTCGAACGGTCAGGCCATCGTTTAATAACCCGCGTACCATTCCGCTTAGTGGGGCGATTACAGGGCTGTCACCGATATGGGCAATGACATCATCTTCTTCAACCAGATCGCCAAGTTTGACGTGGTTATGCATGACACCTGCACATGGCGACCTAAGTACGCGTTGATGTGTATAACCTGCAATATTGCCGGGAACGCCTGTATTTGGCTGGGTTGAACCGTGGTAAATCACTCGACCTAAATGATGGCCTCGATTGGTTTCAATAACGGCATCACAATCTTTACCTGCGGTAAAACCTGGGCCTAAGGCGATGGTAATTGGCGCCATGTCTTTTTGAGTACCGAGATTGTGCTTGGCAAGGATCGTATCAACCAAGAATGTGGGTTTTAGTGTCTCTGCCGAGGTGCAATCTTCATCGATCACAACCGGAATTTGGTTGCGGTCAATGATATCGAACACTTCGTCTTTGTTATTGGCTTTGCAGGCTGTGATTCCTTCTACTTCGATGGGGTTGCCATATAAGCACTGCCCGAACGATACGCCGCAGCGAATCATGGTGGGTTTGGCGATATCTGTCATCACGACTTTATAGCCGGCATTGAATAAGCGAACAGCAACGCCGGTTGATATGTCTCCCGCGCCGCGTAGTAACACCAATTTATTGCGGTTAAGGCGGGTATCATCTTTCATTTGGCCGCCCGCTGACTCATGTTTCACCTTGAGGATTTCAGCCATTATGCTGATGGCGATCTCCTCCGGTGTTTCAGCGCCGATATTGAAACCGATAGGGGAGTGGATATTTTTGATCCTATCTTCATCGACACCACTCTGACGCAGGTGAGTAAAAAGTGCCTGTACTTTACGACGACTCGCCATAAGACCGGTATAGCGGGTTTCACAGTCGACGACTTTGGATATAGCATCTTGATCTTGGTGATTCGTCGCGATGACGACATAGCTGTCTTTGTTGATATCGAGTTGCTCGATGGCCTGCTCCATGGTATCGCCGAGTAGACGTTTGGTGCCGATTGGAAAATGCGCTTCGGCGAGACTATCGGCATAGGCATCGGCGACAGAAATATCGAAACCCAGTACGTGAGCGGCTTGGGCAACGGCACGGTTGACATGCCCAGCACCAATAAGAATCAAGCTAGGGCGCAAACCATAGACGTCGATAAACACTGTCATCGCGCCACCACAATCCATGCCCATCGCATCAGGGCCATTGCGGGTCATACGTCCTTTAACAACGCGAGGCTTTTTCTCTTGTAGCGCTTCCAAGGCTTGTTCAATCACATATCGCTCAATCATCCCACCGCCAACTGTGCCTGTGATGGTGCCATCAGCCTTGATGATCATCTGGCCTGAATGGCGTGGTGCCGAGCCGCGGGTTTCTATGATATTGGCAAGTGCAAATGGCACATTCTCTTGTTCTAGTTGGGCTGCCTTGGCAAATATATTCATTATTTATGACCTCTGTACTGACGAAGTCAGGTAGCTGCTATGATTCAGTGGCATGACTCAGTGGCATTAGCTACTTGTTACTTCAAAATGACTTCTTTGATTGGTGTTTCCGCCCGCATTTCCGTTAGCCAAACAGCGTTGAGTTGCGGACTGCTCGCCAGCACTTTTTCAGCTATCTTGCTTACGGTTTGTGCATCGTTGGCGAGATCCATTTTGTTTATCAACCAGATCTTTTTTGCTGTTTTTGGGGTTGATTTAAAGAGTCCTTGCGGATGAGATATCAACGGTTGCAATACTTGAACATCAATCACATCACCCGGTTGGCATTTTGTAATGGCTGAAAAAGCGGGCCAACGGTGGATGTGACAGGGCATTGCTTTGCGGTTGATGGCTTCTGCGCCAGTGACACCAATCACCATGTTTGAATAATTTGGAATGCAAGGTTCATTCCTATTAGGTGCTTTTATTGGTAGAGATCGCGAACCATCGCCTTCAATAATAAAAACAGTGAAGGGACAGTCATTTTCGATCATTTTTATCTCTTTTTCAGACAGACCTAATACTTTAGGTTTGGTTGTTTTTAAATGATCCGTTATCAATGATTTATAGATAAAAGTGATTGTAGGCTCACAAATACCAAAATCGTTTTGTGCTGAGGAATGATGCTTGCTACTTATCTTATCGTCTTTTTTACTATTGATAGTATCGAGAGGAATAATATAATCAGCTTGATCTTGGGTAGGTAAATACATTTTGGTTGTTGTTGTCACACATACCGAACACCCCCATTGTTTGAAATTTTTAGCTAACCAAAATGCCACCGATGTTTTTCCACCACCACCAACCAAAGTAATATATAAAGGGGTATCTTTAGATGTTAAAGTGTATCGATACAACTCAGACAAGATAAATTCATTTGGATTTTTTTCAATTAACCGAGTCTTCATCTTATAAACCATAAATGTTATTTAATGAGTGTTTTTATTATGGATAAAAAATTAACGCCCAAGCATGTAGACTGTGTGATACCTGCGGCAGGTTTATCGTCAAGGATGGGAAGTTGGAAGCTCATGCTACCTTATCAGCAGCATACAATCCTTGATGCAAGTATCGAAAACGCGCTCTCATTTTGTAGCAGAGTGATCTTGGTTGTGGGCTATAGAGGGTTGGAGCTTGTTGAAAAATACAAGGATAATAAAAGAGTTACATTAGTGCGTAATGAGAGTTACGCACAGGGTATGTTTAGCTCTATCCAGCAGGGTGTTAAGCATGTAGAGAGCGATTACTTTTTCATTACCCATGGCGATATGCCTTGTATTCCCTTGTATATATTTCAGCAGTTATGGTCAGCACGAGGCAGTTGTACTGTGTTTCCTGGTAGTGCCATACGGCCGGGCCATCCTGTACTTATCCCTCATAGATTGAAAAATAGAGTCATTCATGCCGATATTAAATCATCGATGAAAGCGATTCTCTTTAGTGAACAAGTTAAATATTTAGAATTGGATGTAGAAGAAATATATTTAGATGTGGATACGCCACAAGCTTATAAATATTTGTGTGAAGTGTCACATTAGTACTATCAATTTGATAGTTGATTCTGGTGTTATTATTAATGTGATAGAGATTGTATGTTTATATCACATTTTGTTTTCATCTCTAGTCGATGTTGTTTTTTACTTGCGACTCAATATCTATCAGTATGATTAATATCAAACTGATAGTTTTTTATTAATATGATAGCCTTTTTTTATAATTAATAATCATCCTCATTTACGGGTTGTTTTTATTGATTCTTTCCTGATGTTGATAAACGAAATTCTTTTCCTCTCGTTATCAAATGCGTTGAATTTTCGACTTCGCTCACGAAATTAATTAATAAATTACTAGGTTTTAATAAGGTTAAAAAGTTTGGCTTAGTAGTTGCTCTTTAGTTAATAACGTATTTATACGCTTTTGCCCTACACATTGTGTAAATAAACGTGCCGAGAAGAACAAGAATAACATCAAGGAGATCTATCATGGGAGACATCATGCGTCCCGTTCCATTCGGTGAGCTACTTAACCGAATGTTTAGTGAATATAAACAAAGTAAATCTATCTTTGGTATTCCAGAAAAACAGTTCTACCGTAAAGCGAGTAACACCTCGTTGTCGGTATGGGGAGAGAACTGTGAAACCCCTGTTGGCCCAGCGGCTGGACCTCATACTCAACTTGCCCAGAATATCATTACATCGTGGTTAGCTGGCGGTCGTTTCATGGAGCTGAAAACCGTTCAGAAGCTTGACCAACTCGAGCTCGCAAAGCCATGTATAGATGCGGAAGATGAGTGTTTCAATACCGAATGGTCGACCGAATTTACACTTATCAAAGCGTATGATGAGTACTTGAAGGCGTGGATGGCCTTACACTTACTGGAAGAGGTCTTTGCGCCGAGAACAGATGGTGAGAGTAAGTCGTTTATCTTTAATATGAGTGTGGGTTATGACTTGTCTGGGATCCAAACGCCAGCGATGCAGACATATATCCACGATATGCTGGATGCGAGTGAGCACCCCAATTTTGCCCGCTATGCCAACGAGCTGAAAGCCTTCAGCCAAGACCCTGAGTTTATTCATGAGTATCAGTTAGAAGATAGATGCGATCATTTGAATGCCATGATCGATGCTATTCCTGCCCAGTTAACCCGTGGTGTCACCCTTTCTACTATGCACGGCTGTCCTCCTCATGAAATTGAAGCGATTTGTCGTTACATGATCGAAGAGAAGGGGATCAACACCTTTGTTAAGTTAAACCCAACGCTATTGGGCTTTGAGCGTGTCCGTGGGATCCTCGACAATGCTGGCTTTGATTATGTTGCGCTGAGCGAAGAGTCTTTCAGCCATGATCTGCAAATTGAAGATGCTAAAGCCATGCTTCACCGTTTGGTCGATCTCGGCAAAGAGAAAGGGATCGGCTTTGGCGTTAAGCTCACCAACACCCTAGGTACCCTCAATAAAAAAGGCCGCCTACCTGATAAAGAAATGTACATGTCTGGCCGTGCCTTGTTCCCGCTATCTATCAATGTGGCGTTAGAACTGTCCCGCGAATTCAACGGCACACTGCCAATTTCATACTCGGGCGGTGCCAGCAAATTCAATATCCGCGAGATTTTCGAAGCGGGGATCCGTCCTATCACTATGGCGACTGACTTGCTAAAACCGGGTGGCTACCTTCGTCTGTCTGACTGTGCCAAAGAGCTAGAAGGCAGTGACGAGTGGGGCATGGGCAAAGTGGATTTGGTCAAGCTTGAAGCCTTGGCAGTGAAATCCCTTGATGCCGATTACGTCCAGAAACAGTGGCGTGGTCCTGAAGAAATCAGTGTTAAGAAAGCCGTGCCACTGACTGACTGTTATGTCGCACCTTGTGTGACTGCATGTCCGATTAGTCAGGACATTCCAGAATATATTCGCTTGATGGGTGAGCATAAGTACACCGAAGCGCTCGAAGTCATCTACGCCCGTAACGCATTACCTTCTATCACAGGCCATATTTGTGATCACCAGTGCCAGTACAACTGTACTCGTCGTGATTACGAAGGTGCGCTCAATATCCGTGAGATGAAGAAAATCGCATTGTCCAAAGGTTGGGATGAGTATAAAGCTAAATGGCATGAGCCAAGCCTAGATACGGCCAAACATCCTGTCGCGGTGATCGGTGCCGGTCCTGCGGGGCTTTCTGCGGCTTATTTCATGGCGCGTGCGGGTCACCCTGTTACCGTGTTTGAGAAAGAACAAAATGCTGGTGGGGTGGTGAAGAATATTATTCCTCAGTTCCGTATTCCTGCGGAAGCGATAGAGCACGATATTCAGTTCGTGAAAGATCACGGGGTGAATATTGAGTACGGCTGCAACCCAGCGCTGACGGTAGATGCCCTTAAACAAAGTGGTTTCAAATATGTCTGCTTGGGTATAGGTGCAGACAAAGGCAACCCAATTGCACTTTCTGGTGGTAACACCAATATCTACAAGTCACTGGAATTCCTACGCAGCTTCAACGATGGCGACGAGCTCAAGCTTGGCAAACATGTGGCTGTTGTTGGGGCTGGTAACACCGCAATGGACAGTGCCCGTGCTGCACTGAAAGTGCCGGGTGTTGAGAAGGTGACAATTCTTTATCGCCGTACTATCGCGGAAATGCCAGCTTACAAAGAAGAATATGAAGAAGCGGTAGAAGATGGCGTGCAGTTCATGTTCTTAACTAATCCAGAGCAATTTGAAGCGGGTGGTAAGTTGACCGCGCGTGTTATGGAGCTAGGTGAGCCCGATGAGAAAGGACGTCGCCGTCCTGTTGCGACAGACATGACGGTTGAGCTTCAGGTGAATGCCTTGATCACTGCGGTAGGTGAGCAATCAAATTGCGAAGTGCTTTCTCGCATGGGGATCCCGATGGGAGCCGATGGCTGGCCAGTCGTCGACAAAGATAGCGGTGAAACCGAGGTTGAAAATGTGTTCTTGATGGGTGATGCCCAGACAGGTCCATCATCTATCGTGTCGGCAATCTCAGGTGGCCGTAAAGCGGCAACAACCATCTTGGCCCGTGAAGCACAGGCCGATGAGCAACTAGAAGCGAAATCGGATGTGCAGGTTGAAGCTGTCTATGCACGTAAAGGTGATATCCAAGTTAAGTTGATTGCAGCTAACCAACTGGAAGAATCGGACCGTGAAGCGTTCATCGATCAAGAAGCAAAACGCTGTTTGGAATGTTCATACATTTGTAGCAAGTGTGTCGACGTCTGCCCGAACCGCGCCAATATTTCGCTGCCAATTCCGGGCTTCCGTGACCAGTTCCAGACATTACACCTAGATGCGTACTGTAATGAATGTGGAAACTGTGCTCAGTTCTGCCCATGGGATAGCAAGCCGTACAAAGACAAGTTCACGCTATTTAACTTGCGTGAAGACTTTGCCAACAGCACCAACGCCGGATTCTTCGTTGATGGTGAGGAAGTCTTGGTTCGCAGTCACAGTGAGATTTATTCCTTCCGTATTAATGAGCAGGGCAATGTGGACATGCCAGAATCGCTCGCCGATGAAGCGACGATTATTAGCTATGTCATAGCTAACCACAGTTACTTGCTTGGCAAAGTAGACGTTTAGTGAGGAGTCAGGGAATGTTAGTACTCAGAAACGCAACAGCGGTGCAGTTTGAACCTGCACTGATCAAAGAAGGCGTCGATATTGTTATTGATGGCGACAAAATCAGGGAAGTTGGCGCCAATTTGGCCGCTAATTACCCTGATGCCGTCATCAAGGACATGGCAGGAAAACTGGTGATGCCGGGCATTGTCTGTTCTCACAATCACTTCTACTCGGGATTAGCGCGCGGGATCATGGCAGATATTAAGCCAAGCCCTGACTTCATTTCGATACTGAAGAACTTGTGGTGGCGAATGGACCGAGCCTTGGACGAAGAAGCTGTGTACTACAGCGGCTTGATTTGTTCACTCGAAGCCATCAAGTGCGGTTGTTCGGCGGTGATTGATCATCATGCATCGCCAAACTATATCGCAGGCTCTTTAAGTACCTTGCGTAAAGGGTTCATGAAGGCGGGCTTGCGTGGCATGACTTGCTTTGAAACCACTGATCGTAACCACGGTATGAAAGAAATGGTGGCTGGCGTTGAAGAAAATATCGCATTTGCCCAGTTGATTGATAGTGCGAAGGCAAAGGGTGACGAACCTTACTTAGTCGAAGCTCATATTGGTGCACATGCGCCGTTTACCGTCACCAATGACGGTCTATCTATGATGGCTGAAGCGGTGCAGGCAACAGGTCGTGGGATCCATGTTCATGTGGCAGAAGATCGTTACGACGTGACCCATAGTCACCACCACTATAGCCAAGATATTGTTGAGCGTTTAGATAGTTTCGGCTTGATCAACGAGAAGACGTTATTGGCACATGGCTTGTTCTTATCCGAGAAGGACATTGCCATCCTGAACGCTAAAAACGGCTTCTTGGTCCACAACGCCCGTTCGAACATGAACAACAACGTGGGTTACAACGACAGACTGATGCGCTTCCAACATGTCGCACTGGGTACTGATGGTATCGGGGCTGATATGTTTGAAGAGTTGAAGTTCGCCTTCTTCAAACACCGTGATGCGGGTGGTCCGTTATGGCCGGATAGTTTCTTACGTCACTTATGGAACGGTAATGAAATTTTGGCCCGTAACTTCGGCGCGAAATTCGGTCGTCTAGATGCAGGCAACAAAGCTGACTTAACCATCCTTGATTACACCAGCCCGACGCCATTGGTTGCGGATAACCTCGCGGGTCATGTTGCCTTTGGCTTTAATGCGGGCAATGTGAATAGCGTGGTGGTTGAAGGTCGCTTTGTTTATGAAGATCGAGCGTTCCCGTTCGATGTGGCGCCGATATACGCAGAGGCTCGCAAGGTCGCTAAGCGTTTATGGCAAACCATGGATAAGTTGGATTAATGTGAGATCCCGTTATGGATACGGTAAATACGCGCTTTAAGTGGGAGGAAGCCACAGGAGCTGCGAAATATATTGCCGATCGCCATTACGAGGGACTATTAGAAGGGCGGTTTTATCGCTCTTCTTGCCCTCGTGGGCGGATTAAATCGGTAACACTTCCATCATTGCCTGATGGCTATCATATTTTTGGTGCAGATGATGTTCCCGGACAGAATGTGCTGCCAATTGTCGAAATCGACTGGCCAGCGTTTGCTGACCAAGAGGTACGGTTTGTCGGTCAGGTGATCTACTTGGTCGTTGGGCCTGATCCTGATGTCGTTGACTCACTACTCAATGAAATCCATGTTGATTATGAGCCGTTGACACCTGCCTATACCATCAATGAGTCCAAAGCACTGAAAGATGGTGCGATTCATGCTGATAACAATGTCCTTGATACGCATATGCTGACGAAAGGGGATATTGAAGCTGGTTTTGCCAATGCGGTGACCATCATTGAAGAGACCTGCTCGACGAACTATCAGGAGCATATCTATCTCGAAACGCAAGGGGCGGTTTGCTATCCACAAGACGGCAAAGTAGTCCTCGAAGGTTCGATGCAGTGCCCTTGGTATGTGCACCATACCATGGCGGTTGTATTGGGCCACGACAATGTTAGGGCGATCCAATGTCCAACTGGTGGCGGATTTGGCGGTAAGGAAGATTTTCCTGATGTGCTTGCAGCGCCATTAGCGGTTGCTGTCGAGAAGTTACAACAACCCATCAGGCTTATCTTTGAGCGTGGGGAAGATATTGCTACCACCTCTAAGCGTCACCCTGTCACTTTCCACTATAAAACCGGTGTTGATGCTAATGGCAAGATCATCGCCATGGACATCAAATTCGATGTTAATGCTGGCGCCTACCTGAGCTTATCAGGCATCGTGTTGCAGCGAACCATCACCACGGCAACCAATGTGTATGACATTCCTAATGTCCGTGTTGAAGGGCATGCTTGGGCAACGAATACTGTACCGACGGGTGCCTTCCGCGGGTTTGGCTCACCACAGAACTGCTTCTGTATGGAAACCCACATTCATCACGTCGCTAAAGAAGTTGATGCTGATCCTGTCACTTTCAAACAACAGCATATGCTGACATCTCAATCCCAATCTCTGACTGGCGCTGAAATATTCGGTGAGTTAGTGCTAGATGAGATGCTGCAAAAAGTGCTCGATATGTCGGATTATCAGCGTAAATTCGCCGAATTTAACCTGTCGAAAGAGAGTCACTTTGATCACTGTATAGGAAAAAGCACAGGTAAAAATAAAGGTATAGGATTAGCGATATTCCAGCATGGCTGTGGTTTTGCAGGTGATTTGGAAGACACCTTAGTCAGGGCCAAAGTCAAATTGGTTAAAGAGCCTGACGGCACGGTGCAAATCCTCGCCTCTAATACCGACATAGGCCAAGGGCTAAGCCTGACTTTCCGCAAGATCGTGGCTGATACGCTCAATAAATCCATAGATCTTGTTCAAATTGCGGTGCCCGATACAGGCATCGTGCCCGATTCTGGCCCGACAGTGGCTTCGCGTTCGATCTTGATCGTCGGCTATATCCTCGAAAAAGCCGCGAAAAAGCTGCAAAAAATGTGGCTAGAAGGCGAATCACAAGAGATCGTCGAGGTTTACTGTAAACCTGACTATCACCAGTGGAATCAAGACACTTACCAAGGTAATGCTTACCAAGCAACCAGCTACGGCGCCAATGTAGTTGAAGTTGAGGTCGATATGGCAACAGGTGAAGCTGAAATTACTGGTGCCTGGGCGGTATATGACATAGGTAAGGCCATCGACGGCACGATTTTCAGAGGCCAGATTGAAGGTGGTTTGGTGCAGGCACTGGGTTATGGCAGTTGCGAGAAACTAGAACTCACTCAAGATGGTGTTTTTGCTCAGCGTTCAATGGCCGATTATGTTATCCCGACAGCGCTTGATGTTCCTGCCATTGGTAGTGCACTTGTCGATAACCCGTACCCCTATGGGCCAAATGGCGCCAAAGGTGGCGGTGAGCTCACGCATAATGGTGGCGCGGCTGCATTTGCTGCTGCAGTTGAGAATGCCATTGGCGTGCCACTCTCGTCGATACCCGTCACGCCAGAAAAAGTGTGTGAGGCACTGGCTGATGGAAAAAGCACGCAAATTAAGACAATAAGTGCTGGCAATGGAGAACCTATCAATGAAGATTGAATTCTACCTTAATAGCGAACTTGTCGCTGTAGACGTTGAACCCATGCAGTCTTTACTTCATACCTTGCGCGGCACTATGGGACGCACTGCAACTAAAGAAGGGTGTGGAGAAGGTGAGTGTGGCGCTTGTTCGGTACTCTTCAATGGGCGCTTGGTCAATGCTTGCATGATGCCTATCAGCCAAGTCGAGGGCGGTGATGTCATGACGCTTGAAGGCTTACGGCAGACCGAAAAAGGCCTGTGCGTGATCAATGCGCTGCTTGAGGCAAAAGGTGTGCAATGCGGGTTCTGTACGCCAGGGATGGTATTAGCGCTCTATGCCTTACTTGACGCTGATCCTAACCCTTCTGAACATGCTATTCGCACTGCTATTTCAGGCAATCTTTGTCGCTGTACAGGCTACGGGATGATTGTTGAAGCCGCTAAGATCGCCGCGCAAAAAGGAGAGGGCTTATGGTAAACATCTATCGGCCTGAAACCTTGGCTCAGGCATTGGATACCTTGTCGACAGGCAAGATGACAGTGTTTTCTGGGGGCACGGATTTGATGGTTCAGCATGGCGTTAGGGCAGGGATGTCACCTCGATTTGAGGACGACGTACTGTTTGTCGATACCATCGATGAATTACAATACATTTTGACGACCGATCACGAAGATGAGAACAATCAAGAGCAAGCTTTGTATATTGGATCCGGTGTTGTACTGGCCGATATTGAGCGTAATCCCTTGGTGCCTTCGATACTTCGTCAAAGCGTAGCTAAAATTGCAGCCCCCGCCTTACGTAATCGCGCCACATTAGCCGGGAATATTTGCAATGCGTCGCCTGCCGCGGATTCATTGCCTGCCTTGTATGCACTAGATGCGCATGTTGTTTTGTCATCCATTCATGGACAGAGGGAGATGCCATTGAAAGATTTCATCTTAGCGCCAAGGGTTACCGCGCTAAGGGAAGATGAAATGCTCACTCATATCATTATTCCACACCATGATTTGCCAGAAGTGTTTTACCACAAAGTGGGGACAAGAGCGGCTAATGCGCTAAGCAAGCTGTCAGTGGCTGGCTTGGCTCGTATCAAGCGTTTTCCAAAGAAAGCACCAGTGATTGAAGATTGGCGTGTTGCATTCGGCGCGGTGGGGCCCACTGTAGTGCGTAGTCGTGAATTGGAGTCTTTGGTTATTGGTCGGTCAGTGGAAACATTGGCTAAACCGAAATTTATCGCTCAGGTTGTAGACTGCTATCGCGAAATCATTCGCCCAATAGACGATCAACGCTCAACGGCGACTTATCGGCAGCAGGCCTCGCTGAATCTACTCACCCGTTGGTTAGAAGGACTATCAAGAAGTTAATTTTACTCTGTTTCGTGTTTTCCTTTGTTATTCGAGTTGGGGCCGTTTGGCCCCTTTTTTTGTTTAGGTAGCTTGTTTGTTTTTTAACCACATATATAAATATAGTATTCAGGCTATTTAATGGTGGGTACCGTATAGCCGGGCTCCCATATCACCTTTTCCTGTTGGCCTATCTTCTTTGTTGGAAAAGCCAAGACAATGAAATGAAACTTTATGCTTAAGAGAATGCATCATATTCAATGCTTTTACATTAATGGATAAACAAATGACATGAATTTTCATACGATATGACTCAGGAAGTGATTCTACTATTGTTTTTATGGTTTTCCCGCTATCAATGACTGAGTCGATAATCACTAATTTTTTGTCGTTATATAAGTGAAAGTCATCGTTGTTATATTTTTTATATGTATAAAAACTTCCATTGTAATTATTTATGAATCCATTGGATATATAGTTTCCTGACCGATCCATAGAAAGAACTTGGTAGTTCTCTTGGCCTAGTTTAGTTTTTGAGTAAAATGCATCTACTAGAAATTCACCAATCTTATGATGAAGCCTGCGTAAGGCTGATGGTGATAGCTTAGAGTCAAATTGTTCATAGTATAAACTTCTGGTTTTTAGAGTTTGTGGAAGATAATATTCATTTAAAAAAACAACATCGGAATATTTTTTTTTCATAAATTCACCATCTGAATAGGTGTGATTTAACACTCCAAATTGAATGTCATTTTTTATGCAATAATCTTCTGCTGCTTGAAACTCCTTTTCAGAAAGATCTTTTATTTCATTTAAACTTCGAATTTTTCTGTTTCTGATTTTTGATGTGTTATCTTTATTAATATTACTCTCTATCGTTTTTGAAAAAGAGTTTAGGTAAATAATGCCATTGGATATTCCATTATTATTTGTAGCCATAGCATTAACTCTTTCACCTGTGACTGAATTATCAACATACATATGACCATCTAAAAATAAGTGTTTATATTTATTTTTTTCTCTGATGAACTCAAGATGAAATTTGTTCACTAATTTTTCACGTGTGTTATTATCAACCAAATTAAAATCGAACAGTGTATCTATACCTTCTCTTTTGAGGAAGCTAAAGAAACGAGTGGATGTCTGAATGGCTAAACCATCATCAGTGCTCTTGGCTAGTTGTTTAGATACGGTTGTTTTTCCTGAGCCTTCTATGCCAACTAGGTAATAAAATTTGCTGTTATCCATTTCAAAGACACTCTCTCATATATTGTTCTGCTTTTAGTATTATTCTTTCTATATTATTACGAGTTTGCACTGCAACTGGAATATTTGAGTTATTACCAATAGTTGCACATGAATAACACGCATCTCTAGGAACTTTTGATGTTAAATAACTATAAACATCACTGAGTGAAGTTTCAGAATTAATTAACAAACCCTGTTCGTCCCACTTTTTCTTTGCGATGCGAGAACAACTAAAAAGGCGGCCGCGTTCTAGAGTGACATCATATTTTCTATAGAAACAAGTTGACCAATGATGCCTTGTTTGCTCTGGTTTGTTTTTAACTTCACTCAGCAGGTCATCCCAAGCCGTTTTTCTTCTAAATTCAATTTTTCCCTTGTAATTTAGAGCTTTTATGTATTGTCTCCAGGTTCCTTCAAACTCTTCTGTCATAACATAATCACTAATTATTAAACTATCTAAATTAGCTAAAGTTTCTCTATTTATCCCTTTAGGATAGAGACCATTTGTAACTATTTCAATTTGTTCGGATATACCAACTTTTAGAATATCGACAAGATATTTATTGAGATTTCTGGACAAAGATGCCTCTCCTCCGGAAATAATAATCTTCTCAACTTTTACACCACATGATTTTAATAGTTCAAGAGATTTAATATGTTCATCTATCCTTTGTCCGTTGACAGGAGTTACTTGCTTAGGAATGTTGAAGCCGCATCCTAGACAATTTAAATTACATTTATTAGTTATGGATAATTCAAGCTCTCTAATTTTCCCTCCTGATATTGGATTAGCATCTTTCTTTTTTCTTTTTGGTGAGTTATTAGCCAATTTGTTTGTTGGTTTTTCTTTTTTCATAGTATCATTCTTATTACATTTTAGTGTTTAATTATATTTATTCTCATGCCAAACCAATTTAAATATATAGATGAAATAATATTTACTGGCCTGTTAAACGACCTGTTGGCACTTTGAATAATTCGCTTGCTGACCTTGTTAGCATAAGAATTTAATCCATAACTCTTAACCTAAGTCTATTCCCCTCATTGCTTATCTTTATTTCATAGTAGTAGTCTAGGAATGGGTAGCTTTCCTAGTGTTTTTATATATCGCTTACTATCTTAACCAAACACATTAGATAAGCTTGGCTTTTGACGTTCTGTATTTCTTAGCCAGATATAAAGACCTAGAGTAAGTACAGCGTCAAAAAGCAGGGCAAAACCAAACATTAATGCGATAGTTTCTAGTGATGGAATAAACCAGTCCACTTGGTAAGCAATATAAGCTCCGCCATAAAACAATATATTAACGATGAGGGATTGATAGAGCATCAAATCTGTTCGACCTAAGCCATAAAAGTAACTATCGATAACATTATTAAAGGCAAATACTGCGTAAAACCCTATTAATAAACCTGCAAGTTGAACTATAGGGCCGGGATCTGTGACTCCTATCACCGTTAGAATAAAAACATCCCATAAAGGCATGCTTGCCAGCCAAAAACAAATAATGACGAGGCTCAAAACAATATATGCATTGATCTTTTCATGTGTTAGGTTTCGACTTGTTGCTGTATCTTGCTTTATTAATTGCCCTAAAGCGAGAATCGGCAGGAGTAACCACCCCCAAATAAAGTTGTTTGTGACCCAGTACACACCCGATTGTTGAACCTGATTAATAAGCTGCAAGATCATAACTAAAAATGCAAAGTTACGAACAAAGGATTCTAATCCAGACTTAGAACCAATCTTAAACCAGACTTTGATCCAATTTTGATGTTGAAATTGAATGTGACGTAGCCGGAAACCATCCTTAGTTAAATAAATAATCGATACTACTGAAAGTGATAAGTTGACCAAAATATTGGTTGTCGCAATGCCATTTACACCGAGGGTGAGTGAGAGTGGCAACTGACTGGCAAACATGCTATCACCTATTAGCGTTAGTACCGTTTGTAGTATTAATAGGGTGTATAATGCTCGCTGGTTATCTTTTAAAACCAACACCAAACTAAAAAAACCAAATACGCTAGACAAAAGAATGGCTATCGATTCTAAGCGAATATACTCAACAGTTTGTATGATTAGATGAGCATCTTGCTTCATTCCTATGACAAATTTTGGCGTAAACATCAATACTAAAGCGGTTACAATTAGGTAAAAAAGAATAACAATTACTAATGATGTTGAAACTCGTAACTCATAAGCGCGTTTTTCTGAAATAACTTGACCCAGAAGAAAAGCCAGTGGAATTAATAAAGCTTCGCTGAGTACTTCATAACCAATATTGAGCCATGATACTTGCGCGGCAATACTATATACCCATGTATCGGGCATATCACCTAAGAGATGAATTCTGGTTGTAGAGTAGATTAGTGGAATAAATCCGTTCAGTATGAGTACCAGTAAAAGCTTATAATTAATACTTTTAATTTGACTGATTAGCATTTTATTTATCTTCTATAATATTAATAATAGTCGTGACTCTTTTTTAAGTGCCAGCCTTTATGAAAAGGGCACTCATACAGTTTTAAGTGTTGTCCTTTATCTTGTAACAAAATTGCGGCTCTTTGCTTCACGCATGATATGTCGGATAGAGTTGTTTGTTTTTGCCATCCCCTCCTGTGCAGTTAAAACAAGTTTTACTTGGAGTGTGTCGGTGCTTGGGCGCCAAATGCCAATGCTCACATTTAGGATATTGGCAAAGGAAAAATCATGTCCGTAGCATTGATTTTCATCGCTCGCTGCATCTGTGGCTCCTAATTCAGTGAAATAGACAGACAATGGTTGGTTTGTTGTGCGGCAAAAACAGGTTGAGCTTTTCATCGATGGTCCCTCATGCTGATTTATGGGTCTATCTGTTAATGCAGTTAGTGTGCCAAAATTATAGTGTGTTGAGGATAAAATAAAAGCACCATAAAAACAGCGAGTTATCCTTGGTTTCTTTTAATTGCCGCATTTGATCGACCTTGACCAAAACCTTTTGGTTGTATATTTTTAACCAAAAGGTTTGCTGTAGACTGTGAGGAATGTTTTAAATGTCTGAGAAATTTACTTTTATCACCCCTTTTTTTGAGTGGCATGGTATTGGCTATTTAGATGTCATACTCCAAGCAATGAATGATGCTTATCAAAAAAACAGCACTCTTCCTAAAAGCACAGAACGATTTGACTCGTATCAGATGCAGGAGAAATTTTCACAAAATGGTGAATTGGAGTGCCTTGAAAGAGGGGTGTATTTATTACCCCTCAATTATCAAGTGACTATAGGGCGCTCGTCTCGATGGAAAGAGTTTGTATCTCCAGAAAAACAACAAAACATTCAAGAAAGCATCCATAAGACTTCAACAAATTATGATGAAACTAAAGAAGATTTAGCTAATCTGGTTTCGTACTTACAAAGTGCTGAAGATAAGAACTTTCCAGATTATCAATGGTTGAAGAAAAATTGGCGCCATCAGCAGGATCTTTGGCACATTATTAATGAGTTCAGCATCGGAACTCAGGTTGCTTGGTATAAGGATAATTCCTCGATCTATAAAAAGTCACCACAGATAGAGTTTGTTGAATTAGATATAGAGTATGCTCAGTTGCATGATGAATATAGAACTGCGAAAATTCTGAGATATTGGTTGGCAGAACAGAATTTAAATCAACATGCTTATGTAAACTTATGGGGAGCTATGACAAGTTTTCAGATTGCTTTTCATTATTTATCTTGGGCGTCACCTCGTTTTAAATCAGCACATCTTGTAAAGTGTATTAATGAAAAAAAATCTAACCTTCAGGAAAGGCTAACACCGATAAGAATAGAAAAGGCGAATAAGGATTTATTAGTTCAATTGCGAGCTGATGATTTGGACCAATATGGTTTATCTGAACAACAAGAAAAGACATATCTCTGGCTAAATAAATATCGAGAACTTGGAGATAATTTTACAATTCTGTTGCTTGGAGCCAGAGGGGTAGGTAAAACAAAAGTTGTAACAGATGTTTATGCGAACCAAGGCAGAGATGTAATTAGTGTAAATTGTGCTCAGTTTCAGAGTAATCCAGAGCTGGCAAGAAGTGAGTTATTTGGTCATGTAAAGGGTGCATTTACAGGGGCGAATGAAAATAAAAGTGGTGCTTTTTCAGAAGCAAACAATAAAACGTTATTTTTAGATGAGATCCATCATCTAGATAAAGCAACTCAGTCACTGTTACTTACTGCACTACAAACAGACCATGAGGGGCACTTTTCTTTTGTTCCATTAGGTAGTAATAAGCATACAAAGGTTAAGTTTCAATTAATTACGGCTAGTAATCAAAAGATTGGACAATTAGCGGAATTGATATTACCAGATCTTCTTGACCGAATAAGTCAAAGGACTCTTGAATTTTCTCCACTGCAACCTGGAGAGGCAATCTGTGGTGAGTTCATCCATGTATGGGAAAAAATGGATTTTAAAGGGGCGCTGAATCCCGTTGAGCATGATAAAAAATTTCTTGATTGGTTAACAAATATAGATCGTGTATTTAGTGGTAATTATCGAGACTTACAGAAAATAGCAATTTTGTGTGCTGATTATCAACGTTGCTCTGATCTTTTGCCAAAGAACATTTCATTAATCAGCTATGTTGAATCAACGTGGCGACAAATAACGGCTAGTAGACCGAAGGATGTCTCAATTGAAAACTTCTTAGATGAACATAATAAACTTTCATTGAAAGAGATAACTGATGAATTTAAAGCTAAAGTTGTACGTGCGGCGGAGCTGTATAATGGAGATATAAAAACAGCGGCAAAGATGCTTGGCATCACGCCTAAAAATCTGATCGAGATTAAAAAGAGAGTTAATAGTTGATTTAAATATGGTCAAAATTTTTTGGTCACCATACTCTATTAGTTGTGATTTTAGCTGGTTTATCAAGTAGTGTATTCGAGAAATGTGCAATGAAACATTTCTGCCAAGATATTTTGGCTTGAAAATACCATTAATTTATTCACTCACTTCCTGTGAGCTTTGAAATCGAATTTGGATTAAATTCAGCGCAAAGGGGCCGGGCTGCTTATCGGCGATGAGTAAGCCAACTTGCTTAATGTCTTGGGCTGTAAGTTCAGGGGCATTGCTGATAAGTCGCCCTCTAAATACCGCTTGAAACTTGTTGAGGTCAAAGACCTTCACCTGCTGTTGGTCTTTGTTAGTTGTAAACTCGTGTTTGTAAGTGATTCTATTACCGTTCTTCCATGTCGCGAGTCTTAGTTGATAGCGACGGCCATCACCGATAAAACTCACTGCCACTTGATTAACCTCGAATGGTAGAGGGCCAATCGTTCGATTGATCGAACTAAAGCCTCCATTGTTGTCGAGTGATATCTCACCCCAAAAACGACTCGACTCACTATCAAAAGTGAGTTGCCCTTGTGAAATACCGCCCATCACATTGTCGTTGGTGGCTTTCCACTGCTGGTGTTCGTGAGGCTGTGTTAAGTCGATCATAATGGTTCCTGATGGAATAACTGTGTTGGATAAGGCGATGGAGGCAAAGAGCAAAATACTGAGCGCTGTTATTAATTTAACAGCAGCGGGGAAATGCGTGACCAAATGGCGCATGTTGATACCTGCTTATTTTTATTGCTGTGGGTAACTACGGATTGGCACCTCGCATGGATCACTGATACTTACCGCACTATCAACGCCATTCATATCATATTGATAGCCCCTGATATTATTTTGATATCACCATCCCCCTTAGTGATAACCGTTATTATTTAGGTGGTTAGGTCGAGAACATTTAACAAGTAAAAAGGAATATTTGTCCCGATGGTGATGCCAATTTGGGCTAAATTTCTGACTCCGCTCACGAATATTTTCCTTAAACAATCGGTTTTAGCAGCTTGGCGTGTTTGTTGCCTTTTTAGTTTTTAAGACATTAATAACGTTCCGTAGAGCCATTAGGTTGAACGCATGGTGCAGGAATAACAACGATAATGCGAAAAGGCAATTAATATGATTGAACAATATCTAACGCCTGATACCCCTGCTCAGGCACTTGAATTCAAGCAGTTACATGGCAATGATGCCATTTGGTTTGGTGGGGGATCTAAAATCAATGCAGCACCTACCAAAACGGATAAGACGATAGCTATTTCTTTGGGAAAACTGAATTTATCCCAGATCGAGCAGCAAGGTGATAGCTTATATATAGGTGCGATGTGCCACATCCAGCAGTTAATTGACCATGAGCTTGTTCCTGTGGCCTTAAAGCAATCTGCTGCGTTTATCTATTCCCGTCATATCCGTAATCAGGCCACTTTGGGTGGTGAGATTGCCGCACGACAGCCAGAGGCATTGTTAATACCTAGCCTACTTGCGCTGAAAGCAAAATTGAAACTGGCCAATGGCCAGGAAGTGGATGTTGAAGATTACATCAATAATGATGAGCGAGCGCTTATCGCCACTGTCATTATTCCAGATAGCAGCCTGACTTGTATTGGTTACAACATTACTCGCTCTGCGGCGGGGCTTGCGATTGTGACGGCTGCGGTATCGATTGATAAGCAAGGCAATAAAGTCATCGCGCTTGATGGTGTGTCGCCCTTGCATCAAGGTGCGGCCCGTCCAATTCGTCTTCGCGATGTCGAAACACAAGATTTAAAAGGGGAACTGCTAGAGCAAGCCGTTGCCGATGCTATTTACCCAGAAGCCGATATTCGCGGCGGTGTGGAGTATAAGCGATATATCGCCGGTGTTGTGATCACGGATTTGATGGCTGAATGTCAGTACATGGTAGAGGAGGCATAATCATGACGATTCAATTTACCTTAAATGGCCGTCCTCAATCTTTGGAATGCCGTCTTGGCGAAAATGTACAGACATTGCTGCATTCTATGGGTTATCACTCGGTTCGTAATAGCGATGATGGTTGGGGTTATGCGGGATCGGATGTGATCCTGCTTAATGGCAAATTAATTAACGCCTCTTTACTGATTGCTGCCCAGCTTGAAGGTGCGGAAGTCAAAACAGCGGAAGCGCTTAGTGAATGGAATCAGTTAAGCCTAGTGCAGCGGACGATGATCGATGTGGGCGTGGTGCAATCGGGTTATAACGACCCTGCATTGGCGCTGATTTTGACCGATCTCCTAGAGCGTATTCCACAGCCAACACGCGATGAGATAGATGATGCGCTATCTGGCTTGTTTAGCCGTGATGCGGGTTATCAGCAGTTCTATGAAGTAGTTGAATTGGCCGTGAAGCGTCTTGACGATCCTGCTTACACTCAACAGTTTGCGCCAGAGTTTCGTGATGACTTGGCGGTGGTTGGTAAGAACTGTCCGAAGATTGACTCAGCGAAGATGGTGCAGGCCAAACCTTGCTATGTTGAAGATCGGATCCCCGCTAACGCTTGCGTGATTAAGATGCTGAGAAGTCCGCACGCTCATGCTTGGATCAAGCATCTGGATGTGTCTAAAGCTGAAGCACTCGCAGGTGTGGTATCTGTGATAACGCACAAGAATTGCCCTGATATTCCTTATACACCGGGTGGTCAGAGTGCACCTGAACCATCACCGCTTGATCGCCGTATGTTTGGTCAAAAGCTGCGCCATGCGGGTGACCGTGTGGCTGCTGTTGTCGCTGAATCGGTGGAAATTGCAGAGCAAGCATTGACACTGATTGACGTCGAATACGATGTGCTTAAGCCTGTCATGAGTATTGATGAGGCGATGGCTGCCAATGCGCCGATCATTCATAACGAGCCAATCGAATATGGCGTAGGTGCGCCTGATGATTTAGAAGAGCAGAACCGAAACGCCGATCCGCGTGAAGGTAAGTTAATCGTGAACTTCCCGATTGGTTGTTTCCCTCGCAAAAATATTGCCGCCAGTGTTCGCGGCCATATTGGTGATCTCGATAAAGGTTTTGCGGAAGCGGATAAGATCATCGAACGTACTTACGAATCGAAACAGGTGCAACAACTGCCTGTTGAAACCCATATCTGCTATAGCTATATGGATGGTGATCGCATTGTGATGCACGATTCGACCCAGGTGCCTTGGCACGTGCGCCGTCAGGTAGCAAAAATTCTTAATGTGAAGCAAAACAAAGTACACATAGTTAAAGAGCGTGTCGGTGGTGGATACGGCTCTAAGCAAGATATTTTGTTGGAAGATGTGTGTGCATGGGCTACGTGGACGACAGGCCGTCCTGTGTATTTCCACCATACCCGTGAAGAAGAATTTATTTCTAACTCAACCCGCCATGTTGCCAAAGTGGTGGTGAAACTCGGTGCGAAGAAAGACGGCACACTAACAGCCATTGATATGGATTTCCGTGCCAATACCGGCCCTTACGGAAACCATGCGCTGACGGTGCCATCAAATGGTCCTGCTTTATCCTTACCTTTGTACCCATGTGACAATGTGGACTTCAGGGTCACCACGTATTACTCCAATATTTGTCCGACTGGGGCTTATCAGGGTTACGGTGCACCGAAAGGCAACTACGCATTGACGATGGCAATGGCCGAAATGGCAGATGAGCTTGGCATTGACCATCTTGATATGGTTGAGAAGAACCGCGTGGTTGAAGGCCAAGAGCTGAAAATTCTCGCGGCTATCGGTGAAGGTAAAATGCCTGCCAGTGCGCCTAAAGTTCACAGCTGTGCCCTTGGACCTATTTTGCGCGAAGGTCGCAAGTTGATTGAGTGGGACAGTCCGAAACAGGATGACGGTGAATGGAGAGTGGGCCGTGGTGTGGCGATTATCCAGCAAAAATCCGGTATTCCAGATATCGATCAAGCGAACTGCCAAATCAAAATGGCATCGGATGGTACCTTCATTGTTCACTCTGGTGCCGCAGATATCGGTACTGGCCTTGATACAGTGATTAGTAAACTGACCGCGGAAGTGCTTTGTTGCCCGATGGATGACATTACGATTCATTCTGGGGATACCGATCATGCGCCGTTTGATAAGGGGGCCTACGCTTCATCAGGCACTTGTTTCTCTGGTAATGCGGCTAAGCGAGCAGCAGAAGCGATGCGCGAGAAAATCCTTCAGTGTGGCGCTGAAATGCTGGGTGAGCCCGTTGAAGATGTCGCGATTGTGACGCCGGGCTTGGTGAAAGGTAAGCAAGGAGAAGTCAACTACTTCGATATTGCCCACAAAGCAGAAAGCGGAACAGGGTGGGGGCAATTATTGGCTTCAGGTTGTTTCACTACACCAGAATTTGCCTTCCCTTATGGCGCGAATTTCGCAGAAGTGGCGGTGAATACGCGTACGGGTGAAATCCGTCTTGATAAGTTCCATGCCTTGCTCGACTGCGGTACGCCAGTTAACCCAGATTTAGCGTTGGGACAGATTTACGGTGCCAGTATGCGCGCCATTGGTCACAGCTTATATGAAGAGCTGATTTATGATGAGCATGGTGTCCCTGTGACCCGCGACTTGAAGAGCTATGGTGCGCCAATGATTGGTGATATCCCACGTGATTTCAAAGCGGTATTAGTACCAAGTGATGATCCGATTGGCCCTTATGGTGCGAAATCGATTTCTGAAATTGGTGTTAACGGCGCAGCGCCAGCGATTGCCAGTGCCATTCATGATGCATGTGGCGTTTGGATGCGAGATTGGCACTTTACACCAGAGAAGGTTTTACAAGGTCTGAATAAGCTGTAATCAATGCGAAGGCGGTCATTTCCAGTGGATGGGAAATGGCCGTTTTTTTTGTTGGGTTATCGACGGGTAAGCAGGGATAGGCTCTGGTTGATCACGTTGTAAAGACCCTAGTGTTTCACAGGTACGGATGGAACTGAAATGAAACTGCTTTATAACGTGGAAGATAAGCCTCCAATGGGGGCCGCAATTCTCCTTGCCCTTCAGCATATGCTTGCTGCAATGGGGGCTATCATTGCTGTCCCTTTGGTAGTCGGTAGTGCGATTGGTTTGCCAACGGAACAAATGGTTATTTTGGTCAATGCCGCTCTGATGGTATCGGGCGTAGTGACTATCATCCAATGCAAAGGGGTTGGTCCTGTTGGGATCCGGCTGCCTGTGGTGATGGGAACCAGCTTCACCTTTGTGGCTATCTCGATTTCTATTGGGATGGACTCGGGTATCTCAGGGATATTTGGTGCATCACTGGTGGGTTCCTTGGTGATGATCATTGGTAGTCGTTTCATGCCACAAATCAGGAAACTCTTTCCGCCTGTGGTGTCTGGTACCGTGGTGGTTTTGATTGGTCTAACAATCTTACCTGTCTCGGTCGATTGGTTGGCGGGTGGATTTGTTGGACAGGAACATTACGGTCAAATCAATAACTTGATGTTGGGTTTATTGGTGTTGGTTGTGGTGATTGTGTTATCGCAACTGGGTAAAGGACTGGTTTCGGCTGCTGCTATCGTGATTGGCATGATGGTTGGTTATATTGTCGCGATCTTTATGGGAGTGGTGGACTTTACACCGGTAAAAGAGGCTAAGTTCTTCTCCTTGCCTGGACTATTACCTTTCGGGTTAAGTTTTACGATCAGTGGCGTTATTGGGATGTCCATTGCTTATCTGGTTACCATTATGGAATCGACCGGTGACTTCTTAGCCTTGAGCGATGCAACCCATACCAAGTTAACAGGGAAGAAACTATCGAAAGGGATCTTATGTGACGGTGTCGGCAGTGCCCTTGCGTCAGTATTTGGTGCAACGCCTTTTTCATCATTCAGTCAAAATGTCGGCATTGTGTCGATTACTGGTGTAGCGAGTCGCCATGTGGTTGCTGTTACCGGTGTGATCATGGTGATTGCAGGTATGTTCCCGAAACTAGGCGGTATTGTAGTCACCATTCCTTCTCCAGTGCTTGGTGGGGCAGGACTTGTGATGTTTGCCATGATCATCTCCGCAGGTATTGGCATCCTGTCACGAATTAACTTCACCAAACGCAATATGCTCATCATTGCTGTCGGGGTTGCCTCGGGCATGGCGGTAACGGTTCGCCCTGAAATCTTAACCTATATGCCAGATTCAATCCGCGTCATTCTTGGCTCGGGCATTACGACGGGCTCTTTAGTCGCGTTGGGGCTCAATATTGTTTTGGGTATTAACCGTGCCGATGAAGCTGAGAGTGCGAATGAAAAACGCGAAGCATTGAAAGACCAAATCAAAGAGTGTGAAGAATGTGAAAAAGCATTGGCTGAGGAAGAAGCCATGCAGTCACGTGAACAACAAGTTTAAGTTTTCCAAAGAACGAATTTAATAAAAATGAGAGCTGGAAAAAACGGTGCCCTACCACTGGCCAGCACGGAAAGATAAGAGGTAATCATGGAATATACCCAATCTATTAAAGCAATTAGAGCGTCTATCTTAGATATCGCGAGAGTTGTCGACAAACCTGAAGATATAGAGCAGAACATCCGCTTTATTGAAGATGGTTTGATGTTAGTCGATAACGGGCGTATCGAATGGGTTGGCGAATGGTCTGAAGGTAAAGATAAAATCCCATCGACTGTTCGTATTCGAAGCTATCCTGGCAAGATTGTCATGCCAGGTTTTGTCGACACCCATATTCACTATCCTCAAGCCGAAATGGTTGGCGCTTATGGCGAACAGCTATTGGAATGGTTAAATAACTACACCTTCCCAACGGAAGCTCGCTATAAAGACAAAGACTATTCTCGTGAAATGTCGACCTTCTTTATCAAGCAGCTACTGCGAAACGGTACCACAACAGCCTTGGTGTTTGGCACGGTTCACCCTGAATCGGTTGATGCACTGTTTGAAGAAGCCGAGAAGATCAATATGCGTATGATCGCCGGTAAGGTGATGATGGACCGCAATGCGCCTGAATATTTGTTGGATACGCCAGAGATAGGTTACAACCAAACCAAAGAATTGATAGAGCGTTGGCATAAACGTGGTCGTTTACTGTATGCCATTACACCACGTTTCGCACCAACGTCATCACCAGAGCAGTTAGCTATCGCTGGCCGACTTAAAGAAGAATACCCAGATACCTATATACACACGCATTTGTGTGAGAATCAAAATGAAATTGCTTGGGTAAAAGAACTCTTTCCTGAGCAAGACGGTTATCTAGATGTTTACCACCATCATGGTCTGACGGGGTCGAAGAGTGTGTTTGCCCACTGTATCCACCTTGAAGATAAGGAGTGGGACTGCTTACAAGACACAGACTCGGCGGTTGCCTTCTGTCCAACATCTAACCTTTACCTTGGCAGCGGCTTATTCAAGTTACAGGAAGCATGGAAACGTAAGGTAAAAGTTGGGATGGGGACCGATATCGGTGCAGGAACAACCTTTAATATGCTGCAAACGCTGAACGAAGCGTACAAGGTTATGCAGTTGCAACAGCATCGACTCTCAGCGTTCGAAGCGTTTTATTTGGCCACGCTAGGGGGCGCTAAGTCACTCTCTTTGGATCACTTAATTGGTAACTTCGAAGTGGGTAAAGAGGCTGATTTCGTCATTATCGACCCATGCTCAACACCACTACAACAACTTCGCTACGACAGCTCTCGTAATTTGTCTGATAAGTTGTTCATGCTGATGACGTTGGGTGACGACCGAAGTATCTACCGAACTTATGTCGATGGCCGGTTAGTGTACGAAAGAGGTTAAACTTTACGCAAACGGTTTCGTTAGAAAATGATTTTTTGACAATTCAGGGTGAGTGAGGCGTATAATCGCCGCCAATTTACCTTGCTCAGCCCCGGTTATTCGCTCTAGGGATACTTCTTTATGGAGGTTATGGGTTCTGTAACTGGGGTTGTGTCGATAAAAAAGTCAGCAACATTTATAGCGTGACGGACAAGTCACAGCCCCAAGAAAGCAATCGATTGCTACGGGGCGGGTTGAGAGGAAGCTCAACGTTTATCGAGGTGTTCAGGCAGCGAGCCGGACACTCAATTTTACAAGGAATCACATCATGTCTGAGAATAGTTCGATTCATCATGAATCCACAGTGGTAGAAGAAGACACATCCCGTAAAGGCGGGTTGGATGGGTATTTTAAAATTTCCCAACGCGGTAGTAGTGTAAAACAAGAAGTTGTTGCCGGTTTGACGACATTTCTGGCAATGGTGTATTCGGTCATTGTTGTGCCGAGTATGCTTGGAGCGGCTGGATTTAACCAAGGGGCAGTGTTTATTGCTACTTGTTTAGTCGCAGCGTTTGGTTCACTGCTAATGGGGCTTTGGGCAAATCTGCCGATGGCTATTGGCTGTGCGATCTCCCTTACTGCGTTTACCGCATTTAGTTTGGTACTGGGGCAGGGGATCAGTATTCCCGTTGCGCTAGGTGCTGTGTTCTTAATGGGTGTGGTGTTTACTGCTATTACCGTTACTGGTGTGCGCCAATGGATATTGACGAACTTACCGTCCGGAATTGCGCACGGAACAGGGATAGGTATTGGCTTGTTTTTGCTACTGATTGCTGCAAATGGTGTCGGTTTGGTGGTGCAAAACCCGCATGACGGCCTACCTGTTGCATTGGGTGAGTTCACTTCATTACCTGTGCTTATGTCGATTGTTGGCTTAGCCGCGATTTTCGGGCTTGAGAAGCGCCAAGTTCCCGGTGGTATTCTGCTGGTGATTATTGCTATTTCAATCTTTGGTTTGATCTTCGATCCTAACGTGACCTATCAGGGGCTATTTGCGATGCCTTCGTTTGGTGGGGAAGGTGAATCCTTACTGGGAACCATGGACATTATGGGCGCATTGAACCCAGTCGTGATCCCAAGTGTATTGGCTTTGGTGATGACGGCTATTTTTGATGCAACGGGTACTATCCGTGCCGTTGCTGGTCAGGCAAAGTTACTCGATAAAGATGGTCAAATTATCGATGGTGGTAAAGCACTAACGTCGGATTCCGTGAGTAGTATTTTTGCTGGCTTTGTTGGTGGAGCACCAGCCGCTGTCTATATCGAATCGGCAGCAGGTACAGCAGCGGGGGGTAAAACGGGCTTAACCGCAACGGTTGTTGGCGGCCTCTTTGTATTACTACTGTTCTTGTCACCACTGAGTTACTTGGTCCCAGCATATGCCACGGCGCCTGCTTTGATGTACGTTGGTTTGTTAATGATGAGCAACGTCAGCAAATTGGATATGTCTGACTCAGTTGATGCGCTATCGGGCCTTATGTGTGCGGTATTTATCGTGCTAACGGGTAATATTGTTACCGGTATTATGCTTGGCTTTGGTTCTTTAGTGATTGGCCGCGTGATTTCTGGTGAGGCGAAACGCTTGAATGTTGGTACTGTCATCATTGCAATTGTATTGGTAGCCTTCTACGCAGGAGGTTGGGCAATCTAGTTTTAATTATGTTCCCTTTAGTTGCTGTCATGCTTAAAGTCGACAGTAGCTAAAGGGGGCTTATAACAGCCCCCGTTTTACATACTGATCTCACCAAGCTCCCCCCAAACAGTCGGCTTACTTGACGTTGCTAGTTATTGCTACCCATGATTGCTTTCTTTTGATGTGTTATTGATGATTTAATCCACTTCAAGAGGCTCGATGGCTGTTGAGTTCGTATTTTTTAATTTTACGGTACAAGGTTGCAATACCTATCCCTAGCTCTTCGGCGACCATTTTGCGGTTACCCAGACGATGTATCGCCTCTTCAATACGGTTCTTTTCCATATCTTCTAAGCTCATCGAGTAATCGTCGTTATAGGCAGCCTCAGGGCTGGATATTTCTGATGATTGCTCAAAGTGCGGCGGAAGTAAGTCAATGTCGATTTGGTCACCTTCAGGCACAATGTTGACAAGATATTCAACTAAGTTACTGAGTTCACGCACATTACCCGGCCAATGATAGACATTAAGGCGGCGCATGGCTTCAGCACTTATCCCTGGGTAAGCCACGCCGATTTTTTGTGTGTGATACTCAAGAAAGTAGTTAGTCAGTAATGCGATATCGCCTTCTCGCTCCCTTAAAGGCGGCAGTTGGAAAGGGATCACGTTGAGACGGTAATACAAATCTTCTCGGAATTTATTGGTGGCTATCATCTCTTGAAAATTATGATTGGTAGCGGAAATAATCCTGATATCCACTGGGACAGCATCATTAGAGCCAATCGGCATCACTTTACGTTCTTCCAGTACACGTAGCAGTTTCGCTTGCAGCGTCATTGGCATATCGCCAATTTCATCAAGAAAGAGGGTTCCTTTGTTAGCCGCTTGAATTAGGCCGTTTTTGCCCTTATTAGAGGCGCCAGTAAACGCGCCTTTGACATAGCCAAACAATTCACTTTCCAGCAAGGCCTCAGGAATCGCGGCGCAGTTGATCGCAATGAAGGGGGATTGGCTTCGATCACTGAGGTTATGTACTGCGTTTGCAATCACCTCTTTACCAGTGCCGCTTTCACCATTTATCAGTACGCTTGAAGGGCTGCTGGCAACACGCGTAATCATCTTTTTGAGTTGGCGCATCTTGGCTGATTCACCAATGACAGTGCTGAGTAGGGAGCCATGATCCTGAATCGTAAAATCGCTATTGGGTTGATGGTATGCCATCAAAAATAATTGCTGCCCTTGTGTGTTATAAAATTGCCCAACAATGAGTTTTTGCCATTCACCTTGTGAAATAATATGTTGTTGATGGCTTTTTATTTCATTATTGTGAAGTGACAATGATCTAATTTTAATTTCATGGTCATATAAAGCGTCCTGCTTTATATTTAAGTTATTAAGTGCTGGTTGATTACCATATTTTACTCGATTGTTTTCATCGAGAACTAATACGCCTTGGTCCATGTTTTCAATAAGATGAGTAAACACCTCATCAAGGCCTTTATTTTTACTGTTTCTTTCGACAACTTTAGATACAACTATTTGCGCTATGTGTTTAACGTAGTCTGAGAAAAGTTGGACATTATCCTTGATTCTTTCACGTGAATCTTCAGTGAATGCAACAAGACTGATCACGCCTAAGCAGCGTTCTTCAATCATAATGGGAACACCAAGGAAGGCCATTTCACGGCAAGAACTCTTGTTGTTACATCCTTCGCACAAAGGATCGGTTCTAGATTTAACTACAACTTTTTCTTCATTTGTTTCAATGATGTATCTGAAAATCCTTGAGCTTGTATTTAGCTTTTTGCCAAAAAACTTACTGTAGGGACCTGTGCCTGCAATCCTAACCAAATCGGCATCGACAACTTCGGCATCAATTTTTAACACTGCTGACAACATTTGGGTAAATCGAAGGATTGTTGGTTGCAACTGCATTAATTCTGAAGGAGAGGTAGTGTTCTGCATATTATTCAAACTATTCCTTTAATGACAAAATTAGCATAAATGAAAAAAAAATAGACTGTTTGGATATTTGTCAGGTTTTTCTAATTGAAAAGATCAAAATGGAAGGCTTTTGTTACCAAGATCATGTTGAAATATCAAAATGATATTCCGTTACTCTTATCACTATCATTTTGGCGTAAAGGGCTGATACATCTTTGATAGTTTTTATGCCATTTAATTTTCCTTTTTTATATAGGGGCACTTAATGGCTCTCACACCCCTGTATCTATGGGGAGTGAGGGTTATTTATAAATAACTTTTCACAGAAATTAATGTTGGCACAAATGTTGATTGCTACTTAGTCAAGTTCTGAATTATCTACATTTATTAACCGTAACTTATTACTGAATATTCTAGGGTCACTATCTATTAAGCGACTGCCCTGTGATGAAAGTACTGTCAGGGACGCATAACAATTAATACTGGGAAGGAAAATATGAAGAGCATCAATGAACTGATCAAGGAAATTAATGAGCTAAAATCTGAATTACATGATAAAGACTTTTTATTGACCTGGGAGCAAACACCGGAAGAGCTTGAGCGTGTACTGAAAACAGCGCAAGTACTTAAAGCGATGCGTCAGGAAAATATTGCTACTAACGTGTTTACTAATGGTCTTGGTATTTCTCTCTTCCGCGATAACTCAACGCGTACCCGTTTCTCATACGCATCTGCGATCAATATGTTAGGGCTTGCTCAACAGGATTTAGATGAAGGTAAATCTCAAATCGCCCATGGTGAAACCGTGCGTGAAACGGCCAATATGATCTCTTTCTGTGCTGATGCTATCGGTATTCGTGATGATATGTACCTAGGTGCGGGTAATGCCTATATGCGTGAAGTCGGTGCAGCTCTGGATGATGGTGTTAAAGAAGGTGTGTTACCTCACCGTCCTGCACTGGTTAACCTTCAGTGCGATATTGACCACCCAACTCAGTCTATGGCTGATTTGGCATGGCTGGAAGAACACTTCGGTAGCTTAGAAGAGCTGAAAGGCAAGAAAATCGCGATGACATGGGCTTACTCGCCAAGCTACGGTAAACCATTGTCAGTTCCTCAGGGCATTATCGGCCTGATGACTCGCTTTGGTATGGACGTGACGCTAGCGCACCCTGAAGGTTATGACCTTATCCCTGAAGTGGTTGAAGAAGCACGCAAAAATGCGGCTGCATCTGGCGGTAGTTTCACGCAAGTAGCCAGCATGGAAGAAGCTTTCAAAGATGCTGATATCGTGTATCCAAAATCTTGGGCGCCATACCAAGTGATGGGGCGCCGTACAGAGTTGTTACGTGCTAACGATCATGATGGCTTGAAAGCACTGGAACAAGAATGTCTGGCACAGAATGCTAACCATAAAGATTGGCACTGTACCGAAGAAATGATGAAGCTAACCAAAGCGGGTGAAGCATTGTACATGCACTGTTTACCAGCAGATATTACGGGCGTGTCTTGCGAAGCTGGCGAAGTGGAAGAGTCGGTATTTGATAAGTACCGTATTGAAACTTATAAGGAAGCCAGCTGGAAGCCATATGTGATTGCGGCAATGATTATGAACCGTAAATACCAAGAGCCAGGACTTATCCTACAAGAACTGCTGGATGATGCGAAGAAGCGTGTTAAATAACGCAATCGCATCACGAACCTTCCCCTGCCTAACAAAAGACGTTTTATGTGTTTGTTAGGCAGGGAAATACCCAATCAAACTGTTTGTCTTATGCAAGTCTAATCGCGGGGGTAATCCCTTAGCTTATTGAATAGCCCCGCCTTTTCTTTCTCTTATTTTTATGAGGTATGGTCGTGTCTACGTTCACTCTAAAAATGGAGATCGCCGATAACCGCCACTATAACGGTCAGCTTTCTCCTCTATTCACCGCCATCGAGGCGGAAAAAGCCCGTGCATTCCATCAAGCGGTGGAAGGCTACCAACCAACACCACTGCATTCTCTTGACTGTTTAGCTAACGTCATTGGTGTTGGGAAAATTCTAGTCAAAGATGAAGCCTACCGCTTCGATTTGAGTGCTTTCAAAATGCTGGGTGGGGCTTATGCCATCGCCCGTTTACTGTGTGATGAATTCAGCCTCGATATCAATGCTTTTGATTTCGCGAAATTAAAAAACGATATTACAGAAAAAATGACTTTCGCAACGGCGACCGATGGTAACCATGGTCGTGGTGTTGCGTGGGCTGCCAATAAACTCGGTCAGAATGCTGTTGTGTATATGCCAAAAGGTGCAGCCGATGAGCGAGTAAACAATATTCGGGCGCTGGGTGCGGAATGTATTGTTACCGACATGAATTATGACGATACCGTGCGTCTTGCCATTAAAACAGCGAATGAAAATGGCTGGAAAGTGGTGCAAGACACTGCATGGGAAGGGTATACCGAAATACCAACTTGGATCATGCAAGGTTACACCACCATGGCGGCAGAAGCCGTCGATCAAATGAAAGCCATGGCTGTTGAGCGTCCAACGCATGTTTTCCTTCAAGCTGGTGTTGGTGCAATGGCGGGTGGTGTGCTTGGTTACCTGTGTGAGCAGTATGGCCCAGATAAATTGCATTCTGTTGTTGTCGAGCCAGATAACGCTGACTGTATCTACCGTTCTGGTATCAGCGAGAAGGGTGAAATGGTCAATGTTAATGGTGACCTTGAGACCATCATGGTCGGCTTGGCCTGCGGAGAGCCTAATCCTATTGGCTGGCCAGTGCTTCGTGACTGTTCTACTCAGTTTGTTTCTTGCCAAGACAGTGTCGCCGCTCTCGGGATGCGAGTACTCGGCAACCCACTAGGTAGCGACCCAAGGATTGTTTCTGGTGAATCAGGTGCTGTCGGTGCTGGCTTGCTTGCCGCAGTGCATTTCCACCCAGAAAAAGAACAATTGATGGCTAAACTCGGCTTCAATAAAGACTCAGTGGTACTCCTTATTAATACCGAAGGCGATACCGATCCTGTCCATTATCGTGAAGTGGTATGGGGCGGTAAGCATCAAACGATTTGAGTTTTGCTCGTTAGCGAATGACTGCATGAAAGCGCGTATTGATGTTTATACCTTTGCGCTTTCTCTGTGCTCTCACACTAACCAGCGCCATTGAATGATTTAAAAATTGATAAACCCAAACTTCCAATTTAGCGTCGTGTCAGCGTCATCAAAAAGGCAGGATGCCGTGAAAATCGATCATACCGAGTGTGATGACCACCGCTCGGTTCAAGGAGAATTATAATGAATATTCCATTCACTCAAGTACTGGACAAAGCCCAAGAATATAAAGCGGATATGACTCGCTTCCTTCGTGACATGATTGCGATTCCAAGTGAAAGTTGTAACGAAGAAAAAGTTGTTTTACGCATTAAAGAAGAAATGGAAAAAGTCGGTTTTGATAAGGTTGAAATCGACCCTATGGGTAACGTACTCGGTTGGATTGGTCATGGCCCTCACCTAATTGCTATGGATGCACATATTGATACCGTGGGTATCGGTAACATGGATAACTGGAACTTCGACCCATACGAAGGTATGGAAGATGATGAGGTGATCGGTGGCCGTGGTGCATCGGATCAAGAGGGTGGTATGGCGTCTATGGTTTACGCCGGTAAGATCATCAAAGAGCTTGGCTTGGAAGACGAATATACCTTACTTGTTACAGGTACGGTTCAAGAAGAAGACTGCGACGGTCTTTGTTGGCAGTACATTATTCAAGAAAGCAATATCCGCCCTGAATTTGTGGTATCAACAGAACCAACAGATTGCCAGATTTATCGAGGCCAACGTGGCCGTATGGAAATCCGTGTTGATGTTGCAGGGGTGAGTTGTCATGGCTCTGCACCAGAACGTGGTGACAACGCCATCTTTAAAATGGGCCATATGCTCAACGATATTGAGAAATTATCTGCTAATCTTGGCGATGACCCATTCCTAGGCAAAGGTACATTGACCGTATCTGAAGTGTTCTACACCTCACCAAGCCGTTGTGCGGTTGCCGATAGCTGTGCAATTTCGATTGACCGTCGTTTGACTTGGGGTGAAACATGGGAAGGTGCTATCAAAGAAATCGAAGAGCTGGACTCTGTTAAGAAATTCGGTGGTAAAGTCTCTATGTACGACTACGACCGCCCAGCCTACACAGGGTTAGTTTATCCGACAGAATGTTATTTCCCTGCTTGGGTTATTGATGAAGAGCATGTTGCGACTAAGACACTAGAAGCTTCTTACGAGTTACTGTTCGACAAAAAACCAACCGTTGATAAATGGACCTTCTCTACTAACGGCGTTTCTATCATGGGTCGCTATGGTATTCCTGTGATTGGCTTTGGCCCTGGTAAAGAGCCTGAAGCACATGCGCCAAACGAGAAAACGTGGAAAGATCACTTAGTCACTTGTGCTGCGATGTACGCTGTTATCCCTCAGATGTACTTGAGTGAACTCAACAAATAGTTTTTGTAATGACTGAAGGAGGATATCAAGCTTTGCTTATTCCTCCTTTTCATCCTGGGGGTAACATCTCACCCAGGATGGATTTCTTGTTTGTCATGCTGATGTTTTCTGTTTCTTTTGTCTATTAATGCGAGTCGCCGTTTTAACGGGCAAAAGAAAGAGTAATACGAGCCAACCCTTAATTGTGTTTGCGGTAAGGCCAATTTTAGTTGACCTCTATTTTTATTGACCGCGGCAAAGAGTAAATCGAAGGAAGAGACTATGTTTTCAGCGGCTTCGGAAAAAAAATCACAACGCCAATCGGACAGTCCTGTTCCTTTCCAATCAAGGACAATGCTGCTTCGCCAAGGAATAGTGGTTGATCATAGGCAAGAGCAAAAAGCCGATATTCTTATCATTGATGGGAAAATCGCTGAAATAGCGCCTGAGATTCATACTATTCCTGAGTCATGTGAAATTATTGAAGCGACGGGCTTATATGTGATGCCTGGCGGTATTGATGTTCATACTCACTTCAATATTGATGTCGGTATCGCTCGCAGTTGTGATGATTTTCTTTCTGGTACTCGATCTGCAGCTTGTGGCGGTACCACTATGGTCATCGATCATATGGGGTTTGGCCCGAAAGGATGCAGTCTCCATCATCAGCTCAATGTATACCAAGCGTATGCCAAGGATACGGCAGCAATTGATTACAGTTTTCATGGTGTTATTCAGCATGTTAATGACGACATTCTCGCTGAAATGGCATCAATGGTTGAAGAAGAAGGGATATCCAGCTTTAAGTTATATCTTACCTACGGCTACAAGCTCGATGATGCCGAGGTTTTAAAGGCACTGATGCAGCTTAAACAAGTGGGGGCGTTGGCAACGGTTCATCCAGAGAATGACGCTGCGATTGCCTTGCGTCGAACACAGTTGCTTGAGCAAGGTAAAACCCAACCTAAATATCATGCGATAAGCCGCCCACTTGAATGCGAAGCCGAAGCGATCGCTAGAATGATCAATCTCGCTAAATTAGCGGGGGATGCGCCGCTGTATATTGTTCATCTTTCCAATGGCTTGGGTTTAGACTATGCGCGTCTTGCTCGCGACAACCACCAACCGGTATGGGTTGAAACCTGTCCGCAATATCTGATGCTTGATGATAGCTGCTATGAAAAAGAAGATGCACTGAAATACATTCTGAGTCCGCCATTACGGCCTGCCGCTGAGCGAGAAAAACTGTGGGCAGGGCTAGTGGATGGGAGCATTGATACCATAGCGACCGATCATTGTTCATTTACCTACCATGAGCAGAAACAGCGTGGCAAAGACAATTTTAGCGCATGTCCTAATGGCATGCCGGGTGTTGAAACCCGAATGCCATTGATGTTTTCAGAAGGTGTGATGAAAGGGCGTCTCAGTCCGAGCCGCTTTGTTGAGTTAACCAGTTATCTTCCAGCCAAACTGTTCGGCCTTTATCCTCAAAAAGGGGCATTACAAGTGGGTTCGGATGCTGATTTTGTGCTCTTTGACCCAGAACAGAATGTCACGATTACTCACGAGCTATTGCACGACAATGCAGATTACACCCCGTTTGAGAATACCCCAACCCAAGGTTGGCCAGTAATGACCATCAGTCGAGGAGAGGTTGTTGCACGTAATCGAGAGTTTACGGGCAAAGCAGGGAATGGCCGATTTATTCCTCGCAAATCATTTGATGCGAATGCGCTATAACGTGGCGAGATGAAAGTGGGTAGATTTCCATATAAAACTATCCACTTTCTGGAGCCGCGGCTGTGAGTATTAATAGCATTCTTTTCCGTTCTCACTTAATCGCTACAATTATGTGTTTTTATGGGCCGTTAATTAGCGAACTCTAACCTGATTTCTCCCATTCTCCTTGGCATCATACAGTGCTGAGTCTGCGCGTTTCATGGCTGATTTGAAGCTGTCCTTCACTGATATATCTGTAATACCAATTGATAATGAAACCAGTGTTTCTTGTTCTACATTTTCTTTTATTCGATTGGCAATAGTGACAGCGTGCTGTGCATTCATATTAAGCAATATGATAAATTCATCTCCTCCCCACCGAATAAACTCATCGCTATCTCTTAGGCAGCTGTTAGCTATTTCGGCAACTTGTTTTAAAACCCGATCGCCTTCTGAGTGCCCAAAAGTATCGTTAATTGATTTAAAATGGTCGATATCAAAGGCAATCATAGAGTATTCAGTTTGCCTTATCTTTTGCCAATAGCGGTATTTTTTGATTTGACTATCAAGATAATTACGGTTGCGGCAGTGGGTAAGTGAATCGTAAAAAGCTGCGCGCTTTAATCGATTACTTTGATAGATACTGGCTGAGAGGTTTATGAGTACCACAATTATAGTAAGGGCAACCCCAAGGAGAAAGGAATAAAAGTGCTGCTTTCTTGACTGATTATAATAGTCAGTCACGTTGATCTTCAGAAGAAGAACCCTGTTAATATCTTTTAAATAATGAAAATAGAAGAGAAAACTCTCACTCGCATTGTGTTTCCATATAATCTGGTTTTCATTCTCTATAGACTGAAATTTTTCTTTGGAAACATGAGGGTACAGAGAGTAAATTGATTCGCCTTTAATCGATTTAGGCAGTCTTATTTCACCATTTTTTGTAAGAAAGGATACATCGATACCTTCATCTAATGCTTGAATTCTATTGTAAAATTCATCATAGTTTATTCCGACCCCCAGAATACCGATCACCTGTTTACTTTTGTTTTTGATTTTATGGTCATAATAAAAAGAGTAAAGCGTCTCATATTCCAAGTTATCAGGGTCATAAAAATAATATCGGTAATCTTGTGGCATCTCGAGAAAATCTTGGATCCACCTATCTCTTTCTGAACTTGTATCTATTGAAAGGATACGCCCTAAGCTATCTAAGTAAAGGTTACTTCGGATATCGATTAAGCCTATATTCTTTACGGAAAGTGATTTTTCCTTTTCTTTAAGGTCCAGTAATATATCAGCAGGGTTATAATCTTGCTGTATTTTATAAGCGTATAACTCTGCGAGAACTTGACTAGCATATGCATAAGTGTCGTTTACATCTTGGAGTGTGCGAGAGGTATAGTTTGTTGTCCTTTCCAGAGCTGTATCGATCATCCTTTCGCGGAAAATGTTAAGGCTCATGTTGTAGTGGGCGAAATTAACAAGTGAAAGAACAATGATAATAAATAAAGCCATTCGCATTGAATCAATCATATAATGATCAAAGTATGCCCGCTTAAATTTCATTTAAACCTCATGACTTGATTAAAAGGATTATAAAAATAAAGAGATCAATAATTTCCTTTGCTTACGGAAAGTAATATCTTCATATGTTATTATTTCTAAGTCTGTGACTTTCTTAACGTACTGCATAAAAATATCGTGAGCATTCTCGCTGTATCTTTATTTCAACCGCTGTAGAAATGAGATACTGGGACGTTAGGGGCATTAATTTGCAGTTAATTTTTCCTCTTGTGGTGTGTGATAATTACTCATTCTCTTTCATCGTTACTAATGCGCTATAGCAAGCCTGCGTGATCTGCTTTAAAGTCTGATGAGTAGTTTTTGGAATTCATTTATCTTCATTTCTGTCATTCGAGGTCACCATGTTTACTCAGCGTCCTATTAAACAAGCCAAGACGATAGATAACGTCTATGGCAGCGCTTATTATCATCTCGAAGCGAAAGATCGTACCATTGGCGAGCTACGGAAAAAGCTAGAGGCAAAAACCGATAATCAAGAATGGATCGACACGGTTTTAAATGACTTGATAGACCGTGGGTACCTTAAATCGGATAAAAAGTTTGCGGTACATTTTGCTGAAATGGCGTTTAATTCAGAAAAGGGCCGCCAGTACATTTTAACCAAGTTGAAAGAGAAGGGGATAGAGAGCTCAACAGCGAATGAAGCGATTGATCACCTAGTGAATCGCGACAACATTTGCGAACTTAGCTTATTGAGCAATCGCCTTTCAGCTATGCGTTTGGAGGGGCTATCGAGCGATAAACTCTATTCGACATTGCTCAAACATGGTTTTCGGTCTTCTGATGTACGTGAAGCTATGCAATCTCATCCTGTTGCATCGACACTGGCTTCAAAGCAGAAAATCAAAGCAGATAAAGCTGATATCGTGAAAGAGATCGAGCGGTTAGCCCGTAAGTTAAAAGGTAAGTCTGTTATTAAGCGTGAGCTACAGCAAAAGCTGATCGATGTGTCTCAGTTTGATGAACAAATTGAGAAACTAGAAAGGGATGGTTCGATTGATTTCTATCAAAATTGCCAACTACGGTTAGAGAAAAAACGCTTTGATTTGACGAATTCAAAAGACAAAAGTAAAGCCTACGCCTATTTGTATTCTCATGGCTTTAGCTCGGACGAAATCAAAGAAACATTAGCAAGTTAGTTTCCAAGCAAGCGGTAAGTAGTTTAGGCGGTTCAATTAAGCTTGGTCACCACAACTCAAAGGATTAACAGCGATAAGCTGTGGTGACCTGACGTTTTAGCGTTTTGACGTGCTATTTCTGGTTTGCTTTGGTTTATTTAGGAAGAGCTGCTTGCTCAGCACGTTGTTTTTCAAGTTGTGGGCGACGATGAATCGCCCAGTACGTTAACCCTACAAAGAAGCCACCACCGATAATATTGCCGATAGTGACAGGGATCAGGTTGTTAAATACAAAGTTGGTAACATTAAGGTCAGCAAATTCTGCAGCCGTGTGGCCAGTTTGAAGCCAAAACTCAGGTGAGGCGAAAGACTGGATCACTATGCCCATAGGGATCATAAACATGTTGGCAATGCTGTGCTCAAAGCCGCAGGCAACAAACATGGCAACAGGCAGAATCATGACCATTACTTTGTCGGTTGCGCTATGGCACGAGAAGGTCATCCATACCGCTAAACACACCATCAAATTACACAAAATACCCAGCACGACCGCCTGAATAAAGGTGTGATGGATTTTGTGTTGCGCCACTTGCATCGCATGAATACCCCATTCACCGCTATTACCAAGGTGCTGTTTGGCAAGCCAAATCAAAGTCACAAAGAATAAAGCACCTAGCATGTTGCCAAAGTACACGGTGACCCAATTTCGGAATAACTGTCGATTGGTGATTCGATTACTGGCACGGGCAACGGTCGTTAATACGGTCGAGGTGAATAGTTCACCACCGCAGATCACCACCAAAATTAAGCCAAGGCTAAACGCGATAGCGCCGACGAATTTAGCCATTCCCCATGCCATGCCGCCAGAACCTGTGGTGACTGTGATGTAGAAAACAAACGCGATAGAAATAAACACACCCGCGGTGATCGCGAGTACAAAAGATTGTAATGGGTTTTTGGTCGCTTTATAGATACCAACTTCTTCAGCCTTGATCGTCATGTCGGTGGGCATGAGGGCATCAAATGGGTTTTGTTCGTTACTCATTATTTTATTCTCCCCTGGTCGGGTTATTGTGTAAGCCTAAATACCACGCAAAAGGTGTCGTGCAATATTGGCTTTAGCTGTTATTGGATATTGGATACAAACACTAGATATCAATAACCGTGCCAGATGAAAATGGAGTGTTAAGTGATTGTTTTAAATGAAAGCTAGATGTTGTTGCTAGGTAGGAGTTGACAGAAATGACGATGACACTTGGCTGTCAAAAGAAGGTGTCGACACAGCTTACTCTGTCAATCTCTGTCTATTCAATTAGCGACAAATCGCACAGAGTAGACAGAGTAAGCTAATAGTAAAGTGAAGAAATTCAGCGGTCAGAATTAGGCATTATTGAGCCAATCTAACCAAGCCTCCATGCCTTCACCTGTTGTCGCAGAAAGCTTGAGTACTTGAATGTATGGATTCACTTTGCGCGCATTTTCAATGCAGGCTTCAACATCAAAGGCGACGTAGGGCAGTAAGTCGATTTTGTTGATGATCATCAGTTGTGAAGCGGCAAACATATTTGGGTATTTGAGCGGCTTATCTTCCCCTTCGGTTACCGATAGAATCGCGACTTTGTACTTCTCGCCTAAATCAAAGCTGGCAGGGCAAACCAAGTTTCCCACGTTCTCAATAAACAAGAGTCCGTCTTGTTCAAGGCCCAGCTGGTGGCAGGCATCGTGAACCATTTTCGCGTCTAAGTGGCAGCCTTTGCCTGTATTGACTTGAATAGCATCTACACCTGTTTCACGAATACGATCGGCATCGTTAGTGGTTTGCTGATCACCCTCAATTACAGCGCAGGCTCTATCGCTTTGTTGAATCCGCTTTAAGGTTTCAGTTAGCAGGGTCGTTTTGCCTGAACCTGGACTTGATACCAAATTCAATACGAGTTGATTGGCTTGGTCAAAGTGTTCACGGTTGTGGCTAGCAAGGTGATTATTTTTGCTGAGCACATCCATTTCAATTTCAATCAATTTGCGTTGGCTAACACCTGCGACATGGGTTTCGGCTTCACCTTTGCCGTAATGTAAATCGCCATGAGCGGATTGTTCTGGTGTCAGTTCATGCGCATGTTGGTGATCGTGATGCTCTTCATGCGAATGACCATGTGAATGCGTGTGTGAGTGGTCATGCGGATGAGCATGGTGGTGATCGTGGCTATGCGTGTGTTGCTGTTGTGATTGGTGCTGTGATGATGGGTCAGGGTAATGATAATGATGGTGGTGAACATCGCCCTGATGATGATAGTGGTGATGCACAATAACAGGTTGTGGATTTTCTTGGTGAGCCGCTACATGTGAGTGGCTATGTGGGTGTTCGTGGTGATGTCCGTGATGATGATCGTGGGGGTGGTCATGATGATGGTCAGCATTGACGTGTTCAATCTGGTTATCACCACATCCGCAAACATTGCACATATTATTCAACCTCTATTTCTTTAATTCGCATTTCATCGCCTTGCAGCACTTTTAGTTTGTAACCTTGGCAGATCGGGCAGCTTTCCCCACGTTGGGCGAGAGAAACGGCTTTATCGCAATCATAGCAATGGGCTTCACCCGCTTTCGGTACTATTTCGAGTTTCGCATCTTGAGCGATGGTTTCTTTTGCTGCGAGATCGAAGCAGAACTTAATGGTGTCCGGTTCGACGCATGACAATACCCCGATTTCTAACCATACCTTGGTGACTTTGTTAAAGCCTTGCTGAGTAGCTTGCTCTACGACGAGATCAACTGTGTCCATACTCAGAGACATTTCATGCATGGCGACTCCTAAACTTGCTAAAAATGATCGGCGGGGGAGTAAATATTCAAAGAGCGAAAATTAAATCATTAATTTTTAAAAAGTTTTGTGATGCTAATCAAATATAAATCAGTAGGCGTATTGGGAAGCTTTTTATTTGTATGATGAAGTGATGATCGTCATCGTCATTAGTGTCGACATTCGTTTTTATTCATGAAAAATAGCCTGATATATGCGAGCAAAATTTTGATTTTTAAATTTTAAGTCTATTAAATTCAATGGATTATATTGTTTGCTTTGATGCTTGTTAATCTTGGTACGAAAGTTGTTATAGAAGGGGTTCGAACTGCAATTTAACTAAGGTTAGTTATGAATCGCTTTGTTATTGCAGATCCTCAGTTATGTATCGGGTGTGGGACATGCATGGCAGCATGCTCTACAGCCCACAAAGCGGAAGGTCTGCAAGCTCACCCAAGATTGACTGTAATGAGACATAAGCAGGCCACTGCGCCTGTGCTATGCCGTCATTGTGAAGATGCACCATGCGCGCAAGTATGTCCTGTCAATGCCATTACCCAAGAACAGGGTAGTGTTGTTGTGAATGAAAGCCTCTGTGTAGGCTGTACGCTTTGTGCCATTGCATGCCCATTTGGTGCCATTGCCATAGATGGAAGTCGCCCTGTTGATATGGCGAACTCCTATGACATCTATATTCCCTCCACCGTCCATTCCAGTAACCCATCAACCTCTAGCCCGCAATGTTTTGGTAAAGACATATTAGCGTGGGAGCCAGGTGTGAAGAGTATTGCTGTGAAGTGCGACTTATGTCAGTCCACCACTGGCTCGCCTGCCTGTATCGAAGTCTGTCCTACCAAGGCTTTGTTCTTGGTTGAAGAGCAAGGCATGGCTGATGCAAGTCAAAATAAGCGCAATGAGGCGGCTCTTGATGTTTCAACCATAGCTTTGGAGCGACAGGAATCATGATAGAACTCGACTTATTAATGCTTTCGATTTTGCTTTATCTCGCAGGCGCAGGGCTTTCGTTAATTTTTCATAACGATGAACGACGTGCCGCACATGTTTCTGGCGTGTTGTGTGCGTTAGGCGGTATTGCAGGTATTGCAGCGGCGATACCTGTGCTATTGAGTGGGGACGCCATCACGCAGCAACTTTATAGCCCTTTTACCTTTGCTGATTGCGTGATCCGATTCGATGCACTGTCTGCTTTTATGGTGTTAGTGATATCGCTATTAGTGGTGGCGTGTGCTGTCTATTCACTGTCTTACATGCGGGAATACGAAGGAAAAGGTGTCTGGGCAATGGGCTTCTTTATGAATGTCTTTATTGCGTCCATGGTGGCCTTGGTTGTTTCTGACAATGCGTTTTACTTCATTGTCTTTTTCGAAATGATGTCGCTGGCTTCTTACTTCTTGGTGATTTCTGAGCAAGATGAAAAGGCGGTGAAAGCCGGGCTGCAATATTTCTTGATAGCGCATGCTGGCTCTGTGTTGATCATGATCGCCTTCTTCATTTTGTATCGTCAGTCAGGCAGTTTGAACTTCGCAGACTTCAAAACCGCTGACCTATCACAATGGCAAGCATCGGCGGTGTTCTTGCTGGCCTTCTTTGGCTTTGGTGCCAAAGCAGGGATGATCACCTTACACGGTTGGTTACCACAAGCTCACCCCGCAGCACCTTCTCATGCATCGGCATTAATGTCGGGCGTGATGGTCAAAATCGGTGTGTTCGGTATCGTCAAAGTCGGTATCGATTTTCTTGGTGCTGATACGGCATGGTGGGGCTATGTGGTATTGGCCTTTGGCGGCGTATCGTCGGTGTTAGGCGTTATGTATGCCTTGGCAGAGCACGATATCAAACGCTTGCTGGCTTACCACACGGTGGAAAATGTCGGCATCATTTTGATGGGTGTTGGTATTGGCATGATAGGCATCGCTAACGACCAGCCTGTATTGGCAACCCTAGGTTTACTTGGTGGCTTATACCACTTACTGAACCATGCCGTGTTTAAAGGGCTGTTGTTCCTAGGCGCGGGCTCAATGATTTACCGTGTTCACACCAAAGACATGGAAAAAATGGGTGGCCTTGCCAAGTTAATGCCGTATACCGCGTTAGCGTTTCTGATCGGTACTATGGCGATTTCAGCCTTACCGCCGCTTAACGGTTTTGTCAGTGAATGGTTCATTTACCAATCGCTACTGACTATGAGTAAAGAAGGCACCTTCGCGATGTCGATTGCGGGGCCAATTGCCGTAGTCATGCTTGCTATTACTGGGGCGCTTGCCTGCATGTGTTTCGTGAAAGTGTATGGCATTTGTTTTAGTGGTGCCGCACGAAGCGAGCAAGCCACTAAAGCGACTGAAGTCCCTAAACCTATGGTGTTCGGCACCATGTCGTTAGCCGTGCTTTGTATTGTATTGGGTGTCGGTTCGCCTTGGATCGCACCAACGATATCAAGTGTTGCAAGTAGTTTGGTCAATAGCGATGCCATTACGGTGACGCAAGGTGCTGCACTTATTCCAGATAACGGCGCGCAAGCGATTCTATCGACACCTGTGATTGCCTTGACGCTACTTGGGTTGTTACTGGTTCCTACGCTTATTCTTGCTATTTTCAAAGGGCCGAAACTTACACGTCGACATAACAATGATCCTTGGGCGTGTGGTTATGGTTATGAAGATCGCATGACAGTGTCAGCAGGCGGTTTTACTCAGCCACTGCGTGCCATGTTTGTTCCGCTATACGCCATTCGAAACTGGTTAAATCCAGCGCCGCTGTTCGCTTTGACCCTTGATAAGACCAAAGCAGGAGCGGCATACATCGAACCTTTCTTTGATAACAGAGTGATATTGCCTGTTGCACGTTTTGTTCTGCGTGTCGGTAAGCGTCTGCAATGGCTGCAATACGGTGATTTTAGAACCTATTGCTTATACATGGTTATTGCATTGCTGGTGCTGTTATTCATCCCCGTAGATTTAGGAGTTAACTGATGCAAGGGCTTGAGATGCCAAGTCCTGAGCTGATTGCGTTAGCTATCGTTCAGGCATTAATCATGCTGGGGCTCGCCCCCCTTGTGACCGGCTTTTCGCGTGTTCTTCGCGCCAAAATGCACTCACGTCAGGGGCCGGGTGTACTGCAAGACTACCGAGATATCTTTAAGTTGCTTCGTCGCCAAGAAGTGGCACCCACACCGTCAGGGGTGATTTTCAAAATCATGCCATCGGTGCTGATTATCACCATGTTGTTGATTGGGATGGCGCTGCCAACGGTAACCAATTACTCGCCATTTCCAATTGCAGGCGATGTGATCACCGACATCTATTTGTTTGCCATCTTCCGCTTCTTCTTTGCGTTAGCGGGGTTGGATTCAGGCAGCATGTTCTCGGGGATCGGTTCTAGCCGTGAACTGACACTGGGTGTGCTGGTAGAGCCGATTTTGATGCTGTCCATTTTTACGATGGCATTGGTAGTGGGCACGTCTGACCTTGGTTACATCAGTAATCATATGGCAACCGAGACATGGGCGGCTCCTGGCGCAACAGTATTAGCGGGGATTGCTTGTGCATTCGTGATTTTTATCGAAATGGGTAAGTTGCCGTTTGACTGTGCAGAAGCCGAGCAAGAGCTGCAAGAAGGGCCAATCACTGAGTATGCGGGTTCTGGTTTAGCCATGGTTAAACTTGGCCTTGGTTTAAAACAACTGGTGGTTGCTCAGCTGTTCCTCGCAATTTTCATTCCGTTTGGTAAAGCCACGTCACTGACATTTCCTGCATTAGCCTCGGCAACGGGGATCTTAATGCTGAAATTGTTCGTCGTATTTTTAGTGGCAGGCGTGATTGAAAACAGCGTGGCACGAACTCGATTCTTGAAAACGCATCACCTGACTTGGGTGGGATTTGGTATCGCGGTATTAGCGTTCATCTTTTTCCTCACAGGCTTATAGGGAGCATAGAGAAAAGTTATGGATATTATTGCTCTATTAACGATTTTCGTTCCCTTTTTAGGGGCGATCATCACTGTCTTAGTGCCTCGGCAGGCGGCGAAATGGGTGTGTCAGTTATTCGCTGCACTCGCATCGCTGGGTACGCTGATATTAGCTGCGGCCTTTTTTAACAGTGGCGAAACCAGTGTTACCTATCAACTGGTGATGTTTTCCCAGACGGAAGTATTTGGTTTAACCATAGATAAAGTCAGTACCTTAATTGCAGTTGCTGTAGTGGTGCTCGGGTTGTTGGTTAGCATTTATTCGTTAGGCTACATGACCGAAGGCAACCGTGAACATCCCCATGAAGGTTTGCCACGTTACTACGCTTTTTTGCTGATATTTATCGGTGCAATGGCGGGTTTAGTGCTGTCGTCAACCATTCTGGGTCAGTTGCTGTTCTTTGAAATCACAGGCGCTTGTTCTTGGTCTTTGATTGGTTACTACCAAAAACCGACCTCGCTCAAAGCGGCACTTAAAGCCTTACTGGTGACTCACGTTGCTTCGATTGGCTTGTTTGTCGCGGCTGCGTTTGTGTTCAAAGAAACAGGAACGTTCTCGTTATCCGCTCTGGCTTCGCTATCAGTAGAAACCAAAACTATCGTCTTCTTGGGCATCATGATGGCGGCATGGGGTAAATCAGCTCAGCTACCGCTTCATGTTTGGCTACCCGATGCGATGAATGCACCAACGCCTGTTAGTGCTTATCTGCATGCTGCTTCCATGGTGAAAGTGGGGGTTTATATCTTTGCTCGCGCGATTATGTCGGGAGGAGATATTCCTGAAGTGATCGGTGTGATAGGTGTGACAGGTGCAATGATCACCTTGATCTACGGTTTCATCATGTACTTACCACAAACCGATATGAAGCGTCTGTTGGCGTACTCCACGATTACGCAGTTGGCTTATATCTTCCTTGCGTTGTCGCTATCTGTCTTTGGTTCCGACCTCGCTTTCGAGGGTGGGGTGACGTACATCTTTAACCATGCTTTTGCGAAGAGCTTGTTCTTCTTGGTAGCAGGGGCGCTGAGTTACACCTGTGGTACGCGTATGTTGCCAGCACTGCGTGGCATTGTGAAGAAATCGCCACTATTAGCCGTGGGTTTCTGCGTTGCTGCCTTGGCCATCACGGGCGTACCGCCATTCAATGGTTTCTTCAGTAAATTCCCACTCTTTGCTGCGGGTTTCAACCTATCTAGCGAGCATAGCTGGTTAATGCCTGTGATGATTCTGGCCTTGGTTGAATCTGTCGCGAGCTTTGGTTGGATCTTGTACTGGTTTGGTAAAACTGTTGTTGGTGAGCCCTCTGAGGCTGTAGCCACTGCAAAACCTCTTCCTCGCTCCATGAGTGCCGTACTGATCATTCTGATCATTATGTCTTTCTGTTCGAGCTTTATTGCATCTAATTGGCTGAGTTAAGGAATGACGATGAATGGAGAAATTGTAATTAATAATCTAGCCGGGCTGTTGATCATTACCTCCTTGATGGTAATTGGCGTCAACAAGCCGCGGGTAGTGGCAATGCTGTATTCGCTACAGTCATTTGTTTTGGTGCTGACCTTTATTGCTATCGCCAATACCGTGGATGCGCCGCAGCTTTATCATTGGTCGATCACTGCCTTTATTACCAAGGTGATCGCACTGCCAGCGCTGCTGTATTACGCCTTTAGCAAGATGTATGACGCTGAAGCCAATAAGCCCGTTATCCACTTTGCGTGGCTGGTGATTATTGGAGGGGTGATCACTTTGCTGAGCTTCTTGGCGGTGGAATCTGTGCAGCTTCCTTTGGTTGCCCACCTGAAACCGGCATTAGCGGTATCGTTAGGGCACTTCTTCTTAGGCTTGCTGTGTATTGTCAGTCAGCGAAACATTCTTAAGCAGTTGTTTGGTTACTGCTTGATGGAAAATGGTTCGTCACTGACTTTGGCATTGCTTGCTAATAAGGCCCCTGGGTTGGTGGAGATTGGCGTCACTATTGATGCGGTGTTTGCTGTGATCTTCATGATTATTTTGGTTAGGCAGATTTACACCAAGTTACATACCTTGGATGCCCAGCAACTTACTACGTTAAAGGGGTAATATTCATGTCTTCAACACTTTTACTCCCGTTGCTTCTGGCTGTGCCGTTTGTGGCTGGGATTGTCTCTTTTCTCTCTTACTGGGGAGGCAAGGGGCTAAGACAACTCGCCATTGGGGCACATGTTATTAGCATGTTGGCTGTGCTGGCGATTTCGTGGACCCTCGCAGCAGATGTGTTTACCGATGGTCCTATTTTTGCGGCTCATCAATGGCTGTACTTAGACAGTTTATCGGCGTTGTTCACTGCTTTACTGGCTTTAGTGGGGCTATTAACGGGCTTTTACTCGATTGGCTATATCGGCCATGAGTTTAAAGAAGGGGAATTATCAGCGAAGAAAGTCGCGCTTTATTACGGCTTATTCAACTTCTTCCTTGCCACTATGCTGGTGGCTGTCACCGCGAATAACGTGATCATGATGTGGGTGGCGATTGAAGCAACCACCATCAGTTCGGTGTTCTTAGTCGGTTTATACGGGCAACGTTCATCGCTGGAAGCGGCGTGGAAATACATCATCATCTGTAGTGTCGGGGTAGCATTCGGGCTGTTTGGCTCAATCATGGCGTATTCCAATGCTGCCGCTGTGTTTAGTGACCCATCGACGGCGATTTTTTGGACTGAAATTCACCAACACGCCAACTTGCTGGATCCGACCTTGGTCCATATCTCATTCATCTTCATTTTGATTGGGTTTGGGACTAAAACGGGTCTATTTCCTATGCATGCATGGTTACCCGATGCACACTCCGAAGCCCCAAGCCCTGTGAGTGCCTTGCTGTCAGCGGGTCTGCTTAACTGTGCGTTATTGGTTATCTTGCGTTACTACATAGTGACGGTGAAAGCGATTGGTCCGCAATTCCCACAAATGTTGTTGATGGTGTTTGGCTTTATGTCGGTGGCTGTCGCAGCCTTCTTCATCATTACCCAGCGCGATATTAAGCGCTTATTGGCTTATTCGAGTGTAGAGAACATGGGGTTGATCACCTTGGCAATAGCGCTTGGTCCTTTAGGGATTTTAGCGGGGCTATTACATGTGATTAACCACAGCTTAGGCAAAACCCTGATGTTCTGTGGCTCGGGTAATATCTTGTTGAAATACGGCACCCGTGACATGGACACAGTGAAAGGGGTGCTTCGTGTTGCCCCTATTACTGGGGTGTTATTGGGTATGGGCGCATTGGCGCTGGGTGGTGTACCACCGTTTAACTTATTCATCAGTGAATTCATGGTGGTCACCGCAGGTATCGGTAGCAACTACACGATCATGACTGTGGTGCTCTTGTTCTTGCTTACCGTGGTGTTAGCTGGACTTGCGCGCATGGTGGCAGGTTGTGTACTAGGACCAAAACCTGAACAGGTTGAAAAAGGCGAGCTGGGCGTGATGACCTTGGCGCCAATGATAGTGCTGATTGTGATGATGCTGGTAATGGGAACCCATATACCTAAGCCTATTCTGCACGGTTTAGATCGTGCGGCCTTGGTGGTACTTGATAGCAAAGATGAAACCATGATCGATGCACTAAACCTACCTTGGCAAATGCAGCAATCTGTTTCTGCCGATACAACCCCATCTTCTGTTGCCCTACATAAAGAGAGATAAGCGAGTGGATACTTTAGAACTCAATACTAAACAAAATAATAATAAGCAGGGCTACGGCTATATTGCAGGGGTCCGTCAGTTCTTTCCTAGCGCCATTATTGACGAAGAATGGCAAACCCATAATCAAGTCACTATTACGGTAAAAGCGACTGCCTTGATTGATGTGATGAAATGGTTGTACTACGACCAAGGTGGTTGGCTGACGGTTTCATTCGGTAATGATGAACGTTCGCTTAACGGCCACTTTGCCGTTTACCACGCATTGTCGATGGAAGGCGAAGTTAAAAGCTGGGTAACAGTAAAGGTATTAGTTGATGCGGTGAGCCAAGAATTCCCATCAATTACTCCTGTTATCCCTGCGGCGGTGTGGGGTGAACGTGAAGTGCGTGACATGTATGGTTTGCGTCCAGTTGGTCTGCCTGATGAGCGCCGCTTAGTTTTACCCGATGATTGGCCTGACGACCTTCACCCTTTAAGAAAAGATGCGATGGATTATCGTCAACGTCCGATGCCGACCACAGAAACAGAAACCTATAAGTTCGATAATCAACTAGGTGATGATAAAAACCGCATCGTGCCTGTTGGCCCGTTACACATTACGTCTGATGAACCTGGGCATTTTCGGTTGTTTGTTGACGGCGAAGACATTGTCGATGCGGATTACCGCATGTTCTATGTTCACCGTGGCATGGAAAAGCTGGCCGAAACCCGTATGGGCTATAACGAAGTCGCATTCCTGACTGACCGCGTCTGCGGTATTTGTGGTTTTACGCATAGCGTGGGTTACAGCAATTCTGTTGAAAACGCCATGGATATCCCTGTACCCGCGCGGGCCAAGATGATCCGTACCGTATTGCTGGAAGTGGAACGCCTTCATAGCCACATGTTGAACATTGGGCTATCCAGCCACTTTGTTGGATTTGATACTGGCTTTATGCAGTTCTTCCGAGTGCGTGAAAAAACCATGGAAATGGCCGAGCTATTAACGGGGGCACGTAAAACCTACGGCTTGAATCTGATTGGCGGTGTTCGCCGCGATATTTTGCAAGCACACCGTACAAAAGGTATCGAACTGGTTCGTCAGGTACGCCAAGAGTTTAAAGGTTTGGTCGACATGCTGCTTAGCACGCCAAACATTGAACAGCGTATTGTTGGGGTTGGGATATTAGCCAAAGATATCGCTCGTGATTACAGCCCTGTTGGCCCATTGATCCGTGGTAGTGGCTTTAAACGTGATGCGCGTATCGTGCACCAACAATCACTAGAGGCCTATGGAGATGTGCCTATTGAGCTGCAAGCCTTTGATGGTGGTGATGTGCAATCCAGGGTGATGGTGCGGATCAAAGAGGTATTCGATTCACTCAATATTATCGAATACGGCCTTGATACTTTACCGAGTGGGGCTCTGTTGACGGAAGGCTTCACTTACACCCCGAACAAGTTTGCTCTTGGTTTCACAGAAGCGCCACGTGGTGAAAACGTTCACTGGAGTATGACGGGGGATAATCAAAAACTGTTCCGCTGGCGTTGTCGTGCAGCAACGTATGCCAACTGGCCAACCTTACGTTATATGTTACGCGGTAACACTGTCTCTGATGCGCCACTCATCATAGGTAGCTTGGATCCATGTTATTCGTGTACCGACCGTGTGACGCTGGTGGATACCAAAAAACGCAAGTCGACCACAGTGTCTTACAAAGAAATCGAACGTTATGGCATTGAGCGGAAAAACTCGCCACTCAAGTAGGAGGCTAACAGATGTTTAAATTAATAAAAACCATCATTAAAGCCGGCGAAAGTACCACTAAGTATCCTTTCGCACCGCTTGAAGTGAACGACGATTTTCGTGGGAAACCCGAATATAACGCCGACCAATGTATTGCCTGCGCAGCCTGTACGCGAGCTTGTCCCGCGAATGCCTTGATCATGGAAACCGATGCCGAACAAGGTACGCGCCGTTGGCAGCTTTCTATTGCTCGCTGTATTTTTTGTGGTCGTTGTGAAGAAGTGTGCCCAACCCAAGCCATCAAGTTATCCAAAGAATTTGAGTTGGCTGTGAGTAATAAAAAAGATCTATATCAAGAAGCTAACTTTTCTCTTACTCAATGTCGTGAGTGCGGTATCGGTTTTGCGCCGCGAAAAGCGGTTGAATATGCATTGGATCTACTAAAGCAGGGCGGTATGAGTCAAGAGCAGTTTGAAGTGCGTCGTCAGCAGCTTGAAACCTGTCCTGATTGTCGTCGTAAACAAAACATGCTGGACGGTGGCAACATTTTACTTGGTAAAAATGTTTTCCATGCCAAGCAACTAAATAAGGAAGTGTCAGATGAAAGGAATTAAGAAAATTGTCGGCACTGCCCATACGGCGGCTCAACCGCTTGAGCAAGATCCTCATGCTGCGAAATTAAAAAGTACCTTACTGAACGATATTAAACGTTCGGCTTATGTGTATCGGGTTGACTGCGGAGGCTGTAACGCCTGCGAAATTGAAATCTTTGCTGCAACTACGCCTGTATTTGATACCGAGCGCTTTGGTATCAAGGTGGTTGCTTCACCGCGTCATGCCGATATTTTATTGTTTACGGGGGCTGTGACGCGCCCGATGCGTATGCCTGCACTGCGGGCTTATGAAGCGGCACCCGACCCAAAAATCGTAGTGTCTTACGGCGCTTGTGGTTGTGATGGTGGGATTTTCCACGACCTTTATGGTGTGTGGGGTGGAACGGACAAGATCATACCGGTTGATGTTTATATTCCGGGCTGTCCTCCTACGCCAGCAGCCACCATTTATGGGTTTGCGATGGCGCTCGGTTTACTTGATCAAAAACTGAAAGCCGAAGTGCATTTTGAAGACCCAACAGAGCGGGTCACCTTGAAACACACCGGCATTCCGCTTGAACTCAAAGTGCTGATTGAACGCGAAGCTCGTCGTTTAGCGGGCTATCGTCATGGTCAGCAGATTGCTGATGAGTTTATGGATTTATTAGTGACTTGTACCCCTGACGATGTTGATAGCAAAGTGAACCAGTTTATGGTCGAAAAAAACGATCCGCGTTTGCACGAAATTATCGAAAACTTGTACCGCGTATCGCTTGCACACATGAGTGGGCAACCAACCAGTGAATCAGCAATCGATGAACAAGCAAGTGATGCCAGTACTAAACAGAATGCGAAACAGTCTGAATCGGCTGAACTTGTAACGGATTAGAGGCCAGTATGTCAGAAGAAGTGAAAGAGGCCGAACAAGCGTTAAAAGCGGGCAATGTCATGTTTTATGCGCTGAGCCGTAAGTTTGTTGATGAGCAATACGATGTACCCGAAGAAGCCAAGCAAGTGCTGTACTACAGCCTTGCGATAGGTCACCACCTAGGTGTGGTTGATTGCCTAAAAACCGTCTTGCAATGCACCAGAGACGAATACAAAGCTTGGATAGAAAAGTTACCTCAAGACAGTGAAGCATACCGAAAGATGGCGGGATTTTTCACCTTTGGCGAAATTACGATTTATCCCGATCATCTTCACATGTTAGCGGGCGCTTTTTCAAGTATTCCGACTGAAGAGCAAGATGAAAAGCAACAAGCTCTAACGGCAGGGTTGATTGAGGTACTGACCGAGATTTACCACGAACCCACAATGTATTTAATGGTGAGAAGTCGCTAATGAGCAAAAATATCGTACTAACCGTCGGCAATAGCATGATGGGTGATGACGGCGCTGGCCCGCTATTAGCGGAAATGATGCAGGAAAATCCTGTGACCGATTGGGTTGTAATTGATGGTGGCAGCGCCCCTGAAAACTACGTTCACCAGATCAGAGAATTGTCACCTGCACGTGTGTTGATCATTGATGCAGCTGAGATTGGTGAGAAAGCAGGGGAGATCAGGATTATCGAACCTGATCAGATCGCTGAAATGTTCATTATGTCGACCCATTGTTTGCCGCTTAATTTCTTGATTGAAGAGCTGGAAACTTTTGTACCTGAAGTCACCTTTGTTGGTATTCAACCTGCAATTGTTGCCTTCTCGTTCCCGATGACAGACATGGTGCGTGATGCCGTGACAACCGTGTATCAATCGTTGCCAACTTGGCAAGGCAACGGTGGTTTTGCGGCGGTATAAATATCCGCTATTTGTGTTCGTCATTTCTGATGACGAAGTGTCGATGTCGACATCGACACTTTTCTACTTGAAGTATTTGGAGGCTGTTGTTATTCCAACCCTATTGATAAATCAATACGTTACGATGTTTTAAGAAGTCAATTTAAAATTGGTACACCTTATGCATTATACGGATTGGTGTCATGGATATTTTCGACAGCTTATTGGAAGTAAGTGAGAAAAAGAAAGAGGATAGTGTCATGAACAGGTTTGTTTTCGCAGACCCCAATCGTTGTATAGGATGCCGTACCTGTGAAGTGGCATGCGTACTTTCTCATTCGGAAGAGAATTCTGTCACATCGATTGATCCTGCACGATTTCATCCGCGCTTAAAGTTAATTAAAAACGCCAAAGTGACCACACCGGTACTCTGTCGTCAATGTGAGGATGCACCTTGTGCACAAGTGTGTCCGAATAACGCCATTGTGTCGGAAGATAATCAAATCAAAGTTATCCAGTCACGTTGTATTGGCTGTAAAACTTGCGTGATTGCGTGCCCTTATGGCGCGATGAACGTGGTTAGCGAGATGGTAGATAACGGCGCAGAATCTGCTCTTTTCAAAATGAAAGTGCCAAAGGCGCAGGCCCTAAAATGTGATTTATGTAGTGGGAGCAGTACAGGTCCCGCGTGTGTTCAGGTATGCCCGACTAACGCCCTACAGTTAATCGAAGCTGAAGACATAGAAGAAATAACGAAGAAAAAACGCGAAGCCGCTGCAGAGTCAATTGCCGCAGTTGCTGCTTTGTAAATGTTATTAAAAGTGAGAGTGTTATGGAAAAAACAATAGTTGTCTGTCCCTACTGTGGTACAGGCTGTAAGCTCAACTTACTGACAGAGAATGGCAAAGTAGTTGGAGCAGAAGCGGCAAATGGTCGTACCAACGAAGGTGAACTTTGCCTTAAGGGCTATTACGGCTGGGACTTCTTAAACGATACTAACTTGCTAACGCCACGCCTTAAAAGCCCAATGATCCGTCGTCATAAAGACGCAGCGCTGGAAGCGGTTTCATGGGATGAGGCGATTTCTTTTGCCAGTGAAAAATTATTGAGCATCAAGAAGGAATTTGGTCCAGACGCGATCATGACAACAGGTTCAGCCCGTGGGCCGGGTAATGAAGCAAACTATGTAATGCAAAAATTTGCCCGTGCAGTGATTGGGACTAACAACGTAGACCACTGCGCCCGGGTTTGACACGCTCCATCAGTCTCCGGTCTGGAGGCGACAGTAGGTAATGGCGCAATGAGCAACGCGATTACTGAAATTCAAGATACAAAATGCTTATTGGTGTTTGGCTACAATGCAGCAGATTCTCATCCTGTGGTGGCAAAACATATTCTTAAAGCCAAAGCTAACGGCGCAAAAGTGATTGTTTGTGACCCTCGAATGGTTGAAACAGCGCGTATTGCCGATCAGTGGTTACCACTGAAAAATGGTTCCAACATGGCCTTAGTGAATGCGTTTGCGAACGTATTGATAGAAGAAGGCTTATATAAACGCGATTACGTTGAACAGTACACCGAAGGTTTTGAAGCGTACCGTCAACAAGTCGCGAAATACACCCCAGAATACGTTGAATCTATTACTGGGCTAAAAGCACAAGACATTCGTCTAGCGATGCGCACTTACGCGAAATCGTCAGAATCTATGATCCTCTGGGGCATGGGTGTGACCCAATTTGGTCAAGCGGTTGATGTGGTTAAAGGCTTAGCCAGTCTTGCACTCATGACAGGTAACTTTGGTCGTCGTGGTGTAGGTGTTGGCCCTGTACGTGGTCAAAACAACGTACAAGGTACTTGTGACCTCGGTATGCTACCTAACCGTTACCCTGGCTATCAAGATGTTGAAGACGAGAATATCCGTTCTAAATTCGAACATGCTTGGGGCGTTAAATTGCCAGCTAAACCAGGTTATCGTTTGACAGATTTGAACCACAAAGTGGCAGATGGTGAATGTAAAGCCTTCTACATTTTTGGTGAAGACCCAGCACAAACTGAAGCGGATTTAGCTGCATTACGTAAAACCTTACGTGCAATGGATTTGGTGATTGTTCAAGATATCTTCATGACCCAAACTGCGGAAATGGCCGACGTGATCTTCCCTGCGACCAGTTGGGGTGAACATGAAGGTGTGTACAGTAGTGCAGACCGTGGTTTCCAACGCTTCTATAAAGCAGTGAACCCACCAGAAAACGTGAAAGTTGACTGGGAGATCTTTAGCTTGATGTCTACGGCGATGGGTTACCCAATGTCGTACAACAATACGCAAGAGATTTGGGATGAAATGCGCTCGCTTTGCCCTACATTTGCAGGGGCAACGTACGAAAAAATGGCGGGTCTGAAAAGTGTTCAGTGGCCTTGTCCAACTGAAGATCACCCGGGTACCTCGTTCTTGTTTGAAGGCAATGTCTTTAAAACACCAAGTGGGAAAGGTCAGTTGTTTGCAACGGAATGGCGTTCGCCACTAGAAACGCCGGATAGCGATTACCCATTCGTACTATCGACTGTACGTGAAGTGGGCCACTATTCATGCCGTTCTATGACAGGTAACTGTAAAGCGCTGCAAACCTTAGCGGATGAACCTGGCTATGTTCAGCTTCACCCTGACGATGCGAAAGCACTTAATATTGCTGACCAGCAGCTGGTATGGGTGTCATCTCGTCGAGGTAAAGTTATCAGTCGCGCTGCAGTAAACGAACGTGTTAATCGTGGTGTGGTTTACATGACTTACCAATGGTGGATTGGCGCTTGTAATGAGTTAACCATCGAGCATGTTGACCCAATTTCTAGCACCCCTGAATATAAGTACTGTGCTGTTAACATTGAGAAAATTGTTGATCAAAGTTGGGCAGAAAATCATGTTCAGGTTGAATACAGTGCACTGAAATTGAAACTAAGAAATGCTGCATTAGCTACAAATTAATGCAGCTATACCCAAGGGAGTATATTTAACAACATGACTTACTTGGGTAGAGCACGATAAATCAATGTGGCAATCGTGACGGTTGCCACATTGAGACAAGTACGAGCAAGTGGCGTACTACTAAAGAGTTATCAAGTTGAGCTGTATCAATGTGCAACTGGATTGCTAGTGTAACCTCTTGATAATGTTGTTTGTATTGGATTATGGATAGTATGCAGAGGACAAAGAGTGCACCTTTAATCGAGAGTATCTCTGCCAAGTGGGATGATGATTTTCAAGAGTTAGCGCAAGTACTGTTAACCGCTACAGATATTCCGTCTTTTATACTGTGTTTGAATAGTATTGAATTCCATTTTGTGCCGATTAATAGAATTAACCTGATCCTTCATGAAAATGATGACGATCGCAGTTCACTGGTTTACGTATCACCTGAAGACAAAAGTGAACCTAAATTGGTCGAGCTTAATCATTGTCTTCCTGAGCATGATGATGGCGACAATGAAATTGTAAACTACCTAAGTGATGGTGAATTTTTTAGTTCATACCCAAGCTTAGTGAAAAATGAGTTATACAAGAATTTAAGAATGTACTGTCAGTTTCCGCTGACGACATTAACCAAACATTATGGTGGGGTTGAGTTCCTCATTAATAATGAAATAACGTTTGACGATAATGCACTTGAAAAGCTGAAGCAATTGTCATCGATTATCGCTTTTGCATTGGAAGCTGTTGTTGAAAGAGAAGCATTTTTTAACAGTGAAGAAGACCAATCAGGGAGTCATGACGAGAATAAAATATTAGTTGATATTACTAATGCAGTTATTAGTCAGGTAGAAATAAAAGATCTGACACGAACCTTATTTAAACACTTAAAGAAGTATTTTAACATTGAATGCTTTAGTTTGATGTCATCTGAAAATACAACAGAGCGATTCTGTTGTTATGACGCAGATAATGTTGAATCAAGTAATGTTAAATGCATCGTTCAGCACACTCAGTTTGAAGATACACCTGCTTCTTGTGTGTTAGAAACAATGCAGCCATTTATTTTTAATAAAGATGATATTCCGGATTTAAGTTTATCGTATAAAGAGTGCAGCAAGCTTATTCCCCAAACCTTGCAATCAGCGTGTATTTTACCGTTGATTTTTCGCAACAAAGTAATGGGGGCGATGAAACTGGTTCATCGGGAAAAAGATTATTTTAAAAGCTGTAATTTGGCGTTGTTCCATCAAATTGCCGCACGATCAGCAATGGCATTGGCTAACTTTCAAACAAGCCAAGAAGTGATGTCATTAGCCAGCGTGGGTGATGTGATTAAGCTAAATGATGAAGAGCCAAAGCATGAAGTGTTTAATGACATCATAAGTCAAAGTGGTGTCATGAATGATGTGCTACAAAAGGTGCTGATGGTGGCAGACAGTGATTGTACCGTACTGATCTTAGGCGAAACAGGTACAGGTAAGGAGCTGATAGCTAAAGCTATTCATGACTTAAGCCATCGTAGTAACAAAGACATGGTCAAGATGAATTGTTCAGCTGTGCCATCGGGTTTGTTTGAAAGTGATTTATTTGGCCACGAAAAAGGTGCCTTTACTGGGGCCTTGTCAAATCGTATTGGTCGGTTTGAGCGCGCAAACAAAGGCTCTTTATTTCTTGATGAAGTCGGCGATATGCCGATTGAACTTCAACCTAAATTGTTGCGAGTATTGCAAGAAAAAGAAGTGGAAAGAATAGGGCGACACCAGCTGATCCCTGTCGATGTCAGGCTTATTGCTGCAACGAACTGTGATTTGCTAGAAATGGTGCAACAAAAACAGTTTAGAAGCGATTTATATTATCGTCTCAATGTTTTCCCTATTGTATTGCCACCACTTCGAGAAAGACGTGAAGATATTCCATTGTTGGCTAAACATTTCACCCGTGTTATTGCTAAACAAATGAATAGAAATATAACCAGTATCCCTGCTGAAACAGTGCGATTACTATCACTGTTACCTTGGCCTGGTAACATTCGAGAATTAAGAAATGTAATTGAGCGTGCTGTGGTAGTGACGCGAGGTAATGTTCTAAATTTACCAGCAGAAGAGCTTAAAGCGTTATTACCAAAAGGGGAGCGTGTTTCAGAATCACAAGATATTACTGCTGAAAATGATGATATTTCAGAAAATAGAGATGTTTTTGAAAGGGAAGATTTATCAGCGGCTAAAAACATAGAGCGTGAACATATTATTCAGGTTCTTAAAGAAACAAATGGGATTGTTGCAGGGCCTAAAGGCGCCGCGGTTCGGTTGGGACTAAAACGTACCACCTTATTATCACGGATGCAGCGTTTAGGTATTTCATCAAAATCATTTACTAATAATGGGTAATTAATGCCAGCAAAACCATGCTGGGGTTAATTACTATCTACACTATAGATAAGCCAGGATGGTTTATAATGCACGATGTATTTAATTGTGAAGAGCATGCCTGTGTGTATGATTCTCACAAGGTATCTCGATACCGCAAAAATGTATTCGATAGAGATGAATTTGATAATTTAGCTGCTGAATCAGCGGTTGCTCTCGTTTATAACGGCATTTCACATACAGTGTTAATGTGTTCTGCTACTGAGCTAGAAAATTTGGCAATTGGTTTCTCTTTATCTGAAGGCATTATCCAGCATTATCGTGATATTCACGATATCGATATTGTTCATACTGCCAAAGGTATCGAATTACACATTGAGTTATGTAATCGCTGCTTCGAACATTTGAAGCATGTCAGACGAACCATGGCGGGACGGACGGGCTGTGGTATTTGTGGTACAGAACAACTGGATCAAGTCGTGCGCCCGTTAGCACCGCTGGGTAATCAACTCACCATGGATATCGCCAGCTTTGACTGTGCGCTCCAAGAGCTCAAACAGCACCAAGCATTAAACAAGATCACAGGGGCGACTCATGCCGCGGCCTATATTTCCTCACAAGGCGAGATCTTGGCAATTCAAGAAGACATAGGTCGTCATATTGCGCTCGATAAACTGATTGGTCACATTGTTAAAAACAAATTAACCGGGGGCGCTATTTTAGTCACCAGTCGTGCCAGTTTTGAAATGGTGCAAAAAGCGGTGGTGGCCGGTGTCGAAATTTTATTTGCGATTTCTGCGGCAACCATGATGGCTGTTGATCTCGCCCAGCAATCAAACCTGACTTTAGTGGGGTTTTGTCGACCGGGTCGTGCCGATGTCTATACCCACCCCGAGCGTGTGACCTGCCATCAATAGCATGTTGACTAAGCATTACTGTTTATATTTTTACCCGTATTTATGAGTGAGTATCGAAGATGAAAAAAACACATTTGGGCTGTATTTCAGCAGCATTATTGATCGCGTCACCATTGGCATCTGCACATGTTGGTGTTCATGGCTTACATAATTCTTTCATGGAAGGTTTTGTTCATCCCTTCTTTGGTCTTGATCATTTAGTGATGTTACTGGCTATGGGGTTTGTTGCTCGCCAAGCAAACAGTGTGAAAAAAGGCTATGTGTTGATGGTATCTGTGCTTGGCTTTATGTTCGCAGGTGTACTATTAGGTGAGTTGAGCGGTGCTATTACTGGGATGGAAACCTTGATTTTAGGCTCAGTGTTTGTTGTTGCAGCCACCATGTGGAAAATGCGTAACAAAGAAACTAACGTTGTTAATACTGTCTTACTTAGCCTTTCGGTTACTTTAGTTCTATTTCACGGCTGGGCACACGGAGCTGAACTTGGTGGTGCGGTGTTAATGGAGTTTGCACCGGGCATGTTATTAGCTTCAACCATTATTGTCTCTTTGGGTTATCAACTTGCGCGCTTTATTCCTTCTCGCTTTATGGCGCCTGTGGTTGCCGCAAGCGGCGCATGTATCGCTTTGCTTGGTTAAAGCAAAAGATAAAAAAGAGATAAACCAAGCGACAAACATAAGCCCTCGAATATCGAGGGCTTTTTAGTGTAATTATTAGATGTTATCCACTTTTTTCGATGCGGTGTGGGCGTGAACGACACAGCGCCATAATGATGCCAAAGGTGATCCCTTGGGTGATCATCGCTGTTCCGCCATAGCTAAAGAAGGGGAGAGGACTACCCATAACGGGCAGTAAGCCACTGACCATACCTGTATTAATAAAGGTATAGAGAAAGAAGCTTAATGCTAATGACCCGCATAACAGACGATTGTAGAGTTGCTCTGATTGGCATGAGATCCATAAGATACGTAGCGTAATAAACAAGTACAGCGCCAGTAAGAAAACGCTGCCAATGAACCCCCATTCTTCGGCATAAGTCGAGAAAATAAAGTCGGTTTGGCTTTCAGGAATAAACCCTAAAGGGCCCTGATTCGCATTGGTCCATCCTTTTCCTCTTATTCCTCCTGAACCAATTGCAATAAGGGATTGGATGATTTGATAGCCAGCCCCCCAAGGATCACTCTCAGGGTTTAGAAATTGTAAGACCCGTTTTTTCTGATAAACCTCCATGATGAAAAACCACATCAGAGGTATGAGCGTGGCAACAATAGCAACAATGCTGCCAATGATTTTCCAACTTATCCCTGCAAAATAGAGAACAAAGAACATATAGATAAGGGCAAATAGCGCACCATCCAGATCGGGTTGAATGAAGATCAACATGGTTGGAATAGCGGCCAGTAAGAGTGCGTAGAGAATTTTCCTTAAATCTAATGCTTGTCCACTAGTATGGATTAACCAAGCGATAATCATGGGGATGGCGATCTTGACCAACTCTGAAGGCTGAAACCGAATAAAGCCAAGTTTAAGCCAGCGTTGTGAACCGTTGGTGCTATCACCCACTAAGGCAACAGCGAGCAATAAAATGACGGTTAGCAAGTATAAGTGCGGCGAAAATCGCAGGTATATATGTGATGGCACTGCTGACATAGCCAAAAGACAGCATAGGGCTATCATGCACCGAATAAGATGGTTAGTGATGACTGTTTCACTAAAGCCACTTGCGCTCCATACTGTCATGGAACTCAGCAACATCAGCATTAAGACTGCAAGTAAGAGCGGCAGATCAAGTTGGGGAATAGGATATTTTTTCACATACAATACTCAAATTGTATTCTGGTTTACTGTAAACCTAATACATGGAAAGAACGTTTTTTCAGGATGATTTATTAGTCAAGTAACCAATGACTAATTCAATTAATTAGTACCAACAATTAGAAATTGAGGGGCAACTTGTACTGCCCCTTATTATTGACTTGCTATCACTTAGGCAGGATTGATTGGAGGTAATCGCTATCTGCCATATCCAAGGCAAGTGAGTTCGAAAGGAACCTAAATAAGATTTAATTATGCTCTGTTAAGCATCCTTCTGGATGGGTTTCAATCGACACATCGCTTGACGGGCACGCCAAGTAATAAAAGACAAAATAGCCAAACACAAAGTAATAACAGGTGCAGCCATTAGCGCCATCGTTGCTAGGCGGCTGATAGGTTCAGGCAGGGATGGCAAAAGAAAACCAATGCCACAGAGCAAACTAACCCACATAGTGGCACTTAGCCATGAAAAGTAATGAAAGCGTGGCATTTCTTGTGCTCTCATGCCCATTGCCATAGGGAGTACACAGCGAACCCCAGGAATAAAGCGTGCAGAGAATAATGCAATGAGACCATGACGCGTCAGTAAGGTGTCAACGGTGCGCATGCTGGCATCTGGAATTTTATCTAACCATGATTGGACTATCGGTAACCGGTTAAGCCATCGACCTTGTGAGTAAGCGAGCCAACTGCCAATTGATGCCGCTACGATCAGTAAAGGAAAGGCGATAACAGGATTCAATACCCCAACGGCCGCCAAGGTACCCGTTAATACGACGATGCTGTCGCAAGGCAAAGGCGCGGCAGGTAAGAAACTACTTTCTAACCCAATAAACAGTGTTACAAGAATATAAATTAAGATCGCACTGCCCGGCGCGAGCAGTACACTGAAGTCCTGATGCCAAATTGCAACCAGTACTTCTTGGGTAGCTTCAAACATAGATGCTCCAATATACCAATAAAAAATAAGGATGTTATAAGAGGTATAGTGAAACGATCAGCGGGAATGAATGAAACGAAACTGCAGGTTGCTGTCATGCCAGCCCGCAATACGGTGATTATAGAAGGAAAGGTAGCCACGCGGGGTCCTACGAACGGAACACGCAAGCTGAATGAATGAGGCAATAGTCAGGATCGCTAAAGGCCATAGGTGAGGGTCTTTAGGGGGGGACTTATCGGGTTGCGACGAGACGCGTAAATTAGCACTGCGCAGTATTAATGTATCGTTTGACGCATCAGGTACTTGGCTTGGGTTTGTAATGGAATATGGACTTTGAGAAAAACTGAGTTCAATAGCACTCTCAGCATGGCTAAATAGCAATACTGTCAGGAGTGTTATGAAAATGGGGAACTTCTCTAGTCGTTTGTACAATATCAGAGCCTATGTAGGCTAGTCGCCAATTAAAAAATCGTCTTATATGTACTCGCAACCAGCGGAAAAAGCAATATTTCTTATTGCTAATTGAATGGTTAATAAACCAGGGAAAGATGAAGGGCTACCCAATGGCAGCCCTTTGTTTACGGGGAACTTAGTATTAGCTCAATATTACTGAGCTGGTGTAGGCTTTGGCTCTGGATCAGTTGGTTCTACTGGATCTACAGGGTCGATAGGGTCAACTGCAGGTTTACGCAGTTGAAGTTGCCAGTAACCTTGGAAACCGCGCGCGTATTCAGTTTCATTCGTGAGTACGATAGTGTCACCTAGGTGGTAAGCTGGCATATCGGCAGCTGGGAACGGATAAATAAATTTGTCACTCTCCCAAGTACCATCGGCTTTATTAACGGCGGTACCATGACCAAAGATAGCGATTAGCTCACCTGGAACATTCGGGTTTGCTATCGTGTATTGCGTGCCATCAATTGCCTTATGAGTCGAGTATTCGCCTGACATTTGTTTACCCGATTTATCAAAGGTATGAGAAGCAACTTGCTCGACGATTGAACCATCGACTTCCGTTGTGACTATTTCAGCCACTTCGAAGTGTCTTGCATCTACACCTTCAAACGCGTTACGTCGACCTGCGGCAAAAGTGACATGTCCATCTGATTTAACGGATGCGACTCCGTAGTTATCATCGCGATATGGAATGTCATCGTGGTTGAACAGGTGCAGTTTTGGCAGCTCAGCAATGTTATCCCATAGGTAGTATCCTTGAGCATTCTTATTGTAAGCATCACTCACCAAACAGCCAGCACCTGAGTTTTTCAGTTGTTCACGAACAGCGAGACTGATTGCTTGCTTGATATTACAGTAGAAAGGACTGTCTCCTGGGTAGGTCAATTCCTGCTCTGTCACTTCTAATGTTGCAAGGTTGATGATGGTCAGCAAAGGCGATGTTAGATATTCATCAGACGATGGCCTTTTTAATACCGCAATTTCATCAGCACTTGATGGTAGCTGCAAAATCTCACCATAGATTTTGTATTGCTCAGCCCATGTGCTTGTTTCGAAATCAAAGAGGTTGACTGTGACTTCATTCGGGTAACTGGAACTCAAGTGTAAGAAGTTACCTGCTTCTGTGAAATAGAAGGCATCACTGGATAGGTTAACTTTATTATCACGGAAGAAGCTCATGTCAACAGGTGTTAGCTCGCCTGTCGCTAAATGGTAGCGATAGCCTTTATGCTCGCGTTTGACACCACTTAGATGATCATTGGCTGTGAGCAAGAAGGTGTAACCATATTGCGTGGCTTGCATTTGGTTACGTAGCATCTTGAAGTCTTCTGTTGGTAACGCAACTTCTTGAGGATCGCTTTCACCTGCGGATGTTATCTCAGTCACGAAAAGCGGACCATTTTTGCTGTCTTCGGCTTGCCAGAAACGATATAGCGTATTTTCGTCTTTGATTGCTTGAATAAGCTCTTGATCTTCAGGGATGTTGGCATTGCGTGCCATTTTATGCCACTGGTAAACATCAGCGTTATCAGCGACATTAACGCTGAGTTCCACGGCCTGTGGGCTGCTGCCTACCGATACATCAACACCAAGTTCAGCAAAGATTTTTTGCAGTTCAACCGGTACTTTTTGCAGTTTTAATTTAGTATCACCTGCACGTACGGCGCGCATTCGATTTTTGTCTTCATCGTTGTCAGCAATCTGGATACCAGATTCATCTACTGCTGCTTCTCTAAAGCCGCTCCATTCGAAGTCCAAGCCACCTTGTTCTGCAACAAACTCATAGACTTTGCCGTTTGAACGTGTGAATTTGAAATGATATGGATAGCTACCGCCTTCAGCAAGCATCATGGTGCCACTGAGTGTTTCTAGGTCGAATGGCGGTTCAGAGCTGATTATTTTTGCCGCAATGACTTTAACGTTTTCAGACAGAGCTTTGTCTTTGTGATTTGCCGTGACAACCACATCACCTTCAATAATACCTGTCGCGACACCACTTTCATCGATGGCTAGGATTTCAGGATTGCTACTGGTCCACGTGGTATCTTCTGAAATCACTGACACGCTGCCGTCGTTGTATTCACCGTTTAGAGTTAGTTGAAGTGTTTCAGCTTTCGCGACACTGTTGTTTGGTAGGTTTAAACTGATTGTCATCAATTTGGCAACAACATCGAACTCTTGCGATGCGGTAAGTTCACCTAGCGTCGCTGTAACAGTAGCACTACCGACACCTTTGCTAAGGAACTGTCCATTACCTAATGATTCAAGAATTTCGGGGTTGCTTGATTTCCACTCAGCGTCAGCGCTGAAATCCACAATATAGTTATTGTGGTGAACACCTTCAGCAATTACGGTAAATTGATCTTCTAAGTATTGCTCGCGATGATTAAATCCAAGCTGAAGTGAGGTTAAAACAGCTTTGTCGGCAGTAAATTTAACCGTTGCAGTCGCACCTTGATAGGTAGAGGTTAAGGTAATATCCCCCGTTTTTAGTACTTGAAGTTTATCACCATCGATTGACACGGCATCAGCTGGGGTCGCGGACCAGGAGGCAAGTGATGTAACTTCTGTTGTCGTACTATCAGTCCATAGCGCTGAGACTACTGGCTGAAGTTGATCGCCAACAGTAACACGACTGTCTATGCCTGTTAGTACTATGTTTTCAAGAGAGGCATCTTCAGAAACAATTATTTCGCTAACTGCTTCGACACCTAAATGTTCAGCATAAACAGTAATTTTTCCCGCTTGTTTAATTCGCCATTTATGTCCATCAACGACAATAGCGCCAGCAGGGGCAACTGATATGTTTGATTCACTTGTAATATCAAGTGAAACACCATTAGATAAAATACCGTAAATGGATGGTGAAACTAAGTCGCCAATACTTGCACGCTGCGGTAAGCCTGAAATAATAATATTATTGAGTACAGGAGTGTTATCAGGGACAACGACACTGTCGAATTCAGTTTCCCACGCATAAATATCATTGAAACGGTGAGCTTCATTTTCGAGGAACCACTTATCGTTGAATAATGAATCCCAAGCGGTAGTATAAGCGCGGTTATTAAGTTTGAACCATTCTTCCCAAGACATGTTGTCCATAACAGCACGTAACCAAATAGTACTGTTTTTGAATCCAGCCATAGACGCAGAATAATCGATGATTGCTTTTAAGCCGACACCATAGCGCATGATTTGAGGTTCGAGTGCATTACGGTCTAATGTTTGGTAATTTTTCCATTCACTGTCTGTGACAAAGTTGTTTTGATCGACATCAGCGAGAACATATTCGACAGTTGAAAAGTTACTGATTAATGAAGAGTTTTGTTGTTTTTTAAAGGCTTCTTCTAAGCTTTTTCCATCGTATTGGTAAAGAATGATGTCGTCACGTAGGGCACGATACGTGATAGGTTGATTTTTGATTTTTTCGAACAAGGTATTATCAATGCCTGCATTGATAATATACTTGCCGTCGGCATTTGTTTTACCTGATGCAAGTAACTGTGTACCAGCATAAACTGAAACAGTGGCATCTGCGATAGGACCGTCGTATACATTGCCCACAAAAGTTAAAGATTTCTTATCAACTTTTGGGTCAGGGGTTGCATTTGAATTATCGTCACCACCACACGCAGTGAGCATTACAATGAGTGGGACACTCATCCAACAGGGCTTGTACATTTATTCTCCTTAATAAAAGACGATGCATAGTGAATGCACACGTCATAGATATGCCGTGTGAAATTTAAAATTTTTAAAAAAGATGAATTAGATATCTAATCTAATTCGGGGAGGGACGATAAATATAGAAGCGATAAATTACAATACTGGATAAATATTAAAATTTTGGCGATATATTGTTATTTATATTGTTGTCTATTACATTTTTATCAATCTACATTATGTGTTTGATTATTCACTTGTGTTTTTAATACTTTGTTATTCATGTGCTTATATTGTCTGCTTTGTTTTTAAGTGATAGTTACTCCGTGTTATCTTTAATTAAAAATAAAGCTGTTAATTACTTATGTTTGTGAAACAAATCCAAACTAACCGTATTTAAATTCTCATTAAGTATATTTAAATTGTCTTTTGTTTTTTAAGTACATTTCAATTTAATGAAGAAATATATTGTTCTTATTTCTTTTATCGTGCGACTTACCTCACTATTGCAAAGCCAAAGCCAAAGCCAAAGCCAAAGCCAAAGCCAAAGCCAAAGCCAAAGCCAAAGCCAAAGCCAAAGCCCTAATAGCAATATTTCAACGTGGCGGGCGTACAATTTTGCCTAAGAAGGTGCATACCAAGTATGAAAAGTAAAATTCCATATTTAAATCTGCATAACATCAGGATTCTTCGTATAAATAAGGTGTATCTAGCCAAAAGAGCAACAGAGACACAATTTATAATCATGGAAAGGCTTTTTGAAATAATTTCTTACAATGTAGGTGGGTTTTAACATTGATTTAACAACGGGCTGTGCGGTGTCGCCAAAACAATGCGTTACATTGTTACAGGATGTAAATTTATGAAAAATAATGTGATTATGTTGAGGTGGTATATTTAGGCGGTATGAAAACTGTGCGATTCATGGGAAAATGCATCTGTCAATCGAGTAGCACGTTGAAAGGATGCTTTCTAATTTATTTGCACTAAAGAGGTGTGTATGAAACTTGGTCTTATTTTCCTTATCTCTATCGTCGCTGGTATTTTTTCGGGTGAGCACTATCACTCTTTTGTTGCTGGTTTCGCCGTTGCGGCTATTGCAGTCGGTAGTGGTTACTGGCTAGCGTTTCGAAGTTCAACACGTTATCCGCAACTCGCGTTACTTATGCTGCTATTAGGCCTTGTGGCTAAAATGGTTGTTACAGTAGTAGGGGTGATGTGGAGTTTAGAAGCGAATTTGATTAATTCACCAATCGTGTTCTCATTGTCTTACTTATTCTTCTCTATTGTTGTTACCTACGGTTATTCGAAACTACGCGAATACCAAATGCAAAAGCGCAGCGTACAAGAGAAGCAAAAACTGCAAACGCAACCCGCGTAATGTGGGCTTAATCTTCTTAAAAAAAACGGGCTATCATGAGATAGCCCGTTTTTTATGTGCATTAATTAGTGGTGAGAAAAATTATCACCTTTTGCCAAGCGATCGTACAAAATTACATTAACTGCAGCCGCTAAATTCATACAGCCTTTAGTGGGTACGTAGATAGTTTCGCGACAGAAATTAGTGATATCTTTTTTCAAACTACCGTCTTCTGGACCAAAAATATAGAAAGCACGCTCAGGGTGTTTGTAATCGGGTAGGGGTTTTGCATCATCAGATAGCTCAACTGCAACTGGAACGCAGCCTAAAGGTAATACAGCTTTAAGATCTTCAACGCCGATCAGTGGGATATCGCGGTGTACGTTTTTGGTGTCAGTACAGAACTGTTTGGCAAGGTCATATCGTGTACCCGTATAAAAAACAGAATTCACGCCGTAACAGCCTGCGGCACGCATCACTGAACCAACATTTTCAGGGGTTTTAGGGTTAAAAAGCCCTACACAAGAGTAACCTTTGCTCATAACACTCATCTTCAAAATTAAATGAAGCCGAATTATACGGATTTTTGTTCTAAAAATCAGGAGATTTATATCTTCTTGAATCTGTTACCTAATAACGTCTCTATTAACTCCTACCTTCTATAAATATCAAGGCGATAAGTTGTTGAATCGGGACTTTTGGCCTATCGTATTATTATGATAATTATGCGTTTTTTAAGCTTTTGTTGTGCTTACGGGTATGATTGATGGGAGGTTTTTATGCAGAGGAAGTTATCGTTAACCGTCGGTATTGCGATGATGAGTGCGCAACTTGTTCATGCGCAAGTAGTAGAAACAACCCGTTTAATTGGTTTTGGCGAAGCAAAATATCCGAGTGATTTTACCCATTTCGATTATGTAAATCCTCAAGCGCCCAAGGGGGGAAACATCACTTACTCACGTGTGGGCACCTTTGATAGCTTTAACCGTTTTGGTACACGTGGTGTTTCTGCTGCGGGGGCTGAAGCTATTTATGATACTTTATTTCTGCCATCAGAAGATGAAATCGAAAGCTATTATCCGCTTATTGCCAGTAAAGTTCGCTATAACGATGATTATTCGTGGATGGAAATCGATCTGAACCCTGATGCTGTTTTCCATGACGGTCACCCTATCACCGCAGAAGATGTTGCCTTTACCTTTATGAAGTTCTCGACTGAAGGGGTGCCGCAATATCGAATCTACTATAAAGATGTTAAGTCAGTGGATGTAAAGTCCACACGAACGGTTCGTATAGAGATGGCGAAACCTAATCGCGAAATTTTGCTGTCGTTAGTACAGGGTATGGCGGTATTACCTAAGCACTACTGGGAAGGTAAAGACTTGGGTGAGCCGCTTAATGAACCTCCTTTGGGTAGCAGTATTTATAAAGTTTCTGATTACAAGGCTGGGCAAAGTGTTACCTACGCAAGAGTGAAAGATTATTGGGCGGCCGATTTACCAGTTAATATAGGCCGTAACAACTTTGATACGGTTCGTTATGACTATTACCGCGATGAGACGGTAACACTTGAAGCGTTTAAAGCGGGAGAATACGATTTTCGCCAAGAGAATGTCGCAAAGTTTTGGGCAACGCTTTATCAGGGCAAAAATTTTGATAATGGTCTAATTAAGAAAGAAGAAATCGCCCACGAAATTCCACAGTCTATGCAGGCTTTTGTTTTTAATACCGGACGTAACATCTTTTCCGATGCTCGTGTTCGTGAGGCATTGAATTATGCCCTCGATTTTTCATGGATGAACAAGACACTTTTTTATGACCAATACACACGCACTCGCAGTTATTTTCAAAATACAGAGTATGAAGCGAAAGACTTGCCCTCTGAAGTTGAGAAAACATTACTTGAACCTATCAAAGATCAGATACCCACACGTGTTTTTACCCAAGCATACCAACCACCAATGTCTGATGGTTCTGGGCGTATTCGCGCTAACTTAAGAAAAGCCCTTAGCCTATTGAAAGAAGCAGGGTGGGAGCTAAACAATAAGGTGATGACGAATGTTAAAACCGGTGCAACTCTCGATTTTGAACTTCTGATCTATAGCCCAACCACAGAGCGTATCGCGATTCCTGTACAGAAAAATTTGAAGTTGATTGGCGTGAACATGAAGATCCGCACCGTGGATACCACTCAGTATGTGAAACGCCTTCGTGACCGAGATTTTGACATGGTTTCGCATGGTTATGGGGCTAACCGTTATCCAAGCCGTAACCTGTTGATTGCATGGAACAGTCACTATATCGACAGTTCTTACAATACCGCGGGAGTTAAAGACCCTGCGGTTGATTATCTGACGCAGAAGATTGCAGAAAACCAAGACGATCCTAAATTACTGTTAGATTATGGTCGCGCTTTAGACCGTGTATTACAGTGGAATTTTTATGTGATCCCTCAATGGCACTTGAGTAAATTCCGTATAGCCACTTGGGACAAATTCGCACGTCCTGCTATTCGTCCGAAATACACCTTAGGTGAAGATACCTGGTGGATTGATGCTGATAAAGTGAAAAAATTACCGAAAAAACGCCAATAGGCTCTATCTGGATCAGTGACATGATGGGCGTAATGGATACGTACTGGCTAAGGTAAATAATCATAAGGAGTGTTGGTTACAGATGTGATCAACAAGATGATATGGCAGCCTATATTCTTCGACGATTGTTACTTGTAATCCCTACTTTGTGGGCCATCATCACCATCAATTTCTTTGTTATTCAGATAGCACCTGGTGGCCCTGTTGAGCAAGCGGTCGCACAATTAGAGGGGCATTCTTCCGGCATTATGGAGCGATTTTCCGGTGGTGGTCAGGAGGTGGCATTAACAGAGGGTAATGGAGAGCAAGGGACGGGTTATCGCGGATCTCGAGGGTTAGATCCTGAAGTGATTGATGCTATCAAAAAGCAATTTGGCTTTGATAAGCCAATGCACGAACGCTATTTTGATATGCTGAAAAACTACGCCACTTTTAACTTTGGCGACAGCTTATTTAAAGGCGGCAATGTTATCGATCTTATTATCGATAGATTGCCAGTTTCTATTTCACTGGGGCTGTGGAGTACCATTATCATTTATATGGTTTCCATTCCTTTAGGGATTGCCAAAGCCATTCATCACGGTTCGCGGTTTGATATTTGGAGTAGCGCGGTTGTTATTGTCGGTTATGCTATTCCTGGCTTCTTGTTTGCGATTTTATTGATTATCTTCTTTGCTAGTGGCAACTATTTTAGCTGGTTTCCCTTACGTGGCTTAGTATCCCCAGATTGGGATCAACTAAATTGGTACCAGCAAATTGGCGACTATTTTTGGCATTTGGCACTGCCAACTTTAGCGATGGTGATAGGCGGTTTTGCCACCTTGACCATGCTGACGAAAAATTCTTTCCTTGATGAGATTAACAAACAGTATGTAGTGACAGCACGCGCAAAAGGGCTAGATGAAAATAGCATTCTTTATCGCCATGTCTTTCGTAACGCAATGCTGATTATTATCGCTGGCTTTCCAAGTGCTTTTATCAGTTTGTTCTTCACGGGTTCTATGTTGATCGAGGTGATGTTCTCGCTTGAGGGGATTGGTTTGCTTGGCTTTGAATCGACTATCCAGCGTGATTATCCTGTTGTGTTTAGCTCGCTCTATATCATGACCTTGCTCGGTTTGTTACTGAATATTATCTCTGATATCACCTATACCTTGGTGGATCCCCGTATTGATTTCGAGGCGCGCTAATGGCAATGAACCCATTAACAGAGCAGCGCTGGCTGCGTTTTAAAGCTCATCGACGGGGCTATTTCTCGCTATGGATTTTCTCTGTGTTATTCATAGTGAGCTTATTCGCTGAACTTATTGCGAATGACAAACCTTTGCTGATTAATTTCGACTCGCAGTGGTATTTTCCGATTGTTGAGCAATACGCAGAAACTGAGTTCGGCGGTGAGTTTGCAACAGAAGCGGATTATACCGATCCCTTTGTTGTCGATCTGATAGAGCAGCAAGGCTATATGGTTTGGCCGCTTATTCACTTTAACTATGACACTATCAATTACAACTTAGCGGGACCTGCACCCTCGGCACCTGATGCGGTTAATTGGTTAGGCACTGATGATAAAGGGCGAGATGTGCTTGCGCGTATTATTTATGGTTTTCGTATCTCGGTATTGTTTGGTTTTGCATTAACAATTATCTCCACCCTAGTTGGTGTCGTTGTAGGGGCATGTCAGGGCTATTACGGTGGCTGGTTAGACTTAATGGGGCAACGTTTCATTGAAGTATGGTCTGGCATGCCAACGCTGTTCTTACTGATTATTCTTTCCAGCTTTGTAGAACCGAATTTTTGGTGGCTACTCGGCATTATGGTGTTGTTTAGTTGGATGGGGCTTGTTGGTGTTGTTCGAGCGGAGTTCTTGCGGTGCCGAAACTTTGATTATGTGCGTGCGGCACAAGCGCTGGGAGTGGGTGATAGCCGGATTATTTTACGGCACATGCTGCCAAATGCCATGGTGGCCTCACTGACTATGATGCCTTTTATATTAAGTGGTTCAGTAACCACCTTAACCTCACTCGACTTTCTCGGTTTTGGTCTGCCAGCAGGTTCGCCTTCACTCGGCGAGCTACTTGCGCAAGGTAAGACCAACTTGCAAGCGCCTTGGCTAGGACTTTCTGCGTTTGCGGTATTGTCTGTCATGCTAAGCCTACTTGTATTTATCGGTGAGGCAGTACGTGATGCCTTTGACCCTCACCAACAAGGATAAGTCACCATGCCTAACACTTTACTAACCATCAACAATTTATCGGTAGGCTTTGCCAGAGGTAAGGAGGTAAGCCAAGTTACGCACGATGTGAGTGTAAGTATTCGTAGAGGTGAAACGCTTGCTTTAGTGGGGGAAAGTGGCTCGGGAAAATCAGTGACAGCGAACGCTATTTTACGTTTATTACCTAAAGCGACAGCACGCTATATTAATGGCACAATTGATTATGACGGCATAGATATGCTGAGCTGTAGCGAGCGTAAGATGCGAGGGTTACGGGGTAACCGAATAGGGATGATTTTCCAAGAACCTATGATGTCACTTAATCCCTTGCATCGAATTGGTCGCCAGTTGTGCGAAACATTAGCCATTCATCGAGGTATGCGGCCTAAGCAAGCTGAACAGCACGCTCTGACTTGGCTCAATAAGGTGGGGATTCGCAACCCTGAAAGGCGCTTAAATGCGTATCCTCATGAGTTATCAGGCGGCGAGCGTCAACGTGTCATGATAGCGATGGCGCTAGTGAATGAGCCAGAATTACTGATTGCCGATGAACCCACTACGGCGTTAGATGTATCAGTACAAGCTCAAATCCTTGATTTGCTAAAAAGCTTGCAGCAAGAGATGGGCATGGCAATGCTATTTATTACCCATGATTTGAGTATCGTTCGTAAAATAGCCGATAGGGTTGCAGTGATGCAGCTTGGCCGTTTGGTCGAGACCGATGATAAACAGGTAATATTCACAAGCCCAAGCCATCCTTATACTAAGAAGTTAATTGATTCTGATCCAAAAGGTTCACCCGTTTCTGTTGATATGCAGTCTGAGCCTTTATTCAAGGTGGATGACTTACGCGTCTGGTTTCCGATTAAAGGGGGGATTCTTAAACGAACCATTGCGCACATAAAAGCGGTTACAGATGTGAGTTTTGTTTTACGAAAAGGGCACAGTGTTGGTTTAGTGGGGGAAAGCGGCAGTGGTAAATCGACGACAGGGATGGCGATATTAAAATTGCTCGAAAGTGAAGGTGTTATTGAATTTGATGGGCACGATATTTCAGCGTTAGATCGCAAGGAGATGTTGCCGTTTCGTCATAAAATGCAGGTAGTATTTCAAGACCCTTTTTCGGCATTAAATCCTCGAATGTCAGTCGCTCAAATTATCGGTGAAGGGTTGAAGGTGCATGCGCAGCTTTCAGCGGACGAAGAAGACGCTGCGATTTGTAAGGTGATGGAAGAAGTTGAACTGGATATCACTACTCGCCACCGTTTCCCGAATGAATTTTCAGGAGGGCAACGTCAGCGGATTGCGATTGCACGCGCGTTAGTATTAAAGCCTGAATTTATCTTGTTGGATGAGCCGACATCCTCCTTAGATCGTACTGTCCAAGCACAAGTATTGGAACTGCTAAAAACCTTACAGGAAAAATACGGTTTAAGTTATTTATTTATAAGTCATGACTTAAATGTCGTGAAGTCTCTATGTCATTACACTTTGGTGCTGCGCCAAGGAGAAGTGGTTGAACAGGGTGGAACCGCAGAAATATTTACCGAACCAAAGCACGAATATACTCAGCAATTAGTTAACTTATCGACTGTTGATAAAATTGCATGATTATTCTGATTTTAGCTGTATCGTTTAAATGCTAAAGGTGATATACCTTAAGTATTCAAGGTTTTACAGGGACAGAATGTAAATGGATAAGATCAATACGGTTGCGATTGTTGGCGGTACTCATGGTAATGAATATTCGGGTATTTATTTACTGCGTCAGTGGGATAAGCAACCTGAGATAATTTCACGAAGTACTTTTTCAACGGAAACAGTATTCGCTAATGAAAAAGCCTTTGAGCAAAATAAGCGCTATGTTGATTTTGACTTAAATCGCCAGTTTAGCCACGATGATCTGAATAACCCGAATTTACGTGGCTATGAGCAATGTTTGGCAAAGTCACTCAATCAGCAGTTAGGTCCTAAAGGGGATGCACGAACCGACTTTATTATCGATCTGCATAATACCACCAGCAATATGGGGCCTTCGCTGATCTTACTACAATCTGATGAATTTAATCGCAAGATGGGTGCCTACGTTAAACAGCATATGCCATCAGCAGTTGTGGTATTTGAAGATCATGCATCGGTTGAGGAGCACTTTTTTCTTAGCTCACTGTCACCACAAGGTGTGATTGTTGAAATTGGACCGCAACCTCAGTCGGTTATTCGTCAAGATGTACTTGATTGGATGGCTGAAATGACTAAGCATATTCTTGATTTTATTGAGTTACACAATCAAGCTGATGTACCGGCTTTACCTCGTACATATGAAGCGTTTAAATATACTGAAACCTTATCACTACCATTAGATGAAGCAGGTGAACGTGCTGGTATGGTTCATCATTCTGTACAAGACGGTGACTTTAAACCGCTAAAAGATGGCGATCCAATATTTACTTTATTTGATGGCACAGAAATTTTTTGGGAAGGGGATTACATCGCTTACCCACATTTCATTAACGAAGCCGCGTATTACGATAATAACTTGGCCATGTCTTTGGCTGAAAAGCTTATCGTCCATACGGATTAGGCTGTGTCTCATGATGTCTGTATTATTGATGTCATTTAGGAATATCGCGCGATGGGTTGATAGCGAGTGTATTTTTAATCACTTAACTAGATCATATTAGCGACCATTTCCGTGATTGACCTCGCATCTTAGTCGCAGTTACGTATATAATTGCCGGCTACGAATATTACTCGAATACTGACACCATGAACCGTAAAAAGAAAGTGAACCAGATCCTTAAGAAAAGGATGAAAAAGACTAACTCTAAGCTTCATAAAAGCAATAAGCCTCGCTATATCTCTAAGGCTGAGCGTGCAAAAATGGAGCAAGAAGAAGCTCTGGCTGCACAAAATGAAGCACAAACTGACGCTGTTGTGACGGAAGAACTAGATTCTGAGCCTAAAGCAGCCGCAGAATAATATTGCTGGTCGATTCGATATTTTAGTGTCACTTAGTGATGATTTCATTGAGTGATACTGATTTATTGACGTAAAGTTCAACAGGGATACCGCGAAAGAAACTGTGTGTTGGCGTTTATAATCTTGCAGTTACTAGTATTGATGAGGTTAAAAACGCCAACATATCGACTCGTGATATGAATAAATACAACGTGTTTTAGTGAGGAAGAAAATGATTTCAAAGTGGGCAATACGATTTAATCAGATGGCTGAACTGGTTGCCTCTTGGAGTAAAGACCCTTCTACCCAAGTAGGGGCGGTTATCACCAAGCACAACCGTATCGTTTCAGTTGGCTTTAATGGTTACCCGCACGGTATTTCGGATAGTGCTGAAACTGACGACCGTGATATGAAGTATCTGAAAACGCTGCACGCTGAAGAGAATGCCATTCTTTTTGCGAAGCGTGACTTAGATGACTGCGAAATTTGGGTTACACATTTTCCATGTCCGAACTGTGCCGCAAAGATTATTCAAACTGGTATTACTGCTGTTCACTGCCCAGAGCAAAGTGAAGACTTTTTATCGCGTTGGGGTGAAAAAATCAAAGTTAGCCAAGATATGTTTGAACAAGCGAACGTAGAAGTGGATTGGTTACCTGTCGATGAGCTGCAAGAAGCACCTTAACTCTATTTAAGGCCAAATCAAGTTTAAATAAAAAGAGAGTCGCCTAAGCGACTCTCTTTTTTATGTTCTAGTTACTAATTATCAGTATTCAATCAAGCTGAACGATGACTGAACTTATTAGCTGTAGTTATGTTCTGTTCCCATTTGAAATACAGAAGTAACAGCGAGATCATCGCTAAGTAAAGTGATGTTTGCTTTATAGCCTTTCGCAATTCTGCCGTAGTTATCGTCTAAGCCTAATGCTTTTGCAGGATAGAGACTCGCAAGTCGTAGTGCTTCTTCTTTGGATACGCCAACATGTTTGATGAGGTTTTTTACGCCTTCAATCATGGTGATGGCAGCACCAGCAATCGTGCCGTCAGCGTAGTGACATTTTCCATCAGTAACGTAAGCTTTTGTGCCTGCCATGTCGTACTCTGTCATATCAGTACCCGCAGGGTTGACTGCATCGGTGACCATGAAGAGTTTTTCGCCCAGTTGTTGGTGTGCGATGCGAACGGAAGCGTATGAAGAGTGAATCCCATCAACAATGATGCCAGCATGTGGTTTTTGATCGAAGATGTAGCCGACCGTGCCTGGCTCACGCGAACCTAATGGTGTCATCGCATTATATAAGTGTGTCGCCATTGTCAGACCTTTCTTCTCTGCACATTCGTCATAAGTAGAGTTGGTGTGCCCCAGTGACACTGTGATGCCTGCTGAAGTCAGAATATCAATAACTTGCTGTGAGGTATTTTCAGGTGCCAGTGTGATAACACTGATATGTGCTGCATTATCGGCAAGATAATGTGCAGTCACTTCATCTAGCTTGCGAATACAATCTTCTTGGTGAGCCCCTTTTTTAGCTTTACTAATAAAAGGTCCTTCGAGGTGTAAACCTAAAATACCTTCTGCTGTTGGGTTAGCAATGCCTGCAACCATATCAACAACGGCTTTCATTGGCGCTTCAGGGCTAGTAATAAAGGTTGGTAAGTACTGGGTCGTACCATGGCGTAGATTAGTTGTATTCATGGTATCAAGTGTGGCTTTACGAATATCGGTATTAAGTAACACACCACCGCAGCCATTTATTTGAATATCAATGAATCCCGCAGTTGCCAGCGCGCCTTTACCATCAATCACAACGTCAGGAAGCGTGGCTTGATCTAATGGTAATACATCAATGATTTCATCACCCTGAAGGATGATTGCTTGGTTTGAAATGATGTTGTTTCCATCGAAAACATCGACATTAGTGATAGCACGTAAAGGCATGGCATATTCCTTATCGACCAATTCAGTCATACGAAAGCTGATTGGTCACTCAATCTAAATTATAGAAGCTTTGGTATTGCTCGGTGCTTATAGGAAAACAGCGCACGTTGAGAAAACCACTTAATTCACAATGAAAAATAAGATACTAGGAAGACAAGGGAAGGTCAATGCTTGACTATGATTTTGCGGTGAATCATATAAGTTAGGCTATAAATAGCCCTCCTTGTATGTCGGAGGGCTAATGTAGGTCTTAAGGTGAAACGCTTTATTGGCAATATTATCTTTCACCCACAGGAATCATAATGTGGACGTAAGGGGTATCTTTCCACATCACATAAGGTCCGCCGTTATTAGGATCGACGGGGAGCGAATCCAGTAAGCTTTGGTCTGGGGTGATGATCATGAGATGCGGGCCTTCTTTGGCCCATTGATTTTCTTCAGTTTCACCTTCGGCATAAGGGTCGATGTTACTTGCCCCTTGATCGCCAGCCAGCATATATGAAATGCCGATAGTCTTAGCTTGGAACGGTTTTTTGTTCATCCAAGCATCAGCCCATTCCATCCACGCTTCATCCATACACATAGGCGCTTTGCCTTCAAGCTGTGGAGGCGTCGGGAAGCAGGTGTAGCGACTGTCACCTTTTTGTAAGACATTTTTTTCCCAGTCCAGCACGGTGACTTTATCTTTTAAAGTCGGCGGTGCGGCGCTGAGTGCATCTTCTAACATTTCTTTTGGACTACTCTCAGCAGCGTATAGATTACAAGAGAGCCCTGCCAACAGCGTGCTGGTAAGTAAGATATTTAATTTTGTATTCATCATTCATCTTCGGATTTTTTATCCGCCTTGAAAAGAACGCACTTAATTATAGGTGACGCTGTCACTCCTGCATGATGAAGCTTTATTTATCTTTAAAAATGCCACTTACCCACCTGCGTGGAAGTATAATAGTGCTTATTAAAGAGTGTGTTACCTCTTATATCTAGTTGCTGGGGAAATTAATTGATTCAACACGAATAGTTAAATGTACCTTCATTCATAAATGCATTATGGTGTCGCTGAATATTGTTGGAGGTTGTAATGAAGCCACAAACTGTCCTTGCTAGTGTTGCGTTAGTGATTGCACTGGGCTCACTAGAGAAAAGTATTGTGACAACGCCTTTGCCTACTATTGGTGAAGAGCTGGGTGCTGGCCAAGCACTGACTTGGGTGATTACGGCATATTTATTAGCAGCAACTGCTGTGCTGCCTGTCTATGGCAAATTGAGTGATATTTTTGGTCGTGTACGCATGCTAAATGTCGGCATCGTTTTGTTTATTCTTGGTTCGGTGGCGTGTGGCCTCGCACCAGATTTGCCGAGTTTAATTGCAGGACGTGTGTTGCAAGGTATTGGTGGCGGTGGACTGTTAGCACTGGCTTTTACCGTGATTGCAGATTGTATTCCAGCAAGAGATGTGGGGAAATATCAAGGGTATATTTCTGCTGTTTATGCAGTTTCAAGTATTGCAGGGCCATTACTGGGTGGCTTCTTTGCTGAGAATGCAGATTGGCGTTGGGTATTCTGGATTAATTTGCCATTAGGGGCATTAGCGATGTGGCTGGTGAATCGAAACTTATCACATCTAAGTAAAGGGAGGCGTTCTTCATTTGATTGGAAGGGCGCTGGTTTATTAATGTTGTTGTCTACTGTATTACTGCTAGTGGTATCGCCAGAATCCACCATCAGTAATTATATTCTTGTGCCTGTTCTAGTGGTTTCAACCCTTCTTCTGGTGCTTGTTGAGCGTAAGCAAACCGATCCTATCTTACCTGCGCGTTTGGTGCATCTTGATGGCTATATGATGAGTGTTGGCTTGATGATGCTGTCTCAGCTGCTAATGTTTGCTGTACTGGTTTATTTACCCCTACAGATGCAGTGGCAAAAGCAAATGACAGCATCTGAAAGCGGTATGTTGATGATGATATTTATGTTTAGTATCACTACAGGGGCATTTAGTAGCGGTAAGTTAATTGCTCGTAGGGGAAAATATAAGCCGTTTGTGGTGGTGGGATTTTTGCTGGCTGCGATTGCACTATGGATTTTACACAGTGATCTTTACGTACCACTAGCGCTTGGTCTCGCAGGGTTGGGGCTTGGCTTTACCATTCCATCGCTTAGTGTAGTGGTACAAAATGTGTTGCCACCGGCTGATCGTGGTATAGGGATGTCGATGTTTAGTTATGGCCGTGAACTTGGCGGAGCGATTGGTGTTGCATTTTGTTCGGCACTTTTTCATTTTCAGTTATCAAAATCGTCAACCACCAGTGCAGTGGTAAATATTGATGGCCATAGCCAAACATCGCTCGCTGATTTTTCTTCTGCTCAACTAGCAGAAGGCTTTAACTTTATTTATGGCGGAATGGCGATTGTTGCTGTGATAGCGCTAGTGCTGACTTTACTTATGCTACGGCATCAGTCATTAGATAATTAGCGGTAAAAATCGCCATTTAAAAGCATATCAAACAGATAAGGCGTGCGTGGCACGCCTTTTTCGTACTGGTGTGTTGAGCTGGGTTGAGGCAGAATACTTGCTTTCAAAGTGACAGTTTATTCCAGTTTTAATCTATATGTATGTTTTTACTGGGAAAAGAGGTTTTTCATGTCTTGGTCCGATTGGCCATTTATTACGTCGAGTGTATTTTCTCAGCTCGCAATTGGCGCATTTATTTCGTTAGCTTGTGTGATTTTAAGTGGCAAGCTCTGTTTTGGGCAAAGTGATCGTGTTCACCGAACTATGCCTGCATTATGGCTCATGTTGTTTGTTTCTTTGATCTTACGAGAAGGAAACTTGATGCTAATGCAGGTAAATTCGCCATACTCGCTGACGAATGAAGTGCTGCTTGCGATAGTGTTCTTTGGTTTTGCGATCTGCTACTGGTTTGTAGAAAAAGGGTTAGTGGCAACAGAAGGATTTCGAAAAATATTACTTGTTAATGTGATGGTGATTGGCATTGCTTATCTTGTGAATGGCTTTGTTGTTCGTTCGACACATTGGCTGGTCGTGTCTCACTTTATAGCAACAACACTCGTTGGTGGAATGTTGTTTGCTCATGCTGCTCTAGTTAGGGCGCAGCATAAGGTGGAAGCTGTTAATCACGTTTTTCCAGTAGCTGGAACCTTGCTTGCCATAGTGTGCTTTGTTATGGGCGCCAGTCAGCTTGGTGACCTAGAAGCGTTAGCTGAAACACAGAATCAAGTTGGACCATTAATTGCGCAAATTATTAGCTTAGGCTTATTAGTTGCAGCTGTAGGTGTGTGGTTAATGCCACTGATCACTCGTTCTAAGCCTGTGCAGGGTGTTATGACATTTGCACTATTGCTGATTTTTATATCGTCATTGTTTGCTGGTGTAGGTGTATAATTTAATAGCATTAGTGTTAAAATCAGCGAAACAACAGAGGCGGTGCTAAATAGCATCGCCTTTTTTATTTGGGCTCTGTGCGTTATTTAATGATAGAAAGTAACTGCTTGAATTGATCTCCTTCAGCAACACGCTGAAGTTCAAATAGTGCCATTTCAGTACTGGTCATTTTTATACCAGCGAGTGCCATTTTATCCAATGCGAGCTGCTTATTAGCAGGGTGGCGTGAAGAGACGGCATCGGTGACAACTTCTACATGATGCCCTGCAAGGTGAAGATCCATGGCTGTCTGATAGACACAAATATGCGCTTCGATGCCCACGACCATAATATTACTGCACTGGCTTGCTTCTAACGCGGCTTGAAACTTGTGGTTGCCACAGGCACTAAAGGTGTTTTTGGCAATAGGAGACTGATCTGTTAGCAAATTCTGTAGCTCAGGAATGGTTGTCCCAAGTTTATCTGGAATTTGCTCAACCCAAATAATAGGTAGCTTCATCAGTTGCGCACCTTTCACCATAACTTGTAATTGGCTAAACAACTCATCACGTTGATACATGATTTGAGCAAGTTTGCCTTGCACATCAATTATTACAAGTGCGGTGTTATCAGTATCGAGCATAATTTGTCCTTAAATATAGCGTCCGTATGAGGTGAATTTAATTCTTATCTATAGATAAAGTGTAGCAGCTTCATTGGCTTAGCTCTGTGTTTGCCATCGATAATATGCATCTTGTTATTGGCATCAGTGCTTTATGAAAGGGGCCTGCTCAGGATAGAATATTGCGATGATGGCTATTATTTCGATTTAGTAATAAAGGTTTTTCCAAATATTCATCATGGGTTGAGCACAACTCTGTGTTATATTTCGTTTTACATCACGTTTTTCTCGTAAGTGGCATCTCATTTTTGTCTTACAACGTGATAGACCTCTTTATTCTTTATTCACGGAGGGACGCTGAATCATTATGACTCAACATCGCGCAGCTAAAATTACAATTGCTCATATCAATGACACGCATTCACACTTTGAGCCTTCCGCCATTCAATTTAACTTACCTATGCCGACAGAGCAGGGTGAGAGTCTTCCTGTGTACGCCAGCTGTGGTGGATTTTCCCGTGTGTCTTCAGCTGTACAGGATGTAAAAAAACAAGCCTATTTGCATGGACGTGAATTTATGTTCGTTCACGCAGGTGATTGTTTCCAAGGAACACTGTACTTCTCGTTATACAAAGGGATTGCTAATGCGAAGCTTCTGAATGCTATTGGTGTAGAAGCCATGGCGTTAGGTAATCATGAGCTTGATATGGGAAATCAAACAGTCGCTGATTTTCTCGATCATACGAATTTTCCGTTATTAGCCGCTAATTGGGATCTTACCCAAGAAGATCAAAGTAAAGCGAACCCGCTACAGCCTAAGCCGAACGTATTAAGCTACAAGCCTGCGACAGATGAATCACCAGCGTATGGGCGTTATCTTGTTAAATCTGTAGATGGCGAGAAGATTGCTGTTTTTGGTTTGGCGATTGAAAACATGGAAGGGATCGCGAACCCAGATCCAGACACGCATTTTCTTAATGTGTTAAAAGTCGCGAAAGAAACCGTAAGCGTTATTCGTGCCAATGGCATTAATAAAATTGTTGTTCTAAGCCACTTAGGCTATGCCCGTGATCTTTTATTGGCAGAAGAATTAGACGGTGTTGGCGCTATTATTGGTGGCCACACGCATACCATGCAAGGTGACTTTTCAAATCTTGGTTACGGTGTAACTGATGATTATGCACGCATGCTTAGCGGTACTTGTGTTGTTCAGGCTGGTTGTAATGCTATGTCACTTGGTCAGCTTGAATTAGACTTTAATGCTGATGGGAGTGTTGAGCGTGCTGGTGGTGTTCACCAGTTGCTGCTTGGTCGTCAATTTACTTTTGATGCATCGCGTACCGAGCATTTAGAAGAAGGTCAGCACCAAGCAGTTAAAGCTTATTTACAAGCGCAACCCAATGTTCGTTTTTGTGTGAAAGATCCAGAAATCGAAAACCTTCTGAATAGTGACTATCGTCCTGCGGTACGACAGCTACAAACCCAGCATATTACTAAGGTGGCAGAACCCTTGCGCCACACTCGTATCCCTGATGCGAAAGGGCCGAGTCAAATTGCCCCGCTTGTTGTTGATGCGTTTCGTTGGCAAGGCATTCAGCAAGGGTATGATGTCGATTTCGCCATTCACAATGCGGGTGGGGTGCGTGCATCATTAAACCCAGGACCATTAACTTCTGCTGATATTGCCGGTCGTCTATTGCCATTTGCTATAGGCTTAATGGTTTACAAAGTTAAGGGTAAATACCTACGTCAAGCCCTTGAAGGCGCCATAAATAACGCTATTGATAACGGCGTTGAAGGTACGGGGAGTGGTAGTTTCCCTTATGTATCGAACTTGCGCTTTACCTATCGCTGCTGTGCCGAGAAAGGTGCGCGTGTTGAGTCGTTAGAAACCTTTAAAGAGGGTGAATGGCGACTGATCGAAGATGATGTTGTCTATACATCAGTATCTTCCGGCTACACCGCAACAGGTAAAGAAGGCTACGATGCATTGCTTAATTATGAGATGGAGCCGGTTGCATTGAACGTGACAATGGCTGAGGCGTTTGAGGCTTATGCTTATACGCTTTCTGAGCTTAGAGCGCCAGATTCGATTCGTGTTAACTATATTCCTTGCCAATGTGCGGATGTCGCTTAGATTAAGCATTATTTTTGTTGGTTAACTTTTTAAAAAACATCAACCTTGGTTGATGTTTTTTTATGCGCTTTACCAAAGTGCGACTTCATCAATTGAACGTTCAAAATGTTGAGAAAAAGTGTTCAAGAAGTGTTCGTTTCTGACGATAAAAATACAGAGGGTTCAAGTGTGAAATAACAGTAGAGTTCGTATGGGAGTTTGTATGCATAAAGATTGGATGGATGTTGCTATGGTCGTGGGCTGGGTTTCTGCGTGGGGAGCCTTGGTTTATCTTATGCCAACTGTTGGCTTGTAGCCGAGCAGGTAGATTTTCAAATAGAGCCTTTTAAATAAAGGCATATCAACGATGTATTTATATTTGTCGAGAGTCGATAAAAAAGCTGCACCATAGCAGCACAGCTTTTTCTTTGTCGCAATCGCTAAGGATTAATCATTAAGCGATTTCAGCTAAAGTCTCTTGAGTGTTCGTCTCTTTTGCTAGGCGGTACGCCGCAAGATCTTCAATTGTTAACACTGGCATATCATGCTCTTCACCAAAAGCAATCACTTCAGGTAAACGTGCCATAGTGCCATCAGGGTTTGTAAGTTCACACAATACACCGTATGGTTTCAAGCCTGAAAGGCGCATTAAATCTATGGTTGCTTCAGTATGACCACGTCGACCGAGCACACCTTCAGCATTTGCTTTTAATGGGAAGACGTGGCCTGGACGGCAAAGATCGGATGGTTTAGCACCATCGGCAATGGCTGCTTTGATGGTTGTTACGCGATCAGCAGCGGAAACGCCCGTTGTCACGCCTTGTGCGGCTTCAATTGTTACAGTAAAGCCAGTTTCATTAGCGCTAGTGTTATTTTCTACCATCATCGGCAATTCAAGCTGTTCAACACGCTCATCGGTCAAACATAAGCAAACAATCCCTGAGCATTCACGGATCATTAATGCCATCTGTGCTGGTGTTAAGGTCTCTGCTGCAAAAATGATATCGCCTTCGTTTTCACGATCTTCATCATCAACAACAAGTACTCCGCGACCTTGGCGGATTGCTTCTAATCCAGCTTCAACACGTTGGAAAGCCGTTCCAAAAGGGGAAAGTAGAGACTGATTCATGGTAATTAACTCCAAATAAATATTGATACCAGAATCAGGGCATAGAAAGGCAGCGTTTCAGGAGAACTGAAATAACTAAGACAACCAAATACTCGGTATCTAGAGGTAACTAGCACGAGTAAATAGTGTGTATGCAAAGCACGAGGCAACAATAGGTGTTGACCTCCACTGATCCTCTTTCATCCGGACTATGACCGTCGGCTCTGGGTTTTCACCAGATCTGCTGACCTTGACTGCTCACTACCAAAAGTGCTCGCATTCAAGCGCTCGCGGGCTGATAAAGGTGAAAATATGAGTAACAACCTTTATTTACCGCCGGTGGGGAATTTCGCCCCGCCCTGAGAATTCACTCGCATCATAAAAAAATCATTCCAATCAGGCAAGTGATTAGCTTCAGACAGCGTGATTTGTTTGAAGTTACAACGCTATTGGTCGATTTCTAATCTAGATGCGCGTTTATGGAGCCGTGGTGATAGGTACTTCACAAAAAGAGGTAAACAAAAGGTTGGGAATTGAATTGCTCCCATAAGGGCGAGGTATTCTGGCCCTAAATACCCACTAGCAACAGTAAAAGTGAGTAGCACATTTCGATTAGCAGCAGTTATTGCAGAGACTAACCCTTGGTCGATGCCTTGTCGGTGATAATAAATATAGCCCGCTATAAAGAAGAGTGCACATAAGGCGATGCCCATGAGTAAGTATTGAACACCAAGCCAGAGTGATAAATCGAATATTTTGCGAAATTCACCGACGAGACCGAAAGGAAAACTAAAGACTAATAAGATGGTAAATTGCGCGAGCTTAGTGTGGATCCTTTGCAGTGACTCCTTGGGTATTAAGCGATGGCATAGTGCAGAAATTAACATTGGACCCGCGATAAAAATAATCAAACGCACGAAGTAGCTTTTCATATCTAAGCTAAAAGCACCGTCTTGAAAAATCATGAGATTAAAATACAAGACTGTAGGCATTAATAAGGTTGTAGCAATTGTCATCGCCATTGCTTCTAGTGCATCTAAGCCGATAGAGCGAACAATTGCAGGTGTAGCAAACAGTGAGCCTGTCGCCGTAACTGCTGAGATTGCTAGTAATAATGTGTTATCTGCACCCAATAGCGCTGCAAGTGAGCAGCTGATGAGTGATAGGCCTGCGGCATGGAAAAAGGCATATCCCCAGATTTGTCGCTCTGCTAATTTTTTTATCAGTATTTGTTGCTGTATACCCAATAGGGTAAACAGCATCAGGAAAAATAAGATGAAAGGAAGGTAGGGGAAGAGTGCTTTTGATGCATTAGGTAATAAAAAGCCAAATACTGCTGCTAGCATTAAAAGTAATGACGAATGTTTAGATATAAATGCCAACATAAAAAACTCACCCGCGAAATTGTTACCTCATTGTTACTACAAGCTAAGGCTAAAAACAAACTAATTCTAAGTTATTCATTGGATAGCGAGGAAGTGCGGTTTTATTCATTCTTTTTGTGCTTATATTCTTTCGCTTTGAATGGTGCTTAACAACTGATTAACGCATTAGTTTTTCTTATTTTAATTTGAAAATATTGTCATTTTTGGAACGGAAAGTAAGCGGCTATTATTACCACAGTTCAAAATTAAACCATAAAGTAGAGGCAATCATGGCACAGGCACTTAACTTTGATACCATTGCTCCATCAAGCACTGAAACTAAGAAAGCCTATGCGTTAGATATCAAAGGATTGATTGCACACGCAGTAGACGTTCTTTTCGGTGGTTCTAAATCACCTAAGCAATACAATGTATCGGATCTTCCTGTACATCTACAAAAAGATATCGGCATGTATCGTTAATCGATAGCTGATAACGTAGACAAATTTTAACGCCAGCTCTCATGCTGGCGTTTTTCATTTCTAACATTCATACACTTCTTTTGCAGCATCCTTTCATAAAACACCGTAATTAATGAAAAGCCGCGCAAGGCTAGCTTCGATCTACGATGTTAATGTGTTCTACATGGTTCTTTTGTGACTAATTTGCGTACAAGGCAATGCTTCACAAGGTTTTTTCTTTATATTTTAACCTTGGTTTAATTTTTCTTCTGTACACTGTGGCATTATCAAGGCATAGGCTTTTTAGGAGATGAATGACGTGGGTTTCCTGTCAAAATTATTTGGTTTCAATAAAGAAGAAAAACAGCCAGTGGTTGTCGATCCGATTGAGCATAATGGATATTTGATTTACCCAGAGCCAATATCTGAAGGTGGCCAATTCCGTATTGCGGGACGCATTTGTAAAACTATCGACGGTGAAATCAAAACGCATACATTTATTCGCTCTGATCTCTTGGGTTCGAAGCAAGATGCAGAGACCTTCATGCTAGATAAAGCGAGAATGTTCATCGATCAAAATGGCGACCGTATGTTTAAGTAATGCCGCTTAGTCGTTTGTTTGTACTCACAGCATAGATACGGCTAACGATTACGATGAATATTACGAGTCGCGAATAAGTAGAAATAAGAAGATGCGATAGGTGTCTTACAGTTTGAGGATCATGAAGTACTAGTGATCGCTGATGGTACTGCAGGATCATCAAGTTTGAAATGATGGCTGAATTTTCAATGTGGTTATTAGCTAGCCAACGTTTTAAACAGATATTTTTAACACGAAGTGTGGTCTTTTTAGCCTGATAATTGGCTGGTGATACATTTATTAGTCATTTATGTAATTACTTATAGCTAAATGCCCGTTTTATAACGTGGTTTGACCTCTGTCCTGGTGTTAAAAGTGTTATTTAATTTCAATAGTCAGCGACATTTGATGTAAATTATCGGCTATTGTTGGGTTTTCTTGTATTTTTCTTACAAAGTGCTTGATATTACGTTGTTGGTTGGATACAAGAACATTACATTAATGCCAATGTTCAGGGAATAATAATGCAGATTGGTGTGCCAAAAGAAATACTCGCGCACGAAACGCGAGTGGCTGCTACGCCGAAAACGGTTGAGCAGTTATTAAAAATGGGGTTCAGCGTTGCGATTGAAAGTAATGCTGGTGTCTTGGCTAGTTTTGACGATGCGGCTTTTGAAGCTGCGGGTGCAACTATCGTTTCAACTGAAGATGTATGGCAATCAGATTTAATTCTGAAAGTTAATGCGCCACAGGTAAATGATGAAACTGGTGTTGATGAATTTGATTTGATCAAAGAAGGTGCAAGCCTTGTTAGCTTTATTTGGCCAGCTCAAAATAAAGAATTGCTAGAAAAGCTATCAACCAAAAACATCAACATTATGGCAATGGACTCTGTACCGCGTATTTCGCGTGCGCAAGCACTAGATGCGTTGAGTTCTATGGCTAATATCGCGGGTTACCGTGCGGTTGTTGAAGCGGCTCATGAATTTGGTCGTTTCTTCACTGGTCAAATCACGGCTGCAGGTAAGGTTCCACCAGCGAAAGTCTTGGTAGCTGGTGCGGGTGTTGCTGGGCTTGCGGCTATCGGTGCTGCGGGGAGCCTAGGTGCAATTGTCCGTTCTTTTGATGTGCGTCCTGAAGTTAAGGAGCAAGTTGAAAGTATGGGTGCTGAATTCCTTGAAGTTGATTTCAAAGAAGACACCAGCACTGGTGACGGTTACGCAAAAGAAATGTCAGATGAATTCAACAAAGCGGCTGAGCGTTTATACGCTGAGCAAGCGAAAGATGTTGATATCATCATTACGACAGCGCTAATCCCTGGTCGTCCTGCACCTAAGTTGATCACCAAAGAAATGGTTGATTCAATGAAAGCGGGCAGTGTGATTGTTGACTTGGCAGCTGCTAATGGCGGTAACTGTGCTTACACTGAAGCGGATAAAGTCGTTACTACACCAAATGGTGTTAAAGTGATCGGCTATACCGATATGGTAGGTCGTTTACCAACACAATCTTCTCAGCTGTACGGTACTAACCTTGTAAACCTCCTTAAACTTCTTTGCAAAGAGAAAGACGGTAATATCAACATTGATTTTGATGATGAAGTATTACGTGGTCTTACTGTGATCAAAGAAGGTGAGATTACGTGGCCTGCGCCACCAATCAAAGTATCGGCTGCGCCTCAACAGCCAGCACCTGAGGTTAAACCTCAAGTTAAGATCGAAAAAGAGCCAACTTCTCCTGTGAAGAAATATGGCTTTATGGCGGCGGGATTAGCAGCATTTGGTTGGATTGCTAATTACGCGCCATCTGAGTTCCTTGCTCACTTTACGGTATTTGTTCTTGCGTGTGTTGTTGGTTATTACGTGGTTTGGAATGTAACGCATGCATTGCACACACCACTAATGTCAGTAACTAATGCTATTTCAGGCATCATCATTCTTGGTGCGGTATTGCAGATAGGTCAGGGGATTGGGATTGTCACCTTCCTGGCGTTTATTGCTGTCTTAATTGCAAGTATCAATATATTTGGTGGCTTTATGGTGACCAAACGTATGCTTGAAATGTTCCGTAAAGATAAATAAGGAGTAACACATGTCTGCAGGAATCGTACAAGCGGCATACCTTGTTGCTGCGGTACTATTTATCATGTCTCTTGCGGGGCTATCCAAGCAAGAAACAGCACGCGCAGGTAACTACTACGGCATCGCGGGTATGGGGATTGCGCTTCTCGCAACAATCTTTGGCCCTGATGCACATGGTACTGGCTGGATCATCTTAGCGATGGTTATCGGTGGTGGTATCGGTATGCACCTTGCGAAGAAAGTTGAAATGACTGAAATGCCAGAACTAGTGGCAATTCTTCACAGCTTTGTTGGTTTGGCTGCAGTGCTAGTAGGTTTCAATACCTACATTGATCATGGTGAGCTAACTGGTGCACTACTGAATATCCACCTTGTGGAAGTTTTCCTTGGTGTATTCATTGGTGCTGTAACCTTCACTGGTTCTATTGTTGCGTTTGGTAAGCTACGCGGCATTATTGACTCTAAGTCTTTGATGCTACCTCATCGTCATAAGCTAAACCTTGCGGCTCTAGTGGTTTCTTTCCTTCTTATGCTTTACTTCGTAAATGTAGAAGGTTCGACATTTGCGCTTATTGTTGTAACGCTTATCGCATTTGCATTCGGTTACCACTTGGTTGCTTCAATCGGTGGTGCGGATATGCCAGTGGTTGTTTCTATGCTTAACTCGTACTCAGGTTGGGCAGCAGCAGCAGCGGGCTTCATGCTAGCGAATGACTTGTTGATCGTAACGGGTGCATTGGTTGGTTCTTCTGGTGCCATTCTGTCTTACATCATGTGTAAAGCAATGAACCGTTCATTCATCAGTGTAATTGCTGGTGGTTTCGGTACTGATGTTCAAGTGTCTTCATCAGATGAAGAGCAAGGCGAACACCGTGAAGCATCAGCGGAAGAAGTTGCTGAAATGCTGAAAGATGCGAAATCAGTAGTTATTACTCCTGGATACGGTATGGCAGTAGCACAAGCGCAATACCCTGTGCATGAAATTACTGACAAACTGCGTTCTCAAGGTGTGAACGTTCGCTTTGGTATTCACCCTGTAGCGGGTCGTTTACCTGGCCATATGAACGTACTGTTAGCTGAAGCAAAAGTACCGTATGACATCGTGTTAGAGATGGATGAGATTAATGATGATCTGTCTGAAACGGATGTTGTACTGGTTATTGGTGCGAACGACACAGTAAACCCTGCTGCAATGGAAGATCCAAACAGTCCTATCGCAGGTATGCCTGTACTTGAAGTGTGGAATGCAAAACACGTTATTGTGTTTAAGCGTTCTATGAATACAGGTTATGCGGGTGTTCAAAACCCATTGTTCTTTAAAGAGAACACGCAAATGCTATTTGGTGATGCTAAAGCGAGTGTTGACGAGATTTCAAAACACTTGTAATTGCTGATTCCAGTTGAAAGCATCTGTTACTAGGTGCTCTAAACGGCCATCACATGAATATGTGGTGGCCGTTTTTTTATTTTCTTTCTTTTATGATTGGCTGATTCTTTAGCCATCTTATTCAATCACACATCTTATTCATATTAGATTCATCGCGTGCCTTCTAATCTGTATTGATATTCTTGATATTATGCTTGTCAGCGATTACCCTGCACTATAAGGGATGAGATCTCTTATTTTGGTTGTTTTGGCGAAATGACTTGGCAATGTAGCAGAGCATTTGAATGTAATACCAATCTAACTGAGCAACTGATCGTTCTTGCTGGTTAAAATCAATGATAACGGCGTTATAGATTTTGTAGTTAGAGCAACTAGCTAGCTGCAATCTAGGCTTTGTTCTCAGTGCTTTTTCCTGCGCAATAACCTGATCATTTACTCACCCGGATTGGTATAAAGGATTAGAAAGGGGCATAGCTCTACTTTTATTAGTATGTGGTGCTGTAAAATGAGTCCATTGAAGAATAGGAACAAAGCGGCGTTGTGAGAATTTTAAAATTAGCCTTATGCACTTTTACTTTGGTGTTGTTATCTGGTTGTGTTCAGACATTAGAAAGCAGAGGGCGCCTGTATAAACCGCAATCTGCCATTGTTTCTATATATGATGTTAGTGAAGTGACAACCCCCTATAAAAAGGCACTAGATTGTACATACAGTGTTGTCGGTGACTCTACAGCGATTAGCCGTTCATCGAATTGGCGCAAAGATGAAGAGCAAAAGTTCTCGTTGACGTATAACGTAAAAACACTGGGTGGAGCATACGGTCTATTTAAAGAAGATTGGAGTGTGTCGGTTTATGTTAGAGGTAATCGATTAATCTTACGCTATACGAAACAATCAAATTTATCTGCCAGTTCATTTGATAATACTCACTTCGTTTATAAGGACGAAGAAACGATGGTGAAGCAATCATCTATTAAATTTTATCAATGTGTTAGCGACAGAATATAACCATTTTGCAATAACTTCCTTTTAGCTCCGATCTTGCTAGTAGATATTAAATGATAATGTGAATCACTTCGTGATTGTGAGTTACTCTAATTGCCAGATGCTTTTTTTAGGCGGATGATCTTGTTAGATGATCAAGTTGCATAAAAAGGCGGTAAGCATGGGTGATAACAAGTGGGAAGCTTTTGCGCAAGATTTTGAGCAAAGTAATAACTATGTGGTTGGTGTAAAAGATATTACTTTGGTGAAGTCTGAACTGAGACGATTAAAAGATCTCGGCAATGTGTTAGAGCTTGGCTGTGGTAATGGTACTTATACGGAGTGTTTTCTAGAGACTGCGACGGCGATTACTGCCACTGATATATCAGAGCAAATGGTCACCATTACTTTTGACAGGTTTGCCCAACAAGATCATGTTAGTGTGGAAGTGGCGGATTGTTTTAAATTGCAGTATGCCGATGCTTCATTCGATACTGTTTTCATGGCGAATCTACTGCACGTTATACCTAACCCTGAACTCGCTTTGGCTGAATGCTTTAGAGTACTAAAAGCGGGGGGACGACTTATTGTGCTGAGCTTTACTCTTCATGGTATGACTTGGTTAAACCAACTGATGCTTAAATATCGTTACAGTCGAAAATATGGCACAAAATCGACATCTTCAATCATTCTTACGCCGCAGTTAGCTGCGACTATGGTTCAGCCGCTAGGGTTTAAAGTATCTTCGAGTTGTTTAATGGGAGCGAATGTAAAAGCGGTATACCTTCGCGCGGAGAAGTTAGCAGAATAGGTGAAAGCCTTCTGTAGAGGCAAAAGGCTTTAGCGAGTCTATTTCACTGACGTTGGATGATGGTTATTTTTCATTGCCTCAAGTCTTATATCAAGCCAGTAAGTTTTGCTTTCATATAAGTGGCGATGGTTTTTGCATCTTGAATTGTATTGTTAGCAATTAAGGATTCAAATTTTTCAGTACTGATTGTGATAACTTCTATGATTTCATCATCGTCTAGCTCGCCAGTTGTTTTCTCTAAGTTTGTAGCTAGAAAAAGGTGCTGAAGTTCATCACAAAATCCCGGTACGGGTAATAATTGGCCTAGGCTCGTCCAGTTTTTTGCCGCTAATTGGGTTTCCTCTGCTAATTCACGTTGCGCACAAATTTCTATTTGCTCACTATCTTCAAGTGTTCCTGCTGGGAATTCTAAAATCCATTGCTTTATCGCAGGGCGGTATTGATTGACGAGTACTAAATCCCCATTTTCTGTCACGGGAAGAATAATGACAGCACCTGGGTGTTTTACTGTGGTAAAACATATGTCTCGACCATCAGGTAAGGTTTGGCTTTCTTCTTCAACAGAAAAGCATTTCCACTGGCAAAGTGTTGTTTTCATCTTGCACCTTTTTACGATATTTTTGCTAATTATATCAAGGCTATCTGTGGATTAACCAGCAAGAATGATAAGACAGCGAGGGTGACGCTTTATGGTTATCTGCATCAGCCCTCTCCTTGATAGCAATATATTGAGCGAGATTTAAGAAATAAATCCGATAAAGTAGGGGATGATTAAGGCGTTAGCCAAATCAATGAAGAAAGCACACACCAGAGGCACGATAATAAAGGCTTGGTGGGAGTTACCGTATTTTTGAGCAACCGCAGACATATTCGCCATTGCGGTTGGGGTCGATCCCAGTGATATACCGCCAAACCCCGCACAAACCACGGCAGCATCATAGGTTTTACCCATTAATGGGAAGATAATAAAGATGGCGATACAAACCGCGACAATGAACTGTACGCCTAGAATCACAAAGATTGGCCCGGCTAAATCAATGAGTGCCCATAGCTGCATGCTCATCAGCGACATGGCTAAAAAAGCCCCTAAGGCAATATCTGCAATTAAAGCAACCGCAGGCTTGCGTGAGGGCCAACGTGTACCTGTTAGGCGAGGGTAGGAGGCTGGCACAAGGTTTGATATTAGAATACCGGCAAATAAACACGTGACAAATAGTGGCAATTCTAAGCCTGCCGATGCGATTGTTTCATTTAAGATTGCCCCTAAAATGATACAGATATGAATGGCTAGCACCGCATCAAGAAAATCATAAGCGTTGATCCGCGGTTGTGGCTCAGACTGTTTTGTACCTATATCCATTTCCTCATGCTTGGTTGGCGTCAGCTTATGTTTATTAATGAGGAATTTTGCGATTGGTCCCCCCATAATGCTGGCGAGAATTAAGCCAAATGTTGCGCTGGCAATACCAATCTCCATCGCAGTGTCTAAATCAAAGGCTTCACCAATTTTAGGTGCCCAAGCGATTGCAGTGCCATGGCCGCCAATTAACGAGACGGTACCACTTAGTAAGCCAAATGCAGCAGGTTGATCGAGTAAGGTAGCAATACCAATGCCTGTGATGTTTTGAATTAGCATATAGCCAATTGTAATCGAGAGCAGGATGATGAGCGGCTTTCCGCCTTTGAATAAATCAGCCAGGCTGGCATTAATACCGATTGTGGTGAAGAAATAAACTAACAATAAATCACGTGTAGCGAGTTCAAACTGGACATCTACATTTGTGACGTAGTGTAAGATGGCGAAAGCAATGGAAATTAAAATTCCGCCGGATACGGGTTCGGGAATACTGAACTCACGAAGCCAATAACTCGCTTGAGTTAAGCGTCGCCCTATAAACAGCACGATAATACCCAGCGTCACTGCTAAGAAAGATTCGATGTGGAGTACACCGTCGATATAGTTCATTACTCCTCCTGAGAAATGGATGTCCAGTTTATTAATATATGTTAGTGATTGCCTATCAAATTATCCTAGCGGGGTTATGGAGCGACATCCACTAGAGTGAACTAATGTTTGTAGAATCATTAAAAACTGATGTTAATGTCTCATTTTACTGTGTTTTTTTCGTAACTAAGTGTGATTAAGGTGCACACCTTTTGGTGTACACCTTGATTGATTATAAGCTTACCAATGTTTCACTCGTTCTATTTGAGTTGGTGGTTGGCATTGCTTTTTGTTCACTTGGCGGTGGGAGTATCTGCCAGTCTCCACCAAGTGCTTTATACACAGCAATGGTGATATTTGCTGTTTGGAGGCGAGCTGCTAATTGACTATCTTGAATCATGCGCTGTTGGCGTTGTGCATCAAGTACTGATAGGTGATCAATCAAGCCAGCTTTATAAAGTGATTTTGCTTTACTAACAGCTAGGTCGGTTGCTGTTAATGCTTCATCAATTTGTTTCTGCGTTTCTTGTGAGCGACCATAAGCAAATAAACTGGAATCGACTTCTGCTATCGCGGCATTTACAGTGTATTCATATTGCAACGCTGCAGATTGTAATCGTGCTTCATTGATTTTGACTGCGGCTTTTCCACGGCCGCCATCAAATACATTCCAGTTAACCCCTACCGCACCAGCCCATCCCAATGAATCACGGCTAAACAGATCATCAAAACTGCTGGCAGATACGCCAGGCGTGCCTGTTAGGAAAAATTTCGGATATCGATTCGCAATGCTGGCAGCGAGTTCTTCATTTATTGCGGCCATTTCTCGTTCAGCAACGCGAATGTCTGGGCGACGTTTTAGTAAATCTGAAGGTAAGCCTGTTGGAATAATGCCGTTCAGAGTCGGGAGCTTTTCCTGTTGGGCTAATCGAATATCCACTTGTGTTAATGGCTCATTGAGCAATAAAGCTATTCTGTGTTTATGCGCTTGCTCTGCAATCTCTAATTGTGGGATCAGCGCTTCTGTTGCAGCTAAAGCGGCTGTGGCTTGTGCGTAATCCAATTGTGAACCATAGCCACTTTTAACGACTTTCTTTATCAGTTGACGTGTCTTGCGTTGATCTTCAATGTTCGCCTGCGCCAATGCCTTTCGCGCTTGTGCGCCACGGTATTGCAGATAGTTATGGATGAGATCTGCCGTTAATAAGGTATTTAGCCCAGATGTCATTATTTCTGCTTGCTCTACGCGAATTTGAGCTGCATCAGCATGGCGGTCAATACGACCAAAAAGATCTAACTCCCAAGCAACTGAGGCTCCGATATAACCACCGTCATGTTGATTGTCCATTAAGGTAACGTTGGATGGCAGTTGAGGGGTAACTGGCGGGATAGCAATGGGGCTGACCAATGGTCCCGCTAACGAATCATTTTTACTTATCTGATAGTTATAATATCCCGCTCCAACACTGACTGTTGGCACTTTGAATGAGGCAACCATAGTTTGGTATTGATTCGCCATTTTGATGCGTTCTGCGGCAACTTTTAGCGACACGTTTTGTTGTTGCACATCGTTGATTAACGCGTTTAATGTGTCGTCGTTGAGTTGTCGCCACCATAAGTCGTTCGATGCTCTTTCAGCTGCCTCTGTATTTAGGTATGACTCAGCAATCGATACCATTGGAGCTTGGTAGTCAGGTCCAACCGCACAGCCAGTTAACAACATAGCAAGAGCAATGGGGGCTAATTTTCGTGATGTATAAAACGTCATAATAACTCCTAAATTTGCGCTATTGTGGCTGTTTTTATTAATGCAGAGGTGTCTTTTGTCGTTAGCTTATAAATGGCTGGCATCACCAGCAATGACAGTACCGTTGCTGCAGCTAGTCCGCCTATAATTGTGGCTGCCATTTGATCGAAGAGTAAGTCGCTAAGCAGGGGAATCATGCCAAGAGCCGTGGTTAATGCCCCCATGGAAATCGCCATAGTACGGTTTACGGTTGCTTCTTTGATTGCATCTGACAGGGCTAAACCGTTTTTACGTTCAAGCTCTATTTGATCCATCAAAACGATGCCGTTTTTGATAATCATGCCTGTGAGGGTAATTGCACCTATCAATGCCATAAAGCCAAATGGCTTGCCAAAACCCAGTAAGGCGAAAGTGGCACCTGTTGCTGCAAGTGGAATCGTGGCAAGAATAATGGCGGGTTGTTTAAAGCTATTGAACATAGCAACCAAAATCACAACCATGATTAGCATGGCTTTTGGTAGTTGTTTGAAAATATCGGTAATCGCCTTATTTTCATCATAATATTCACCTCCCCATTCCATGTGATAGCCAGGGGGAAGGGCGATTGCTTCAATGTCGGCTTTTATCGCATTACGCACTCTGGCTGGGGTTGAATCACGGCTGACGCCAGCCTGTGCAGTGATGGTTTTCAAACGGTTACGGCGCCAAATCATGCTTTCTTCAGCGGAAAGCGTGAAACCATCAGCGACTTGCCCGAGTGGAACTGTGTGTAAGCCAAGTAATGACTTCACAGGCAGTGTTTCTAGTGATGCCATGCTCTGCTCTGAACCGCGAAGTTGAATTGGGATTAGTTCATCATTTAGGTTCATTTGACCGAGTGGTATACCATTTGATGCTCGTTTCATCGCGAATGCAATATCAGCTCGGTTGATCCCTGCACGTCGTAACTTTTCTTGATTAATGATCGGTGTAATGACCTTACTGGTTTGGCGCCAATCATCACGTACATATTTGCTTTCTGGGTGTGCTGCCATGATGACTTTTGCTTGCTCAGCAAGATGATGTAAAACACTAACGTCAGGCCCAGAGAAACGAGCTTCTACTGCATATTTATCAGCTGTAGCTAGCTTCAAACCTCGGAAGCGTGGTTCTGCGTTTGGGTAATTTTCTGTTAGCCATTTATCACCACGTGCAACGAGGGCGTTGATGCCTTCAAAGTTTGTTGTGTTGATAAGTATTTGGCCATAGGCAGGGTCGAGTGGTTCAGGTTCTACAGTGACAGAGAAACGAGGGACGCTCGCGCCAATCATAGTTGAAATGCTTTCGACTTCAGGTTGAGCGCGTAGCCATTGTTCTATTTCTTTCATGTCAGCCGATGTTTGCTCTATTTTTGCGCCGTTTGGTAGCCAGTAATCAAGGAATACAACAGGGCGATCAGATTGTGGAATGAAGTTAACATTGATGTATGGAACGGCAATAGCCGTCACTATGATAAGCGGAATCAGACCTGTGAGTGTTTTTACCGGGTGATCGACTGTCCAGTGAATACATTGCCTTAATCGGCTTGGTTTTACGTCTGATTTGATTGATTGTGGTTTAATGAATAACCAGCACATTAAAGCGGTGAATGTCATGGCGACAAACCACGAAAGTAACAGTGAAGCGGCGATGATGTAGAAGACAGAACCTGCAAATTCAGCTGCATCTGTTTTTGAGAACAAAACAGGGCTGGCACCCATGATGGCAATTACCGTAGCGCCAAGTAGGGGCAGTGTGGTTTCTTTCACTGAATCAATGGCTGCGACTGTACGTTCTATACCTTTGTTGAGTTTTGACTGCATCATATCTGTGATGACAATGGCATTATCGACAAGCATCCCCAATGCAAGAATAAATGTGCCCAAAGAAACCCGATGTAAATCAATGCTGTTGATGTTCATGTAGACAAGTGTCAATAGAATAGTGAGCAGTAAGCTGCCACCGACGATCGAAGCACTTTTAAAGCCCATAAATACCAAAAGGACGATGAAGACGATGGCCACACTTTCTAGTAAGTTTATGACAAAATCATCGATTGATTTTTGGACTTCTTCGGGTTGATAGGCCACTGTTGATATTTCAACGCCCAATGGTAATGTTTGCTTAAAGTCTTTAATAATGGTGTTTATTGAGTCGCCAAGCGAGACAACGTTAATACTTTGAACTGGGCTAACGGCTAATGTTACAGCGGGCTCGCCATTAAAACGGTTTTCAGTTAATGCTGGTGTTTGGTAGCCCATAGTGACATTAGCAATATCACCTAAGCGAATAAGACCGGTTCCTAATTCGCTGATACCGCCTTTAATGACGAGGTTTTTAACATCGGTCAATGATTGGAAATTACTACTTTGGTTTACGCGAATGCGTTCTTGGCCTGCATCGAATTTACCTGCTTCAAAAGCCATGTTTTGAGCATTCAATTGGTTCCAAATTTGAGAGGCAGATAAACCGTACTGCGCGAGACGCTCGTCTGGTAAATCAATATAAACAGCGCGCGGTTGAACCCCATGAAGTTCTATTTTCTTGATACCTTCAACAGCTTTTAATTGGCGTTGAAGTGTTTCTGCATAGCGGCGTAACTCTTCTGGTGCTGCATCGGTGCTATGAATCGAAAATAGCATGCCGTAGACTTCAGAAAATTCGTCCTGAACGATATTCATTTGTGCTGTTGCAGGTAAGAGCAAGCTTACATCATTCACTTTCCGACGTAATAAATCCCACTGCTGTGGTAAATCTTTAGAGTTGAGGTTTTCTTTTAAATCAACAAATACCATTGAAAGGCCCGGTCGAGATAATGAACGTAGTCGATTGAGTGAGCCCATTTCTTGGAGTTTTGTTTCTATGGTATCGGTGACTTGGTATTCGACTTCTTCGGCGGAAGCTCCTGGGTACAGCGTCACGACAACAGCTGTTTTAACCGTAAAACTAGGGTCTTCTAATTTTCCTAAATCAAAGTAAGAGTAAAGTCCTGCAATGATGCTTAGTACGCTGAAAAAAATGACGAATGTTCGCTGGCGTATCGCGAATTCGGCTAAATTGATCATGGTGATTCCTTATAGCGTTTTAATGATCAATGTCGGTGCATTATCACCGGGCGTTAAATAGCTGCTACCACTGATAACGACATAATCATCAGCGGCGAAATTGCCAGTAACACAAGCGCTGTAGGCATCTAAAGATTGCAGGGTAACGCTTTCTCTCGTGATAAGGTTATTGCGAATAAGGTGAACATGCATGTCTTCTTTATTTCCAATCAAGGCTGAGTAAGGCAAACAGTAATCACTGTCTGAGAGCGATAGAGGGGTACTGACTGTCACCGTTTTCCCCGGGAAAAGTTCACTGTCATGCTCGTCAAGGGTTAAGGTGACTGTGTAGGTTTGTTTGATAAGATTTGGCGTTGTGGTGATTTCAGACACTGTCGCGAGCAAACTTTTGTCTGATTGGAACCAAGAAAGGGCAGCAACTTGGTTTAGCTTGAATTGTGCAATTAGGCTTTCTGGTACGTCAATTTCCACTTCAAGTTGGTTGTTTTGTTGCAGTGTTAGAATGGCACGTCCTGGCAATACCTGCTCAAAGCTATCAAGCGTGATATCACCAATAACACCATCAAAAGGAGCTGTTAAGGTGGTGTAGTTCAAGGTGTCCGTCGCACGTTGAATATTTTTTTCAACCACTTTGACTGCCGCTTGGCTGCGTTCGTACCCACTGATGGCGCGGTCAAGATTAACATTGGCAATGGCATCATCTTGTATTGCTTGCTGCACACGCTTTAACTCGGCTTTGGCAAGCCTATGGGCAGATCTTGCTTCTAGCATGCGGGCTTGTAGTTCCTCGAGGGCGACTTGATAGTCATGAGGATCCAGTTGGGCAAGTGTTTGGCCTTTAGTGACCACGTCACCTTTTTTGACCGAAATATTTGTGATTGTCCCGGGAACACGAAAAGCTAATGCCGCTTGTTCTTGCGATTGAACCACACCGCTAAAAAATTTCTGACTTGTTGGTTGTGCTGTTTGTAGTTCAATAACTTGAACGGGGCGTTCTGCTTTAGTCGTGGGCGTAGAAGAGATACTTTGATTGCAACCAGTAAGACTGATCAGTAATACAGCCAAAGTGGTTTTGTTGAATGTATTCATAAGATAGCTCCTTGATGTTGCGAGCTATCTTACAATTGAACACTATTCGGATAATCGGTGATTTATGAGATTCACTGTCCTAAAAGTTAGGACAATATGCTGAGTTTCGGTACTTCAGTGACCAAATAATCAATAAGTGTGCGGCTGGCGGTATTCAAACTGCGCGGTTGTTGATAAAGCAACCAACCATTTTCATCGATCGTTGTTTGGCCGTCTAATACAATTTCCAGTTTATTTTCCTGAATTTCTTTGCTTACCATTAACTTAGGGACGAAGCTGATCCCTCTATTGAGCATAGTGGCACTTTTGACAAACCCTATGCTGTTACAAATGAGCTTGGGTGAGAGCTTGATACTTTGTTGAGCAAAATGCCAATGGTCATCAACTTCGCCACTTGGCCAACGAAAACAGATGCTTTGATGGTGCTGAAGGTCATCAAGTTTGGTTGGTTTCCCGTATTTTTCAAGATAGGCTGGAGAAGCTACGAGGCAACGGCCTAATGATAGGATTTTTTTGGCAACCAAGTCTGAATCGAACAATTGTCCGCCATGAAAACAAAGATCTAACCCTTGTAGATGCATGTCATTAAAACCGTTAGTAATGTTGCGTACATCAAGTTCGACATCTGGGTAATTGTCCTGAAACTTAAACAAAATGGGTTGCAATAACTCATGAGTTTCCGGTAATAAGCCTAGCTTTATACGGCCTGTGACATTCGAGGTTGCATTTGTGACCATTGCGTTGGCTGAATCGAGAATGGCGAGTCCTTTGAGTACTTCTTGATAGTAAGCTTCACCATTGTTCGTAAGGGATAATGTTCGAGTTGTTCTATGAAACAATTTTGCACCAAGGGTGTTTTCAAGATCGATAATCTTACGGCTTACATTACTTCGTGGTAGATCAAGTGCATTTGCGGCGGCGGTAAAGCTTCCAAGTTCAGCTACTTTGATAAATAGTTTCAACTCTTCGATTTTCATCCAATCCCTGCATGTCGATATATTGGGTTATCAATATTGATATAGTAACAAGGGAAATAGAGTAGAAATTATTTTTATAAAAGATATTCAGCGAATTGACAGTAAGCTTTATTCATACCGCCACGATAGCAAATGTATTGTGACGGTTAATAATAAGGTGGGAAAACTAGTCGCTGACGGCGATTTGGTTTTTACCCCAGCTTTTAGCGCGAAGTAGGGCGCTGTCTGCTTTGATATAATCGTAACTGAATTCTTGGTACTCAACCTGCGTTAAGCCAATACTGATAGTGACTTGTATTTTTTCCCCAGAGTCTAGTTCTAAAGACCAACTTGATAACACTTCACGAAGTCGGGAGGCTAATTCTTCTGCTTGCTTTATGTCAGTTTCTGGTAGTAATAAACAGAACTCTTCACCACCAATGCGAGCAATGTGATCACTTTGGCGGCAATGTTCTTTCAGGCACTTGGCGATCATCATTAGGATTTTGTCACCGGCTTTTAAGCCAAAACGATCATTAATTTCTTTTAGGTTGTCGATGTCGATCAACGCGAGTGAAAAATCGCGTAAGTAGCGTTTACTTCTCGCAGCTTCACTTTGATAAATCGGTATTAAACCTTGGCGGTTATGTAAGCCGGTTAAAAAGTCAGTTGAAGCGGTTTTTTTGACTAACTCAATAGCTTCATTTCGATGGCGGGCAAGCAAATAGGCAAGGATCAGTACAATTGAGTAAGCACTAATGTTCTGCAGCGCTTCGGGTATTTGAATATGCTTTTCAGTCATGGACTCTACACTGAGGACCATATAAAGAATGCCAAACAGAGAGCTATACCACCAAGCCGTTTTGGTATTTAGGGAAAAAAAGCAAAGTAGTGGAATCGTTAGCCCGATGGTGTGGCAAATGTCATTGTCACCTTTCAGCATAAACCCGAGTGTACATGCTGTTGTGGTAAAAAAGATGAGCACCCACACGAGCAAGTAGGGGTTAATATTTTGGCGATTAACATACATTAAGGCGTAACAAAGTAGTGCGCCTATTAGTGCAGATAAGGTGAATATACTGCTTACATCAGACACAAAGTAGCTAAAAGCAATGATGGTGCAGATAATCCCTGAAGCAGGGAAAAGGACCGAAAGTTGCTTTTGTAGGGTCTGTTTACTTAATTCAATGTATGCGAAATTGGGGGATTCAAGTTGACTGCTCTTTATGCAAACCGGCATATATCTCTAACTTCCATGTAACTGTGTGAGTGAAGAACTTCTCATCATGTGAAGAACGTCACCAGAATAAGCGGCAAATTGTGCGATGTCCAATATTTATATGAAATAAGTGGACTAAATTAATTTGGCGTAAGAATGAATTTAATCATCCATTGAGTCAATGGTATTTACTTAATTGGTGTCTGTATGGTTACTAGGTAATCTATTAATACTTTGGAGGTATTGGTGTTTGTTAGAACTGGCTCGTTTAGCGTGTGTCTCGGAGTTTTAGTTATTCTTGATTGATGGATAAAAGTTATGAAACTTGCGACTCATGGTTATAAAATCAGCGTAAAGTGCCTTACATTTTTATAAGTCTTTAAAAATAGCGTACAATGGTGACAGAAATTTTGTCTTCGCTTTTAAAGAACAGGCAGCCAAATCAAGGAGAACGCCATGCGCGTATTAGTTACTGGTGGTATGGGTTACATAGGTAGCCATACATGTGTGCAGATGATTGAAGCTGGGATGACGCCAATCATTTTAGATAACTTATACAACAGTAAATCATCAGTTTTGGATCGTATTGAAGCATTGACCAATGTTCGCCCTGCTTTTTATCAAGGTGATATTCGTGATCGTGCTTTCCTTGATGCTGTATTTAAAGAAAATGATGTCGAGGCAGTTATTCACTTCGCTGGCTTAAAAGCGGTCGGTGAGTCTGTAGAAAAACCATTAGAATATTATGACAACAATGTTCATGGCAGCTTGGTGCTGGTTGAGGCTATGCGCGCAGCGGGTGTGAATAGCTTGATTTTTTCATCGTCAGCAACGGTATACGGTGATCCTGCATCTGTGCCTATCACTGAGGATTTTCCGACAAGCGCAACGAATCCATATGGTCGTAGTAAGCTAATGGTGGAAGAGTGCTTAACGGATATTCAGCATGCTTACCCTGAAATGAGTATTACGTTACTTCGCTACTTCAACCCAGTCGGCTCGCATCAATCAGGCACCATGGGTGAAGATCCACAAGGTATTCCAAATAACCTGATGCCATTTATCTCTCAAGTGGCGGTTGGTCGTCGTGAATCTTTAGCGGTATTTGGTAATGATTACCCGACAGTTGACGGTACGGGTGTGCGTGATTATATCCATGTTGTTGATTTGGCGGATGGTCACCTTGCTGCTCTAAATTACAAAGGGAAAGATGCGGGTCTTCATATTTATAACCTAGGTACCGGCAATGGTAGCAGTGTGTTAGAAATGGTCGACGCTTTTTCAAAAGCCTCGGGTGCTGAAGTGAAATACCATATTGCAGACCGTCGTCCTGGTGATATTGCAGAGTGTTGGGCTGATCCAGCTAAAGCAAAAGCTGAATTGCACTGGGAAGCTAAACATACAGTAGAAGATATGACAGCGGATACATGGCGCTGGCAGTCAACGAACCCGAGTGGTTATCCTGACGCATAAATGGTTAATAGCCATTGTGTTGGTGAAAGTATTGATTAATAAAAAAGCAGCCTTGGCTGCTTTTTTAATTTCAATGAAACATCCTAGTCGTATTATTTGGCATCTTTCGCGTTAGCTTCAAGAAACGCCATGACTTCTTCGCGTTCTATCGGATTCAGCCCTGCACGAGGGAACATACTTTTAGTTATGCCGTGCCATTGTGATTTCGTATATTGTTTGGGATCTTTGGCCGAATGACACATAGTACAGCGCTGATAAAATAATTCTTCACCAACGCTTTGCTGAGAGCTTACTGAACTTTCATTCGCCAAAGTTGTAGTGACTGTGCCTATATTTACTTCTGTCTTTTGCGCCAATACCTTAGGTGGTTCGAATGCTAAGTTTGATGATTCAGGGTCACGACACCGTTGGATGTAGGCTAAGCAAGTATTGGCACTGGTCGCTTGGCTCAAATCACTGGATGCTTGGCTTGATGTTAAGACATTGATTGAACCGCCGTTACAACGTCCTTGACTATCAAACTGTACCCATGCTCCTTCTTCCAAACTGATCACACCAGCCATGATTTGATCAGAAACTTTTGCACCTGCAATTACACGCCCGCGATCATTAAAAATCTCAACCAGTTGGCCGGAACGAATGCCGTGTCTTTGGGCATCTATATCGTTAATAAGAACATATTGACGGCCTTGTACATTTTCATACTTGCGGACGTCTGAATTTGCTAGTTGAGAGTGTACGCGCATATAAGGATGAGGACTCACGACATGCACTTGGTTTGGCTTTGCATTACCCAAGTATTCAAAGGGTTCTAGAAATGTCGGCATGGGTGGACAATCTTTAACCTCAAAATTAGCAATATCTTGGCAGAAAAGCTCAATTTTTCCAGATGTAGTATGAAGCGGGAACTTATCAGGGTTGTGATAAAAATCACCATGCCTTACCCATTGATTTGCTTCTTGCGGTACAGGTAGCAATGCAACGCCAGTTTGCCAGAAATCATCGAAGGGAAGTGTGGCTGAAGACGCTTTATAGGCGCGCTTTAAGATGTCATCGAATGATAAACCATCGGTAAATTTGTCTTCAACGTTAAAGATTGCTGCCAGCTTGCGGAAGATTTCAAAATCATCAAGGCTTTCACCATAAGGCTGAATAACTTGGCGCATGGCATAAATTTTATCGTTGCTGTAAGTGCCACCAGAAGAAAGATCATTACGCTCTAAGGTACTTGTTGCTGGCAGTACAATATCGGCATAACGTGAAGAGGCACACCACCATGGGTCTTGGCAAACGAAGGTTTCAACTTTATGGTTAAGCGCTGCGATTAGCTCGTTAGTATCTTGTTGGTGTGATAATAAATTATTACCAGCGTTATACACCATTTTGATATCAGGATAGGTATATTCAATGCCATCACGCGTGAACGTTTTACCTGGGTTCATTAGCATTTCGGAAATGCGTGATGCAGGGCAGGTTGCACTGACTGGGTTTTTCCCTTGTGATAAACCGATTGGTAGTGCTTTGCCCGATTGTGGCATGCCACCATTACCGTAATGCCAGCTAAAGCCAACACCTTCACCCGGCTTACCAATTTTACCTAGCATTGCTGCGAAGTTAATGATTGCCCAGTGCGTCATTTCACCATGATTTGCTCGCTGTAAAGACCAGCCTGCAGCAAACTGAGTTTTGCTTGTTGCAAACTTTTCAGCCATTGCCTGTATGTTTTCGGCAGGTATACCCGTAATATTCGCTGCCCACGCTGGCGACTTAACAACGCCATCGTCTTTTCCCATCAGGTGATTGATGTATTTATCAGCACCAACTGTGTAGCGTTCGAGATAGGCGTTATCGTGCAGGCCACTAACGTAAACGTGTTGTGCCATGGCTAAAAAAAGCGCGGTATCGGTATTAGGAACAATTTTTACCCACTCAGCATTGAGTTCGTCATCAGTTCTTGTTCGTTGTGGGTTAATGGATATGAACTTTATGCCTTTATCTGCAAACTGCTTCCAATGTGAATACATCTGGTGATCAGCAACACGGAATTCGATGCGGTTGTTTTTCCAAGGGTCACAGCCAATAAGCACAAATGTTTCGGTGTGTTCTTCAATAACTGGCCAAGCTGTTTGCGGTGAATAGACCTCCATGTCGCCAATAACATGAGGCAAAATCACTTGGGATGCACCACCTGAATAGTCACCTGTTGTTGTACTTTGACCACCGATTAAATTGAAAAAGCGTCCTTGTAATACTTGGGGTCTCATCAGTCCTGCGTGTGACCAACCACCGTAAGAGCTGCTGAAAATAGCTTCATTGCCATGCTTGGTTGCTGTAGTTTGAATCGCATCGGCAACAAGAGAAAGAGCCGTTTCCCAACTAACACGCACGAAAGGTTCTTTTCCGCGTAAGTGTGGCTTGCTGTTGCCTTTAGGGTCTGCAAGGTAAGATGCTCTGACCATGGGGTACTTAACGCGAGTTTTATCATAAACACGACCAATTAAACCCTCTGTTAACATTTCAGTTGGCATTGCATCTATTTCTTTGCGAGGTTGAATACCAACAAGTACCCCCGCTTTTACGATGGCATTAAAAGGTCCCCAATGACTAGCGTGTGGGATCACTTCGATATCTTCATCATCAAAAAATTTTGAAGCAGGGTAAACCATTAAGCCACCACCTGCGGCAACAGCCGTAGCAATGGATGTTTTTAAAAAAGTACGTCGAGAAATGGCCATCTTACGTTCCATATTATAGGGGCTTATCGCGGCTTAATGAGTTGATAAGCAAAGCAATGACTACATCATAAAGCATTATAAGTGGCATTTAAAATGCTCTTTATGTGTAGCGAGAGTGAGGTGTGATTATCGCTGCTGTTTTTGCGTGTTTTATCGTCTAAAATCTGTTTTTTGTTGGAATTCCCAGCATGTTGTGATGTTAAATAAAATCTAAAAAAGAGATTTCAATTTTGGTAAAGATTATTAAGTTAGTAGACGAAGGCTAGATGGGCATTGATTCAATAATATAAGAAGGATATAGCTAGATATAGTTTGTAGATTACATTAAAAATGCAGAGTGGATTAAAGCAGAGAGGGAAGGTGCTCTTTTTAATTTTATTAAAGTTACATGTATATATGAAAAAATAGACGCAGTAATTAATAACTTATTTAAGATGAAAAAGTGTAACTTCAAAAGAAGTTACACTTAAATGGAATTGGTAGTTTTGTTTAAACGACAGGTTATTTAACCTTAGTAGTAAACAATACCTTCGCCTTGAGTAATTAGCGTACCAGCTTCGTTACGTGTAATACGGTCTAAATCGAATAAAGAACCGATAGCTGCATTACCACGGCCTGAATTTACAAATTGACATACAGCATCAATCTTAGGACCCATAGAACCAGCAGGGAAGTTAAACTCAGCCAGGCCAGCTGGCGTTGCTTGTTTCATTTCAGCTTGGTCTTCTTTACCGAAGTTACGGTAAACTGAGCCGTCAGTTAGAATGATGAATAGGTCAGCATTGATTTTTTCTGCTAGTAATTCAGCGGTTAAATCTTTATCGATAACACACTCTACACCTGTGCCAATACGGTTGTCGTCGAAGCAAACTGGTACGCCGCCGCCGCCACAAGCAATAACTAGGTTGCTTGCTTTAAGCAGTGTTTCAACTTGTTGAAGTTCAACAATATCTTTAGGCTTAGGTGATGGAACAACGCGGCGGAAGTAGTCGCCATCTGCTTTAAACATCATGTCAGATGAAGCCATGATTTCTTTTGCACGCTCTTCTGTGTATACAGGGCCAACAAATTTAGTTGGATTAGCAAAAGCTGGGTCTTCTTTGCTTACTTCTGTTTGTGTTACAAGTGTAGCAATTGCTAGTTCGCGGTCAACGTTACGAAGTTCTTGTTGAAGCATGTAACCTACCATGCCACAAGTTTGTGAACCAAGTACGTCCATTGGGTATGGTGTAGTTTCAGGTGAGTACTCTTGGTACGCTGAGTTTTGTTCCATTAATAGGCCAACTTGTGGGCCGTTACCGTGAACAACAACAATTTCATGCTCTTTAGCAATTGCAGCAATGCTTGCTGCTGCTTTTTTAATATTCTCGCGTTGGTTTTCAGCGGTGAGTGCTTGGCCACGAGCTAATAAGGCATTACCGCCTAAAGCTAATACTATACGCATATGATCATATCTCTCTGATTATTTAATTATTATTTATTTTTGACTAAATTAACTCTGGTGAAACCAGGCTATTTATATCGGGTCGTAGAATAATCATTAAGTGGCTGAAATATTTACCGCCTTAATGTGGGGGTAGAATAAGAAAAAAAAGCATGATGAAATGTGATAAAACTCTAACTATCATAGTACTAGCAAGTACGAAGGAAATAACGCTAAAGCGTAACAGCGATTAATTATCCAGCTTCATGAGTAAATGTAATTAATAGTAAGGTCATTATATACTTTTGATTCGTAAGAAATGCATAAACTGCCATAGAAGGAGTAGGGTAAATTTACATGTTTTCTTTGAATAATGTCGGTTAGGTCACAATATCTTTACGTTATAGAAGGAAATTAGGTGCTTAGTGGGTATCTGCTATGTTTATAAGTAGTAGGTATACGCCGCTTAACGCTTTGTAACGCACTCGGGCTTTACAGTGTGTTCAAATCACGGAACAATAGGCGCGCATTGATATTAGATTAACGTTTGTAAGGCACTATGACAGAGAAAAAATCAAATCCGTTTTTAGAGATTGTGTTTAATGTAGTGGTTCCTTCTGGGATCCTCATGAAGCTCAGCGGTGAAGAACACCTAGGATCTGTCGGGGCGCTAGTGATTGCTCTGGCTTTTCCATTAGCATTTGGTGGTTATGAGCTAGTACGTTTTCGTAAATTTAACTTCATATCCTTACTGGGTTTTGTGAGTGTTTTGCTAACAGGTGGTATTGGTTTACTTGAATTAGATACTAAATGGTTAGCAGTAAAAGAAGCACTGATTCCAGGCCTGATTGGTGTGGGTGTGTTCATTTCGACATTCACCAAGTTTCCTGTCGTGAAGAAGATGATTTTTAACGATACAGTGCTGAACTTAACTGAAATCAACCAACGCTTGATTCAAAATGGTCAACAAGCGGATTTTGAGCGTTGCTTAATGAATTCTAACTATTTGTTTGCAAGTACGTTTGTATTCTCATCGATCATGAATTACGTATTAGCGACTTGGATTGTAACAAGCCCTGCGGGAACGGCCGCTTTTAATGAAGAGTTGGGTCGTATGACCTTGCTAAGTTATCCTATGATAGCTATTCCATCGATGATTATGATGATGGGGATCTTCTATTTTGTTTGGCGCCAGATCCGTAGTATGACACAACTGGAAGCAGCACAAATTTTCAAAGCTCAGTAATATAAAATCTTAGAAACAAAGAAGTACGATTAAATTATTGATCTTACCGTTATAAGAAAAGCGCCCTATGGCGCTTTTCTTGTATTTGGGGAAGCCATCTAGTGGGAATCTTTAGAGTGAACCTCGCTAGAACAAATCGTGTGAGCATTAAATATCAGGGTTATTTCTGATCCTGACGTAGCGAGCAAAGCGCGGAATGCCGCTTTCAGTGAGTCCGTTATAGCGATAATTCACTGTGCTGCCAATGGCTGGTGGTGTTTGGCGTTCAGCATCTTTAAAGCCGCTGCCAATTTTGAACCTGATATTATCGGGGGTCACAACCCAAATTGCGCCCATCATACCAGTGTATTTACCTTTACCTTCTTCGTAGCCAATAACTTTGGCCTCTGCATCTTGATAACGCTTTAATTTTAAAAGTTGTTCACTTCGTCCTAGTTGGTACAAGTTGTCTTTGTGATGAATCATCAGGCCTTCACCGCCAGACGAGGATGTTTTGTCTAAAGTCTTCTCTAATTCATCTAGGTTATTGACTTCAAACTGTTCGATCACTTGAATATGCGGGTGGTTAAGTGCGGTAATTGACGTATTTAGCATGGTGTAGCGCTGAGCAAACGTCATATTCGGCGTAGGGGTGTCATAGACCATAAAGCTGATCCTACGCCATGAATCTTCATTGGGTAGTGTATCTAGAACCGTTCTGGCAACATGCTGAAAACCGCCGCGACCAGCCCATAATTCACCGTCTAATGGAATAGTGGGGAATTGATCGATAAACCAATCAGGTGCATTGAGTTTATTGCCTGAGCGAGTGACGAAGCCTTTCCCATCCCAAAAAGCACGAATACCATCTAACTTTTCACTGACTAGGTAGTCGCTAATAGACCCTTCTAAGCTTTGCTTATTTTGAACCGTAGTGAGGAGTAAATCTTTGGCTTGCATAATGGCAGGGGCTGAGTCATGAGCCAAAAGAGGGAAAGAGAGAGTTAACGCGAGAGTGATAGGGGTGATTTTCATATCAAGCCTCAAGCAGCAAAAGCCAATAGGTGACTTCTATGCTAGTCGAAATAATGCTTGATATAGTTTTTTATGCTGATAGTGGTATATGCGCTGCTTTTTTAGTGCTGCCTAATAATAAAATGAGTATAAATTGGAGCAAAATACAAGGAAATTGGTATTCATGCTGAGCTGCGTTAGAATCGCATGCCGAGTGGGGATCATACAAAAAGAAAAACTAGCTGTAACAGGACTAGAAAATACAGGTTGACTATGCAAGTAACAAAGCTAGGTATTCAAGCATTTCTGCAAAAGAAAAATATTGAGTTTACCTTTCGTAATTATTTTATTCATGTCATGAGTTTTATGGCGTTAGGGCTATTTTCATCACTTCTTATTGGATCGATTTTAAATACTATAGGTATTAAGTTTGGTATTCCCATTTTGTCCGAAACATTATGGCCAATTGCCAAGCAGATGACAGGTCCAGCAATTGGTGTCGCGATCGCTTATGCACTGAAAGCGCCACCATTAGTGCTTTTTTCGGCAACAACCGCAGGTGCTGCAGGTGCTGCAATGGGAGGGCCTGTAGGTGCTTATATTGCGGCTGTAGTAGCAACAGAATGTGGCAAACTGGTCGCGAATGAAACCAAAGTTGATATTTTAGTTACGCCTGCCGTAACTGTGACGGTTGGGGTATTGGTTGGCAGCTGGGTAGGGCCGCATGTTGGCGAATTAATGGATGGTTTGGGTAATATCATCATATCAGCGACACAGTTACAGCCGCTTCTAATGGGAGCTGTTGTCGCCGTATTAATGGGGATGGCACTAACGTTACCTATTAGTAGTGCTGCTATTGCGATCATGCTGAGTTTAAATAGCTTGGCTGCAGGTGCGGCGACTGTCGGGTGTTGTGCACAAATGGTGGGCTTTGCTGTAATGAGCTTTAGAGAAAACCGTTGGGCTGGACTTGCTGCTCAAGGGATAGGTACCTCTATGCTCCAAATGCCAAATATTATCCGAAACCCTAAAATTTGGTGGCCACCAATTATCACATCAGCCATTTTAGGCCCTGTTGCCACACTCATTTTTACAATGGAAAATACACCATTAGGTGCTGGGATGGGGACGTCAGGGTTTGTTGGTCAGATCCAAACCTACATAGCAATGGAAGGCACTGGCTTAGCCGATGGTGAAATTTATAAAGCCATTTTAATAATGCACATAGTTGCCCCTGCTGTTATTACACTCGTAATTGCAGAAATGATGCGCAAAATAGGCTGGATTAAGCCTGGTGACCTAACCTTAAATCTCTCCAGTAAGTAACTGTGAACCAATCACTTAGCTGTTATCATGGATAGCAGCTAAGTGTCTCACAGATTGTCCGCATTGATAAAAAGCGTCAGCTTGAACTTTATCAGCAACAAAAGATAAATGTGAATCCATCCCATCCATATTTAAACGTGTTTTGTTTCCCCGTGTCTTAAAAATATCAATAAATGTCGAAGCGTTGTCTGATGGTGCGGTGAGTGTGGTTGCATAAATGGGCTTGTCATCGACTTTTTTATATAAACGGTGGGTAACGGGGTAATCGTGATTCGCATACCAGTTATTGAGCTTAGTGGCAGATTGGTGAAGCAAGCCTTCACTCTTTTCTGTAAAAGCTTGACGATGAAATACTGTCACCGATGCTTCGTCATTTGCCGATAGGCTTAGTAGCAGGACGATGTTTTCTTGGTTACGTTCTTCATTTACGGTTAAGAAACAGGTGTTACCCTGCTGATGGTAACTTGAGTTCTCAAGCAATGGTGTCGAAAATGCTGATACGGTTAGAAATAAAAGTGGGGTAACCATTACTTGCCTCCTTGAGCGGTAATATTATCGCAGTGCGAAATGTGTCTTCATGACTTGAATGTAGCGAGCTCACGCTGAGAATGATGTCTTAGAGACAGGATTGCTTTAGCCTGAGAAATTGTATTAACAGTAGGACAGGTGAAATTACTAAAAGTGCAGTGATAAAATTGATAATGTACTGACATATCACACTATCTAACTGATATGATTAGTAACAGAGCAGGCTTGAATGTGAAGAAGGTAACTATGCCCTCAAAAATGCAAAATGGAAGCACGACATCATCATTGGTAATAGCTGCACTTGTTGGTTCTGTGGTTGGGTTTATTTTAGCTACGGCAGTGTGGCAACGGGAACAGCATCCCACGCTAGAGCAATACCAGCTAGCGGTTGATAAAAGTCAGCAGTTAGAAGCGAAGTATTCAAAACTTGAAGCAAGTTATACAGAGCTTGAAACGCAATCCTCACTAGATAAAGAGCAGTATACCACCGAGCTCGAAGCGGCAAATGTTCAGTTAGAGCTACAGAAGAAAGACTTTGATGCACAACTTGCCTCGCTGAAAAAACAGCAAAAGAAAATGACGGTTACCCAGAAGAAACTTGACACCAAAGTCGTTGCACTAAAAACGACAGCAGAAAAGCAAAAAGTTGTGCTTGATAACTCAAAAGAACTCTATCAGCAGCAGTTGAAGTTACAAAAACAGGTAGATAATGCAGCGGTAGATGTGAAAAAAGCACAAGCTGTTGCGAAAGAGTCTAAAAAAGCGTGCGATGAGTTTAAAAGTGGTACGAGTTGGGACTGGGTGTCAGAAGCTGATTGTACAAAATATGAAGCTAAATTGGATATTGTACAAGGTGAACAAGCTAAACTTAGCGCCTTAGAAGCAGAGCTTGAAGCACTAAATCGTAAAATTGAAATCTCATTACCTAAATAGCTGTTTTATTAAAATAGCGAATTTTAAGTTAATTTACTAAGAGGTGGGCTTGTCCCGCCTTTTTTATAGAACAAAAACAAGGATCGTAGGTGAAAAATAACTTATTTACGCATATACCTCGTGAGTTACCTCAAGAAATTTTCGAGGAAGTATTGAATACTCCCAACGTTCGTATCGAGCGTATCGTTTCTAAAGGACAGGTTACGCCTAAGAATGAATGGTACGATCAAAAAGAAAATGAATGGGTAATGGTGGTTAAAGGACAGGCGAAGCTGTTGTTTGAAGAAGGGATGGTCGAGGTTAGCTTACAGGAAGGAGATTATATTGATATCAAAGCGCATCAACGCCATCGTGTCTCGTGGACAGACCCGGTGCAAGAAACGATATGGCTTGCTGTTTTCTATTGATAGCATCCAGAAAGAGAAAGGCTTACTCATTACCATTTTGCGATAATGGAGTAAGCCGCGCACTGTTAACGTGTTCTTTGTTTAAATGTTCAGTGTACCGTTAGCGAGTAAAACAACAGCAGAAGCTGACATCAGGGTGATGATGATAGCGCCAAGCCATTCGCCTTTACCTTTCAGCAAGGGTTGCTGACGCTCTCTACGTGTCCAAAACAGGACTAATAACCCAGGGAAGTAAAGCAGGGCAACCAAGAGCAAGTAATCCAAACCTGCGGCATAAATCAGCCAAGTACCGTAAAGGGTTGCAATGGCGCTGGCGAGCAAATCCCAACGTCGCGCATTGTTGTTGCCGTCGTAGCAAGTATTTTTCAATGCCACTTGCAAACCGTAAGCGGCAGAAAGACCGTAAGGAATTAAGATAGAAGAGGTCGCGATGTTGACCAGCGTAAGGTATGTACTTTCGCTAAATAAGGTCATGATCAAAAAGGCTTGTACACCAATAGTTGAAGCCGTTAATGCCGTAATCGGTGCGCCATGGCTATTCTCTCGGCCAAACCACTGAGGAAACAGCCCTTGTTTAGCGGCAACCATAGGTGCTTCCGCTGTAACAACTGTCCAACTGAGTAACGCACCACATACTGAAACAATTAAACCAATATTGATCAGCCATGCCCCCCAAGGTCCAACAATATGCTCCAGAATTAATGCCATTGAAGGGTTATTCAGTTCAGCGAGTTCTTGTTGAGTCATCACGCCAAAAGCAAACAAAGTGACAGCGACGTATAAAACCAATGCAACCAGAAGAGCAATAATAGTCGCATGACCAATTGCTTTTCGGCTTTTTGCACGGCCTGATAATACCACTGCACCTTCAATACCAATGAAGACCCATAAGGTAATCGACATGGTGTAGCGGACTTGATCCATGACATTGCCTAAACCACTGTTATTCTGCGCCCAGATGTCCATATTGAATTTATCAAAATTGGCGGCAAGTACAGCAAAAGCAAGGAAGGCACAAAGAGGGACCAGTTTTGCGAAAGTAACCACAATGTTCACTAAGGCCGCTTCTTTTACACCTCTCGTCACAAGGTAGTGCATCAACCAAATTAAGATTGTTGCCCCTAGCATTGCTTGCCACGTATTGCCTGAACCAAACAAAATGTTGCCCGGTGAGTCAGTAAAGTAGCCAATCGCGCTAAATACGACCACAGCATAGGAGGTATTGGCCAAAAGGGTGTTTAGCCAGAATCCCCAAGCGGAATTGAAGCCAAGGAAATCGCCAAAACCGGCTTGGGCATAGGCAATAACACCACCATCTAAATGGGGTTTGCGGATAGAAAGGCTGTAAAAGACGCGCACTAAACCTAGCATACCAATACCGGTAATGAGCCAGCCTATCATTACGGCACCTGGCCCTGCGCCTGCTGCCATATTTTGCGGCAAACTGAAAATTCCGGCACCGACCATAGTGCTCAAGACTAGTGCGGTCAGAGCGCCTAATCCTAATTTATTATTCATTATAATGTTTAGCTTTTAAATAGATGCTATTAAGCCTAGTCGTAAACATCCAAATAACGCGTAGTTATTCATGATGGCGGTAGAGGTGAAGAAAGAAGATTACACCAAGATGTTCGTCTAGAGCTAAAGCGGTGAAGTAAATGAGCGGTTAAGGTAGTGGATTGTAGTATAAACATCAATTGCAAGATGATGGTTTGATGAATATATCTTCGCTTTTTATGGTTTTATTTTCGTGATGCGGTGCTTAGGAGTATTTGAGAGGTAAAGAGCAAGGTGGGTGACGACGAAGGTAGGCTTAGCAAGCTCAGAGATATACTCTGAGCATGGCTATTTTGCATTCTTAGAAAGCAACTTGGCGAGCTAGTGCGGAAGGGTAGTTTCGTTGTTCAGCTAACTGTTCGGCGAAGTGTTCAACTTGTGACAATGTTAGACTCAATGTCACGGGGAAGTCTGCTTCCAGCGAGCCAGAAACACTTGCCGTAATAAGCCCAAGTGATTGCAGTTTTTCAACAACGGCATTTGCAGCTGATAGAGCAGACGAAGCTTTGACAATTTCGGTGCGGGCATAATTCATCCCATCAAAACTAATATCGGCAGCGCGTAACGTTGCATCTTGCCCTGGAATTTGTTGTGCTCCGAATAAGGGAAGCCCACCTACTGTAGCTGTTGAAAACTCAGGAACAAACTGCGACATGTGGTGGATTGCGCGTGTACTTCTGAGTGTGACTTCATTTTCTTGCCATGCGTGGGTCAATTTCTTAATGAAAGGAGCACTTAATTCAGGTTGTGCATTCGTTGCAGTAGAGTGTACTAAGCCCTTGCTAAATAAAGTAATATCTTCTGTCATGCCATGAAGTTGGAAGTAACCATCAGGGTATGGTGTTAGTTGTGCCATGCCATTTGGAGTGCCGCGTTCACCGTGAAAAATAACTTCAGGCCATATACCTTGGCTATTTTTCCAATGGGTGACATAAGCGGCTTTAAATTCGACCATGCGTTCGCGAGGAAGCTGAGCCATGTTATCTATTGTGCCTGTTCGATACCCACAAGCATTGATGAGATAATCGACTTGTTCGCAATCCGTAACCCAATCTTGTAACTCAGCATTAAATTGCTGGAAGTGGATATCCCATTGTTGTGTTGAGTCATTCTGCTCAAGGTGATTTACTTTTGCACCTGTTAGCACTTGGCATGTATTTAGTTTCGATAATGCGAGTGAGGCTGTTGCAGCGATACGAAAGACACTCAAGCCATATTCTTGGACTAGAACGATCGGGTACTTAAATTCATCAAGATTGAGGTTTTTTGCCACTGGGATCATCCAGTCATCTAGTGTGGCTGGGGTGGTGGGTAATGCTTTGGCAGCCAGTTTAGTTAATGTGGCCTGATCATAGAGCTTAAAGTAATCGTTAGGTTCGCCTAGTACTTTATTGTTTTCATCGCTTTCAACTAAGTTTTGGTATGTCTGTTGAAGTAACTCAAGTCGAGGGAGCAATGCGTCGGGTTCACCATTATCTCGTGTTGGAACGGCGATAACGGTAGGGCGAATATTTGCCGTGTGTGGAAAAACTCTAAGGGTGTCGATTGATTGTTTTAATAAATCCAAGCATTGCTGATCTGAAATTTCACGGTACAGATTACCACCAGCGTGCAAATGACAGATAGGTGGCCCATTGACAAGTGATGCCCCTTCTTCAAATAACACAACATCAACACCTATTTCAGCGAGACGTAGTGCGATGGTTGATCCAGCAACACCACCGCCTACAATGCCAACTTTTGTGAGGGTTTTAGTGTTATTTGTTTTGTTTATAATCATTGGGTAATAACAATCAATCCGAAAAATCGAACGACTATTCTACTTAGCCCGAACAGGTATTGAAACAGTTAGAATGTAAACGTTTGCCTGTTCATCGCCTAATTGATGCAAAAGTGGCTCATTTTGATAGGACTATGGATGAGCAATGTGCTGCTATCTTGTCTAAGTGAATGATCGGACAAGCAAGTGTATTACAGATTGGGATTATGATTTGAACAATCAACCATTGTCGAGCAGAGGTTAACATGAAATCCGAGGCAACAAGCGTTAAAGCGTACATGGCTGATCTGCCCGCAGAGCGTCAAGTGGTCATCGAGCAGTTACGGCATATTATTCTTGATAATTTACCTGAAGGTTTTCAAGAAACAATGAGCTACGGCATGATAGGTTACGTTGTGCCTCATTCACTCTATCCTGATGGGTATCACTGTTCTCCCGATCTACCTTTACCATTCATTAATATCGCTAGCCAAAAAAACTTTATCGCGCTTTACCATTCTGGCATTTACAGTAGCCCTGAGTTACTCGCTTGGTTTGTGGACGAGTACCCTAAATATTGTAAGAGCAAACTGGACATGGGAAAGAGCTGTATTCGTTTTAAGAATATAAATAAGATCCCCTTTGAGCTTATTGCGCAGCTTGTGGCCAAAGTTAGCGTCCAAGAATGGATAGCTTTGTATGAAAACGCGAGAAAAGTGCCTACTAAAAGGAATTAAACAAGACCGAGCAACAATCTACTGATATTATTACCACACTAAAATAAGTCAAAAAAAGCGCTCCAGAAACCAAAACGCGTATCAATATGCAGCCTCTATAACTAAGATTGGCGATGTGCCAGCCCCGTCATTTTAGCGTGGTGCTGAAAGCGCCTTATTAGGTTCTTCATACTAATAATAAGTGTGTTAACAACCTCATTTTGGTTGGTTTAAAACCGCATTACACTGCATGTTGGCGTATATCGGCAACAAGAAGCGCATCGGAGCGAGTATGACACCGTCAGTATTAATATGTGATGACTCCGCATTAGCCAGAAAACAAATGGCTCGCGCTTTACCAAGCTCGTTAAATGCGGAAGTCACATTTGCAGTGAATGGTCTTGATGCCCTGAAACAACTGCAAGAAAAACAGTTTTCTTTGATGTTCCTTGATCTAACCATGCCAGAAATGGATGGTTATCAAACGCTGCAAGCGATTCAAGAGCAGGGCATCGATATCAAAGTGGTTGTCGTTTCAGGCGACATCCAACCACAAGCTCAATCACGTGTTAAAGCCCTTGGCGCGCTTGATTTCTTGAAAAAACCCGTTGATAAAGCTTATATCAAAACCTTGTTGCAAGAGTTGTTACCGCCGCCTGCAGAGTTTGATTTTGATGCGCCTATTCAACGTACCGCTATTCCAGCATTGCGTCGTCGTGATATTTATCTAGAAGTTGCCAACGTAGCCATTGGTCGTGCGGCTGATTCACTTGCTCGCCACTTTGACGTATTTGTGAATCTACCGCTTCCTAATGTTAATGTGTTTGAAGTGAGCGAACTTCATATGACCATGCGCCACCTTGCCAGCAATAGCAATATGTCGGGTGTATGCCAAGGTTTCAGTGGTGAAGGTATTGCTGGTGAAGCGCTAGTTTTGCTGAGTGACTCAAGTGTTAGTGAAGTCATGCAGTTGATGCAATACCCAGAAGACAGTGGACAAGATTTTGAGTTAGAACTACTGATGGATGTCAGTAATATTCTTGTGGGGTCTTTCTTAAAAGGGTTAGGGCAGCAGGCTGAAGTGAAGTTCTTCCAAAGCCACCCTGTGTTGCTTGGTAAGCATCAACCCGTCGATTCATTTATTGATCAAACATCAGGAAACTGGCGACGTACAATGACGTTTGAAGTGAGTTACTGTATTGAAAACACAAATATCAAATGTGACATGCTATTGATGTTTGTTGATGAATCGCTGCCACTGCTTGATAACAAGCTGTCTTATTTATTGGACGAGGATTAAAGAATGCTGTCGCTACCCGCTGAATTTGAGCAGTTTCACTGGATGGTCGACATGGTTCAACATGTTGATCTTGGCTTGATTGTTCTGGATCGTGAATACACCATTCATGTATGGAATGGTTTTATGGTCCATCATAGTGGCAAGCAATCGCACGAAGTGATTGGCAAAACACTGTTTGAGGTTTTTCCGGAAATCCCTAAAGAATGGTTTGTTGCTAAATCACGCCCAGTTTTTAACTTAGGTTGTCGCAGTTTTTTAATCTGGCGTCAGCGCCCATATTTGTTTAAGTGCCGTAATGTTAGACCAATAACTCAGCAGGCCTCATTTATGTATCAGAACGTGACTCTGAACCCGATGACATCACCAAAAGGTACTGTGGACTACTTATTTTTAGCCGTTGAAGATGCAACAGCTGAAGCGATTGCGGAAGGAGCGACTGCAAATAATTAAATGCAATGGCCTTGGCTATATTTAGACTGAGGTTTTGTCTAATTTATTGTGGTTAGCTGCCAAATACAGTTATCGAATAAATAAAATAGTCTTGAATTATAAGCGAGAGTACTGGGTTTTCACCGAAAATATTCAGTACTCTCTCTTTAATTAGTCTTTTCCCTCTCTTTGTCTGTTTTATTCTTCTTTCATCATTGTTTTTGTGGATAAGTGATTGGTTCTTAATACTAATGCAGACGCAATAAATGTATTTTTCTTGCCAACTATTTAAAATAGACATGGCATATCCCCAGAAAATTCCCAAAAATTTGATATATCTACAATTTTTCACGTTTAAATTTTGTATTTAACTAATACTCGGACTAAACACATGGTTGTAGTGGCTCAAAATAATAAGGATATTCAATATGTCTAAGCTCACCTATGTTCTACCGCTGGCTCTATTAATCTCAGGAGCAGCACACGCAGTAAGTGATAACCCTTGGTATGCGGGTGCCCGTATTGGTGGTACGCATTACAACAACTTCGAAGGAATCATTAAAGGAGCTGATGATCAGCTAGATAAAGATGATTTCGGGGGAGGTGTGTTTGTTGGTTATAACTTTGTTCCTTGGTTTGCTTTAGAAGGTGGTTATACCCATCTTGGTAAACTAAAAAGTAAAGTCGACGGTGGTGGCTCTTTCGAAACACAAGGTATCGATCTTGTGGGTAAATTTACTTGGCAAGCGATGGACTCTTTTGATCTGTTTGCAAAAGCTGGTGGTTATGGCTACAAAGTAAAAGCCGGCAATGAGAAAGAAAATGGCTTTGCGCCTACGGCGGGTGTCGGTGCGGAATACTTCTTTACCGATAATCTATCGACTCGACTTGAGTATCAATACTACTTCAATCTTGGTGACAAAGATAAAACGGGACGTATCGACGCTCAATTTTACGGTATTAGCTTAGTTTACGGTTGGGGAGCGCCAGCACCTGTAGCGGTTGTTGAGCCAGAGCCTGTGTTAGCTGAACCTGTAGTTGTAGAGCCTGTTGTAGTGCAAGTTGAGCCATTAACGCAATTGTTACCATTTGCGTTTGACAGTAATGCGTTATCTCAAGCAGATATTGATCGCTTGCAGCCTATTGCACAACGCTTAGTCGATTACCCTGAAACTGAATTGTTTGTGATTGGTCATACAGATAGCCGTGGTGCAGAAGCGTATAACCAGAAACTTTCGGAGCAACGTGCTGATGTTGTTGCGGGCTACCTAGCTAGTCACTTCAATATTGATGCTAATCGTATTAAAACGGAAGGTCGCGGTGAAACTCAGCCGATCGCAACGAATGACAATGAAGAAGGGCGTGCTCAAAACCGTCGTGTAGAAGTGTATACACCTGGCTTTGAAGTTCAGCAGTAAAGCGTAACGTTATAATGAAAAAGCGCCGAAAGGCGCTTTTTTATTGTCGTTTTATCGCTGATTAGTATTTTATGTGCAGTGCTAAGCCGAGAGCAGCTGTAGAGTAAGTGCGATTTTGATCTCACTTTTATTCTATCTGCGCTGAAATTTTCAGCAGTTAAAATCATTGGTGCTTGCCGTGTGTAAGTGTCGTGCTAATGTGTCTAGAGGTATCTCCATAAAATTTATGGAAATTAGAAAATTGAAGGGTAGAGGAATAGATCATGGATATTAACTTTTCACCAAATGAAGCACGTGTGATTGGTTGTTTACTCGAGAAGGAAGTCACTACCCCGGATCAGTACCCCTTAACATTGAATGCGATTACAACAGCTTGCAACCAAAAAAGTAGCCGTGAGCCAGTGATGGCGCTGACAGAAGCTGAAGTCCTCGATACGATAGAGCTACTTAAATCACGCCACTTTATTCAAGAAGTCACGGGTTTTGGTAGTCGTGTCGCTAAGTTCCAACACCGTTTTTGTAACACTGAATTCAGTACCTTCCAGTTCAGTGAGCAAGAGAAAGGCGCAGTTTGTGTCATGCTATTGCGTGGTGCACAATCCGCAGGCGAAATCCGAACACGTACGAACCGCTTATGTAAGTTTGCGGATGTGAAAGAAGCAGAAGCCGTGCTTGATCAATTAGCGGCTCACCCAAAAGGCCCCTTTGTTGTTAAGCTACCGCGTGAAACCGGTAAGCGTGATTGCCGCTATATGCATTTGTTTAGTGGTGAAGTGGATGTCGAAAATTTTGTTGTTGCCGCTCCAGCAACGGCAAGTGCGAAATCTGCGGTATCAGAAGAGCGTATTGTTGAATTGGAAGAGCAGGTTGCCACATTAAAACAAGATGTTGCAGAGCTACGTGACATGCTTGAAAGCCTAACGAGCTAACTTAGATATAATGTACTTGTTTTAGTTAGAAGCTCAGCAATTCGCTGAGCTTTCTGTTTTTAGTTCCGTATATATCGACTGATCCCGTTGTATTAAAATCATAACTCCTAACTTATTCCAACGATTACGATGAATTCCCCTAAAGCAGTGACGAAACTAATAACCACTGAATGTGATAGTCAGATTACTCAACCAATGGCGACAGAAGAAGTAGCGGATGTGAAAGCGTGGTCAGTTTATTTAATTCGAATGCGCAACAATAGCTTGTATTGTGGTGTGACGATTGATGTCTCACGACGCTTTAAACAACATCAAACGGGTAATCAAGGAGCGAAAGCACTAAAAGGGAAAGGGCCTTTGTTGCTTGTATGGTCGCAAGAAGTTGGCGATAAGCGCCTAGCTATGCAGTTAGAATACCGAATTAAACGGCTAACTAAAGCCAAAAAAGAAGCATTAATTCAAGGGCAATGGGATGTGCTTTCCTTGGCTCCAAATGAATGAGTAACATATAATTTGCTGGATATTTGCACGATTATGGCTGTTGTAGTGCATGCTTATCTATTTGAATAAAATGGAAATTGCTTAACCATCCTATTCTGGCTACACTCCTGATATTAACTTCTCAGGTGTACATTCTCATGGCGCTAAAAGCCACTATCTATAAGGCACAGTACAATGTTGCCGATCTTGACCGTCACGTTTATTTAGACGTCAACCACACTATAGCTCAACACCCTTCAGAAACTGAACAGCGCTTGATGTTACGTTTGCTTGCATGGGGTCTTAAAGCATCAGAAGAGCTTGTTTTTACAAAAGGTCTTAGTGATGTTGATGAACCAGAGCTGTGGAATAAGAACTACAGTGACGAAATCGAACTTTGGGTTGATTTAGGTCTACCTGATGAAAAACGCATTAAAAAGTCATGCAATAAAGCTAAGCAAGTTCTATTAGTCGTTTATGGCGATAATGCGACGGCACAATGGTGGCAACAGCACCAACAAAAACTTGCGGTTTACAAAAATCTAGAAATCATTCAAATTTCAGATGCATCTTTAGTGGAAATGGAAGCCTTGCTTGAACGCTCAATGCAGCTTCAATTAACCATTGAAAGTGAGCAAGCATGGTTAAGTGCAGGTAAAGGTAGCTGTGCAATTACACCAGTTTGGCTAAAACGCGCAAGTTAATCGAGTTACTTATCTAAGCCGCAACGCTCGAATAATATCGGCAGTGTCATCTTAATTTCATTTTAAGTTCTCACATTAAGTAAGAACTCATGAATTTTGGAAAGGGAAATCACATGGCAAAACAACTTCATGCACTCGCGCAAAAAGTATGGGACTACCATAAATTAGACCACACTTTGATTAAGAGTGATTGCATTTTTGTGTTGTGTAGCAATGATGTTCGCGTTGCTGAATATGCGGCGCAGCTGTATCTAGACGGTTATGCGCCCTTTATTATTTTTTCGGGCGGGGTCGGTGAGCTGACCCAAGGCATGTTTGAAGGATCGGAAGCAGAGCATTTTGCTCAGATTGCAGCCGATCTTGGTGTGCCTGAAAGTAAGATTCTCGTTGAGCCTCAGTCGACAAATACTGGCGAGAATATTCAATTTACCCAAGCCTTACTCGAGAATGAAGGTCTAGACCCACAACACTTTATTCTGGTTCAGAAGCCATTTATGGAGCGTCGTACCTATGCGACCTTTATGCGACAGTGGCCAAATAAGCACTGTATTGTTACTTCGCCAGCAATCTCTTTTGATAATTACCCAAATGATGTGATCAGTTACAGTGATCTGATCAATGTTATGCTTGGTGATCTACAACGTATTCGTGTTTACCCAGAATTTGAATACGCCATAGAACAACCCATTCCCGACGATGTCTGGCAAGCATTTGAATCTTTGGTTGATGTTGGTTTCAAAGAACACCTCCTTACTCTTACTGCAAGTTAACCCTGCTTAAAATGCCCCTTTGGTAGCAAAATTGTGTAAGTAATGTAAAGCCTCAACATTTGTATTGAGGCTTTTATATTATGGCTAGCTATATCGAATTGAACGATGTATTATTTTTGAACTTCACGCAGACCTTCTGGTCAATAACCCTTATATACCCAAGCCATTACGAATATAACTATGAAAAAACGCTGGATTTCAGGCGCTATCGCGATTGCATTAGCGACTGGTGGATATTTTTATTTGCAAATACCGGCAGAAGATACTTCTGCGACACAACCTACTTTGACTGTTGAGCAAGGTCATATTGAAAAGACGGCGATTGCAGTGGGTAAAATTGTTCCCGCCCATTCGGTACAAATCAAATCTCAATTAGAAGGGATCGTCGAAGAAATCTATCACCAAACGGGTGAGCAGGTTGAAGCGGGGACGGCACTGTTTAAGATCAGACCAAACCCAACCCCCCAAAAGTTAACGCAAGCCGTAACAGACGTAATGACGAGCCAAGCAAGATTGGACTCAGCGCAACAGAAATACGACAACTTAGCTGGTCTGGTTAAAAATAATGTTATCCCTAAAAATTATGGGGACTTTATTGGCGCTAGGACTGAGGTACGTCAGGCAGAAGCCGATTTACGTCAGAAAAAACAAAACCTCGATCTTATTCAAAGTGGTGAGTCGACGGTTGGTAAGGCAAAGCTATCTTCGACCATTTATGCGCCTATTACTGGCACTGTTTTGAATGTATTAGTTGAAGTGGGTGAGCCCATTATTTCGACCGAGTCCAATCAAGCGGCGACGGTAATGATGTCGATGGCAAACATGGATAATATTATCTTCAAAGGCAGTGTGAGTGAGCATGATGCCGCACAATTATCACCCGGTATGGCAGCAAATCTGACGCTCGCACCTTACCCAGAAGTGAGTGTAGAAGCGCATTTGAATAAAGTTGCCGTTCAGTCTGAAAAGCTTAATGCCGTTAATGGCCAAGCGACCAACGGCAATTTTGATAATGGTTTCCAGATTGAAATAGATAAGATCTTATTCCCTGAATCATTGCGTGTGCGTTCTGGTTTTTCCGCAACTGCAAAAATCACGTTAAAGTCTGTTACTGATGTACCCACTATTCCTGAACGAGCATTACAGTTCGATGGTGAATCGCCGTCTGTTTTGATCCCAGATGAGAGTGAAGCTGGTTTTCGAGTGCAGCCTGTTAAGCTAGGTTTATCGGACGGTATTAATGTTGAGGTTATTGAAGGCCTGACTGAAGGCGAAGCGATACTCGATGCTAGTATGATGGGAGCACCGAATGCCTAATCGACAAACACGGAACATACCGGCTAAGCCGCTTCGCTTAAATCGAGTGATGGTAGGCATAGCGTTGAGCTGCTCTATTATGGCGACCACGGCCTTTAGCTCTGTGGTGAATGCTCTTACTTTATCTGATGCTTGGGTCGCAGCCAAGGCTAATGAGCCACAATATCTAAAGTCACAAATTGATGTTCAAATTGGTGAAGCCGATGTTGATAGCTCTCGGGCGGGCTTATTGCCAGACGTTTCTGCGAGTGCAGGTGCAAACTGGAGTGACTCTAACAGTGATGAGGTCACAAGCCAGTATGGGATCAGATTAAATCAAACCATTTGGGACAGTGCAAAGTGGCGAACATTAGATGCGAGTGAAGCGCGTTTAATGAGTAAAGCATTACAGACCTCTGCGCAAAAGAATGCATTAGCAGAAAAGGTGATATCGGCTTATTTGAATGTCGCATCGTCACAGGCTGCTTTGAAACTGGCTGAGCAGAAATATAACGAAAGTACCAAATTATTAGCATTGACTGAGCAGCGCTTTAAAGCAGGTAAAATAATGGCGACGGATCTGGAAGATACGCGCGCTAGCCATGTTGATGATCAAGCTTCTATCTTAACGGCTAGGGCGCAGTTACTCGATAACCAAGCAGCTTTAGCGAATTTAATTAATGTTATGCCTGATCAGGTTGATGAAGTAAACGCAGAACACCTGTTTGCGCCACCGCTTAAATATAACGGTGAGCAAGATTGGTTAAAAATGGCAAAGGACAACAGCCCTGAATTACTGGTTGCTCTGCAAAACTTAAAAGCCGCCCAAATTGATAAAGATACTGCGAAAGCAGGGTATTATCCGACTGTCAAAGGCAACGTTGGCTACCGTAATGAGAGCAAATCGAACAATAACGATTTGTATGCAGGTTTAAGCCTCAGCGTGCCAATTGATTTAAATGGATCAACAAGTGCCAATGTAGAAAAAGCGTCTTTGCAGATCTTGCAAGCGAAACAAGATGTACGCGCTGTTGAGATTCAGTTAAAACAAGATGTACAAATCCGCTACCGTAAACTCGCGCTTGATTGGCAGCGTGTCGAAATGGCGCAGCAACAGGTGAACTCAAGGCAGCAAGTGCTCTCAAGCAAACAATCTGTTTATGGTGCCGGTTTAATTGACTCCCTCGAAGTGATTCGTGCCCATAACCGGTTATACGACAGCAAAAACGCGCTGCAAGTCTTACTTTACCAGTATTGGAAAAACCGAGCAGCCTTGCTAAAAGCCGTTGGCCAGTTAGACGATAATGCAATTTCTATGGTGAGTAAGGCACTTCATTCATGATGCTACTTCAGCAAATATACCAAACGTTGTTTGCGCACAAGCTGCGGGCAGCCTTGGCCGTTATAGCGGTGAGCTGGGGGATTTTGGCTGTACTTGTACTTGTGGCGTTGGGTGAGGGCTTTTACCAAGTGAACGTTAAATCGTTCGCGGTGTTAATGAGTGATACGCAACTTGCAATGAATGGCCGTACAACCCAGCCTTGGCAAGGATTACCTGCAGGACGTGCTATTACCTTTCGTGAAGAGACTGCCCGCAAGTTGGTTGAACATAAGGAAATCGACGCGGTGTCCGTCCTTTACTTTAAATGGGATGCAAGTGTTACAGACGTTACAGGGAGAACAATTCCCGGTTATGTCCGTGGCGCTGATCAGTATTACACCGAATTGCGAAATGTTCGTTTGCAGCAAGGCTCGCGAGGGATTAACCCTAGTGACATGATCAACCATTCACGCGTTGCTGTTATTGGTTGGCAGCTGGCAAAGCAAGCAAACTTACAGGTCGGAGGTGAGCTGAAAATTAATGGCGTGCCTTTTACTGTGGTTGGGTTAACTCAGCAAGCAGAAGGTGGCAGTGCATTTGGCCGTCGTGAAGATAATCAAGTAATCATCCCCTCAAAAACATATCTAGATTTATGGTACGCCAAGCCCTCACAACTTTGGGTTAAACCGCACCAGGGTGTATCTGGCGCTTTATTGCGCAAGAGCTTGCAACATTACTTCGCAAAAATTGAGCATTTTAACCCTTCTGATCCGAATGCTATCTGGCTGCCTAACTTCGGTGAAGATGCGAAGTTTTTCGATGCATTATTACGCGGTATCCAAAGCTTTCTTGGAGCCAGTGGCGTAATGACATTGGCTGTTGGCGCATTAGGTGTGGCTAATATTATGTTCTTATCGGTAACTGAACGAACGCGTGAGATTGGCGTGCGTTTGGCAATTGGTGCTAGGCAGCGAGATATTTTAAATCACTTTATTGCCGAAGGGTGCTTATTAGTAGGGCTTGGTTGTTTGGTTGGCGTGCTATTGGCTTATGGGGCTGTTGAAGGTTTGCTTGCCATTGGTTTACCTGGTTGGTTAGGTAAGCCTGAAATTACCACTTGGTCATTGTGGCTAACGGTTGGGGTTACCATTGTTTTGGCGTTACTGGCGGCTTGGTTTCCTGCTCGTCGCGCCGCACGATTAACGCCTGTTATCGCGTTAAGTGCAAGGGGGTAGCATGATTCCATTTCGACAGATATTCCAAGAGATGGCAGCAGAAAAACTGCGTCTTGGTTTGATGATCCTTGCGATTGCTTGGGCAACCATTTGTATTGCGTTAATGCTTTCGATTGGTGAAGGTCTGAGCCAAGGGTTAACGCGTCATGCAGAGAGTGGTAACGGTAAATTGATCCGTGTTATGGGCGGTATGGCGACCATGAATTATGGTCAGTTTAGCCAAGGAAAGATGCTAAAACTCTACCCTGAAGATATTGACCTTATTCGTGCTTTGCCTGCTGTTAAAGCCGCAGAACCCGTCGTGACATGGGACAAAGAGGTTATTTATAACAAGCAAGTGAGTTGGCAAGCCCCAATGGCTGTTTCGGCGGATTACCAATCCATGATGGGTTTTTCGATTGCTGATGGTGGACGTTGGCTCAATCCTTTGGATTTAAAAGAGCAACGTAAAGTCATCGTGTTGGGTGAGAGTGTCGCGGTTGAACTTTTCTATAAAGGAGAGATCACTGACTGGGATAATTTACCTCAGCTTGATGAATCTCCTGTTGGTAAAACCGTCAAAATTGGTGAAGAGTCATTTACCATAGTCGGTATTCTTAAACCGTCAGCGATGCGCGTTGGGGAAGGTGTACCCGCTAATTATGCGGTGTTTATTCCTTTTACCACTTGGCAACGTTTCAATACCAATGCACCTGTTTCTGCGCTTGAGGTTTACCCCGCGGAAGGCAGTGACCGTACGTTACTTGCTAAAACCATTCGGCAAGTGATCAGCCGTAAATATGGCGCTAGCTTGCAAGATGCACAAATTGTGCAATTGGAAGATATGCTAGAGCGCCAGAAAACCATGAAGACATTTTTGCTTGGGCTACAAAGTTTCCTTGGCATCATCGGTTTGGTCACTTTGTTAGTCGCTGGTGTTGGGATTGCCAATGTAATGTATGCATCAGTGAAACGAGCGACCCGAGATATTGGCGTGCGTATGGCAATTGGCGCAACGCCAACGGATATTACACTGCATTACTTGGTGCAGGCATTTCTGACAATGGGGCTTGGAGGCGTCATTGGTTTAGCGATTTCGCAATCAGCTGTTCAGGCTTTATCAGCTATTCCTATCGAAGGTAATTATTTGTACGAAGAGCTTGGTCGACCTGTACCTGAGCTGTCATTAGCTGTTGTTATGATCGTGGTTGGCGCGTTAGCGCTTGTTGGATTGTTGGCGGCATGGTTCCCAGCAAGACAAGCTGCCAGTGTGACACCACTAGAAGCGCTACAAGGCGAGTAGAGATTAATTTAGTTATGTCATTAGTAGAATTGCAAGCTATTAGTAAGATTTATCAAAGTGGTGCAGAAGTAGTTAAAGCACTTGATGACGTTAGCTTAACCATCAATAGAGGCGAGTTTCTTTCTATTTTAGGGCCTTCTGGTTCGGGAAAGTCGACTTTAATGAATATGTTAGGTTGTTTAGACAAAGCCAGTAGCGGTGAATATTTGCTGGAAGGTGAGTCGATAGAAGGCTTAACCAGTAATCAACTTGCTGCCATCCGAAACCAAAAAATTGGTTTTGTATTTCAGAGTTTTAATTTGTTGGAATATGCCAGTGCGCTCGATAACGTTGCTTTACCTTTAGTTTATGGTGGTGTCTCTTTACGTGAAAGGCGTAAACGTGCGGCGGTATTACTTGAAAAAGTGGGTTTGGGTAATCGAATGGATCATAAACCCAATCAATTATCTGGTGGTCAAAAGCAACGTGTTGCGATAGCGCGTGCACTCGTTAATGAGCCGCAAATTATTTTAGCGGATGAGCCAACCGGGGCACTTGATACTAAATCCGGTGCTGAAATTGAACTTCTGTTTAATCAACTTCACCAAGAAGGCCGAACCATTATTGTGGTTACCCATGATTTGGAATTAGCTCAGCGAACCAAGCGAATTATTACAATTCGTGATGGCAAGCTGGTGGGTGATGAAGTCCCTAGCCAGTAATTGTACCCTCTAGTCTGAGGGAGCAAGTTGAGACGAAAAAGCGACTTAATTAGTCGCTTTTTTCGTATGGGGCGCTAGAAATCCCAATCTTCATCCTCGGTCGCGACGGCTTTGCCAATCACATATGAAGATCCAGAACCCGAGAAAAAATCATGGTTCTCATCGGCATTGGGGGAGAGTGCTGCCATAATTGCAGGGCTGACTTGGCATAACTCGTCAGGAAAGAGAGGCTCAAAACCTAGGTTCATTAATGCTTTGTTAGCATTGTAGTGTAAGAAGTGTTTAACATCCTCTGTGAGGCCGACACCATCATAGAGTGATTCAGTATATTGGCTCTCTAGTTCATACAATGAGAACATTAAGGCAAACGCTTCGTCTTTAATTTGTGCTTGTTCCGTTTCATTGCGTTCATTGAAGGCTTGTTGAAACTTATAACCAATGTAATAACCATGAATGGCTTCATCGCGAATGATTAAGCGAATTAAATCAGCGGTATTGGTCAACTTGGCACGACTTGACCAATACATAGGTAGATAGAAGCCGGAATAGAACAAAAAGCTTTCGAGAAATACACTGGCGACCTTTTTCTTCAGTGGATCGTCATTGGCTTGGTAGTCATCTAAAATAATCTGCGCTTTTCTTTGCAATAGCTCATTTTCTTCTGCCCAACGGAAGGCTTCATCAATTTGAGGTGTGGTACACAGAGTCGAAAATACCGAGGAGTAGCTACGGGCATGCACTGCTTCCATAAAAGCGATATTAGTCAATATCGCTTCTTCGTGCTGTGTTCTTGAGTCTGCCATTAGCGCAGGGGCTCCAACCGTATTTTGGATAGTATCGAGCAGAGTTAGGCCTGTGAAAACGCGAATTGTCAGGGTCTGTTCTTCATCCGTGAGTTGTTGCCAGGTTGGTATATCGTTAGATAAAGGCACTTTCTCTGGAAGCCAAAAGTTGACGGTTAATCTATTCCAAATCTCGAGATCTTTATCATCTTGTATTCGATTCCAGTTGATCGCTCTGACTGGTTGTAAAGTGGGAGTTATTGTCATGGGGATTTCCTTTTTAATCACAGCGAACAAGAAACACAGCCATCAACCTGAGTGCCATCGAGTGCTTTTTGGCGCATACGAATGTAATAGAGCGTTTTAATTTTCTTTTTCCAGGCATAGATCTGTGCTTTGTTAATATCACGGGTTGTGACGTTATCATTGAAGAATAAGGTTAATGACAGCCCTTGATCGACGTGTTGAGTCGCAGCAGCATATACATCAATAATTGCTTTGGGGCCGATTTCATAAGCATCGCGATAGTATGAGATAGTGGTGTTATCGAGATACGGGGCTGGGTAGTAGACACGGCCGATTTTGCCCTCTTTACGTATTTCAATTTTGGCCGTCACTGGGTGGATAGAAGCGGTCGAGTCATTGATATAGCTAATTGAACCTGTTGGTGGAATGGCTTGTAAATTACGATTGTACAGGCCGTGCTGCATGACTTGCTGCTTGAGCGTGCTCCAGTCATCTTGGTTAGGTAGTTTCAGACTTAATTTTGTGAGTAATTCAGTGACTTTCTCAGTTTTAGGCTGAAAACTCTGGTTTAGATATTTGTCAAAAAATATGCCGCTGGCGTAACTTGAATGCTCAAAGCCACAAAAGGTTGCTTGCCTTTGTTTTGCTAGTTGATTAGAGGCGACAAGGCAATGGAATAGTACGATAGCAAAGTAGACATTGGTAAAGTCGATAGCTTCTGGGCTGTCGTAGTGAATATTTTCTCTTGCCAAGAACCCGTGGAGATTCATTTGACCCAGACCAATCGCATGGCTTTCGTCATTACCTTTACGAATGGAAGGAACGCTGTCTATCTTGGACATTTCTGAGACCGCATTCAGCGCTTTTATCGACACTGCGATGGTCTGTGGAAGGTTACCGCCATCGAGGGCTTTGGCTATATTCATTGAGCCTAAATTACATGAGATATCACGGCCTAATTGGTTGTAGCTTAAGTCAGTATTAAACTCTGATGCTTCATTAACTTGGAGGATCTCAGAGCACAAATTAGACATGTTAACTCGGCCTTGGATTGGGTTGGCTTGATTAACAGTATCTTCAAACATGATGTAAGGGTAGCCAGATTCAAACTGGATCTCAGCCAGTGTTTGGAATAGGGCTCGCGCGCTGATTTTCCTTTTTTTGATCTTAGGGTCATCCACCATTTCTTGGTATTTCTCTGTCACGCTAATTTCAGAGAAGGGCATACCATAACGTCTCTCGACGTCGTATGGTGAAAACAGATACATGTCTTTATTTTGTTTCGCGAGTGTCAAGGTGATATCGGGGATAACGACACCCAGACTCAGTGTTTTGATTCTGATTTTTTCATCGGCATTTTCACGTTTAGTATCTAAAAAATGCATGATGTCTGGGTGGTGAACATTGAGGTAAACGGCCCCAGCACCTTGTCTTGCCCCGAGTTGGTTGGCATATGAAAAGCTGTCCTCGAGCAATTTCATTACAGGTACGACACCAGAACTTTGATTGAGAATTCCTTTTATTGGAGCACCTTGCTCGCGTAAATTACTTAGCAATAGCGAAACCCCACCACCTCGTCGAGACAACTGTAGTGAGGCGTTGATTGCTCGACCAATACTTTCCATATTGTCTTCAATTCGCAGCAGGAAACATGAAATTAGTTCGCCACGGCTTTTTTTTCCTGAATTGATGAAGGTAGGGGTGGCTGGTTGAAATCGCTGGTGGATGATTTCGTTCATTAATTGCAGGGCGAATGTTTCATCGCCTTGGGCTAACGCGAGAGCAGTCATTACAACGCGATCTTCAAAACGCTCTAAGTAACGCTTTCCATCTCGGGTTTTAAGCGCGTAAGAGGTGAAGAACTTATACGCACCGAGAAAAGTCCGAAAACGGAATTTAATTTGGTAAGCCGCTTGCCAAATATGGTCAATAAACGCAGTGCTATATTGCTGTAAAACCTCAGGTTCGTAGTACTCTTCACTGATAAGGTAATCCAGTTTTTCAGCTAAGTTATGAAAGAACACGGTATTTTGATTAACGTGTTGTAAAAAGAACTGACGGGCAGCTTGTTTGTCTGATTCGAATTGAATATTTCCTTGATCATCGAGGAGGTTGAGCATCGCATTGAGCTCATGGTAGTCCAACGAATTATGCGTGAATTGCGTGTCCATGATGGTTCCAAAATTGTTGTAGTCCATGCCGCACCTTGTGTACATCCTGCGGTGTTCCAGATAGCTCGAATCGATACAGTAATGGTACGTTGCATTTACGTGAAATAATGACGCCGGATTGAGCGAATAATGCACCAAAATTTCGATTTCCCGATGCAATTACGCCTATTAGTAAAGAACGTATCTGGGTGTCATTTAATGCTTTAATCACCGATTTAGGGACGGCGCCGTCCCCTTTCCCGTCGGCATAGGTGGGGCACACCAAAACGAAAGGGCGTGTTATTGCTGGTGTGGGATCGTCAGCATTAAGTGGTAAACGTATTGCGGGTAGCTTGAGCTGTTTAATAAAGCGCTCTGTGTTACCCGAAAGGCTTGAATAATAGACAAGCATTAGCAGATCTGGTCGATCATATCAGGACGAAATCCAGACCAATGGTGCGAACCTGCGACGACAACTGGTGCTTGCCTGTAACCCATAGATTGAACCGCCTTCATTGCAGAATCATCTTGGGTGAGGTCAACTACGCTATGCTTAATGCCTTTTGTTTGAAGCGCTTTTACGGTGGCTGTGCATTGAACACACTGAGGTTTTGAATAAACAACAATATCCATTTTACAGTCTCCTTTTAATCTAAATGATAATTATTATCCCTTCGTGTTCCACATATAGTATTTGCAAGCTGGGAAATGTCAATATGATGTGGTTGATTATAATCCCATATAAAATTCATGGTTGAATATTAATTGAGAATAAATATCATTCACATTTGCTGTTCGGGTTGATAAATGCAATGAGGAATGGAGCATGAGTGTTCAAAGGTCAGATTCAACTGAGGTTTCTATTCATGACATGGTGTGGAAGGGGATTCACTTATCTGAATCAGCGGCCAGCAGAATTGCGCAGCTGTCTTCTAATGAACAGTTATTTCATTTAAGTGTACGGCCTTCAGGGTGCACGGGTTTCGCTTACGAGGTGAAGCTCATCAAACAAGCAGAGCAATCAGATCTTAGATTTAGTTCTAGGGATGTGGCGTTTTATGTTGCCTTGAGTGCTATGCCCATGCTTGATGGCACAGAGATTGATTTTGTTCGCCAAGGATTAAACAGTCACTTTGTTTACCATAACCCTAATGTCAAAAACATGTGTGGCTGTGGTGAAAGCTTCGGAGTGTAAAAATGTGTGCAGTTGAGACACAGCCAGAAGTGGAAGAGATGTTGCAAAGTAGCAACTACAAACAAGGTTTTTATACTGAATTGTCATCAGACACCTTGTCTATAGGGCTTAATGAAGAGGTAGTGCGTGCGATATCGGCAAAACGTAATGAACCTGAGTGGATGTTGGCATTTAGGCTAGATGCTTTTCGAAAATGGCAAAAAATGGAAGAACCTCATTGGTTAAAAGCAGAATACACTGGCCTTGATTATCAAAGTTACAGTTATTACTCCGCACCGACTTGTGCTAAATGCGATAGCGCGACGACAAATGATGGTTCCAATGAATTTCTTACCCATGAAGTAGAAGCCGCATTTAAGCAATTGGGTGTTCCTGTAAGAGAGGGGGCGGAGGTTGCAGTTGATGCTATTTTTGATTCGGTATCTGTTACCACAACTTATCAACAAGAGTTAAAAGCGCTAGGGATTATCTTCTGTTCATTCAGCGAAGCTATTCATACATATCCAGATTTAGTGCGGCAGTACCTAGGGACAGTTGTTCCTGCGGATGATAATTTTTTTGCGGCCCTAAATGCAGCCGTTGCCTCTGATGGCACCTTTGTCTATATCCCCAAAGGAGTTCGCTGCCCGAGAGAGTTATCCACTTATTTTCGAATTAACCAAGCAAAAACAGGTCAGTTTGAACGGACAATTTTAATTGCTGATGCAGGCGCTTATGTCAGTTATATAGAAGGTTGTTCGGCGCCAGTGCGCGATGCCTATCAGTTACACGCTGCCGTGGTAGAAGTGATTATTCACCAAGATGCAGAGGTGAAATATTCGACGGTGCAAAATTGGTTTTCAGGTGAAGAAGAAACTCAGGGCGGCATACTTAATTTTGTGACAAAGCGAGCGGTTTGCGAAGGTGCTCATAGCAAGATGTCCTGGACACAATCAGAAACAGGATCTGCCATTACGTGGAAATACCCCAGTGTGATTTTGAAAGGGGATCATTCTGTTGGGGAGTTTTTCTCGGTGGCGCTGACCAACGGTGTTCAGCAGGCTGATACTGGAACCAAGATGATCCACATCGGAAAAAACACCCGCTCAACCATTATCTCTAAAGGGATTTCTGCCGGTAAAAGTGAAAACAGTTACCGCGGCCTAGTCAAAATCCTGGCCAGTGCAGAGGGGGCTCGCAACTTTACCCAATGTGATTCGATGCTGATTGGCGCAGATTGTGGAGCCCATACCTTTCCATACGTCGAAGTTAAAAATCCAAGCGCTCAAGTTGAACATGAAGCGACGACCTCTCGAATTGGCGAAGAGCAACTCTTCTACTGCACCCAGCGAGGCATCAGTGAAGACGATGCTATTTCAATGATCGTTAATGGATTCTGTAAAGACGTGTTTTCAGAATTACCGCTCGAGTTTGCGGTTGAAGCGCAAAAATTGCTTTCTATTAGCCTCGAACACAGCGTGGGATAACCAAAATGTTAGAAATTAAAGACTTACATGTCAGTGTAGACGATAAGCCCATTCTTCAAGGTATTCATTTAACCATTAAGCCCGGTGAGGTTCACGCCATCATGGGGCCAAATGGATCGGGTAAAAGTACCCTGTCGTCGACATTAGCGGGAAAAGAAGAGTATCAAGTCGACAAGGGAAGCATGGTCTTCAATGGTAAGGAATTAGCGGAACTCGAGTCAGAAGAGCGTGCAGGTGAAGGTATTTTCTTGGCGTTTCAGTATCCGGTTGAGATCCCCGGTGTCAGCAACAAGTTATTTTTAAAAACGGCGTTAAATGGCATTAGAAAGTATCGAGGTCAAGATGAAATTGACCGATTTGATTTTGATGATTTGCTCGAAGATAAAGCCAAGCTGCTTAAAATGCCAGCCGACCTCCTTCAGCGTGCAGTGAATGAAGGCTTCTCGGGTGGCGAAAAAAAACGTAATGATATTTTGCAGATGGCTGTTTTGTCGCCGCAATTATGCATTCTTGATGAGACAGATTCGGGGCTCGACATTGATGCGTTAAAAGCGGTTTCTGCTGGGGTTAATGCCCTTAGAGACGACAAACGTTCGTTTATTATGGTAACGCACTACCAGCGCATTTTAGATTACATCAAACCAGATTATGTGCATGTTCTCTATAAAGGAAAAATAGTGAAATCAGGGGACCATTCATTAGCAAAACAACTTGAGGATAAAGGCTATGGGTGGATCACAGGTGAAGAATAATGCGGCATTAATGGAAAACCTTGAGGGCATGGTTCAATCGGGGAAATGGCAACAACAACAATGGCGTAAAATTGCAGCTGAAGGGCTTCCTATAAACAAAGACGATGCTTGGAAATACACATCGTTGTCGGGTTTTAAACAACTGCCACTTCACTCTGCGGTATTTCAACCTGTAGAAAATATTTCATATGAAAGCTTAAGTCTTAACCTTGATGGTTATCGGTTAGTGTTCTTTGATGGGCTATTTTCAGTTCGATGCTCAGATTGGATCCCTAAAATAACCATTACACCTCTCGATCGACTATCAGATGTTGAAACGTATGAATTGTCGAAATCTGTTCAACCTGATGCTTTCACTTATCTAACGGATGCCACGGCAACCGGTGGTGTTTTAATTGAAGTGGACGCAGAGACTGTAATCGATAAGCCCATTTACTTACTGCATATTAGCAGCGGTATGAAGGGGGACGTGTGCAGTTATCGTCATCATATATCGTTAGGGCGTTTATCGCAGTGTGAGCTGATTGAACATCACATCTCATTGGATCAAGGTGGTGGTGTGACGCTTTCTCGAATGAGTGCCGATGTGGGCAAAGGGGCACACTTCTATCACACTAAATTAATAGAAGAGGCGCCTTGCCAGCATCATTTTGGGCATAACGATATAGTTGTGGATCGCGATGCTAGTGTTCATTCTCATTGTTTGATGTTATCTGGCGTATTGTGCCGTCATCAAACAAGTAGTCATTTACAGGGTGAAAATGGTTTTATCGAAATGAATAGCCTCTCTATGCCAGATGATCAACAGACTTTTGATAGTCGAACCTATTTACGGCATCAAGCACCTCATTGTCGCAGTGAACAGCTGCATAAGACAATTGCGAGAGGTGCGTCTAATGGGGTGTTTGATGGCATGATCTATGTTGAACCAAGTGCTTTGAAAACAGATGGGCAAATGGATAGCCATAATTTGCTATTGAGTGAATCCGCTCAAGTAAATTGTAAGCCTCAGCTAGAGATCTACGCTGATGATGTGAAATGTAGCCATGGCGCAACGACAGGTCAGCTTGATGCTAGACAGGTAGATTATATGCGCGCAAGAGGGATATCAAAGGACAAAGCGCAACAAATGCTGTTGTTTGCTTTTGCTTCTGAAGTGGCGTTTAAGATCCGTAATGGATGCGTTAAACAACATGTATGTGACAAGTTGGTGGGATCTTTATCTCAAGTACGGCCCCATTCTGATAAAAAAGGGTTAGATCCACATCTAATTCCAGAGAAGTTTACAGGCAGATCACAAGGTGAATTTTATGTGTGATCATACGGTAATAAAGAGTCCTTGGGTTGATGATTTTCCTGCATTAAAGACCGAGGTATATCAAAAAACATTGCGTTACCTCGATACTGCAGCGACGGCGCAAACACCGAATGTTGTGATCGAGAGAATGACACGCTTTTATCAAAATGATTATGCCAGTGTACATCGTGGTATTCATTATCTAAGCGCAAAAGCCACGCAAGACATGGAAGATGTTCGTTTACAAGTTTCCGGTTTTATTGGTGCCAATTCGCCGAATAATGTCGTATTTACCAAGGGGGCGACAGAAGCCATTAACCTTGTTGCTAATAGCTATTTAAGGCCTTTGTTATCGAAGGGCGATGAAATCATAGTAACGGAAATGGAGCACCATGCGAATTTGGTTCCCTGGCAGCTTTTATCGGCGAGCTGCGGGGTGACGATAAAGGTGTGGCGACTGAATCAAGATAATCGCTTGGAGATGAGGGCGCTTCAATCCTTAATTACTGCTCGAACACGTTTAATTGCTGTGACTCATGTATCGAACGTACTTGGCACCGTGAATCCAATCAAAGCGATTATTAGCTATGCGCACAATCACAATGTTCCCGTCTTAGTTGATGGTGCGCAGGCAGTGATGCACCAAGCTGTTGATGTAACGGGCTTAGACTGTGACTTCTACGTATTTTCAGCACATAAACTTTACGGGCCGACTGGTACGGGTGTTCTATATGCGAAAGGGTGTCATCTGGACAATATGGTGCCATGGGAAGGTGGTGGTGCCATGATAGAGCAAGTCACTTTACCAAATGGGACGACCTATGGTGAGGCACCATGGCGCTTTGAAGCGGGGACCCCGAATATAGCTGGTATCCTAGGTTTAGGCGCAGCTATTGAGTATATCGAAGCGGTAGGGCTGGAAAAAATTGCCCAGTATGAACGCCAAGTGATGACGTATTTGCTCGATTGTCTTGTGCAAGTGGATGACATTGAAATTTATGGCTGCGATGATAGCCGTGAAGGAGTCGTTGCTTTTAATTTGACAGGACACCATGCATTTGATGTCGGGGCGTTTCTCGATCGATATGGTGTTGCGATACGCACAGGTCATCATTGCGCTATGCCATTAATTGAAAAGTTAGGCCAAAGTGCGGTTTGTCGAGCCTCAATTGGCATGTATACACAATCATCGGATATTGATGTCTTAGTGCAAGGTTTGCGCAGAATTACTCAGCTCTTAAGGTAAATACATGACACCAGAAAAATTGGCTAACAACTTCAATCGTTGTTGTGACTGGGAAGAGCGTTATTTGTATTTGATTGAGCTCGGAGAGCGTTTACCGAGTTACCCAGATGCAAAGATGACAGCGAAGTATATCGTCAAGGGGTGCCAGAGTAAGGTATGGCTCGATCTGAGCTGTGACATAGAATCAGGAACCTTGATCTTTTTAGCCACCAGTGATGCAGCCATAGTCAAAGGCCTACTTGCTTTGCTTAGAGTTGCTTATCACGGTAAGCAGCCCCATGAGGTACGACTTTTCGATATTCAAGCTTGGTTTGAGGCACTGGAACTAAAATCTCACCTCACTCCTGGAAGAACACAAGGGCTAGACGCTATTGTGAAACAAGTACATGAAAAGCTAGTAACAGACGAAGTACTTGTTAGTTAATTGGTTGTATGACGCGCTTGGTATCGCCTAACAAGCTATAAAATAGTGAGATAACAAGGGGAGTTATACCAATTCTGACTTAGTTAGAGATAAACGGTATTTTTTACTTCCTGATTCTTTTTCAATAATGAAGGACGAACTAGAAAAAGAAGTAGGGAAAAATCTATGTATAAAGGGATCGGGTTGGTTATTGCGTTAGTGGGGGCGTCGCTGCTGACCTCAGGCATTTATAGTGCCGTATTAGATTTGATCGCTTTTGTTGTATTAGTTTATATGGGGCTCAACCACAAACAATATCACCGAGGAAAACAAACCAAAGAGCAGGAAGCTCATTTGGCATTTAATGTGAAGAAGCAGAGGAATGACAAACTCGATATTACGCCTTAGAGCTGTTTACGAACTAACGCGTATATCATTGTCGGCAATCTGCTTTACACCTATTGAGGCGTAAAGTTATCCCTTAATGAATGCTACACATGATAGCGTTCAGTAAGGGGCAGTACGTTAAATCTTAGCGTTTCACACAAACAAAAATGGCGTTGCCCGCGTTATCGCCCACTGGAATGATCTTGTCATAGTCATGCTCAAACACATGAACATCAAAGTAAGGCATCAGCAATGCTTTTAACTCATCAAAACCTACCGCAACCATAGGGTGTTCATCTTGCCAAGATTGAGTAACTTGTTCGGTTGTTTTCTCAATGCTCAATTTAAGCGATTGTTTTTCGCCTTCACCGCTGTAGTGCCAGCCAGAGCTAAACACAAATTCGCTGTCATCGAAGTGTGTGGAGTGGCGAACAAAAGACGCATTATTGATTTTGTTTTTCTCTACAGAGTTAAAACAAAAAACACCGCCGTCTTTTAATGCCTTATGCACACTTGCAATGCAGCCTTTTAAGTTTTCAATACCACCGCTGTAATGGATGGAATACAAAAAACAGGTAATGAGATCAAGTGGTTCTTCTACCGTAAAATCACACATATTCCCTAGCGTGAACTCTGCTTCAGGACAGCGAACTTGAGCCATGTCTAGCATGGGCTGATTAATATCGAGTCCACGACTTTGGTAGCCATAGTCAATAAAGTAGCGTACATGCGGGCCCGTACCACAGGCGAGATCAAGGTGCGTATTTCCCTCGTTACCAAAGAGTTGGTGGAGTCGACGAACATAATGACTTTGTGCTTCGTAACCGATGTCTGCACACATCAAATCGTAGTAAGAAGATAAGTCGGTGTATAAAGCATTAGAAGACGTGGTTACTGCCTGCATTGTCACAAATCGCGTTTTTGGTCGGTAATGGGAGGCGAATACTAGGGAAAAAGCACCCCGTTGCGAAGCGTATAATTTTCATCGTTACGATGAGTGATTTTAATTAAAGTTAGAGGTGAGAGTGGCCAACAATTCGCAAATAAAACTCAAGGGAATGACAAAAAGCGTGAGATAACATTTTATAAAAGATGGGTTCGAAAGGCGGATGCTGCAGGTGAATTTTGAGGTGAAATGGTGAGGATTAAAAGCAAGGAATAAAAAACGAGAACACATGCTCTCGTTTTTATAGATAGTGTGAACGGCTCTTTGATTAGCTCATCAAGATGTAAGTTAACGATGAACCGCCAATCGCAATCCAGAGCAAAATACCTAATACAAGTGGTTTAGCACCTGATGCACGTAGTTTTTGCACCGTAATGCCAGAACCAATTAAGAACAAACACACGACAAGTAAACGCTTTGATGCCAAGAATATTAAGCTGTAGAGATCGCCAAGTTGTGGCAGTAGGTGTGCAATAGCGATGGCGACACAATAAAACACAATGAAATAAGGAATGGCAATCTTCTTACTGTCGCCTTTGAACATTAGCGCACTCAAAAAGGCAATTGGAATAATCCACAGTGCTCGAGCAAGCTTTAATGTTGTTGCTGTTTTTAATGCTTCATCGCCATATGCTCCCGCTGCACCTACCACAGAAGATGTATCGTGAATTGCGATAGCAGCCCAAGTACCAAAAGCGTGTTGGCTCATTTCAAATAAATGACCAATAGCAGGGAAAATAAATAGCGCCACAGAGTTGAGCACAAACACAGTCGCCAGTGCTAATGAAATTTGTTCATCTTTTGCGTTAATGGCTGGCGCAACTGCGGCGATAGCACTACCACCACAAATTGCAGTACCTGAGGCAATCAGGTGACCTGTTTTCACATCGAGTTTGAACAAGCGGGTCAGTATAGTTCCTAAAATTAAGGTACAGAATATAGATGAAACAATAATCCCTAAACCTTGTTGGCTTGCGGTAATTGCCTCGCTTAAATTGATACCAAAGCCTAAGCCTACAATTGAGTAGGCTAGTAGCTTTTTAGTAAAACTAGCCAGATTAAGCTTTTCGGGAATTAAGCCAAGACTCGCGAGTGTAAAGCCCAAAATAAGCGCAACAGGCGAGCTAACAATAGGGAGAAAGCATACAAGGGCTATTAAATAAAAAGGAAGATCAGCTTTATGAAAAGCAAAAGGTTTTTTAGCAAATTGCATGAGTGAATTTATGTAGGGTGAGAATAATGAGGGAGTATACGTGAGTCGTAAGTTTTCGTTGAGTTAAATAAATTGATGCTAGGGTTAAGAAAAACTTAACCTTCGTAAGTCAGGGAGGCGTAAATGGAATACTTTAAGCTGTAGTGGTCGTTATGGTGTTGTTAACTCTTTGTGGTTAGTGACCTTGTATTTATTTAGGAAGATGAAGATAAAATCATAAATTTGATTCAAAAAACTAGCAATTATGGTTTTTTTGTTGCATTGTTTTTAAAGATTAAAGGGTAAATTTTATATTTTTCAATGGGTTATTCTAATTCAGAATGTGGTGTTGTTTTATTGGTATGATACCGATTGCACTGGATTAAAAGGAATATTATGAATCAGCAACAATTAGAACGCATTGCGTCTGATACGTTTCAAAAGTTGTTTGGGTTGCGAGCTTCATTTGTTCAAACTGAGCTGACATTTTATGGATGTGTTGTATTCCTTGCGACAGATAAACAAAAAGCTGTCATCAAATTTTCAAAAGAAATTGGCCGGTTGGCTAAAGAGATTCAAGGGCTTGAGCGCTTAAATAAAATCCTTGATTGCCCGGTTCCTGCTATTTACTTTTATGGCCGTGATGAAGGGTATGATTATTTGGTCTTAGAGTGGTTAGATGGTCGATCTGCCCATGAGCTTCCGCTGGACAAAAAAGCCATCGCGACATTTGGTGAACACTACACTGATGTTTTACTCGCGTTACATGAATGCAGCCATGAACAAGGCTTTGAACTTGATGATCACACTTTTTCTCCAAGGCTAATTGATGCTTTTGAACACTGGATGTATCCCGTTTACCGCTATTTAATGAGTGCAGCATCCCCATTTTCTCGCCAACTAAAAGATGATTTTGCCAGTCTATGGGAGTCACGAGCGCAAGTTTTAGCACCTATAAACCAAGGTTCATCGTTAGTGCATGATGATTGCCATATAGGTAATGTCTTATTTGACCCCAAAACTTATAAAGTCGCTGCTTTGATCGACCCTTGCGATGTTGGCTTTAAGCACCGTGAGTTTGATCTGTTTCACTTATACGATGTTCGCCCAGATTTAAAGCTAGCTGACATGTACATTAAGAAAGCCAAACTTGCAGACGGCTACCAAGCTAGACGCTGGTTTCTCAGTTTGTGGGATGACGCAAAGCATAGCCGTAATATTGGTTGGTACGATGAAGAGTGGATCAGCCATAAGTTTGAGCGTTATGGCCAAGAATGTGCTTAATGCGACATTCTGTTATATGTGGGTTGGTGTTGAACGCTTATCACGCATATTATTGAAATAATACCAAAATAAAAATAGGTGTAAGTGAATGAAAAAAGTCGCGGTAGGTCTTTTTGCTATTTTACTCGCAGGGTGTGCACAGCAACAAGCGATACAAGAACCAGTAAAACCTATACCTGAAACAGAAAAGCCGGCAGATGTTAAGCCGACAGACCCAGATCTAAAACCTGAGATAGCACCAGAGATCAAGCCAGAGGTGAAACCAGACGTTAAGCCTGAGGTAAAACCAAAGCCGAAACCAAAACCTAAGCCAGTGACTACAACGAAAGACGGTAAGTTGATTTTGGGCGCGCAAGAGTTTGTGTGGTTGGGTGCAGCAAAAGCACATGTAAAGGTAACGGTTGATAGTAAAGCCAAAATGTCTACGATTGGTGTCTCAGATATTCAAGAGTTTGAGCGAGATGGGAAAGATTGGGTGAAAATCAAAGCGGGTAAAGAAGAAGTTGAATTACCTGTAGAGCGTTGGGTTAAAAGTAATAAAGAGCGCTTGCCTGTTGTTAAAGTACGAACACGCTTAGCTGATTTAAATGAACAAACCGAGTTCATATTGGTGAAAGGTAAGGGGGTTGTACTGGGTGAGAACTTTACACGTGATGTTGCTGTAATTGACGCAAAACGTAAGTTTGTGCAGCCTAAATCGAAATAGTCGTTTTTAAGCAAAAAGAGCTCTGTGAGCTCTTTTTCATTTTTGGCTTTAAGCAACAGCTTGGAACTGAGGATTAAAATGTAAAGGTCATGGCGATATTGAGATTTGGAGACAAATCATGCGGGATAAAAGTGGTGGATGATCTGAAAGTATTGAGATCGCCACCTGCACGTAAGCCTATATTAGGAGTAACTTGGAAAATATACGATGCCCCAATACTAACGCCTTTACTTGCTTTCGTTTCTTCATTCCCTGATCGATTTTTTTTACCGTCGTAATCGGCTAATCCCAATTCAATTTGTAAGCCATGAATTTTAGAGGCTCCGAACATGTGTTGAGCCCCGATACGGTAGGTATCCAACCTTTCATCGTAGTTGAATTTATTATATTCAGTGCGGCTGTAGCTAACAAAGACAGCATCGAAACCTAAAGTGTCAGTTAAGCCTGCCTGTAAACCAAACCCGTTGTATGCTCCAATTTTAACTTCCGGTGAAAGGTGAATGTCTGCCAGCGTAGGTGTGCTGCTTAATGCTGAAAGCGTAAGCGCAAGGACGAGTTTTTTCATTATTTACTCACTATATGTAATTCAGTACATTTTTTTTAATGCAATAGATATAAAGCCTCCTTGCTTCATACGGTTTCTGCTCATGGCTATATTTTGATGAGATTATTTTAATCAGGGGTTAGTGCTGCGACTAATTAGCTATGGTTATGAGTGTGTTGAATGAAATTAATCAGACGTAAACTTTATTTTATTTGCATGAAGTGAATAGTAATCACAGATTACACATTGTGTAAAAGCTCTCAGTTCATAGGTTTGGTAATCTGCCGATCTCTTTATATTGCGCCTGAAAATAAACTTTTATGAAATTGTCCCAATTAAATGCTTTCCGTGCCATTGTCGAATGCCAGACGGTGACTGCAGCTGCTGAACGCCTTAACTTAAGCCAGCCTGCTGTGAGTAGAGTCTTAGCGGGATTAGAAGATAGATTGGGCTTTAAGCTATTCACGCGGCAACGTAACCGATTGATATTGAGTGATGAAGGGCAAGCTTTTTATTTAGAGGTAGCGAAAGTCTTTGATGCCGTGTCAGGTCTGGATAATGCAGCTGATTCGATTCGGTCACATCATTTCGGTACCCTGAATATTGCAGCTATGCCATTATTATCCAATGCATTTCTCCCTCGTATTCTTGCGAGTTTTTTAAAACAATCTCAACAGTTAAAAGTGGGTTTTAAAACTTACCGTTCTGAAGATGTGATGCGTCGAGTACAAAGCCAAACAACAGATATTGGTTTTGCTTTTATTGACGAACCACTCGCGGGAGTGAAAGCGCAGCGTGTGGAGTGTGAATGTGTGTGTTTATTACCCAGTGACTCTCCGCTAGCGAAAAGAAACTGCATTGATATTTATGACATTGCTGATCAGGTGGTGATCCGCCATGAGAAGGATATTACTCAGCGACGTATAGATGCCCTATTAAGACGCTATGGTTTATCCACTATAGAACATATTGAAGTGTCATTGGCAAGTACGGCTGCAGCACTTGTCCGTGAGGGAATAGGTATCGCAATAACTGATCCTTTTACGGCACATATGGCAAGTGAACATCCAGCGGTCGTAATGCGGCCACTTGTGTTTGGATTACCGTTTGAATTCGATATTTTATACCCAGCTTTAAAACCGATTCATCGTCACGCCGAACATTTCATTGAACAATTTTTACTACTTGCTGATGAAATGAATATTTACCTTAAAATTGGCCCAATGCGCGATCTCGATATTAGCGATAATGTGTAAAGTCACATTATTGCTGGGTTTCGGTAATAGCGGGGGGTGAATGTTAAAGTGTAATTTATCAGTTGCTTAGGTGTGCTTTATTGAGTAACTATTACTTTTTTGCATACCAGTAGTAAAGTGATGCATTGGCGAGAAGCACGAAGAATTCCTTAATCTGGTTTCAGGAAAAACAACCAGATTAAGGACACAAAACATGGCTCCTCAAGTCTCTATTATTGGCTCTGGCAATGCTGGACTTACAGCGGCTTACCACTTTTCTCTTCAAGGCGCGAACGTATGCTTATTTGGTGCAAAAGGCTTTGATCAGCCGTTAGCTGATATTGAAGCTCGCGGCGGTATAGAAGCGTTATCTTCATTTAATGATGTTCCCCTCACGTATGCAGGCTTTCAAAAAATAGACAAGGTGACGCGTGAATTAAAAGAGGCAATTGCCTACTCAGATTTACTTATTTTACCTGTCCCATCGTTCGCTCAAGAGCCGCTGTTTATTGAGATGTTGCCGCATTTACGTGATGGACAAATTATCATGCTAATGCCGGGCAACTATGGCTCATTGGTACTCAACCGTATCAAGCAAGATCAAGGTTATGCGGATCTTGATATTACCTTTGTGGATGCTATCTCAATTCCTTGGGCAACCCGAATTGTCGGCCCTGCTGAACTTGCCATTTTAGGCATGAAAGAGTTTCTACCTGTTGCAGCATTACCCGCAAGTAAAACGCAAGAGGCGATTGCTCGTTTGCAACCTGTAATGCCATTGCCTTTGACTGCGCTAGATAACGTAATTAGTGCAGGATTGGAAAATATCAACTTTGGCGGCCACCCATTGTTAACCACATTAAATATGGGATTACTAGAAAACTATGATGGCCAGTTTAATTACTACAAAGATTGCTGCTCTATTTCTACAGCAAAAGCTGCTGCCGTTATGGAACAAGAACGTCAGGCTGTGGGTAAAGCATTAGGTTTAACGCTGACCCCAGAACTTGATGCAATGAATGCGTTATACGCAATGGAGTGTGAAACCGTTTATGAAGTTAACCGTACATCTGAAACACATGGCAAGTTAAACAGCGCACCAAATTCAGCGGGAAACCGCTATATCACGGAAGATGCCGCTTTCTTATTGGTACCGTGCTTTGAGTTTGGTCAGCTGGCTGGCGTAGCAACGACCATGGTGACCTCTTGTTTACACATTGATAATGCTTACAACGATACAAACTATTTTGAGCAAGGGCGTACCTTAAACAAAATGGGGCTTTCGGGCATGTCAGTTCAAGAAATCATGGATTTCGTTGCATAAAAAGAAGGTGGATAACCACCCAACGTGGGGCGGATAAATCGCCCCACACAATAAGGACATCATAATGAAAAAACTAAAATTTCCTTCTGCCTACACAATTTTAATGATCCTGACGGTTTTGATGGCGGTACTGACGTGGTTGATCCCTGCAGGCCAATATCAAATGGAGAAGAATGAAACACTCGGTCGTATGGTGCCACTCGTAGGTTCATACCAAACCGTAGAAGCAAACCCTCAAGGTGTGGTCGATGTATTAATGGCACCGATTCAAGGTTTTTACGACCCTAGTAACTATGCTGCTCGTGCTGTTGATGTTGCTTTGTTTGTACTGGTAATTGGTGGCTTCCTTGCGGTTGTTACCCGTACTGGCGCGATTGATGCGGGTATTGCTGGCACAATGAAACGCCTTAACGGTAAAGAAAAATGGATGATCCCAATCCTTATGGGGTTATTTGCAATGGGGGGGACTGTGTACGGCATGGCTGAAGAAACAATCCCGTTTTATGCTTTATTGATCCCCGTCATGATTGCGGCAGGTTACGACAGCATCGTTGGTGTTGCTATCATCATGGTCGGTGCGGGTATTGGTTGTTTGGGATCAACTATCAACCCATTTGCAACTGTGATTGCATCGAACGCAGCTGAAATTAACTTCATGGAAGGTCTGTGGCTACGCGTTGCTATCTTGGTGATTGGTTGGCTAGCTTGTGTATTCTATGTCATGCGCTATGCGGAAAAAGTAAAACGCGATCCGTCACAGTCGCTTGTTGCACACCAAAAAGAAGAGAATGAACGTCATTTCTTACACAGTAAAGAGCAAGAAGCGCCAGAACTGACGGGTACTCGCAAAGCTGTCTTGGCCATTTTTGGGGCAACTTTTGCAGTCATGATGTGGGGGGTGTCGGTTGCTGGCTGGTGGATGGCAGAGCTCTCAGCATTGTTCATTGGCGCAAGTATTGTGGCTGGCTTAGTCGGTAAACTGTCTGAAACTGAACTGACTAATAGTTTTGTTGATGGTGCGCGTGATTTGCTTGGTGTGGCGCTTATTATTGCCATCGCGCGTGGTCTGGTTGTAGTGATGGACAACGGGAATATCACGCATACCATTTTGAATTATGCTGAAGGTTTATTAGGTGGTTTGCACCAAGTAGCGTTTGTGAATGCGATTTATTGGGTAGAAGCGGTACTGTGTTTGGTTGTGCCATCATCATCAGGTTTAGCCGTACTTTCTATGCCAGTACTGGCACCTTTAGCTGACTTTGCTGGGGTGGGGCGCGAGCTTGTCGTAACGGCATTCCAATCGGCGTCTGGTTTACCTAACTTAGTTACACCAACATCGGGCGTTGTCATGGGTGGTTTGGCAATTGGACGTGTCGCTTATTCGTCATGGCTTCGCTTCATTGGCCCGCTGTTGGTGTTTTTGACTGCGATGGTGATGGTACTACTGAGTATAGGAACAGTTTTAAGCTAGTCGTCTTACTATCAGTATCGTTAGTATTATATGCCAATTAGCCGTTATGAAATGCAATGACTGATAACAAATATATGCTTGATAAGTGAATATATATTGCAATGTTTGTTTTGGCATAATGGGAAAACGTTGAAGTCATATTGAAATGAAGAAACAGCTATCGTAACGGTAGCTGTTTTTTTTATGTGAAAATTAAGGAGTAAGGAGGTGATAATGCGATTTAATCCCGATTGATAATAGTTTTCAGGCAGCAATAGCGTGCTTTTACATGCTTTTTTCTGTAGGCATAAAAACATGATGCTTATCACGTGTGCTTGTAAGCTTATGCACTTCTCATTCATTTGTTGACGCTTATCAATAACCATAAAGAGGTATGTGAACAAAATTGACACCATTATAAATAATAATTTATGAGCGATGTGTCATGACTAATAAATATAAAGAAAATCTCATTCCAAAACTTACGCGGAGGGGGTTTATTAAGTCCTCATCTGTCGTTGGAGGTTTAGCCGCGGCCACAAGTGCAATTACTTTGCCCTTCAAATCCAGTAGTGTTCAGGCGAATGATAAAACTCCAGCAGAAGAAAAGGTCGTCTGGAGTGCTTGTACAGTAAACTGCGGCAGCCGCTGTCCTTTACGTATGCATGTGGCTGATGGTGAAATCAAATGGGTCGATGCTGATAATACTGGCACCGATGATTACGCCAACAAAGATGTGCAAGTACGTGCTTGTTTGCGTGGTCGCTCAATGCGTCGTCGTGTCTATAATCCTGATCGCCTAAAATACCCAATGAAGCGTGTTGGTAAGCGTGGTGAGGGCAAGTTTAAGCGCATCTCTTGGGATGAAGCCTACAACGAAATTACCAATAGCATTAAGAGTATTAAAAAAGAGTATGGTAATGAGGCTTTCTACCTGAACTATGGTACAGGAACGTTAGGTGGGACGGTGACTAAGTCATGGCCTCCTGGTTCAACCTTGATTGCACGCTTAATGAATCTGACTGGCGGTTATCTGAACCACTACGGTGATTACTCAACAGCACAAATTGCTAAAGGTCTGAGTTATACCTACGGTGGCTGGGCAAACGGTAACTCTTTTTCGGATACAGAAAACAGCAAACTGATCGTGCAATTTGGTAATAACCCCGCTGAAACACGTATGTCTGGCGGTGGCTTGATTCACCATTTAATGGAAAGTAAGGCGAAATCTAACGCCAAAATGATCATGATAGACCCTCGCTACAATGACACAGCAGCAGGGCGAGAAGATCAGTGGATCCCAATCAAACCGGGTACCGATGCAGCATTCATTTCTGCAATGGCGCACGTAATGATTAAAGAAGGTTTAGTTGATCAGCCATTCTTAGATAAATACTGTGTTGGTTATGATGAAAAAACGTTGCCGACTTCAGCGCCTGCAAACAGTGACTACAAATCTTACATTTTAGGTTTGGGTGAAGACGGCGTAGAAAAAACACCCGAATGGGCTGCACCTATCACAGGTATTCCTGCCGATATCATTATCAAAACTGCCCGCGAAATTGGCTCAACCAAACCTTGTGCTATTTATCAAGGCTGGGGTTTACAGCGTACTCAGAATGGTGAAATTGCTTCTCGTGCCATTGCCATGTTGGCCTTGCTAACGGGTAACTTAGGTATTCATGGTGGCGGCTCTGGTGCGCGTGAATCGGATTACAATATTCCATTTGTCCGTTTCCCAACCCTGAAAAATCCTATCGAAACGTCGATCTCTATGTTCCTTTGGACTGATGCCATCGTGCGCGGTCCAGAAATGACGGCAATACGTGATGGTGTTCGCGGTAAAGATAAGCTTGATGTGCCAATCAAATTCATTTGGAACTATGCAGGTAACTGTTTGATCAATCAGCATTCAGACATCAACCGTACCCATGACATCCTTCAAGATGAAAAAGCGTGTGAGATGATCGTCGTGATTGATAACCACATGACGTCTTCGGCGAAGTATGCAGACATTGTCTTGCCTGATTTAACTACGTCTGAGCAAGCTGACTTTTGTATGGATGGTAAAGCGGCCAACATGCCATATTTCATCTTTGCTGATAAAGCGATTGAGCCTCAGTTTGAATCACGTGGTATCTACCAAATCTGTGCGGATTTAGCAGAGCGTTTGGGGGTAGGTGAAGCCTTTACTGAAGGTCGTGATCAAGAAGGTTGGCTACGTCACTTGTATGCAGAAACCTTAAAGTTAGATCCAACATTGCCAGACTTCGAAACCGTGCGTCAACAAGGCATTGTGAAACGTAGCGATCCTAATGGTCACTATGTGGCTTACCAAGCCTTCCGTGAAGACCCAATTAATAATCCATTGAATACGCCGTCAGGTAAGGTAGAGATTTACTCGGAAGCCTTGGCAGACATCGCGGCTGAGTGGGAATTGCCTGAAGGTGATGTAATTCACCCATTACCAATTTACGTGAGTACTTCTGAGGGTTGGGATTCTCCTAAACGTGCAGAGTTCCCGCTGCAGTTAACGGGCTTCCACTACAAAGCCCGCTGCCACTCGACTTATGGCAATGTCGATATTTTGAAGCAAGCAGCACAGCAAGAAATGTGGATTAATCCATTAGATGCTGAGCAGCGTGGGATTAAAAATGGTGATCGTATTCGTATCTTCAATGATCGTGGCGAAGTACGTATCAACGCCAAAGTAACGCCTCGTATGATGCCAGGAGTGGTCGCGCTAGGTGAAGGTGCATGGTATGCACCAGACGGCCAAAAGGTTGACCATAATGGCTCAATCAACGTGTTGACCTCGCAAAAACCAAGCCCATTGGCGAAAGGTAACCCTCAACATACAAACCTAGTTGAAGTTCAACTAGTGAAAAAGGCGTAAGGACTGAATCATGAAACAATATGGTTTTTATATTGACTCGAGTAAATGTACAGGTTGTAAAACTTGCCAGCTTTCTTGTAAAGATGTGAAAGACTTGGGTGTCGACAGAAGCTTTCGCCGTGTATATGAATATGCTGGCGGTAACTGGGTAGAAGAAAACGGCACATACCGCCAAGATGTTTTCGCATATTACACCTCTATTGCCTGTAACCACTGTGATGAACCTGCGTGCGCCAAAGTGTGTCCATCAGGTGCGATGCATAAACGCAAAGAAGACGGCTTTGTTATTGTTGATGAAGACGTTTGTATTGGCTGTAAGCACTGTGCCAATGCGTGCCCTTATGGCGCACCACAATTTGATGCAGAACAAGGTCACATGACCAAATGTGATGGCTGTTATGAACGCGTAGCGGAAGGCTTAGAGCCTATTTGCGTTGGTTCATGTCCACTACGTGCGCTTGAATTTGGCCCTATTAGTGAACTGCGTAAAAAATATGGCACAAATGCTGATGTTGCACCGCTTCCTTCTTCATTAATTACCAAGCCTAATATCGTGATCAAGCCTAATCGTCATGCACGCCCAACAAATGACACCACTGGTCACCTAGCGAATCCGAAGGAGGTTTAAGATGAGTTATCATGAATTGTCTTTAGTGCTATTTACAGTGCTGGCACAGACTGCAGTTGGCGCGTATTTAATTATGACGCTTGCAAATTTGATGACAAATTCACGTGTTGATGTGAAAAGCAAAATCACGAGAAATATGTTTTTTGTGTGGGTTGTAATGGGGTTGGGTTTTGTTGCTTCATCAACCCACCTTGGTAGCGCAATGCGCGCAATGAATGCATTAAATCAAGTGGGTAGCAGCTGGCTATCTAACGAGATCCTGACGGGAGCCATGTTCTTTGCTTTTGGTGGTCTTTATTGGTTGTTAGAAATGCTGAATAAAGGCACTGAAAGTGTACGTAAAGGCTTGAAAATAGCAGGTATGGTGGCTGGTGTTGCCTTCATGTATTCAATGATGAATGTGTACTTAATTGAAACGGTTCCAACATGGGATACGCCTTACACCAGTTGGTCTTTCCTACTGACGATGGCTGTTGTGGGGGCCATTTTTGCGTCAATCTTGATGCATAATGCGCAGTTTGAAGATGCGAAATATACACGTGGCCTTCAAGGTCTGGTGGTTTCCTCAATTATTGCGAATATTGTCGTGACGTTGTCACAAATGGTGGCGTTAGGTGAGATTCAATCTTCTGTCGTGTCGGCAAAAGACCTAGTACCGAACATGGCAATGTTGCAAGGTAGCCGAATTGTACTGCTTATTGTTGGTGCTGCGATTGCGCTGACTGGTATCAATCGTATCAAGGGCAGTGTTGCCTTGCCTGTTGTGGGGTTAGCACTTGTGCTAGTGGCTGAATTACTGGGGCGTAATATTTTCTTTAATCTTCACATGACAGTTGGGCTGTAACTGTCACGCTACGTGTAAAGTATTAACCATTGAGTGCTGAGGGGGGGCTTTCCCCCTCATTTTTAAGTGAACTACCGAGTTACCTTATGCAGAACGTAAATGACACATCAACTGAACTAAGCCTTGCCGATGTGAATGCAATGAGCAAAATTTTTGGTTCATTATTTTATTTTCCACTAACTCACGAAAACAATCAGGCCATTATTACGCTGCTCAAAGGCTGTGATGATTTAGAGCATAATGGCTTTGCCGATTTTGTTCATGCAGTCGAGTCTGACACAAATGATGCACTTAACGATGATTTTTTCTTGTTGTTTGAAGGCGGAGAAACCATGGTTGCGCCCCCGTGGGGATCGGTTTATCTAGATAAAGAACAGGTTGTATTTGGTGATTCAACAGTACGCTTACGTCAGTTTTTAAGAGCAAACAATATTGAATTAGACACAGGAATGCGTGAACCTGAAGATCAATTTGGCTTAATGTTGTTTGCTGTGAGCCAGCTGATTGAACAGTCCCAAGAGCCACTGATTGTAGAGCGCTTATTGACCGATCACTTGTTACCTTGGTGTTTACGCTATCTTGAATTGGTTGAAAAGCATGCTGCAACCAACACTTATCAGCATTTAGCTGCTTTAGTGAAAGACTGGTGCTTGTCGATACAGGATGCATGGCAATTGAAGCCGCTATCATTAAAGGTTTATCGCTAAGATGGCAGAAAAGGACGAGCGTTATTACAAAGCCTATATGGAACATAAAACCATTAGTCGGCGTGGTTTGTTTCGTGCTTTCACATCGGGTACCAAGAAGGCATCGGCTGACTCGTCATCGGTAAAAGCATCAGCAGATCAAAATGTGGTCACCAAACAGCTAGATGCACGTCAAGTTATCAGAGTGGTAGCACGTCCACCGGGCGCCATTGAAGAAGTGCTTTTTCAGAAAATATGCACGGGTTGTACAGAGTGCGAATTGGCCTGCCCAGAAACGATCATTCATGTTGAAAGTGGTTTAGCACAATTAGATATTGATTACGGTTATTGCAGCATGTGTGGTGAATGCCAAAAAGCTTGCCCGACAGGGGCGTTACACGCTAAGAAGCTACAGGATAAGCAAAACGACACCGAACTTAGGCCGAGTTTCAGTACCAACTGTCAGAACCGTTTATTTGGTGAGTGTGAACTGTGTGCCGAGCAATGTCCTCATCAAGCGATTTCTATCGCCGATTTTTGCTTGCCTGAATTGGATCAAGCGAAATGTGATGGTTGCGTAAGGTGTAAGCAAGCTTGCCCATTCTCTGTGATAACAATGAATTTACTACCGTTTCCAGCCATGTTTGATTGGTAATAGTGGGTTTCATTGTAGAGATGTAAAGCGCGACGCATTATTCATGTGTCGCGCTTACATTTTGTATGCTGACTGTAAAGTTAGCCGGCGAACACATTGCCTTCTGGGTATTTAAGTTTAGACGGCTTTGGACGCGCTAACATGTATGCCAGCGTTAATGGGCCTATACGGCCTGTAATCATCACCACCACCATGATGAACTTTCCAGGTTCAGATAACTCAGCTGTTAATCCGCCAGAAACCCCAACAGTGGCAAATGCCGAGATGGTTTCAAACATGATAGAAACAAAGCTGGCTTTTTCTGTAATCATAAGAAGAAACATGGCGCACGTTAGCATTAAGCCACTGACCACAATAATGGCTAGACATTTAGTCACTGTATTGGTTGCGATAGTACGTTTAAACAAAGACACATGATTACGTTGACGTAAAAAAGACCAGGTTGCCGTCATAGCAACAACAAAGGTCGATACTTTAATACCACCGCCCGTTGACGTAGACCCCGCACCAACTAGCATTAACAAGATCATGATTAATATTGTCGGGTGGGTGAGTTGCGATAAATCGACACTATTAAAGCCTGCGGTGCGCATGGTGGCAGACTGAAAGAAAGCTGCAAGCCATTGCTGGCCAGTGCTTAGGTTAGCAATGGTTGCTGGATTGGTGTTTTCGAGCAGCCAAAACATCAGGGTACCAAAGAGCAACAAGCAAGGCGTCGCAATGAGCATAATCTTGCTATGAAGTTGCAGGTGCTGAAAACCACGATGACTATTTCGGTGTATATCTGAAACCACCGTAAAGCCCAGCCCGCCAAGAATAAACAGGCTAGCAATGGTCAGAAGCACCAAAGGCTCATGATTAAATTGGCTTAAACTGTCTGAAAATAGCGAGAAACCAGCGTTGTTGAAAGCTGATATTGAGTGGAATAATGCAGTGAATAAGCCTGTTTTCCAGCCCATTTCTGGGACCCAGCGATAAGCCAAAACAATAGTGCCAATCAATTCGATGGTAAAAGCGAAAATGACAATATGCTTGATGAGCTGGTGCAAATTAACAACTTTGTTTTGCCCCAGCGCTTCTTGCGTTAATGACTGTTGCCGTAAACTCAAGCGTAACCCGAACATATAGAGCAAAACAGCTGATAAGGTCATTTGCCCTAGACCACCAATTTGCATCAAAACAAGTAATAACACTTGGCCAGATAAGGTGAAATGGCTACCCGTATCGACAACCCCAAGCCCTGTCACGCTGATAGCTGAGGTTGCTGTGAATAGGGCATCCATAAAACTTAACCCACTGACCGAGAACACGGGCATGGTCATCAATGCCGCAGCTGGCAGCAAAATACACAAAAAACTGACCAGTATGATTTTAGGCTCAGACCAGCGTTCGCCCCGTTTAGGTGTTTTTAGGGGGATGTAAAGCCCATGGTTTGGTAAGCGTTTCATAAACGTTTTAACTGTTTAATCAGTTCTTTTTCAGGTCCTGCGACAATTAAAATGTCGCCAGTTTCTAAGTAGGTCGTGCAAGGTAAATCTTTACGAATGTCAGGGCCACGCTTTAGCGCTAATAACTGCAAGTCTTTACTTTGGCAGCAGGGGTGTTGCTGAATCTCTTTGCCTAAATGGCTGTGTGACACAATGACTTCAGCGATGGCAAGCCCACTGCCTAAATCCAGTACATCGAAAATGCGGCTATCGAGCATATTGCAAGCAATACGGATCCCCATTTCTCGCTCAGGCATGATGACTTTATCTGCGCCTATTTTTTGCAATATTTTGGCATGATGCTTGTCTTTAGCTTTTACCCACACCGTTTTTACGCCAGCTTCTTTCAGCACTAAGGTGGTGAGAATGCTAGCATTAACATCTTCACCTATAGATACCATCGCCATGTCGTAATCATGCAGCTCAAGCTCTGCCACTGTTTGTTCATCTGAACAGTCAGCAACAACGGCTTGAGTTGTAATGTCCGCCGCTTTTTTCACGCTTGGCTCGTGAATATCGATGGCAAGCACTTGTGCACCATGGCTTGATAATTCTTCACAAAGCGCCATACCAAAACGACCAAGTCCAATCACTGCAAATTGTTTTTCTTCTGGGTTCATAATTCAATATCAAAGAGAAACACATACCCAAAAATATGAGCTTAGACGCGTAAATGCAATCCATATCGCGTATTAATTTTGATGCTTATTAGTTATACAAAAAAAATTCTTGTACAAGAGTGATCCATTTTCTACTCTTAGTTGTACAAATGGTAAATCTTGTATAACTAAAAGGATAAAAACTCATGGGTATTCCAGTAGGTGTAAGCGCATGTGTGATTGGCCAGAAAGTTCGCTTTGATGGCGGACACAAACGAAATATTTTTGTTGAAGAGCAGCTTGTTGACTACTTTGACTTTCAGCCGATTTGTCCTGAGGTCGGGATTGGTTTACCTGTTCCACGCCCGACAATACGTTTAATGAAAACAGAAGACGGTGAAGAACGCTTAGTCGGCACTAAAGATGTCACTAAAGATTTTACCGATGAAATGATGATTTTTAGCGATAAGAAAATTCCTAGCCTTAGTCAGCTACGTGGCTATGTGGTGTGTGCAAAATCACCAACCTGTGGCATGGAGCGAGTAAAACTGTATATGGAAAACGGCAATACGATTCCAGGTGGCACGGCTGGTGTGTTTACTCGAAAATTAATGGAAGCCATGCCATGGTTACCGATTGAAGAAGACGGCCGCCTACAAGACCCATACCTTCGTGAGAACTTTGTATTTCGTGTCTTTACTTTGAATGACTTTTACAACTGTATGGGGAATGAGCCCACTAGAGCCAAGCTGGTTAAGTTCCACTCACGTTATAAATTAGTCTTGATGGCACATTGCCCAGTCGCCTACAAATCGCTTGGTCGAATGGTGGCTGAAATTGCAGACTGGGATTTGGATGAGTTTTACCACAGTTACCGTTTGCAATTTATGGAGGCGATTAAAAACCGCGCAAATCGCCGTAATAACACCAATGTATTAATGCACCTTCAAGGTTATTTTAAACGTGATCTTGATAAGCAGCAGAAAAAAGAATTAGCGGATCTCATTATGGATTACCGCGTTGGCAATATGCCACTGCTGGCGGCGCTGACTTTGATTAATCACCATTTACAGCAAAACCCAGATGCGTACTTGCAAACTCAAGTATTTCTAAACCCATACCCACAAGAGTTGAAACTTCGTTATGCGATGTAATACAAAAGCGGCCACTCAGCGCGTGAATAATCGTCATCAGGAAAAGCCTCAGTACGCTATCAGTGACGTGTCTGAAAAAACGGGTGTCAATACGGTGACATTAAGGGCGTGGCAGAGACGCTATGGTTTATTGAATCCAACGCGAACAGAAAAAGGCCACCGTTTATATTCAGAAAGCGATATTGAACGAATTCAACTTATTTTAAGTTGGCTTGATAAAGGGGTTTCTATCGGCAAAGTGAAACCTTTATTAGAGCAATCACCAGCAAATATGGTGAGTGCAGAGGCGCTCGATATTACCGCTGAGGTGCTCGCAAGCATCGATGCCTTTAGTAAAGAATCGCTTGAAAAAACAGTGCTCCAACTCTTAAAAGAGTACCCATTGTCTGTGCTGGAAAAGCAGTTTTTTTTCCCCATACAGCAGCACTTAGATGGACTAGATACACCACTTTCAGATGCGCAACGTGCGTTTTGGATTAGCCTTTGTCGTAAATGTTTAATCTCGACCGAAGCGCAGATTAAATCAACAGGTAAGCAACTCATTGTCGTCATGAGTTTTGATAATGAGGGTAGTTATAAATTACCGCTGGAACTGTTAAGAGCAAAGCAGCAGGGGCGGCGTACTTTCTTGCTAGAAAACTATCAAGGGAAGTTATTTGGGTTAGACAGAATGATAGATCAAGTAAATGCTTGTTCCGTAGTGATAGGTGGCGAAAAAGCCTTACAGAATAAAGTCTTAAATGATCTTATCGCTTGGGTAACAAAGGCAGGTATCCCAATTAAAATTACCGGCACGATTAAGCAGATTCACCCTGAGTTAGCGCAGATAAGTTCGGATGGATCTTTGCCTGAAAGGCAAGATAGCGAGGTGAAACAATGAGTAAACTCGTCTGGTTACGTAATGATCTTCGTGTTGTTGATAACACGGCATTACTACAAGCATGCCAACTTCGCCAAGTCTCAGAGCCAGTGATTGCCCTTTATATTGCAACACCTATGCAGTGGCATGAGCACCATGAAGCGCCAATAAAAATTGACTTTATTCAGCGCCGCTTAGTTGAGTTGAAACAGTCTCTTGCAGCATTGAATATTCCGCTAATTGTAAAAGAAGTGGCTGACTTTGCTGCTGTGCCAGCTTGTATCTTAGCGCTCACTCAGCAGTATCAGGTGGATCATGTATTTTGCAATAAACAGTATTTGATCAACGAAAACCAGCGAGATTTACACGTTGGTGAGCAACTTGCGTCGCGAGCTATCAAGCTGAGTGTGTTTGATGACGATTGCATTATTGAACCAGGACGAGTGCTCAATAAACAAGGTGATCCATTTAAAGTCTTTACGCCTTTTCGCAAAAGCTGGATTCAAGTGTATCGGGAGCAAATTCGGTCAACGGGAAGGGCACTTGTTCAGCCAACCCCTAGTATTTTAGGTGATCTTGATGAGCTTAATAAAGAATATCCCGATTTAGAGTCAACGCATTCTTTTAGTTACCCCGTAACAACAAGCATTGATTGGGCTGTGGATGATGAAGCGATTCGCCAACGTTTACTGACATTTTGCTATGAGAAAGCCATGGACTATCACGCTAACCGTGATTATCCCGCCGTTGATGGTACGAGCTGTTTATCGCCTTATCTTGCAATAGGCGCGCTGTCTCTTCGTCAATGCTTTCATAGCTTGATGACAGAATATCCTGAGTGTTTAGAAAACCCAGAATCAGGGGCATTTACTTGGTTTAACGAGTTAGTGTGGCGAGAGTTCTACCGCCATCTGATGGATGCGAATCCAAAATTGTGCCGTGAACAGCCTTTCCATGCATGGACAAACTATGTGGTATGGAAAAATGATGAAACTCTGCTTCATGCTTGGCAGCAGGGTGAGACTGGTTTTCCAATTATTGATGCTGCAATGCGGCAGCTAAAAGCGACTGGGTGGATGCACAACCGTCTTCGTATGATAGTTGCGAGTTTTTTGACCAAAGATTTGTTAATTCATTGGCAAGCAGGCGAGCAGTGGTTTATGTCGCACCTGATTGACGGTGATATGGCTTCCAATAACGGCGGGTGGCAATGGGCGGCATCAACGGGTACAGATGCGCAACCATATTTCCGCGTTTTTAATCCGACAACACAAGGTCAACGTTTTGATCCGAAAGGTGAATTTGTTCGTAAATGGATAAAGGAGCTGAAAGATGTTCCTGATAAATTCATTCACAGCCCACACCTTTGGCTAGGTGCCCATACGCTGAGTTATCCCAAGCCAATAGTGGATCATAAACAGGCAAGATTGCTAGCAATTGAAACCTTTAAACGAGCCAATGAACAAGGGAAGTTACAGGGTAGCGTTTAAAGAGGTGTTTGGTATAGAGCACCAAGATAGCTAGCCGTGCAGAGGATAAGACGATGACTCAAGGTGTTATAGATAGTTCTAACCAAGTATTAGCAAATTTTATTACGGTATACAGTCAGTTAGGAAAGGATAACTTAGTCGACTTAGAGGCTATCTATCATCCCGATATTGTATTTGAAGACCCAGCGCATCGTATTGAAGGCTGGGATGCGCTCCATGAGTATTTTGCTCAGCTTTACAGCAACATTACGAGTTGTGATTTCCAGATTCACCATTCGCTAGTGGATGAAAAGCAGGCCTTTGTGCAGTGGACCATGACATTTTCGCACCCTGATATTGAGAAGGGAAAAGCACGTACAGTCGAAGGCTGTACTCGCTTAGAGCTCGATGGCAATAAGGTGGTCTTTCACCGAGATTATTTCGATTTAGGTGAAATGATTTATGAAGGCGTGCCGCTACTGGGCAAAGTCATTCGCCATATTAAAACGAGGTTAGGTCAATGAGTGTTAAACCCGAGGCTGATATTTTAATTACAGGTGCGAGTTCGGGTATCGGTTTGCAGCTCGCTTTAGATTATGCCAATCAAGGCCTACAGGTTATTGCGTGTGGGCAGAACCAAGAGCGTTTAGCGGCATTGTCAGCCCAGAGCAACAATATACAAACCTTGGCGTTTAATGTAACCGACTTAGCTGCGACTCAAGCGGCATTCGATAGCTTAGCCGTCATTCCTAAGTTGATTATTTTAAATGCTGGCACTTGTGAATATATCGACAATGGACACGTAGATACTGCGTTATTTAAACGGGTGTTTGATGTCAATGTGTTTGGGCTCCTTCATTGCGTAGAAGCTATGCAGGCACGTCTTGGTAACCAAAGTCAGTTGGTCTTTGTTGGTTCAACTGCAAGTTACATTCCTTTGCCGCGAGCAGAAGCTTACGGTGCATCGAAAGCGGCACTTAGCTATATAGCGCAAACCTTGGCGCTAGATTTAGAGCACAAAGGCATCAAAGTTACTTTGGTTAGCCCTGGTTTTGTTAAAACGCCACTCACTGATAAAAATGATTTCCCTATGCCTATGCTGGTGACGCCTGAAGTTGCGTCCTATTATATTCGCCAAGGAATTCAAGCGGGTAATAGAGAAATTCATTTTCCGAAAAAATTCAGCTTTATCTTAAAAGCAATTGCGTTGTTACCTATGGGGTTACAGCAGTCAGTCATTAAACGTATGACAGGGAAGGCAGCATGAAAATAGCAATTATAGGTTCAGGGATCTCTGGGCTGACTTCAGCTTGGTATCTGCACCAAGATCACGACATCACGTTATTCGAAGCGAATGATTACATTGGTGGACATACCGCAACTGTAGATGTGGCAGTTGATAGTGGTGAGTATGCGATTGATACGGGTTTTATTGTATTCAATGATCGCACTTATCCGCATTTTGAAAAACTGATGGCAGAAGTGGGTATTGTTGGTCAGCCAACCGAAATGAGTTTCAGTGTACGTAATGAAGACACTGGACTTGAGTATAATGGTCATACAATTTCAACCTTGTTTGCCCAAAAGCGTAATTTATTCCGGCCTTCTTTTTACCGTTTTTTGAATGAGATTTTACGCTTTAACAAACTGGCGAAAGCGGCAGCCAGTGAAGGCGATGTGAGTGAGTCTCAAACCCTAGGTGCATTTTTAGCACAGCATGATTTTAGTGACTATTTTGCGGTTAATTATATTTTGCCTATGGGGGCGGCAATTTGGTCATCAACCCTTTCGGACATGCGCGGTTTCCCCTTAGGTTTTTTCCTGCGTTTCTTTTTAAATCACGGCTTACTGGATGTCACCAATAGACCGCAGTGGGCTGTTATTCCCGGTGGTTCACGTGAGTACATTCGGAAAATGACGCCTGCTTTTGAACAATCTATCGCGTTAAACACGCCGGTTCAGCAAGTGACACGCCAAACAAATGGTGTGACAGTCACCAGCACACGGGGAGACGAACAGTTTGATCATGTTATTTTCGCTTGTCATAGCGATCAAGCTTTAGCCTTGTTGGGTGATAAAACCCAAGATGAAATCGACGTGCTGTCTGCCATGACTTACCAAGATAATGAAGTGGTACTGCATACAGACACCAATCTACTGCCTAAGTCGCGTGCTGCATGGGCAGCATGGAATTATCACCTGCCGAAAAGTGATGATGTTACCGCGTCACTATCTGATGGTCACCAAGGAATAGACGAGCGAAGCCAGCGTTTAGCGGCACTAACGTACAACATGAACATACTGCAAGGGATTGAGTCACCTGAAACTTTCTGTGTGACACTCAACCAAACTGACCGTATTAATCCAGATAAAATCTTGCGTACTTTTACCTATGCACACCCGGTGTTTACAACTCAGTCCATTGCCGCGCAACAGCAACGTCCTCGTATTAATGGGCTTGCAAATACTTGGTTCTGCGGTGCGTATTGGTATAACGGTTTCCATGAAGATGGCGTACGCAGTGCACTGGATGTCGTTAAGAATATAAACCTCATCAATGAAAGCTTGATGAGTAAAAGTCATGTTAATGATGCGCAAGGAGTGTCCAGTTCGCATGCTGCAGCATTTATGCCCTCAAATAATCACTCAGGTCAGTACTAATGGACAGCGTGATCAGAAAATCTACCGCTGAGGGTGAAGCCTTAGTTTCGGACTTATCTCAATACGAGTCTGCGGCACAGTCGCGCAGCGGCATTTATGTTGGGACTGTGCGTCATCGTCGTTTTACGCCTGTGGTACACAGTTTTGAGTATCCACTCTTTATGCCATTTATTGATTTAGATGAGGTAGAGGAATTAGCCAGCAAAGTGAACGGTTTTGGTTTTTCCAAGTGGCATCCCGCACGATTTTTGGTCACAGATTATCTTAATGGTCAAGCGAGTAATCTAGCTGAATTGAAGCAGGGCGCTCAAGACAAGATTGCAGAACTCACGGGTGAGGTAATAACAGGAAAAGTCTTCCTATTGTGCCAGCTTAGGTATTTTGGCCTCTATTTTAGTCCACTTAATTTGTATTACTTGTTTGATGAACAGGGGGAGTGGCAATACATGCTTGCCGAGGTGAGTAATACACCTTGGAATGAACGCCATTATTATGCGATCCCTGCGGTATCGCGTTGGGAAAGCCGCTTATGGCAAGCCCCAAAAGCTTTTCATGTTTCACCATTTAATCCGATGGAACAAGAATACCGTTGGCAGATTAAACAACCGGTTGAGCAATTACGTGTTCACCTTGAAGTGCACGGTGAAGATCCTGCTTGTGATAGTTCAGCAACACCTGATACGGATATAGAAGTAGAAAAGGCCATCACCAAGATATTTGATGCCAGTATGATGATGAAATACGAACCGTTTACCTCTTCATCATTACGCAAACAGATGATGGTGACACCAATAATGACAGCCAAAGTCGTGATAGGGATTTACTGGCAAGCACTCAAATTGTGGATCAAGGGGGTGAGGTTCCATGACCACCCTGAAAGTGCAGCATCAGAATTGAAAAAGTAAGGAATTACCCATGTTAAGAAGTGATATTAATCAACAACCAGCAAAAGTAACTCCGATGCAAAATGTTGCAAGGAAAGTCATTTTTAAAGTCTTAGCACAGCTCAACAACGTGGGATTAACCGTTATAGAGCGTGAAGGTGAAACGCATTTCTTCGGGGATAAACACGCCGAACTACAAGCCCAGTTGAGCGTCAATCACAGCGGCTTTTATAAACGTCTACTATCTGGCGGTAGTATTGCTGCGGGTGAAGCCTATATTGATGCATGGTGGGACTCACCAGACATTACCAAAGTTGTCCAAGTATTAGCGCGAAACTTACCGACGTTAGATAAGCTCGAAGCAAAGACGGGTTGGATGACACGCGTTAGTGAAGTCGTGTCTCATAAGTTACGTCGTAACAATAAGGACAATGCTCGCGATAATATTTCAGCTCATTACGATTTAGGTAACGCCTTGTATGAAACATTTCTCGACAAAGAGATGCTGTATTCAAGTGGGATTTATCATTCAGAGCAAGATTGCTTAGCCGAGGCGCAGTTCAATAAAATGGATCGTTTGTGCCAACAACTCAAACTGACCAAAGATGATCATTTATTAGAAATTGGTACGGGTTGGGGCGCATTAGCTATTCATGCCGCGAAACATTACGGTTGCCAAGTCACTACAACCACCATTTCTAAAGAACAGCACCTATGGGCAAAAGCGCGCATAGAGCAAGAAGGGTTAAGCGGGCAAGTGACCTTGTTACTTGATGACTACCGCGATTTAACCGGTGAATACGATAAAGTGGTGTCGGTTGAAATGGTCGAAGCTGTTGGTAAAGAATACCTGACAACCTATATCAAGAAATGTCAGTCATTACTGAAACCCAATGGATTATTGGCTATTCAGGCTATCACCATTGTTGATCAGCGTTATGAGAGCTACAGCCGTGGGGTTGATTTTATTCAAAAACATATTTTCCCTGGGGGATTTTTACCGTCTGTCACTGTGTTGGCTGAGCAAATGACCAAGCACTCTGATTTTGTGATTCGAGATTTGAAAGACATAGGTTTGGACTATGCTCAAACTTTATCGGACTGGCATCAGGCGTTTAATCAGCAAACCTCAAGGTTGCACGATCTTGGCTATGATGAACGCTTTATTCGTATGTGGCGCTACTATTTTTGCTATTGCGAAGGCGGATTTTTGGAACGCAGCATCAGTACAATTCAGCTTGTGGCCAGTCGTCCGCAATGGCGTTGTTAGCAGGGCTGGTTAACAAATCATGTATGGAGACGGTATATGCCCTCAACCAATAAAACAGGTGCAGATAAACCAAGCAGTGATAGAAAAGATAAACTGCAATTTCTAATGGTTACCTGCGGCTTTAATGTGTACTGGATATTGGCAGTGTGGGGGCAGTATCGCTTTATTTACCTGCTAGTGCTTATGCTAATAATGAGCTGGTGGTTTTTTTCTGTGAACTGGCGGTTTGTATTATCTGCAAGCCTGATCGGAATCGTAATGGATGCCACTTTATATCATACGGGTTTTTATTTATTCCCTGATGGTGGCTTCCCTCTATGGCTTATTTTGATGTGGTTTGGTTTTACTTCTTTTATATGGATCAGCAGAAAAGTAATCCAATCTTACTCTTCCAACGTACTTATAGTATTAGGAAGTGTTGGTGGTATGTTGAGTTACATTGGAGGAAACCGACTAGAAGCCGTTGAATGGCCGTTAGGCTGGGTGAATACCGCCTTGATGGTTGCTTTATGTTGGTTGGCTCTTTCTTACATTTTACTAACGCTTCTGAGTATGTTTTCAGCATCTCAGAGGTCATCATGAAATCATTAACAACAGCCTTTATTACTATCAGCCTTGCGCTAACAACGTTTTTATTTTCTGCAATAGCCTCTGCGAGTGCGGGGAACACCACTCCGCAGTGGCTGACTTGGCAATCGGTGGGTTATGCAAAATTAACGTGGGGCCCTTGGGACATCTACCACTCTGAATTACGCACACCATCAGGTTCATACAGTGGCAATGCAGCCAGTGGTGAGCAGAATATGGCCTTAGTCATCCGGTATCAGAGAGATATAGATAAAGATGATCTTCTGGAAGCTACCGATGATCAGTGGAAGCATTTAGGCTTCAGTGTCAGTCAACGTCAGCAATGGTTATCAGAACTTGCCGTGCTGTGGCCCGATGTGAAAAAGGGGGATCGTCTTATTTTTGAGTTAAACGCACAAGGCGGCACTTTTTATTTCGATGCAAACGCGAAACATGCAACAAACAAGCAAGGCATTATTCAACTCGGTCAATTATCTAGCCCAAAAGTCTCATCTGCTTTTATTAACATTTGGCTATCACCTCAAACTGCTTATCCAAAACTAAGACAGCAACTTATTGGGCAGTCATCATAATTGGATCTAGACCCATCTAACAATAAGATTGAAAAGGGAGCTATCATGCTATCGCGCTATTTTTCTCAGTTTGCGCTTTTGCGCTGCTTAGTGGCCTTAGTTTTTGTTTTACATTTATCAGCCTGTTCAAACGCGATTGACGAATACCATGCCACAACACCGTCATTTGAGCTGTTTGAATATTTTGAAGGGGATGTTCTGGCTTGGGGCATGTTACAAGATCGCAGTGGGGTACAAACTCGCCGATTTGACGTTAAAATCCGTGGGGTGGTGACAGGTAATATCCTAACGCTAACAGAAGACTTTGTGTTTGATGATGGTGAAAAGCAGCAACGTATTTGGAGCATTACAAAAAATGCGGATGGCACCTACATAGGCGAGGCGGATGATGTGATAGGTGAAGCGATAGGAATCGTAGCGGGCAATGCCTTAAACTGGCAATATACCCTGCGTGTACCTGTGGATGATACCACTTACGATATTGCTTTTGATGATTGGATGTATCGACAAGATCAGGTGCGAATGTTCAATGTGGCAAACATGAGTAAATTTGGCTTCACAGTTGGGAAAGTCACCCTGTTTTTTGAAAAGCAATAATCCCTGAAGCCATAACCCTAGAAGTGAAAAATGAGAAGTAAGATCCGCAATAGTGCGGATCGTACTGTATCGGCTAGCCAAGTCCGCGCGACATGGCTACTATGCGTTTTAAGATCCAACGAATCAGCAGTGGGATCTTTTCTTGGCCGTGTTCATCTGAATAGGCCACCATTGCCAGCGCAACATCAGGTTTTGCATACCGCTTTAATGCCCGTCGAATGATTTTACGCGGTGGCATGGGAGCATCGCTGGTAATGTTGGCTAGCTCTCGAAATAAAGGTTCATAACCATTATTGTAAAGGAAATGCTCAATATCCCTGTCGGGCAAGACGGTTAAGCGATGACGTTCTGCATCGTTACCCAACATGCTTCTTACCGTGTCACCGTAGCGACGCCCAGCCATATCGCCATCAGACACCAAATGCCATTCTATACCCATGCTACGGGCGACTTTAATTAAGGGTCTGAGGCCGCTTTGGGCAAATTCAATAATATGTACACCTTCCGCAGCAAAGTGGTAGCCACATAGCATCGCTAATTCATTAAACAGCCAGACTTCCGTTTCACCTTCCACCAGCAACCAAGCTCGTGCAAACATAGCGCTAGGGCGATGTAGCCGAATATGAAAAGAAACGCGCCGCTCTTCGTCTTTTGACAAGGTCGTTGGGGTGAGCGAATGAGGCTGTGTTTTATCAGGCTCGCGGATCAGTTTTTTAATGCTATGGATCGGTACAGTTGAAATAAGATCTGGGCTGTTGGTGGTTAAGATCTTTTGCATTGGCATGCTATCTATGAATGCCCATGCTTGATGTAAAATCGTCGGGTGTAATCGTCCTTCAGGATCTTCCAGAATCATAATCGGCCGAGAGATCCGTTTTAGCTCAACTGGTCCACGCGCTCGAATATAGGCATTAAGTAGCCCCATCAAGACTAAACGACTTTGTTTGGTCATTTGCGGCTGGCTAAGTTGCTCTAATGGATTGGTATTGGTTTGTATGTAGCTAGGAAAATGGGCTCGATTAAATTTTTCGCTGCGATTGTGTGGCGTAAAGGCAAAATAATGATCCACTAATGAACGTAGCGCATTAATGCTGCTTTTGAGTTCCCCCGAATTAACATGCCCTGGGCTAGTCATTAGGCGGCGACACGTGTTGTCTAACCGACGTTGAATCCGATTATTTTTAGCCACAAGATCTGATTCTGTATGGTTACCATTATGGGGTGAGGAGGAAGCATGGCCGTTACCGTTATGTCCGTTTTGTGCACCTTGTTTCGATGAGTGGTTGCCCGTGTGTTGCGTTAGAGGTTTATCTACAGAGTTATTCTGCGGGTTTTTATCATGCAGGCGCCGTGCATCGCGAATGCGTACCACAGGGTGGAGCACCATTAATTGCTTCACAAGCTTATCGTTGTTATCGCATGTGATGTGTTGTCCTTTACTGTTTAAAAAGGAGCGAGTTGTCGTTACTTTATCGCCTTCGATAGTGCTCGAAATTTCGTAATAGAGGTGTTTGATGCCGTCTTTTCTGACCCAAAGTGGGGCAAAGCTACGATAACGGCGTGCTTTTGATTCTGATGGGTAATCTTCATGCCAATGGAGCACTATATGCAGCTGAGACATTTTTTCATGGCCAATGGCGTAATCGACATGAAAATCAGAAAACTTGAAGGTATAAAAATTGGCATCAGTCGGTAATGCAATACTTAGCGCATCAAGTAGAGAAGACTTACCCCATGCGTTTTCACCGATTAACACGGTTAATTCATCGAACGATAATGACATACGTTTGATGCCACGGAACCCTGAAATCTCAATACGCTCTAAATGCATAGCGCCTCCTCATAAAATAAGATTACAACACTGCGACATGAAATATGGGCGTGGATATCACAAATAGAAAACTTAATGTGATCTCAATAGGTTAGATGAGAAAATATTGAGCCATGGTAGCTGTGTTGCTATTATCAGTCGCAATAACAAGATAAGAACTGATTACAGACTGGAGTGTCAGATGGCTAAAATTATTCACAGCATGATCCGAGTTAAAGATCTTGAACCTTCGCTTACGTTTTACAAGCAAGCGTTAGATCTTGATATTGCGGAACAACTGGATTTCGATGGTTTCTCGCTGGTTTATCTTCGTAATGAAGAGAATGACATGGAGCTAGAATTAACTTGGAATGAAGGGACTGAAGAGCCTTATACGCACGGCTCTGGCTATGGGCATATTGCAGTTGCTGTAGACGATCTTGAAACTGAGCATAAGAAGCTCACAGCGTTGGGTTATGAACCTGCGGAAATTAAAGAATTTTTCCGCAATGGTGAGTTACTCGCTAAGTTCTTCTTTGTGCAAGACCCTGATGGTTACAAAATTGAGTTCTTGTGGCGACATGGTCGATACCAATAAAGCGACATATACTTTTATAAACCAGTAGCCTTGCTGCTGGTTTTTAATGTTTATTTCAAGTTTACCTCTTTGTGTGCTTGTTCAGTTTGAACCAGCGTTTTAATCCCATCCCACAACTTATTCCAACCACCATCATCACGATTGATACAGCACCTGCTGGTGAAAATGAGGGCAATGCCAAGAGTAGCTGCGAATCATTACCGCCCAGTGCCAGTGATGCGCCAATACCCATAATGCAGCCAGCAAATAAGTGTTTGAGTAATTGTGTTGGCCTTAAGGTAAATTCAGTTAGCGACAGCCGTTTCTTTGCGCCAAGCGCCATGCCGATAATTAAGAAAAGAATAACCAAGTAGCGCAATAGGCTTGGCCAACGATCGTGTTGGTGATGAATAGAAGCTGCGGTAATGTCTTTCAGCAATTGGCTCGGAGACCATTCAGGCATGAGTAAAGTCAGTATACTTGCCAGTACGCCAAAAAGAATAATGCCGAGTAAGATGGCTCTGCGTTCTGTTGGCACGATGAAAAAGATGAGAGCGACCAAGGTGAATAATACGATAACCACACTTAAAGAAGGCGTGGTAACAGCGGGAATGGCAGGGTAATCGAGTACTAATGGCAGCGATGATAATCCACACCAGCCGACAACCCACCCTGAGATAGTGGCTAGCATGTGATAATGTCCTCTGGCCAGTTTACTGATGGTAGAGACGCTACATCCTCCGTTTAACGAGGCCCCTAAGCCAAAGAAAAACCCACCGATCAGAAAAGTAAGTGTGACGCTGTAACGCTGATGGCTAAATGACTCAGGCAATGTCATGTCGCTGGGTAAAATCAACCAAAACCAAAAGCCACATAGTAAAATCGTCAGCAGAAAAGCAGGGCGTTTAGCCCACAATTCATGAGTACCACGCACCATACACAGTCCTGTTCGCTGTGCTAAGTAGCCAACTGCAAGGGCAAGAAACAGTGGAATAATAAACGTCCACATGCAGCCTCCCAAATCGTTATGACGTTTCTTTTTCTTCTGAGTAATAACTATAGCGGAGCTATAAAGGGATGGTGGTTATAGGTATGACTCGATTAATCAATACGGGATAAACGCAGGACTAAACCAATAAAGGCGTAACAGATACGCCTTTATTGAGTGAGAGTGGTCTAATTGATTAGATTGCATCACAATTTGGTTTGGCTTGGTTATAAGCTGGCAGCGATGCAATACCTTCTTTCAAATCATCAATACGGGTATCGTGCGAAGGGTGGGTCGATAACAATTCTGGCGGTTGGTTGCCACCTGATGCTTTCGCCATGTTTTGCCAGAGTGAAACGCTTTGATTGGGGTCAAAGCCTGCTTCAGCCATTAACTGAAGGCCAATAATGTCAGATTCAGATTCTTGCGCGCGACCATAAGGCATTAAGATCCCGTACTGTACGCCTAAGCCAAGGCCAGCCATGGCTGCGCCACTGTATTGTGAACCACTTATTGCTGCTCCTGTGATTTGTAAACCAGCATCGGCCAGCTGAGAACGCGATAAACGTTCATTACTGTGCTGTGCTAATACATGACCAATTTCATGGCCAATTACCGTCGCCAGTTGATCTTGATTGGTCGCAACCTTTAGCAAGCCAGTATAAACACCAATTTTTCCGCCCGGTAGAGCAAAGGCGTTGACCTGATCGCTATCAAAGACCACCACTTCCCATTTATCAAAACCTTGTAGCGGGCCTACCTTTGCTGTTATTGCATCTGTGACACACTGAACATATCGTTGTTTTTTTGCATCTGTGCTGATTTTTTCTTGTTGCTTGAGTTGTTCAAATGACTGAGCGCCCATTTGAGACATGTCATTTTCAGAAAACAACAGCATTTGCTGCCTGCCCGTTGGAGAGCTAGAACAACCACTTAACAGCATACTGCTGGCAACTAAACCACCCAGTAATAAATGAGTATATTGACGCATAGCGAGGCTCCATTCGCTCCTTGATAGTGTGTAGAGACCGTTGTTCATAAGATTCGAGCTTCACGGCCTCACATTTCATGCCATTTAATTACTTCTAAGTATGAAGCAAGAATGTATGAAATTGAAAGTTATTGAAAAAGCATTTTTATATAACTGCGAGAGCGATTAAGATTTGTCTCAAAATATAAGGAGCAACCATGGCGATTTGGCATAAAAAAATTGATATAGACGAGCTCAATGCGAGTTCAAAAAACACCTTGGTTGAGCATTTAGGTATTCGCTATACCGAATTTGATGACAATAGTTTGTCTGCAACCATGCCTGTTGATGCCAGAACCCATCAGCCTTTTGGCATGTTGCATGGTGGTGCCTCTGTTGTGTTAGCTGAAACCCTGGGCTCAGTAGCCGCGAACATGTGCGTAGATGAAGGGCTTTATTGTGTGGGTTTAGATATTAATGCTAACCATATTCGACCTATGCGCACGGGTACGGTTACAGGGAAAACAACACCGCTTCATACCGGTATGACAACCCAAGTTTGGCAAATAGAGTTGAAGGATGAACGCGGCCGTTTAATTTGTACCAGCCGTATCACCATGGCGGTATTAGGTAAGAAAGCAGATTAGTTAGTATAAAAGCAATAAATGAGTCAACGAGTATACAGGAACATAAATGGTTATTAATTTCGCAACAGGTAAGATCATTGCCAATCAACATGAACTGGTTGTACGTATTGATGGTGAAGCACGCGTCACCATGCAAGCTCAGGTTGATGAAGTGACATTAATCGGTCGTGGCGCTAATGTGGTCACAGCAACAGGTAGTGGTATCCAGTGGTCGGTGCGTTTAGATGATGAAAAACAGCTGCAAGCACTGGCAGATGCGATTGGAATTGCGGTAAAAAACACCTGATTCAGTCACAAATAATCTACGATTAGACAAAAAGTGTGAACCACGTAAAATACTCCGCACAAAAAGTAAGGTTGAGAGTGTATTACGTGAGTTCTGTCACTATGAGAAACAAGTTTGAGTTATTGGCACCAGGTGGTGATATTGAGTCAATCAAGGCGGCTATCATCGCTGGCGCAGATGCCATTTATTGTGGGCTAGATAATTTTAATGCCCGTAATAGGGCAACCAATCTAACGTTTGATAACTTAAATGGCATCGTTCGATTAGCGCATGAATACGATTGTAAGATCTTCCTTACTCTAAATATTATTATCTTAGAAAGTGAAATCCCGGCATTGGTTCGTTTAATCAATAAGCTGGTGAATACCAAGATTGATGGCGTGATCGTACAAGATCTCGGTCTGTTTTATATTCTAAAGAAACACTTCCCAACGTTAGATGTGCACGCATCGACTCAGATCAATACCCATAACGAAGGTCAGATTGCTTTTTTGAGCAAGCTAACGGCTAGCCGTGTGAACTTATCGCGTGAGTTGAACATTCATGAGATCAAGCACCTTGCATCGGTAGGCCGTAATCACAACATGTTAATGGAAGTGTTTGTGCACGGCTCTTACTGTATCGGCTTCTCTGGCTTGTGTTATATCAGCTCAGTGAAAAATGGTAACTCGGGTAACCGTGGACGCTGTAGCCAGCCTTGTCGCGATCAGTATAAAACGACTAATGCAGGCAAAGATTATCCGCTGAACATGAAAGATAACTCGGCATTTTCAGACATGGAAGCACTGGCAGATGCAGGTGTGTATTCGCTGAAAGTCGAAGGGCGCATTAAGAAATCCCACTATGTGTACACTGTCGTTGATCAGTGGAATCAGCAAATCCAACGCTATTGTGATAATCAAGCGCTATTAACGGATAAGTCTTCGTTATATACCGTTTTTAACCGTGATTTCTCGAACTCGTACTTACAAGGCGATATCAATAAAAATATGTTTATTGATAATCCTCGTGATAACTCGATTCAGCATTTTACTAAGATCTACAGCTGTAAAACCGATGAAAGCATTCAGCAAGTGAAGCAAAAGCTGTATGACGATAAGACAGTGATTATTGAAACTGTTGCTGAGAAAATTCAAAACCTGAATATTGATAAGCTACCGCTGAATCTGTATTTCTCAGGCAGTGCAGGGCAGCCCTTGAGTGTGCGTGTAACAGCAGGCGATGCTGAATACACGTTAGAAACGGAAGGTACTTTGGCTGCGGCGAGCGAAAATGGCCGTAGCATTGATGAAGAACTGCTGGCTTCATCGTTTAAGAGCATCAGCGATAATGATCATCAACTAACAAATATCGACATCAGTCAGCTGGCTGATAACGTATTTATTGCATTTAAAGCGTTAAATGTACTGCGTGATCGTATTAGTTTTTGGCTAAATGGTTCTAAACCTTTGATTGAACCTGTAGATACACCTCGCTTACCGCGAGTAGCTGTTGTTGATGAAACACCACAGCTAACGGTACTTATCTCGAATAAGAAAGATATCGAGCCTTGTCAGGCTGCGGGTGCAAAAGTGTATTTCCAGTTACCTGACTCACTGCATACCGAAGTGAAAAAAATGGTGAGTCTATTTACTGAGCACCAAGATCTGGTTCCTTGGTTCCCTGCTATCTTGATTGGCGACCATTTTGAAGCCGCCAAAGCGTTGCTTGAAACGGTGAAGCCTAAGCGTATCGTCACTAACAATACTGGTGTTGCTCATTTAGCGATAGAGCTGGGTATCGAATGGGTTGCAGGGCCATACCTAAACCTATCTAATTCATTTAGCCTTGAGTGCTTGAAGCAAGAGTTTGGCTGTCGTGGTGCATTTATTTCGAATGAATTGAATAAGAAGCAAATTAAGCCAATTATTCGCCCAAGTGGCTTTGAACTTCACCACAGTATTTATCACCCAATCATGATCTTAATGAGTCGCCAGTGCCTGTTCCATCAAACGGTTGGCTGTAAGGTGAAAGCATTTGATTCCAAATGTCTAAAAGGCTGTAAGAAAACGGCATCGATCATCAATATGCGTGAGTCATCATTTATCATTGATAAGCAAAAGGGTGATCATAACGCCATGTATAGTCAGTTTAACTTCATGAATACTGACATCATTACGGATATGCCAGACAAGTTTTCGCATTACTTTGTGGATTTACGTGATATTAAAACGGACACTCAAATCTCGGTTGATAAAGCGACACTGATAGGTTTGTTCACACGTGCAATCAACAAAGACGAGACTGCAATTGCCGAATTGAGTGACGCTGTAACGCAAACCAGTAACGCACAATACCGAAAAGGCCTGTAATTAGCGTCATAGTGGCTAGCGCAGAACCAGGGATCTGCTCTGAGTCTTAGGTCTTGCTGTTAGTATCGCGACTGCATTAGTAAATTCTGCCCCTCATCAACCTGAGGGGCAATATCCCCACTTCTTATTCTAACTTCTACCTTCTTGATATATGCTGCTAATAGCGTGTGATTAAGGAGTAAAAGATGACGCATCATAAAGAAGGCCATATGCCTGTATTTGTTACTACGCGGCTGAGTGTCGACGAGTGTAGTACAGACAACCTTGCGTCTTATGTCGCCAATCACGATGACTTTCTTCATCAAATTACCCGCATCCTCTCACCTGAGGTGGTTAAATCACTTCCACCGTATTTTTCAGGTATTAACACTGAGCCATTAGCGCAACAGTGGCTTGAAAAAATGGTGGCTGACAGTCGGCTATTTGTTGTATCAGTCACTGAACAAGCGCAAGCTGTTCGTTCTCGGGTAATTGGTTTCATTTTTTTGTACCAAGCATCGGCGGATCATTGCGAATTAGCCAGCATGGCGCACATCGGTTATTTATTCGATGAAGCCGAATGGGGAAAGGGCTTTGCCAAAGAGTGCTTACAAGGTTTTATGGCTTGGTGTGAAACACAGCCTTCGATTTTAGGATTGATTGGTGGGGTTGAAAAAGACAATCCAGCCTCAGCCCACGTGTTAGAGCGACTTGGCTTTATGACTCAAGAAAATCATTTACTTGATTTATCTGAGCAATCAGTGACTTTCTATCAGCATAGGTTCAATAATAACAGGTGATAATGCTCATCCTGTCTTGCATTGCTAATTTGCCTTGTTATTTAGCCGCAAAATGCAAAGTAAGCTGTTTGGTTCCACCTGCTGAGCTTAACCATTTATTTAATTCTATCTTAGGCTATGTATGAAATCTGAACTGTATTCAAAGCATGCTGAAAAGTACGATGCTGCTGTTCAAAATAATATCTATAACGCGCATTTAGAGCGCCCATCGCTGCAAGCTATGCTGGGCGAATTAACAGACTGCAATATTCTTGATTTAGGGTGCGGTACTGGCGTATATACCGAATACTTGTTCAAGCAAGGTGCATCAACAGTGACGTGTATTGATTACTCGCAAGATATGATCAACTTGGTGACGAATAAGTTGGGTACGCTATTTGGCAACCGTATCACGGCATATGCCCATGATCTTACAAAGGGGTTACCGAACGAAGCACCTAACAGTTTTGATGTGATTATTTGCCCATTAGTACTGCATTATATTGAAGATCTGTCGTTTGTATTTGAAGAGATCCATCGTGTCTTAAAAGTGGGTGGTTATATGGTGTTTTCAACTCATCATCCATTTGCTGATTTTGAATGCAGTTTATCGGGTAATTATTTTGAACGTGAACGCATCACTGAAACATGGAATACTGTAGGCGAGCCTGTTGAGGTAACTTTCTATCGCCGCTCCCTTACAGAAATCATGACAGCGATAACATCGAATGGCTTAGCTGTGACTGAGATTACGGAAGGCAAGGTTGATGAAAAAGCCAAAGTCATTGATGAAAAAACCTATGAGCATCTTTCGAAAAATCCGAATTTCATTTTTGTTAAGTGTCAGAAAATGGCTTAGCGACTAGACTCAGTTATTTGATTAAATGACTTATTAAATCATACGCTAACATCGAGCAGCTTGAGATAATGTTTAGTCCTAAAATTAAGTATAAAAAAAGCTGCACGATTAATGTGCAGCTTTTTTGATGAACGATGAGCGCTTTATCTCGGTAAATCGATTCGTTCTAAGTCCCGTGCTATGCACAACACTTTTTGTATTTTTTACCGCTACCACAAGAACATGGGTCGTTACGGTTAGGCGTTTTTTCAAACGTGGTCGTTGTTGGTTTGTTTAATAGACCATTTAACTCTACCAGGTTTTCTTCTTTATCTGCTGAAACTTCGATGTTTGCCACAAGTGCGTTGTCAGCCAAAATCGCCATGATTTCTTCTTTTTTCTCTTCGTTGTTTACGATCAGAGTCAGTGGCTGGTCCTCGGTACCTAATTTAGCACTACGTTTAGTATTGAATCCGTAGCTTTCGTGCTTAGGCTTTTTCTCGATACGGCCTTTATAGAAGAATTTAGACATTGCAGTCACCTGTAACAAAGTAAAGAAGCAGGGGTTATACAGCAAAATCGACATTCAATAAAACCCTTTTAGCAATATTGGTTTATTTAAGTCATTCTTGGGTGAATAAAGCAGATACTGTGAAAGAACAGGTGAGTAAGTGGTAGGTCGTGTTCAGGGTTAAGTTGCGATTACTTTTTTACCCATTTACCCGCACTATTTTGGTAGTAATGACCAGGGCGTGTTTTATCCACTGCCTTTTTATAGGCGAGTCGACCCACTTCAGAGGGGCTAAGACCATGAGAGACAGAGATACGTTTGTAACTGGCTTTACGTTGCTGGTTAACGGTTGCAACAAGCTTTCTTACTTCAGATGAAGGAGAAGAGGTAATAGGCGCAACAAAACCGCTATTGGTTTCACCCACGAGGCCTTGATCTTTGGCGTCCTGTAATTCGAGCGCAAAGGCCTGAGCTGATATCAAAAAAGCGAATAGAAAGATTAGGTATTTTTTCATGGCATTCTCCCTGCCGAACTAGAATACATCGTCATCGCTGAATAAGTCATCTATTTCCTTGTCGACTTTGATCCTAATCTCATGTTCAATTTTGACATTCAGGTTAACTTCTATCGGTTTGTCTGATGCTGCAACCTGTACGGTTGGTGTGCATCCCATCATTCCTAACGTAGCACCAATAAAGAGTACGGCGAGGAGTGTGAGTGAGAATGAAAATTTAAGCTGTATGATATCCATTGGTTACGACCTTTAACTACATGTGCGCATAAATTAATCAAAGAGATCTACTCATTCAAACCAAGCTGCTTTAAAAAAAGACTTTCCAGTTGCGACGAGTTAATCGCGTTTATAGTTTTGAGTAACGCTGGAATGTCATCTTGCACATTCAGATTTAGGTGTACAGGGCGTCCATTTTGAAAACTAGGATTAAAGCCCTTAAATCGTGAACTTGCATTTAATTGACCGTCTTTAGAATAGTCTAGATCAATCGCCAGTGAGTGGTAGTTATAATTTTTGAGAATCTTACCAACGACCAATATACTATTTTCACCCGCGGCTTCGACATTCTGATCAATCGCCGATCCTTCTAAATACCGTAAGATCCCGCCTGGGTATCGCGAATGTAAGTGTCCCGACTTGATCGAGGGGGCGCCATCTTCAATCGCAAGTGGGATCACACCATCAACAATACCTGTTAGCTCTATGTCTTCTTGTTCCAGCAATTGGATAAGTGCTGCAAGATCGAGACCATGTACTCGAATGTTTTGCGGGGGTACATTAAGTAGGCTGGAGCTGGTTGCATTATGTAGACTGATCTTGCCGCCTAATACGTCCGCATGAACGCGTTGTAGCTGATAGCGCTGCTGGTGGGTATCAAATTCAAAGTTAGCTGCAATATCTTCAAACAATGCGCCAGCATGGAAAAGTTCAGCATGGATGCTAATAGGGTGCCGCGATTTAATCCCTTTTGGTGTAATGTCTGTCGTGATGGAGGTATTCACATTGCCAAATCGAAAGCCATACAATTCTCCTGTCAGCTGGTTGCTGAATAAACCCATTCGGCCATAAAGATTGTTACCACGTAACGTCAAGTGACCATCGTAACTGATACTACCTTGGGTAAAATCGTAGTCGAGAGGAAATTGGGGGAAGTAGTATTTCTTCAATGTTTTCTTGCTGTTAAATGTTATTTCATTACGGTGTAACTTTATAGTGGTCTGTTCGTGCTTGGGTTGATGGCGAACCGTGTATTTAGCGAGTCTTGCTTGTTTCCAATTATCTAACTCGCCGTCAAAGTGCCAATTTTCAGGGGTTAAAGCGAGCTTACCTTTCGTTGAGAACTTAGGAAAACGTTGGTTGTTTTGTTTTAAGTGAGTCGCTAAGTCATAGCGTGTAGAGAGCGCAAACGTCTTACCCAGAGTGAAGTTGAGCCCTTGTAAAACTAATTCTGTTTTTGCTTCGTATTTCTGAACGGGTAGTAGAGCGCGTTTTACTTGATGTGTTTGATGGATAGGTTGGCCATCTTGATCTCTGATTGTTTGCTCACCGAAGAGATTGGTATTGAGTGTGATCAGAGAGTTTTCCGGTAGCAGTAGCCGACTATAAGTGTTTTCTGCAGTTTTACTCATGGTTAAACGGTCAATTTGCAACGCAGTTTGCTGAGCATTTAGCAAGTTGAGGTGTTTACCGAGTAGGCGTTCTTCAAGGCTAATAGTGTCGATATTTAGCTGAAGCTGGCTCAGTATTAACCCGTAAGCCTGCGTTGACCATGAAAACTGATAGTCAGCTTGAGCCGTTAATTCGTTTAGTTTAATACCTTTGAGTGGTAAAAATTGGGCTATTTTACTGCTGGCTTTTCCACTTAAGTGACATTGTAACTCTGGGTTCTGGCATGTTAAATCATCGATAAGTAAAGATATTTTGTCACCCCATAGCGTTGACAGTGCAATCTTTTCTTCATCATCTTCAAGGCTGAGTTTTAGCACTCGATTACGGTAATGCGCTTTGAGATTGAGTACGCCATCGGTGCTCAATGTAATCGTCTCTACATTAGTTGATGCAGGCTGATCACTAATGTGTTTACCTGGCAGTGCAAATTGGTTGAGTTTTACATTAAGTGTCGAAGGGAGCTGTACGGCCAGTTTGTAATAAGCATCGATTAGCCGCCTATCAACAACTTGATTATATTTGGTGCTCGCCACCCTTGATGCTGTGACAGTGATTGGGGCATTTAGCTCTGCGCTGGGGAGATGAGTCAGCGCAAAACGACTCATTATGTCCTTGGTATTCTTAAAGTTCGCTTGGCAAAAGAGCATCTGTGGTAAGGGGTCGATAAACTCTATTTCGGCCTTACAATCTAATGTATTGCCTTTTGGGCCTTTAATTAGCCCGCTAAAGTTCGCTTCTTTATCATTTTTGTGTTTGAGCAGAACTTTCAAATCATAGGGGTCAGGCCCGAGAACTTTTCCTTCCATTCTAAATCTTGCTTGTCTGTCTTCACGTTCATCACGCGCGCGCGGTGTTTTGAGCACGACTTTGGCATCACGTATAAGATCGCCATAGATTAAGTGATTCACTTTAAGCACGTTCAGTGGCAGGGTTGCAAGGCTTGCGATGGTTTCACCAAGATGCAGGCCTTGATGGTCTGGGTCACTACGTTGAATGAAATTAGGCAATACTTTAGGGTGCCCGAGATGAATGTTTTCAGCTTGTAGTTTGATAGATTGTGCGGGTTGTTCAATATCCATCTCAAAATGGAGCTCAGTAAGCTGCTGTGGCACTTCTGGCGGTAACATCTCCCATTGGGGGGTTAGCTTGTTCACGCTGATAGAGAGCGGTATAGCGTCATCCTGCCATGATATTGAAAAATTGCCCTTAGCAAGTTGAGTTGGATAAATAGGCGTGCTTTGTTGTTGTTTTTGTTGATGAGTGGGAGCCGGTGTTGAACGAGCCACGCTATGGCTGGATTTGTTTATGTGGCTGTTTTGCTTTTTACTTTCCGTTGCCAGCTTATTCAAAATGGCAGGAATAAATAGATTGAGTTGCCCGCCTTCGACAATACCTGAAATGGCCACATAAGGCTTAGTGGCTATCACTAAGTGTATGTTGTTCAGCTCTTGGTGTTGAATACGAGGCTGTGCCAAAGGGAGGTTTATTTGCACGCTGAGTGAATCTGAGCTCGCACTGAATACGTAGGGATTCGAAAGATCGGTAAAGTTAAGTGCAGTATTACTGAGTAAGAAGTACGGAAAATCATAACCAATTTCCTTCAAATAGGCTTGTACCTCGCTAGGTAAGAATACTTCCGTTGTTGTTGCTGAAATGCGCCATGAAGCTGAAGAGATCGCACTCTGATCGTCAAAATATTTATCAATCGTTAATTGATGTGCATTGATCTTGGTGTCGCTGATATCAATAGATACATGATCGATTTGGATCTGTGGGAATAAGCGAATACCAGAGATCGCATTAATGACGATCCCTTTACTGGCAAGCCACATTGGAATCCCAACGGCAAGGATCAAGATGGCACAGCACAAAACAAATAGTAGCTTACGTATAAAGCGAAATCGCTTAATAGGCTTCAGTGGTGGATCGGCGATAGGTTTTACATCCTCGTTCACACGTATGCTCTTTATGCTAAAACACTTCTTAAAGCATATAGCTATTCTGCACTAACAGCATAATTATAAAGGTGTATTGATGATGAGATTTCAGAGGGTAAATAAAAGGGATAAAGGCGAGTAAAGAAGCCTTTTTTATAGCTGGGTGAATGTAGAAAAGTCGGTGGAAATACTGATGCTCGCTTGGGAGAAGGTCAGTAATATACAGATAAAAAAATTCTCACCGCAGGCATTAGACAGGACAATCGCCTTTGGTGAGAGATTCCATGTTGTAGCTAGTATTTCTTATTATTAGAATTTGATAAATCGGCAAAGCCGTAAAATAGTGTCAGTAGTGCTTTGTTGCTTATGCGTTAACCTGCTAGTACAGGTTCGCAAAGAATCATATCCATTGGTGCAGATTTGGCTGTTTGGGCATTGACATGCTCAAGCGCGCTTTGAATTGCTTCTTCAGCAAGTAATTCATCATGCTGTTCTAGGGCACTTAATGCATTGGTTAAAAGCTGCTCTATCACATCAACATGATGTTTTGCGCATTCGAGTTGTGAATACTGTAATTTTGAGCATTCTGCTAGCTCTGGATTCGGTATCAGATAGGGATTCGAATGTGACTTATCTTGAAGATCGATCGTTTGCTTACACTGTTCAAGAACCTGAGTAAGATCGCTCGTTAAGTGTTTCATGAATATCCTTATTGTGAGTACCTTTGATTAAAAACGCCTTATAAATTTCAAGGCGTTTCGCGTTTCAATTCATCCATGTGATTGATGTAATTACTATATATAATATTTATCATACAAAACTTAACCCAGATCAAGTAATTGAATATTCCTTTATTTTGAATATTTACGCGATTTTGGTGGGAAATAAGTATAGGGAAATTGAAATTACGAATGCATTTGTTTGCGTATCAATAGCGAAGTAATGTTCTGCTTTATATGACTGGTTTTATTCGTATTTTTGCGTAAATTATCATCTTGGTTAAAAATATCTCGGGGATATATCATTATTAATGACTAAATAGTCAGTTTTGTGAGTATGTTAAATTAGGCTTCTATAGGGAAATAAAGAAAAGCAGGGTATGATATTTGATTAGAGGCTTTGCGACGCATAACAGGGAGTTGCAGTGAATAAGTTATTATCATTTGAGGCTTTATTGGTATTAGACGCCATAGATCGGCGTGGAAGTTTTGCTGCTGCGTCTGAAGAATTGGGTCGTGCTCCTTCATCTTTAAGTTATCAAGTCCAAAAATTAGAGCAAGATTTAGATCTCGTTATCTTTGATCGTTCTGGTCATCGGGCGGCATTTACCAAAGCGGGTAAGTTGTTATTAGAGCGAGGTAGACAACTTTTACAAGCGGCTGATGAAATGGTGGCAGATGCCAGTGCATTAGCGCACGGTTGGGAGCTTGATATTACTATTGCTTACGACGGTTTAATTTCCTTTGCTGATATGTTGCCTTTAGTTGATGGTTTGGCCAAGAAAAGTAAAACACGGCTGCGATTTCAAGAAGAGATTCTTGCGGGGTGTTGGGAAGCACTCGCGCAAGACAGGGCCGATTTAGTCATCGCGCCAGCCCCAACCGTTGCTCCACCAGAAGTGAAGATTGAACCGTTAGGAAAATTAACGGGGTATTGGGTTGCTCATCCCGACCATCCGATTCTGCAGCATGACGATCCACTTGATCCGTTAGTTCGCTTACAATATCGCGTGATAGCTGTCGCGGATACCGCTCGTAATATGCCGCCTATTTCACACAATATATTAGATGATCAGCCGCTACTGACGGTGAGCACTATGCACGATAAGCTGGTGGCATTAAAAGCGGGTGTGGGCATTGGGACATTGTCATCCCAATACGCTGAAGACGCAATTGCACGCGGTGAGCTGGTACGCATTAACGCAGATATAGCTCATGAACTTGATGTTGTTTTAGCGTGGAACCGCAATACCATGGGTAAAGCAAAAACCTGGTGCATTCAACAACTAAAGCAGCAGTGGAAGGAGTAGTTCTGATAATGTTCACTTCGCACTAGAGGGTGAAAAATGAACATTTGAGTGGGGGCTTTAGCTTAGCGTACTTTGTTTATTATTCATTGTTCAATGCTAACAACATTTCCACCACGCCATCTTCCATTTGAATGTCGACATGAAAGCCGACCTTTTGTGCCAACATGATCATGCCGCGGTTAGAAGGCATGGTCATTCCCGTCATTCGCTGTAATCCACGTTTATGGCAGTAATCGATTATTTTCTCCATTAAAATTCGTCCTAAGCCAACGCCTTTTAGATCTGAACGGACAAGAATTGCAAATTCTGCTTCTTCATTATTGGGATCAGATAATGCCCGTGTCACACCTATAATTACTTCGTCATCTTTACCTTCGCTATTTTTTTCTTTTGTGGTTGCCACAAACGCCATTTCGCGGTCGTAATCAATTTGGGTGAAGTTTGCTAATGCTTCATGATTAAATTCGCCCACATCAGAGAAGAAGCGTCGATACAAGTCATCTACCGATACCTTTGAGATAAACGAAGCATGTTTAGGTTCATCTTCTGGCAAGATAGGACGCAGCAAAATCGAACGGCCATCTTTCAGTTCGACAGTTTGCTCGTGCTCTTTTGGGTAAGGCCGAATAGCCAGTCGTGCTTGTTTATCGCCAGTGAAGGGTTTGATTGTCATAGAGGCGTCAATCACTGTCAGTTCTTCACCTGATGCTAATAGAGGGTGAATATCAAGCTCTGCAATTTCAGGGCAATCAATAATGAGCTGTGATATTTGCACCAAGAGTTTACATAAGGCAGGAATGTCTAATTGCTCGGGTAGGCGACGCTGGCGGATTTTGCCTGTCTTAATGGCATTGATCACCATGTAACGCGCAAGCGCCATGTTTAATGGTGGAATGGCAACGGCGGCATCTTTATGGATGTCCCATTCAGCGGCATCTTCACCTAATAAAATGACGGGACCAAAAATCGCATCGTGGTGAACCGCTATTCTGAGTTCTTGAGCCCCTGAACGGTTAGCCATTTGCTGTACTAGTAATCCATCAATTCGGGCGCTTGGGTAGTTGAGCGAAACACGATCTAAAATAGCCTGCGCACCATTTGCTACTTCAGCCGCTGTGCGTAAATGTAGCATGACGCCATGCACTTCCGATTTATGGCGAATATCAGGTGAACGTAATTTTACGGCGACAGGGTAGCCAATTTGCTCGGCAATATGGGCAGCTTCAGCTGGATCACTTGCAATCCAAGTGGGCAGTGTATTAAAGCCATAGCTTTCCAGTAGCGGCCTGACATCATGGGTTTCTAATTGGTGGACATTTTGGGCAAGTAGCTCCTTTAGCATGGCATTCACCAGCTTAGGGCTAGCGTTTGTCTCACCAAAAGAGACTGGGGTTTCAATTAGCTGTTTTTGGTTTCTGCGGTATTCCACCAAATGCATGAAAGCCGAAACGGCACTTTCTGGGGTGCGATAAGCTGGGTAACCCGCATCAGCAAAGATCTGTCTTGCGCTTGTCGCTTCATTTTCTCCAGCCCAGTTTGTCAGAATATTAAATTTTCTGGTTCTTGGGTGTGATTGCAGCAGGTGAACGAGGCGTTTGGCTGTTTCGTTGCCATCAGCAATGGCTGATGGAGAATGCATCAAAAGCAGCGCATCGAAGTCATCGGAATCAAGCAGGATTCTTACTGCTTTTTCGTATCGTTCAATATCGGCATCGCCAATAATGTCGATAGGGTTTGAGTGTGACCAGCAAGACGGCAAAATATTAGAAAGCTGATTGATTGTGTCTTCACTCAGTGTGGCGAGTTTTCCACCACGATCAGATAAGGCATCCACTGCCATAATGGCAGGGCCACCGCCATTGGTCAGTATTGCTAATCGCTCACCGCGCAGTGGGACTGAGTGCGCTAATGTTTCGACAGCAGCAAACAATTCATGGGTGTTGTGAACACGAAGCATCCCTGAGCGCCGAATGGCTGCATCATAAACAGCATCAAGCCCGCCATCGCCCCCCGTATGAATTTGTGCCGCCATGCTGCCTGCTTGCGTCCGACCACTTTTCACTACCAGTATACGGCGATTTCGCGCCGCAGCTCGTGCAGCAGACATGAATCGCCGAGCATCTTTCACCGAATCGACATACAGCAAAATCGCTTCGGTTTTGCTATCACGACAAAGTGTATCAAGTAGCTCTGCGAAGTTAATGTCGCAGGCATCACCAAGTGATAAAAAGGTAGAGAATCCAATTTTCTTGTTTTTTGCCCAATCTAAAATGGTGGTACAAACCGCGGCAGATTGAGAGATAAAAGCGATATTACCTTTATTGGCAGGAATAGGTGAAAACGAGGCATTCAAATTGAGCCAAGGTAATATGAGTCCCATGCTGTTAGGGCCGACAATTCGCATACCGTAGTGTTGAGCTATGGCGAACATCCGTGATTCTTCTGACTCGATAGCTTGATTATTTTCAGCGTCTACATCTGATACGGTATGCTGTGGCAAATTGTTCATGCCGGCCGCAAGCACGATTGCGACTTTTACACCTTTCTTGCCGAGTTCCTCAATAATAGCGACATTACGGTGAGCATTAGTGCAGAGAATAGCGAGATCGGGTGTTCTGGGTAGGCTTTGAATTGTTGGGTAGGCTAATACACCCGCTACTGCGTCATATTTAGGGGTGACAGGCATGATAGGGCCATGAAAGTGACCAGATAATAAGTTACGAATAACAACATTGCCCGTTCTATGAGGGCTATCAGATGCGCCGATTACAGCAATGGATTTAGGTTTGAGTAACTTATCGAGTCCGTTCATTTTTCTCTCCACCGTCATCTTATCTTACTGATTCTAGCGGATATGGCTGCGAGTTTCTGTCTATTGGTTTTGGGGTGTGATCAGACGCGATATTGCGCGTTTATAAAAGTGAGCGATGACGTAAGAAGTACAAGCATCCTTGCTAGTACATTAGAAAATAGAGTTGCTATATTTGGTAACGGCTCTTATCACCAATATCGAAATGAAGTGGCATACGCCATTTAGCAACGGCTGCTACAGCCAACAAAATAGCACCTGCCATACTAAACAAGATACTAATTTGTTGCTGATTGAACACCAGACAAAACCAGAAGCCTGCTAAAACAAGAGGAGTTGCAAGGAGTACTTTTAACTGAAAACAGAAATATTCTTTTACTGCCAGTGCGCTGAATGCAAACAGAGCAGCTCCAAGAGCGAGCGGTTGCCATAGGCCTGCTAATAACCAAATGACGGCAAACATACCACTACCTTGAATGAGCCAGCGAAAACGTTTGTCGTAAATGTGCACAGTTGATGAAGCAATTAATGCGGCAGCGACAAGTGCTGTTGTTGCGGTTTGCGCCTCCCATGCGATGATTGAAAGCGTCGCAGCTGCCACGGTTAATGCAGAACGATACAGAAGAACAGTAATAATATCGATAATGTCTAATTGACTTTTAATATGTGGATCTGCCATTTAGCACTCCAAAGAAATGTTATTGAGAAAAATAAAGATAACGAGGGGATTCTACTACTAATTCCTGTGACAGAGGGCAGATAGTTATTGATCTTGCGTAACGTTTTGCTTGATCGGTATAGGAAGTCGCGTCAGAATAATTGCAGAAATTTTCAGTGGTAGGATAACAATGAAAAAAATCGCCGTTTTAGCTGTAGCAACGGCACTTGTCGGGTGTGCGTCAAATACAGAGTCATTAGAGATTGTCAGTTCAACTTCTCAAGAAGTGTATTCAGCAGAACAAATTGCTGCCATGCAAGGTGAAGAAACAGCACAGAACGTTACAACAACGGAAGTTAGTCACGAAACACAAGTCGAACCTAAAACAGAAACTAAACCTACATATCAATATGTAGAAGCGGCGAAAGAGGGTTACACCATTCAAGTTTTAGCCCTGAGTCATAACCAAGGCTTTACGACTTACATGAATAAATTGCCGTCAAATCAACCTGTATGGACAAATAAGAAAGTGCTTGATGGTTTGCCTTGGTACACTTTGCTATTTGGCCAATATGAAACACGCGAACAAGCAAAGCGTGCATTGAATGCATTACCACAAGACATTAAAAATTACGGACCATTCATTCGTAAAATTGATGATATTAAAGCTTCATCAAATCCTAAGTTAACGAAGTTGAACTAAAAACAATTTCGCAAAGGGCATAGCATTATAAGAAGAGAGCATCGCGCTCTCTTTTTTATTTTACAAGCCTTACTAAACCAACGATTGATTGAGTGTGGGCCTGCCATGTTTAAGTTTCATCTCTAAATGAAGACTTTTTAAGCAGATAACACCGCTGAGTAATCAATTATTGTGGTTTTTACACGTAACCCGATCGAGATGCTGCCATCAATGGGGGTTTTTGATTACTATTGGGTATAAATGGGGTTGGTGTCTCTCTACTTTGTATTCTTACGCCAGTCCAAATATGATTAATTTGGTAAACACTCGGTTACCAATTGAAGTACCACAAGGGACGATAATGAAAGCTATCCACGTTTTACTACTGTGCGGCGGTGGTTCTGCTGAACACGAAGTATCAATTATTTCTGCTAATTATATTGAGCAAACGCTAAAGCAGATTGATGGAATCAACTACTCGCGTGTAGAAATGAAGAGTGACGGTTGGTTTTTAGAAGATGGTACATCATGTCAGCTTAATCTAGATCGTACTTTACAATGTGGCGATGAAAAACAAACAATTGATTATGTAGTGCCTTGCGTACATGGTTTTCCTGGTGAGACTGGTGATCTTCAGTCATTTTTAGACATGGCAAAACTGCCATACCTAGGTTGTGGTGCAGAAGCGAGCACGAATTGCTTCAATAAAATTACCACTAAACTGTGGTTTGACGCGCTAGATATTCCTAATACACCGTATCTATTTCTAAGTGAAAATAACGCAGAAGCGCATGAGAGTGCGAAAGTAGCGCTTGATAAGTGGGGGAAAGTGTTCGTTAAGGCGGCATGTCAGGGGTCATCAGTGGGCTGTTACAGCGTCACGAATGAGTCTGAATTAACTGATGCTGTAAACAACGCATTTACTTATTCAGATCAGGTTTTGATTGAAAAAACGATTAAACCTCGTGAATTAGAAATTGCTGCGTTTGAATATGACGGTGAATTGATCATTACTAAACCGGGTGAGGTTGCAGCACCTGAAGATGGCTTCTACTCATACGATGAAAAATACGGCGCGGGCAGTCACTCCCAAACGACCGTTGAAGCTGATAATCTAACTGAACAGCAAGTAGAAGATATTCGTAGTTTTGCACGCAAAGCCTTTGTGCAAATGAAGCTGAAAGATCTTTCTCGCATTGACTTCTTCCTAAGCGATGAAGGAGAAATTTTACTTAATGAAATCAATACCTTTCCTGGTATGACACCGATTTCCATGTTCCCTAAAATGTTAGAACACAGCGGTAAAACGTTTGTTGGTTTCTTAGAGCAAGCGGTAAAACGTGCTGTAAAATAAAACCTAGAATTGTAAAAACGCCAGTGATTTACTGGCGTTTTTAGTGATAGCTGTAATAATTCGGATAGATGCATAGAGGTAGCGCTATGCTAGATGATGAGAAAAAACGATCGCGCTTTAAACAGCTGCAGGCGCGAAATTATCGGGCAAGTCTTCAGCTGGAAGGGTTTGAGTTGGGTTTACCTGATCAAAAACAAACGGGCACTAAAGCGATAAGTGAAGTTGAAAAAATTCAGCGTTTAAGAAAAGAGTATGCGAGATAAATATGGCGTCACGCACGACCCTGACTGTTATCCTCATTCATCAGTTTTAATCAATAAACTGGGCATTACTGATGATGAACAACTCGCTTTAGCAGAGCGTGATTTTACGCGTGTACGTGCTGAGCATTTTGAACCTGATTTCTCCCAATTAAACTTCGAATATCTGCTCCAAATCCACCACATTTTATTTCAAGATTTATACTCATGGGCCGGTCAGGCACGGCATGTTGATATTACAAAAGGTGAAACGCGTTTTTGTCATTTTATGAATATAGAACGTGAAGCACTGCGTTTGTTTAATGAGCTTGAAAAAGAAAACCACCTTGTTGGCCTGTCGCTTTCGGCATTTATTGAGCGTATTGCACATTACTATTGTGAGCTTAATGTTGTTCACCCGTTCAGAGAAGGAAACGGGCGTGTACAGCGTATATTTTTTGAAATTCTCGCCATTAATGCTGGTTACGAGATTTGCTGGGAGGGTATCACTCTAACAGATTGGGTGGATGCCAATATCGCAGGTTATTTTGGTGATTTAGCACCATTAATTAGGCTTTTTCAGCAAATTACAGCCCCTATAAATTGTAATACAGGTTATAGGGAACACTGGAGTGATAGTCCACATGAATAGGTAGGGTATTGATTTAACTAGTCATTATCCCATGGTGTGTCTTTCTTAAATTTATCCATCTCTTTATCTCTCTTACTGTTCTGCCCTATATATTGAGCAGGCATCGCTGGGCTTTTCCAACGCCCCTGCGATTGTATTTCGTTAAGCGTTGCTCCTTCATTCGCGAGATCTTGAGCGGCTCCAACGCGTGGTGACTGCCCCGAAAATATCACTTTGCTTGAAACCCCTAATTCATCACCTGCACGGCGAAACACACGGTAAATAGAGGAGTGGTCGAGCGGCTTTTCGCCAATATTACCATGGCGATCTATGCGCCTGAACACGTATCCATCGGCTATTAACCCTTCGCTTAACCAACGAGTAAATGCTGTGGATGTGACTTCACTTAGGTTAAGTTGTTTATTGTCTAATTGGATGGTTACGAAACCATCGTCATCGATTTTTACATCATCAACGCAAATATTACTCAACTCACTACGTTTTAATAAACCATCAAAAGCGACCGTCCAAATAGCAAGATCACGAATATCTTTGATGTTGGGGGAGGATTCAAAAGCGAGTAAAAGGCGAGAAATGTGGTCTGCGTGCAAGCCTTCTGCTTGCTTACTATCATCTTGTTTTTCCTCGTGATAGCCTTGCATCAATAAGCGTATTTGAGTATGGGAGCATGGATCTGTCAAGGCGAGGGTTCTATGCACTAATCGAATCGTTATTATGTAGCGTTTTAAGCTAGCGAGCTTACGTGTTGGCGCCATGCTTGCGATAAAGCGTTCAACAGTTTGTACTTTTGCTGGTAAAGGGGAGGCTTGAATGTTTTGGCAATAGCAAACAAAGGCATTCCAGTCGGTATTAAATGCAACTAAGGTCCGGTGAGCATAACGTTTTTCCGTCATAGTCTGCCAATAGGCAATATCTGTTACTTCTTTAGAGAAGTGATTAATCAATTCTTTTCTATCCATTACTAACAAACAACCTCTAATGCACTATAACTTCATATAGTGTATGCTATTTGAACGTTTAATCCATACAAACATCAACTAATTCAAAAAAACTCAATAAAGTGCCCATTTAGCTTTCAGAATGCTGTACACAAATGGACGATAGTGCTTCAATTAAGCGTGTATACACTGTTGTATAAAAGCATTTATATGTTAAATAATGTTACTCAATGTGTAGTCTGCGCTTATGCGTAAGCGTGCTTTTGTGATTAGTTAATCATGTGGAAGAGCTTCTATGAAAAAACGGCTGTTATACCGTGGTTATCATCTAGAAAATGCATCCGGCGATCTAGATGATTGGAAAGTAACCATCAACGGTAAAATACTCGCTGGCAAAGTTACATTAGTGAAAAAAAGCATTGATTGGTGGTGTGATATGAAGACGATCATGTCACCTGCAAGTTTTGCTCAACAAGAAACAGCACAACGAAATACCCAGCAAAAATCAGAAGACTATAAAGGGTTTAAGTTGATGAATGACAGCGGTAAGCCGAATGAGTGGTACGTATTATTACGTGGCCAATTACTAAAAGGCTCACCGGCAGCAATAAAAAAGCATCTTGATATGGTGCTAGCAAAACTTGCTGCTCAACAGAAAAAATAAAACGCCCAGTTGGGCGTTTCTTTTTTGGCTTTTACCGATGCTTAATCGTCATCATCAGACTTTTCAACATCAACCAGGTAGTTGCCTTCTAGCCAGTTGCGTCCAATCAATAGCTTGTAATCAAGTTTGCTACGATCTCGTAAATTTACTGCGACAGTTTTATGCTCACCGTTCCAGCCTAAATCCATCTTAACGGCATAACGTCTTTCTACACCTTGGGCATTTCGGATTTTACTTACTTTAACAATCTTGCCTTTGTAACGTGCTTCTTCGCCTTTTTCGTTTAAAGTCGTGAACTCTACGGTTTCACCAAGGTGATCGCGCATGTCATCACTGTCGCTGTCTTTTCCTGTTACTTTAATATCAACAGCATGAATAGATGTCGTTTTTGCACCGGTATCTATACGCGCTTTGTAATCGAGGTTTAGCTCGTGAACGCGAATCGTCTCTACTTGACCAACGATAGATTTACCATCTTGCATTTTTGCTGAAGCAATAGATGGCAGTGCGGTGCATATTGCCGCAAATAAAATTGCTGGTATTGCCAATTTTTTCACAGAATCTCCTGATGATTAGTTATTATTATTTAATAAATATAGCCAATTGAACATCATTAACAGGCTTAGTATCACTATTCTTAATCAATCGAGCTGAATATGCCATTAACCAGCTAAAGTTTGTCCATAATTTGACGTATACATGCTTCACTTGGTAAAAATTGTATCGCTTCAAAGCCAAGTTCACGCGCGCATTCAACGTTTTGCTTGTTGTCATCAATGAATAGGCACTCGCTGGGGCTCAGTTGATAACGTTGGCAAAGCAATTCGAATATCTCTGGTTCTGGCTTAATTAATAGTTCGTTTGCCGATACTATGCCTCCCTTGAATTCACGAATGAACGCATGCTTGTCGTTCAAGGTTTCAAAAAAGGCATTGCTCATATTGGTTAAGTAATAAAGCGGGTAGTTTAATGCTAATAAGTGTTCTACTAAGTTAGCGGAAACATCGATAAGTGTGAGTTGGTTTTGAACATGCTCAAAGAAATCTTCCATTCTTGATTCAGGAAACCCAACACGGGCAGAGAATTTAGGAATTACTTCAGCCATTAGCATTGTGCCACGGTCGAGTGATAGCCAATCAGCATGACCAAGCACATTGGTAAGTAGTTGCTCTTGCTCATAATCTGATGAGGTGAATTCAGTCACAATTTTGTTCGGATTCCAATCAAACAACACTGCACCAAAGTCAAAAACGACATTCCGAATCATAAGAGTTTCCGATCAACGAGTATTTATTGATAATATGACCCAACAACGATTGTGCAAGTGAGATTAGTGAAGTTAATACTGAACTCACAAAACCCAGTAAATTCATGAGATTGTTACATAATGAGTGATAACAGCCGATTAGTGTTTTCTACAGAAACAGGCCGCATTAAAGAAGAAAAAGAAAAACCATCTCGACCACAGGGTGATGGTGTTGTCAGAATCCAGCGTCAAACAAAAGGCCGTAAAGGCAAGGGCGTATGTATTGTGACTGGGCTAGATATGGAAGACCCACAATTGAAACTACTTGCTGCAGAGCTTAAGAAAGTGTGTGGCTGTGGTGGCGCAGTAAAAGATGGCAACATCGAGATCCAGGGCGATAAACGCGATGTGATTAAAGCGACCCTTGAAAAAAAAGGTCATACTGTAAAACTTGCTGGCGGTTAAGCCCAAGTCGATATGCTAAAAAGAAAGCTCACAGTATTGTGAGCTTTTTACTGTTAACGTTCAAAGAGAGACTAAATGCGATTTATTCGTTAACGGCTTTGTGCTCTGATTTCATTTTTTTCGCTGTGGCTTTTTCTTTTGGCTCAAGTGTTACGACTTGTTCTTTTTCTGCTGGGTAAGTGCTTCCTAAGAAACTACCACCGCGCTCAATACTCAGATCATCACAGTAAATCGTACCTGTTACTTTACCTTTATCCAGAATTTCGATGGCGTTTGCATAGCAGGTTCCTTCAATAAGACCATTTACTATGATCTTATCGGCATATATATCACCTTTTAAGCGACCAGAGTCGCTAACGACTAGTGTTTTTTCTAAACGCAATTTACCTTCAACAATACCATCCACTTGAATGTCACATGCTAGCTGGAGCTCTCCAGTGATGTTACAACCTTTTGCGATGACAGTTGTAGTTGAGAGCTGACTCGTTGCTCCACTTTGTTTATTAAAGATACCCATTTTATTTTTCTCTCTTTTTCGAAAATATGTTCAAAATTGTCCATGCTCCAATCAACAAAGGGGCGAGGGTTTAATGGCCTACCGACAAAACGAATTTCGTAATGCAAATGAGGTCCAGACGACAAGCCTGAGTTGCCTGAATAGCCAATCAATTCACCTTTATCTACAAAGTCACCACTGCGAACGGCGAACTTTTTAAGGTGAGAGTAAGATGACGTAATGCCAAATGAATGTTGAAGCCTTATAAAGTTGCCAGAACCTTTATTACTTGGCCTAACTGTCTCAACAACACCGTCAGCAGGGGCATAGATTGGTGTTCCTATGTTTACGGCAAAATCCAGTCCAGCGTGTAGTCGTATTTTTCCAGTTACTGGATGCTTCCGCTTACCAAACTGTGATGATTGGCGAGCATTCTTAACAGGTGCACCGTTCGGGAGACTTTCTAACACTGCAACCCTAACTGCGGAATTGATTGCAGCAACGTCTAAACGTGATTCGATTGGATCATGATTGTTAGCATTAACACCCAGTAAGTTTTCTAACTCACCTAAACGATCGGATACAGAGGAAAGCTTGGATTCTCTCTCATCAAGATCATGCTCAAGGTCATCTTTAAGCTGGTTAAGCGCATCCAATTCTTCATTTAAGGTGTAAGAGCGTCTTTCTAGCTCTTCCTGCTTGCCTTTCGCAAAATCAACTTCATTCACGAGATAGAATATTGAACCTAGCGTAAGTAATGAAACTGCAGCAGTTGCAATCACGGCATAACGAACGCGTTTCTGCGCTTTCATCCCCAAATGAAAATGTTTAGAACCGTTAACTGTTGATACTGAAATAATAATCCGATTCTTCATGGGGCGTCTTTATCTAAAAATCTCTTGATAGAGAAGCGACCACTATGAGGGGCAACTTAAATATAACTTTATGATAGAGCCGAGCGAGATATGAGCCAAACTCCGACATTCGTTGCCCAGAAGCTATAAAACCTGGGACTGGCATTATTTTGCAGCTAACGCCATGCAAGTTTTTCACGACTTGGCGTTATTGCAGAGCAATACCAAGATTCATTTTATGAATTATGGGAAAAGGATCGTGATTTGGCTTTATCGGTGACAATCAATATTACTGGTATTCAACTATTAGCAATGACCACGAATTAAAAGCAAAGTTAGAAAGTAGTGTGACTTGTTTTGCTCATAATGCTGTATTTGGATTAATGCCTGATAAGTTAGTAAGTCAGCAAGCAAAAGATTGCTGAATACTAACTTAAGCTCTGTAAGCAAGCGAGAAGCCAATGAGCTGGTAGCTCTAATAAACACTTATATTGAAGCACCATGCAAACTGAATATTTGCAGCAGTACTTAAACATAGGTGTTTATTACCTATTTTATGGTAAATGCGCAATACGGTTAAATGCAGCGAACTAGATAGCTATTAATTAGATTAAAGAGCAGAAAAGAGAGCAGAGACAAATCGGGTGTGAAATTATACCTACCTCAAATTCACATTTAACATAACTTACATAATGCGCACTGAGAGTGGTATTTTTTTAACATACCTGGATGCATTCTGAGTTAATGACGAAACCTATGATTTCAATACGTAAAAATCCTTTGGAAACAATTATCTATATAACATATTTGTGGTTTTATCAGTTTGTTGCTGTGGTTATCTTGCCTGCGCTTGATAAGTTTGTGCTTTGGTTCGATATCTAGTTTTGTTAATGACAATCGGTTTTAACTATCACCACATACTTTATCAATCGAAAAATAAAATCAAACTTAGATATTTTTTGCGAGGTACATCATGCTCCACGAATCGTTTGTTAAGCTGTTTTGGCGTTGTTTCGATGATATTCACCAAGGCGCGGCATGGTTTCATGTTCAGCCCGTCACGGTAAAACGTTGGTTATCTGGCTGGATGGACGTTAATCCGATGGCTGAAAAACTGCTGTTGATTCGCGTTCGTGGCTATTTGCCCGTCTAGTATTAAGAGATTTGACCCACTGGACGGGATTTCGTGTTGATGAGGAGCGCTGTGTGATTATCACGCCCGAAGGTCGAATGTTCAGCCCCAAAGAGCTGGATTCGATGGCGTTACGGTTTGATGAGTATCATCAGTTAAAGCGTATGTACGAGCTGGACTACATACCCGTGCGATCCAATGTGGTGACGCCGTTACCGTTTCGTGGTGGCCGCCGCATTAAACAGCCACAAAGTGACACGGTAACTAAAGAGAAAAAGAAGATGTATCGCGAGAAAGCCAAGAAGCGTTTGCGTCAACTTCCCTAGCCTTTGTCATATATTGGGAGTAACTCTTAAATGCATATTATGTTTTGGACTTACCTCATGTAAGGGTTGCATCGGACTAAAAACCAAAACCGCCGAGCGTAAAGCGTCACCTTGATGTTTTTGTTATACGGCGGCTTCATTTTTTCTATATTCTTCTAAATCGTATACGATTTGAATAAACAGGTCAGCCAAACCACAACCATATTTTTCATTGGCGCTTTGAAGTGTATTACATTCTTCAAGTGCTTCGTGTAGTTGTTCTAGTCCACCTGTAATGTCACAAAAATTAGCCCTTAAATTGCTTATGAGGTTTAACAACTCACCTTTATTTGGTTCATATCCCAGCTCATTAGCAAACTTATTTCTCATTCTATTTATTTTTTGAAGACCGCTAGCTGTTCCATCGTCAATTAATTCAAGAGATTTCAAAAAATTGATTTTCCTACTATGTGTCAGAGACAGAAAATGTTCCTTCAGTTTTATATCATAGTTTGATGCTATTTTTTCAAGAAGTATTTCAATTACCAAATGTCCAATAAGAAAGCCACTCAGTAAATCTGAGTCATCTATTTTATGGAATAAAAAATCTTCGTATTTGTTGCCATAATCAGGCATGAACTACCTCTTACATATTTCGTGTAGTCTTAGGCGGTTGAGTGTTAACTCTTAGCCGTATAACGCCTTGTTAAGTTGCAGCTAACCGCCACGAGACCCAAGCAAAGCCACCGTAATCACTAAACTCAACCAAACCAAAAATGCCACAGGTTAGCTGTCAGCTTGAACAATTTGTTAGGTTTTGGACTTCAAGATTGCATGCAGTTCAATTACATACCTACAAACTACCGGCTCTAACCGCTCAAAAGAAGCAGTTAAGTCTGTTAACTCTTCACCACATTGACCATGTTCTGGATAATTTTCTGCTAACTGTTGACTAATTACACCCTCATGTTTAATTGCATTATTTATCAACCGTAACTCGTTTACTGCATCGAACTCCGGCAGATTTTTTACCTCTTGTGGCAATAATTTCAGTAGTACATCCCAATTAGAGGCTTTTCTTGCGCTATCTGTAAGATTGAAAAATCTAACCAGTTCTTTGTGCTTAAGTTCAACCTTCTTATAAAGAGCCAAAATGCACAACTCGCTAGCCAAGTCGACAACACTAAACATATAATTTGCATCATCTTCAATCCATGAGCTGTGCATATACTCATGCTCTTTTGACATAAACTGCATGTCGTCGTGTACAGCACGTGCTTGTTCAATTTTCGAAAACTCGTTGTCCACAGCACTGGAAAAAATTTTCCTAAAGGAGTGGATAGTCTCTGTATCTAGAGTGGACATATGCCGCTCAATCAAATCTTCAAAAGATAAACTCAACTTACTCTCCTTAAAAACCTAACATTAGCATTCACGTATGCTCTGCGTGAAACCAGCTTACTAAGCAACATAAGTTTACCATCGAATGAATGTTATCACAGTGACTTAATCAACTATTCAAGACGTGAAATTCGCTTATCATGGCTCTCTAACATCTTCTTTATCCAAGCAATATCCGTTTTCATGGCAATCCCAGTGCCAAAAGCAGAGCAGAAACCCGTGGCCGCAGCCACGAGTATGGTTTGATATAACTCCATACTCGTTACTCTCCTACTTTTTCTCGTTACGGAACATATCCCACAGGCCAACCGCGAACGATGCGACCAAAGGAAATTTGCGCCCGTGACTATGAGATTAAGAGCTAAAATGCCGTGCGGTTGCTCGTATTTATGCTTTGTTAACTACGTGCCAAAGTGTCACAAAAATTGCCAGTACCTAATAACCATGCGATACTTCACATGTGCCAGTTTGACACTTAAGGAGATAATTATGGCTACAGCTCTACCTCGTATCACTGCTCGTGTAGACATCGATACTCAAGAATTACTATCGCAGGCTGCTGCTATTGCCGGTATGTCTAGTATTAATTCCTTTGTTCTAAGTGCCGCAGTTGAAAAAGCAAAACAGATTATGGAACGTGAACGAGCACTCAAGCTCAGCCAACGCGATGCAATGATGCTTATGGATGCACTTGATGAACCTGCAAAACCTAACCTGCGTTTAAAGCAAGCAGCAGATCGTTACAAGGATAAGACACAGCAATGAAGACGGTACAGTTAAACAAAAACAAACACGACCGTCATCGCTTTGATTGTGGTATTGATGCTCTAAACAACTATCTGAAAATAATGGCTAGTCAGCAGGCCAAAAAAGACAACACGCGTACTTTTGTTCTTGAAGATACTAATTGCGCAGAACATGTTGTTGGCTACTACACGCTAACTATGACCCCCATTGATTTGACATTATTACCACTCAAATTATTAAAGAAACATCAGAATGCAAGCTCTGGTGGGCTAATTGCACGACTTGCTGTGGATCAACGATACAAAGGGAACGGCTATGGCGAATGGTTACTGATTGACGCATTGAAAAAGCTACTAATGGCAAGTGAAACTGTCGCTTTTCCTCTTGTTATCGTCGACGCAAAAGATGGTGCCGAATACTTTTACGAAAAATACGGTTTCACTGCTTTTCAAGATACAGAAAACAAACTTTTTATAACCATCTCTGATGTCCGAGCTAGCATTAGCGACTGATCATCACTTTTTACGGTTAACTCCTGCAATAAGCTCCCCCACGCTACACTAGCAAATAACACCAAACTTCATACTCAACATCGGCGAATATCCATTATTTCCTAACAGCAGTATTAAAGTTACGTGTTTAGTCATTCGCATTGATAACCTTGGGTCTGGTTGATTTAATTAAAACGAGAACAGTTTGGTAACCATCGTCATGATACCTAAATAGAAAATCAATTTATTTAAATGCATTGCATATAGAAACGAGTAACAGAAGCAGGAATTTGGTTACCAAGTGTAGCGGTATAACGTGAAGATATTTACGGTAGGATTATTTAAAAGAGCCCAAAGTGTTTAGGCTCTTGATCGGTAGGTATTAAAGCAACTTACTTGTAGAAAGCTTCAACAGTACCTTTTAGCTTAATTAGAATAGGTTGACCGCGGCGATCCAACGCTTTAGGTGATGGGATTTTTACCCAACCTTCACTAATACAGTATTCTTCTACGTCAAAACGCTCTTTGCCGTTCAGACGAATACCAATGTTGTGTTCAAAACACTCCGCCACATGGTGTGGGCTGCGAGGGTTACCTGATAGGTGATCAGGAAGAGTTGGTTGCGATTTAGCGTCGTTCATGTCCGTAACCTGTAATAAATAAAAAGCTCGCTATTGTAGACAATATAGTTGTAACGCTCAATAGTCGTTGTAATAAATACCCTATAAATACTGAGTGTTCATAATCATATGATTTTAAATAGATAATTGATGAAAAGTAATGAAATGCTCATCTATCAAAGTCGATGGCTGTTCCCTACTCGCTTCATTTTAGTCGACGATCAATTATGGTTTAAAAGCTAATATTAATGTAACTGTAAAGTAAATTGCTTAGGCTGCACTGATGCAGATGTGATCATTTTCCCGCCATATGCTTATTCACAATATTGTTAAAAGTATGCAACGTCTCATTTCTAAGACTAAATTGAAGTTATTTCAGGTGAGAATAAATGGGAAAATATTGGCTCTGTGATTCCATAAAAACACCTTCCTTTATAAACAATAACTTACAGCCAATCAATAACGCTTCTCATACGACTAAAGTCTAATGTCATTAAGTCAAAATATCATAGTCACTTGGTGGTATATGCGATTTCTGTATGTTAGTGTGTATAAAAGTTGTTAATAAGTATACGCGGAAGTTACTTTTACCATTTGTTGTTAGGGGAATTGATATGGATATCAAAAATGACGAATCACAAGCATTTGATGCAGATGTAATTCACCTGTATTTAAAAGAAATTTCTCACAAACCACTACTTACTAAAGAAGAAGAAGTCTTGTATAGCCGAAAATGCCTAACTGGCGATAAAAGTGCTAAACAAGTCATGATCGAAAGTAACCTTCGTCTTGTGGTAAGTATCGCTAAAAAATACCGCGGCAGCGGTATGCTGCTGAGCGATTTGATTGATGAAGGTAACATTGGTTTAATTACCGCTGTTGATAAGTTCGACCCGGAACGCGGCTTTAGGTTTTCGACTTATGCGACATGGTGGATTAAACAAACGATCGAGCGTGCTATTCACAATCAAGCACGTACTATCCGCTTACCCGTGCATGTTTCAAAAGAAATTAATACGATTCTTCGCACGCACAAACAACTAATGCGCAACACAAGCCACGAGCCTAGCCAAGAAGAAGTCGCTGAAAAGTTAGAACGAAGTGTTGAAGATATCTCTGGTGTACTGGCTTTCGATGCGCCTGTTGTGTCAATTGATCAGGCAATCACAGATGATTCGAATTCACAAAGTATGTCAGCGTTTATTTCTGATAATGGTTCGATGAACCCAGATACAGCCGCAAACGAGCAAGACATTAACAAACTCGCTATTGCTATGCTTGAAAGTTTAAACATGCGTGATCGTGAAATTCTGTGTCGTCGTTTTGGCCTACTCGGCTATGAAGCACAAACATTACAACAAGTCGCAGATGAAGTTGGATTAACACGTGAACGTATTAGACAGCTTCAAGTTAGCTCTTTAAGTAAATTAAAAAATGCATTGCAGCGTGATAACTATAATTTAGAGCTTCTATTTGCTGAAAGTGCATAACCAAAACTAGCTAAACTGGTTATAAAAGCCTCTCGTGATCGATGATTACGAGAGGTTTTTTATTTGTCTCATACTTGCGATAGCTAAATTTGATAACATTAGTCGATAATTAAGTTTTAGAATTATCAATAAAATCACTATGCAAAAAATTATTCGTCAACTGCCTGTTGTTGTCGCGCTATTACTTTCTGGCTGCGCGAGTTACACGGTAACAGAGTCTGAGGTGCAATCTTACCTTGATAAGAACGCACAATTTGAAAGAACCGTTGGTATTAAAGGCATTGCGCATGCAAATGTAGCTTTTGATGATATTGCTGTCGGCATTGGCCGCGTTGCATCAGACAGAGTTAACCTTGACGCAAACGCTAAAGCGAATGTTGTAATAACGGGACAAAAACCTCAGGCTATCGATGTAACGATGAGCTTCAGCGCTGTACCATATTACGATAAAGAAGAAGGCGCAATATTTGTTAAGCACCTAGAGTTGGAAGACCTTCAGCTATCTCCGCCTGAGATCGGTATGTTTTTAACTAAACCTCTCGTCTCACCTATCGTTTCTTTAGTTGGCGAGCTTATATCGACGCGCCCTATTTATAGGTTAGATGAAAATGATTTTAAACAGTCTTTATTAAAATCAGCTAAGCCTGAGTTGCTGATCAAAGGAAATAAAATCGTTATCGATTTTTAGTATAAAAACGTATTGCTCTTAACTAACAATACTGGTGTATCACCAATGTGTGGATACATCAGTATTTGTTTAACTGCACAGCCCCAGCGGTGTTAGTCCGACTTTTTAGCCCTTTCTAAGAAATTGGTACCTGCAGCTTCGTCAATAATGTGCACGGCCCGCTCTGCTTCGAATGCTTTTTGCATTGCTTCTGCTGCATAGTCACGAACATTTTGGCTTTCTGTCGAAACGTAGAAAATAATAAATACAGCTAACAAAACAACATTTATGGCATGTGCAAAGTAAAGCTTATTTGTCATTTTTCTTTCTGAATCTTCAATCTCAGCACGAAGTAATTCAACAACGTCGTAATTCGTTAGGTTTTGTCGTGTTTTCCGAGGCAGTGTCATAGGCGTGAATTCGTTATTAGTTTCAACTAGATTAGCACTCTTTTCTGACACAATGCTTAACAGACTCTGCATTATTAATATGGTGTATGATAAAATTTTTGATGAACAGCATAAAAGTTATAGTGCGTTAGCTTACTTAAAATAAAGGTGCTGTTTGCACCTTTATTCAATAAAACACCCTGACTTAATGGATAGCGATGGTATAACCGCCAAGTAGAATAGCCAGCAACCAAACAGGGATATTTTTGTATTTAAGTAACGCATACCCTATGGTAACAGCGATTACATCTTGCCATGTAATAATGGCACTAGAAATCACAGGAGATACAAATGCACTTGCTAGTAAACCAACTACGCTTGCATTCACTAAAGTGATAGCAACTTTCAGTTTTGAGTGTGCAAAAATAGCTTCCCAAGTCGACAAAAAAGCAAATAGCAACAAAGCACCAGGTAAAAACACCGCAATTGTTGCAACAACGCTACCTATAACAGGTGATTGAGGTAAAACTATCGCCCCTAAATAACTGGCCATGGTAAACATAGGACCAGGAACAAGCTGCGCAGAAGCATAAGCCGCTAGGAAATCATCGCTTTGGATCATACCTTCTAGCATCGGCTGTAATAATGGAAGTACGACATGTCCCCCACCAAAAACAAAGCTACCAGCTTGATAGAAAATGTTGAATAACCCCAGCTCAGCGCTATATGAGCTAATTAGTGGCAAGCTCACAAGTAATACAAAGAAACTCGCTAATAAACCTTTATGAGGTATGATTTTAGGTGTCTTCATTTTGTCATTACTAGATGTATCACCATTTCTATAGCTAATTAAGATACCGACAAATGCTGCAACAAGGATTGGGATAATCTGACCAAGCAGCCCTGTTGAAAATGTTACCCAAGCACCGGTTAGGATCGCCGCGCCAATCGTTGCCGCTGACGTTAAGTTCTTTTTAGCCATTCCCCACACTGCATCAGCTACAACAATCACAGCTAACAATTTTGCAGCTTGAATGAAAACGCTCATCGCATCAGTGTTAATGGAATCAGCACTCGCCACTGCAAGGAATGTGAGTAAGGCAAACGATGGAAATGTGAATCCAGCAAATGCACTGGCTGCGCCAAGATAGCCCGCACGCTTGAAACCAATATACATACCTAGCTGGCTACTCGCGGGGCCCGGCAAAAACTGGCAAAGCGCGACAGCTTGGGTAAAATCATTCTCTGATAACCATTTTCTTTTGGTTACAAATTCTCGCTGAAAAAAGCCTATATGCGCCGCAGGCCCACCGAAACTAAATAAACCAAGTACAAAAAAGCGGATCAAAACTTCAAACATAACTCCTCCTGTAATGCATGAATTCTACTTTTTCGCATTAAATTAATGAAAACGTTTAAATTGATAGTTTCAATTAATACTATTAATTATTAGTCGCGATTGATCGGTGCATATACAAGGCTGATTAAGTTACTTTAAAATCAGTGGTATAATACCCCTTCGATGATAACGGTATTCCTTTATGCTAGAAAATCTCCAACAGATGGTTATCTTGGCAACAGTCGGCCATGAACAAAACTTTACCCGCGCAGCTGAAAGACTGGGCATCTCAAAATCTCAAGTCAGTAAACAAATTCGTTTTTTAGAAGAACGTCTAGGTTGCCAACTTGTTCAGCGAAGCACTCGCGCTGTTGCACTAACCGATATCGGCCTTCAATACGCCGAATACGGACAGCAACTCGTTGATACTGTTAATGAAGCTGAAGCTATGGTTGCGGGTTATCGTAATGAAATAAAGGGTGTATTACGTGTTGGGATAGCGCAATCATTTGGCAACATCCATATCACTGCGGCACTGGCTGAATTTCAAAAAGCTCACCCAGATCTTGAACTTGAAGTGAGTTTATTTGATCACCGACCTAACTTACTTGAAGAAGGGTTTGATTGTTGGGTTGCGATTCATGAGCACCCGCCAGAAGGCATGGTTGCGCGTAAACTGGCGGAATGTGAATTTGCCGTTGTTGCTTCTCCTGACTACATTGCGGAACACGGCGAACCTAGAACGCCGAGTGAACTACGTCGTCATAATTGCATTACCTACCAAAGTCGCGAACGCCAATATATTAACTGGGAATTTAGTCGTGATGGGGTTAACCAATCTGTCCCTGCTCGCGGTAATTACCGTATAGACAATGCACCCGCCGTACTCGACGCTGCAACTGCGGGTTTGGGGATCGCCTACTTGGCGACTTACCTCATCACAAATGAATTCGACACCAACAAATTGGTTCGCTTGTTGCCTGAGTGGAAAGCAAACGTCAATTTGCCTATCTACGCTGTTTATCCACGACGAAAATACCTCGCACCTAAAGTGCGCAGCTTTATCGATTTCATGGCTGACCGCATGTCTGTCTTCCCATATAGCAAGCCTAATCCGATATTAAGTTAAGCCTCTCATGCTGTTATGCGGCTACTTGTGTGGCCGCAATTGTTTTTTCGTTAAAAAGAATACCCAGCCTCTCAATATTGAAGTTGTGATCCTGTCACTTTCCGCTAAACCTTAAGGGTAACCCCTTCTGCTTTAGGTTTAGCAATGCGATATGTACATGGTATTCATTTTTTGATGCCTTATTGGCACGCAAATACTATCAAGGCTGCCATAACACGGTTCAGCGCTTTGTTCTTATGCCTAACGATCACCGCTTGTGTGAATGATGCCAGTAATGACGGCTTAGGGACAAACGCCAATAGAGATGTTACAGTGTCACGCTCAACCTCTCCATCTCCTGACGCTAAAGTTCTTTTGACAACCCTACCCGAACATCGCGATGTCATTTTATTTGATGTAAATAGCTACGATCTTACAACTCAAGCTCAACTTATTTTAGACCCTATAGCCATTAGATTAAGAAACTACCCAGACACTTACCTCGTTATCGTTGGGCATAGCGACGATGATGGCAGCGATGAAGATAATATCGTTTTGTCTTATGAAAGGGCTTTCAGCGTTGCTATCTATATAACAGCGGTATTTGGTATTGAAGAAGAAAGATTACAAATTATCGCAGCAGGAAAAGATGAGCCTGTAGTTACTGGGAAAGCTATTTTAGATAAACAACAAAACCGACGTGTTGAGGTGATTTCACCACAAGCGATAGTCCGAACACTGAGCCCGATCGCGGGAAAGAAATAGCATCCTTTGCTTTCAGAAATAAAAAGCGAGTGAATCACTTCACTCGCTTTCGTCTCTTATTCGATACTATATCCGTTAGCCTTGCTGCTTCTCCGCTGGGTAGGCATACATTTTTTTCAAAATATCAGCGACACCCGTGGATTGTGATGCAAGCTTATCTTCAAACATTTGGCGCTCTTGCGCGGTAACAGATTCATGTTCAATGTCAGCGGCAAGATAGTTCGCAGGGAACAATTTATAGTTCTGTGTGATTTGACGATCAATCTCTACAGCCAGATCTTCTGGTGTTTCAAATGAAGCACCAATCACATCACCAAAGCTAACATGAATACGGCGCTTTTCACCTACGATACCTTTGATAATACTATCGATATCTTCAAGTTCACCTTTTTCATAACTGCCTTTGGTACGAATTTGATCGAGTTCTTGCGCTTTCGCAATGTCACACGGATCATTCTCGTAAGAGATCGCAACAGGCACAATGTTCAATGAAGCCATAAACTCAGAGAAACTCTGTTTACGTTTACGCCCTTCCATATTGAACATTTTCAAGATAGCCGGTTCAGTTTTATCATTACCATCCTTCGCACGGCCTTCTTTCTGAGCGATCCAGATTGAATGACCCGTTTCGATAGAATCAGCAATGTAGCTCGACAATAGACCAAGTGCCTTCATCATTTCACGCGGTGCTTTAATTGATCGCTTAACAATAAAGCTCTTATTCAAGCGCATAAGTTCTGTTGCACAAGGTTTCTTGAGGAGGTTATCACCAATCGCAATGCGAACAGATTTGAAGCCTTGATTAAACAGACACCAGTTAACAATCGCGGGATCCATCGCAATATCACGGTGATTAGAAACAAATAAGTAAGCTTTGTTTTTATCTAGCTTTTCCAAACCACTGTGCGTGATTGCATCGCATGATTGCTCTAGCGTTGCCGCCATGTATTTAGCAACATGATTCTGAACATCTTCTACCGTGTTGATGTTAGACCATTTATTGACGAGGAAACGACGAATGATCGGACGCAGCAACCAACCAAAAATGCCCGATAACTGCGGAAAGCGGTAATTTAGAATAGCAGTGATGAACTCATCGTCATTCACTAGGCGCTCAATTGCACCGTTAACTTCGCTGTCGTTGTATGGGCGAATTTCTTTATAAATATCGTTAGTCGTATGCACAATTATGCTTCATTAATAATAAAAACTGGATTATTTTACGCAGAAAAAACTGCATTCATAGTGATGTGGCGTAATAAGCCACATGGTTGGAGGTCTTACCAGAGTAAATATTCTACTCTACGACCAATTTACAATCAGAATACCTCAAAATTCAGAACCATGTCAGCAAGGCTTTGCTTTTCCGTTACAAAAGTCACCAATTAATCTGTGTCTTCAACCAGATGTGTTGACGATCAAGCTAAAAGCTATCACTATGTGCGGGCTTTTTTGCAAGAGAATACGTATGAAACAAGCTATTGAGTTTACCCACCAGCAGCACCCTTATTTATCTGTTGGCCCACGCCGTAAAAGTATGACTTCTTATATGGTTGCTGTTACACAAGGTGCGGCACTAATCCGCCTTGGTAAAAACGAGCATTTGATCCCACAAGGACATGGTTTTTGGGTTCCATTCGACTGCTTACACGCCTTAACTATTTTGCCAGGTAGTGAAATTAAGCGTGTTGATATTTCAGCGCGTGTCACTCACCCAGTCTGCGGCGAAGCTGGCTTCTTTTCGCTCTCACCTCTTGTTTGCGCTTTACTTGCTGAGCTTGAAAATACCGCTCCCGAACAGCAAGTATGGGAAGGTCCATACGGGCGTCTACTTGGCGTGCTGAAAGATCAACTAGTAAATATTAAGGTTGATAGCAAAGCCCTTTGCCCTGAACTAAGTAAACATTACCAAGAATCACTTAAAATAGCCCTTAAAGGTGACAAGGTAACAGATCAGCCTGCTGCAAAAGTGATTTCAGAAAAACTGCATATCAATTTAGCAGAACTTGAAGTTACGCTACTTATGCGTGAAGCATTACGACTTGCGCGTTCTGGCCGTAAACCAGAAAAAATAGCGGAAGAACTCAGCGTAGAACTTAAATACTTAGAGACACTGTCTTTACCAATTCTAGGGAAGCCTCTCGCCGCTTTAAATGCGTAAGCCTCAGTAACCGTTATTGTGCTGTACGTATAAAAAAAGCGATGTGATGAACACAGGTTCAAACACATCGCTTTTTTAATGCCGCCGCGTAAGTGCGAAACTTACAGGTATGGCGAATTCAATCATGGCGAAGGTTACTGGAGCGGGATCTCTAACTGTAAAAAGACATCACTAGATTGGGTTTCATGCCAACGATAATCAAACCTAAAACGCAACGAGTCAGGATCTTCCCCACCTACACCAAACGACATCAATAATCCGTACTGTCGAATCAGATCCTGTATATCTTTGATATTCTTAATATCGACTTCTTCCTCTTTGTATTCGTCAGGCATCCAAAAACCTAATCCATAAAAAGTAGAAGCAGCACGCGCACTCATCACAGGGGAATCATCTTCAACTAACCCAGTCCAACCATCCCAAAACTCACCGTTAAATTCATGATCTTCTTGCCAGTTAGGCGAATCACTGTAGTTAAGTAGATCAGGATCAATAAGGTATTCAGGAAGAGTCACTAAGCTACAGCGGCGATCATGCAAGGTATCTTCGCTGGAAATAACAGATGCCGCTGAATAAGGGTTACAGGAGAGTGCAAAAGCGTCAGCAGAGATGAATAAAACACCGCTGATACCTAGTAACGTTAATTTGATCTTACATACACTCAAAACAATGCCTTATAAATCACTTGGGCTTACTTATCCAATACAAGGATCATCCAAACTTAAATCGAGGGTCTTCCATTAGCATAGTAGCTACTTTGGGTGTTGTTAGCTGTGAAACAGAGCAACTCCCTGCAAGTTTATCACGAATTAATGTGCTTCTTATCTTTAGCGTTTCAGGACAAGCAAGCACTTGCCATGACGCTGTTATCGCATCTGCCTTATAAAACTTATGAAAACTTGCCAAATTGTCTGGGCCAATCACAAAAGTTAACTCAGCGTCAGGGATCTGTTTTTGTAGCTCTGTTAATACTGCATACGTCGTGATCGCTTCATCACCAACCGCCATAGTCTCTTCGATACGGCATAGCTCAAGGTTTGCTTGCCCACTATCTTCAATAAAAGCAGACACCAGTTCACAACGCGCATCATAATCAAGCATCACCTTACCCCATGCATGGGCATAACTTGGTAATAGCAAAACTCGATCAAAACGTGATAGTCGCTTTAAAACAGACAGATGACCTAAACTGGGTGGATTAAAAGCACTCCCAAATACAGCAATAGATTGTGACATGCGTTTAAGCCTCTTATTTATGCGTTTCTGTAAATAAATGCCAGAATAGCATTGATCATCAGTTAGAGTTATCGCATGATTTTGCTAAAGCTTTAACGCATTTATTCACAATTGTAGCCATTTTGGATTCAAGTGAACACAATTTGGGCAAAGCCCGAGGAAGATGTAACGATGGAACAGCTAATTCGTGCAGAAATGCGCGTTCTACCAGAAATTGACGTGGATTTTGAAATTCAACGCCGTGTCGCTTTTATTAAAAACACGATGAAGCAATCAGGCTGTAAATCAATTGTATTAGGGATCAGTGGTGGCGTAGATTCTACAACCTGTGGCCGCTTAGCACAGCTGGCGGTTAATGAACTCAATGCCGAATCAAGCACGCAAGATCATCAGTTTATCGCAGTACGTCTTCCATATGGCGAGCAGAAAGATGAAGATGAAGCGCAAATCGCGTTATCTTTCATTCAGCCTTCACAATCTGTTAGCGTCAATATTAAAGATGGCGTAGATGGCGCACACGCAAGTACCCTACTCGCACTTGAAGGTACAGGGCTTATACCAAACGACTCCGCTAAAATTGATTTCGTTAAGGGCAATGTAAAAGCACGTGCCCGTATGATTGCACAATATGAAATCGCTGGCCTTGTTGGCGGTCTAGTCTTGGGGACAGACCACTCGGCTGAGAATATTACGGGCTTCTATACTAAGTTTGGTGATGGCGCCTGCGACCTTGCTCCTTTATTTGGCTTAAATAAACGTCAAGTACGTGCATTAGCGGCAAAGCTCGGTGCCCCAGAGCAGCTAGTTGTTAAAGTTCCAACAGCTGATCTTGAAGAATTAGCGCCTCAAAAAGCTGACGAAGATGCGCTGCAAGTTAGCTACGATCAAATTGATGACTTTTTAGAAGGGAAAGTGGTAGAAGCCCACGTTTCTGAGCGCCTAATCAGCATTTACAAAGCGACTCAGCACAAACGTAAGCCTATCCCTACGATTTACGATTAATCTACGAGCTTGCTATCCCCGTGACTATTTCATAAGGCTAGCGATACAGATACAAACATCACCCTGATGTTTACCAGCACATAAAAAAGATCAGGTTCTGGCCTGATCTTTTCTTTTTACGTTAATGACTTTATGACGCGCACTTTACGAAACAGATAAAAGACATCATGAACATTACTGTTCTGTCATAGGATCAATCAAATTATCCAGTTCCCACCAAATAGCTTCACATAATCCTTTGCGATACACAGCTTCTTTAAAAGATGCATGCTCTAATTTATACATATCGTAATGACGCTCTGAGGATGACTTGCTGGCTCTCACATTTGCAAGCCTGTCACACGCTTTAACGATCAGCGCCAATCTTGCTGATTCTTCATCAGCATCTAACGAAGCGAGTCGTTGGTTAATCATGGCTTTGCGTTTAGCGCGATCTTCTAACTTGCCATCAGTCATGTAATTCACAGCATCGGCAACAAGAAAGCCAAAATCTGATGCGAGTTCATCAACCGTTGTTTCTGTATCCTCCATCACATCATGAAGTTGTGCGATGATCATTGCATCTGTGCCAAAGGGTGTCGCTAAACGTGAAACCGCTTCTAAATGCACATAATAAGGAAGTTCACCATAATACTGCCCACTGTGCTTGCTCCTTGCTAAGGTCCGCGCTTTTAGATAACGATTATTCATTTCTTTTCACCTTCATACAAAATGGATGTCCGCTTTCCCATGGTGTTAACTCATTACTGGCTGCAATAGAATCTTGAATAAGAAACAGGCATTAGCCTTAATTACAGTATTAGTATATTTGAACTTAACAGGGTTGCTGATTCTCGGTTTTTTGTATGAGATTTGACGCACAATTTGGATAAAAAAACGGCACCTCCATTAGAAGGTGCCGTTCTCTCGAATCATTCATAAACCAGCGTTTCGTATCATGAGCTAACTTAAGCTTCTCGCCTTACGAATCCAGCGCTTTGTTTATTCCTAATTACTTATTCTGAGTCACTTATTCAGAGTCAAAGTCTTCTGCTAACTCTTGCTCAGATTTTTGTTGCGCTTTAGCACGCGCTGCAGATTCACGGATTTCATTGGCGATTGTCTGAATAGCTTCACCACTGCTCATACCGTTTGCCATTAGCTCGTGAATACGTTCTGCGGCAATTTGTTGTTCTGCGTGAGTCAGTGTAGTTGAATTAAACATGATAATAATGCGCCTGATATCTTGAAAGGAGCGACATTCTATAGCCAATTGGCGATGGTGTCACTCCTCTCGTTTTAACCTGGACGACCATCCAAGCGAGGTTTAGTTAAAATAGGGAAATACACTATCGTAAAAATACCAAATGCGACGGCCCATAAGATGGCTGAAATAATGTATCCATTAAGGGTCATTGCAGGTAGCAGCATAACCACCAACGTTCTGACAAGCACGCAAGCAATCATGATAGCAAACGCGGCGATAACAATACGCCCGACCTTTAGGTTACGTCCCGTATGCCCTAATGACACTCGCGCCATCATCGCTAGGATCATACCGCCCATTCCACCTACAGTAATGAAATGCAATGCGCTACTATAACCCACAGGGCCACCAGCATAATGAACGCCTAATAATAACATTCCAACGATCATTGCGGCATAGGCAAAATGCAATGACCACAGTAATGGCACCTTACAAGTACTAAATGTACGCCAGCGAGCAAAACGAACTAAATTACTGATACCCGTGATCAGGAATAAAGCTGGTAGCGAATACTGATTAATCGCTTCAGGAACAGGCAGCAATACGTTAAGCAGCAATAACCAACTAGGAATCAGTGCCAACCATTCAATTTTCTCAGGACGCGTGATTTGCGCTGTATCTGTACCGCGCCATGTAAAGAATGGAATCACACGTCCACCAACCACCAGCACAATCACTGAAATAACAGTAACCAATGCCAATGTTAATTGGTGCTGATCAAATTGTGCAAAACCTAAACTATTAAGGTGCATAGCCGCGTTAATAAGCGTCAGCAAAATCAGTAAAGGTGTAAAAAACAAATTATTCCATTGGCGACGCTCAATGATTGGTTTGGCCAAAAAGTAAGCTGCAAGCGGGATCCAACTGAGATCGATGATCATCCAGATAACATGAGGTTGTCCAAATAACAAACCTACGCGTGCTATTAACCACAAGCCAAAGATAGCAGCCAACTTTTTGCCTCTGACACCTGGGTTACCGGTCCAATTTTGAACGGCCGTCAGCAAAAAGCCGATAATAACGGCCCCAGTAAAACCGATCAGCATTTCATGGCTATGCCACCATACAGGGTTACCGTACATGAGCTGATGATTGCCCAGTAAACCTGCCCAGAATAAAGCCCAAACCACCATAGCGATAACTGAAAAGGCACTGGCAGCTAGAAAAAAGGGACGGAAAGCAAGACGGAACAGCGGCATGATTTTCTGTTCTTTCTCGTTATCAAGGATTTGCATCATGGTGATTACTCAACTTTAAAGATGCATTAATAATACACCTTTAAAGTTATAAGTAAAATACATCTTTATGATTAGACGATATGATCAGTACAGATTATGAGCGGTCAAGGCGACTACACAGGGGTTTGAGTGATGGACGGGGTATATGGATCCTTATTTTTTATTCTTTAGTCTCTTCAGCTTCAATGGCAGTTTGTGCATCAACAGGCCTAGTTATGCGCTGAATATCCAAGATAGACACATCCCCTTGCCATCGGCTTTCGATCAAGCCAACGCTTAACCAATAACGTCCATCTGGCACATCAATGTCAGGTAGTGTTGTAGGTAGGCGGCCATCGATCTCTTCCGTCCAGACAGGTGTCCAACTAAGATCATTCAGATCATAAAGGTTAATAGACAACACAGGCGACGGGCATGCTTGATTCGGCAATTGCGACTTTTCAATTCGCCAATTCTTGCTGTCTTTCCAGCCTATCTTTTGCTTGATTGACGGTGAAGTGAGTAATACCCACGAACTCCAACTTTCTTTGTTTTCGTTCGTTAGCGTAATTTTATATAAGCCGCCCGCAATAGGAAGTTCCAGTCGTTTCGTTTCAACAGAAAAGTCACCATTTTCTTCACTTACGGGCGAACTAGAAATAAGTGTGCTGTCAGGCCAGCGTGCAAACGTCACATCTGTAATAGGCACACGAGCAGCCCCAGTTACCGATAGCTTCAACATCACTTGGTTCAAATTCTGAATGACTTCACGACGAATCGATAAATTCGACAACCAGTTCGGCAAAACATTTTGGGTTAAGCTGCGGCCACAGTCCTCTGTGATTGCTAGGTTTAGCAAGTCATCAAGATTATTGCGTTGTTCTACAGCGGGGCTTTGTTGCCATGCTTGAATGATGGTATCGAAACTTTCAGATGTGTTTCCTTCCAGCAAACGCTGATGGGCAACCGTGTATAAATCTTGTCCTAAGAACCATTGTGCGAAAACACTCGGTGTATAAAACACCGAGTGAAGCATAAATAGACACGCTGAAAGCCGCAGCAGCTTCATTAATCAGCCGCTTTCATTCGATAGCCCACACCACGCAAGGTTTCAATTTCAATGCCCGCCAGTTTTTGACGAAGCTGTAGAATATGAGTATCAACGGTTCGCGTGGTTGGATAGTGATTGTACCCCCACACCTGATCCAGCAACTCATCACGAGTAAATACACGCCCTGCATGCTTAGCTAAAAAGACAAGCAGTTCAAATTCAGTCCGTGTTAGCGTGATACTTTCATCATTATGAGTAACTGCACGGCTATCCAGATCAATCGCAATTTCGCCCACTTTAATAATGTTAGCGGCTGGCGCTGTTTTGTCGCCATTACGTAAATGTACACGAATACGTGCAAGTAGCTCTTCTTCCGCAAAAGGCTTAGTCAGATAATCTTTAGCACCTGAATCTAGTCCCATAACCTTATCGGTTACAGAAACCATAGCAGTAAGTAAAATAACGGGCACTTGCTTGATCGTAAGCCAGCCATCAAGGTAAGTCAGTGAATCACCTTCTGGCAGTTGGCGATCTAGCACGACTAAATCGGCTTTACCCCACAAATCAGCAACCTTTGTTGCACAGTCGGCATATAAACACTCGTAGCCTGCTTGTTTCAATCCTTCGAGCAAACCATCAGCAAGGTTGTGGTCATCTTCAACCAGTAGCAGAGTTTGATTCACACGGTATCTCCAAAATAAATGTGGTAGGTGGGCCAATCAGTTTCATGCGCCCCCCCATTCTACGTATCATCGATTCAACAATTGTAAGACCAAGCCCTAAGCCTTTTTCACTAACAAAGGGTTTGCGTAATCGGGACCAGTCTTTAGCCCCCAACTGACCATTATCTTCAACCTTAATGATCAGTTTTCCATCCTTGAACGATGACGTTAATGTAATTGGCGTTACGCCATATTTTTGTGCATTAGATAATAAATTATCTATACACGTACCAAGCCAGTATACGTTGAGTGACACCGCTCTATCTTCAGGCAGTACCAAGTTAACGTCATACGGCTCAGCCAAGTATTCAATCCATTCGTTAAACGACTCGACAGGCGCAACGCTTAATTGTTGCTGGTTCGCCTGTAAATAGTCTTTACTGGCTTCCGCCAATTGGCGCAAACGCCGTGAATCATCGGTTAACCTTCTGAACTCATCATAGAGTGATTCAGGCAAAGCATCAAAATGACGGCGAAAACCTTCAACTGTCATCGCTAAACTAGCGATCGGTGTACGCAGCTCATGCGTCAGTATTTGTAATACCAGCATACGCTCTTGCATTGCTCTTCGTCGAATACGTAAGCGGTAAACACCCCAACCCACTAACAAAGCAATATTAGCTACCGCTAAGCCAACCAGTAAATAGAAAGTGACTTGCGAGCGATCTTCGTCTTGCCAGCAAACATTACCCGTTTTTGCTAAACAAAAATCGGTATTGTCTAAGCGTTTAAACAAGATCTGGTAGCGTTCTAATACCACCGACCAAGTTGGCTGACCATAGACATGGTATTCGTTGCCGTTACGGATCCACAATTCACCGTTAGACACAAATGCCTCAGCACCCGCAATGAAGACATCGATCTCTTCACTATTCATGCGCTGTAAACGACCTAACTCAGTATTGGTTGGTGCTAGCGGCTTTTCTTGAATATGAAGAAAACGCGACAAACTCTCAGCTTTATCTGGGTGGTGCTGAATATATCGGTATGCATAACTACCACCACCTGGATGAATATAACCTGAACGAATAAACCAGCCTGCTGGCAATTTAGTGTTATTACAAATTGCACGTGTATAGACCACAGGTTGCGTCACAAGCGGGCTAACAGGCCAAGGTCCTTTACAGCTTTGCGCACTAGCATAAAGCCGGGTCATTGATTTAAGAGGATATTTTGCCGTTTGCGGTAACAAGTTCGAAGGCTTTAATAATGCATGTGGGTATAAACTTTGTAGCTGGCGGAAATCATACGTTGCTAATGGTTCGCTCAACAATAAATCAGAGCGAACAGCATCTAAACGTTCAGGCAAGCTTTGTACTGACGCCGTACAAGCCGCTGAAAAGAATAGTGAAAGTAGCAAAGCAGTTTTTTTCATGCGATTAGTTTAGCACTCAACACTGAGTCAATGTCAGAAAAATGTCATCGATAACAACAAGTAAAGCCGAATATTGAAAAAAACATCTAATTTTGTTCAAGAATTGGTCAACTCACCAGGCGTGACACCATACTGGCGCTTAAATGCTGTAATAAAATTTGACGGGTGGTTATAGCCCGCCATATACGCCGCTTCACCAATTGTTATCTTCTCTTTGTCCATCGCTTCTTTCACTTTAGCCAGCCGTCGCTGTCGTATATAGTCAAACACAGTACACGAGAAGGTATCTTTAAACTTACGCTGCAATGCACTCACACTCATCGCTGATTGTTTCGCTACCTCTTCAAGCGTTAAATCAGTATGTAAATAAGACTCTATATACTCTATCGCAGCACAAAGTACATCGTAGTGTTCGCTTGATGTATGAATCGGATCCGTAATTTGCTGATAGCTTGGCTTGATCGGCATCTGAATAACATCATTTACCATTTCACCAATAATCGCGGTGACGCGTGTTTCAATATAAATATTACGCTGCCATTTATCATCGAAATCAATGGCGGTCAGCATCTCGTTACAGTAGCTCAACACATTTTGAGAGGGTTGCCATTCTACCGTTGAAAGATGCTGACTAAAGTGTTGCCAAAAGGCATCTCTCGATCCACTTTCATCTGCTGGCGTACGTTCAAACCAAGCATGAGGGACAATAATATTGATTTTTCGCACTCGCCCTTTTGTTAAATAGCGTCTAAACGAGCAACGCCTTTTAATATCGACAATCACAGCTGTCGGTACGGGGTCTGTAGAGCTAATCGACGATGCGCAGCGCACTTGCCCACGTAAATGAAAATCTTGCTCATCATAACCAAAACCTAATTGACCATCTAACACTATGACCATGTGCAGTGCTCTGCCGGCAGTTGCTAAGACAGTAGTATTAGCGAGCTCATGAATATCGCCGCCCATAACGGAAATGCCCGAAGGAAATCGTTCGGCTAAGAATTGCCCCTCAACTAACACTTTACGCTCAGTTTTTTGCGACGTAATAATTTTTTGAATAGGGGTATTGGTGCTCGCACGTGTTGATTCAGATTCAGTGCACTCAGCACGATTATTCTTACTCTCTACCTCTTCAACCTTTGATGTCATAACGACACGTCGTCCCATCACGGATGAAGTTCGATTTCCGTTTTCATTACTGTCCCCTATCACTGTTCATTCCTTTTGGTGCTTCTAAACATTTTGCATCCTATTCTCGCTTTAAATATTTGGGCGATGATTTGTCATAACCCACAGACGATTACGCATTACGTTAATTACTTCATTCTGCTTTGATTGCAACATATTATCAATCGCGAATAAATATCATTAAGATCATTACATAATGCGATCGTTAGGGATTAACATGCCAAGCCATAAAAATAACAATCAAAGCCATAAGTGCTCATCTACATCATTTCGCCAATCAATGCCGCTATCTACGCTTAGTTTTTCTATTGCTGCTGCATTGTTTTGTCAGCCTGCCTTCGCTGATGATCAGCAAGATGTCACCTCTCATATGGAAGAGGTTGTCGTATGGGGTACAAAGGTCTCTAGCTCGTCAGAGTACCTAGGTGATGAAGACATCTCCGTTAAACAAGCGGATCACCTTTCAGACTTATTACGCGATATTCCTGGTGTCGATGTGGGCGGCACTCACTCCGTCAATCAGCGCATTAATATCAGGGGGTTTAACGAAACGGATTTAGACATTCGTTTAGATGGCGCCTCTCAATACGCCAATATGTTTCACCACATAGGTAACCTCACACTTAACCCTGACATTATTAAAGCTGTCGATATTCAAGTGGGTGCAAATTCTGTTGTGAATGGTGGCCTTGGTGGCGCGGTTCATTTCGAAACCAAAAATGCCAAAGACTTATTACGCCCTGATGAGCAATATGGCGCACGTGTTTTTGGTGGATATGCCAGTAATGACGCACAACAAGGGTCAACGACGGTTTATGGCCAATTAACCGATACCATTGACGCCATGCTCTATGGTTACATGATCAAACGCGGGAATTTCAAAGATGGTGAAGGCAAGGAGACAATCGGTGCTGAAGGCAAAGTTAACAACATTCTCGCTAAATTAGGCTGGGAGCCGACAGATAAACAGCGCTTTGAATTAACCTATGATCGCTATCGTGACAAAGGCGACTATAGCCCGCGGCCTGATATGTCAGGCGGCGCGAATACCTCGCTATCAAAAACAACGCTTATCCCTACTCAATATGATCGAGACACATTAACGCTAAACCATCGCTATAACCACAACGAAGCCTTCAGTATAAAGAGTAGTTTATATAGAAATACCATTGATCTAGAACGTGATGAATCTGCTATTCCTGGCCGCTGGCCAAGTAACCGTCGTTCCGTCAACACTGCGATTAATACCAACACTGGTGCTCGCGTAACGGCCACAAGTGAACTAACACTCAGCAGCATTGATAACCGCTTCACCTATGGAGTTGACTATAATCAGCAAAAAAGTAAGAGCCAATATGGTGCGGGTTCTGCGTTATCAGAAAAAGGCACAGCCAGTGCTGTTTTCCTACAAAACAGATTCCAATTCACAGAAGCATTCTCAATGACACCAGGGATCCGTTACGACCACTTTAAACGAGATGCTTTCACAAGTAATACTTCGTTCAGTGATGTAACTTGGGCACTGGCAGCCGACTATGTACTCAATGAGCATGTTACTTTCTTTGCAAGTACGCGCTCATTATTCAAAGCACCACAATTGCTTGAGTCCTTTATTAAATACCAAGAAGTGGCTTATCTTGCCGATGATATCAAAGCTGAAACGGGGCTAAATACCCAAGGTGGTGCTAAGTTCAGTTACGACATAGGACAACACAGCTTTGCGTCTAACCTCACCGTGTTTAAAACGGACTTAAAAGACCATTTAGAAACAGGCTATAACCGCGCTAAACGCCAGTACGATATTTATAATAACGGTGATGCTGAAATTAAAGGTTTTGAAGCCAGCATTTTTTATGGGTATGACGCCTTTAGTTCTAAATTGTCTTACGCTAAATCTGATAACAAGAATACAACGAATAACACCCCTATTCTTGATGGAAACAAGCGAAGCACCGACATGGGTGACAGTATTAATCTGAGCCTGGATTACACCATTTATGATCTAGATTTATACCTAGGTTGGCGTTCGCAGTTTGTACTAGAAGAAGATAATGTGATGACAGGTACTGCAGTCAAAGATGCTTACAATGTGCATAACCTCTTTGCGCAATGGGCGCCGCACCAAGTGGATGGCTTAGTCATGACATTTGGTGTCGATAACCTATTCGATGCGCAATACGCATCGCATGCTTCTCGCACAGGATCGGCACGAGGAATTGATTTAACTGATAATGAACCAGGTAGAAACATTAAAGTCTCCGCTGCTTATCAGTTCTGATCATACCGATATGCGTTAAATGGGTATTTGACGACATACAAGACAAAAAACCAGCCAATTGGCTGGTTTTTCATTATTCAAATGCTTACAGGCTGATATTAATCTTCAGCGCTTGGGTTAGCAGGCTTACGTTTCTTAGGCATAAACACGTTTTCACCCACAGCCACGTTATCGTAAAAGCGCTTATCCACTTTCTTCTTCGCTTTTGGTGCTGTTGATTTCTTCGCTGCAACAGGTTTGTTTGTCGTTTTCTTCTTAACAAACTTCTTCTTAGGTGCAGGTTTAAGTCCTTTGAACTTACCTTCTAGACCTTCAATCGTGGTGAATGAAATGTCTTGCTGTAAGAATGATTCAACATTCTTAAAGCTACGCCAGTCTTTAGGGCCAATTAAAGAAATCGCATCACCTTTGTTACCCGCACGGCCAGTACGACCAACACGGTGTACATACTCTTCAGCGTGTTTAGGCATATCGAAGTTGATAACGTGCGATACGTTGTCGATATCAAGCCCACGAGAAGCGACATCTGTCGTCACAAGAATCTTATGACATACACGCTCAAACTGACTCATGATGCTGTTACGTTGCGTTTGGTTTAAGTTACCGCTCAATGCGACAGCTTTTAGCTTACGCTCGTTCAGCTCTTTTGTTAGACGTTCAGTATCATCACGCGTTGCAGTGAAGATGATAACTTGCTTGTAATCTTCCGTTTCAAGGATTTTATCCAGTAATGCTTGCTTGTGATCTAGGTGATCACACAGCATGAAACGTTGGGTAATGTCTTTATGTTCTTCTGCAGAGCTACCAATGGCAATTTGCTTTGGTGCATCTAGCATATCGGTTGCAATATCCAATACATCATTATGGTCCAGCGTAGCTGAGAACATTAATGTTTGACGACGACGGTGGTTGGCCGCGTTGTGGATACTGCGTAAATGCGCTTCAAAACCAAGATCAAGCATGCGGTCTGCTTCATCAAGAATTAGCATTTCTAGACCATCAAGGTAAGTACTCTTGTGCTCAAGGTGATCGGCAAGACGACCCGGCGTTGCAACCACGAACATAGGGTCTTTACGTAGTTCTTTAACTTGATCGTTAAAGTTTTCGCCACCAACAATTAAGGCACCATCGTATGGTGTGCCTGCGTTCAGGGTGCGAAGCTGAGCAAAAACTTGTTTCGCAAGCTCACGTGTTGGCGTCAATACAACCACACGCGGATCACGACGAGTAAATGGCTTACTACGGTACATACGCTGCATCGCAGGCAGTAAAAATGCCAATGTTTTACCAGAGCCCGTTTTTGATGAGGCCAACAAATCCTTGCCAAGCATGGCTACTGGAATTGCTTGTTGTTGAATTTCAGTCGCTTGATCAAACCCTAGGTTGTTGATTTTTTTTAACAGTCGCTGGTCTAATCCAAGATCTTTAAAATGCAAAATGATGCTCCGGTAAAAACGCTTACAGCGTTATAGATGTACAAATTTGTTTAATTACTCACCCATAGTGACTTTGGTCACACTGGAGTGAAAAATGTTAGCAACGGATTATAACACAAATTCTTAGCCGATAATCTAGTGTAAAGTATAGAAAAGTCAGTTAAATCCCGATTGTCACCAGTGTTAACGTCAATTGAGTAATCCCAAACAATGAGAAATAGGCTATTCCTTCTGAAGCACATTTTTGCCATAGTTAGCAATGTCTTACAGGTATAGGGAACCATATAATGAAGTTTTTACCACCAGCCCTTCCCCATTATTTAGCCTTAATCTTTAGCATTGTGTTTATAGCCTTAGGTATTAACCCCGTTTTTCGTGAAGTTTGGGTGGCGGAAGTTATCCCAGTGATCATCATTTTTTTGTTTCTAATGTTCACTTATCCTAAGTTTCAGTTTAGTCACACCGCCTACATACTGATGTTTTGCTGGCTCATCGGCCATACTGTCGGAGCGCATTATACGTTTGCGAATGTCCCCTTCGATTGGTTTAACAGCCTTCTTGGCACTGAACGTAATATGTTTGATCGTGTAGCACATTTCACTGTTGGTTTTTACGCCTTTCCCATCGCAGAATGGCTAGTAAGACGTGGGGAATGCAAACCCAATCTCGCGGCCTTTTTCGCTCTATTTGCGATTATGGCTGTCGCGGCAGGTTATGAAATTATTGAATGGTGGTACGCCATTATCGCTGGTGGCGAAGCTGGAATTGAGTTCTTAGGGTCACAGGGCGATATCTGGGATGCGCAAAAAGATATGCTTGCCGATACGCTAGGCGCAGTTTTTGCTCTCGGTCTTTTTTTCATGATCAAACCATTTGATACCAATAAAAACTGATGCATAAAGCAGCAAACAAATCGCTTCTTTAAAGCTCCCTTCCTTAAATAAATACTAGCAATTACTTTCAAACATAAAGAGACGTTAATTGAACCTCTCTTTATGTTTACCCGAACACACCAAATCGTAGCTAACGCATAATAAAAAAGGAGGCTTCATGCCTCCCTCATTATATTTCTATTTTGGCTTTTTCTATTATGTAAATTCTGCAGCAACAAAGCGATTACGCCCTTGTTCCTTCGCTTTGTAGAGCACCTTATCTACGATCTGATACATGTTTTCTGGTGTTTCCAAGCCTGTTGGTACCCAAGAAACCATGCCTTGACTTACTGTGATAATGTTAGAGGTAGTCGATTTTGAATGGGGTATTTCGAGTTTCTTGATACATTGCTTCAAACGTTCACACTCTCTTACTGCTTGCGTTTTATCACAGTTACTGATCAAGACCACAAACTCCTCACCACCATAACGAGCAGCCAACTCACCAGCTCGACTAAAAGTAGATTTGAGTTCACCAGCAACCAGCTGCAAGCACCTGTCACCTTCCAAGTGACCGTAGTAATCATTAAAGGGCTTGAAGTGATCGACATCGATCATGATGATCGTCAGCGAAAAGTTGTTCCGACCATGCATTGAAATGAGCTCAGCCAATTTTTGATCTAAATGTCGCCTGTTCGCTAATTTAGTTAAGCCATCTTCATTCACTTGCTGTGAAAGGCGCTCATTCGCTTGCTCTAATTGTACTGAAGCTTCTTTGAGTTTGTGTCTCATGTGCGCAATACGTTGCATTGCTTTAAGTTTTGAGGCCAAGACAATTTTATTGACGGGTTTTACCAAATAATCGTCGCCGCCCATATCAATAGCTTTAGCAATCATTTCTGGCTCATCGTGGCCACTTAAAAAGATGATGGGTACCCATTCTTCATGCTGCAGGCGAAGCTGCTTCGCCACATCAACACCACTCATATCGGGCATACTGATATCGAGTAACACCAAGTCAGGATCAAACAATGGGTACTTTTCTATGGCTTCATGGCCAGATCCCACAGCTTCGACAACATGACCAAGACGCTGTAATCGCATAGCAAGTTGCATACGCTCTAAATGAACATCATCAACTAATAAGACACGCATTGCTTCCATGAAAGCATCCTATTGATATAAATAGATTTGTATATTGTTATTTATAGCACATATATCTAGCCTTCCTAGGCGATGTCGTCACATAGGTCATTTTGTACACATCAGCGTGACCTAGATTACAATTTTGAGCTCAGATAAGTGCGACTCTTCACCGCTTTAGCCATGATAAGCCGTGAATGCTCAATAAAATAAACATCTTATTGACTTTTATCGGAGGGGCATTAGGATTCCCCTCCTTATTCATACTAAGCTGTAGGAACTCTCTATGTCTGAGATCGAGAAAAAAGACGAGCAAATCGTTGAAGAAACAAAACTATCATTGGATGACTGTTCACCAGAACTTCGTCAAGTAGCGGCGTTTGAAGAAGTTCCTGAAGAGCTAATTGAAATGCTTGTAAGTGTTTATAACGTTTCTGAGTCATCTTCTCGTGAAGCGTGGAATACACTTCCAGGTAGTGCACAAAATGTTCTTGATAACTTCGAACAATTCCACGCACTTGTTGCATTAAGCCAAACATACTCTGGTGTTGATTTCCTTGGTGAATTCCAAGATACAAAACTACCTGAAGATATGAGCGCTGAAGAGCAAGAAGATTACAAAGCAGTACTATTAGACAAAGTACTAACTAACTGCGTGAAGGATTTGACTAAGCAGCTTAAGCAAGCTCGTCGTAATCCACCAATGAAGCGTGAATTCCAGGAAATTTTCAAAAAATAATCCTGTAATTAAAGGGAAGGAAACTTCCCTTTATCGTTGCTATCCTGTAATTTCTAATTAGTTAAAACAATGATGAACATAGCTAATTAATACCTGTTCACACCATAAATACCTGACAGCAATATTCTTGTTAATTTCAGTGTATCTCGCCCTATAGTTAACCATAGCGATAATAGAAATATGTCTCAGGCCGAACAAATCAAATTTCCCACTGGTGTTTGCTTTATTCCAAGCCTAGGTATTATTAAATCTGATAATGCAACGCAAGAATTAAACCAATCTGAGCGCTGTATTCTTAATTATCTGCTAGCGCACAGCCATCGCCCCTCAACGAAACAAGCTCTAATTAAAGCTGGCTGGCCTGAACGTGAAGTTACAGAAGCATCGCTGTTCCAAGTAATACGTTCATTGCGAATAAAACTACAGGAATCCAAAAAGGGCGAAATTATAGAGACGGTGCCACGTCTTGGTTATCAAATCTGCCATTTTGAAGTTCTCGCGCTAGGTGAGTTACCTCACGATAAAAAGACAAATAAATCAAGCCGTACTAAGCGTATCAGTTATTCATTTCTCGCAGTCATCTGTGTGTTTGTTATCATCATTGTATTATTCAAATATGAATCAAGCCCAACACTGAACCTGCAAGACTTCCATTCCCGTCAGATTTCATTAGACACAAACGAAATACTTGTTGTTGGTAAAGATGACGATGTACTGGATGATCTCACCAGTAAAATGAATGCGCTTTATCAGTCTTATAATGCTCTACATAGCCCACGTATTCTTGAAAATCACCGGCTTTACATTTATAAAAATGAAGACATTTATTCAATCGCTTGGTGTGAACTTGATGATGACAGCACATGCATAAAAGGCACGGACCTGTCCTATAGCATGCGATTGAAAGACTGGCCGACCTTTGAAAATTACATTCTGAGTAACGAAGGCGAGTTAAAAGACACGGCCAAAATTCAGACAGACTTTGCACGTCAACCCGCGGCAAAAGTGTTTTTGAATTATATTGATGATTCAAAAATTCAATCAAAAGTGATCCATTATTTCATTTCTAACGAACCAAATAATGCTTTTAAATACTCATCTATCTCTTATATTGCCAATAAGAATAGTAAGCTACATCACGTGCTTTCTATTAAAGCTGCAAACTACCAAGCAATACCAACTGATGACATACCAAATGTGATGGCTTACATTAAAATCACCCCAGAAATGTTCCACTGGGCCTATCAACCAAACAAAACGAATAGCCTTAACCAGTCTTCACTTGCCCTAGAAAATGAAAAGCACGAGCAAGTGATCTACGATGGACGCCAAGTTGCATTCAACCACTTGCTTTACCACCATAATCATCTAAGCCTAATTTTTTGTGAGAAATCAGGTTTATACTGGGTACACGCTACCAATGAACAAGATGTCTTATTTAAAACCGCGATAGACTAAAAAGATCCCAACCGCAATCAATGTACCTGGAATCAAAATACTCCACATGATTCCTGTCCAAACCAAGCCCCAAAGCATTGCGGCAGCAATAAGAAAAACAGCGGCCGTTTTTAGCGCATCTTTCCAATGTCCGCTCATCACAATATCGACGATGCCTGTCACTCCTAGCAGTATCATCAAACCAGGCCACCACCACTGTGTGAGATACAACAAACCGAATCCGATAAGAAACACCCCAGAGGAAACACCGTCTCTGCCTTTTGTTTTCAAACCAAACATGCCTACTCCCCTATGGTTATGCTGACGATAGTCAATATTGCTTCTACTCTATGCTTAGCGCGCACCGTGAGCAACGAAGAATACAAAGTTAAGCTATGGTTATTACTACCTTTTCGTCAAGATGTGATCTGCGCATCTCATGTTATAATCACTTAATAAAAAAATATTTTAAATCTTTATAATCCAACAAAGCAGGCACGTGGTTCCATGATTTTCCCAACAGTGAAAAATAGAAAACGCTTCATTGTTTTTCTTACAACAGTTCTCTTCTCTGGGTGTGCGGTATATGCCGGCCTAAATTACGATCAACTCTACGGTGAATCCATACCTCGCGATCGTATTGCGCCTTCGTATTCTAAAGTTGCAGAACACTACCTCACCGAAGTTAAACCTATCATTGAAAACCGCTGCGTTGTTTGCCATGCCTGCTATGACGCACCGTGTCAGCTGAAAATGTCATCGGCTGAAGGTATCGATCGCGGTGCCCACAAAGAGAAAGTCTATGAAGGGACACGCTTATTAGCCTCCAACCTCACCCGTATGTTCATTGATGCGCAATCGACCGAACAATGGCGAGAGCTTGGCTTTAACCCTGTCCTAAACGAACGTGATCAGTCTGCGGAAGCCAACACACAAGCTGGTGTTATGGCACGTATGTTACAGCTAAAACAAGCCCACCCTTTGCCAAATCAAAAAGTGCTGGATCATGATGAATGGGACTTTTCGCTAGATCGCGATCAGCAGTGCCCAACCATCGAAGAAATGGCCAAATACGAGCAAGATTATCCTGAATGGGGTATGCCTTATGGCCTGCCGCAGTTGGCTGATAATGAGAATAACACCTTAATGTCTTGGCTAGAGGCTGGAGCACCAATGGCAAGCGTACCGCCAGCGCCGCAATCAACACTTGAAAAAGTCAAAGATTGGGAAGCCTTCCTCAACGGTGACTCTCTCAAACAGCAGCTAACCAGTCGTTACATTTTCGAGCATCTATTCGTTGCACACCTGTATTTCGATGACGAAGAGCAACCTGTATTTTTCAACTTAGTTCGCTCACGCACCGCGCCTGGTAAACCTGTTGACCTTATTGCGACTCGCCGCCCATTTGATGCCCCTAATGTTGATCGTGTCTACTACCGTTTCGTTCAAGTTCGTGAAACTATCGTTGATAAAACTCACATGCCATATGCCTTGAGTGACGCCAAAATGGCACGTTTAGAAGAACTCTTCCTAACACCGAATTACACGGTCACAGAGTTACCAAGTTACGATCCTGTCTCTTCTGCCAACCCTATGGTGAGTTTTACCCAGCTTCCTGTCGAAGCTCGCTACAAATTCATGCTAGATAACGCTCAAAATACCATTATGGGCTTTATTAAAGGCCCTGTATGCCGTGGGCAGCTTGCGCTTAATGTTATTAATGATCGCTTCTGGGTGTTTTTTGTTGACCCAGATATGGCAAATCTTCCTAGCGTGAATGCTTTTTATGAGCGTCAAGCACATAACCTTCGTATGCCTGCCGAGAAAGAAAGTAATACTCTGCCAATTACCAGTTGGTTGAGGTATGCAAAGCAGCAAGGGGATTTCCTTCGCGCTAAAAATGATTTCATGGAAGCAACCTTTAAAAATGGTGAACACCTTACCCCACAGGTTATTTGGGACGGTGCTGGTATAAATCCAAATGCATCGCTGACCGTCTTCCGCCATTTTGATAGCGCAACTGTTACTAAAGGCTTAGTTGGTGAGCAGCCAAAAACTGCTTGGGTATTAGATTACTCACTACTTGAACGCATACATTACTTACTTGTTGCTGGGTTCGATGTATATGGTAACTTCGGCCACCAGCTTGTCACACGCATGTATATGGACTTTTTGCGTATGGAAGGCGAATCAAACTTCTTATCGTTATTACCAGAAGAAGTACGTCATCAAGAACTCGCAGATTGGTATCAGGGCGCGAGTACAGATCTAAAGCACTTCATTCAGGGTGATATCAACGAGTTTGAACAGCCATCAGGTATTAAATATTTAACAGATACACCAAAAAAAGAGCTATTGGATAAACTGAAAGCGCACTTAGCTCAAGTTCAACCTACCCGCTATGATCTATCAACAGCAGCGTTGAGCAATCAAGGGATCGCAGCGTTAACAACCATTGGTCGACTCCAAGGTGAACACGTCAGTCTTTTCCCTGAGTTGAGCTATATCATGGTTGAGCCTAACGATACCAATACCGCCCCACAGCTATTTACCTTAGTACGTAACAGTGCCCATAAAAATATCTCTAGCCTATTTGATGAAGAATCTAATCGACTATTTAGTCGTGACAACGTCACCTTAGTTAGAGGCATATTAGGTAGTTATCCTGGTGCATTCTGGTACGTAAAAGAAGCCGAACTTCCAGCGTTAACCGAGAAAGTATTAGCAGTTAAGTCAGAAGAAAGTTATCGAGCACTACTCGATGAATTTGGTGTTCGCCGTACCAGCCCTGAATTCTGGCCTTTCAGTGATCGTTTGAATCAAACTTACCAAAGTAATTACCCCATTGAGTCAGGCTTATTGGATTACAACCGAATTGAAAACCGCTAAATAGCATCCTAGGTCGATACCGCTCAGTAACGATAAAGGTCAGCATAATGCTGGCCTTTCTTATATTGGGTATTTTCAGCCTGGTTGATAGGTAATACCAATCTGGGTAAGTAAATGTTCAGGTGATTGCGCAGGAAAAAGCACTGAAAACAAGGCGTAGATTGCAGATAGCCAGTTGTTCTATCAACAAAACCTATAACGCAGTTATCATTGATTTTAACCAGTAAGAACGATCAGTTACTTAGTTAGATTGGTATAAAGTTAAGTGAATTGTAAACAATTGAAAATATGACGCATAAGCATGGAATTCATAAATAACCAATGACACAATACGCATATATTAACAACTCGTTAAATAGGCGTAACCATGAGCACAAAAACCACAATTTGGGATGGCTTCATTCGCGGCTATCATTGGCTGCAAGCCATCTGTATCGCTGGGCTTTGGTATACAGGGACTGAAGGTTTAATGGATTGGCACTTTTCTATTGCCTACGGACTATTAGCCTTACTTATTACACGTTTGATTTGGGGCTTATTTGGCAGCGAGACTGCTAAATTAGCAAGCCTGTTCCATTCTCCGAGAGCAGTCATTCAACACCTCGGTGAGCTTCATCAGCCAAAACCTGCCCACACGGCTCACCCACATAAAAGCGATATCGGCCATAACCCAGCAGGGAGCTACATGGTCTTGGGTTTCTTTGTACTCATTGCCGCACAGCTCACTACAGGCTTATTTGCGAATGATGATATCGTATCAGAAGGACCACTTGCTATGTATGTCAGCGGTGATTTGAGTAGTCGGCTAACTGAGCTTCATGCCCTAAATTTTGACTTCCTACTTGGTGCAATTGGTTTACACCTTGCCGCTATTTTGCTGTATCGCTTAAAAAGCATCGACCTTATTGGCCCTATGCTGCATGGAAAAAAGGAACTCGCAGATCAGGCTGCGCCTAAAATGCGCAATGGTGCAATTGGTTGGGGTGTTTTTGTGGCAGTTGCCACAGCTATTTACTTCTTGTGGGCCAAGGACATTATCATTTACCTTTTCTAGCCCCAAACAAATACCATAGATCCATTCATCAACAAGGGCAGTCTAGATGCTGCTCTTGTTTTATCTTAACAAATTCAGGCTTGGTATAACTCAAGCGGTAAGCCATCAGGATCGGCAAAAAAAGTAAATCGACGACCAGTAAATTCATCCACTCTGATCGGCTCAACACTGACGCCTCTAGAAACTAGGTATGCTGTATAATCATCTACTGATGCAACAGTGAAGGCTAAATGACGTAGACCTTGCGCTTCTGGGTAGCTTGGTCGTTGTGGCGCATCAGGAAAAGAAAAGACTTCCAACTGGCTGCCATCGGGTAATTGTAAATCCAGTTTGTATGAATCCCTTGCGTGCCGGTAATTTTCAGCAACAACATGCAACCCGAGTATTGATGTGTAGAAATGCTTTGATTTCTCGTAGTCAGAGACAATAATCGCAACGTGGTGAATGCCGCTTAGCTGCATCTCTTAAGCCTTACTTAACAATTAATCGAGCCATAATAAATATCAGAAACAGCCGCCTTTTCAAAATTAAACTCAATCTCAGCCGGCTCAGCACCTGATGTATCCATCTTCATAAACGGTTTGACATAGATACCTAATGATCTAACGTTCTTAGCTGGCACCTCGATCTCCGCTTTATACCAGCGAGAAATAACTTCCCCTTGCCTTCTTTCAAAAATCTGTACAACAGCAAATGGATAGACAGATGATTTATCATCATTAATAACAACTCGAATATTCTCTTTCATCTGGAGCGCATCTGCTGAATCAGCAACTGACGATCGCGCTACCAGAGTAAATGATAAAGGCTCGTCTTCAACATACGACGGAAAAACAGTCATTGTTGAGTCACTCAGGGTTTGCTTCAAGCCATCGTATTTAGCGGCATGATAGCCGCAACTTTGACTCGCAACTAATTCACTCGCAGCTGTGTTACTGGTCGCTGTGTGAATAATAGGCTGCAGATAAACACGTTCAGTTGGGTAGACCACACAGCCTGTTAGTGAGCTAGCCATTAATAATGCGTTTAACCACTTCTTCATCACTTACTTCCTATCGCTATTCACCAGACGCTCACCGTATTTAGAATGGTATATCGCCGTTCAAACAAGATTATGAACATCGTTCGAAATATTGCAAGATGAAAAATCGATACGAATAAAGCCTTTTGACATTTTTTCGACATGGCATACCATATAAGGTGTTAGCCTTATCTGTTTTGCTATTCGAAGGAATGTAATATGAAAAGATTCTCTTTATTCACTGTCTCAATGATCGCATTGTGTCTACTTGCTTTCAGTAGCATTGGTTTCTTCGGGTTTAAAGCTTGGACCGATAACCAATATGGGGAGTACAACTTAACGAATGGTAAATCGAAATTTATAGCGAATTGCGCGGTTTGCCATGGTAACAAAGGGCTCGGTGATGGAATTGCGTCAGGAACACTGACAATTAGTCCAGACAATATCTATGATGAACTTAAAAACCCATTTGGCCTGAAACAAGAACTAATCAGTTCAGTACTTGATGGTGATAATGGTCAAGGCGGTTTGATGCCAGCATTTCAAACCACACTTACAGAAAAAGATGTGAACGATATCTTTGGCTACATAGAAAGCGTAAACCTGTAGACGTTTTCAGCGACAAAAGCTGACTCCAATGAAAAGTTAATCATCAATGTTGCAATCAACTAGCAGCACTTTTCATATTGAAACAATCTGAATTCATCATTGGGTTCAGGTTGCAACTCACCCACCTTCACATAGCCCTGCTTCTCATAAAAATGGTGGTTACGATAAGACTTATAGGGCGTAACCAATGACCATTGTTTTGTCATTGGGTAACACTGTTCAATTAACGCAATGACCTTTGAGCCAAGTTGCTTATCTTGAAAATCCCCAGTGATATAGAATAACTTTATCTCGGTTTCGACATCCGTTGTTGGAACCGTTAATATCCCACCCGCAAGTTCATCGTTGTAATAAATTTTGTAGTAGTGCCCTGTTGTGATCTGGGCTAAATGCCAATCAATGTCCTCAACACCTGGTGGAAAGCCACCATACTGTTCAAAATCGGGCGTGAATGCCTCCATACAAAGTGCTTTAAGCACTAAAGCATCTGCCACATTTGCAAGCTCAAGTTTAGCAACCACTATTCACTACCATCTCTATTCAATAAGACTCGCTATTTTGCACATTATTAACAGAGTGAAAACGATCTTTCGTTAAATATGCGCCATACACATCAAAGAAGATAACCCAAAGTGATGGTCAGTAGTATAAGCCGGTTTGTTCTTGTAACCTTGGCTCACAGCAAGATAAGTTATCTTTCAACCATTGAGTAAACTGCGCTTCACTTTCATCTTTTACGCTATGCTCACTCATCGTTTTATCTTCACTCAACAAAATATAGCGATGCCCCGATAGCATAAAACCAAATGGTGCGATCAAATTACCTCTTTTTAGATCATCGACAACAAGCGGGTACGAGCCGATTGCCGCACCTAGACCATCAACAGCAGCTTGAAAGCAAAAATAAAAGTGTGCGTAGTCTTGATGAGTTTGACCAAAATCGAGCACACCACCATAATTTGCCATCCATTCATTCCATGCATGTGGGCGCGTTAAGCTACTCAGCTTTTTTATGCTACTTAAATCATTTTTAACTTTCTCCCAATACTCGGGAGAAAAGACGGGGCCAACCCACTCATCAACCAAATGGGTTTTCCTATAGTCATGTTCAAGCTCAAAATCATCACGTCGAATAGCCATAGATAACCCCGAAACGCCTAAATTCACGGGGCCACCGGCGGTGGATAACCGAACATCAGTGCCTGTTTGGTGATGAAAGTCGGACAAACGCGGCATTAGCCAGCGCATGGTCAATGTCGGCTCACACGACACCTCTAAGTGTTGATTCTTTAGTTGAGACAACTGTGCAACGCCTGTTTCTAACGCTTGAAATGCCTGCTCTGTATAACCTTTCAGAAGTATTCCTTCTTTCGTTAACATCACATTCCTGCCCTGCTTAACAAACAAGGGGTGAGCTAAATAGGCCTCTAGTACTTTTATCTGCTTACTCACAGCACCGTGCGTTATGTTGAGCTTTGACGCAGCCTCACTGAAGGTGGCAGATGTCGCTGCCACATGGAAAACATGAAAAGATTTCAAATGTCTCATCTGTGAATTTATCTCACACATCGAACGATATAGTTTCGATTATAGAGAGCAGCAAAGCGACTTACAATGTAGCTCTATCTCATCAATAACGATTATTTGGAGTTAATATGGAGTTTCTAAGTCTAGCGGCACTAGGGATACTGATAGTGATAAGTCCAGGTGCTGACTTCGTCTTAGTACTGAAGAACAGCCTTAATCAAGGAAGACAAGCTGGCATCTGGACAGCGGCAGGTGTTAGCGCTGCTATTTGTGTTCATATCGGGTACTCGATGCTGGGAATAAGTTACTTAATCTCACAAAATGAAGTACTTTTTAACCTTGTCCGCTATTGTGGTGCCGCGTATTTAATTTACATTGGTGTGAAGAGTATTATCACGGCAAAAGCCGATGTTGGTTCTCTCACCGAGAGTCATAAAAACCAAAGTAACAGGCAGCATTTCATCCAAGGCTTTTTGTGTAATGTGCTAAACCCCAAAACAATGCTTTTCTTCTTGAGCATCTTTAGCCAAGTGATCGCCTTAGATACAGGCAGTTCACACATGGCACTCATGTACGGCATCTATATGATCGCACTACACGGTTTATGGTTCAGCATAGTCGCGGTTGTTTTTACCTCGCCTGTTTTTCAAAAGCAGCTTCTAAAGATGAAAAAGAAATTAAATCAAGCTTGTGGCGTTGGGCTTGTAAGTTTCGGGGTCATGCTAGCAGCGAAATAATAACTAATGCAGCAATAGTTTGATAGCAGTGCTAAGGTAGTGATACTACAAGATAAATGACACATTAAGTGGTGTTATCATGCACGAAATTACAACAATGGCTGTCACTGTTTTTATGGGTTTCTTCGCCATGATGAATCCAATTGCCAATACTGCTGTATTTGTTGGTATGACTGGTAATCAAACAGCTTCTCAACGACAAAAAACGGCCGTTAAAGCCTTAGCGACTGCTTTTTTTATCATTGCCGCGTTTAGCTTTTTAGGTAAAGGGATTTTTGAACTGTTTGGAATAACACTCCCTGCACTTCGGTTATCTGGTGGAATATTGGTATTTTTAGTGGGCTACCACATGCTACAAGGTAGCCCATCTAAGCTGCATACGCATTCTCCATCAGACGCGACAGATACAGAGGATGAAGCTAACGACGGTAAAGACATTGCCATCTCACCGCTAGCTTTACCTATCCTTGCAGGTCCAGGCACTATTGCAACTGCGATGAACTACTCGGCATCGGGTGAAATGTTACACATCATTATTACGATCACCGCTTTTGCCTCTCTTTGCTTAATCACTTTCATTTGCTTCTTATACGGACCTAAGTTAATCGATAAAATTGGCGAAAGTGGCATTAGCATAACGACACGACTTATGGGTTTAATCTTAACGGTCATTGGCATGCAAATGCTAATCCAAGGCGTACATGACGCGTACGTATTGTTATTCCAGCATTGAGTATTCGCCACGAGCAACAGTAATACATTTTAAGCTACCTCTTTTTCGGAGTAGCTTTATTCCAGAGTGAACTTATAATGCTCATCTCAATTGCCTTCGGACTTTTGTTATGAGTAAAAAACCAGACAGAATGACGGCGATGCAGCAAATCATTGATGCTGTTAAGCAAGAGTTCCCAATATACCAAGAAGACACTTTTGTTTGTGGCCCAGATAACAGCTGCATGGGATGCCCCAAAAAACTCATGGAACTGGTCGATACCGATCTGACCTACTGGGAGCACCAATTAAGCCGTGGTGTATCACCAACATTCGATGAAATTTACCAATTTGGTAAAATGTGTAAGAACATTCGTCGCGCGCTAGTGCGCAATAATCGAATTCCAGCCTAATCGCTCAGCCAATTAACGAATCTATCGTTGATTGGCTGTGTTTATTCAAGCATCGCTGCCAACCTTGTCCTCGCTCATTTCACGATCCAAGCTAACACCTAAAAGAAAGCTGTTTTAAAACGCCTTCTCTGGTTCTTCGTTATACGCCCCCCACCGAGTAAAGACGCTCAACGAAAGTCAGCTAATTTTTAATTCATTCTACGACGAATCTATTAGACTTTATACGCCTTAGTTTTTAGACTAACCTTCCTTTTTGACAGCACAATTAGCAACCATCACCGCCATGAACATAACTCGTTTTCTATCGTTTATCGCACTTATACTTTTACTTTCTGGGTGTTCATTGCTCGAAGTAAAATTAGACTCTCAGTCAACGCCTCTTACAACGCAAGAGCTCAATATCCGCCTACTCACACGCGAATATAGCGCTGTTTTCTTTAAACATGTAGAAGAAACCGCTGATGATATCGCAACTAAAAATACCGATAATGATGATGTTTATACCTTTGCCATTCTTTGGAAAATATATGCGCATGAAGGGTTACAACAATCTGCTTATCAAATTTCACCGTTCGCAGGCCTTATTGATAGCTGGGTATTCACCCGCCAAATGGAAATGTATTTCACCTCTGGTGACGGAAACACATTATTTGGCACCGAGCAAACCATTGCTGTTAATACCAGCCACCAGCTCGCGATTGAAATAGAGAAACTCGCCAAACGCGTGCTGAAGCCTCAACAATTTAAGCAATCACGCACTTTTGTGAATAACTTCGTTACCAATCATCCTTTTGATAGCAACTCCTTTGCTCGCACACCTGCATTTAATGACTGGCTAAGCTATAACAAAATTGATGAAAGTGAGGCTATCACTACCATAGGTACTATGCCTGAGGCACTTGGTGATTTATCTGATCGCTTAAGTAACCTATCGAGCTTAAGCCCTAAACTATTAACGTGGAAAGCGGAACTACTCGCACGTAATAGCCAAATCGATAGCGAGCAACTAAGTCGAACGTTAGAAAATATCAATCAGTCATCGCTAAAGTTTCAAGATTTTGTGGTCAACAATCCCGAATACATGAAAGTGTTAGCAGCTGAAATGGGGAAAGTGCTACAGCCATTACTGGACGATTTTGATAAGAAAGCAGACACCAAGCTGGGTGTGATTTCACAAGAACGTTTAGCGTTAGAAGTGATGGTTGAACGTGAGCGCATTGCGATTGGGGAGATGGTGACGGTGGAGCGCGCTAATATAACGAAAGATCTTGATGTGATTGCACAGAATGTTGTGCAACGTGCCATAGAGCAATTAACAATTATGCTATCGGACATTCTTGTCTATCTGATCTTATTTTCGTTGGTGATCTTTTTCGCACCGTTTGGATTAGGCTTTTTGATGGGAAAACGTTATCAGCGCCCTGTTAAAATCAAACAAGCATAATTGCTGAGATAGCTTTCTACAGAGCCCGCTAAAACGATTAAAGGCGAACCGATTAAGGTTCGCCATTAAACTTATTATTGCTTAGTTAATATGAACACATCCACTTTCTTGGCATTGCCCTGATAAGCTTCTTCATAAATATAGCCAGAGGCAAACTCACCGCTATCGCCGTAAAATTTCACAAAAAGATCGCCTTGTCGTCTTCTATTTTTATCATAGAGTTTAGACATAAAGCTTTGGCCATTAACCTCAGCATCAACACATGTATATACATCTCGGCCAGAGACTGTACATGCAGGATCTCCCTCGTTTAAGCTTAGTGTTACACGGCCAAGCTTCACTGTTAATGGCTTTTCATCTTTAGGTAAAGCCGAGTAAAAAAGCTCCCCACTATAATTTGAACCTAGATCTGCTTGGCTTCGAGTTGAATTGGCAGAGAAGAACGTTGTATAAAAACTATCATCATACATGTGTTCTTTACTTGTTCTATAAACCTTCACATAACCAGCAAAGCCAACAATATTATTCTCTTGATCCCTTTTCACAATGAAATCATGTCCAGCATCTGAAGCCTGAACATACTGCGCTTCAGATTGCACAAAGACCTCAATGTCATCCCCGCGATAGACTAAAGTAATGTCCCGATCTTCTACTAGGATATCGCCACTGTTAACTGTTTTTGAACTATGAGACGTTGAACTCCCCAGCGTAACAATCTCAAAGCTCGTTAGTGCGCGATTAACATCAATATTAAAATCAGCCTGAATATTAGCAAATGTTGCGGTGATACTAGCCTGGCCAATATTAACACCTAAGATCGCTCCACTATTGCTCACAATGGCAATGCTCTCATCATCGCTTGACCACAGAGTATCACTTGTAATATCTATCTTAGAACCGTCACTGAAAGTACCAATTGCCTGCAGCTGTAATTTATTGCCTTTAGGTAAATGATGTACTCCTCTCTGTGCAGAAAGAACGATTTCCCCGAGTGAAACTGTCGTCGTTACAATTGGTAATGATGCACTCTTAATACTGCCATACTGAGCGCCTATTGTTGTTTCACCTTCATTATGTGCCTTAACAACACCGAGGTTTGTTATTGTTGCAATAGCATCATCTTCAACTGACCAAACAATACCATCTCGTAATTCCAATTCGACCCCATCACTCAAGGTACCCACAACCACCATTGATTGTGTAAAGCCAACGGGAATTGGATGCAAAATGCTCTCATTGGGTTGGATTCGAATCTTCGTAAAGACGGCATCACTAACTGTAACTTTTAATGTATTACTTTCTTTCCCATTAAAGGTTGCTGTTATTATGGCTTTTCCTAAGTTAATCCCTCTCACGACTCCATCTGCGTCGACACTGACAATGTTTGGATCACTTGTATGCCAAACAACGTCTGAGGTGGCCTCTTTTTGACTCATATCATTATATGTCGCCATTGCCGTTAGCGGGAATGAAACACCTTTCGGTAGATCACCTGAAAAGTCTGAAGAAAAATCAATATTAAAACGCCAAAGCCTTGCCTCTGAAATACTAAGATCAATCGCATTACTTTTTAAACCTTTATACAAGGCCATTATTGTAGCGGTTCCTTCCTTAATACCTTTGGCTACACCTGTATCATTTATCGTTGCCACCGCAGGATCAGAGCTTAGCCAATTAACCTCTTTGGTAACGTCACGTTTTGATTTGTTTTCGAAATAGGCGGTAGCACTAAAAGGTGATGAAGATTGAGTTGGTATATTTGCTGCCGACGTTCCCGATATATTCTCGTAACTAACCTCTACTGATACGATATTATTTGTGGTTGCTGTGGATGTAGATGTAGATGTAGATGTACCACTGTTACAACCAAGTATAATTAATGAACATAAAACAAGTAGTTTACGCACAAAATTCTCCTATATTTTCTGTATAACTCTAATTATTAAAATACCGATCACCTATTAAGACTCGCTATAACGAAGCCAACGTAAATAGATGTTTTGTATGGAAGAGAAAAAGATTAAACAGTATCTTGCACTTACTTGCAAATGATAACAGCTCTCAAACAGTGCTTGTTTTCTATGCGTTTTTGCTGTCTACAGCGCACCATTAGAAGCGTTATTTTGACATCAAAACGTTTGTTATACATGGTTGAGACTTGCTTTATACAAAAAGTAGCGCACTCAGAGCGAGCATAAAGCACTAAATATCATGCACTTAACAAAAAGAGTCAACCTTAACCCAAAGTGGCGAGATGAACAAAATGCGGGATCTGGCTATGTCGACTAAAGCTAGTTTATTTAGATCATTACGACTCTAACTAAATTTAATACGAGTATTTTTCTTAAACTGTATTATTTAAGCATAAGTGGAAACAGTATTATTACGAATTTGACATAATATGAAATCGTTAAAAATCACGTAATGATGAATAAATGAAGGCAATCAATAAAAAACACATGACTTTAAATATGTGATATTAAAAATGAAGAATTTAAATATTAGAGATAGCGTTGATTTTAATGCTAAGAATTAACAGCTTGATATAACTGAAACGGAGGGATAATGACCATAAATGACAACGCTTACTTTATACTCAAATAGCACCTATAGAAAAGGCACCCAATTGGATGCCTTTTTATTTTTATACTGTCCCTAGTTTTGCACTAAGCAATCTTAAGCGTTAGAAATCTAAATCACCATACTCTGGGCTATCGTAACGCGATCGTACTGGACGACGCTTCTTCTTCTTAGATTGTGAATTGAACTCGATAAATTCATTTTCACCATCAAATTTAGACTTAGACCTTGAGCCTTTAGAAAATTTTTGATCTAGCTTAGCCATTTTCGTTTCCTGAAAACATCCAGAGTAATAAAGGTTAAATTGAATCTAAACAATATACGTCAGTTGATATTGCGTATTACCGTTCGTTCAATGGCATCATAATCGTCGAATATGACAGAAATACTAAACTGTCCGTGGTTTACTCAAAAAAGTGTAGGACAAGACTCATCAACGGCTATGATGAATATTATTCAAACCACCTCAACACTGCGAAGGGTAATCTAGCTGAGGCCACTGTGTACAATGAGTAATTTTCGCTATCACAACAAAAATCACTCATCGAACACGACATTCAAAATTGCAGCTTATACACTCTCAATAACTTCACTAAATGGTACATCAAGCATGCTAGCTATCAGCTCAGTTTTCTCATTGTCTTCACTCCACACTAAGTAAAGCTGCTGCTCCATCACAGGTGCTCCTTCAACGACATGCAGTAAACCATCTTCAACACTCTGTGCAACCACTGGCGAAGGTAGGTAACCCATACTAGGGTTATTAATAATGTATTCTTGTGCCATTTTACTTGAGTGCGTGTGCAAGATTGGCGTTTTATCCAATTCTATTACGCGGCTGTGTTCAACCGAAAAGCGCGTACCCCAATCGAGATATACCAAAGGCAAATCTTTAGCATCCGCCAATGAACAATTTGGTTTATGGCTGACCAACTGTAATTGAAACTCGCGCACTTTTTTAACCTGCATACTTTCAATGCGTGGTGGTTCACAGGTCAACGAAATATCAACACTCTTATCAAACAAACGCTTTGCCATGCTTTGACGCGGCACAGATTCAAGACGTAGAGCCAATCCAGGAATAGATGCATAAATGCGATGGATCCACTCAGAGATCCCATCAAATTCCCAGAACATTGGTGATGCACCGACGGAGATCTGTGAATTTAAGCTATCAGTTAATGCCACATCCTGCTTTGCCCTGCCCCATGTTTGCAATATAGCTTCAGCATAAGGCTGTAAACGCTCTCCTGCAGGTGTCAAATGCACGTTACCACGCTGACGCGAAAACAAAGGATTGCCTAACTGGCTCTCTAATTGACGGATGCGGAAGCTGACCGCTGACTGTGTTAAATACAAATTATCTGCCGCACGACCAAAGTGACGTGTTTTTGTAACCTCAAGAAATGTTTTAAGTAATTCGGTATCCACGAGCCAAATCTCATCAAAAATAAAGAAGGGAGTTTAATACGCGATAGTACACCTTAGTGTAGCAAAAGCACGATGAATATTTTTTATCGTCATCACGAAAATTCTTTGATTTACAACTTCACTTCTCTCAACGAATATCTGCGAAAAATCAGCATCAGGAACTGAATTAATGAGAAGTGAAGGTAAATTTTACGACGATAAAAATTTCCCACGTGGCTTTAATCGCTCAGGTGTTTTCACAATTTCTGAATCCACCCTATTAGAGAATTACGGCCGAACCATGTCACGCCTGTTCGCAGGTGAAATCGAACCAATGAGTGAAGTTGAACGTCAATTTGTCGCTGAAACAAGTGGTCAGCTAAACGTTCAATCTGATTTTGCTAAGTGTTGGTTGAAATATATCAATCGAACTAGCCAAAAGGTGAAAAGTTACACCTTATGTTCATCGGTGCGCAAACAAAGTCAATCATTCGACGATGACACGGGCGGGGACGACCTCGATTATTAATTTCAGTTACTGATTCAGTAACCTCATTATTTTCTTTACGACCAGCCACCCTCCAAATCAAACCTAGGGTGGCTGGTTGCTTTTTGGGCCTATCAAACGGCCTTCTATATTCGGTAATTTGCTATGAAAATTTGTTTTGTTATGTACCCGTGGGATCGCGTTGAACCAGAAACGGACTCAACTCTGCGCCTAATACATGAAGCCGCAGCTCGTGGTCACACGGTTGCTATTACAACACCTAATAACCTTACAATGCGCGACAGCATGGCTATCGCATTTTGTAATGTATTAAAGAACAAAGAAGTCTCTAGCAATATTCCCAGTTTTTACAAAAAAGCTGAGTTTACAAAAGCACAACTGCCACTAGCTGGTTTTGACGTTATCTTTATGCGTGCAAACCCACCGCTAGACACTATGGCACTGAACTTCTTGGATTCAGTACGTGATGATACTTTCATCATGAACGACATTGATGGCCTACGTGTAGCAAACAATAAGCTATACACAGCATCACTGCCTGATCCAAACAACGAGTTTATCCCGGTAACCCACGTTTCTAAGAACCGTGAGTACCTTGAGCGCGTGTTAGATGAAAATACAAATGATCGCATGATCCTTAAGCCTCTTAATGGCTACGGCGGTAAAGGCGTAATCCTTGTAGAGAAAAGTGCGAAATCAAGCGTGAAATCACTATTGGATTTCTACATCGGTGATGATCACAACTACGTGATCCTACAAGATTACATCGAAGGTGCAGAGCAAGGCGACGTTCGCATCATGATGCTAAACGGTGAGCCAATTGGTGCAATGCGTCGTGTGCCAGCCCAAGGTGACGTACGTTCTAACATCCATGCTGGTGGTAAAGAAGTAAAACACGTATTAACCAAACAAGAACTACGTCTGTGTAAACACATTGGCCCTAAATTAGTGCGCGATGGTCTGTACTTCGTTGGCCTTGATGTTATCAACGGCAAACTGGTTGAAGTCAATGTACTAAGCCCTGGCGGTATCACACGTATCAACCGTTTGAACCGTACTAAGTTACAACGTGACGTTCTAGATTTCGTTGAAAGCGTTGTTGTAGCAAAAGAAGTGAGCATTACACGGAAGAATGAATTCCGTAAGGTTATCGCTGATGCTACAGCTTACTGAGCAGGAGGTGCTGGATAAGATCCAGCATCTAGTTCCATTCGAAGCGCAACTTAATGACGGCAGCTTAACAGTTCGCATTAGCGAGTATCAGCCATACATTGCGACAGCTATTCACCATGGTCATCGTTTCCGTACTGAGTTGATGAGCAAATGTGAATTAACTGAAGAAGAACGTTACTACGAAGAAGATCCGTTCACGGGTGATTTTATTTCTTCGTTACCGATTATTTTGCAAGGTGAAGACTCTCGCTATGAGTATGATCTAAACCGTCCGAGTGATCAGTGCATTTACGATCAAGCATGGGGCAAAGACGTATGGTCTACCCCGCTGACGGATGTCGAAAAAAATGTATCACTGGATAAGCACGCAAAATACTACCGTATTTTAAAGTGCTTAATTGAAACACTGGAAAGTAAGTTTGGCCTTTGCTTAATTTATGATGTGCATTCCTATAATTACCAGCGTATTGAGACGGATACGCCGACCTTTAATTTAGGTACGCAGCAAATCAATAAAAAGCAATGGCGTAAAGAAATTGATGAGTGCTTAAGTCAGCTTAATAACGTTGAATTGCCGAATATTGCTGTATCGGCAAAAGAGAATGATGTATTCAAAGGCATGGGTTACCAAGCTAGCTTTGTAAAACAACATTTTAAAAAGACGTTAATTTTACCGATTGAAGTGAAAAAGATTTTCATGAACGAAGTGGGTGGTGAAAGCTTCCCACTCGTCATTGAAAAAATGAAAGAAGCCATGAAAACCGTGGTAACGGAACATGCTGCATTCACTTTGCGTCGTAAAACTAAAGTTAAGCGTTTAACAAGTAGCCATATTCTTGCGTCTAAGTTGCCAAGAGAAGTGCTAAAGCTGGATCGCCAGTTGTTCTCGATTGCGCGTGGTGTTAATACACTAAGTTATATTAACCCAACGAACTTAAAACAAGAGAAGCGTCGATTCTTACATAAGCCGTTTACGTACCAGCCAAGCTTTACGTACCGACAACTGGATCTTGATCCATACAAATTCCGTGAGCAACTATATCGCTTGCCTGTTGAAGATATTCGTGATGCTGACATTCAAAAAATGTACCGCAAAACAATTGACCAACTCGCAGTGCGTATCGACTTGCTAACGAGCATAGGTACCGATGAGTTCTTATACAACTCACTACGTTACTACGGGCAGCCAGATGATCGTGATATTGCTAACGCGAAGTTCATTCTTCATGCTTGTGAATATCAAGAGAAAGAGCCAGCAACGCTGAATGCAAAAGATGCCATTGCTGCGTTTAAAGCTGCCGCAGCTGATTATGGACTCAAGTGTAATGTGGTTGGTTCGAAAACCTTAATTGCAAGAGCCATGGTAAGTGGACGTAGCATCAAGGTAAACGTAAACAGCACCTTTACTGAACGCGACTTAGACGCCCTTATTCAGCACGAATTAGGCGTTCACTTAGTCACGAGCGTAAACGCAGACAACCAACCGTTGAAAGTGTTGAAGCTGGGTCTGCCAGGTAACACCCACACGCAAGAAGGCTTAGCGATTCTTTGTGAGCACCTATCAGGTAGCTTCCCTTTGCATCGTCTAAAAACACTGGCGCTACGTGTTATTGCGGTTGATAAAATGGTTAACGGTGAAAGTTTTGGTGATACCTTCCATGCACTAAAACAAGACTACAAATTGTCTGATGACGATGCTTTCACAATTACAGCACGCGTATACCGTGGTGGTGGTTTCACTAAAGACTTCCTCTACCTTCGCGGCTTAAAAGATGCATTGCATTGTTACCACGAGCAAGACTTAACATCACTGTTTGTCGGCAAAACAGGCTTTGAATTCAAGCCTCTGCTAGAAGAACTGATTGCTCGCGACATTTTGCAAAAACCAGCGTACATGCCAAAAGCATTAACGCTTGAAACAAAAGCAGATCCTGTGATGGACTTTCTTCTTAACTCTATTCGGTAATTGCAAGTGCGGCATTCTCTAGCCGCACTTAGCAAATAAACACCAGGTATAACCAAAAGAAAAGGTGATACTTCGCCTTTTCTTTTGTCTTTCGTTAGCTATTTTTCCCCTTACGCTACTACGCGCCCGCCCCCACCTTTCCAACTTAAACAACAATTTAATTACACTTAGGAAACGTTACTGAATAAAGACTTATATTTGGTAAAAATAGCCCCTCATTACCTCTTGTGATTTTTGAGAAACACGTCACAATAGCGCAAATTTTTCGTCTATTGTTCGCCTTTTTCGCGTCAGTAAATGAACAACAAAAATTAAAATTTAGACTTTCCCTATAACACGTAATCAAGTGGCATTCTTAATCGTGGTGATAGAATGGAAAGTGGTATTCATGAACGGTTAGTTCGATGTCGTTAGGCGCTATGCCTCACTTTTATATATGCTCTGTGCGTTTTATTCGTTCTCTTCTAAAAACTATAAAAAGTCTATTAACATAGGCATAGACGCTTATTTCACACAACATCGACAGCCTTTTATCTCATTACACTTAAGCTCGAACACATACCATGTTAAATAAAAAGTTAATTATCGCTAGTTTGATAGGACTCGTCCTTGCTGGTTGTAACAACGACTCAGATTCAACCACTGAAAGCACGCTGACATACACCTATGCAAAAGCAAATGGTACGCAATACCAAGGCACTGTTGAGCCAGTAAAAGACAGCAAAAACATTTCTGATAACGTCGAAGCCTTTAAAGGGATTAAGTACGCGGAAGCTGCACGCTTCTCAAACCCTGAACTCTACACACCTAAAAACTCAGCGCAAACGCCAGCTCTTGATTTTGGCAAACAATGTCCACAAGGCAGTGTTGCGCGTTATGACACGACAAAAATGTCAGAAGACTGCCTTTACTTGAATATCTGGCGCCCGACCAAAGAACATCAACAAGCCGCTATGCCTGTGTATGTTTTCATTCACGGTGGTTCATTTGAAACAGGTTCAGGCTCAAATGCGATTAATCACGGTGATGCTATCGTGGCAAACGGCGTCAAAAACGGTAATCCCTTTATCGCTGTTACACTTAATTATCGTTTAGGTATCTTCGGCTCGTTTTACCAAAACGATGATGAAAGCGGTAACTATGGCATCAAGGATCAGCGCACTGCGCTTAAATGGATAAAAAACAACATTGCTGATTTTGGTGGTGATCCAGATAACGTGACTCTATTTGGTGAAGGTGCTGGGGCAATGGCTGTGGGTATCCACCAGCTCAACCCTATTGATGCTGAAACAAACGAAAAGCTATTCCAGCGCGCCATCATGCAGAGCAACCCTTACGGTTTACCTTATAAGACAAGAAATTCTGCTAAAAATTTAGCAAGCTCACTGGAAGGGTTTAAAGATAAAACCTTTGGTGGACCTGATGTGACTCCTGTTGATTGGGCTAACTTATCAACGACAGAGGTTTTACAAGTCGGTGCACACGCCAAGAACCCTCTGGTTTTAGCAAATAGCTTAATTAATCCGCTTTACATGCAGCCCTATGGAGCAGGAGTATTGGCGTTTGCGCCATACATAGAGACTAGAGGTTGGCCTTATAAATCACCTAAAGACAGCGTTGTTAAAAAACAGCCTACTAAAGCTGATTTCCAAGTGCCGACAGTGCTCAGCTTCAACAATGATGAAGCCAATACCTTTTTGGGCTATATCGAACCATTGTTTATGGTTGATTATGATTTAGTGATTCCAATTGATTTAGGTGATGGTAATACCGTTAATTTGAAGCTTAACTTCAAATCAGACACTTACCCACTACTCGTCAATGTCATATTCGGCGTAGATCAACTCATCTATAAGGCAATTGACAGCCAATTCCCAGATAAAGCAGAGGCACTTAAACTGGCATGGGAAGGTATAAAGCTCATAAATGGGCTTGATCCTAAAGCCGATCAATTTCTGGCTATCCCACATTACCAAATGAATAAAGATGAAAGTGGCGAGATCATTGGCAAAGAAACCGTTAAGCGTGCTCGAATGATGACAAATGACGTGCTGTTTACTTGCCCAAGTCGTATGGTGGCACAAAAAAACAAATCGCGTCTTTATCACTACAACTACAAATCTGATTTAACCTTCAGACCAATCGATGCCTCTTTCTTGCTGTCGATTTCATGTACAAGTGGTGTGTGCCAAGGGGACGAGTTACCTTTTGTATTCAACAAAAACTTAAACATTCGCTCTATGCAGGCTAACGCAAGTGCACGTGATGCAATCATGATGGATACGGTGTCACGTCAATGGTTTAAGCCTACGATGTTTGCACCATCAAATACTGCCAATGAACAAGATACTGTTTGGACAATAGATCAAAATGGTTTTAACCCTACTCCTGATTGGGACAGTACCATTAACGCTGTTCCAAATGATGATGGCACCTTAAGCCAACAAGGCCGTTGTGATTATTTAGAACAAGCAGGACTCATCAAGTTCTAAACTGACTCTTAGCAGCCGCGAGCACTTCCTGCTATTCACAAGCAAGAAGTGCTCAATATTCGGCTCTGCTTTACAAGCAATATTTCACCTCTCACAGCATAAAACCGAATTTTTTTTCGCATAACCCGCACCTTGCTCATTTATTCTTGTGCTTTTTGATAAAAACATCACAATAGACGAAACTTTTTCAGTTGTGACACGGTCATACTGTGGTAATAACTGATTGTATTTCGAATACTTAATTATTTGATATAACACCGCATCGCTGATTAATGTAAGGCTTAAATGACACCCACGCTTTTTCGACACTCATCACCACAGATTGCTAAAGTTGCTTTGGTACTTGTTTGGGTAGTAATAACGCTTTGCCTAAGTCAGCGTTCAGGGTGGGTTTCATCATGTCCAAATGCCTCGCACTCGCAACAAAATTCAGCACTCCATTCCGAGCAAAATCCTGCACATTCGCCAACGACTCAGCAGCCGACAATACAAGCATTTATTCAAACGGCAGCAACAGAAACATCGGATGCAAACACCTTAATCGAATCTAGCCCTATTACACAAAAACAGTGTGATATGAGCGATCACCTGCTTCAGATTCACGGGCAATCCCTCGAACTTGGCTTGCTTTATCTTCCCTTCATTTTCATTCTGTTAAGCTTATTATGTACTGGGCATTCTTTTGTGCCAGCACTGACAGAGCCAATACCGTCCACTCAGAGACGCCATTTAACCTTCTGTGTATTTAGAGAATAAACACATCGAATCATCCAGATTTAATTTTTTGTGTTTATTGGAGTTATACCGTTGAAAAAAGCTATTACATCTCAAAATACGCTGTTGACCATGTTCGCAGCATTACTTTTCAGCTTGTTTGCATTTAATGCCCAAGCGAAAGACTACACAACGGGCTGGTTGACCAACCCGATGCACCCGCCCGTGCAAGTACGTTTCATGCTAACTGGCCAGACTGATGAAGCAGCCAAAACTGTTGAAGGTTTACTAGAGGTTGATCTCGAAGGAGATTGGAAAACCTATTGGCGATCACCGGGTGAAGGTGGTGTTGCTCCCAAGATTGACTGGGAAATGTCTAACAATATCAGTGATCTTGAATGGCATTGGCCTATGCCAAAACGCTATGAGTTTTTAGGCGTTGAGACATTAGGCTACAAGCATAAAGTCGTCTTCCCCATGACGGTTAAAGTAAATGACTTTAACAAGCCCGTCTTTTTGTCTGGCAAGTTAACCATGTCATCTTGTACCACGATTTGTGTACTGACTGACTACGAAGTCGTGATGGATTTCATCCCTAACCAACTCACGCCATCAACAGATGCAATGCACTTGTACAACCAAGGCATGAGTAATGTTCCTACCGACAATGCGAATGTAAGCATAGATCAAACAAGTTGGAATAACGACAAACAAGAGCTATCTGTGCTTATTAGCAACACTCAAGCTTGGTCTAAACCTGACATTTTTGTTGATAGTAACGATGAAGCACTAGAGAACGTTTCATTCAGCACCCCGAGTATTACCAAAGATAACCAACAATTAGTTGCAACCTTTAAAGTAAGCAGTTGGTTTGGTAAACCAGATTTAACCAACAAAACGTTAAATGTGACAGTTACCGATACAGACTTGGCCGTCGAAGAGCAAGCTATTGCCACGACGCTGCCAATTACCACTCAAATTGGTTCAAGTATTTGGCAAACCATTGCTTTTGCACTGATTGGTGGTCTGATTCTGAATATTATGCCTTGTGTTCTACCTGTCCTCGGTATGAAACTAAGCAGTATTATCGCAACTGAAGGCATGGAACGTCGTCAAATTCGTACTCAGTTCATTGCATCTGCGGCGGGTATTCTAGTTTCATTCTGGCTATTGGCTGGGTTCTTAACAGCATTAAAAGTATCTGGGCAAGCATTAGGCTGGGGTATCCAATTCCAGAGCCCTTACTTTATTGGCGCAATGATCGTAATAACAGGTGCATTTGCCGCTAATATGCTGGGGCTTTTTGAAATTCGCCTTTCAAGCAGTACCAATACTTGGCTAGCCACCCGCGGTGATAACTCACACCTTGGTCACTTTATTCAAGGCATGTTTGCAACCTTACTTGCAACGCCTTGTAGTGCGCCATTCTTAGGCACTGCTGTCGCGTATGCACTTGGTGCTGATATTGTTACTCTATTTGCCATCTTCACCGCGCTGGCAATTGGCATGGCCGCACCATGGTTGTTAATCGCCCTATTCCCTCAGCTTGCATCTAAGTTGCCTAAACCGGGTAATTGGATGAACGGTGTTAAAACGCTATTTGGCTTGATGATGCTAGCGACCAGTCTATGGCTACTTAGCTTAATGACTAGCTTTGTGAGTACAGGGACTGTGGTTGGTTTCGCTGTGACTTCTCTTATTCTTTTATTATGGCGTTTGGGCCAAGTAAAAGGCCGTAAGAGTGTTGTAATCACCCTTGCGGTTATCTTACTAGGTGGTGCAAGCAGTTTATTTATTGGTAGTTTGACGGCTGATAAATGGTCAACGCCACTGCCTGCCGATCATGCTTGGCAACCACTGAAAAGCGAAGCGATTAGCCAAGAAGTCGCACAAGGGAAAACCGTCTTTGTTGATGTCACGGCTGATTGGTGTATCACCTGTAAAGCCAACAAAATCGGTGTACTGCTGCAAAACCCTGTTTACGATAAACTGGATCAAGACAATATTGTGTTGATGCGTGGCGACTGGACAACGCCATCTGATTACGTTACCGGCTTCTTACAATCATACGGCCGTTTTGGTGTGCCGTTTAACATTGTTTATGGCCCTAACGCGCCAGAAGGTATCGCACTACCTGTTATTCTAACCAAAGATGACGTCATGGCCGCAATCGCTGAAGCTGAAGGCAAAAGCACTTCAAGCGATAAGGGCTAAGCCATGTCCGACAATACGAATGCTAAAAAATCGAAGGTGAAACCATCGCAATCAACTAAAGGCTCTAGCGTTAAAAAGTGGGCCAAAGAAGGATTCACCCTTCTACTTATTATGCTGATTGTAAGCACTGCAATGGATTGGTGGCGTAATCAATCCATCCCGCAGAACACACTCGCACCCACGGTATATACCGCCATCAATGGTGAGCAATATGATCCTGTATCGCTCAGCTACGAGAAGCCAGTGTTACTGTATTTTTGGGCAACATGGTGTGGCATCTGTAAATTTGTGAGTCCGACTATTAATTGGATGAATGATGATTACACTGTTATTTCTGTTGCAATGACATCAGGTGAGAATGATAGGCTAAATGCTTACATGAATTACCATGATTACCAGTTTCCTGTTGTAAACGACCCATCAGGGCAACTTGGGCATCAATGGGGAATTGCCGCCACGCCAACTGTCATGGTGCTTCGCGATGGTAAAATCGTCTCATCCACCACTGGGATTTCTACTCCCCCTGGTATTTGGGCACGAATGGCACTTGCTAAGTAAGGCACCTAGCTAAAAATAAACCAAGCATGGCTTTGCCAAGTCAAACGAATAAAAACACCCTTGCGATTAAACTAGCAAGGGTGTTTTTTTGTACACGTCTACAGTCGCCGTTAGCGGAATTTATAATCGCTGTGGCAGGCTTTACAGTTTTTAGCTGCAACACCAAACGCTTTCTTTGTCGCTCGCTCATCACCTTGAGATGCGACTTGCGCGAGTTGTGTCAGATCCGTTTGGAACTTGTTTAACTTAACGGTAAAGCCGTCCCAATCGGTCCAAATTTCAGGTTTCGCTTTGGTGTCACCCTTATCAGAACCATCAACACTGAATGCCTCAGCAGGCATCAACGCCAATGTTGAAATGTATTGCGCACGCTTACTAAATACTTCTTGGTTCCAGTCTTTACGGCCTTTCACCATATCCGCCATATCACCAAAGTTTGCTGCAATCATAGAAAATGCCGCTTGGCGATAATGGATGGCATCTTCAGGCTTTTCAAAAGGAGATGCTGACACACTGGTTGCTAGCAGCGTAAGGCTAGCTATCATCATTTTTACTTTCATCGCTTCTTCCATGCTTTTGTTGTAGTAATGTCTTGGGTCTTACTGCCATTGATGCAGTGAGTATCACTATTCTTGTTATAACGCTTGTTGGTATAGCTCTCGTTGATCTAGCTTTCGTTACTATATGTAGCAAAACTATATTCAACTCGATGAAGCGATCTTATCAAGCCTTTCGGTTTAGTAAATGATTTTCACATGAAACTTACATTGATTTACAACTAAGCACCGAGAGGTTCACATTTCGCTCAAGCTAGACTAGCAGCCGGAAACCTATCATTCGCTCACGCCTTGTCTATCAGATCAATTTTAGCTCCGTAAACTTCGCTCAAAGCCATAAAACCATTACAATGCGTTTGGTTATATACTCAACACAGGCATACCTCCTTTGAAACTCAGTAAACGACTCAAAACGATTGAACAAATGGTGACACCAGAATATGACCACATCTGGGATTGTTGCTGCGATCATGGGTTTCTTGGCGCAGCCTTGTTATCACGACAAGCAGCCAACAATATCCACTTTGTTGATATTGTTCCTGAACTGATAGATGAACTAGAAAGCAAACTGCAACGTTTTTACACCAATTCCACATCAAACTGGCACACCCACTGCTTGAGTGTTGCAGCCTTGCCATTAGCCCAATACAAAGGCAAGCACCTCATTATTATTGCTGGTGTCGGTGGTGATTTGATGATTACGTTTATTGAAGTCATACATAAAATGTATCCTAAAATGGATATCGATTTCTTGCTATGCCCTGTTCATCACCAGTATTCATTACGCCAAAAGTTGAATACGCTTGATTTCAATTTGAAGCATGAAGTCTTAGTTGAAGATAATCACAGATTTTATGAAGTGATTTTTGTCTCTTCAAAAAGTAACCAGAACAACCCTGTGAGTCTCGTTGGTAGTCACATCTGGCAAGCAGACTCAGATACGCAAGCCAAAGTTACTAAACACTATTTAAAGAAAACACTAGAGCATTATCAACGTATTCAGCATGGTAATAGCATGGATGTTAGCCACATTATTGCTGCTTACCAGTCCATAACGCTCTAATTCCCTTCATTTGTTCAGCCTTCAGAAACTATCTCTGCGTAATCGATCATTTCGCGGAGCAATTACGATAAAATAATAGAACGATAACGCCACTCTATATTCGTCATGGACGCTACCAAAGCAGCCATGGCTTATGTAGCTAGGCTTAACAATAAAAATAGAGCAAAGTCATGCACGGAACGTTAAGTAAAATGAAGTCGAGCTTGTGCCCTGAAAGCAGCACAGTCGACTACCAACTCCCAGTGGGCGAATCCCTACTCGCTTTAAATCCACTGATTGGTAAACCACTAAAGATGACTTTCACTGGCAACATCTTTTGCGATGCTTGTGGAAAGAAAACTAAGAAAAGCTACTCACAGGGCCACTGTTTCCCCTGTATGAAAAAGCTTGCGCGTTGTGATATGTGTATCATGAAACCAGAAACTTGCCACTACGATGCAGGGACATGCCGTGAACCTGAATGGGGCGATAGCTTCTGCATGGTACCGCACTATGTCTACTTGTCGAATACCTCAGGATTAAAAGTTGGGATTACGCGTCATACTCAGCTTCCTACTCGCTGGATAGATCAGGGAGCAACTCAGGCACTTCCTATCTTCAAAGTTAAAACACGTAAACTGTCTGGTTTAGTCGAAATTGCATTAGCCGAGCTTGTAGCCGATAAAACCAACTGGCGCGCCATGCTTAAAGGCGATAATAAAGACATAGATTTAATCGCAGAAGCAAAACGCTTGATCCCTGAGATTGAAGCGAACCTTGAAGAACTGACTGGCACCTTCGGCAGCGATGCTATTGAACGATTAGATGAAGATCTGGTTAACATCAGTTACCCTGTCACTCAGCATCCTACCAAGATTAGCTCACATAACTTTGATAAAGAGCCTGTTGTAGAAGGAACGTTGCTAGGCATTAAAGGCCAATACTTGATGTTTGACACTGGTGTGATCAACATCCGAAAATTCACCAGCTATGAAATTACCGTTGACGCTTAATCAGAGCATTATTTATTGCGGCTTGGCGTAAGCCGCTTTATTTAAGCAGCTCAATAATGAAGGTATAAAGGTGAAGTGCAGAACGCAGAGATCTGCGCTGACTAAATACCTGCACTTCACAGGGGGAAGGTTTACGAGCAACACCCAATAGTGCAGCCCGTAATCTAGATTATGATGCAGCCAAAGAAAGCTTCATTTGATTCGCAACCTTGTCGACCTTACCAAGACCAACAATAACTTGAAGACCATTCTTACCAAGCGGAACCACACCTGCTGCACCCAGTGCTAACAAAGCTTGTTTATCAGCAAGATCTGAATCTTTTACCGTTAGGCGTAAGCGTGTAATACAGTTATCGACTTCCACAATATTTTGCTTACCGCCAATCGCTTTAATATAGCTTGCTGTTAAGCCTTCAATATCTTCTTCTTGCTCTGCTTCATTCATGTCTTCACCACGCCCCGGCGTTTTTAGATTAAATTTAACAATCGCAAATTTAAATACGCTGTAATAAAGCATAAAGAATACAATGCCTTGTGGGATTAGCATGTACCAGTTTGTCGCAAGAGGATTCTGGCTTGATAGTACAAAATCAACCAGACCCGCAGAAAAACCAAAACCTGCCATCCACTCCATGCTAGCAGCAATATACAGTGAGATCCCCGTCAGCACAGCATGGATGAAGTACAAGACTGGAGCAAGGAACATAAAGCTGAACTCTAGTGGCTCAGTGATCCCTGTGAAGAACGAAGCCATTGCTGCAGCTAACATGATGGAGAATACTTTATTCTTATTGGCCGCATCAGCACAGTGATACATAGCCAAAGCAGCGCCTGGTAAACCAAACATCATGATAGGGAAGAAACCCGCCTGATACATACCTGTTTGACCCGGAATACCAGTGCCGTTAGCAATGGATTGTGCACCACCCAAGAAATTAGGAATATCGTTAATCCCCACCACATCAAACCAAAATACTGGGTACAACGCGTGGTGCATCCCAACGGTAAGCATTAAGCGATTAAAGAAACCAAATAGACCAGCACCTAAAGCACCAAGTCCTTGTAACTGAGTGCCAAAAATAATTAATGCGTCGTACACGACAGGCCAAACATACATGAAAACAAACGCCAAAATCATGCCCGCAATTGACGTTAAGATAGGCACTAAACGCTTACCGCTAAAGAATGCCAGTGCTTTGGGAAGCTCAACACTTGAGTAACGGTTATAGATTTCAGCAGAAACGATACCCACAATAATACCAATAAACTGGTTGTTTATTTTATTGAATGCAGCAGGAACTGCATCAGTGGCAACACCAAGTAACTGCGCAACATTACCCGGTGATAGCAGCGTTGTCAGTACCATAAAACAGATGAAACCAGAAAGCGCAGCAGAACCATTCTTGTCTTTACTTAACCCAAAAGACACGCCAATGGCAAAAAGAACGGCCATGTTATCGATAATGGCTGAGCCCGATTTAATCAGAAAAGCAGCCAATACGCTTTCAGCCCCCCAGCCAACAGGATCAATCCAATACCCTATCCCCATCAGTATTGCCGCAGCTGGTAAAGTAGCGACTGGCACCATCAGTGCCTTACCTACCTTTTGCATGTAACCCAAAATACTCATTGTTGAACCTCAGATTTATAGATAAAGAAAATGCATCTGTTCTTTAACCCATTAGCGCCACACACTTTTTAATAGCAATAAATAAACTTTTTTAGGTGCTAATTTTCAAGAAGATAGGCATATATAAACTGAAAATAACTGGCTAGACAAACGAAATTAAAGTTACTATAAGTGAAATTATTTCACCTGTAGCTATGATATGGATTCTAAACAAGCACTACTAAAAAACATGCATACCTTCAATGTGGCAGTTAAAACCATGAGTTTTAAATCTGCAGCCGCAGAGCTACACCTGACACAAAGTGCCGTTAGTCACCGAATCAAGGTATTAGAGCAAGAGCTAGGATTTTGTCTTTTTATTAGGGGAACGAGGCAGTTGTCCTTAACACCAGAAGGCGAACGTTTACACAATACCCTCGCCCGCTCTCTCTCTACTATTTTTAATGAGATAGATAACATTCAGTCTAGCGATCTCAGTGGTGATCTTCGTATTTTAACGGCTCATGGTTTTGCGCGAGATTGGTTGGTACCAAGGCTTGCTAAATTTAAGCAAACCTTTCCTAACTTAAACTTAGTGGTCAACTTGCACGAAGAAATTGTCGAGCTAGACAAGGAAGAATTTGATGTGGCGTTTTACTATGGGGACTATCAACAGCCAAATGTTTATTGTCTGCCATTATTTGATGAAATGTACTTGCCTGTTTGCACTCCGCAGTATGCAAAAGAACACCGTCTGTTAGAGCGAGGTAGCCAAGGATTATCCTCCGTCAATTTCCTACACTCAAGTCAATCAAATGCTTGGCCACGCTGGTTAAAGTCGATCAACAGTGAGATAGACAGCTATCAACAATGTTACCGATTTAGCCAACAAGGCTTAGCCGTTGAAGCTGCAAAAAAATCGGTTGGGGTTGCCATTGGCCGTCTGCGGTTTTTAACGCCAGCCATCGAAGCGGGTGAATTATTGGCGCCATTTCCGGCCATGGAAACTCATCAGCGATACGCACTGCTTTGCATGGATTCCATGCAGCATAGGCCTAAAATTGCCGCTTTTATTCAGTGGGTTAAATCAGAATTAGCATAAACAAAAAGCCCGTATACGCTTACACGTATACGGGCTTTTAACAAGCAAAGCTTATCAATTAAGCACGGCTCATGAACTTGTGTTCAGCTGTGTTAATTTTGATCTTCTCGCCAGATGCGATGTACTCAGGTACTTGCACTGTTAAGCCTGTTGTTAGTACAGCAGGTTTAGTACGCGCACTTGCAGATGCACCTTTGATTGAAGGATCTGTTTCAACAATCACAAGGTCTACCGTTGCAGGTAGTTCGATTGCAACAGGGGTACCATCAACAGTAAGAACTTGAATGCCTTGAGTTTCTTCAGTAATGAAAAGAAGCTCTTCAGCAATAGACTCTTTGGTGAAGTTGTATGGCGTGTAATCTTCGTTATCCATGAAGACATACTCGTCACCATCGATGTAAGAGAATGATGCTTGATGACGACGGAAGTCCGCAAGGTTAATCATTTCATCTGCTTTGAAGCTTTCATCGCTTTTTGCGCCCGTAGCGACATCATATAGACGCATACGGTAAAGGCTTGCACCAGCACGACCACTCGGAGTTAGTTTTTTAATTTCTTTCACTAACAATACTTTGCCATTGAGTTCAATGGCTGCAAATTTTTTGATTTCACTTGCCTTTGGCATAGTCTGACATCCAGTAATAGATTGTGGGTAGAAATTACCACGAACTCAATTTTAGGCAAATAAAGAAATTATGAATAGCTGATTTATTCGCCATTTTTCTGTGACATTTCTCCATTTTTTCACCCTTTATACTGCTCAACCTCAGAATAACGCTCACAAGCATGCTCATGAAATATATCAGCCAGATATTGAGCTAATACTTCAGCAGGCAATTCAGCCGGAATAGCTACATCGTAAATACGTACACGCATTGAGGTTTCTGACTCTTTAAACAGTAACCATTCCTCATTCTTGCGCTGAACAGCCATGATCGTACCGTATACATTAAACCGAATTAGCATCTTTTACCCACAATCCTAGTTTCTGCTACCACTCACTATACTGATAATCAGCCAAGCATACACTCACACCGACTCAGGGGAGCAAACATGCTCAATATGGACTTTAGTCAACGCATTGTTATTGATACCAACCTAATGGAATGGCTACCCAGCCCATCAGGTGGTGTCCGCCGAAAACCATTAGAACGAGAAGCCGCTGAATCTGGGCACACCACTAGCGTCGTTGAATACACCGCACAAGCCAAATTTCCGACTCACCCTCACCCATTAGGTGAAGAGATCTTTGTATTAGATGGCGTATTTTCAGATGAAACGGGAGATTTTCCTGCTGGCAGCTATATTCGTAATCCACCCGCATCCCAGCACGCCCCTTTTAGCCGACAGGGCTGTCGAATTTTTGTAAAGCTCAATCAATTCAACAAAAGGGATAGCCAACAAGTTAATATCAACACCCAAACAGCACCTTGGCTAGATGGCATTGGTGGATTAAAAGTGATGCCATTACATGCGTTTAAAGACAGTTCTATACAAGGAGCACGTCACGAACATACCGCACTTGTTAAATGGCCTGCTGGGGAGCTTTTTCAGCCTCATCAACATGTTGGTGGCGAAGAAATATACGTGATTTCAGGTGAATTCAGAGATGAAAACGGTTGTTATCCTGCGGGCAGTTGGATACGTAGCCCACATCAAAGTATGCATTGCCCTTATGTTAACGAAGACACCATCATATTAGTTAAGACAGGTCACTTAGCTTTGGTATAGCGCAAAGCTGCTTGATACTCACTAAAACCCTGCTCGCGCTGCTATGACCAGTACGAAAGCGATTAAGTTTATAAATCCTGTCATGTAGAGTGTCTTGCTTATCTTAGGGGCTCGCTGAAAAATTTCATGAAGTCCCTCGCTGCATTCCCTAAATACGACTTAATAGAGACAGCCTGACAATGACGACCATTCATCATCATCCTGTACAAATCTACTACGAAGATACCGATCACTCAGGTGTTGTTTATCACCCAAACTTTCTAAAATATTTTGAACGCGCTCGTGAGCACGTAATCGACAGCGATAAGCTCGCAACCTTATGGAATGACCATGGACTTGGCTTTGCGGTTTATAAAGCGAACATGGTTTTTCAAGATGGTGTCGAGTTTGCTGAAGTCTGCGACATTCGCACTAGTGTCACCCTCGACGGTAAATACAAAACCCTATGGCGACAAGAAGTATGGCGTCCTAATGGTACACGTGCAGCCGTTATTGGTAATATCGAAATGGTTTGCTTGGATAAACAAAAACGCTTACAACCGATCCCACAGGATTTACTAGATAGCATGGCATCCATGGTGTAATAAACCCGAGTAATGCAATCACAGTTACTTAGCCAGTACATCTTCAAGACAAATTTGGCGGGCGTGAATAGATGACGGTTCTAGCTTACGCCCTTTTACCACTAAGCCAAAGCGGCAAGCCGCAGACAAGCGCCCCAAGTAGGTAGACCAAGTGATTGTTTCTATTTGCTTTTTTACATTTTTGTTCTTATCATCTTCCGCCCTAGACGACAATACGTCCAAAACAATGCCAGTGATGAGTTCAAGCGAATGTTCACTTTCATCGTTTTCATTCACCAGTGAAAGCTGTTGTTTATGACTAAAAGAAAAATCAAACCCAAATGATCTTAAAGCGTGTGCAAGCCCCTTCCCTGTCGCCTTTATATAGGACTCTTTGAGTACCCACAAATCAAAAAAACGTCGACGCTGATCGCCAAATTCCAACTGCGTTAATGCTGTTATTTCTAGGGGGTGAAAATAATTCTTCATGATAGTGCTAACAGATAGGTGCTCCCTTTCAAACTCGATATCCACGCCAAGTTCAATCTCTTGATCAGCCGTTTGTGTAATAGCCAACAGCACCTGTTCATCGCTATGGCTGAGATTAAAAGCCAGCTCTGTTTGCTGTCGCTGTGCTCTCGACAAATATGGCTTACCTTGTTCACCATATTCAAAACACCACTCATGAGGCTTTATAGCTGCATAGCGTGACAGCGTCACACGAAGAAATGCACGTATGTAGATAGCGTGCATACGTGCTAAAGGCTGTCGGTAACGCATCGCTTTATCTAACTCATCTTTGCTTAGTAAGGTACGTGCCCGATGAATCAATGTCGCGTGGCTAGAGTGCATATTAGCATCTGAATGTTTATTTACTTTGGGCAAGGTAAGAAACCACAAATCCACTGTATTTTCAGTCATCAATTATCTGTAACCTATGCCTAATCCAACCATGCATTATAGGGTATCAAGCCGTCAAAACAACTGAGCAACAAGCAATTAATACAACATAAAACAGGTCAGATGACTGACCATTAAAAATCAAAAGCAATTGCAAACCACCCCCTACCAATCAAGACTCAATTAAACTTTTTTACACAAAATGCGACACAGATCACCACAACATGAAAAGTTGAGTATTTACACTAGAAAACACAAAACCACACTTACATATCAACAAGTTAAACCCAATAACATCACAAAATGTAAGAATTCAGTTTTTTTAACTGGTCTGAAGAGATCCAACCTCTTACTCAGGCGATTGTAACCACTATCCGCCTCGGGTAGGCTGCTCAACCATTGACTGATTCAGCGATAACTCACCGATAGAATTTTAATTCAATCAGGTGCATAGCGCTGCTGCTCTACAGGATAGTAATGGATACGAGCACTATGGAAAAACCGACGATTTTACCTTGCCATCTTGGTAATAAACGCCACCTCGATAGTAAAGCTGCATTTTAACATGCCGTTTTCTACTCACCCTGCATCCTGGCTCTATCCAGCCTCTACTTATTTTTTAATAAGCGCACTATTGCGCTTACCTCAAATGCTTCACCTTTTATTTTTTCATCAGTTGCCTAGCCGCAACACTTACACCGAATGTATAGCACCCGTAACACAAGTGCTGAGCGGAGACTCATAATGAGCCAAACCCCAAAAACCACACCTGAATCGCAAGAAGATAAGCGACTCAATAAACGCTTGAAAGACATGCCTATTGCTATAGTTGGCATGGCAAGCATTTTTGCTAACTCTCGTTACTTAAATAAGTTCTGGGATTTGATTAGTGAAAAAATTGATGCGATTACAGAAGTTCCAGATACGCACTGGCGCCCTGAAGACTATTACGATGCAAACAAAAGCACGCCAGATAAGTCTTACTGTAAACGTGGTGGCTTCATGCCTGAAGTTGATTTCAACCCAATGGAGTTTGGTCTTCCGCCAAATATTCTTGAATTAACGGATACGTCGCAGCTGCTCTCTCTGATTGTTGCTAAAGAAGTGTTAGCCGATGCCAAACTGCCTGAAGGTTACGATCGCGATAAGATTGGTATTACCCTAGGTGTCGGTGGCGGACAAAAAATCAGCCAAAGCTTAAATGCGCGTTTGCAATACCCTGTTCTGAAGAAAGTCTTTGCCAGCAGTGGCATTAGCGAACAAGACAGCGAAATGCTGATCAAAAAATTCCAAGATCAGTACATCCATTGGGAAGAAAACTCGTTCCCAGGTTCACTCGGTAACGTTATTGCGGGCCGTATTGCCAATCGCTTCGATTTAGGTGGTATTAACTGCGTGGTCGATGCGGCATGTGCTGGTTCACTGGCCGCACTTCGCATGGCATTGGGTGAGCTGGTTGATGGTCGCAGTGAGATGATGATCACTGGTGGTGTGTGTACAGATAACTCACCGACCATGTACATGAGCTTCTCGAAAACGCCCGCTTTCACCACCAACGAAACCATCCAGCCTTTCGATATCGATTCAAAAGGCATGATGATTGGTGAAGGTATCGGTATGGTCGCCCTGAAGCGACTTGAAGATGCAGAACGCGATGGCGACCGTATTTACTCAGTAATCAAAGGTGTTGGCGCATCATCAGACGGTAAATTCAAAAGTATTTATGCACCGCGCCCTGAAGGCCAAGCCAAAGCACTGAAACGTGCTTACGATGATGCTGGTTTTGCCCCTCAAACGCTGGGCTTATTAGAAGCGCACGGTACAGGTACTGCCGCAGGCGATGTGGCAGAATTCAACGGCTTGAATTCTGTATTTAGTGAAGGCAATGACCAAAAGCAACACATTGCTTTAGGTTCGGTGAAATCACAAATTGGTCATACCAAGTCAACAGCAGGTACGGCGGGCTTAATCAAAGCTGCCCTCGCCCTTCATCACAAAGTATTACCGCCAACGATTAATGTATCTAAACCAAATCCAAAACTGAACATCGAAGATTCGCCTTTCTACCTCAACACAGAAATGCGTCCTTGGATGCAACGTGTTGATGGCACACCACGTCGTGCAGGTATCAGCTCTTTTGGCTTTGGTGGTACTAACTTCCACGTGGTGCTTGAAGAGTACACTTCTGAGCACCAACGTGACGATCAATACCGTCAACGTGAAGTGGCACAAACACTTCTATTCACTGCGTCTTCTCGTGATGCCCTGATTGCTGACCTAAAAGAGCAAATCAAAGTTGTTCAAGCCGGTAACACAACACTTTCAGCCTTAGCGAAAACACATGGCCTTCGTGACATTGCCGCTGGTGATGCGCGTTTAGGTTTAGTTGCTAAATCAGCGGATGAACTACAAACATTACTGACTCAAGCCTTATCGCAGCTAGAAAAACAAGACGCGACACAATGGCAGCTACCAAACGGAACTAGCTACCGCGCTTCTGCACTGGTTGGCGACAAACAAGCAGGCAAAGTTGCGGCATTGTTTGCAGGTCAAGGTTCACAATACCTGAATATGGGTCGTGAACTCGCGTGTTACTACCCTGAAATGCGTAACCAATTAGCCAAAGCCGATCAGGTGTTCGGCCAGAACAAGAAAACGGTTCTTTCACAAGTTCTATTCCCTATTCCAGCCTTCAGTAAAGAAGATGTTGCCGCTCAAGAGGCGACACTTACCAATACAGCCAACGCACAAAGTGCAATTGGTGTGATGGCTATGGGTCAATTTGATCTATTGACACAGGCTGGCTTTAAAGCCGATATGGTTGCAGGTCACAGCTTTGGTGAACTCAGTGCATTGTGTGCATCTGGTGTGATCTCGCAAGATGATTACTACAAGCTCGCGTTTGAGCGTGGTAATGCGATGGCCGCTAAGCCAGCCGAAGGCGACAGCGGCACTATGTACGCCGTTATTCTTGATGCCGACAAGCTTGCCGATGTCGAGAAATGCATCAGTGCTTTCGACGGCGTCAGCATTGCTAATTACAATGCTCCAAGCCAACTTGTTATCGCTGGCCCAACGGTTGGCGCACAACAAGCAGCCAAAGCACTGACAGAGCAAGGATTCAAAGCAATCCCACTGCCTGTTTCTGGTGCATTCCACACACCTTTGGTTGCTCACGCTCAAAAGCCCTTTGCTGCTGCAATTGATAAAGCCGCTTTTACTGCCCCTACTTTACCTTTGTATTCCAACGCAACGGGTGAACTGTACAAGAAAGATGGTAAGGCAATTAAAAAGGCCTTCAAACAACACATGCTGCAATCTGTTCGCTTCAGCACTCAGTTAGAAGCCATGTATCAAGCAGGGGCACGCGTATTCGTTGAGTTCGGACCAAAGAACATCCTGCAAAAACTGGTTGAGAAAACACTGCAAGCTAAGTCTGATGAATTATGCGTCATCAGCTTGAACCCAAACCCTAAAGGTGACAGCGATCAGCAGTTACGTTTAGCCGCAGTACAACTGGCCGTTGCTGGTGTTCCATTAAGCACTATTGACCCATACCAAGCTGAAATTGCAGCGCCTGCTGCTGCATCGCCAATGAACATCAAGCTTCATGCAACTAATTACATCAGTGATGCGACGCGTAAGAAGATGGCGAAGTCGTTAGAGACAGGTGCCATTGCCCCGCTCACTGAAATTGTTGAAGTTGAAAAAGTGGTAGAGAAAATTGTGGAAAAAGAAGTGATTAAAACTGAGATCCGCGAAGTGCAAGTGCCTGCTCCAGTGGCAGACACTGCTGCAACAGCACAAGCTAGCGTACAAACCAAACCGCAAGCAACTGCGCCTGCATCAGTATTAGCTTCAGCAAGTGATGACTCATTAACTGCATTCTTCGCTGCACAACAGCAAGCTGCTGAACTTCATCAACAATTCCTTGCTATCCCACAGCAGTATGGCGATACCTTCGCTGCACTGATGACAGAGCAAGCGAAAATGGCAGCAGCTGGCGTTGCGATTCCAGAAAGCCTACAGCGCTCAATGGAACTCTTCCACCAGCATCAAGCTGATACCTTAAAAGCCCATGCTAATTACCTTGCACAGCAAGCAAACAGCAATACTGCTGCATTGGGTATGGTGTCGACACAGCCCGTTACACGCGTTAATGCACAAGTAATCCCAGCGCAAGCGCCTGTACAAGCCGCAGTTCAAACGCCAGTTCAACCTGTTGCTAAAAAGCAGGCAATCGCTACACCAACAGTCACGACTCAAGCAGTAGCGCCAGTTGCTAAAACCGAGCCAAAACCAGTTGAACCAAAACCAACGGCTCCACAAGCTGCTGCACCTATTCAAGCGCCGTCACTTTCAGCCACTATGGCATCAGCGGCAGCCCCACAAATCACGGTATCAGCACCTGTTGCAAACCCTGAAAAAGTGATGCTCGATGTTGTAGCTGAAAAGACGGGTTACCCAACTGAAATGCTTGATCTAGAAATGGATATGGAAGCTGATCTGGGTATCGATTCTATCAAGCGCGTTGAGATTTTAGGGACAGTTCAAGATGAACTTCCTAACCTACCTGAACTAAACCCTGAAGATCTGGCAGAGTGCCGTACGCTTGCTGAAATTGTTAGCTACATGAACAGCAAAATGCCTGCGAACACATCGTCTGCAACGGCATCAGCAGCACCTATTGCTCAAGCAGCTCAAGCTAACGGCTTAGGCGCAGAGCAAGTACAAAACACCATGTTAGAGGTTGTGGCTGATAAAACCGGTTACCCAACTGAAATGCTTGATCTAGAAATGGATATGGAAGCTGATCTGGGTATCGATTCTATCAAACGCGTTGAGATTCTAGGCACAGTGCAAGATCAACTGCCAACACTGCCAGAATTGAACCCAGAAGATTTAGCAGAGTGTCGCACACTAGGCGAAATCGTTGCTTACATGAACAGCAAGCTAACTGCTGTTCCTGTCGCAACGGCACCTGTAGCAACTGCACCAGTAGCCGCATCATCTAACGGTTTAGACGCTACGCAAGTACAAACCACCATGCTTGATGTTGTTGCTGATAAAACGGGCTACCCAACAGAAATGCTCGATCTTGGCATGGACATGGAAGCTGATCTTGGTATCGATTCTATCAAGCGCGTTGAAATCCTAGGCACAGTGCAAGATCAGCTACCAACGCTACCAGAGCTAAATCCTGAAGATTTAGCAGAGTGCCGTACGCTGGGCGAAATCGTTGATTACATGAACAGCAAACTCCCTGCTGCTCCTGTCGCAACGGTACCTGTTGCAACAGCATCAGTAGCTGCGACTTCAACAGTTACATCTAACGGTTTAGACGCTGCGCAAGTACAAACGACCATGCTTGACGTAGTCGCTGATAAAACAGGCTACCCAACAGAAATGCTAGACCTTGCAATGGACATGGAAGCAGACCTAGGTATTGATTCTATCAAGCGTGTTGAAATTCTAGGCACAGTGCAAGATCAACTGCCAACATTGCCAGAGCTGAATCCTGAAGATTTAGCTGAGTGTCGTACGCTTGGCGAAATCGTTGATTACATGAATAGCAAATTACCTGCTACTTCAGCTGTAACACCAGCGTCTTCAACAGCAGCGCCAGTAGCAGCTTCAACAGATACATCTAACGGCTTAGACGCAGCGCATGTGCAAAGCACCATGTTAGACGTTGTAGCGGATAAAACGGGTTACCCTGCAGAAATGCTAGACCTTGCAATGGATATGGAAGCTGACCTTGGTATCGACTCTATCAAGCGCGTTGAAATCCTAGGGACAGTGCAAGACCAGTTGCCTTCACTGCCAGAGCTGAATCCAGAAGATCTCGCAGAGTGTCGTACGCTCGGTGAAATCGTAACCTACATGCAAAGTAAGCTTGCTGCTAACTCTGCTACTGCACCAGCGGCTAACAAACCAGCACCTGTCGCGACAGCGTCGATTTCGACAGCAAACGCCGATCTTCCTCCGCATAACGAGGTAGCGCTAAAAAAGTTACCAGCGGTAGATAAACTATCAGACTGCTTTGCTAAAAATGCATGTGTTGTGATCACAGATGATGGTCACAATGCGGGTGTTCTAGCAGAGAAATTAACAGCAAACGGCTTACAAGTCGCTGTTGTTCGTAGTCCGCTATCTGCCGCATCACCACTAAGCACAGAAATCAAAAGCTACGACTTAGCAAGTGTTGATGACGCAGGCATTCAAGCTGTTATCACTGATATCGAAAAAGATCAGCAAGAAATTGCTGGCTTTATTCACCTTCAGCCTCAATCAGAAGTGACAGATACAACCACTGTTGCCCTTAATGATGAAGCAAAAGCCAACCTCGACGTTGCGTTCCTGTTCGCTAAATGGCTTAACAGCCAGTTAAACAATGCAGATTCAACAAGCCGTCGTGTTTTCTTCACGGTAAGCCGTATTGATGGTGGTTTTGGTTATGCTGATTCAGCACAACTAGCATCAGCAGAACTCAACCAGGCGGCACTAGCGGGTTTAACTAAAACCCTGAGCCATGAGTGGCAAAATGTATTCTGCCGTGCACTTGATGCAGCACCAGCGTTAGATGCTCGCCACCTTGCTGATGCTATTTACGCTGAGTTATTCGATATGAATACCCAAGCGGTAGAAGTTGGCTTTAACTTGGTAGATGAAAACACAGTACGTTCAACCTTGATTGCTGTTGAAGCAGGCCAGGCAGAGACAAAGAATGCAGCCGCTAAGCTCACCAAAAACGACAAAGTGCTCGTTACTGGTGGCGCAAAAGGTGTGACGTTCGAATGTGCACTGTCACTTGCTAAGCAATGCCAATCACATTTCATTCTTGCTGGCCGTAGTAAACATATTACAGCAGCTGAGCTACCTGAATGGGCGCAAGGTAAGAAAGACAATGAATTGAAGCCAGCGGCTATTCGCCACCTTCAATCTTTAGGTGATAAACCAACGCCAAAGAAAGTCGATGTCCTACTTCGTCCTGTATTAAGCGGTATTGAAATTAACGCTGCTCTATCTGCATTTACCGCTGTAGGCGCAAGCGCTGAGTACATCAGCCTTGATGTGTCTAACCGTGAGTCTGTTGCCAATACACTGTCACAAATCGACGGTATTACCGGCCTTATCCACGGTGCAGGTGTGCTTGCTGATAAACATATCCAAGATAAAACCTTGGACGAGCTTAACCTTGTTTACGGCACCAAAGTCGGTGGCTTGAAAGCAGTCCTTAACGTGCTTGATAACAGCAAACTAAAACTGCTTGCGATGTTCTCATCGGCGGCAGGTTTCTATGGCAACACAGGCCAAAGTGACTACGCCATGTCTAACGACATTTTGAACAAAGCAGCGCTGCAATTCTCAGCTCGTCATCCTGAAGCGAAAGTAATGAGCTTCAACTGGGGACCTTGGGATGGTGGCATGGTTAACCCAGCCCTGAAGAAAATGTTCACTGATCGTGGTGTGTACGTTATTCCACTACAAGCGGGTGCCGATCTATTCAGCAGTCAGCTATTAAATGAAACAGGTATTCAATTGCTTATCGGTACTAGCATGCAAGGTACTGATAGCAAGGAGAACGCTGTAAAAAAGCCTAATGCGGAGTCTATGCAGGTAGCACAGAGTCCGCTGAAGACAAGCATCACTGTAACACGCGACCTTGACCCGAAAGCGATGCCTTTCATCAAGGATCACTGTATCGCTGGCAACCCAGTGTTGCCAACAGTATGCGCCATCCAATGGATGCGTGAAGCAGCACAGCAATGGTTAGGGGCGAACGTTAGCGTTCGCAACTACAAGCTACTAAAAGGTGTGATTTTTGAAAATGATGATGTGCAAACACTCACATTGAATATTTCACCTGATGCAAAAATGGCAACGCAGTGGAAAGCGTTAATCAGCTGTGGTGGTCGACCTCAATATCAAGCGCAACTTGTTATTGGTAACGACACGGCAGCTGCAGGTTTAGAAAAAACCTTTATTAACGATTCAGCGAAACCTGTGACAACCGCGAATGATCTATACAGTAATGGCACCCTGTTTCATGGGCCTCGCCTGCAAGGTATTCAAGCGGTGACACGCTTTGATGACCAAGGTTTGATCGCGCAATGCCAGCTACCTGTTATTTCAGATAGCGACTGTGGCTCTTTTGTTCCAACTCAGCATGCTGGTGGCTGTCAGCCATTTGCAGAAGATTACTTACTGCAAGCGATGTTGGTATGGGCAAGATTGAAATACGGTTCGGCTAGCCTGCCATCTGCGATTGGCGAATTTGTTTCGTATTCACCGATGCAAACTGGTGACTGCGGTTGGATCGAGCTGGAAGTGATTAAAAGCACAGCCCGTTCGCTGCAAGCCAATATTGCGTTATACCACCAAGATGGACGCCTAAGTGCCGTAATGAAAGGCGCTAAAGTGACCATCAGCAAAACCCTCAATGAGGCGTTTTTGGTGAAAACTCAATCAGAAAAGGAGCTTCTGTCGTAGTGGCTGATTCTTCTACTAATAAAGCGATGCCATTGCGCATCGCTCTTTTAGCCCAGCCTCGCGCTGGGCTTTCTGCCAACCTTTTACCCTCGTCATTAGAGATTGAAAACCTCAAGCTCTGTGACGATTTCACGACTGCACTGAATACTGCTATTCAGTTAGTTAACCAAGGCAAAGCCGTCACATTAACGTCTCAGTCTGGTCTTTCAGTTGTATTAATGGCTGGCTTAACAGCCGCTCAAAATCGCATTCACCCGCATGCGTATTTATCTGGCTTTGCGACAAGTTTATCACTTGCGGTTGAGCAATCACGTCGCCAGCCCGACGACATTAGTATTGAGCAAACATCTACAGCATCAACAGCCGTTGAACAGTTTTCAGCGCTGTACCAGTTGATTGATGACATTGCAGCACGGCATCAGCAACCTGAATACACGCAAGAAGGTTGTGATGACGGCCAGTATTGGTTTACCGAACCCAATAAAGCGCGGGTTGCTAGCCTGACTTTTAATACCGAAAACCTAGCTTTAGACGCTAAAAGCCAAGCTAGCAACACTAGCCTTGTGTTAACCCAAGCGACGGGCTTGAAAGAAGCGAAACCACTGCTCGATTCATCGCGTTTATTTTTCATTGTGACGGGAAATACAGAGGCCGAGCTATCAACCAAGCTTGCAGAGCTCAACAAGCACTTGGGTAACCCTGCGCTACAGTCTTCGGTTCTTATCGAGTTAATGCACCAAAACTTAGTGTGCTTTCAGGCTGACTCGCAATCGTCATCTTCACAATTCGCCATAGTATTGCAAGGTACGTCGGCCGATGCGGTGTTGTTAGAAATCAATGCACTTACCAAGGTGTTATCCAAGGTTATTGCAGAACAAATCGACTATAAAACCCCTGCAGGCAGTTACTTTTCTCCAGCACCTGATAGCCGAGGTAAAATCGCTTTTGTTTACCCAGGTGTAGGCACTGTCTACCCGGGAATGCTACGTGATTTTTACCAATATTTCCCAGGACTTTACGCCCGATTAGAGCGTGAAGGCAATTTAAAGGAAATGCTACAAGCGGATAAAACTTATGCGGCAAGCCATGACCAAACCAGTAATCAGCCGCAAGAGATGACACTTAGCGAACTCGCTATCGCAGGTGTTGGCAGCAGTTATATCCTGACGCAACTCTTGTGTGAGTCATTTTCGGTCAAGCCTGATTTTGCGCTAGGTTACTCCAAAGGCGAAGCCTCTATGTGGGCAAGCCTAGGTGTGTGGCGTAATCCCCACGCTTTGATTGAAATGACCCAAACAAGTCCAATTTTCACCACTGCAATCTCAGGTGAATTAACAGCCGTACGTGAGGTATGGCAGCTCAATCAAGACGAAGAAATTTCATGGAATAGCTTCCTTGTCCGCAGTGAACCTGCAGCCATTGAAGCATTATTGCCGCAATACCCTCGTGCTTACCTTGCTATTATCCAAGGTGATACTTGTATTCTGGCAGGTTGCGAGCAGAGCTGTCGCGATCTACTCAAACAACTGGGTAAACGTGGTATTGCCTCTAACCGTGTTACGGCTATGCATACCACACCCGCTTGGAGTCAGCATACTCAGGTGACTGATTTTTATAATCAACCACTGTGTGACGCACTGCCTCACCATATTCGCTTTATCAGTGCAGCCGAGTTACTGCCTCAAAATGCTAATCAACCTGTAAATCTGGATAGACAGAGTATTGCGACCTCCATTGCCGATACCTTCTGCTCAACCCTCGACTTTACTGCGCTCATTCGTGCAGCGCGAGAACACGGCGCACGTTTATTCATTGAGCTAGGCGCTGACCGCCAAACCAGTACCTTAATCGACAAAATCAATCGTGCAAATAAAGTAACGGACAGCCTTGCTGTGGCAACGAATGCCAAAGGCGGTGATGACATTCACACCTTATTGAAATGCATCGCCCAGTTAATCACCCAGCAAGTGCCTTTATCTATTGCACCTTTAGTTGACGGTCTTACCCACCAGCTCGCCTCTTTAGAGGCCCAATCTACCCTTCATACACAAGGAGAGCCAGTATGAGTTCTCAGCACCATTCGGCTAACAAAGCAGCAAAAATTGCGATTGTTGGTTTAGCCAATCAGTATCCTGATGCCGATACACCAAAGGGCTTTTGGAACAACTTACTGGATAAAAAAGATTCACGCACAACATTGCGCCCTGAAAAGCTAGGTGCCAACCCTGACGCTTATCAAGGCCTGCAAGGTGAATCAGACCGCTTTTACTGTGATAAAGGCGGTTACATTGAAAACTTCAGCTTTGATCCGAATGGCTACCGTTTACCCTCTGATTATTTCAATGGTTTAGACGATAGCTTTCTATGGGCGTTAGATACCAGCCGCAAAGCACTGCTTGATGCTGGTGTTGCACTTGATGACGATCTACTCGAACGCACTGGCATTATCATGGGTGCCTTATCTTTCCCAACGACGCGTTCAAATGACTTGTTTCTGCCGATCTATCATTCAGCAGTAGAAAAAGCGCTACAAGACAAACTGGCTAATCCAGAGTTTTCATTATTGCCATCAAACGGCCAACCACACACGCTGAATACTGCAAATGGCGCCGCAGCTCATAACGCATCAAAAATTGTGGCGGATGCACTTGGCCTAGGCAGTGCCCAGCTCAGCCTTGATGCAGCGTGTGCTAGCTCTGTTTACTCTCTAAAGCTTGCCTGTGATTACCTAAGCACCGGCAAAGCAGACATGATGCTAGCAGGTGCAGTGTCTGGCGCTGACCCATTCTTCATCAATATGGGTTTCTCGATTTTCCACGCCTACCCAGACCACGGGGTATCAGTTCCTTTTGATAGCAATAGTAAAGGCTTATTCGCTGGCGAAGGCGCTGGTGTTTTAGTACTAAAACGCCTTGAAGATGCCGAACGCGATGGCGATCATATTTATGCTGTAGTCAGTGGCATTGGTCTATCGAATGATGGTCGCGGCCAGTTTGTGCTAAGCCCAAATAGCAAAGGCCAAGTACAAGCCTTTGAGCGCGCTTATGAAGCCACCGATTTGTCACCAGAAAGTATTGAAGTGATTGAGTGCCACGCAACAGGTACACCGCTGGGTGACAAAGTTGAGTTAACCTCAATGGAGCGCTTCTTTGCTGACAAACTGAATGGCAGCCAAGTGCCTTCGATTGGTTCAGCAAAATCAAATTTAGGTCACCTACTGACAGCCGCAGGTATGCCGGGGATCATGAAAATGATCTTTGCAATGAAAGAAGGTGTACTACCTCCAAGTATTAACCTGTCAGAACCACTGTCATCACCTGACGGTTTATTTGGTGCTCAAACACTGCCGACTCAAGTACAGCCTTGGCCAGATAAAGCAGGCAACCCTGCACGTCGTGCTGGCGTATCAGTCTTTGGTTTTGGCGGCTGTAATGCTCACCTATTACTTGAAGCTTATTCAGCAACTAACTCGGGCACTGCTGCTACAAGCTCAGCGGCTACAGCTACTACGCTACAAACAAATGCGTTACCGCGTCACTCAACTGCATTAAAAGTGACAGGTCTTGCTTCGCACTTTGGCTCATTAAAAACCATTAACGCCCTTAGCCATGCGATTCAACATGACGAAAACGCCTTTGTGGCTTTACCGAAAAAACGCTGGAAAGGCTTAGATCAACACCCAGAGCTATTAAGCCAATTTGGCCTACACACCATTCCGCATGGCGCTTATATCGATCAATTCGAGTTGGATTTCTTGCGCTTTAAAGTACCCCCAAACGAAGACGATCGTTTAATCTCACAGCAACTCTTATTAATGAAAGTTGCTGATGAAGCCATTCGTGATGCAAAACTTGAATCAGGCCAGAAAGTTGCGGTACTTGTTGCGATGGAAACTGAGCTTGAAATGCATCAGTTCCGTGGCCGCGTAAACCTACATACTCAGCTTGCAGACAGCTTGACGAACATGGGTGTTACGCTAACGGAATCAGAATATGCATCTCTTGAAGCCATTGCTATGGACAGTGTGTTGGACGCCGCCAAGCTGAATCAATACACCAGCTTCATCGGAAATATCATGGCATCGCGCATTGCGTCGCTATGGGACTTTAATGGCCCTGCGTTCACGATTTCTGCTGCCGAGCAATCTGTCGCTCGTTGTATTGATGTAGCTGAAAACCTCATGAGCCAAGAATCGCTGGATGCAGTTGTGATCGCGGCAGTGGATTTAAGTGGCAGTGCTGAACAAGTTATCTTGAAAAATAGCATTCGCCCTATAGCTACCCACTCTACACAGACAGTACGAGATTCAGGTTGGCATGTTGGTGAAGGTGCTGGTGCTCTGGTACTAAGAGATGCGACAGACACCCAAGTAACCGACAGTTACGGCGAGATCAGTGCATCTGGTTTTAGCGCAACCAACCGAAGTCACACTGTCACCGATCACTTATTAACATCATCAGGTGTAGCGGCTTCTGCCATCAAGGTATTGGAAATCAACCAAGCTCCTGACAGCACAGATGTATTGCAACTGCCCCTACCTGCTGCACAGCCTGTATTCGCTAACCAGCGTTTAGGCCATAGCTTTGCCGCTTCAGGTATGGCGAGTTTGCTGCATGGTTTAATCACCTTAAATCACACAGCAACGCATGAACCAACTAAAGCCGCAATTATCGCCAGTGTGAGTGAAAACCAATGTTCGCAATTGCTCGTTTCGCAATCGCAAGCCGAAACGTACGCGTTAAACACTCGACTAGATAATGAACTAGCAAGTGACACTAAGCGTCAGCTCATTAAGCAAGTCACACTAGGTGGGCGTGACATTTACCAACACATAGTCACAGCAGACCTCCCTGAGATAACGTCAATTCAGCAAAAAGTCGCGAATACAGCACCGCAAATTAAACCGCAACAACCAGTATTTAATCCAGTTGTAGCAACGCTGCCTGCTCAAAAGCCTCAATCCGCTATGCCAGCGCAGCGACAGAAGCAGCAAGCATCCGTATCCCCGATTTTGGCAACCACACGCCAAACGCCGATAACAGGAATTCAAAGCAATATGACCAACGTCCTATCCGCTAATAACAGCCAGAAGACTCAGACAAACAGCCCAGCAGCATCACAGCAAGCGGCATTTATCGAGAACCAACAACTTGCTCAACAAGTTCACCAAGCCTTCTTACAAAATCGTGAGCAAGGGTTGAAGATGGCTGATGCTTTACTAAAAGCACAATTAAACGAAGTCACAGCACAGATGGAAGCGGGTTATAACCCCCACTCTGCACCTGCATTAGCTAATGCAGCAACAGCCGCTGTCGAACCTATAAACACCTACGCAGCGCCTGTAAAGCCAATTCGTAAACCATGCATTTGGGATTACGATGACTTAGTTGAATATGCCGAAGGGGATATTGCTAATGTCTTTGGCCCTGATTATGCCATTATCGACAACTACTCACGTCGTGTAAGGTTGCCAACCACGGATTACCTCTTGGTTTCGCGTGTCACTAAACTTGATGCAACCATGCTGGAATACAAACCAAGTACCATGACGACAGAGTATGACATTCCTGTCGACGCACCTTACTTGGTGGATGGACAAATTCCTTGGGCCGTTGCCGTTGAATCAGGCCAGTGTGATTTAATGCTGATCAGCTACTTAGGCATCGACTTTGAAAACAAAGGTGAGCGTGTATACCGCCTACTCGATTGTACCCTGACCTTCCTTGGTGATTTACCGCGCGGTGGTGACACTCTACGTTACGACATCTCGATCAATCACTTCGCCCGTAATGGCGATACTTTGCTATTCTTCTTCTCGTACGAATGTTTTGTCGGCGATAAGATGATCCTGAAAATGGATAACGGCTGTGCAGGTTTCTTCACCGATGAAGAACTGGCTGATGGTAAAGGCGTTATCCGTACTGAAGACGAAATCAAAGCGCGTAACCTCGCCACTAAGCAACGCTTCAACCCACTGCTTCATTGCCAGAAAACGCAGTTCGACTACCACACGCTACACAACTTGCTAAGCGCAAACATTGCAGCCTGTTTTGGTGATAGCCATATTTCAGATCGCCACCAGCCTTCATTGTGCTTTAGCTCTGAAAAATTCATGATGATTGAGCAAGTCAGTCGCGTAGAACCACAAGGTGGCGCGTGGGGACTAGGCTTGATAGAAGGTCATAAACAGCTAGAGCCTGAACACTGGTACTTCCCTTGTCATTTTAAAGACGACTCTGTAATGGCGGGTTCTTTAATGGCTGAAGGCTGTGGTCAATTACTGCAGTTCTACATGATGTACCTAGGTATGCACACTCAAGTACAAAATGGTCGATTCCAACCGCTTGAAAACGCACCACAAAAAGTACGTTGTCGTGGACAAGTATTACCACAATCTGCGGTATTAACTTACCGTATGGAAGTGACAGAAATTGGTTTGAGCCCTCGCCCATACGCCAAGGCTAATATCGATATTTTGCTTGATGGCAAAGTCGTGGTGGATTTCCAAAATCTGGGTGTGATGATCCGTGAAGAAGAAGAATGCACGCGTTACCTTGGCTCGTCTGATTACGTTGTTGAAGACGTAACGGCACAAGTTGAAACAAATATTGAAGCGACAAGCACATCACAAGCGAATGTAAGCAAAGCTGCATCAGCGAATGCCCCGCTAATGGCGCAAATCCCTGATTTAGCAACCGCGACCAACAAAGGTGTGATCCCACTACAACACGTAGAGGCACCGATCACGCCAGATTACCCAAACCGCACCCCAGACACAGTACCCTTTACGCCGTACCACATGTTTGAATTTGCGACGGGCGATATTGAAAAATGTTTTGGCCCAGACTTCTCCATTTACCGCGGTATGATCCCACCGCGTACCCCATGTGGTGATCTACAGCTCACCACTCGTGTTATTGAAGTGAATGGCACCCGTGGTGATTTCAAAACACCATCATCTTGTATTGCCGAATACGAAGTACCTGAAAACGCATGGTACTTTGACGAAAACAGCCATCAAGCATTGATGCCTTACTCAGTATTGATGGAAATTTCCCTGCAACCAAACGGCTTTATCTCTGGTTACATGGGCACAACCCTTGGTTTCCCAGGTGAAGAGTTATTCTTCCGTAACCTTGATGGTAGCGGCAAGATGCTACGTAACGTTGACCTACGCGGCAAGACTATCGTTAACGATTCTCGCCTACTTTCAACTGTCATGATGGGTACCAACATTGTTCAGAGTTTCAGCTTTGAGCTAAGCACAGATGGCGTGCCTTTCTATCAAGGCACTGCAGTGTTTGGTTACTTCAAAGGCGCAGCATTGAAAGATCAACTTGGTCTTGATAACGGTAAAGTTACCCAGCCTTGGCATGTTGATAATAACCGCACCCCAGATGTGACAATCAACTTGCTGGATAAAACCAGCCGTTACTTCAACGCGCCAATATCAGCGACAGGTGAAGAACAACCACACTACCAGCTTGCAGGCGGTCGCTTGAACTTTATTGATACCGTACAAATCACCAGTGATGGCGGTAAAGAAGGCTTAGGTTACTTATACGCTGAGCGCACTATCGACCCAAGTGACTGGTTCTTCCAATTCCACTTCCATCAAGATCCAGTAATGCCAGGTTCGTTAGGTGTTGAAGCCATTATTGAGTTAATGCAAACCTACGCGCTAAACAAAGATCTTGGTGCGGGCTTCCGTTCACCTAAATTTGGTCAAATCCAATCAGAAGTGAAATGGAAATACCGTGGCCAAATCAACCCACTCAACAAGCAAATGTCGCTCGATGTTCACATCACAGCAATTAAAGATGAAGACGGTAAGCGCATTATTGTTGGTGACGCCAACTTGAGTAAAGACGGCCTACGTATTTACGAAGTAAAAGACATCGCTATTTGTATTGAAGAAGCTTGAGTTAAGGATTAAAACATGACAACGCAAACAACCCTAAATAACGAAAAGCTTTCTCCTTGGCCATGGCAAGTTGAAGAAAGTGCCACCGAGTTCAATCTAGATGCAATGGCGAAAGTATTAAAAGATCTGAGCCGAGGCTGCTACGTCATCAATCACCCAGAAAAAGGGCTGGGGGTCAGCCAAGAGGCAGAATTGACCTCAGGGGATAGCGCAAGCGCTAGCAGTACACACCCAGTCAGTGCATTTGCGCCAGCACTTGGCACACAAAGCCTTGGTGATAGTGATTTTTGTCGTGTACACGGCGTGAAATACGCTTATTACGCTGGGGCGATGGCAAATGGCATTTCATCTGAAGAACTAGTGATTGCTCTCGGTCAAGCCGGCATTCTATGTTCATTCGGTGCGGCGGGGTTAATTCCTTCGCGTGTGGAGCAAGCAATCAAGCGTATTCAAGCAGCACTGCCTAACGGCCCTTATGCGTTTAACTTGATCCATAGCCCAAGTGAGCCAGCACTAGAGCGTGGTAGCGTTGAGCTATTCCTAAAACATAAAGTACGTACTGTAGAAGCATCAGCCTTCTTAGGTTTAACTCCGCAAATCGTGCAATACCGTGCTGCAGGTTTAAGCCGCGATCAAAAAGGCGACATTGTTATCGCTAACAAGGTGATCGCTAAGGTCAGCCGTACTGAAGTCGCAAGCAAGTTCATGGAGCCAGCTCCTGCTAAAATGCTGCAAGGGTTGGTCGATGAAGGACGCATAACGCCAGAGCAAATGGAGCTAGCACAACTCGTTCCAATGGCTGATGATATTACCGCTGAAGCAGATTCTGGTGGCCATACTGATAATCGCCCCCTAGTTACCTTACTGCCAACAATTTTAGCGTTGAAAGAAGAAATTCAAGCTAAATACCAATACAAGACACCGCTCCGTGTCGGTACTGGTGGTGGCGTGGGTACACCCGATGCCGCACTGGCTGCATTCAATATGGGCGCTGCTTATATTGTGACAGGCTCTGTCAACCAAGCGTGTATTGAAGCAGGTGCGAGTGAACATACGCGTAAGTTGCTATCGACCACAGAGATGGCCGACGTCACCATGGCACCTGCTGCCGACATGTTTGAAATGGGTGTTAAATTACAAGTAGTAAAACGCGGTACGCTCTTCCCTATGCGTGCCAATAAGCTTTATGAAATTTACACCCGTTATGACTCGATTGAAGCGATCCCTGCCGATGAGCGTCATAAGCTAGAAACTCAGGTTTTCCGCTCCACACTCGATGACATCTGGGCAGGTACCGTGGCGCACTTTAACGAGCGCGATCCAAAACAAATTACGCGTGCCGAAGGCAACCCTAAGCGCAAAATGGCCTTGATTTTCCGTTGGTACCTTGGTCTTTCTAGTCGTTGGTCAAACACTGGCGAAGCTGGCCGCGAAATGGATTACCAAATTTGGGCTGGCCCTGCGCTTGGTGCGTTTAATGCTTGGGCAAAAGGCAGTTATTTAGATGATTACACAAACCGCCAAGCTGCTGATGTTGCCAAACACCTGATGCATGGTGCGGCTTATTTAGCACGTATTAACTTGCTCGCATCACAAGGCATCAAACTACCGGCTGATGTTGCACGTTGGAAGCCTGTCGAGAAAATGATTTAACTGTGTTTGCGAATCATCTCTCGCTAATCAGTTAGCAGACATAATAAAGCCCAGAAACATGATGTTTTCTGGGCTTTATGTTTCTGGACTTTTCTTTGTTTTTAGTCCCTAACCAGTAATGGAAACCACTGGATAATATTAACTAATCGCAAAGTGATTAAAGTGCCGTCCAAGGACCCGCAGCATTGCCAGGTTGATCGCCCTTAGTCCACCACTTCGCCTTGTAAGTTACGCCGCTAAACGTAGTTTTGTCACCACCGTTATAAACCTTGTCTGCGCTCCACGTTTTCGTGCTTCCATCATTAAACTCAGCCCATACCGCACTGGTTCCCGGTTGTTCACCTTTGGTCCACCACTTCGCTGTGTATTTCACGCCGTTATAAGTAACAGTATCGCCTGTGTTATAGATGGTATTTGCATCCCACGTCGTACCACTGCCACCGTCAGCCTTCACCGTAACCACCACTGTTGATTCAGCACTGGCTTGACCATCTGATACCGTCACAACAAGATTCATGACAGTATCAACCGTTACTGTTGGGGCGGTAAAACTAATATCGGCACCTGCCGCCGTCGGTGTTACCGTACCAGTAGAGACGGTATAGGTTAATGCGTCGCCATCAGCATCCGTTGCCGAAACACTGAACACCGCAGCTTGACCACTATTCACATCTAGCGTTGCGGGTACAGTGAGTACAGGTGGATTATTCTCGACCGCACCTGAACCTTTCACGTTAACAGTGACACTCTTCGCCGTTTGTTTTCGCCCATCCGTTACCGTTACCGTAATCACATCAGTGGTATCCACTGCGCTATTAGGTGCTTGGTACGTTACAGTCGCAGTGCCATTTCCGTTATCAACCACAGTTGCTCCTGTCGCTGTAAAGCTCAAGGCATCGCCATCAGCATCGGTAGCTGAAACATCAAAACTAATAACTTGACCAGAATTTACCAACTGTGTTGCTGGAACAGTTAGCACAGGCGCTGCATTCGGTACGGTTCCTGCGCTAAAGACGCGATCAATTTCTGCTGCCAGCGGCGAGCGTAAATCGGTACATTGTTTAAGTTTGCTGCCGTAGCTGACGAATGTGCCAGCACACTCAACATCACCATGAACTTGCCACACAATCACACCGCCAAGATTATGATCAACAATGTATTGCGCTTTTTTAGCTATAGATGCTTCATCGTCATAACTTAAGAAGTATTTGCCTTTTACAGCATATGGCACTTCCGCTGACGCATCCCACTTATGCTCCCAACCCGTTTGTTTTTTCAGGTAATTGTAGTTCGGTTGACCTTCAAATTGTTTCCAGTTATCCAGATCCACGGCAGACACTGATGGGCCATCAACACTAAAGTTTACCGATCGTTTATCTGTCGGTGCTCCTACATACGCAGTGGCTTCGGTTGTTTGAACACCACGGCCATAGAAAGCGGCACCAAAGTTAATTTTCTCAGATGGGATACCTTTGGCAGCCATCCAAGTTCTAAGGTAATCAAGATCTAAGCCCTGGAATTCTTCTTCTGGGTAAGGGTAAAGCGGCGCATTATGCCCAGCTACATTTGACCAACCACCATTTAGGTCATAAGTCATCATGTTGAAGTAATCCATTGAAGCCGCTAGGCGAGCCCAGTCATAGCCTTCCAGTTTTGCCGTCGAAGCCGCAAAGGCTGCCGTTAGCAATTTGTTCGGCCCAATACGGGTACGGATATCTTCCATCAATAATTCAAAGTTAGCATAATCTTCAGGGCTTCCTTCGAAGTTCATGCCACCTGTACCTGGGTATTCCCAGTCAATATCGATACCATCAAAGCCAAGCGCCATCAGCTTATCAAGATCCTGCATAAAACGTTCTTTCTTAACAGGATCAGCGGCCATTTCAGGGAAGTGCTTAGACATACTCCAGCCACCTAGCGATGCCATAACTTTGACACCTTTTTGGTGAGCTAAATCAATCAAGCCCGGCGCGCCACCAGCTTTTTTCAGTGGTATAGGGAATTGACCTGTGATACCTGTTGGCTGATGCATCCAACCGCTGCCATGCTTAACAAACCCTTGATCTTGAACTTTTTTCAGTTGATCCGCATTCCATGGTTCATCTGTCGGGTATTGATGAATATATTCCAGCTCACCCCATAAAATATGGAAATCCCAGCTTGAATACACATCAGGGTGAAGCAATGGACCGGGTTCTTGCACCGCGTTAGGTTGATAAATACTTTTATTACGTAAATCACCACTGTGTAATGAGCCATCTTTGGCCACGCCGAAGAAAGAAAAGTTTAGTATTGAGTAGATGTCCATATCCACATTCAGGTGTGTTGCCTCACCTTTCACACTAAAGCCTTCGTTAGGTCCTTTCCACGCTTCCCATTGAGTGATGTAACCAATAACATTCTTATCATGTGTAGGTGCAGCTTGTACTGAACCCATAGTACCCGCCATAAGCATGGCAGCGATGGCACAAGCGATCTTGCTTTGTTTCATTCCCTTTTGCATCTCTAACTCCGTGTAATGGTTAGCTATATCAATTAATAATGCATGCATTATGTGCATTTATGCGTATTGATACTCGCTCAAAGCAGGATGAGTATGGCTATCGACTTACAGCTAACAATGCTGACTCACGTAAACCTGACTGCCTAAGGCGAGTTCAGTTCTTATTGTTAGCTAATCTTTTTTCTTTGGCTAAAAAAACATCTCAGAGTTAGACACTCAACCAAGCCAAATGTAACTATCATGTAAATTTTACATGCGTTATTTTGGATGTGTTCCAATTTACACCCAGCGAACCAACAAAATAATTCGCAATAAAAATAATTAAAAGGTTTACATATCGACGCTAAAAAAGAAGATTTGAATGAAAATCAGAGGGACGAAGGAAAAAAGAAGAGTATCTGCTTGAAAATAAAAATGCAGCACGCGTTGTACATGCTGCATCAAATTAAGCGATAGTTTAGAACCAGAAAGGCATTGATTTCACCTTGTTCTCACGGTCTATTTAACAAAGCGATTGTAGAGAAAGAGTAAGACAAAGGCGCCAAGTGTCGCTGTAATTATACTCCCTATATTCACGCCATCTGCACTGCCCAAGCCAATAAAGGAGCCCAACCAGCCACCAACAAAAGCACCGCAGACACCTAAAATCATTGTCATCACAATGCCGCCGCCATCTTTGCCAGGCATTAGCCACTTAGCTAACGCCCCTGCAATTAAACCTAAAATAATCCACGAAAAAATACCCATATCACCTCCACCATAACCAAGAGAGATAGCAGTACCAACTCTGCAATTCCACACGAAGTTAGTATCGCGCTAACACTAAACGTAGTCGTTGAATCACCAATAATCCTTTTCAAATATGAGCCGGACTTTTTACTCAGCACTGACAATTGGGTTAATCGCTTCGGGCACACTCATTATTCATGCACCAACTCAACAAGACAAATCATGTTTAAGAAACGCCTCATCGCAACAGTTTTCGCTTTACTCAGCACTTACGCCACTGCCGCGCCAGAATTAATGTCACCAGTAGAAATAGAGTTTGGTCAATACGCACACATAGAAACCATTGAAATTACAGGTAATATCAATGCGAGCTTACTTCGCCTTGTTGATGACTCACTGCAAAGCAATGAGTCGGATTACTATGTCATTAGTGATATTTCTGAAAATGCACAACAAAATACAATGACCATTTCTGTCGACTTATATAACGACATGAATGCTGCCGCTGAAACAGTTGCGATGAATTAATGAGCAACTGTCTGCTCTGATTGCTTTACGTATTTAAGCACAGTCTCACGCAATAACTTTTGATTGACGGGTTTGGCAAGAAAATCATCCATACCCGCTTCAAAACACTTATCTCTTTCTTCTTTTAGCACATTTGCCGTTAGCGCTATGATTGGAACCGCATCAACATCAGCCCTTTCCGCCTCTATGGCCCGAATACGCCGAGTGGCGTCAAAACCATCCATGACAGGCATTTGACAATCCATTAAGATTAAATCAAATTTGTTTGCTTCAAATTGCTCTACTCCAAGAAGCCCGTTTGATGCAACAGTGACTGTCATACCTATCTTCTCAAGCATCATTTTCGCCACTTTCTGATTCACTAAGGTATCTTCAATCACCAGAACATGCCCTTTACTGGCTGGTTCTTCCTTCTCTTGTAAAGCGACTTTCTCAGTTGGTGCCACTTTCTCTAACGTCAATACTGTCGGTGTTCCACTTTCATCTCGCCGTGGAATTGGCTGCTTATCGATAGTTTCAAGACTGTCATCTTGCTTTTCCTTTTCGCTCGGCAAGGAAGATTGGTGAGTCATTCCTTGTAATACTTGTTCAACCTGCCATTTTAGGTCCGATTCTTTATACGGACGGGTCAAAATTGCAGAGATGCCAGCAGAAGTCATTTTATCAGCGTCAGCCTGATCAGGGCCTGCAGTGATCATCATCATCACAGGGCACTGCTTACCAAATTGCTGGCGTAACTGCGCCGCTAACATAAAGCCATCCATGACAGGCATCCATTTATCGAGCAAAACCAAGTTAAAGGGTGATCCATTCTTAATTGATTCATCAATAAACTGTGCCGCCAGTTGTGCATCTTCACAACAAATAGAATTCGCACCAAAGCCACAAAGCTGAGCTGACGTAATTCGCATATTCATCATGCGATCATCCACCAGCAACACTTTTGCTCCTTTCAGTGAATTATCCTTATTTGTTGCTCCATTTGGGTTTGCTCGCTGATCTTGCGCAAAATCAAGAGTGAAATAAAATTGGCTACCTTTGTTCACTTCACTTTGAACACATAGCTCCCCTCCCATTAATGACACGACACGCTGGCAAATCGCTAAACCTAAGCCACTCCCTCCATATTCACGGGTAGTGCTGCCGTCAGCTTGCTGAAATTTTTCGAAAATCGTTTGGTGTTTATCAGCCGGTATACCAATACCACTATCAAGCACTTCAAACTTAACCTTTATGCCCTCATCACCTTCTGAGACGTAGTGTATGTTTAATTGGACATACCCTTTATCAGTAAATTTAATGGCGTTACTCACTAAATTAACCAACACTTGTCGCAGTTGCGTTGGATCACCGATTAACATAGGGGAAATGCGTCGATCGATTGAGCACTGTAATTGCAAGCCTTTTTCAGCAGCTTTCACAAGGAAGATATTTTCAACGTCTTTATTAAGCTCAAACAAGTTAAGATGGGTATTCTCTAGGACCATTTGGCCTGATTCGATTTTTGAAAAATCGAGTATATCGTTGATCAAATCGAGCAAAGACAAAGACGACGAATGCAGCATATCAACGTACTCTTTCTGTTCTGATCTTAAAGGCATCCCCTGCAACAACGATGAAAGACCAATGATTCCATTCATAGGCGTTCGGATCTCATGGCTCATGTTTGCCAAAAATTCACTCTTTTTATTATTGGCGTTTTCAGCTTGCTCCTTCGCTTGCTCAAGCTCATCATAATGATCACGGATACGTGCCACGGAGCGATTATAGCTTTCTTGTAATGTGGTAATTTCATCATTAAAGAAGCGTTTTTTTAGCATCAAAAAACGGGGAAGCTGTCTTTCATCAAACTCACTCACAACGGATGACATCTGCGCAAGGTGCCTAACAATGACGTGATACACAATAAACAGAATAAATGCAGCCACAAAGAAAATCTTTATTGCCTGAGAAACAAGTAAAATCAGAAACTTACTAAGAAGACCATCATAAATTTGGTACAAATCTGATTGCACAGTTAATGTCGCTAACGCAAATTCTCGGCTACCAGTTGCGAACGTCATTGGCCATGATTTTTCATGTTTGTACTTTTGTAATTCCTCCCCTAGCTGAAGAATAACGCCATCTCCATCCCTTATTACTAAATAGTGGATCTGTGGCTGCTGAAAAATCCCTTCTGCTTGCAACTGTAATTGCTCTCGATCCTCAACCCATAAACTCGATGTAAGGCTGGCTAACGACGTCTCTTTTATTTGGTCTAGGTGGTCATTAATACCGACTAAATCACGCTGATAATCCAAATACAGATTAATACCTGTCGTAAAAAGCGTTAATACACTACTGACAAGTAATATATAAATAAGCATTTGCTTAGCAAGCCCCAACTTTCTCGACTTATTGTGATCCTGATGCGTTTTGTTCATCCTTAAACTCACACTTATTTTTTCTTCAACTAATCTAATAATAGACAGTCAAATGGAATTGATAAAAAGGGATTTTTAATGATAAAGCTCATAACAGTATCCATCTCAGCATTACTTTCCTTTACTACAACAATAGCCTCTGCAAAAGACGTCAATTATTATGTAATTTCAAAGCAAGCTGCACCTTTTCAGATAGAAAATAAAGCCGACCAGCACAGTGGTATAGTAACTGACATTGTAAAAAAAGTTTTTGAAGGCAGCAGTTATGCGATTAACTATCACTCATACCCTTTTAATCGAATGATCTCAATTCTTGAGGATGGTGGACAGCCCAATTGGATCACTTATGGTAGCCCCTCTTGGGGAGGCGTACAGGCTGAAAACCTATCAGAAGAGCCAATTTATACCGTCAAGCATGTTCTTTTAAGCAGTAAAAAGAATGAATTTACTTTTACTGACATGAAGGACATGAACAGCAAAATAGTTGTTTTGCTTCATGGGTTTGATTACCCTCAACTGACTCCCTACATCAAGTCAGGTGATATCGAAGAGCTCCGAGTTAAGGATTATCAAGCTGCTTTTCGCATTGTTAAAAAGTTACAGGGTGACGCTGCATTTGTAGAAATGGATTCACGTATAAAATACAATTTCTCACAATTAGGCTTAGATAACGAGCAATACAAAACACAGTCCTTTAATAAGGTTATTCCTGACTATCCTATTTATTTAGCATTAGATCCTAATATGGATAAATCGATTCAATCTTTTATAAACTCACGTTTAAAATCAATGAAAGATAGCGGTGAACTCGATATTATCGTCAACAAGTACATTTAAAGTATGCATTATTTCACTATCCTATTCTAAAACAACAAAGGCGCTTTATATCAAGCGCCTTTTTTTAATTCAATGAAATAAATCAACCCACAAAGTTTTTATCAAACATATGCCCAAGTTTATTTGCTTTTGTTTTCAAATACCCTTGATTATGAGGGTTATTACCCTCTTGTAATGGCACTCTCTCGGTAATTTCTATCCCTGCATTTTTAAGCGCATTTACTTTTCGAGGGTTGTTAGTCATAAGCCTCACTGACTTTATTTCAAGAAAACTCAGCATCCCCCGGCAAAAGGTATAGTCACGCATATCCGCTTTAAAGCCTAATTGCTCATTCGCTTCAACTGTATCTGCACCTTGATCTTGTAAGTGATAAGCGCGAATCTTATTAATCAGCCCTATTCCACGCCCTTCTTGTCGTAAATAAAAAAGTACGCCACTACCAGCTTGAACGATATTTTCCATTGCTCTCGCTAGCTGAAAACCACAGTCACATCGAGCACTGAATAACGCATCACCAGTCAAGCATTCCGAGTGTAAACGGATAAGTGGTGGCGTTTCAGGGTCTAACTCACCATAAACTAAAGCTAAGTGCTCTTTCCCGGTAGAAACCTCCGTAAAACCATACATTTGGAAGGTTCCCCACTGTGTCGGTAACTTTGCACTATCAACAAAATGGACATGATTAAAAGGCTCTTGCTGTGCAAAGTGGCTACGTACTTCCATTAAAATTTTACCAAGTTCGTTCTGGCCTTTTCCATCACCACCGTCTCCCCAAAAGGCATCTTTATGTGAGTGCTCTTTGATTACACGAGTTCCAGTGGAAACAAGTTGGTGGGTCAATTTAGGGTTTTGACGGAATTTTTCAAAAACAACAAAGCGCATAACCGTCGTTCTTACTTCCATCCAATCTGGCTTGACTCTATCTTGATATTGACGGCTTAAGTTAAACGCTTCATCGGGTGTGGCTGCATTACGAATATGCTCTTGGATGCTTCTATCAGTGAACTTTTGTGCTTGGTAATAATGTTCACTCGTTGGCCATACTATATCGCTTAATGATATTGGGCTTGCGGCAAAATTGGATAAAAATCCATGATCATCGTGAGGCTCATAAAAGAATATTTCGTCTACCATTCTGGTTACTCCATAACGTTAACAGTATCCCTAGCCATGATATGTCTTTTAGACTCTACAAATATGCCTGTTTTTATCGACACAATTTATAGTCTAGTCCATTTAATATTCATCATGTAGCATTTGACGATTTTATTCATTAGAATTGCCGCGCACGCCAATGCAACTTAAAATAACGAAAAACACGCAAATATAAGAACAAAAGCTCACCTTGATTTGCATTACAGAAGGATAAAGAATGAACTTCAAATGGATTCTATTTGATGCGGATGAAACGTTATTTCACTTTGATGCCTACGAAGGCTTAAAACTCATGTTTAGTCGGTTCGGCATATCTTTTAGCCAAGATGACTTTGCGCATTATCAATTAGTGAATAAGCCACTATGGGTTGACTATCAAGATGGGAAAATTACAGCTCAAGAACTGCAGCACACACGTTTTGAATCTTGGGCACATAAGCTAGAGGTCACAACAGCTGAGCTTAACAGCGCATTTTTAACTGCTATGGCCGATATTTGTGCTCCATTACCCGGTGCAAAAGAACTATTAGACTTTCTGAAGGGAAAAGTGCAATTAGGCATCATAACTAACGGTTTTACTGAGCTTCAGCAAATTAGACTAGAGCGCACTGGTTTAGCTGAACACTTTTCTACTTTAGTTATTTCTGAGCAAGTCGGTGTTGCAAAACCAGACCGGGGAATTTTTGAACATGCTTTTATGCAAATGGGAAACCCAGACAAACGTGATGTCTTAATGGTTGGCGATAACCCACACTCAGATATTTTAGGCGGTAATAATGTCGGAATTTCTACTTGTTGGTTAAATGCTATTGGGCTGCCTACCCCAGATGGCGTAAAACCCTGCTACCAAGTCAGTTCTCTGAACGAACTGCATTCAATGCTAAAAACACATTACTAACACAACGAAGCTAAGCAATAAGCAGCATTGAGTAATCCAATAAGACAAATTCACTGCACTGGGCGCATATACTCAAAATAACCTATCGAAATTTAATACTTTACAACCACAACATATCCCTTTATGTTGTGGTCATTCTTACTAAACACAGATGTGGATCATGCCAATGTTATTTACTAACAGCAAAAACGTATGCTCAAGCGCACTTTCGAATGCGTCTCACACTGTGGTCTCTGTCGTCGTCGTGGTCTCTCACTAACGCTGACAGATAAATTATTTCGTCAGCCTGGCTGATGAAATAGTGACAAATCTACATTTCCCCACGCCAAGCTGACCTAAATGCAAACATTACAATAAAAGGTTAGTTCATGAAAAAGCGTGATTTAGCAGCGATAGGTTTTATGACCTTTGCGCTGTTCCTCGGAGCAGGAAATCTCATATTCCCACCACTAATGGCACAGCAAGCTGGTGAAAACTGGTTAGTCGCTATTGCGGGCTTCTTACTAACAGCCGTTGGTTTACCAGCCCTTACTATTCTAGTCTTAGGCCGCCTTTCATCTGCGGAAAAATTAACGAGTGCACTCCCTTCTTGGATGAACCGCACCTTCTGGTTTTTAGTATTAACGACTTTAGGCCCTGCATTCGTTCTTCCTCGTGCTGTTACTGTCGCTTACGAGATGGGTATTAAACCTTTTACAGACGCTAATTTACTGCTGCCTTTCTCTATCATCTTTTGTGCCATCACCTTAGCATTAGCTTTGAAACCAGGTAAATTGCTCGATTACATCGGTAAAATAATGACACCGACACTCATCGCTATGTTAACCCTTTTGGCTGTAGCTGCGCTTGTTAATCCACTAGGTACTAGCTTACCCGCAACACAAGATTACCTTGAGCAACCTGTTGTTAACGGACTGATCCAAGGCTACATGACGTTAGACGCCATTGCAGCTGTTGCTTTTGGTTGGGTGATCATTAACACCATCAAGAGTAAAGGCGTTACCAGTAAAGCTGACCTAATGAAATACAGTAAATGGATTGCGCTTATTTATGTTGCACTTATGTCACTTTGCTACTTAGCGATGGGATACTTGGGAGCAACGTCATCCACTATCGCTCCGAATGCTGCCAATGGTGGTGAAATCCTAACGCGTTACGCTGCTGGTGAGTTTGGGTATGCGGGTCAATTACTCCTTGCGGGTATTACTTTAATGGCATGCTTAACAACAACCGTTGGTTTAACAAATGCAAATGCTGAGTACTACCGTAATACATACAAGACTCCCTTTCATCGTAGTGCTATCGTTGTAACCGCTCTAACCGCGGCGGTTTCAAATGTGGGCTTAGAGCAAATCATAACCGTAAGCTTACCTGCAATCTTGATCCTTTGTCCTATCGCAATCGCACTGATCCTAAGCATTATCTTTTTGCCCAAACATGTTGTTAAAACAGGCCAGCAAAGCAAAGTGGTGATTGCTGCAACTATTTTTGGCAGCATAGATGCCTTTGCTGTGTTAGATATGATTCCCAATGCGATTAACACACAGCTTAATCAGTGGTTACCTCTCTACGAATACCACTTAAGCTGGCTTATCCCTGTTGTGTTCATCTTTGTAGGTTTGAATATTAAGCTCCGTTCGCAAATAGCAAACACTGAAACGGCATAACAGCACAAGTTACCGCCAGATAATTCACGCTGGCGGTAACTTAGTTATCTCCTTCCCTTCAGCCCCCGAGTTCCAGTGAGGCCAATAGGTTTAATATCACACGCAATAGTGTTAATCGCTCAATTATCACGCTAGCATATCAAGCAAAATAAGCTTTCAATAAAAGTTAGTCTTTTGTTCAAGGTAACACTTTACATCTCGCATTATTACGCATATTGTAAATGCGTTGCCGAAATTGAATATAGGTTCATCATGTTTTCACTTACAGCTAAAGTCATTGAAAAAAACTCATATAAGACTGAGTTAGCTGTGCGCGCAACAAACTCAATTATCATCATTATTCTAGCGATTATTCGCTAGGCTGACGGTGATAACTTTCCGTCAGCCGAGCTGATGGAAAGGTAGTATCCCTCTATATTTACTTTATCCCTTCATTAGCTCGTTAGACGGTTCACACAACACAGATTGTAGGACAGTCAATGAATACGACATTGAAAACACAAGATTTACTCGCCATAGGCTTAATGACATTCGCCCTTTTTCTTGGCGCTGGTAATCTAATTTTCCCACCCTCTATGGGACTTGAAGCTGGAACAAACCTATTACCAGCTATGATGGGCTTTTTGATCACGGCGGTCGGCCTGCCAGCGTTTACCTTAATTGTTTTGGGCCGTATTGCTAATACAAACAACCTAACCAAATCCTTACCACCGTGGCTAGGTCAAACATTTTGGGTTTTGCTGTTTACTTCGATTGGTCCTGCCTTTGGTATGCCAAGAGCGGTAACCGTTGCTTATGAAATGGGCATTAAACCTTTTGTAGATGGTGATTACCTACTTGTTTTTACTCTTATCTTTTGCGCTGTCACTTTGCTACTTGCTTTCACACCTGGCAAGCTTGTTGATTACATTGGTAAGTTTATGACACCCGCATTGATCTTAATGCTAATCGCACTCTCAGTTGCTGCCCTTATATCACCTTTAGGTGCGCCTCAGTTACCAAGTGCTGATTACCAAAATAGTGCGGTTACACATGGTTTAATCCAAGGCTATATGACAATGGATGGTATCGCTGCTGTCGGTTTTGGCTGGGTGATAATTCAAGCAATTAACGCCAAGGGTGTTACAGCACCAAAGGATGTAGCACGCGTATCACTTTATGTCGCTGGGATTTATGCAGTACTCATGGGCGCTTGTTACCTCGCGATGGGGTATGTTGGAGCAACATCAAGCACTGTCGCAAATGGTGCAACAAATGGTGGTGAGATCTTAACACTTTATGTGCATGGTATCTTTGGCGAGTATGGCCAAGTATTACTTGCCGCTATCATCATCATGGCATGCTTAACAACAACGGTAGGGCTAACAAACGCGAGCGCAGAATATTACCGTTCATCGTTCAAAGCACCGTTTGCACTAACATCTGTCATTGTTGTGACACTTACATGCATTGTTGCCAATTTTGGCCTTGCACAGATCATTCAAGTTAGTCTACCGGCTATTTTGCTTCTGTGCCCTATCGCTATCGCACTGGTAATGGCTTCTTTTGTTAGCTCAATCAACTCAGCCTTCAAACCAAGTCATGTTTCTGTTCTTGTTGTGACCTTAGTATTCGGCGCCCTTGATGCGCTGTCTATCCTAGACTTAATGCCAAGTGTTGCTCATAGCCAGTTACAAGATATGCTTCCACTATACAATGCACATGCTAGCTGGCTAATACCTTGCTTAGTCGTGCTTAGTGTGAATTCACTGCGGTCTTTCATCAATCAGCAAAAAACCTGCACTGCCTGATAAAATACATATAAAAATCCCCTGTGCACTCAGTACCAGGGGATTTTTTGAGCCAAGCAACATCGAATGCAAACTGCACCCATTCTGGCATCAATAGGGAATAGCACTACTCGCATCATGTTTTGATTGATATACACAACCATCTGTTCTCCATATACAGAAAAACTTTCGCTCATAAAGAAAGTAACTATGCTGCTTCTTTATGATTTTATAGCGTGTTTTCATTCCTTTAAAATCGAATAACCATCGCATGGGATTGCTCTCTTTCCACTAAATTCACAGCAAGTAAATTACTATAAAACCCAATGCACAAGAATGAACCCTTCATCATTTTGCGATGCATTCATCACTTTTAAATTTTGACCTTGTGCACAAATCCATATAGTGACACAAGGATAAATAGTACTTTTATCACACTCCAAATAAAAAACGGCCACTCATAGTGGCCGTTTTTACTTGTTAAAATGTGTATGTTCTATCATGAACACTATGATCTAGCGGCCACTTAGAAGACTCATGCTTACTCAGGCTTACGTTTGCCTGTCATGAAGTCTGATAGAATCTCAGGCGTCAGTTCACCAGCATCTTCTAAACGCTTTAACTCAGCAACTATCGCTTGTTGCTCTTCCAATGTTGGAATCGGTAATTCAGGTTCTTTTTTGATCGCTTCAGGATCAATTGATAGATTATCAAGCATGATTTATCTCACTAATACAAATTCTGTCCTGAGTATAACGTAATCCATCCAAATTAGAATTGCTCCCTTTCTTTACACAGTGGGAAAGCCGCTAACTGTCTAATTAAAATACAGATTTCTCCATATCTATTTAAATAATAGTGAAAATAATGCCTCATCCTATCACTAGGTTTACATTTTACCTTCTGTGCAAAGGGCTGATTTCAAGAAGTCATCACAAATAGTGGTTTAAAATGTAAGCTTATTAACTATGCATCGTGATTGTTAGCTACCAGGCAGTTTGTAATTTGCTCTTTATTTCGTTCTAAATATTCAATGTCTGCTAAATAAGCCAAATGATGACTATCTTTGATATTCGCAATAAATGCTTCATTACCTTTAGTGGCTTCATCACGCATAAAGTCGACCAAGGCTTGAACACGCGATATCATGGTATCAACTAACTGTGTACGATCCGCATAAGATAAACCATAAGAATCACAGAACTGTTTTGCACGAGCTGATTGTTTAGGCAGATCACCTAACGAATCATGTGGATTAGTTTTAAATGGTGACCAAGAATAAACGGCATAAGCCACATCCCAAATTCTAGGAGCTGGGTGTGCGGTATCAAAATCAAAGATACCAACAACGGTATTTCCGCTCAATGCAACATTGTATGGGGCGTAATCACCATGACAAATTACTTCTTGAGGCTCCCTTGCAGGTAAAAGCCATGCTAAATCATTGCAGTTTTTACTCTGAACAAAGGACGCTGTCACATCGTGATACTTACGCAAAAGTAAAGCCGCTGAACATAATGCTTCAGTCGATGAAATAGCACCAACTAAAGGATAATTGTAAACGTCACCTGATACGTAAGATACGATCTCGTTACCACGACTATCGAAACCAAATGATTTCGGAGCAGAGTTAAATTTCTCATTCTTTAAGTGAAGCAAAAGCTTATGAATGGATTGAGACCAAAACCCACTTGGTCGATAGACCTTATCATCTGAACGATGGATCAGTCCTTCTCGACCACCTTTTAGATCTTCCATAACTCTCCTTGTTTATGAATAAGGTTGCGCTATAACAAAATAACTTGTAAAAGTTCGACTGCACGCCGTGCAAGCTAGGTTAAAGTTTTTATTTTACAAAAACTGACATAACACCAGTTAGTAGCCATATTGGTATTGCGACCCACATCATTAACAAGCTCAAGCTGTTGGTCCATTCAGATTGAAGCTCACCAGAAGAATATATTTGACTATGTACAAGCATTTGCGATTTAAAAGCATCATCTAACGCATGTCCCGACATTGTGGCTTCATACCCTGCTATCGAAAAGACTGGATAATACAAGGTGCCTAAATCTGGATGCTGTACAAAAACACGAGTCAACTCCCAAGTATCATCACAAGGAATCTCAAACCGATTAATTACATACTGCTCATCAATTTCCGCACCTTTCGGGACTAACGTTGCGTAACTATAACCGGTATAACCTGGCTCGTATTGTATAGCCTCCCAATCACATGTCGCTATAAATTCACTCCCAAGCAGCACTCGCCGCAACGTGTCGTTATTGAAGCCACTGGCCGATTAGAAATGCCCTTTATTATTGCCTGTGCCGACGCCAATATTCCTTACGTGATTGCCAACCCGGTTCACGTCAAGCGCTTTGCCGGCGCCATCGGTCAACGTGCTAAAACTGATAAACTCGATGCCAAGCTTATCGCTCACTATGCCCATGCAATACAGCCAGAATTAACCCAGCTTAAGCCTGAATCTATGCGGCTTATGGCGGATTTGGTCATCCGAAGAAATCAGCTTCTCTCAATGCAAACTATGGAAAAGAATCGACTACAAATTCTGCCCAAACACCTAGCTATGACCATCAAGCCAATCTTGACGGCATTCAAAAATCAGATCGAAAAGACTGAAAAGAAAATCGTAGCGCTGATTGAAAGCTGCCCTGAATATCAGACCAAAAATGAACTACTACAAAGCATGCCCGGTATCGGAAAAATTGCCGCTGCATCTATTATTAGCAACCTTCCCGAACTCGGCTATATCACCAACAAACAAGCCGCAGCCCTCGTCGGTGTCGCGCCCATGAGTCGGGAAAGTGGGCGCTATAAAGGGCTCAGAAAAATACAAGGCGGGGGACCTCAGGTCAGAACTGTTTTATACATGGCAATGATGTCTGCCATGCAGTGTAACCCGGTATTTAAGAGCACCTATCAACGACTACTGTCTGAAGGAAAACCCAAAAAAGTGGCCATCATCGCCTGCGTCAGGAAGATGGTTATCATCCTAAACTCCATGCTGAGAGATGGCGCCTTATGGGATACCAAAACAGCTTAAATTTAACTATTGACGCCATAGTCGTTTGTTATGGCAATGATTTGTAGATTCAAAAGTGGCAAATCGAAACTGGTAAAGATGCAGCTAGAAGTACTTGAATGTAATCAAATACAGTCATTATTACTTTTAACATCAAAAATACACATGAAAGCGATTTTCTCTATCAACTTTCATAGCATCAACACGACTATTAAGCTCAAATCTGACATTCAACTCTGCATGTTCACTAACAGCTGCATTGATAACACGTTGTAGTTGTATAGCTTTCTCTTTGTCGCTTTCGACATAATATCTTAAATTTGGTTCTTCTTGTGGATAACTACTACTCTTAACTTGCACATCCACATTGCAATTAAATAATTTATCTTCTATCGATGCAGCAAGTCCTCGTTGTTTTGCCGAATGATAAATATAAATAGTAGTACCCTCAAAATTACATCGCTTATCAAACGGGTTGGTAATCCAACCAAGTGACATTGCCAAAACAGCTGCAAAGACAGTACCTCCTAGCCACGTTATAAACCGATTCATCGCCACCTCGCTGTTGTTTATACTCAAGTTAATTCCATTAATTGTAGTAAAAACTAGACAGCTATAGAGTTAACATTGCCATAACGCTCGCCATAATACGCCACAACGTATTACGGTAATGTTGATAGACCACCGAAAACACCACAGCCAATTCGGACTTAGAATGCCGAGCGTTGGTGGTCGTTTTGATGGCTTTGTTATGGCTATTCTGTGATAGAACCTTCAAGGAGAAGAAACTGACAATGTCATATTTCATGAAAATCGGTGATCAATCCATTATGCAAAAAATCTTAAGCAATAATCATTTACAACATTAATTGCAAGTTATAAAAAACAACATCCATTAATAAAGGAAAAGTTATGTACTTGCAAAAATTCGATGTTCATGAACTAAAATTCAATGAAGAAGAAACAAAAGAAATACTTTTATTTATTTTTTCTGGTACTGAAAAATCGCTCATTGACAACATTGTAATTGACAATAGAGTCAGAGGTTTTGCACAAGCTTTACTTATAGAAGCTGTTGATGCTTCATTTAAAATAGGCTTTATTCAGAGCCTTTGGGAAAGCACCGTAAATCCAACCCTTTCAATCAAAAAGGTTATACAAAAAGTTGCCAAAGGATTTGCGACTCATTATTTTAAACATGCAACAAAAAGTGACTTGAGACAAATAAAGATATATGAGTTTGTAATCAATGCATTACGAATAAAGCACAAAACACGATTACATCAATTCATTAATGATATTGCAATGAATTCAAGCACACCATTAATAAGACCAAATTACATATTGCCGAACAATAAAAAACTTAAGGTTATAGCTTAATATGTTTAAAAAGTTATCGCTATTCATTATAGTCTTCTCACTTATCATTTCGGCTTTAATCTCGTCAATAAGTGACGAACGAATAGTTCTTTGCTCTCTTGGAAGCAATATTATTTTTCTCAATCAAAATTCATGTACTCTTTATATTGAGCACATTGGTGTTAGTGATGATTATATAAATGAAGTCAATGATAAGCATGGGATCACAACTATATTAAATGCGAATACTCACAATAAGTTTAGAGTTGCAAAATCGCTAATTAACCAAGGGGTTAATATTAACAGCATCAATAAGCATGACGACCAACACCTACCGCCGTTACATAGCGCAGCTCTAATGGATGATATAGAAGCATTTACTTTTTTAATCAAAAATGGAGCAAATATTGAAGCAAAGCACCCCACATCAAATGAAAATTTAGAAGAATTCATACACCGATTAATCAAACAAAACCCAACAACACATCGCATAAACATGTTGAAGATGCTAGATGAAAATGCTTAATAATAAGGCTGATTTCGATCGGCCTATTTTAGCCATAACGCCTTGGCCTTACGAATCCCCACAAAATACCTTTGTAGTTCAATAAGTAGACACGCACCTTACCTTCTGATCTAATGAATTCACCACAAACACAAAAGATTGAAAGCAAGATGCGTGATATTCAAATACTACACGAGTCGCTGGAAAATCAATGCCCTAACATTCACAAAAAAAGACTAAAATCACTCATGGACTCGGTGCAATCATTGCTTAGTAATGATGCACTTACACTGACTTTGCTAGGACGTTCTCTTCCTTCAAAGGCCAAAACGAAACACTGTATTAAGCGCGTTGACCGTTTATTAGGTAATAATCACCTGCACCATGACAGACTCGATATTTATCGGTGGCACTGTCATCAATTTTGTTCGATCAATACACAGCCTATTGTCTTAGTCGATTGGGCTGATATCCGCGAATACGAACGACTCATGGTACTTAGAGCATCTATTGCTGTAGATGGTCGTTCTGTTACGCTTTTCGAGCAAACTTTTACCTTCAAAAACTACAACTCTCCACGTAGTCATCAACAGTTTCTCGATAACTTTAAAGCTGTTTTACCCTCGCATGTCATCCCTATCATCGTGACTGATGCTGGCTTTCGTAATACATGGTTTAGACAAGTTAATGACATGGGTTGGTGTTATCTTGGACGCGTAAGAGGAGATGTAAACGTCTTAATAAAAAACCAATGGCAACACATCAAGCTGTTGTTTAATCAAGCGAATAGCAAACCTAAATATGTCGGATTCACACAGCTAGCCAAGCGAAACCCATTGCAATGTCATCTTCATCTCTATAAAAAACAAACACCTAAAAAACGTAAAGACCGGCCAAAAGGTCGAGAACACTTCTCCGCCCAGGCAGTCCATAAAAAGTCAGCACTAGAGCCTTGGCTGCTAGCGACTAATATCCCAACCAATATATTTTCATCTCGATGTATCGTCAGGCTCTATACCAAACGCATGCAAATTGAAGAAACATTCCGAGACTTAAAAAGTCCACAATATGGTTTTGGCTTACGCCAAAGCCGCACTCATGACCCTAAGCGCTTCGACATTTTACTGCTCATTGGTCTGCTCGCTTTTATGGTCTATTGGTGGTTTGGAATAATTGCAGAACATAACGGTTGGCACCGCCACTTTCAGGCAAATTCAGTAAAAGACAGGCGCGTTTTATCATTTGTAAGGCTAGGAAAAGAGGTCTTCCGAAAGCTGGAATATCACATCAATGAACCAGCAATACGCTGGGCGCAATCCACCCTAATTCTAATGGCAAGGAACAATTATCGTGCGTAAATTATGTGGGGATCCGCCAGCGCCTGCCATAATACGCCACAACGCATTACAAAAACGTTGATACGACCACCGAAAACACCGAAGCAGACTCATACCTAGAATGCCGAGCGTTGGTGGTCGTTTTGATGGCTTTGTTAAGTGCGAATAATTAACAATATAAGTCTAAAGAATACTAACCGAGTTTATTTTATTATAATAATCTATCAATAGCTTTTTATGCTCTTTCGTCGGTTGAGACTCAGCTGTGAGTATGGTGATCATCTCATTTAAAGAATCCAACTTAGAGCTTGTAAAGCTGAAGTTTGCCATTCCCGTTAAAGAATTACCATATTGAAATGAAGCGCTATATGATTTTTTATTATTTTCATAAGCACAAACAGAGTATTCAATATTACTATCGTATATATGCTGATTTTCTTTTATACACTCGCCAGCTATAGACGAAAAATCTTTCGCTTTTATAGCAATAAAGTTATCCTGTACCGCTATCAATGTATTAATAATATCGTTCAAGTGTTCTTTAGGAACTGTTACATTTCTCATTCCTATGCTATCAATATTATAATATTCACCAATTGAGCCATCTAAATATAAAACGTAAAAACCTGTAAACTCAGGGTCTTGACTGTGATAATTAAAAAACTCAACACCTGGGGCTTCTTCTTCCCCTCCTAGAATATTCAAAAACTCATAATTACGTATAAACTTAGGTTCGATTTGATAGCTAGGTTTAGATGACTTTGTAAGACTTGATTCTTTTTGAACTAGTTGATTCTCGGGCGCAGTTTCTTGGTCACTAAGCAAGCTTATAATAATACCAAGACTAATAGGAAGAACTATAAATATAATAGCAAACCATTTAAGTATCTTTTTAAGTAATTTCACTAACTTTCCTTACAAAGTGTTTCAACTTAACTTATGTATAATTAAACCACATACTGTACATCATACCGTTTGATTTGACTAGCACTTAACGCCTTGGCCTTACGAATCCCCACAAAATACCTTTGTAGTTCAATAAGTAGACACGCACCTTACCTTCTGATCTAATGAATTCACCACAAACACAAAAGATTGAAAGCAAGATGCGTGATATTCAAATACTACACGAGTCGCTGGAAAATCAATGCCCTAACATTCACAAAAAAAGACTAAAATCACTCATGGACTCGGTGCAATCATTGCTTAGTAATGATGCACTTACACTGACTTTGCTAGGACGTTCTCTTCCTTCAAAGGCCAAAACGAAACACTGTATTAAGCGCGTTGACCGTTTATTAGGTAATAATCACCTGCACCATGACAGACTCGATATTTATCGGTGGCACTGTCATCAATTTTGTTCGATCAATACACAGCCTATTGTCTTAGTCGATTGGGCTGATATCCGCGAATACGAACGACTCATGGTACTTAGAGCATCTATTGCTGTAGATGGTCGTTCTGTTACGCTTTTCGAGCAAACTTTTACCTTCAAAAACTACAACTCTCCACGTAGTCATCAACAGTTTCTCGATAACTTTAAAGCTGTTTTACCCTCGCATGTCATCCCTATCATCGTGACTGATGCTGGCTTTCGTAATACATGGTTTAGACAAGTTAATGACATGGGTTGGTGTTATCTTGGACGCGTAAGAGGAGATGTAAACGTCTTAATAAAAAACCAATGGCAACACATCAAGCTGTTGTTTAATCAAGCGAATAGCAAACCTAAATATGTCGGATTCACACAGCTAGCCAAGCGAAACCCATTGCAATGTCATCTTCATCTCTATAAAAAACAAACACCTAAAAAACGTAAAGACCGGCCAAAAGGTCGAGAACACTTCTCCGCCCAGGCAGTCCATAAAAAGTCAGCACTAGAGCCTTGGCTGCTAGCGACTAATATCCCAACCAATATATTTTCATCTCGATGTATCGTCAGGCTCTATACCAAACGCATGCAAATTGAAGAAACATTCCGAGACTTAAAAAGTCCACAATATGGTTTTGGCTTACGCCAAAGCCGCACTCATGACCCTAAGCGCTTCGACATTTTACTGCTCATTGGTCTGCTCGCTTTTATGGTCTATTGGTGGTTTGGAATAATTGCAGAACATAACGGTTGGCACCGCCACTTTCAGGCAAATTCAGTAAAAGACAGGCGCGTTTTATCATTTGTAAGGCTAGGAAAAGAGGTCTTCCGAAAGCTGGAATATCACATCAATGAACCAGCAATACGCTGGGCGCAATCCACCCTAATTCTAATGGCAAGGAACAATTATCGTGCGTAAATTATGTGGGGATCCGCCAGCGCCTTGGCATAAGGTGCGCCAACGCTGAACTTACTAAACCAAATACACTTCAAACCAAAACCGCCGAGTGTTAAGCGTCACCTTAATGCCTTTGTTACCCGGCCGTTCGACTTGGCTAAAGCAGCTTGCCTGCCATGATGAAATGCAATTGAAAACTGCGCTGATTCAGCGCGACAAACACCCAACTCAAGGCTGCCAAATTCAAAACTATAACCACGAAAATTACTGCGCGTTTACCCACAAAATAGCGGCTACGATGAAGTTAGCATTATGGTTTACCTAGAAAAGATGAACCCGAAACGCGTGCCAATATTGATTAAAAGGCAGCCCAACTAAAGCCGCGAACAACACCCACAGTTCGAATATTTGCGGCAACCACCAAAATGTAACCACTTCCCTGCCAACGCACCGACCACAATATTGAAAGCGGCTATCCTCGAAAATGGCGCGGCAATAGCTGAGAAATTTAAGAACGAGTAAGTACGCAGAGCATCAACCGCCACGGCCGAACCATGGTTAATACCAACTACAGAAGTTGGCGCGGTTACCAGCGAATATTCACGCAAGTCGTTGAGAAATTCAAAAAATAAGAAACCGCTATGACCGATGAACGATTCTTACTGCATGCAGATTTCACTGATATTGACCAGTTCACAGCGATCGCGGAGTAAAGTACACAAAAAGAACTCAACCAAGTCGGGTAACGCCTGCAATAAGGTGTGCCCCACTGAACTAGCAAAGCACACCGAACTTTTTACCAAAAATGCCGAGTAAAAAGCATCACCTTAATTGCTTTGTTATGTTACTTTAACGTCCACAGGCTGGACATTTACCTCGGCTTCGTGGTGCAAAATTAATTGCATCCATTCCTTCTCCTTTATTTCTGAACTCTTCGTTACCTGGAATTCTTCCACCAAAACCACCATTACCAATTCGGTGTAATAACTCTGCTTTTTCAGCGTTATTTAATTGAGAAACAGCCAGAAGAATATCAGCTACTTTTTGACTCATTTTCCTTTACCTTTTTTTGACCACAACTAGAACAGTATCTTTGTTTTATTGATTCGTTTGGACTTTGATTACAAGCATGACATGCACGGTCGTAATAACTTAATGCAGATACATATGCATAATTCTTTTCTGCATTTGTTATATGTTGAGTTAAATCTGCTAACTCTTGACTCTCAGCATCGTTTAAAATCTGATTATATAACCTCAGAAATTCCGAATCATCTTCAGGAGGAGTACTTACAAACCGTTTACAACGATTATATATACTTGTATTCCCTTGAACTGCTTTAATTGATGCTTCATATTTACTATCCCACCCTGAAACCAAAGCCCATGTGGAGAGTATTAACTGAATAACACCAACAATCCCTGCAATACTAACAATGAGTCCCATCAACTCATCGCCTTGCCCAAAAGAAAGATACATCCCCCCAATAGTTACGGGTAAGACAATACCTAAAAAAGTTAACCAAGCTCTCAGGATTTTTAAACGATTAGATCGTCGCTCAAAAACCTGTATTGTTCCATACGAAAGGAACTCCATATGCTCAATTGTGCCTTTGATCTCATTACGATCAAGATTTACAGTTTCAACTGTATTTTCCACCATTAACTCTCACTTAAGTTTAATGCAAACAACTTAATATCAACCCCAATTTAAATTAGTAACATAACGCCCTGTTAAGGGGTGAGCAACGCAATACAAAAGCCGCCGCATACCACCTTAATCACTTAAACCAACGCATAGTAAAAATGCCACGCGTTGCGAATCCCTCTTGAACAGTTTGTTATATGCGTGGCTCAAGGGGTTTCATAGCTTGCAGACTTGTTAATCAACGACTTTGAAGCTTATATAACACAAGCTTTTTTCTGTTGGGTAGATCTTTCGCAAAATCCATTTGAGCATGAAGACAAATGGAAGATTTTCTGCTTTTGCGTGCTTTCTGTTGAGTTTGTTAAAGTTCACATGCTCAACACCGACAATTTCTAGTCTACAGATTTTCCGCCCATCTTCGTGAGTAAATGTTTCAACAACCTGCCCTGGGTAATAATGGCTTTCAGATTTATCCCTAATCGTTGCAGTCTTTTTACCAGAAAGAATCTGGTGCTCTAGCCTTGTGAAAAATGTAATTTTGTTCACCATTAAACACCTGCTTCCTTACTGATTCTTCCAAGCATATAACGCTCGCCATAATACGCCGCAACGTATTACGATTATGTTGATGAGACCACCGAAAACACCATTGCCAATTCAGACCTAGAATGCCGAGCGTTGATGGTCGTATTGATGGCTTTGTTATGGCTACTTTTCTGAGCGTATGGTGTTCAATTTTCCCACGCTACCGCCAAGCAAAGTATGTAGTTTTCTGCTCGCACGCATGATATACCACCAAGTGCTTAACGATAAGAGAACTTTACAAGTTTATTGTTTAAAATCATATTGTTGATAGTTAACGTTGCTTTTAGAAATAGCGCCACTTTTACGTTAGACAAATGAATATGATTTTTGCTGGATCAAGCAGAGATAACTAGCTGCGCGTTGTAGAGTGGAAGGGAAATACGAATAACTGATGAGATTATGAAAGCTACCCCCTTAACTGATGTTGGGGAAGTGGTTGCTCTTGATAAAAAGCTACTAAACAAGTAGTTAAACATCAGTGAAGCTACCATAGGATTGCCAGCCTTATCGCTTTTTAACCTATGCAAATCGCTGCCAATATTTCAGAATATCGAGCTTCAAATACGACTATCTTTTGTAGCCATAACGCCCTGTTAAGGGGTGAGCAACGCAATACCGAAGCCGCCGCATTCCACCTTAAACACTAATACCAACGCATAGTAAAAATGCCACGCGTTGCGAATCCCTCTTGAACAGTTTGTTAAGTGTATTTTTCCACCTTTACCTTGACTAAATCACGCTGTTCCACAAATTGATTAATCCGTTCATCTGCCAAGATTTGACAAAGAATCACACCTGCATCCAACAGGTGCTGTGCCATGTTGCAAAGATAGTAGTAATATTCGTCTTCGGGCTTCTCTTTAAAAATGCTTATATCTAATGAATCATTAATTTTATTTACTTCAATGTGGCGATCTAATATCGCAGATACACTAGAGTGAGCTTCCGCACATAGCTTGGGATAGAAGCCAAGATATTCAGATGTCATTCCTGCTAATTTGAATTTTTTGAAAATACTTAAAGGTTTATCATCTATTGTTTTTAATCGTTTTATATCAGCACGTAGCTCTGGCAGCTTTTCTTTTGCATGCTTTTTTAAAGGGGTAAGAAACACATTACCTTTCTTTGCCGCTTCTAGGGACTCTTTCATTGAAACAAGATTTTGAAAAGCAAGCTCATTTTCATATGACTCGTGAAGCTTTAAGTTTTTTAAGTCTATATAATTTTCAAGAAAGGTTCGATATATAGATAAAGATCCCGTCGAATTTCTGGTATCAATAAGGGTAAAGAAAGACTGTGCCAACTCGATTATTGAACAATAAATAGCTACAGAGTATACCTGTTTTTCATCTCTATCTTTAAACTCAAAGTTTGATACATTTTTCAATGAAAATGTAATCGCTTCTGACAATATTTCTTTCATTAAAGAATCCTACTAATACACTTAACGCCTTGGCATAAGGTGCGCCAACGCTAAACTTACAAAACCAAATACACTTCAAACCAAAACCGCCGAGTGTCAGGCGTCACATTAATGCCTTTGTTACCCGGCCATTCGACTTGGGTGAAGCAGCTTGCCTGCCATGATGAAATGCAATTAAAAAAGACGCTGATTAAGCGCGACAAACACTCAACTCAAAGCAGACAAATTCAAACCTATAACCACGAAAATTACTGCGCGTTTATCCACAAAATAGCGGCTACGATGAAGTTAGCACTATGGTTTACCTAGTGAAGCCGCACCTTACATTTGCAATGAAATTGATAACAACGCAGCCAAAACCAAAGCCGCGAACATCACCCACAATTCTACTGTTTACGGCAACCACCAAAATGTAACCACTTCCCTGCCTGCGCACCGACCACAATATTGAAAGCGGTATTCCTCGATGATGGTACTGCAATAGCTGAGAAATTTAAGAACTGGGAGTACGCAGAGCATCAACCGCCACGGCCGAACCATAGTTAAACCAACTACAGAAGTTGGCGCGGTGACCAGCGAATATTCACGCAAGTCATTGAGACGTTTAAAAATAAGAAGCCGCTACAAACGACGAGCGATTCTTACTGCATACGAATTTATCTGGAATTGAGCAACTCACAGCGACAGCGGAGTTAAGTACACAAAAAGAACTGAACCTAGTCGGGTAACGCCTGCAATAAGGTGTGCCCCACCAAACAAGCAGAGCGCACCGAACTCCAAACCAAAACCGCCGAGTGTAATGCATCACCTTGATTGCCTTGTTAGGCTTGCATTTAAAACCAAAAAACTGTACAAAAACACAGTATTACAAAAATTAATGAGGTGAATATGTTCAAACTAGGGACAACTATCGCTATTACCTTAATTTTACTTATTTTCTCTATTTACGAAATATTTCTGGACGCACCATTTTTAGCTTTAACTTTTTTCTTTACAGCAATACTTACCCCGTGGACGATTTTTGCAGGTTTAGAATCAATTTTTAAAAGTGAATTCACCAAGATGATGGTCATCCTTATCACATTCTCATCCATCGCACATGCGTTTGACTCAAACAACCTTACCAAACCTGGCTACATCAAAGATAATGTTGAACTATTTAGTAAGTCTTTGCGTATCAAAAATTGCCCATACGATGCCCAACATGACGACAAAAAACGCCTTGCCTTTAATAAACTTAAAAAAGTCTTAGTAACAACATGTGGGATGCAAAATTACGCAGACCTTACACTATTAACTTCTGATCTCGTAAAAGCTAGATACTTAGACCCAGCGACTGGTGCGCTTGATAGTATTTATAATGAGCTTACAAAAAAAGACATAGTTACATGTAAAGATGTCGCAAGACAATTAGAGGTTCTATGTCCAGGTCAACTCAACCTGTGAGCCTAACGCCTGCAATAAGGTGTGCCCCACTGAACCAACAAAGCACACTAAACTCCGTACCAAAACCGCCGAGTGTAACGCATCACCTTGATTGCCTTGTTAGGCAAATTATTTTTGCATAAACCTTGTAATTTCCTGGTCCAGTTCATCGAAAAAAGTAACTATCAACTCAATGTAGAAGTCGATAAACATAGGTTCAATTGATACTTTAGAATTAGGTCTTCCTGACAAAAATTCATTAGTGCTAACATATTTATTTATATCATGGTCACTTAATCTTGGTAGAAAACCAGCCTCATGAACCAGCTGATTTCTTAAACGATTTACCATTCTAATTTGTTCCCAGTTAGCTTCTAAGAATGCTAAGTCCAACTCCCCTACCTTCTCTATATAAGCTTTTGCACAAGCGATGGTCGCTCCTTTAAACTTACTCTTAAATGACTTGTACTTTTGAGCGTTTGCAACACTCTTTTCTAAGATATCAGCTAACTGATTTAGCGTATCTTCGAAATAACTATGAATCGAAATAACAATTGAAAACCTGTGGATGTTCGGAAACAGAGTTTGATTTTCATGTAAGTCTTGGCCGTAGCTAGAAATGTAATCGTCATGACGCTCTTCGGGAATGCTTTCCAGTTCCTTTGAAAGGAATTCCTGCAAATCATCGTCTTGTTGTTTCCAAGCTGATTCAGTTAAATCATGGAATCGCTTGATTTCCCGAAAGGTAATTTTAGCGTCGTGACAAAAAGTCATTAACCCTGACTCAAAAAAATCTATTTCCACCTCATGCTCCTTAACTGAATAAATTTGCCTAACGCCGCATTAAGGTGTGAGTAACGCGACCACGGAACCCAACCATACCACCGAAAACACTGAACTCAACGATGGAATGAAAAATGCCAAGCGTTAGGAATCACTCTTAAATGCTTTGTTATGCATATGATTTTAGTGATTTTTTCAATGCCTCATACAAACCATTTGCAGATTTCTCTACCAACTTTATTTGTTTGGAAGAGACCTCTTCTCCGTGAATCGCGTAGTTACAAATAGCCATAATTTCGAGGATACCTTCCGCTAGCTCGAAACTAATTGTACCTTTGTTAGCCATTAGTTTTATGGTTCGATTAAACGGATTACGTCTAGGGTCAATGTCATTAAGTCGTGCATAGTTATTAACCAACTTTTCAAATGAGTAACGAACCTTAAATAGCTCTACATTTGTTCGGTCGATACTCTCACCAACGAGACTAGCTGTACTTCCATTTGTAGGTTTACCTACCCCATATTTCTTGAGTGTTTCAGCTATATGCTTCTCAATATCAGGTAAGTCAGCATCAGAAGCTGGAACCATTGGATTTGCGCCAATATGGACATGATTACTATTTGATGACGACACTTCAATACTAGACTGAAGTTCCACCTTCATCATTGCCAACTGGTGATTTAGATCTTTCTTCAGTTGGTCGATATCTTGTTTAAGATGTACACCAAAAAGCTTCATATCTTTAAAAATTGGGGCAAGAGCAACTGCAACCCAAACAAGAAAAACAACAGTATCAAAGTAATTAGCTTGCCCTTCGATTAAAACTGGGTACCTACCGCAAAGGTAAACACCTAAAGCTATGAGCAAAATTGCCCACCAAAGGAGTTTAAAATTTTCACTACTATTCATTTTTACTACGAACTCCAACAATATGCATAACGCCTTGGCATAAGGTGCGCCAACGCTGAACTTACTAAACCAAATACACTTCAAACCAAAACCGCCGAGTGTTAAGCGTCACCTTAATGCCTTTGTTACCCGGCCGTTCGACTTGGCTAAAGCAGCTTGCCTGCCATGATGAAATGCAATTGAAAACTGCGCTGATTCAGCGCGACAAACACCCAACTCAAGGCTGCCAAATTCAAAACTATAACCACGAAAATTACTGCGCGTTTACCCACAAAATAGCGGCTACGATGAAGTTAGCATTATGGTTTACCTAGAAAAGATGAACCCGAAACGCGTGCCAATATTGATTAAAAGGCAGCCCAACTAAAGCCGCGAACAACACCCACAGTTCGAATATTTGCGGCAACCACCAAAATGTAACCACTTCCCTGCCAACGCACCGACCACAATATTGAAAGCGGCTATCCTCGAAAATGGCGCGGCAATAGCTGAGAAATTTAAGAACGAGTAAGTACGCAGAGCATCAACCGCCACGGCCGAACCATGGTTAATACCAACTACAGAAGTTGGCGCGGTTACCAGCGAATATTCACGCAAGTCGTTGAGAAATTCAAAAAATAAGAAACCGCTATGACCGATGAACGATTCTTACTGCATGCAGATTTCACTGATATTGACCAGTTCACAGCGATCGCGGAGTAAAGTACACAAAAAGAACTCAACCAAGTCGGGTAACGCCTTGGCATAAGGTGCGCCAACGCCATACTTACAAAACCAAATACACTTCATACCAAAACCGCCGAGTGTTAAGCGTCACCTTAATGCCATTGTTACCCGGCCGTTTGACTTGGCTAAAGCAGCTTGCCTGCCATGATGAAGTGCAATTAAGAACTGGAATGATTAGGCGCGACAAACATCCAACTCAAGGCGACAAATTCAAAACTATAACCACGAAAATTACTGCGCGTTTACCCACAAAATAGCGGCTACGATGAAGTTAGCACTATGGTTTACCTAGAAAAGATGAACCAGAAACGCTCGCCAATATTGATTAAAAGGCAGCCCAAACTAAAGCCGCGAACAACGCCTACAATTTTACGGCTTACGGCAACCACCAAAATATAACCACTTCCCTGCCAACGCACCGACCACATTATTGAAAGCGGCCATCCTCGATAATGGCGCGGCAATAGCTGAGAAGTTTAAGAACTGGTGAGTACGCGGAGTCGCAACCGCCACGGCCGAACCATGGTTAATACAAAGTACAGAAGTTGCGCGGTAACCAGCAAACATTCACGCAAGTCGTTGAGACGTTTAAAAATAAGAAGCCGCTATAAACAATGAACGATTCTTACTGCATACGAATTTATCTGGAATTGACCAATTCACAGCGACTGCGGAGTTAAGTACACAAAAAGAACTCAACCAAGTCGGGTAACGCCTGCAATAAGGTGCCCCGCACTGAACTAGCAAAGCACACCGAATTCCATACCGAAAATGCCGAGTGTAAGGGGTCACCTTGATTGCTTTGTTAGCACTCTGGGATCAAATTAGATTCCATTCAATTTCTATATCAGCCAGCTCATCTAATACACTATTTTTGAAAGGGTTCACACCTGAACCTCTAGCCTCACCAACGACAATACGTATGATTTCACTTGAGCCAGGCCCCTTTGTGTGTTCACCTTCAACAGCTTTGATAGTATCAGCACTCAAATATTTTTTAATTTGAGCATATTCTGTTGATTTTCTAAATTGACGATTAGTCAGACCATCAACGCTAAGAGCTTTACGAACATCACTCAATAATTTTTTCCGATGCTCTAATTTTACCGCACTTTCACGTTCATTTGTTTTAAACTCAAACCAATACCTAATAAGATTAAATACCAAGCCTATAGCAACCAGAGTAAGTCCGTATGTAAAATCTGCGGTTCCAGAACTAACGTCGGGAAGTGTTACTGGTACCCCTGAGTTAAGATTAAAAACATCAATTAACCAATTAAAAAATACCACCTTAATAGGAGCTGGCGTGACAATTAACCCAAGACCACTAATAACAATAGTTGAGGTCAACTTATTAGCAAAGTTAGGGAATATAACTTTATTCCCATACTTCATGATAAATCTTTTAACTTCACTCTGATTGAACATTTTTCTCACTTTTTATAGAGTGCTAACGCCTTGGCATAAGGTGCGCCAACGCTGAAATTACTAAACCAAATACACTTCAAACCAAAACCGCCGAGTGTCAGGCGTCACATTAATGCCATTGTTACCCGGCCGTTCGACTTGGGTGAAGCAGCTTGCCTGCCATGATGAAATGCAATTAAAAAAGACGCTGATTAAGCGCGACAAACACCCAACTCAAGGCAGACAAATTCAAAACTATAACCACAAAAATCACTGCGCGTTTACCCACAAAATAGCGGCTACGATGAAGTTAGCACTATGGTTTACCTAGAAAAGATGAACCAGAAACGCGTGCCAATGTTGATTAAAAGGCAGCTTAAACTAAAGCCGCGAACATCGCCCACAATTCTATTTCTTTCGGCAACCACCAAAATGTAACCACTTCCCTGCCAGCGCACCGACCACAATATTGAAAGCGGTATTCCTCGATGATGGTGCGGTAATGGCTGAGAAATTTAAGAACTGGTGAGTACGCGGAGCATCAACCGCCACGGCCGAACCATGGTTAAACCAAATAGAGAAGTTAGCGCGGTTATCAGCGAATATTCTCGCAAGTCATTGAGACGTTTAAAAATAAGAAGCCGCTATGAACAAAGAACGATTCTAACTGCATACGAATTTATCTGGAATTGACCAACTCATAGCAACAGCGGAGTTAAGCACACAAAAAGAACTCAACCTAGTCGGGTAACATTTTCTTCTACGTAACCGAGTCGTAAAACCTACCAGCGCGGGTAGATATACGTATCAGTGACGAATGATTCTTTACGGCCTTTTTGAAACTGACCTTACACTCATTTTCAGCGTTATTTGCTATCACTACTAATTCTGGTAATCGCCTGCGCTCGGCCCTTGTATACAGAGTCTATCTGACCTAGCCTTACTGTATATAAAAACAGTTATATTTAAAAGTATGGATATACCTACTCCATTAACACAGCACTCCGAGAGTTTCACGCAACGTTATCGCCGTTATATGCGAGCGCGAGGGTTAGCCTATAGTAGTGAGAAAACCTATTTATATTGGGCTGTGCGTTTCATCAGACATGGGAAATATCAAAATCAAAGTGACATTCGATCGGGTGATATTTCAGCGTATCTTGAGTTTCTTGTGATTAAGCGGAATGTTTCCCCAAATACGCAAAAGACGGCACTGAATGCATTAGTCTTTTTGTGTCGCGAGTTTTTAAAACTTGAGGTTGAAGACTTAGCCTTTTGTAAATCAAAGAAAGCGATCAAACTTCCTGTTGTTTTCTCTCATAGTGAAGCGACAGCGGTGATAGAGGTATTAGATTATCCATTTAAACTCATTGCACAACTCATGTATGGCAGTGGGCTACGTTTGAACGAGGCGCTTAGACTCCGACTTAATGATATCGACTTTAATGCAGGTACCATTACAGTAAGAAGTGGCAAAGGAAATAAAGACAGGCAAACGTTACTCGCTAAATCACTCTATGCGGATATTAGTAAGCAAATAACACAAGTTAACCTCACCCATGATAGAGATCTCAGTAATAATCTGGGTGAAGTTTATATGCCCTTTGCATTAGCCAGAAAATACCCCAACCATGCAAAATCTTTGCATTGGCAATACCTCTTCCCAGCCCCGAAGATCAGCAAAGATCCCCGTACAGGGCGGCACCTACGCCACCACATCATGGATCGTACAATGCAACGTCGGATGAAGTTGGCAATAGCTGCATCAAAGATTACCAAAAAAGCGGGATGCCATACCTTTAGACACAGCTTTGCGACACGGCTATTAGAAAGTGGTACTGATATTCGAAGTATCCAAGAACTACTTGGCCACTCAGATGTAAAAACAACACAAATCTATACTCACGTTGTCGGAATGCATCACTGTGGGGTTATAAGTCCGATGGATAAATAACGCAACTTTAGCCACGCTACCGCCACACTCATTTCATTTTGAGTGTCTAATTTTACTCGTCATTATGTATGGAATAGCATACTACACAATTACAAACTCCAAAATGAGAACCAACATCAAACAGTTGAATATTATTTTTATATTTCACACTTTTCTCTTGTTAAAAATATGCAATGTGAAAAGTAGGGATAATTATTTTACACTATTATGCAATAATGCTTTTAGTTGTTACACATAAAGGCAACTGATTTTTAACGTATTATTCAAGGTAATCCGTATACTCTATACTTAGCTACCTGAGCTCCATTGAATGCCATGACACACAGCAGCTAAGCAATACGATTAATCTTACTTTCTAACGGTTTGGCTTATATCGCTAATAAAGCCAAAAGAGGCGATATGAAATCTTAATACTGTGACAGGAAATATAGACAAGCTAACAAGACGCGAACTGAAGTTCGTCAAGCCGTGTCGTCCATCGATTCGAACGAAATGCTTGTCGCATATGCCAATTTGTTGAGCTCATGACAGAGGCTGGTTTTAATCCATTTTTATAACGAGAGTTGATCGAATCGCTGATCGACATTAAATCTCGTCGCTTTGACTCAACCAATGCACTGGTGTCGAACATATCGAGTTGAAAAGCGCTATTCCCTGCATCCGATAGTTCATCAAGGATCACTCCAACTTTCTGGTACTCATAACCAGCTCGATAAATTTGTGTTAACTGGCTTAGCGCACAGTCTAAAAACTTATAAGTGTCTTGGCTTGGGCACGCTAAAGGGACAGCACAGCTTCGGTTATACTGTGGCGCGTCTTTATGACGATTAGTACGCAAAAACACGCCTACTACATTCGCCTGGCTCCCCTGTCGGCGAAGCTTTTCGCCCGCGCGCTGGCAATGAAATGCGAGTGCTGCTTTTAAATCATCAAACTGAGTGATGCCCACGCCAAAGCTACGGCTCGATAAAATTTGTTTTTTAACGTCATCAATATCCCTAGGATCAATGCAAGCGATACCTTGCAGTTCTAACACTGTACGAGCCAATCCAACATTCCAAAGTCGCTTAATATCCGAAGGTTCACTGTCTGCAAGTTGTAGCGCGTTAGCGATACCTGCTGTTTGTAAGCGTGTTGCTGTTTTTGCACCAACACCCCATATTGATTGCACATCCGTACGCTCTAGTAACCAACGGCGCTTGTGTTCAGAGTCAATCTGAATCACACCTCTCACTTTGTGTTCATACTGCTTAGCTGCTTGATTCCCAAGTTTCGCTAAAGTCGGTGTCGCACCAATTCCAACACGCACTGGCAACCCAATATTACGCTCAATCGTTGCCTTCATTTCACGACCATATTCAGTCAAATCATCGAGCTTAAACCCGTCTAACCGAACAAATGCTTCATCTATGCTGTATTGCTCAACATGCGGAGAAAAACAACTGAGCTCTTCAATAAACCGTCGACTCATATCTGCGTATAAGGTGTAATTTGAGCTACGAACTTGTACTCCTAATTGCTTAGCTTCACGAGCAACTTTAAACCATGGTGCCCCTCGGTTTATTCCTAGAGATCTTGCTTCTGGCGTCATAGCAACACAGCAACCATCATTGTTACTCAATACCACCAGCGGCTTATTCGCCAACCTAGGGTCAAACAACTGTTCGCAAGAGCAATAAAAAGACTTTGCATCCACTAGCGCCCACACCTGATTTCGGTGACCATCAAATCCAGCAGTCATCATACTTTCAACAAATCGTGAATATTACGCGTCACAACACCAAAGATTTCAGAGTCTTCAGGCAGTGGAAAAGGCGGCATCGTGCTGCTCTCTGCTTTCAACCACCAAGCACCGCTATGGCGAATTAAACGCTTACACGTGAACTCATCATAAATCCGAGCAATAACAATTCTTCCTGGTGCAATAGGCTCTGCACGATCAACGACCAGTAAATCACCATCATAGATCCCAATACCTGTCATAGAGTCACCTGCCGCACGCAACATAAAAGTCGCATTTGGATTACGGATCAGAAAATCATCAAGATCTAAGCTTTCTTCATGGCCATCAGCAGGAGACGGAAAGCCACAGCGGACAGACTCTGTGAAATAAGGAAGTAATGCCATGTCTTGCCTCATTGAAAAAACAAACAACTGTACATTTATACAGTTTAATTCTAATCAAGCAAAAACGTTACTCTTTATATGGGTTTAATAGTGTGAATGTATACTAAATCACCATAAGGCTATGATGCTGAATAAGAAGACAACTCATGTCACTGTTAAAAATCATGCTTAGCGCAAGTCAACAGGATACGAGCAGGAAAAACCAGCTATTGAGTCCTATATTTAAACCACTGAAGGCATGTTACTTGGCTTGCTCTTTCATGCTCATCCAAGCAGCTTTTTATACTGATAAAGAAAAGCCGTAACTAATGATCTTCACTCGCACAACCACAGATGTTATGCATCAAGGGAGATTAATTATGGAATTTAAAAATTCTCATGGTGAAACAGCCCAGCTCGCCGATAACCTCACATTGAAAGAAGTAGTCGATATGGGGTTTTCCATTGATATTTGCGATGACAATTATGATCCGCAAGAACACTGGCAGATAAAACAGAAAAAACAACAGGAAGGGGAATACTAACTTTCCTCGCGCTCTGGACAATAGAAAGATAGCTTAACAAGCGGCCTCAATTGTTCAGAGCCCTGCGATAAAAAACACTAACAGACTGTTTATTAAGCAAATAAACACCATAAATGTGACATGAGTCACACTTGAAAAATAAGCGCTTTATTTAAACTGAAATTTTGCCATTATGTATCTCGTTCGATGCAAATCACCTTCTGAATTCACTTCAGACATAAAGCGGGCATCGTATAATGGCTATTACCTCAGCCTTCCAAGCTGATGATGCGGGTTCGATTCCCGCTGCCCGCTCCAGTTTTCTTCTTAGTTACAATCCCAGCTTTTTAAACCTAACGCTTAATGCGTGTTTTCTTGTATCTATCATTTAATCACTATCAGTCCGCTATACAATGCTACTGTAAGCTTTTGCTAGACTGTACATTGGAGCACCTCACCTACTCAGATTTTCATAAAAAACAACACTGGAGCAAACATGAAGTTCGATACCATAAAGTTAGGCTTCATCGCTGCCGCATTGATGAATATCGGCGGCGTAATGGTGTTCTCGCGTGCATTAACAAATACCGTCATTAATCAGTTTGACCCCGTTGTAATGTCGAATTTTGGCTTACTCATGATTATGATCTGGGGCCTCGCCTACTTAGGTACCGCATTCATCACATCGAATGTGAAATGGCTCGCTGCTGCCTTCGCCATCGAAAAGTTAGTTTATGTGATCGCCTGGCTCATTTGGATTACAAACAATAGTCTAAGCGCTGTTTATGACCAAGACCTCTTTGCGGGCATGTTTTACAGTATTTACGGACTCAATGATTTCGTCTTCATGGTGTTTTTTGCGTGGGTATGCATCACTCAAGCTAAAGGGTTTAAACCAGCTTAATAACGCAAATATTCACAATGTAAGTCGTTCCCTTCTCTTTGCTCGAAGCGCATAGGCTAAAAACACCTAAGTTAAAAAATAACACATAGACGAACAACGAAAAAAGCCAGCAGGAATACCCACTGGCTTCATAAAGCACATCTTCAAGGCATCAACCATAAGCGCAACAGTACCCTCATGGTTGTGCAGCAATCAACTTATGCTATCGCTTCTTCAAGCACTTTTTCCAATTTCACTGCCGCTACCTTAAACTCAGGGATTTTGGCATGCGGATCCGTTGCTGTAGTTGTTAAACGGTTCGCTGGTGATTCCGCAAAATGGAAAGGTACAAACACCACACCCACTTGCATACGCTTCGTCACAAACGCTGGCGCTTCAATAAAGCCACGACGAGTAGATAAACGCACCATTTCACTATTGCGAATACCTAAACGCTCGGCGTCCGTTACCGACATCATCACACGAGGGCCAGCAAGGTTATCTAACCCCTTGGTTTTTCGTGTCATCGTGCCTGTATGGAACTGCTCTAACAAACGCCCTGTTGTTAATACCAACGGGTATTCGTCATCTGGTAATTCAGCTGCATAATGGAATGGAACAGCAACCATCTGGCCTTTACCACGGGTAAAGCTTTCAGTGTGCATGATGCGCGTACCTTGATGATTGTCATCTCGACACGGCCATTGCAAACCATCACGGCCAACGCGATCCCAATGAATACCTGCGTATTGCGGCGTCACTTGGGTGATCTCTTCGGTAATATCTTTCACAGAAGTGTACTGCCAATCTGCGCCCATCGCCTGAGCCACATCTTGAATAATACGCCAGTCTTCTTTCGCTTCACCCGGTGGATTAACCGCTTTTGAAATACGTTGTACACGACGTTCCGTATTGGTGAAGTGACCCTCTTTTTCGGCAAATGAACAAGAAGGCAGAACAACATCTGCATACTGCGCGGTTTCTGTTAGGAAGATATCTTGCACAACCAAGAAATCTAACGCTTCTAATGCTTCAATCACGTGCGCTTGATTCGGATCACTCAACACTGGGTTTTCACCCATCACGAATAAGCCTTTCACTTTATGGTGACAAGCCGCATCAATGATTTCTGTTAATGTAAGCCCGGCTTCGCTTGGTAATGCTGGCTGCTGCCATGCTTCAACAAACTTTGCGTGAACCTCTGGATTATGAACTTTCTGATAACCCGGGAAGTTGTTTGGTAACGCGCCCATGTCACATGCTCCCTGCACATTAGACTGACCACGCAGTGGGTTAATACCACCACCTTCAATACCTATATTGCCACACAGCATTTGTAGGTTAGCGATAGATCGCACGTTGTCGTGACCTGTCGTGTGCTGAGTAATGCCCATAGAGTAATAAACAGCTGTGCGTTCCGCGGTACCTATCATCTTGGCCATTGCTTTCACATCAGCGGCTTTAATGCCCGTGATGAGTTCGACTTTTTCTGGCGAGTATGACTCTTGCATCACTTCAGCTTTTAACGCCTCGAACCCTTCGGTGCGATCATCGATATAAGCACTGTCATGCCAGTTATTTTCAATGATTTGCTGCATGATGCCGTTAAGTAGCATCACATCGGTACCTGGACGTTGCGCGACATACAGCTCTGCATGTTCTGCGATGTCGATCTTCTTCGGATCGGCGACGATCAAGCGAGCACTACCCTGCTTCAACGCCTGCTTAATGTGCGAACCAATGATCGGGTGAGCCGCAGTGGTGTCAGAACCAATAATGAACACCAGATCAGAATGTTTGATCGATGGAATATCGTTGGTCATCGCGCCACTACCGATGGATGCCTCAAGGCCTGTAACTGTCGATGCATGACATAAACGGGCACAATGATCGATGTTATTGGTTAGCAGTTCACGACGGAACAGTTTCTGGAACGCGTAGTTATCTTCGTTGGTGGTTTTCGCCGACGAGAAGCCCGCCAATGCATGACCACCATGCTGCGTTTTGATAGAAGAAAGCTTATCGGCCACAAGTGTGATCGCCTCTTCCCACGTTGCAGGTTGCAACTCACCATCGCGGCGGATCAATGGCGTGGTTAAACGCTCATCACTGCCAACAAAATCAAAACCAAAACGCCCTTTCACACACAGCATACCTTGGTTAACTGGTGAGTCTTTGGCACCTTGTACATAACGGATTTGGTTGCGTGATTCATCCACCAGCATGGTCAATTTACAGCCCACGCCACAGTAGGTACAAATGGTATCGACTGGTTTGAGCATTTCGATACGGCCTTGGGATTTATCACGCGCATCGGTCAATGCACCTGTTGGGCAAACCTGCACACAAGCGCCACATTGCACACAATTTGAATCGCCCATGCCGTAACGCTTGTCAGAGCCCTTATCCCCACCCTTCTCAAAACCCGGACGACATTCAGGGCGGTTCGCACTGGTACCATCTTCATTTTTCAAAAAGCTCAATACACCATGAACCGCTTGGTTACTACAGGTATCAACACACTGACCACAACTGATGCAGCGGTTGGCATCGAATACGATGAATTCAGAGGTGTTATCGACCGCGAATTTTTGGCAACTAGTTAAATCAATCTCGGTTTCTTCGACTTTATATTCAGTCGCAAAGTCACGCAGCTTACAATCTGTATTGGCTTGGCAACCACACTCTAGACAGCGCTCGGCTTCACGAATCGCATCTTCATTACTAAAGCCCGTTTCAACTTCCGCAAAACTCAGCTCACGTTCTTGCGTTGTTAGCTCAGGCATCACAGAGCGCATCACCTTCTTAAGGCTTTCGAACTGCTTAGTATCCACTTGCTTGAGTTTAGGTGCTTTTTGCGAATTAAACGGCTTAACAGGAATGTGTTCCATCGAACCGTTAAAGAAGCGATCAATCGCCTCTGCCGCAACTCGACCATCGGCTACCGCTTCGATAGCTGTGGCAGGGCCTCGACGGAAATCACCAATACTGAACACATTGCCCGTACCTGAGTGCATGGTCTCTGGGTTCGCATCTTGCGTGTTCCAACGTGTTAGTGGCAAGTCGAGTTTTTCATTGTCCATGAAAGACAAATCAGGCTTTTGCGATACAGCTGCAATAACAGTATCAAAGGCTTCAGTGAAGTATTCACCCGTGGCTTCAGGGCGACGACGACCAGAAGCGTCAGGTTCACCCAGTGCCATTTTTTCCAATTTCACTTCGTAAACACGACCATTCTGATCGGCAATGTTTTCGACAGGATTAGTCAAAAAGTGGAATTTCACACCCTCGTGTTCGGCTTCCACAATTTCGTAATCTTCCGCAGGCATTTCATCACGGGTACGGCGGTAAATTAGCGTGGTATCCGCCCCCGCACGCACCGCAGTTCTTGCACAGTCAATCGCGGTGTTACCCCCACCGATGACAGCCACTTTTTTACCCGTGGTGTATTGCTTATCGGTCACATAGTCTTTGAGGTAATCAACACCTAGATAACAGCCATCAAACTCACTGCCTTCATAGTGCATTTCAACCGCTTTAGATGCGCCAACAGCCAAACAGACGGCATCATAGTCATCGCTCAATTGCGATAAGGTAAAATCATCACCCAGTTTTTTACCTGTTTCGATTTGCATACCGTTACGACACATCAATTCGATTTCTTGATCAAGAATCGCTTTTGGCAGACGGTACTCTGGAATACCGTAACGTAGCCAGCCCCCCGCATGGGGCATGGATTCAAATACAGTGACGTTGTAACCTTCGTTAGTTAAGTAATAACCACAGGTTAAGCCACCAGGGCCACTGCCCACGACCGCAATGGATTTACCTTTCGCGGGCTTTTGTTCTGGTACATAGCTTTCTTGAGCAGCAAGATCGATATCCGCCGCATGGCGCTTCAACTGACGAATAGCCAGAGGCTCATCAACAATACTGCGGCGACATTCGGTCTCACAAAATGCAGGGCAAACACGACCAATGGATAAAGGCATAGGCAGCGTGCGCTTAATCACTTCTACCGCTTTTTGATGGTCGTTTTGCGAAATATGGTAAAGGTAAGATTGAATATCCACACCTGCAGGGCATGCCGTTTGGCAAGGTGCTTCACAGTCTGCATAGTGATCAGACATGATACGATTCAATGCTTTTTGGCGGGTTGATACTATCTCTTCTGACGTGGTGGTGATCGTCATACCTGCTTGAGGTTTAATTTCACACGCACGTTGGATACCTTGTCCCTCGACATCTACAACACAAAGACCACAAGGGACTTTTTCGCCCTTCTGGTTCAATCCACACAAAGACGGAATTTCAATTTGATGCTGACTTGCTGCATCAAGCAGTGACAGGTCCGCATCTAGTGCATACTCCTGCCCATCAATCGTGACATTAATCATTGCTTGCCTCTATTTATAATGCTCGGCACGCCTATTCAGAGAGGAGAACTCAAAGAGGCTCCATACTGTTTGGGGTAACAGCCCTACATATTATTAGCTTCTGTTCAATATTGAGCGGTAGGGATAAATACAAAGCGCACCGAGGATGACGGATATATCATCAATTTTATTTATCCGATCACCATAGAAGGTAGTAGTGGAAAATTCTTTGATTTGGGACACTAAGGACGTTTATTCGCGCAAGAAATGAACTTAAAGCGCTTATATGCTAAGCCTCAATTATTGATAATAATTATCAAATCGAGTTACCTAATTAAAACATTAAAGAAAAGTGACCTTAGGTCGCTAACTATATACAAGCGATAAGGCGTGACTTCATACCGCTAGCCCTTTATAATTTAATGATAAACATAACAATTTCTGTGAAGAATATTAGTAAAGACTATGAGCAACCTTTTAGACTCAGTTGATTTGCGCACCCAGTTAGTTGGTGAAAACCGACTGGAGCTGCTTATTTTCCAACTCAATACATCACAACTTTTTGCCATTAACGTGTTCAAAGTGAAGGAAGTGGTCAAGCTGCCACACTTACACATGTTACCGGGCTCACACCCTAACATTTGTGGCGTTGCCAATATCCGCGGGCTGTCGATCCCTGTTATCGACCTTCGTTACTCTATTGGCATGCGTGCTATCGAGCGCAACGAAGACTGTAATCTGATCATTACTGAATACAACCGTACCATCCAAGGCTTCTTAGTCGGTCAAGTCATGAACATTGTTAACATGACCTGGAAAGACATTCAGCCACCTCCATCTCAAGTGGGTAAAGAAAACTACCTAACGGCGATCACTAAACTTGAACGTGAGGGCATGACGCGCCTTGTTAGCATCATAGATGTAGAAAAAGTGCTGGCACAGATCATCCAGTATGATGTGCAGGTTTCAGAAGACGTACTTGATCAGAAGTTAGTCGAACAAATGCCTGGTCGTAAGATCCTGATTGTTGATGACTCCTCCACTGCACGTGCACAAATTCGAGATACGCTAGCCCAATTCGGGTTAGAAGTTATCGAGAAAAGCGACGGCTTAAAAGCACTAACCATGCTCAAGCAATGGTGTGATGAAGGTAAGAACATCCACGATGAAATTCTTATGATGTTTACCGATGCCGAAATGCCAGAAATGGACGGCTACAAGCTGACGCATGAAGTACGAAACGATCCACGCATGAGCGATTTATTCATTGCCTTGAATACCTCACTCAGCGGTAGCTTTAACGAAGCCATGGTGAAAAAAGTCGGTTGTAACCGCTTTATTTCGAAGTTCCAGCCTGATCGCTTAGTTGAAGTGGTACAAGACCGCTTACGTGAAGTGCTTGGCTTTGAGTTTGTTGATTAATCAGCAGCGATAAACCAAGCTCTACACCGACAAAAACTCGCCTTGTGCGAGTTTTTTGCTTTGCGCTACCTACAAAATCGATCACGCTGTTATTTTAACCATCAAAAATAATTGGGTAAGCGATAAATTTGAATTCACCTAACAATACACTAAGCTAAGGTGCAACACAGTCACTTTTGTTAACAGCATAATAAAATTACGATCTTCGAGCAGTGTGATTAAATAATCCATCCCTATCATCCTTTATATTTCATAAATAACAGTGTCTAATTTGCTGCTTGCATTGCAATCTGCAACACACCTTTATATTTCAGTGAATTTTCATACGGCATAAGTTTTGCTTTAAATAAAAAAGCACTATATTCATGAGAGCCAGAATGAAAAATATCGCGATTGTTGCCCCAACCTTTCCAGTATTAAGTGAGACGTTTATACGTACCGAAGTTGAATCGATACAAGAGTGCGGCTATCAAGTCATGGTGTTTACTTTTCAAAAAAACACCATTGCAAGTACCCCCACCAATAAACAAAAAATGATGTATCCCGTTAAAAAAATAGGTGAGACTTTTTATCTTTCTTTTTTAACCACTCTCTCTTTTGACAAAATAAAAAAGTGTTGGCAATTCATTAACGAACAACAATCCTTGCCTAAACGCTCATTGTTTTTCCACAGTTTGAAACTGGCCTCTCAGCTTGTCGAAGCCAACATTCACCATGTTCATGCCCACTTTAGCCAGCACACAGCAGCCCATGCGATCGCCGCGGCAAAATTAGCAGGGATCACTGTGTCCTTTGTTGGTCATGGACACGATGTGAATGAAACCCCCTTTGATATAGCGACCAAAATAAAGCACGCCGATCTGGTGATTGCCGTCTGCCACTATATGGCTGATAAATTTAATCACGCCTATCAAGGAAATATTCGGGTCTTGCACTGTGGTGTTAAAACCGCCTTGTTTACCCCGCAGTTGCGCCCTATTTCACCCCAATTAAAGTTTGTCTTTGTTGGGCGATTAATTGAATCAAAAGGGCTGACGTACCTTCTTTCGAGCCTTAAGCCATTAATCAACCAATATTCATTTTCACTCGATATTATCGGTGACGGTGAACTGGCTGATACACTCAAACAACAAGCTCATGAGCTCGGGCTATCTGGCCATATCAACTTTATAGGTGCCAAAACACACGCATGGATCGTTAAACACCTTCCCTATTACGATTGTTTAGTTGCCCCCTTTTGCGTCGCACAATCAGGCAGTGTTGATACCGGCCCTTTAGTATTAAAAGAGGCCATGTCTGTTGGCGTTCCCGTGATCACATCAGACTTATCTGGTTGTAAAGAAATTGTCACCGCTGCTACTGGCTATATCGTTGAGCAAAAAAATGTCGAACAACTTTCACGAGCCATTGCCCAGTTTATTTCGCTAGCTCCCAACGAACGTCTGGTGATGGGAATGGCTGCTCGTAAAAAGGTCAAAGAGAGTTTCGATGCCCATAAGCAAGCATTAACCCTGTGCCAGTGGATAGAAGATCTACCCCAGTCACCACCTCCATCGTCTTTTTCAACGCCACGCTATAGCCATGAGTAAACCGCTAACAACACAGGCAAAGTTTCTGCCCCTCTTAACCCACAATACGGTTATCTGAATGCCTCCCTTCATTGTTAGGAGCGGTATTGATGGCTTGTTCCGATGCTTGCCATAGTTGGAGTGTCTCGCCATGTAAGGTATTGATCTTCTGATGCTGAGCATCCTCAAAACTAACCGCCAGTTGTAGCGCTAATATCACAAGAATTGCCAGTGGAAGCACCCACAATGGTGCCTCCTCGGTATGCTGGTTTGTTGGCATAAAACAGAGCCTCGCAATTAAAACTGTACGGTGCGGGTATCGTCTTGCTGGCTACGCAAGGTTACACGGCGGTCAAAGAAGTCACCTTCGAAATTTTGCTCTGCTTTTTCCGGGAACTGATCACCCATGGCATCAATCTCAAACTGATCGCTATCCACGCCACGCATTGCTAAATAATCACGTACCGCATCCACACGACGCATTGAAAGCGCTAGGTTTTTCTGGGTATCACCGCGACGATCGGCATAGCCCGCAAGTTGCCAATTTACATCTGGTGCTTGTTTCATCAACTCCGCAATATCATCTAGCTGACGTTGAAATTGCGGCTCAATCTCTGCAGAGCCCGTACGGAAATGAACGTTCATCTCTAGTGCTAAATCAATTTGACGTTGGTTGTCATTCGCTTGCTGTAAACGCGCCATTTCAATTTGTGCTTGGTTATAGCGCTGGCTGACTTTTTCAAGCTCGGCATTACGCGCAGTTAATTCACTCACTTCAGCATCTTGCGCCTTAATGTAATCTTCCTGACCAACCGTAGTACCAATAATGCCACCGAAGATTGCGCCGATAACCGCACCAGCAGGGCCACCCACTAACACCCCCACAGCAGCGCCTGAGCCTGCACCAATTAATTGTTCTTGCTGACCCACTTTGTATTCATCTTTTACGGCTTCATCTGCGTAAGCGGCTGGAGCCATCATAGAGGTTGCAAATGTTGCGGCGATAAGTGTTGAGATAAGCTGCTTTTTCATAATGATGTTCCTCATTCTTTCTTTAGTAAGGTTGGCGTTGCCGAGTTACCTGGCCGTCTGTTGGGACAAAAGCCTATTCTGACTCTTGAATGGGGCTGGATAATGTCGTCGCCGTTTCGATGAGGTAATTAAACCAAGAAGATCTGGCAATATTAGGGAGCAAAAAAGGCAATGTGCTGATCAAATGTGGCAAAAAAAAGGCAATCTGGCTTCCCCCCTTTTTTCCCTAACTTTTTGTTGTATAGTCACTTCAACCCAATCGGCCTAAATACTATTAGCAGAAACGATAATGAAGAATATTGCGATTGTTGAAGATGAAGCAGCGATAAGAGAGAACTACACCGACGTACTCAAAAAGCATGGCTATATGGTGCATGGTTACGACAACCGCCCTGATGCCTTACACGCCTTTGAGCAAAAGTTACCTGACTTAGCCATTATTGATATCGGCCTGCAAGATGAGATCGACGGTGGCTTCTCGTTATGTCAATCACTACGAGCGATGTCACCGACTGTGCCGATTATTTTCTTAACCGCCCGTGACAGCGACTTCGACACCGTATGCGGATTAAGAATGGGGGCTGATGATTACTTGACCAAAGACACCAGCTTGCCCCATTTGATAGCCCGCATCGCAGCCTTATTTAGACGCAGTGATTTAATGGCGATGCCCACTGAACAAGACAGTCTGATGGAACGCGGACACTTAACCATAGATAAGAACCGCATGCAGGTATGTTGGAAACAGCAAGCTGTCGAACTTACCGTCACCGAATTTTGGATGGTTTATGCGCTTGCTAAGCGCCCAGGTCATGTAAAAAGTCGTCAAGACCTAATGACAGAAGCGCAGGTTGTGGTAGATGACAGCACCATTACCTCGCACGTTAAACGCATTCGGAAAAAGTTTGTACAAAGCGATAGCGCGTTTGATCGCATCGATACCGTGTACGGCATGGGTTATCGCTGGGGCGGCGAGTAAACCACGGTATATCGATGATAAAAAGCAAGAGTAGAGATTGTAGGACACGTTATGTTTAAATTCGCAGTAGGCCTTCGTACCAAGGTTATTCTCATTTCCAGCTTGCTATTGGCACTGCCATGGCTTGGCTACAAATATGTCTGGGAAATGGAGAAACTACTGCGTCAAGGCCAAGAACAGACGCTGATTGGGACAACCCGTGCAGTGGCAACGGCCTTGAATGAGCGCCCTAACTTGTTTAATGATCAAGCTAGTTTCCTCAGCAACGTCAAAAAAGGCCGTGACTTATACGCCTATAGCCTGCAATCACCAATTAAACTGGATGGCCATTTAGCCGATTGGACAGCATACCAAACCAACATGACTCACTACGGGCGTGAGTTTAGCCAATTTAGCCGCCGTCCGTACTCAGCTGATAGCCTGAGCTTTCGTCACACGATAGGGAAATATCAAGGGTATTTGTATGCCATGTTTGAGGTTAATGACCAGTTCCCTGTGATGCGTCGAAAAAATTCACTGCGAGTCGATCGAAATGATCATCTGATTGTAGCTTTTACTTCACATGATAATGTGTTTCACCGCTATGTGATTGCGGCCTATGAAGATGGCTGGGTAAATGCCTTTGAGGTTAATGGGGATATTGCTGATCCTAGTAACCTCTCTCCTGCTAATCATATCCAAGGCTATTGGCGTACCACAGATAATGGCTACAACATTGAATTGCGACTACCGCTGTCGGATCTTGGCAGCAAATTAGGCTTCACCTTTTATGATGTCAACAATCAATCAAATCGGATGATTGATGCCATTATTGGTACCTCAAACACCTCGCAAGCGAGTCGCTTAGGCACGGTATTAATCCCCTCGCCTGAAATTGATAAGATCCTTAAAGGCATGGGCCACACCAGTTCACGTATTATGGTTATCGACCGCCACCAGCGCGTGCTAGCGCAAAGTGGCGATATCCAAGATTCTAATGGTGTATGGTCGACCTCAGTAAAGTATGACGATCGTGATAACTCATGGTGGACGCAGTTTGAAGAAGCCTATATCCACCCCATTTATTACCGCTTTTTCATTTCAGAACCCGAAGCCTTTTCAGACAATGCGCAAGATGCCGCTTGGCTAAAAGGCGTGCCCGTTGCACAGGCGTTACAGGGGCGCGGCTATTCACAATGGCGGATGTCGTCCGATGGCAAAGCATTGATCCTCTCTGCGGCCTACCCAATATGGCTGGGTGACAAAGTGATGGGGGCTGTCATTGCCGAAGAATCAACCGTGGGCATTCAAATGTTGCGTAATCGCGCGCTAGAAAAGCTCTTTAATGTGTTCATCGCCATTATTGCCATTGGTACATTAACGCTATTTTTGTTTGCCTCTAATATCTCTTCTCGTATCCGACGACTGCGCGATGAAGCTGAAATCGCCATTGATAGCCAAGGCCGAATTAAGCAAGACATGGAAGCCAGTGAAGACAGAGATGAAATTGGTGATTTATCACGCAGTTTGAGCGCGATGGTGGGTCGATTAGGCCAATACCACCATTACCTTGAGAACCTGTCATCACGCTTGTCTCATGAACTCCGCACCCCTGTTGCTGTGGTACGTTCATCGCTAGAAAACCTATCGATGCACAATACCGATGCAGATTCACAGCGTTACATTGAGCGTGCAGAAGATGGTATCCATAGGCTCAGTACCATCCTATCAAGCATGACGGAAGCCACCCGCATCGAACAAAGCATTCAAGGCGCAGAAAAAGAAACCTTCCCGCTGAACGAGCTTGTATCAGGGTGTTTGCAGGGCTATCAAATGGCGTTTCCTGAGCAGACATTCAGCGTCAACGTGCCAAAACAGCCTTTGATGTTTGAAGGTGCACCGGATTATCTGGCGCAGTTGCTTGATAAGCTGATAGCCAATGCAGAAGAATTTAGTCCAAACGATAAACCAATCAATGTGGTATTACACAATGAAGCAGACCATGCCCTACTAACAGTCAGTAACTATGGGCCATTACTCCCTGCAAACATGGAAAACCAATTATTAAATTCCATGGTATCGATTCGAACGCAAGAGAAGAAAAGTAAACCGCATCTTGGATTGGGGTTGTATATTGCCCGCCTAATTACCCATTATCATCATGGCGATATACACATTAACAATAACGCTGACGGAACTGGGGTAGAAGTCACAATCAAACTACCTCATACAGAAAAGCTACAAAATAGTTAAACGGTAAAGTATTACCGTCATAACAATGGCAACCACAGCAATTAAGAGTTCAAAATAAGAGTCATGCATTATTGTTATCTCCAATAAAACAACGCCTAACGTGTGTCGCAGCATTCGCGATACACCATACCATTAGCGTTTATAAATTCATCATATGCGAAGCAGCTAGATAAGACCTGAACGACCATGAGCTATAGCGTTTTATTTATACCACCTCGGAAAAAATCTGAAATGACATGAAACGCATCACCCATTTTCAATCATGATTCCCATTCATTCCTTTCATGAATTGCTTAATTCAAAGAAGCGGCAACAATGCTTATTTTCTAAACCCAACGTGTAATTTAGAGCGAAAATAATGTGCGGTATCGTGATGTTATCTTTGAAAGGGTTGTATAGGGTGAAACAAGGCTATCGCAGTTTAATGCTCATCTTACTCACAGCGTACGCAGCGCCGAGTCAAAGTGAACCGCGCGATGTTAATCACCACATAGATCTGCCTTTTAACCAATACAGTGCATTAACTTTACTGGCTAAATGGCAAGTGAGTTCAACGGAACTCCCCGCGTTTATCGAGATGAGCAATGACAGCTTATTTGGGACAGACGAAAATGAAAACAGCGTGCGTGATGATTACGAAAAAGCCTTACTCAATGCCTATCAGAAACCTGAATATGTCGTCATGGGGTTGCTATCAACCCATGTCTGGCAACGCTTGTTGCAGTTAAATGTTGACGTCAATACAATCAAAACCAACAAAGAAGCCATCTCACTCTTAGTCAATAGCATGTCGATTAATCACTGCTATTACTTATTACAGCAAGTGGATCAAAACCTAATGTCACCGTTACTGGTGTACTTTAATACCCAACAGCGACTAGACGCGAAAAAAAACGCAGAGCACCAATTGCTCACCATTATTGGCAACCAGCAACATAAAATTGAATTCCCCACAGAGCCTTGTTCGGTGTTTGCGAATCTGATCCACTCTGAACCGATCCAACAATACATAGAGATTAACAACAATATCTAACACAGCTAACGCTCAAGTGAATTCAGCTAAGCTAGCTTATGCTTACGGCTCTTAGCCGTCAGTTTTCTTCTTGAGAGTCTAACTCAATGCTGTCTGCCGAAGCATGTTCACTGTCATCGCTATCAACATCAAGCAATAACTCTTTCTCTTTTTCCACTAAAGCAATGTATTCTTGCTCACACACAGATTGAGTGATCATGTCTGCGCCATAGGTATCTAAACAAAGCTGGATATATTCTTGTTTCGATAATAAATACTCGGCCTGAGCAAATGGGCTTAAGCACAAAAACAATGCCCCGACCCCGCATCTAAAACCGTGCTTCTGAACTAAATGCTTATTGGCTGTACATTTTTCTAAGCCAGTTTCTCGCATGATCCTATCTCTCATTGCCAGCACCTCATCCCCTCACTTCCTATCCAATACCGTGGATCACTTACTGATCCAGATTGGCACTATCAGTTAAGCAAAGAACACAACATCAGGTTGACTAGAATATGAGACTGGATTAAATCGATGGAAAATCGACAAAATAGCAATGGTGCTCTCGATAAACACGGCGAGGTACTTTCGAGAAAATAAGTAAAAAGGCGTACAGTGAAAATGTGTATTGCTAAAAAATAAACATAGATATAAAAAGCGGGTCATAAAAAAAGAGAGCATAGCCAACGGCTATACCCTCTTAAATTACAGCATTAACACGATAACGTACTAAAGAATTCAATATATTCTGTAAGGCAGTACAGCACCTAAGCGTTAACACTATGGTGCGATCTTATAGCGCCCAATCGCGATTTTGAAGTACAACGCGATAACCGTCGATATCTTCAAATGTTTTACCAACGCCATTCCAATAAGGGTTGTTTGACTCTACAACATTAAAGCCAGCATCGATCATATTACGGCACGCGCGTTCCCATTCACGGCTACATGCGATGTAGAAAACTAACAAGTTATCTAACGTAGCTGCTCGACCTACGGTTACACCATGCTGCTGTGTAAACTCAAGGTGGTAAGGGTGGTTGGTATGACCTAGCACAACGCCATCGAATCCATCATGATCTTCAAATTGCTTGACCATTTCAAAACCCAAGGCTTTGCTGTACATCACCGCAATGGCTTTTAGGTTATCGGTTGGGCGAACAACACGTAATGTTGCATCTCTAGGTATCATTTCTCATCGTCCTCTGATTATCGTTTTTTTATGCTTTGGTGAAACTGGGGAAGTAACCAAAGTAATAAGTGTTACAAGCACAATAAGCATTGCACTGTATATATTTCAACTGTGGCAATTGGTCCCTATACCGTCAAGTCATTATTGCTCTAAACCTTGTTTTAAATCATAGCTTTGCTACTTGCGACACATTTTCAAGAACAAACTTAATGATTTTAGAAATAGTTCTGCTTTTTAATAATAGATAACCTTATAGGTAAGCGTATGATTATTAAATTAATTATACTGAATAAAGTTTCCAAACAGCCTTTTGCTTACGAACGGTCTAAGTTCAAGCACAGTTTAACAAATCAAAAAGTTAACAAGAATGAACCATGAATAACGTCACTTTTCATTAAGCTCAGGGTATAATGCAGCGGAAAATCTCTTTCGATACAAGGTAAAAAGGACATAATGAGTAAGCTCTTCACCTTCTTAAAAGGTATGGCAATGGGCGCAGCCGACGTTGTTCCCGGCGTTTCTGGTGGCACGATTGCGTTTATTACAGGGATCTACGATACACTGCTGGAAAGCATTCGCCGTATAAACCCGAGCCTTCTAAAAATCTGGCGCGAAAACGGCTTTAAAGCCGCATTTGAGCACATTAACGGCGTCTTTTTGATCTTGTTGTTTGGCGGGATCCTAACCAGTATTTTTACCTTAGCGCGCGTTATCACCTGGATGCTGCACACGCATCCAATCCCACTATGGTCGTTTTTCTTTGGCTTAATCATTATTTCTGTGGTGCATATGCTAAAGCAGATTGAAAGCTGGAAAGTAAGCCGCGTTGTGGCTTTGCTAGCTGGTGCTGCCTTCGCTTACGGCATAACAGTACTGCACCCGCTACACATGGAGCCAACCTCACTTAATCTGCTACTTGCAGGTTCAATTGCGATTTGCGCCATGATTTTACCGGGTATTTCAGGCAGTTTTATTCTACTTCTGCTGGGCATGTATGCGCCTATCCTAGCGGCTGCGAAATCACTGGATATTGCGACTCTGGCACTCTTTGCGACAGGCTGTGTGATTGGATTACTGAGTTTCTCGCATGTCTTATCTTGGGTACTACGCAATTACCGTGACATCGCCCTCACCTTCTTAACGGGCTTAATGATTGGTACACTAAGCAAAATCTGGCCGTGGAAAGAAACATTAACATGGCGTACTAATTCTAGCGGTCAGCAAGTGCCACTCCTCGAACAGAACTTATCGCCATTTAACTTTGAACAAGTAACGGGACAACCTTCACTTATCATCTATGCGGTAATCGCAATGATCCTAGGTTTTGGTTTAGTCTGGGGCTTAGAGAAGTTCGCAAGCGACAAATAATCTACTCAAAGCGCCTTCAATGGCGCTTTCTCCTTCTAAGTTCCGCCCCTTCAACTAACACCCACATCAAACCTTTTGATAAATTTCTCACTATAAAGTACGGCTTTAGCCTAGCTCGCTCACAGAAACCAACCTTCAAGCTGTTGATTGTTAAAATAAGTGGTAAGATTCACAAAATTGTTACAAAACAATCAACTACTATGAACCTAGCACTTTCATCTTCATCATTAACATTGGCTGTAAAAAGTTTCATCTTTTTCGCTCTCGGCATCGCAAGTTACGAGCTTATCAATCATTACATAAGCCCGACGGCACCCTTCACCTCTCAGTGCCAACTGACCAGTACGCCATGTCAGGTTAATGAAGCAAGTTTGTCACTAGAAAAGGATCTTGTTAATCCGATGGTCAGCAATACCTTATCTGTAAATTGGGATGCTATACCAAAAGATATCGACCGTTTGCAGCTTTCGCTCGAAGGGCATGAAATGATGATGGGCACGTACAGGCTCATTCTCACCCGCAACAAAAATCAGCAATTTTCAGGTGATTTATTACTCCCTGTATGCACGGAAGATGCTATGACTTGGTTTGGTACTGTCGCACCTATCGATGCTGATGTACCCATCGACCCTCTGCACATTTCAGTAAGGATGACAAAATGAAATTCCAATGGATTGTTTTAGCGTTAGCACTTGGGGCTGGCTTACTAACCCGATATATCATGGACCGAAGTGAAGCCCCTACTTCTGCCTCGCACACGCCAACTCAACTTGAAAGTGTTGATGTTAACGCTCTATACAGTGGTGAAGATACCATTAACTTATTTGCTCAAGATGATAAGCGATTACGTGTCGTCTATTTTGGTTATACTCATTGTCCTGATGTCTGCCCGACCTCACTTGCTGTGTTATCCGCCGCATTACAATCATTACCGCAAGATAATTTAGCGCAGCTGTGGCCCGCCTTTATCACATTAGATCCTGAACGCGATACCCCCGCAAAGAGCGCTGAGTATGCTGGCTACTTCAACAAAAGCATTACTGGCCTTTCTGGCTCAGATGCGCAAATAAAGGCATTAGCCGAAAAGTACGGTGTCCTTTACATGCGAACCGAGATGAAAGATTCGGCGATGAAGTACTCGGTCGATCACAGTTCATATTTTTACCTATTACAACCTGATGGCACGTTACTCGAAAAAGTGCCACATACATTGAACAGCGCCATTTTAGTCGATGCTATTACACGTAACCTGCCCCAGCAGCTTGCGGCAAATTAGCTCATATAAGGAAATAATAATGAAACTGAAAACACTTGCCTTCTCCTCTCTTCTTCTTGCTTCAGCAACGGCGTCAGCAGATGTCATGATCCATGACGCGTATGCACGAGCGACGCCACCAAATGCCGTGAACAGTGCCATCTTCATGCACCTTATGAATAAGGACGACGCAAGTCGCCAAATTATTGATGCACAAAGCAATGCTGCAAATGTTGTTGAGCTACATAATCACATTATGGCTGATGGCATGATGCAAATGCGTAAAGTGGATAGTATAGCGATCCCTGCAAATGGCATGGCAGAGTTGAAACCAGGTGGCATGCATATCATGCTATTGGGCTTAAAAGACAGCTTGCAAGAGGGAGAAAGCGTTAAGCTAACGTTGAAATTTGCCAATGGGGAGACAAAAGAATTGTCAATCCCAGTGAAAAAAGTGATGGCAGGAATGAAGAAAGCACACGATCACACAGCAAAAACAAAAACCCAATAAGCATTCCAAAACCAAGTAAACATCAGCGATACAGACAGATTTCTCGCGATTGAGAGCGCTATTTTTAAACAATTAGATTTTTTAACGAGCATTTTTAGGAAGTTATGCCATAATCAATTTGCCGACTAAAACATTTTGTTACTCGGTTTGTAGTGGCAAACTAGGAGAATGTAAAAAAATGAATCGTTCATTACCTATCCTTGCTGGTATCATCTTAAGTGCAGCTCTTGTGGGTTGTTCTAGTTCTGATGAGCCAGACGCAATGCAACAACTAACTAACAAAGTTGACATGTTATCTGACCAAGTTGGCGCGCTACAAAGCCAACAAGATCAAATGGCTGGCGCGGTGAACGATGCGAAAGCGTCGTCTGATGCAGCATACCAAGAAGCAATGCGTGCTAATCAGCGTATTGACAACATGGCTAGCTCATACACAAAATAAGCAATATTGTAATGAAAAAGTGGTGCACTTAGCTGCACCACTTTTTGTTATTTGTAGGCTTTATACCGTCAAACCTCTTGCCTTAAGAGCAGCTGATAGCTGATGCCTAACCTTCATTGCCATCGCCATCATGGTTTGATATCGCCCACTCTTACTTTTTCTGTTTACTTTTCCCAAAATTCGCGCTTTATCCATCTATATAGCAAGCGATAGCTTTCATGCTAGTCAATTCATACATTCTGCAACTATATCGTCATCTAAGCACAGGATTAGGGTAACAGGACCTGAACACCGCACCAGGTGAATGGCGATAAACACCAAAGAATAAAAAAAGCGCGGAGGCCGCGCTTAATTAACCTAGGGAGATAGTAGAAAAGAAGACTCCAGACACATCACTGCTAACTAGTTCAGCGCTTTGATCTCTACCGGAATACCCATCTGCAAATTCAGCGCAGCATTTAAGCGAGCGTAAGCCCTGTCGTCATTCGCTATCGTCAGTAAAAGATCTTCATTGGCTTTTACCGTTTTATCTTTGCCCAGTTGAGATTCTGTTTTGGAAAGCGGTTGGTGAACTTCTACATATAAAGAACCATCCGGTTCTTCTGTCTGCTTGAGTGCTTGATCAATAATACGCACCTTAGTGCCTTTCGGTATTTGTGGGAACAGCCACTCAATGTCCCACGGATTCATTCGAATACAGCCAGAGCTCACCCGCATGCCAATACCAAAGTCTTTATTGGTTCCGTGGATCAAATATTGTCCATTGCCGTGGGCTAAACGCATCGCATAATCGCCAAGAGGATTATCAGGGCCAGCAGGTACAACGGCTGGTAACTCAATATCTCTTTTTTCGCGGTATTCTTTGCGAATATTCGCGGTAGGCGTCCATGTCGGATGCTTGGTTTTTTGGCTGATCTTTGTGGTCATTAATGGCGTTTCTCGCCCTACTCGCCCAATGCCGATAGGGAAAACATGCACGACATCCTGATCGTCAGGAAAGTAGTACAAACGCAATTCTGCCAAATTAATCACAATACCTTCACGATCAACCTTAGGCAAAATAAGCTGCGTTGGGATCGCAAGTAATTTCCCTGGAGCAGGCAGGAAGGGATCGACGCCTTTATTCGCTTCCAGTAACGCTAAAAAGCCCACGTTATATTCGTTTGCAATATCAGCAAGACTATCGCCTTTTTCAACCTGATAGTACTCCATGGTACCAATCAAATTACTATTATCTTCTGGGAGTGGATATTCAATTGCATTGGCAATTGATGATGCTAAGCATGTTAATGATATAAGTAATGAGCGATACACTGCCGCGCCTCCTGCCATATCAACACCATAACTAACTTATGATCTTATAAGTATGGCAAATTCTTTGCTGTTCGTTGATTGAGTTGCTCTCAGGAATAATACCGAGGCTATTTATTCATTGTTATAGCAGATCAAACTACACGATTAAACTCACGCTATTGTCATCCGAATAACAAAAAAGGTGGCATAAGCCACCTTTTGGTCATCACTTGCAATATTTAGTATGAGACTTACCGCAGTAGTACTCTAGATAGCACAAACTTACGCATACTGCGCTGTCAGCAACTTCCACGCTTTACGTTGTTCATCAAGGCGAGATTTCATTTGTTCGTACTGCTGAACAAACTCAAAGTTTTCGTAATGCTTCACTAGTCGCGCTTTTCGTAATTCAAGCATGCGTTTTTGTGCACTATAATAATCTGAAATTTTCAGCATCAAGGCGTCGTATTCTTCTTCTAAACGCTCAAGTCGCACTTGGCTATTTGGCGCATCTGCTAATTTGGTTTGGAGTGTTTTAAGCAGCATGGTTGCACGCGCCTTTTCAATGCGGTCTTCAGGGCATTTACGCAAGTTCTTGGTCAAACCAAACCATGAACAGGCTTTAATTAACCATTTTGTCGGATCAAACTGCCACCAGCGAATACCATTTCGGTAATCATTCTCAAAAATATGGTGATAGTTATGATAGCCTTCACCAAAGGTTAAAAAAGCTAAGAACCCATTATCACGCGCCGTGTTTTTATCCGTATATGGCTGAGAGCCCCAGATATGTGCCAGTGAGTTGATAAAAAACGTCGTGTGATGGCTCAAGACTAAGCGTACAACACCGACTAATAGTAATGCCCCCCATACATCCCCATGGATCAGTCCGAAGACGAAAGGAAAGCCAAAGTTTGTTACCAGTGCCAGCCATGCATAGTTGCGATGTTGCCACATGACAATACTATCTTTTTGTAAATCTCGGCAATTTGAATAATCAGTGTAGCGTGATGCTTGGTACTCACGCAGCATCCAACCTATGTGGCTGTAAAAAAAACCGCGCTTCGCTGAGTATGGATCTTTGTCGTTGTTATCAACATGGCGATGATGAACACGATGATCAGAAGACCAATGAAGGATACTATTTTGCAAAGCAAACGCCCCACCAATAGCAAAAATGAACTTTAGTACCCCATTCGCTTCATAGGTCTTGTGTGACCAAAGGCGATGATAGCCCGCAGTGATCGATAAGCCGCAAAAACTGAATGCAACCAACAACATCAGGCATTGTGCCCAATCAAATCCAATGTAATACGCATATAAGGGGGTGCCTATCGCAGCGACACCTAAAGTTAAGCTAAAAATTGCCACATTTAGCCAAATCACTGGCGGTTTATTCGTTTCCATCTGCATAACTCTCAACTCAGCGAACAAGTGTACGCTAGAATAATCACCGACAATTTGTAGGTCAATGACTATTTGCGATTTATGTTAACAAATGTAAACAACACACCAATAATGTTAACCAAATTGCAATGGAGCAATGCTAGTTACTGCGGTAAACATTGATTATTCAGATGAATCCCCGCATTAACAAAGCGCGAAAATGGATCGCCATAGTCTTGATGATCGGCTTGATAATAAGAGGCTGGCATCGATTTCAGCCCACCTTGTTGCTTAAGTTTGGCATGTTCTTCACGGGTGATCACAATATAAAATAGCTTTTTTTCAAGCACAGTGCGCAATGCAGTTAGCGACAATTGATCGTCCCGCACCATAGCTTTTAACTGACCAATAAGCACTGATGATGGTAAAAACCACTCCCTCACTAATTGCTTTCTGTCTGTAATGCCGCGTGCCTGTAACGAACGCGGCGCAACCTTGAACACCCCTTCCCAATCAATTTTGTCATTCTTGGTAACTAACCCATGTAAGTGGCAGTAATAAGATTCAAAGAAGATCGGCAAATAATGAAAGCGTTCTGCGTTCACTTCTAAATAGATATGTTGCAATTCAAGATTAAGATGAAAATTCTTCACCGTATGACCTATATAACATGATGAATAAAAACAGCACGCATGCTTAAAGCAATACGACACGCAAACAAAAAGAGCAGCCTAAGCTGCCCTTTCAATACTTTACATCATTTACGCTACTGTTTCGGCTCTTGCTTCTGATGCATTTGCACCATGCTCTGCGTGTTTAGCTAGATGTAGCGCATCAAGCTGCTTTATATCTCGATACAGCATAATGCCAACGACACTGCTTAATGCAATATTTGATAATGGTAGCGCTAACCATACTCCTTCTGCCCCGAACCACATAGGCAGTAAGAACAAGAAAGGCAGCTGAACCAGCATATTGCCAATAGTGACAAACAGTGACTTCGAGCCTTTCCCGACTGACTGGTAGTAAGCCGCGGCAACCACTAAGAAGCCATCAAGGAACATGGCAAATAAGTGCAGACGCAATCCCAGTACCGTATGGTCGATCAGCGCACTGTCCTCACTATTAAAAATGCTCGCAAATTGATACGGGGCAATATTCACTAAAATAACGAATAACACACCCACAACAACAGACACAACCATACCCAGTTTCAATGCTTTGCGGATATTGCTTTGATTACCGGCACCGTGGTTATAGCTCACTAATGGCTGCATACCACCCGCAACACCTTCAGCCACTAAATAATAAACCGTGACAATGTAACCAAGGATCGCATATGCCCCCACCATAGTGACTTCACCGTATTTAATAAACTGTACGTTGTGAAGCGCTACCATAAAACTGCCGTATGCATACATGAAGAAGCTCGATAGCCCAATCCATGCAATGCCGCGGCAATGCGCTAGCGAGAATGACAATGTTTTTCGTGTTAAACGCAAATCTGCTTTGTTAGTAAAAAAGTACCCAAGGCCAATTAAGGTCACTAGGCTCTGAGAGATAGCCGTTGCAATCGCAGCCCCCATGAGCTCCCACTGAAACCAAGCAATCAACACATAATCCAATGCAATATTCGCAATCGCACCCAGTACCATCAATCCTGTTGCAAAATTAGGACGACCGTCGTTACGTAGCAAAAACGGCACGGCAATCGAACCAAAAGCAAAGATCACGGCAAATGCGAGTACCGAGATATATTGATGGCCCAATGCAAGCACTTCACCAGTCGCACCTTGCAAAACAAGCAAATCATGACCAAAACGAAACAAGATCAACGACGCCGCGATACTTGCAATCAATAAAAAGATAAAGCCAGTCGATAGAATACGCTGTGCTTTGTTGTGATCACCCTCGCCTTTACTTACCGAGCATAAAGCCCCCGTACCTACACCAATCATTAGGCCAATACCCAGTACGGTACCAATAATAGGCCACGCCACGTTAATCGCTGCTAAACCTTGTGCCCCCACATATCGACCGATAAAAATACCATCGACCACTTGATATAGGCCATTCACTAACATTGCGGCTATGGTTGGCAATGTGTAACGCCAGAATTGACGTGTAATAGACTCTGTCGGTTTAACCATCTGTTGCATATCTTGCATACTAACAAATCTCGTTCATTGTCATGTGAACATACAGGTAAAGCTGACCTTATATCGTCAACTTGGTAAACAACTTCGCTAAGAGCGATTCAAGCTGCTGGTATTCTTGTGGGGATAATGCGCCCGCTATTTCATCTGAGAAATTGGCATAAATAGCATCATCATGGTCGAGTTCCACCTTGGCTTTATCCGTTAGCACAACATGATTCACGCGTGCATCCTCGGGACATGCTAATCGGGCTATCAAGCCCCGCTTTTCAAGGCGCACTATCATGGCGCTAGCCGATGGTTTACTCACTTCTAATTTTGTTGCGATATCCGTCAAGCGCATTGGCTCATCGGCATACTGAATCACTTTGAGATAATCGTATTCATTGAAACTCAGTGAAATCTCATTTTTATTTTCTTTGCAATGTAATCGCCACAGCTTGGCGCTATAGCGTTCAATGTGTTCTAACGATGTTTTTAGCTGCATGATACCAGTCCCACTCTAATCACCGCCCTTAATAGTTAGTTAGTCTAACTAACTATTAAATATTGGTCAAAGTTTTCAACGCGACCCTGTCACTTATTTACAATCGCAGTCATGTCAATTCTCCTCCTAACATGGCAGCGAGTGATCCTAATAGCTTGCTAAGTCGTTTTAATCGCAATAAAAATCAAAAATAGTGAAAGAAAAATGCGACTAGCAAGGTCAATACTCATAACCTCTTAATACCTGTAGTGAGACAAGGATGAAATTAATCAAGAAGCCTCGATGGGCCATCAATGAAAACGACGTCACCCCAGAGACTGTCTATAAGCAGCGTCGCGATATTCTAAAAAAACTTGGGATCACGTTAGCAACCTTGCCAATCGCAAGCCAAGCACAGGCTGGGATCTTTGATATTTTTTCAGATAAAAAAGAGGCCTCGCCAGCCCTCGATAAACGCATCGTGCTTAATGCCACCAAGCCTCAACAATACCAAGCGCCTTTATCGTTAACACCTGAAGACAAAATATTGAAATACAATAACTTCTATGAATTTGGCACAGACAAAGCCTCGCCAGCCGAATTAGCCAGTAACTTTGTTACCGACCCATGGAAGGTCGAAATTGATGGCATGGTTAACTCACCACTAACGCTGGACTACGATGATTTATTCAAAAAATTCACATTAGAAGAGCGTATTTACCGCCTGCGCTGCGTGGAAGCTTGGTCAATGAATGTCCCATGGATTGGTTTTCCTCTTGCGGATTTGATTAAACTTGCCGCCCCCAAAAGTGATGCTAAGTATGTCGCCTTTGAGACCCTATACGATCCAAAACAAATGCCAGGACAAGCCTCTCGCCGTTTAGGAGGTGGAATTGATTACCCTTATGTTGAAGGCCTTCGTTTAGATGAGGCCATGAACCCATTAACCTTAGTTGCCGTTGGTTTGTATGGGAAAAACCTTGCGCCACAAAACGGTGCCCCACTCCGCCTTGTTGTTCCTTGGAAGTACGGCTTTAAGAGCATTAAATCCATCGTCAGGATCAGGCTTACAGACAAGCAACCACCAACAACTTGGAATCAACTCGCCGCGAATGAATACGGCTTCTACGCCAACGTCAATCCTCAAGTTGATCATCCACGCTGGAGCCAAGCAAGTGAGCGTTTTATCGGTGAAGGCAGTTTATTCAGTAGCCGCAGACAGCCCACAACCATGTTTAATGGTTATCAAGAAGAAGTGGCCAGTTTGTATAAAGGCATGGATTTAAGGAAAAATTACTAATGCGATTAACCCCCAATCATATTTTTTACCTCAAGTTGGCTATCCATACTATCTCGCTTGGTTTTGTCGGGTTATTGGTAGGGTTAGTCATCACTGAAGGATTGGGGGCCGACCCAGTCCAAGGGCTCAGCCACTTTACAGGTAAAGCCGCCCTTAACACCTTAATTATTACCATGCTGATTTCACCAATCGCTAAGCACTTTAAGCAAGCGGCCTTGATAAAAGTACGCAGAGTGATTGGCTTATACAGCTTCTTTTGGGCTGGTCTTCATTTACTGAGTTACATCACACTCGACCTTGGCTTTGACTGGGGGTTAATCGGCAGTGAAATTGTCAGCCGCCCATACCTTGCCATTGGTGCTATCAGCTGGGCTATTTTATTCTTACTCACACTGACATCGAATCAGTACTTGCAAAGACAACTAGGGAAACGATGGCAAACACTGCACAATACTGTGTATATCGCATTAGTACTCAGCCCCATTCATTACTATTGGTCTGTTAAATCAGGCATTATCGAACCGGCTATTTATATTGGCATTTCGATTTTACTGCTGGCACTTAGATGGAAGACATTCAAACGTTGGTTACCGCAAACGGCAACAAGGAAAAACGTCACCGCAAACTAATAAACAAGAAGCATATTAATGATCAAACATACGTAGTTGAATGGGGGTAGCTTCACGCTTCTTGATGCTGAAACCAGCAAAAAGTCGCTCTCTCAGCAATTCTTGTAAGACATCGTGGAATTTTCTGCTAGGATAATCAGATCTTAGCGGTATTATTCAGTTAACACTTTGTCTTTCATGTTGTTTTCGAGGTTCCACCTTGGTCAGTGATCTACTTACTGTCAGTATCCAGCAGTTTCAAGCTGACTGCCAACAATTATGCGAACAGCATTACCCTACGGTACACAACCGTGGTATGCGCGAAAACCACTTAGGTAAAGCTCTTTGCCGTCGTATTATGACGACCCTGTTGCAGTCTGATATTCACGCTGACCTTAGCCAGATTGAAGATACCAACAACCTGCCTCAACCTATTTTTAAGCTACAAACACAGTCTTTTACGATTTGGATCGTCGCACACCGCTTATTAAGTGCCAACTTAGCGCGTCGCCAAGCGCTATTAACAGCCGTCGATAGTGTACTGACTCAACAAAACCCTGAGCAAGAAAACCATTTATTGGTTGTTGCAGATCATTGGTTTGATCGCAGCAAAGCCAGCAAGGAGATCCCTGCATGGTGGCTTGGCCAATTGCCTGTAGAAATAGATAACTATGTAAAAGATGGTATCCGTTTACTTAGCAGCTCAACTAGCTTAAAAAACACCCTGCAAGACAGTTATGCGATTGATGATGCCCACCTACAAATACATCATCCACTTCACCGTACCAGTGATCACGCCATACTTCATAAGTATATTGTGCTAACAGGCCATTTTCGTATAAACGCTGCATAATGACCAAAACACACCTAACGCAAACGTTTCGCTTGCTAAAACATGCTGCTATATTCGCCAAAAAGCCCGTTCACTCAGTGTTAAAACTAGAGCTGCATCACATATAGTGCGCAAATAATTAAGAACTGATTTGCAAGATTTTAGATCTCAGTATTATCTGCGCATCATCCGTGACTGTGGTATTCATCATGTTCAAAAAAACACTGCTAGCCCTTTCCTTTGCAGCCGCTTCGCTTGCAAGTACATCAAGCTTCGCAACTGAAAACGTTGATCTTCTTATTCAAAATGCAACGGTTCTAACCATGAACCAAGATCGCCAAATTTTTGATAATGGCTTGGTCGCAATTAAAGGCAACAAAATTGTTGCAGTGACTGACGGCAGCGACATTAAAGAGTATCAAGCTAAGCGCACCATCAATGCTGACGGTGATATTGTGATGCCAGGTTTGATCAATACTCACACTCACGTCTCAATGACAGTTTTCCGTTCATTAGCCGATGATGTGCCAGATCGCCTGCACAGATACATTTTCCCACTAGAGAAAGAGTTGGTGTCTCGTGAGATGGTTCGCATCGGTGCACGCCTTGGTAACATTGAAATGCTTAAAGGTGGCGTTACTACTTATGCCGACATGTACTACTTCGAAGATGAAGTAGCAAAAACAGTCGATGAAATTGGCATGCGTGCTGTTTTAGGTGAATCTGTTATCAAATTCCCTGTTGCTGATGCAGCAAACGCAGAAGAAGGCATCCAGTACGCACTTAACTTTATTAAAGAATACAAAGATCACCCGCGTATTACGCCTGCATTTGCACCACATGCACCGTACACCAACACCACAGAAATCTTACAAAAAATTGCAAAACTTTCGCTAGAACATGACGTACCTGTAATGATCCACCTTGCAGAGTCTGAGCGTGAAAATGAAGTGATTGCGAAACGTAGTAACGGCAAAACACCAATTGAATACATGGCAGACATTGGCGCGTTAACGCATAAATTAGTGGGCGCGCATGTGATCAATGCGTCTGACAGCGATTTAGATTTGTTGAAAAAACACGATGTGGGTGTTGCGCACAACATGAGTGCTAACATCAAATCAGCAAAAGGTGTTGCACCTGTTACCAAGATGCTAGAAAAAGACATTCGTGTGGGCTTGGGCACCGATGGTCCTATGTCGGGTAACACACTGAGCACCATTGATGAGTTCAACCAAGTGGCTAAAGTTCATAAGTTGATCAACCATGACCGCGCTGCTATGCCACCACAACAAGTGATCGAAATGGCAACGATCGGCGCTGCGCGTGCCTTGCATATGGAAGACACGATTGGCTCACTTGAAGACGGTAAGCTCGCTGATATCATTATTGTGGACACAAAAGCACCAAACATGGTGCCTATGTATAACCCATACTCTGCATTGGTTTACTCTGCTTACGCCATGAATGTGAAACACACCATCGTAGACGGTAAAATCCTAATGCAAGATCGTTCTATGACAACGATTGATGAGAATGAAGTGCGTCAGGAAGCCCAAGCGTTCGCCGATAAAGTTCGTAAAACCGTTATCGCAAGTGGCGAGACTGTGCAATAACACGCGAGGTTAGTACTACTCTCGTTCGCTCTCAATAAAAAAGGCCGCATACTCATGCGGCCTTTTTGTATTCAAACGGCCCGATTAGAGCTATCTGATGTCACTATATTATCATGCTTTTTCTGGTGCCTTCACATTAAAGAACAGTGCAAATATCACTGGTACAACAATCAGTGTCAGTACAGTTGCAAAACCAAGCCCTGCCATAATAGTGATAGCCAGTGAGTCAAAGAATGCATCGAACACCAATGGAATCATACCCAGCACCGTCGTTAACGCCGCCATACTCACAGGGCGAACACGGCTAATGGCACTATCGATAATCGCGTGGTACGGTTCTTTGCCTTGGTCAAGCTCAATGTTGATCTGATCTAAAAGCACGATGCCATTTTTCAAAATCATACCGCTCAGGCTTAATAAACCCAATAGCGCTGTAAAGCTAAACGGTGTATTCGTCACCAATAAACCAATTGAAACACCAATAATAGACAAAGGCACTGTTGCCCAAATGACTAACGGTTTCTTGAGCGAGTTAAACAACAGCATAGTGATGATGAACATCAGCAAGTAACCCATAGGCATAGAGCCCATCATGCCTTCTTGCGCATCTTTTGATGACTCATACTCACCACCCCACTGGATCTCATAACCGACTGGCAGTGGTAATGCATCCACTTTAGGTTGAACACGCGCAAACAAGGTCGCGGCGGTATCATCACCTAATACATTGTGATCCGCTAATACCGTTAGAGTACGCTTACGGTCTCGACGCTGAATAAGTGGCTCTGACCATGCGAGATCTACCCCGTCAATCACTTGTTCGATTGGAACATAAGCTTGTTGCACTGGGCTCCACAGCTTTAAGTTCTTCAACGTATCGTAATCAACACGCTCAACTTCAGGTAAACGCGCAATCACAGGTAGCATATGCGTACCATCACGCATTACACCTATGGTGCTGCCGCCATACGCCATCTGTAGAGTTTTCGATAATTCTTCTTTCGAAATACCTAAACGACGCGCTTTCGATTCATTAAACTGCGGCACTAGCTCTTTCGTACGTTCACGCCAATCGTGACGCACATTACGAGACTCAGGATCTTGCAGCAGGATATCTTCAACCTGCACGGCAATATCACGCAACACTTGAGGATCTGGGCCGATAATACGTGCTTCAATTTTCGAGGCCGGTGACGGGCCAAACTCCATGAGTTTAAATTGGAAAGTTGGCTGATCAAACTCATTCGATAACGATGCATCTAGCTTGTTCAACAAGTCGAACATATTGTCACGGCTTGTCGTTCTCACTTGAAGCTGCGCATACGCTTCATAACTCTTCTCTGGCTGATAAGTCAGAGAAAAACGCTGCATGCCTTGACCAATTGAGGTCGTAACAAATTCAACATCGTCTTGGCTACGAATATAACTTTCGACTTTGTCCGTTTGTTTAATGGTTTCACGAATATCGGTCCCTTCCGGCATCCACATGTCCACGTAGAACATCGGCGTGTTTGACGGCGGGAAAAAGGACTGCTTAACATGCCCAAAGCCAATCACAGCCCCTACTAACAAGGCCACCATGCCAGCCACGGTTAGCCAACGGAATCGCAATGCAAACTTGAGTGATGCACCAAAGACAGTAAAGAGCACGCCTTTGTATGGGTCATCTTGGTTCTGTTGTTCGCTTTCCGTTTGTTCAGGCTCATTCTTTAACAATAAGTCAGCTAAGAACGGCGTTAGCGTTAACGCAGTGACCCAACTTAAAAACAATGAATAACACAGTACCCAGAACAAAGACCCCATAAACTCACCACTGGCATCTGACGATAAACCAATCGGTGCAAAGGCCGTAATCGCAATCACTGTTGCGCCTAGCAATGGCCACTGGGTTTGTTTCACAATATCGGTTGCCGCTTGTACTTTACTTCGGCCTTTTTTCATGCCGACCAAAATACCTTCGACTACGACGATGGCATTATCCACCAGCATACCAAGGGCGATAATAAGCGCACCCAAGGAGATACGGTGAAGCTCAATATTATTCAGATCCATTAAAATAAAGGTGCCAAATACTGTTAATAACAGTACCAAGCCAATAATCAAGCCGCTGCGAAGTCCCATCGCAAATAATAAGACCACAATAACAATCGCGACGGCCTGTCCTAGGCTAACGATAAAATCTTGAACCGAGTTATCAACTTCTTGGGCTTGGTTATAAAAATAATTTAGCTCTATACCCGCAGGTTTGAAGCTTTCTAATTCAGCAAGGCGCGCATCAACTTTTGCCCCCACTTCAACAACGTTTACGCCAGCAGAAAATGAAAGACCTAAATTAATGGCTGACTCACCGTTATAAGTGACAACATTGGTTGGCTTTTCTTGTACGCCACGCGTAATAGTCGCCACATCTTTCAGGTGAATCAGATTACCTGTGTCACGCCCGTGAATCACAAGGTTCTCTAACTCTTCAACACTGTTCATGTTGCCGTTAGGGCGAATAGCTAGTGTTTGACCATTGATCATCATTTCGCCAGACGCAATAACACTGTTTTGTTGGTTGAGTAAACCACCAATGGTGTTCATGTCTAGGTTCAACGCTGCCATGCGATCAAGCGAGATTTCAACGAAGATCTGCTCTTGCTGGTCGCCAGTAATGCTCACTTTACCCACACCATCAACAAGCTCTAATTCACGCGTTAAGTAGTCGGCATACTGCTTTAGTTCAACATAAGAGTAACCTTTTCCTGTCATCATGATCATGACACCGAAAACATCACCAAAGTCATCAATGATTTTTACCGACTGCACACCTGCAGGTAATGTCGGCTTTAGATCATTCACTTTACGGCGCATTTCATCCCAGATTTGGGGGAGATCATCCGGGCCATAAATCATGTCCATGCTAACCATGATCTGGCTCATTCCCGCAGACGAGGTCGACGTCACCTTATCAATGTAAGGCAATTGCCTGACGGCTTTTTCTAGAGGATAAGTCAGCTCTTCTTCTACTTCCGTCGATGTTGCCCCCGGGTAGGTTGCAATGATCATGGCATCTTTCAGTGTGAAAGCTGGGTCTTCTAAACGCCCTAGATCTAAAAACGATGTCACACCACCGACAGCCAGAATGACGATAAATAGCCAGCTGATCACTTTATTTTTTATTGAATACTCGGCAATGCTCACCGTATTTTCTCCACCGCTAATGTTGTTAAATCCAACTCTATGTTAAGCACACTACTTAGCGCGTTATACTCTGCACTTTGGTACGCTTGCATCGCATTGTTTGGCGATACTTTAATTTCAATTCCTGGCACTTGTTCACCAATAAACTGCCACACTAAAAACTGCCCCAGCTCACTTAATAGCAACACACTAACAAGGGTCAACGTTATCACCACGCCCCAACGTAGTAGTGCGCGTTTGTGTCTGAATACAGCCTTCTTCACTGCGCAGTGTCCTTATTTACAAGACTTGAAGTAACGACAGATGTCGGCATGCCTTCACGAAGTTTACGTAAACTTGAGGTGATCAAAACGTCGCCTAGCTCCACGCCACTGCTGACGATCGCACCTTGGTTATTGACTTGTTCGATACCTACTTCAACCTTGTGCGCGGCACCCTCTTGTTGCTTCCAAACATAAAACTGACCTTTTTCTTGGCCTGCTTGCAGCGCAATCATAGGGAGCTGATAACCTTGTAAGGTACTCAGCCCTGCCTCCGCCATGTTGACGCTTAACGCAACACTCGTACCCGGTAAAATGGCAGGGGTTTGTTGTGGCATTTCAAACCATACACGGTAAGTCTGTGTCTGAGGTTCTAGCTCACTGGTGTGCTTAAAGTAACGCACCGGGAACGCCTGCTTGTCTGTGCCAAACTTCGCCATTGGTTGGTAACCCGTACGCTTTTGCGCAGGATTTACCATGGCTATCACATTGTCTGAAACTGGAATATTGATATAAACCTTATTATTTTGATAAAGGCTAAGTACAACCTCACCGGGCGAAACCGCTTCGAAGGACTCCTTCGGTGAAGTTGAGATCATGCCATCAAAAGGCGCAACTAAACGGGTATAGCCTAAGCGCGCATTAGCAGAATCGAGTGCGACTTTGGTTAAGCGTTGATTTGCCGTTAATTCGTCAAATTCAGCTTTAGAAATCATCTTTTGAGCATATAACTCACGGCCACGCGCTAATTGCTTAGACGCTAAGGTAAATTGTACGCTAGCATCACGCTGCTTTTGTTCAAACTTACTCGCATCTAATTCGGCCAGCAGCTGACCTTTCTTCACAACTTGACCCGTATTCACCAATACACGCTTCAGTTCACCTTCAACACGAAAAGCTAACGGTGTGTTTTCTGCGGCTTCCACTTGACCGTTAAAAATACGGTATTGGCTCTCAACAGGGTCCGATACAGTTAATGTTGATACGGCTAAAGCTTTTTGCTCAACAGCAGCAGGCGGCTCTTGGCAACCTTGTAGAAATGCCATCGACAAAGCGAGAAGTGAGATTTTCTTCAACATCTTAGATCCCACCTTCACGAGTCCAAGCGCGCACTTGTTGGCCTGAGTACAAATCTTTTGCACCAGCGATAACAATGACAGCACCTTGCGGTAAACCATCGGTCACACTACCGTTTTCATCGAGATTCACTTCTAAAGCATCAATAACTGAAGTCGCAGGGTTAAATTGCCAAACAGTACCTATGCTATCGCGTTTTTCTATCCACGCACCTTCAGGCAAAATCAATGTTGAAGCAGACTCAGCTTGAGCAAAGTGCACTTTACCTGCCATACCTGACAGCACGTTTAAATCATCAGGGCGATGGATGGTCACTTTTGCGCTATAAGTGTTAGTGTCTAAATCAGGCTGAGTCGACACTTCTTTCAACTCGGCATGGATAGGCATATTCGGGAAATTATCCATGACAACCCATGCTGGCGTTGCTTGAATCGCTTCTAATCCCATTTTTTCCACGAAAGTCACTGGCAAATTAAAAGCAATGTCTAAACTATCCACATTTTGAATATTCAATATTGCCTGATTAGCGCCAACAAATTGATGTTGATTTACAAGGCGAAGCGAAACTACCCCATCAAACGGTGCAGTAATTAAGGTATTTTCTAAATCTGTTTTTGCCTGCTCTATGTTTGCAATTGCCGTTTTATAGCTAGTCTCGTTACGGTCAAATTGATCAGTGCTGATAAGTTTTTTCGCATAAAGTTGCTGCGCACGTTCAAACTGACTTTTCGCTAATTCGTATTCAGCAAATTTGGCATCAAACGCTAAGCGATAGTCTTTATCGTCAAGCACAGCCAGCACTTGGCCTTTTTCGACCTTCTGTCCAACATTCACAAGCATCTGCTGTACCTCACCAGGCACTTGAAATGATAACTGTGCACGTTGTGCGGCTTCTGCTTTCCCTGGAAATTCACTGCTTTCTTGCGCTGTGTTCACCGGCACTTCAAAAAGCTTCACTGACTTAATCACATCTGTAGTGGGCTCTGAATTCGCCTGATTACACCCAACTAAAACGCTGCTGAGTAAGGCTATTGCGGCTAATTTAGCCAGCGGGCTAATTAAAGGCTGTTGTCCTATCACGTGCATGTCTCTCTTTTTATATGCTGTACACCTGTGCAGTATATGTTGATCTCATCGAAGATCAAGTATATTTTACAAGTGGACAATAAAGGATTTCTGTGAGCACAAGGGTGACTACAAAACGAATTTCTGGTAAAAAAGATGTGGGAAATTAAGTAACTATGATGATGACAGAACGAAAGCAAGGCCGTCGCAGCGCCCAGGCCGCCGAAGAAACAAAGCTGCTAATTATGAAAACTGCCGCAAAAATGTTTTGCGAACAGGGATATGAGCGCGTTTCACTACGGAATATTAGTGAGCAAGCAGGCGTATCTCACAGCCTGATCCGTCATCATTTCGGTAGTAAAGAGAAGATCTGGCATAACATCAGTGATTGCCTACATGTCTACTTTCTGTCTTACATGTATAAGCTCCAAGAGAGCATTCCGTCTGATTTGCCAAGTAACCTTATCTTGTACCGCTTCATCACCATGCTATTGGCACAGCAACTAGTTCATCAGCAGCCGATTCAATTGATCACCGACGGTATCCGCCAAGGTGATGAATTAATGGATTATTTTTTTGATAGCAATGGTGAACTTGAAGAATTCGTCAATCAGTTAGTAGATACTTTTCATCGAGATTTTCCCGAAGCAGAATTAAGTGTATGGGAAATGAAATGGCAAATGATGATATTTGCTAACGGTGCAGTAAACCTCAAGCCCTTCTTAATTGAAACATGGAAGCATGATGATGCGAGCTATTCCCAATGCTTGCTTAACCACTGGGAATTATTTAATCGCAACATGGCAATGCGCTTGAACGTCACAGAAGAAGAAATGCTTCACCCGGAAAGATTGGAAGATATTCTGATTGAACTACCCTGCGAATGGGGTTGTGATACTCAAGAATAATCATAAGCGAATGAAGATGCTGATCAGTGTCATGCGATGAGCGCTATAGTCGCTGCGATTCGAATACAAAAAAACGGCAGTGCTACCAAGCACTGCCGTTTTTTCTATCTTCCAGTAGCCTATATCTTCACTAGGCAGAGCGTTCTAAATCACGCCCAGCTCTTTCAGGCGCTCAGTCAGGTATGAACCCGCTGTGTGACGCTCTGAAAGCACAACTTCTGGCTTAGGATGCAAGAATAGAGGCAGTGAAATACGTGATTTCGTTTTATCTGAACCTTCAGGGTTAATAACGCGGTGTGTCGTTGATGGGAAGTAACCATCAGACGCTTCTTGTAACATATCACCAATGTTGATGATCAGGTTACCAAAATCACATGGCACATCTAGCCACTCACCGTCTTTTGATAATACCTGTAACCCCGGCTCATTCGCAGCAGGTAATACAGTCAAAAGGTTTATGTCTTCATGCGCACCCGCACGGATTGCACCAAGCTCCTCATCACCTTGTAGTGGCGGGTAATGTAATACGCGAAGCAGTGTTTGCTCGCTATCTTCAATCATGCTTGATAGTGGTTGACTAAATTTACCTGAAACCTCAGTTGGCGCGTGTTTTTCAACCCATGAAAGCAACTCCGCAGCTAGTGCGTTTGCTTGCTCATAGTAATTCTGAATTTCCGCACGAAGTGCTTCTGGGCATTGGCCCCACGGGTAATAGTGGAAAAACTCTTTGATGTCTTTCTTCGAATGCCCTTTCGCTGTTTCAGACACATCAGTTGGAAATAGACCGTCTTGCGTTTCTACATTAAATGTAAAGTCTGTTTTGCTGTCATCATTGAAAAATGTATACCAGTTTTCGTAGATTGAATTTACTAACTGCTGCTGGATTGGGTGATTTTTAAGCACGCCAAAACCTGTGTTGCGTAGGGATTCAACAAACAGCTGTTCTGCATTCTCTGCGGTGTAGTCAACGGCTTCTAATTTCATTTTGAGGCTTCTTTCGGCTGATTATACGTTCTTCCACTGTGTAAATAGCAGAAGTCATTGAGCAATATCATTGTTATGCGCAGGATTTTATGAATATAACTCCTCAGCTACAAGGGTAAACCCAACAAAACAAAAGAAACACACTGTTTACAACAGGAAACAAGCAAGCGTTTGCTCAAACGTTTGCGCCAACATGCTGTTTAATCTCCTAAAGACAAAAAAACCCTACATAGGTAGGGTTTCAGGGTATAACGTTAAGCACTATAAACTTCGCATCAGCATTTCAAATTCGTCTTCTGCGCGTTCTATCATGCTCAGCAATTCACGTGCATCATCATTGGCAAGATCTAATGCCCAATGAACTGTGTCATCTTTTTGGCCAGAGCGGCACACTAATTCTGTATTTTTATTGTGTGTATAAAAACACAGTTGGTCAAAATCAGCTTGATAGTGTTTTGCTTCATCAGGAATATCTACTTCTATCATCCCTGTTGGTATTATTTTGATGTCGGCAAATTGCGACTTCTTACCCGACAGTAAAACATGCCTGCTTTCAGCTAACATGGTGGTACCCCCTCATTGATACCTTGGTGATTTAAACAGCTTGGTATGGCTTGCACTACATAGTGTAGTCAAACACAGCATGTTTAAATTAAAATTCACAAAAAATGCATACTTGCAAATACCAAGTCGAGACAGCCTTCACCTAAGCATACACCTCGCATTCATCGTCCATTTTTCTTCTACTTACACATCGACGGTTTCTAACACATGACGACGACCTGACTGGCAACCGCATTGTTCTGAGCAAATAATGCCATTCTGATCGTCTTCTTTCGCACGATACATAGCAGCATCTGCATTTTGAAGTACTTGTTCAATAGACGCGTCATCCGTGCCATTTATCACACTAAAGCCAATGCTAGCACCAATATTTAACGTATAGCCTGCAACTTTCATGGGCTCACTGATTGCAGTAGAGACTCGCTCTGCTGCTAATAAGCCCTCTTGCGACGAATGAATCGCATCAACTAAGATGACAAACTCATCCCCTGCTAAACGTGCAACAAAATCGTTTTCTCGTACACTCTCTTCCATACGATTCGCCACAACTTTGAGTACTTCATCGCCAACATGATGTCCATAGGTATCATTTACAGGTTTAAACCCGTCTAAATCAATATACAAGACAGCAAATAGCGTGTTGTTCGCGCGATAGTCTTGCGTTTTCTCTTCTAATACATCAAATAAACGCTTACGGTTCGCCAGCCCTGTTAACGCATCATGGTGAGCCAAGTATTCCAGCTGTTCTATTTCTTTTTTATGACTTAAATCCGTTATCGACATTACTATCTGAGCAGTTTCACCACTATTACTATTGATCACATTCGCGCGCACTTCTAATGGGATCATAGTGCCATCTTTATGCTTTTCTAGAATCTCACCACGCCAACGACCACCACCGCTTTCAATGGTATGACGGATTTCTTCGAAGTATTCAATTTCTAGGAAGTCGTTAATCTTCTCGCCCATCAATTCATCAATGCTGTACCCCATGATCGAGGATAATGATGGGTTTATCATTTGAACCCTTCCTTCATAATCGATCACTATGATACCTTCACGACTCTGTTCAAAAATACGTGCAGCCAAACGTTGTTGTTTCTCTGCTAAGTATTTTTGCGTCACTTCTTCTATAGCAATCAGCACTTGATGGCGTTCAACCAAAGGACGCGCTTTTACACTGTAGTAATGTGGCTGCTCTGCCACATCATTAACTTTCACTATTTTTTCGAACGTCTTACCCTTCAAGCTCAACACTTGGTTTAGCGCATCGTTATGTATATCCCAAAAGCCCGAATTCATAATTTCATGCAATGTAAGGCCGCGAATATCACCAGATACACATTTAAAAATATTGCCACATGCACTATTCGCCAACACAATACGTCCGTGACGATCAAGCACTAATAACGCATGCTGCACTGTTGATATCACATCATCAGCAAAGGCTTTTTCACTTGCAACTTGTTCGATTGATGCTGAAATCTGCTCATCACGCTCATCCAAGTTATCAAGCATATCGTTGAAACATTTCACTAAGCTGCCAATTTCGTCGTCAGCATGTACAACAGGGCGTTGCTTAATCTTCCGGATCTTAGTCAGGCTTTGCATTGCACAACTTAAACTTTCTACTGGTCGAACAACCCAAACTTGTAACTGCCTTAATAAGAAGTAGCGCAGCAAAAACATGGGGAACAGCAATATAAAGCAAAAACGCAGTACAGCTTGCTTCGCTTGGTGAAGCTCTTCCAATGAGATACCAATATTCATTATTGCGACATTAATATCTGCAACGAATACAGGGATCGAAATATAAAGAAATTCAGAACCAAAATAATGATCGAAATTTGTTTTACTTAATACCGAAAAACTGTCTTCCACATCAATGTTCTGATTGTCCTCAACAGAACGGCGATAGCTCGCGAATACAGTGCCGTCGGTTTTAATCACATCAACGTGATAAACCATATTATCGGCCTGAAATGCAGATAATATTTCTTCGCCGCTCAGGGGATCATCAAATAATAACGCGGCTTTTAAATTAATGACGACTCCTTTTCCCAAGATAAAGGAACGAGCCAACAAATTATCTTTCTCTGTTTTGAATACAGAAAAAACACTGAATATACTAAAAGCACAGAAAATAAAAATCAGAATAGCACTGACCGGTATCGTCATTTTCCGGCGGATCGATAAATTCTTAAAAAAGCTAATCATGTTCTACCCCCTGCGGCGTAGAAATTATCTTAGAAATACGCAACAACTGAGAACGAATCGTTATATTATTTTTAGCGACATTATCGACGTTAATGACAGGCACAATTCGCCCCGATTTTTCTCGAAACTCAACCATCCCCATCGATTCAGAAAATGCTCGTTCATCACTCACAGTGACCAAGCCTAACCTGTCGATCTTCAATTCACCGAGACGACAACTTTCAGGCGTTAAATACACAAGCTGGCAATCATCAAGCTCTTCTTGATTATTAACTTGACGAAAGACAACGGGAATGTTTCGCACTTGATGTTGAACCAAAATACTTTCCAGCAGATTGGTTACTTGGTTGTTACCAATAACACAATAATTTATTTGCTTCAGAGAAGACTCTTGAGGCCAATGAATAAAATTAGCAAAACGTACTATATATACCGCTTTTACTTTATCAGGGTTGAATGTTACACCAGCGCTTGCTGACATACACATCAGCAATGAGAAAGCACTGAGCAGTACTCGTTTCATTATTCCATCACCCAAACTGCTTTTAGATAGACCTGACGCTCAAGCTCGTAAGCAGCTCTGCGGTTAGATTCATAGTAAGGTTTTGTGTTAAAAATACCATCAACAAGTAATTCAATTCGAGGCCAATCACGCTTTTGCTGCCAAGCTAAGCGCGCATCAAGCGTTGAAATAGTATCCCAGCCAAGATCCTCACTACCGCTATCATTACCTTGAATATATTTGTACATCATGTCGAACTGCACGCTATCCGTTACATCCCACATCGTGTGTGCACTGGCGATATGATTTGGTTGCGGCTCTTCCTGCTTAGCCCTCGAATGATCAAGACAAACATCACTGTCATTACAAGCGGCTAATACTTGATGGTAGGCATAGTTCACATTCACTCTAAAATTAGACGCCGGCTGCCAAAATACAGCCAGTTCAGCTCCCCATGTTTGCGCTTTAATATCATCAATATACTGATACATATCTATTGATTCAGGCGTTGACTCCCAAGGTGCTGGGCCCCAAGGGTCGGTGCTGATGTCAATCGGTGGCATAGGTTGCGTATTATCTTTACCGATACCGCGAATATTTTCATATTGGCTATAGAAAAGCGTCGTACTGGTACTAAACGCATTCGACAAAAAGTAGCGATGACCAAGATCAAACGTGGTTACCGCTTCCGTTTTTAGGTTTTCACTACCGCGTACAATCGTCGATGTATCTTGATAGTTGTTCTGCGTTATTTGCTCAACTGAAAGATCAACCACTGTCGACGCGGTATCAATGATCGAAGGTGTGACAACAGCACGACCCAGGCCCGTCCAAAATTGATGTTGAGAAGAATAATCGTAAGATATGCGAGCCTGAGGCAAGAATTCGTAGCGGTCAACTAAGCCAAAATATTCAACTTTAAGACCAAGATATGTCGTTACCTTATCCGTTACCGCGGTTTCTAATTGTGAATACATATTATAGGTGTCGTAACTCGACACCTGATCTTTATAGAGGTGTGTTCGCGTGCCCTTTCTAAACTCTGTAGGCGCTAACGTTAAGAAGGGTAAGACTTCTGTTTGTGTAAAGCGAGCACCGCCTCCTATTGTTAGCTCACTCGCCGCAAGCACTGGTAAACGGTAGTAAACATCGAGATCCCAGTTACGATAATTCCCTTTAAAGTATTCATAATCCAATTTGTGATTATCAGCCCACACATTTACGCTTAACACACCCGTAGCAATTTCAGTGTCGTAATTCACCATACCGAACAAACCACGGCTGTTTTCATCATATACTTCAGGGGCTAGCGCAATATTCACAAAGTGAACCGTTTCTATTTCAGTGTGTATATCTGTGTTATAGCCACCAAATTGAACGGTTAACTCACTGTCATAAGTCGACCGATCAACACGCATGTTGATGTTATAGTTACGGAAGTCTCCTTCCTCGCCAACCGCATAGTCCGAACGCATGCCACTCACAGAAATTCGTGCATCTGTTTTGTCATTAATTGCACTGCCCAAGCGCAGTTTAACGTCTTGGTGATTGGCGCCGCCCACTGTTGTCTCGGTATACAAACCTAAAGTCTCATCAGCATTCTTGCTAATGATATTCACGACCCCATTTGCTGCATTCCCGCCCCACATTGTGCCTGCCGGACCAAGTAAAACCTCAATACGATCTATATCTGCCATCATTATCTGCGCGTTTTCCCAAATAACGCCAGATGTCATAGGGTTAAAAATACTGCGCCCATCAATTGAGACTAACAGTTTGTTAAAAAGCATTTCGTTAGCACCGCGCGCAGAAACCGCCCAATTGTTTTCTGAAAGGCGTGCAACATGCATCCCTGGCACAAGCGACAAAGCTTCTGGTATTGTTCGGGCCCCTGAACGGCGGATCTGCTCGGCAGTAATAACATGAACCGCTGCGGGTACTTTATTGAGCGATTGCTCTTTTTTTGCGACTGAGGTTAATGTCACCGATGCGCGAGATAAATCTTCTAATGACATATCCATTAATGTTTCAAGTTCCGCCGATGCATTAACAGGAGAACTTAATAAGATATAGCTCGTTGGCAACAAGAAAGAATGAACCAGTTTCTTGGCTGTAATAGCTTGGGTTATATTCGAAAATTTTTTCACAGTAACTTCTTGTTCATGACTGCTTTTTATAATTAATCATTTGCAGCGTTTATAATATTTTTTTGTCTTACTTTGTTATTGTACCAATGTTCAAGACTTGGTATCCAGACATACAGGTGAACTTTTAACCAGCGCACATGCGATTTATGTGCATATATACATAAGCAACTAATTTTAAAGAGCTTTAATTTTATTGAATGTCCCATTAATTTAGCTGTTTTATATATATAGTTTGTACCAAATGATTAAAAGTCGACCACTTAAAACCGAAGGGAGTTTATTTACAAAATACTCAGAGGGAATAAAGGCTTAGTAGGAAATGTATAATGTTTGTTCGAATTGAAAAATAAGCGCCTAATTTTAAAAATCAGGCGCTGATCTATAAAGGATTAAAATGAATTAACATTTAGTAATAGGTGCATAATTATACTCGCAATATAACCAAGTGCGATAACAGGCATCCATTTTAAATGACCAAAGAATGTATACTTACCATGTGCAGCGCCCATTAGTGCCACCCCAGCAGCAGAGCCAACCGATAATAAACTACCACCCACACCAGCAGTTAACGTCACCAACAACCAATTACCTAAGGTCATTTCTGGGTTCATGGTTAAAACAGCAAACATCACAGGAATATTATCAACAATAGCTGAGAGTATGCCGACCATACTGTTTGCCATGATAGGATCCCACTGGGTGTACAGCACTTCAGATACAACGCCTAAATACCCTATTAGACTTAAACCGCCTACGCACATCACGACACCATAGAAGAAAAGTAAGGTATCCCATTCGGCATGCGACACACGTCGGAAAACATCAAAGGGCACAACAGAACCTATTCGCTTCAAAGCTTCTTCATCATTATTAGCCTCGGCAATAGCCCTTTTTTTCGCTAACGAGCCTGGCAGCGTCTTGCGCAAGAAGTAGCCAAAAAATTGCAAATACGCAAGTCCCATCATCATTCCCATTACTGGTGGGAAATGGAAGAAACCATGGAAAGCAACGGCTGTCGTGATCGTTAGCAAGAAGAAGAACACGATGCGCCTTGCCCCACGTTTAAGTTCAACATGCTCACAAATCGTATCTGGTTGCGTTTTGGGTACAAAAAACGACATGATCACAGCAGGTATCAGGTAATTGGCGACAGAAGGGATAAACAATAAAAGGAATTCATTAAATGATGCATGCCCAGCCTGCCACACCATCAAGGTTGTTATGTCCCCAAATGGACTGAACGCTCCCCCAGCATTCGCTGCCACAACAATATTCACACATGCAATATTGATAAACTTAATATTGCTACCACCGACTTTCATTACAACCGCACACATTAAGAGTGCTGTTGTTAAGTTGTCGGCAATAGGGGAAATGAAGAATGACAGAATACCGGTTAACCAAAATAAAGTACGGTAGTTAAAACCTTTACTCACCATCCAAGCTTGTAGCGCATCAAACAAGCGCCGCTCTTCCATCGCGCTGATATACGTCATCGCCACCAGCAAGAAAAGTAACAATTCCGCATATTCGAGCAAGTTATGCTCTAATGCTTGCTTAGCAAGCTCTGTTTGACCATTTTGCTGAAAAACATAACCTATCATCATCCAGATCATGCCAGCGGCTAACAATACAGGCTTAGATTTTCGAAGTTGTAAATACTCCTCCCCCATAACTAAACAATACGCAATGGCAAAAATCACCAAAGATGCATAACCAATATTGGAATGTGTCAGGTCAATAACCGTTCCACTTGCAAACGTCAGAGGAGCAAAGAATAAAAGCCCCACCGCAAGTGAAAGTTGACGAATGTTCATAGTACGCAAAACTCCCTAATGCTTTATGAGATAACAACCCTGTTATCCGTTAATCAAAAATAAAGTTATGAATCAAAATTATAAAGTTCACACTATAGATGGCTTAACAAAAAACTACTGTGAACAACATCGTAACGCGGCAAATTTAATAACATTTAATCAACAATATTTTAATGTAACACGTTAATAAACTTTGCTAGCTGAATCACTTATTGCAAAATCACGCTTTACATTAGTTGATAATGATAATAGTTTTCAATCAAGGTTATTTCGTATTGAGAATTATCAGGAGAAAGACATGGAACAAGCTTTCCACCCTAACCCACTTGTTAAAGTTCGAGACCTTGAAGTTACCTATGTAACGGATAATGGCGACTTTCAAGCCGTTAAACGCGTCAGTTTTGATGTAGGGAAAAGTGAGATATTCGGTTTAGCAGGTGAATCAGGCTGTGGAAAAAGTACCATCGCTTTCGCCATTAATCGCTTACATAAGCCACCTGCGCTAATCACAAATGGTTCTATTAATTTTCAAGGGCGCGATCTACTTTCTCTAACTGAGACTGAAATGGGCGTGGTACGTTGGAAAGAAATCGCCATGGTCTTTCAAAGTGCCATGAACTCGTTGAATCCAGTGATCCCTGTTCAGGAACAATTTGCTGATGTGATGCGTCACCACCTTGGTTACAGTAATGCGCAAGCAAAAGAGCGGGCAGAAAAACTGCTCGATTTAGTCAACATTCCGCGTGAACGCTTGTCGGAATACCCCCACCAATTTAGTGGCGGTATGCGCCAGCGTTTAGTCATCGCTATCGCGCTATGTCTCAATCCGAAATTAATCATTATGGACGAACCAACCACAGCACTCGATGTTGTTGTCCAGCGCGAGATCTTGCAACAAATATACCAACTTCGGAATGAATTCGATTTCTCGGTGCTCTTCATCACCCATGATCTCGCTCTTATGAGCCAGCTCTGTAATCGCATTGCTGTTATGCGACACGGCGAAATCGTTGAAGTGAACACATCAAAAGAAATCCGCAATAACCCACAACACCCATACACTCAAAAACTTTGGGCCTCTTTCCCGAATATTCATGAAGAAGCAGCCCAACCAATCAATGTATCTCAGGAGATAGGCGCATGAGTCAGGTTATAGCAGGCAATTCATCAAACCATGACGAACAACCTATTATTGAAGTGAAAAACATCACTAAAGAGTTTATCGCGGGTGGTGGTTTCGGAAGTTCTGAGATATTCCGCGCGCTTGATGATATTAGTTTCAATCTATACAAAGGCCGAACCCTTGCATTAGTGGGAGAGTCGGGCTGTGGCAAAAGTACCTGCGCTCGCTTAATTACCAAAGTGCATGATGTCACCGATGGTGAAATCCTATTTAAAGGACAAAATATCCAATCCTTACAATCACGAAAAGATATTTTAGATTATCGGGGCAAAGTTCAAATGATCTTCCAAGACCCATTTGGCTCGTTAAACCCAACACATACTATTAAGCACCACCTAACCCGTCCACTCATGATCCACAACCAAGTTGCCAATCAAAGTGAAGTGGAAGATCGCTTAAAAGAGCTACTTGATTTAGTCGAATTGCCTTATTCAGATTTAGAGAAGTATCCCCACCAGCTCAGTGGTGGGCAACGTCAACGTATCAATCTAGCACGCGCCATTGCTGTAGGTGCTGAAGTGATTTTAGCCGATGAACCAACCTCCATGCTTGATGTTTCGATCCGCTTAGGTGTGCTGAACCTAATGAAAGAAATGAAAGATAAAATGGGGATAGGTTTCTTATACATCACGCATGATTTAGCAACTGCGCACTATGTCGCGGAAGAAACAGCAGTTATGTACCGCGGCCGTATTGTTGAGTGGGGTGACACTCGGAGTATTTTACGAAACCCTCAGCACCCATATACTCGTCTATTAATCTCTGCCGTTCCTGACCCAGATTTACCTTTCCATCAATTACTCGAATCAGAGCCCGATTACTCAGTCAGTGCAGATAAGATTCGTCAGCTAAGCTTGAAGTCAGTAGAAGGATTCCAAAAAGTTGGCGATAACCATTATGTGGCCAACTGGGATGCAGCACAAATACCCACTTCAGCCCACACAGACAAGGAGCAGGTTGCATGACAGAACTCCACACTTGGTTAGAAAATATCAAGGTATGGTACCAGACTCCACCACCGCCCCAGCAGCGGGATATCCAAACGCTGATCGATGCACTTAATCATGCACCCGATATCATTTTCACCGATGTGAGTTGTGAAGTGCACAACGAAGCACTCGCCTACTGGCTGGATGCTTGTCAGCGCTTAAGCTTTTATTATCAGGATCTACCTGACATAGATAAAGCCTTTAGTTATAAGCAATTCGGCTATGCGAAGCTACAAAGCATGATTTGTGAACAAACGCTTGAGCCTGATTTAAAGCGGTGGTGTTTGAAAAAGCTCGACCGAATGATTGTAGGTATGATGGAGTTTTGTCAGAAGCAAAACACTCAACAATGGCAGGATGAAAGCACGCAGATCATTAACCTTCATGTCGCTTTTATGGAAGGACAAAATAACCTCAACCTCTCTTACGAATCCTTGGTGAAAAAAGACAATTACGCTTCTTTATAACGCCTATTTCGGCTGGCCATGTGTCACTACCAAATGGCTAGCCGACTCACTCACACACTGAGTCCAATACCGACGAACTTAATCAGGCGCTCTTTGGGTGCTTTTCATTTAAATCATAAATTTATCCTAACTCTCACAATATTTTACTAAGCTCAAAGTAGGAATGAAAAGTGACAGAGGGATAAGCAATGACGCCAGTCAGAACCATTGTTAAATTTACACTTGTTGCAGCGGCATCCATGCTTGTCGGTTTTAGTCATGCCGCCCCTCTCCCCTCTCCGCCAGAAGTCAGTGCCAAAGCTTGGGTGTTAATGAGCTATGGCTCAGGACAAGTCATCGCCAGCGATAACGAACATTTACCCCTCGCACCTGCCAGCTTAACTAAAATTATGACGTCATATGTTGTCGGGCACGAATTACAAGCGGGTCATATCGCCAACGATGACACCGTGATCATCAGTGAAAATGCATGGGGTAAAAAATTCCCAGGATCGTCAAAAATGTTCTTGAATGTTGGGGATGAAGTCAGCGTCGACGATCTAAATCGCGGCGTTATTATCTCATCAGGTAATGATGCAACCGTCGCTTTAGCTGAACACGTGGCTGGTCATCAATCTGCATTCATTGAAATGATGAACAGCCATGCAGAAAGATTAGGCATGCTTGACAGCTATTTCACAAACTCACATGGGTTAGATGCTGATGATCAATTCACAACCGCTTATGATATGGCACTGTTAACACGTGCATTTATTCATGATTTACCCGACACCTATGGCTTATTCAAAGAAAAATCTTTTACTTTTGGAAAAATCAAACAAGGTAACCGTAATGCCCTACTATGGGATTCAACCTTGAATGTCGATGGTGTTAAAACCGGTTACACCTCTAAAGCAGGCTACAGCCTTGTTTCATCGGCCGAACAAAACGATCAACGGTTAATTGCTGTTGTCATGGGCACAGGTAGCACCCAAACCCGTACAGCTGAAAGTAAGAAACTCTTAACATGGGGATTCCGTTTCTTCCAAGACTTAAAACCTACGTTTAATAATAAAGAACTCGCCCCTGTTCGTGTCTGGTATGGCAGCCCAGCCAATGTCACGGTTGAATTAGGTGAAGGTGGTGTGATCACTGTACCTCGCCGTCAAAGGAAGGATTTAGAACACAAGGTCTATTACACCCATGATCTTGAAGCACCAATCGAAAAAGGAACAACAGTTGGCAAAGTTGAATGGTATTTGAATGAAGAGTTACTCACCGAGCAACCTATCGTTACAGCAGAAACCGTTGAGAAAGCACCATGGTACAAGAATATGATCGATATGATCTGGCGACCAATTGGCCAATGGTTTAACAGCCAAGATTGGTCTCCTGAACCAACAAAGACAAATTAAAATCAAAACAGCGCGACATAACAAATATACCTAACATCAGTGCATAGCATTCGCGCATAAAGGCACTAGCAACAATTAACGCGTTGCGACACAAAAATTGCAATGTGAGTTAATCGTATAATCAAACGTCAGCGTCACCTAATAATCGCTTGTATATATTGGCTAAACGTATACATCAGATAATTACCCCTTAAACAGGCTTTTTCCAAACCGCAGTGAAATCAAACCATCCTAATGAGTTTGCTGTCATCCCCTGCAATTCACCTGTGTTATCTACGCCTAACCAGGCATGAAACAAAGGCTGAATCTGCTGATTTTGCACTAAGAGTAAACCAATATCATGGGCAGGAAAGGCTAACGTACTATCGCTACGCCACTTTGCAATTAAAGCATCCATGGCTTTGAAATCATCGGCAGGCATCGCACGGTAAAGATGATCAAAATTGTAGAGCCACGGTAATATCGCATCTTCACGTTTGGTAAAGACACTCATCCCACTGATCCAAATATCCACCCTACTCGCTTGTTTCCCCGACAACATTTCTGCCGTCGTCAGTGCCAACACCTTCACTTTTAACCCATCTTCACCCAGTAGTTGGCTCATTTTCTCAACGATCAAAGGATAAATAGGATGATCTTGCAGGTGGGCAATAGTCACAGTGCGTTTTGCAGGCGGCTTAACGGCAGACACGCTCACAGCAGGGTTATGAACCCAGCCAGGTAGCAACCCATAAGCGTTTACTAAACGTAATTCACTAAATTTTGACTGATCTAACAGACACTGCATCGCCAGCGTCGAAAAACGCTGAGAAAAATAGGTTAGCCAATCTTGGTTGTTTGCTAGTCCAGTTTGGCGGTTATACATCAGATAATTGCAGCCCTCATCAAGGTGTAACCGAGATGAAATAGCACGCTTACCGACTTCCTGTTCTTCCGAGTCAGGCTTCAAATAAAACACATCAAAACCCGCAAGGATCCAGATATCGACAATATCTATCATGGCCCTGAAGCCATAATACTGATCAAAGGCTTCGAGTTTTAAACGCTGCTTATCATTTTGAATCACCTTATAAGCGCCTGTGCCGATCGGTAAGGCATCTGGATCACGGTGAGTCAACATTTCTTCAGGCTGGATCACGGCAAGCGTATCCGCTAACAGTATCGGCAAGTGGACATCATCACGCTTTAAATGAATATCGATCGTATGGGCTGCAATAGATTCAATAGTCTGGATATGCTTGAACAAACGCTGCTGTTTAACGGCATTCAGTGTTGCTATCACATCTTGGCACTGAAGGAGTTTTCCATTATGAAAGCGAACAGCAGGACGTAAATAGAAGCGCCAATGACGAGGAGAAAGAGCTTCCCAGTGGTGCGCGAGATCGCCTTCTACTTCCTCTTTTATTTCGTCAATTCGCGTTAAACCACTAAAAACCTGACGAACAATATGTTGCTCTGAGCGACGAAGGGGTAACAGCGGATTCAAATCACCAAATGAGCGATAGTAAGGTAAACGAACAACTTGCTTACCTTGTTGCGTCGATACACCCAACTGCTCTTGGATAAGTTGCGCGAGCATATTGGCATCATTATTTAATGCCTCTAACGCAGGTTCAAGCTTACCTTGGGCTACGAGCTTACGCGCATAACTTTGCTGTAACTCATTGTCTGTACTATGAAAAACCAAGCGAGACTGCTTGCCGCGGCCAACCGCAGGATGCCAATCAATCCAGCCTTTATCCGCCATTTTGTTCATAACCATACGTACATTACGTCGGGTACAAAAAAGAATTTCCGCAATATCTTGTAGTGTTGTATCGCTATCTTGACCTGAAAAATGGCTATATAGGCGATGGAACTGCGTTTTTAACCGTTGACCACTCATAAAAGGGGAACCTAAATTTTAAATATGTTCTGTTTTTACTTCCTTATTTTACATCTAAAATAGCAACTGATGAACAAACTTATCCCCTTTTTAATGATGATTTGTGGAAAAGTGTGCTCCTGAAACCCGATGCTCCCCCAAGCATCGAGATTGCATCGTCCATCGCTAACAAGGGCAGCCAACGCTGCCCTTGTTTTTACATTATCAGCTAAACAACATCAGTTTTGGTTTTCACTCTGCTGTTCTAGCTGCTGGTTTTTTGTTGCAAGCTCTTGCTTCAACGCCACCAACTCTTCATTCAACTCATCAAGATGCCTACGCTGCCCGTCGATTTGATGCTTAGATTGCGCTTCCATATCTTCGACAAGTTTTTCATACTCTGATTTAATTTTTTCAGTCGATTTTTGCTGGTCTTTAAGAGATTTCGTTAATGCTGAATGCTGTTTAACTAAGTTATCATGCTCTTTTTGCAACGCAGTATGCGCGGATTTTGCTTTACGGGTATTCTGTTGCGCTGTCTGTTTCGCCTTCACAGCCTTAGCAAGATCACTGTGTAACCCATTTAGTGCTGCTTCATTGTTCAAAGAAACCTGCTCTAGCTCCGTGTTTTTTGCATCTAAACGCGCCTGAACCGCTTCTAATTCAGCTTTTTTTTCATTGAGTTCCACTGCTTGTTCATTTGTCTTAGCCCCATCTTGCGTAAAACTTAAGCCAAACATGACACGCCAAGCATCGTAGTATGCGTTATGCATTTGATTAATCATATTAAAGGGGAAATCTAAGCCACTCTTTTCCTTCCGTTCACCTTCAATGTAACTGTCCAATTCTTCTAATACTTGCAGAGCATTTTGGTAGCTGCCACCCACAGCTTGCTGAAGTTGATTTGCCGTAATCGTTTCGAGTGCTTTCCCCGCTTCTAACCATGTTTTTATCTGAAGAAAGTAAATATTAGGATCAATCAGAGTTGATCCCTGAATAGGATTGAGCGATGCCATGTTCGTTGTTTGCATAAAAAGTCCCTTTCGAGATAAGCCAGCCTAAGAGAAATAAATCATTCATAACCTTGTTAGACCAATTGCCTGTTTATTGCGCATCAAGTTGCAAAAAGATAGAGCAAGTTCAAGTTTATTTATTCAACATGACATTCATATTTATTTTGACTGCCTAATATCAATGAAGTCGCTAAAGTCTTTTCACCGCAGCTTGAAATAGACACAAAATACAGGTAGAAAAACGGTAACTTTTCTATCGAATATTTGTTATGACTGAACAACAACCAAGCTTTGAGCAGCTTGTTCATAGCCGACGCTCTGTACGTAAATATGATGCAAGTGCCTCTTTTGATCACCAAGCTGTCGCTCGATCTTTAGAACTAGCAGCATTATCACCTAACAGCTCTAATATGCAGTTATGGGAGTTCCATCGCGTTGTTAGCCAAGATAAACGCGCTGAATTAAGCCGTATTTGTATGGGGCAAAATGCCGCTAAAACCGCTAACGAACTCGTTGCCTTTGTCGTAACGCCTTACAAGTGGGAATCACGAGCAAAAATGAATGCAAAGACAGTTCGTGATGCATTCGAAGGCCGTGAAGACGCAACCTCTAAGCGTGCACTCAAGTATTATGAAAAACTGATCCCATTTGTGTACCGTAACGACCGTTTTGGCTTATATGGTTTAGCACGAAAAGTGTTATGCGCATTTTTAGGCCGTAACAAACCTATGATGCGTGAAGTCAGTAAAGCTGATGTGCGTGTTTGCTTACACAAGAGTAGTGCTTTAGCCGCCATGACATTTATGACGGCAATGCGAGCAGAAGGCTATGATACCTGCCCAATGGAAGGTTTTGACTCCGTAAGAGCCAAACACCTTCTTAACCTACCCAAAGGTGCAGAAATCACCATGATAATTGGCTGTGGCAAGCGTGCAGAAGATGGCATCTACAGCGAACGCCACCGCGTTGATAACGCTGAAGTCATCTTTGAGCACTAGCACTACCTAGTCCTCCATCAGGTGTTGCACTGGCTTTTTGCTGACAAAACCAACGACGCTGTCGCCACACCAGCGTCGTTTGCTGCTATTACGGTCTAAATACCATCAATTCGAATTGTTTGTTGATAAACCATATCATGCTGATTTTATTTACGGTAAGGTGGTGACATCTCAACAACAGAAACGAATTTATGCAGTTAATGATTGAGCAATTAAAAGAATCAAAAAATACTTGGATGGCAAGTCACGTCGCTGATGCAGAATACCCTACCGCATTGAGTGAAAGCGGTTTAGCTTTGTACCAAGCACTTCATGCCTCATCTTCTACTTCACAACTCGTTTTACCGCTTACGGCTCGTACTAACAGCCTCTCTTTCTATCCCGTTGATTGCCATCCGCTAACAATTCGTTATGCCATGACGTTAGCGAGCTTTTGGAACGATGAGCAACAACGAGAAGCTGTAATGGAATACCTCACCCAAATAATGCTTGAAACCGATTCAGCAGCAACCTTATTTGTCGGCTTTTTCAAAGGAAAGCCAGCTGCATGTGGCATGGTATTCCAAAACAAAGAGGACGCTCTGATTTGTGATGTTCATGCGCTCCCTTTACCAAATCAAGATGATTTAATAGAAGAAATGACCGCTTACCTATCCACTCAAGTCGCGCCCACTAATCAATCTGTTCACTTAGAGCAAACTGCGCTGTAATCTCCCTTCTATATGAGCTGACCTAATGGTCAGCTTGTTTCATATCATCTCTTTTTGTAATTGATTTTTGACGATTTTTATTTCACTTACCATACTTGCGGTACAGGGAATAAAAATAGGAAAGCGCAATGAAAGGGATCATTTTCACCGAATTTCTCGATATCGTTGAAGACGCGTTTGGCTTGGAAATTTGCCAACAGATGTTAGATGAAGCCTTTGATGAAGGCAGCTATACAGCTGTAGGAAGTTATGACCATAAAGATCTCGTTAAACTGATCATCACATTGAGTAAAATCACTGACGTTCCCGCCACTGATTTACAAGAAGTTTACGGCAAAGCCGTTTTTTCACGCTTACTTAAAAGTTTACCTATCCCTATTAATGATAAAACCTCCACCTTCGATTTTATTCGCAAGGTAGAAGAACATATCCATATCGAAGTAAAAAAACTCTACCCTGATGCGACACCACCTCGTTTTGATTTTATTTCTGAAACGAATTCAATCATGACGATGGATTACCACTCAGCTCGCTGTATGTCGCATGTTTGCCTTGGCTTGATACAAGGTTGTGCTGACCATTTTAATCAAAAAATCCATGTTGAAATGGACGCTATCAAGCCAGATCAAAGCCATGTTCGTTTCCATATTCAGTTAGTGGCTAGCTAACTATGAACGAGCAACGGCACATTGAGTTATTACTAAAAAAGCTCGACAGAGAAAAGTCAGCCCGCAAAGCGGCTGAGAAACTGTTAGAAGAAAAAAGTCTCGATTTATACAATGCTAACCAACTATTGCAGCATTCAGCCGAAAAGCTAAAAGAACAAGCAGAGCTAGATTCTGAACGTTTGGCATACCAAACAAAAATTGAAACTATGCTGCTTAGCTATGGCCAACGCTTTCTTTCGCAATCACTCACCCCCCGCTTACTCAATCAGCTCGCCAATGAACTGGTTGATAGCCATTCTGTACGAGCGGTTTGCATGCATATTAATCCCCTAAGTACGATGGATTTTAATGGCGAATTTTTTAGTGGCCGCCGCCAACAATGGGTTGTCCCCGAGGCATTACAATCCACCTCAAGCTACTGGGATGAGACAGAAGGGATATATTGGGTTGCACTGACTTATCATAATGAAATAGTGGGCTTTTTTGCCGCCAGAATCAAAGCAAACGGTTCTTGGTTAGCGACGATCCAAAAGCATATCGCGCTATTCGGCGAAATGCTGCGAACTACCATAGGCCGCCATATAACCCTTGCTTTGGCAATACAAGCCCGTGAACGTGCTGAGGCCTCGGAGCAAGCGACACGCGATTTCCTTGCAATGATAAACCATGAACTCCGCACCCCACTCAATGGCTTACTGGGCACGGCTGAATTGCTCGGTGAAAGCTCACTCGATACTGACCAACGCAAATTACTCACAACACTGAACCACTCTGGTGAATTACTCCGCGCGATCATTAATGATCTGTTGGACTACAGCAAGATCAATGCTGGTATGCTAGAGCTCATTAATGCCCCTTTTAATACTTACTCCATAGCCGAAAAGCTTCAAGCCGTCTTCATGCATCGTGCATCTGAAAAACAGCTTGATTTTAAAGTCACCATTAATGACAACATCCCTCCTTATCTCATCGGCGATGAAGATCGTATTAAACAAATATTCGTAAACCTAATTGGTAATGCGATCAAATTTACGCAGTACGGTAGCGTTAATGCACACATTGACTGGCGAGATGAACAGCTTGTTTTCTCAGTCAAAGATACTGGCTGTGGTATTGCCATCGACCAACAATGTAAATTGTTTAAACCCTTCAGCCAAGTGGACATTTCAAGTAAACGTAACCACGAAGGTACAGGCTTAGGGCTGGCAATTTGTCGACAACTCACTTTACAAATGGACGGTGAGATCACCCTTGTCAGCGATTTAGGCAAAGGTTCTACCTTTACAGCAATCCTCCCTCTTGCCATTCACGATCATCAACCGATAGTAGAAGAAACCACCGCAAAACCTATCTCTAAGCCACTCGACAAGCTCTCCATTCTAGTCGTTGAGGATTTAAAAACTAACCAGATGATCATCAAACTCATGCTCAACAAAATGGGAATAGAACCTGAAATTGCAGACAATGGGAAAATTGCTCTCGATACACTTGAGAACACGGAGTTCGACCTTATTTTGATGGATTGTCGAATGCCCACCATGGATGGTTATACAGCCACCAAAACTTTACGCCAGCAAGGTTATACCAAGCCAATAGTGGCATTAACAGCAGGAACAACAACAGCAGAAAGAGAGGATTGTTTAAATGCAGGGATGGACGATATTCTCTGCAAGCCTTATCAGTCATCTGAATTACGTAACATAATAGAAAAATGGGGGCTATAGTACCCCCACCCCAGCTCTATCATCGTCACTTTCAATGAAAAGATATAATAAAGTGGCAATCAGCTATATAGAGTAACTAGCGTGACACTGTCACTAGTGCATTGGCAAGGTAATCAATTTTTTGCTCTTGCAAGCCCGCAATATTGACGCGGCCATCAGCCACAGCATAAACAGCAAATTCATCACGTAAACGGCCAATTTGCTCTGGGGACAATCCAGTTACCGAGAACATACCTTTATGTTTTTCAATAAAATCAAATTCATTCGAGCCAGCAGCTTGAATCGCTTTCACCAAGCCAGTACGTAAATTTAATAAGCGCTGATTCATTGTTACTAACTCGGCTTTCCAAGCTTGTGTTAGTACTTCGTCTTGTAAAATTTTGGCAACAACAGCAGCACCATGATCAGGCGGCATAGTATAAGTTGAACGCGCTAGGTTCAAAATTCGCCCTTTCGCTTTCTGTGCTTCTTTCAGTGAATCACTCACGATAATGGCTGCGCCTGTTCGTTCGCGGTACAGGCCAAAATTCTTAGAGCAAGATGTCGCAATGATCATTTCTTCAACGTTATCAGCAAGGAACTGTAAGCCCGCAGCATCTTTCTCAAGGCCGTCACCAAACCCTTGATAAGCAATATCAACAAATGGCAAAAAGCCGTTCTTATTAGCCAGTTCGGTTATAGCTTGCCAATCTGAAAAAGTGATATCGGCACCCGTTGGGTTATGGCAACAACCATGCAATAGCACAACGTCTTTCGGGCCTGCTTTCGCCAACTCAGCTAACATGGCTTGGCTATTTACTTGTTTTGTTGCCTTATCAAAGTAAGGATAAAACTTAACTTTTAAGCCTGCCGCTTCCATCACAGGTTTATGGTTAACGTAACTTGGGTTTGTTAACCAAACCGTGGTATCAGGCTGAGCAATGTGCATTAAATCAGCCAGCATTCGCAGTGCACCACTCGCACCTGGCGTTTGTACCGCAGCAGCTCGAGAATACGCTGATGTGCCTTTCAACAACAGATCCATCATGGATTGGTTAAATACTTCATCGCCCGCTAAACCAACATAGGCCTTAGTGGTTTGCTCGGCTAACAATAATTGCTGTGCTTTTTGAACAGCCTGCATGATAGGTGTCTCACCGGCAGTATTGCGGTACACGCCAATACCTAAATCGACTTTATCTGCTCGCACATCTTCACGGTATGCTAATGAAAGCGACAAAATAGGATCTAATTGTGCAGGGCTAAGTTGTTTAAACATTGCGTAAAAATTCCATTTCAGGCTAGTAATATGTTCAAAGTATCACACTCGTTAAAAATATCACGGTGTTATTCACTCTCAACAACCACTATTTTGGCGCATAAAAGCGAGAAAGTGTGACATCTGAAGGTATTCTATTTGATCTTAGTTAATGAAAGCTCAACTTACAGTGGAAAGGTGCTACCAGCGTTCTACAGTAAGAGTAAGTAAAGAAATAAATGGAAATATGCACATTGAGGAGGCAGTCATGAGAAACAATGCTGATGTTCGTACGCTGCTAAGTGTATGCGAAAAAATAAAATCACAAGGTCAAATCATAGGTGAAAAAGGAAGCCAGTTAGACGGAATAACCTGTCAGGAGAGTTATGATGGTTATAGCATCACACTTGCCGATGACAACGTCAGCTTGGACATTAATTTCCACAATACTTACCACTTCCATACTGCCAATGAAGATCCTGAAGGTGTGATTAACCAAACAACGACAGATTTTCACAGCAACAATGAAACTCAAATCCAAGCTTTTATGAAAAAGCTGGTTATTTTGGATGAAACTTACTAATTCTACCCACATAATTTGTCAGCATGTTTGTTCTAACATGCTGACTTTGTTGAAATAACCAACACCTCAGTGCACACATCAAAGCCAAATAACTCACTGAAAACACAAAGTGTTTAAAACCCCAACAGTCACGTCGCTAGCCTATTTACAGACACCAGCTTCATCTATATTATTCACCGCACTTACGGAGAGATGGCTGAGTGGTTGAAAGCACCGGTCTTGAAAACCGGCATACGTTTGTAGCGTATCTAGGGTTCAAATCCCTATCTCTCCGCCACATTTAAGAAAGGCGCTAATTTATTAGCGCCTTTTTTGCGTTTGAGCTGACGTGAAAAGGATTTGTTCCAAATCCGCCGCCCCAAAGCACTCCACCCTATTAAAAAAACGCTGAAATTTCAGCATTTTTTCATCCGAACTTTGTGATTAAAGATAAGCTGCAGAGCTTTATACGATTTTGCTAATAGTGTTGAAGTTATAGCACCATCCGATGATCTGGATGAATGGAATGGCGTAGAAAAACAAACTTCCAATACAAGAAAAGGGAATGAGGAAAGGTTAGAAAGTTAAATAAGATTTCTAACCTCGCCACATTTATCGTAATGAAAAAGTATAAAAGGGGAGTAAATTGAATTGCGCTACCCTTTAAACCCTTTACCTACCACATATACTTCTCGAGAGCGTGGACGTGAAGCTGCAGGCTTACGAATAATTACTTTGCTAAAAGAGCTTCGGACATCTTTAACATACTCTTCATAGCCAACGCCTTGGAAAACCTTAGCACAAAAGTTACCACCCGGTTTTAAGACATTACGCGCCATATCCAGAGCCAACTCAACAAGATAAATGGAGCTATATTGGTCAGTCGTTTTTACGCCACTCAAGTTAGGTGCCATATCCGAGATAACCACATCAACCCCTTTGCCCTCTAGGGTTTCCAAAATACGCTCATACACAGCTTCATCAGTAAAGTCGCCCTGAATAAAGGTGACATCCATCAGGCTATCCATAGGCAATATATCAGAGGCGATCACCTTGCCATTATCCCCAACGATCGGAGCGACAATCTGCGACCAACCGCCTGGTGCAGAGCCAAGATCCATAGCGATATCTCCCGGCTTGATCAGCTGATCTTTTTCGTTAATTTCAATCAACTTATAGCTTGCTCGCGATCGATAACCATCGACTTGAGCTTTTTTTACATAAGGATCGTTAACGTGTTCATCGAGCCATTTTTTACTGGTTTTTGAACGTGCCATAGGTTGTTCGCCGTGCTGGTAAAATATAGGAGCGCTATTGTAATCATGTCCTGTTGTTTTGCAAATATCTCCTGACTTCCAGTGGTGACATTTTGCTAAACAAAAGAGTACAATCCCTGCGAAAACTTGGTAAGGCACAATATATGAAACTGGACCATCTATGAAACTGGATAATGCAAAGAAGCTGCATCAAAAAAAATACCGTGAGCAGTTTGGCCACTATTTAGTCGAAGGGGAACACCTCATCCTCGAACTGGATAAAGCAGCACTGGCTCAGCCCTATCTAAAAAACACCATTTTATATGTGACTGATGAGTATCAAGCATGGGCACAGCAGCTCAATCACTCTTACACGATCATTGAGATAAATAAAAAACAGATGGCTGGACTGAGTGATACCAAAACACCACAAGGTATCATCGCCTGTGTTCCTTTACCCGCTCAGACAGAGAAAGCACCTCTACAAGATGGTGAGCGTTGTATCTACTTACATGAAGTACAAGATCCTGGCAACCTAGGCACTATTTTGCGTAGCCTAGCGTGGTTTGGGCATTTTCGCTTGTTATTAAGTAACAACAGCGTCGATCCCTACAATCCAAAAGTCGTGCGCTCAAGCATGGGAGCTATTTTCCACTTGCCTATCGAGCAAGGCGTTGAGCTTACTGAGTTAAATCAGCGTTTTAAACGTTTTGCTTATCTTGATATGCAGGGTGATAAGGTTAATACACCCCAGTTTTCCGACTATGAATGTTACCTATTTGGTAACGAAGCCCGTGGCGTACCAAAACAAGCTTTAGCTGATTGTAACGCTCAGCCTTTTACTATCGCAGGTAGCGGCAAGATTGATTCATTAAACTTGGCTAGTGCTGTTAATATATGTGCTTATCAATTATCGATATAAATGCACTATTACAACTGCTCATAAATTGATTTCCCCTTATAGTAAAAAATATATTGAGCGACAGAGTTTACTTGTTTGAAGTTATTTCGCTTCTTCCAACATTCAGATCATAAGCCTCCGCAAAAGGGGCTAAGTGAATATTCCATCACACGTAGCACTCCGTCATATAAATTAAGCCAGCATAACTTGCTGGCTTTTTCGTATATGTAGACAGTGACTTTAGATGATGCAAATAACACAAAAAGACCGATTGTAAAAACCGCCCTCCTCCCTCATTTATAACCACACCTGTGTAATCGCTTTCACAAGGAAGCATAATGAGAATATGACCCCAATGGGTTGTTTTGGCATCAAAGCCACAATAACCACCCAAAAATATCGATTTACGTACCAATATTAACAGATGTGACAGTTGTAACAATTTCACCAAGGGTAAACGTTTACAATCTTGCGCAGATAACAATACAACAGGAACAAAATAATGTTGAACATGGAAAATGGTCTGAGCTTTATCGACATAACAGTCTTTGCACTTTATGTCGCCATTATTATTGGTGTAGGCCTTTGGGTATCTCGTGATAAGAAAGGGGCACAAAAAAGTACTGAGGATTACTTCCTTGCTGGTAAATCTCTACCTTGGTGGGCAGTTGGTGCATCACTGATTGCTGCCAATATTTCTGCAGAACAGTTTATCGGGATGTCAGGTTCTGGCTACTCAATTGGCCTTGCCATCGCATCTTATGAATGGATGTCTGCCATTACGCTTATTATTGTTGGTAAGTATTTTCTACCTATCTTTATCGACAAAGGGATATACACCATTCCTGAATTTGTCGAAAAGCGTTTTAATAAACAGTTAAAAACCATTTTAGCGATCTTTTGGATTGCACTGTATATCTTCGTTAATTTAACGTCCGTTCTTTACCTTGGTGGCTTGGCGCTGGAAACCATTCTTGGTATTCCATTGATGTACTCTATTATTGGCCTTGCTCTTTTTGCCCTTGTTTACTCTATCTACGGCGGTCTTTCTGCTGTCGTTTGGACCGATGTTATCCAAGTCTTCTTCTTAGTACTTGGCGGCTTCATGACAACCTTCATGGCTGTCAGTTACATCGGTGGTGATGAAGGTTGGTTTAGCGGCCTATTCAAAATGGCTGAAGCGGCACCTGCACACTTTGAAATGATCCTAGATCAAAGTAACCCGCAATACATGAACTTGCCAGGTATCGCTGTGCTTATCGGTGGCTTATGGGTGGCTAACTTATATTACTGGGGCTTCAATCAGTACATCATCCAACGTACTTTGGCGGCTAAATCGATTGCCGAAGCACAAAAAGGGATTGTATTCGCTGCATTCCTTAAACTTATTGTTCCTTTCCTTGTGGTGCTACCTGGTATTGCTGCTTACGTTATCACCAATGATCCTGAATTGATGGCAAACCTAGGTAGCATTGCACAAAACAACATGCCTAGTGCCGCACACGCAGATAAAGCATATCCTTGGCTGACGCAGTTTCTTCCTGTCGGTATGAAAGGCATTGTGTTTGCAGCATTAGCCGCTGCGATTGTTTCCTCTTTAGCATCAATGCTTAACTCAACAGCGACCATCTTTACGATGGACATCTACAAAGAATACATTGCGCCTAACTCTGGCGATCACAAACTGGTTAACGTTGGTCGCATGGCAGCCATTGCAGCACTGATTATTGCGTGTCTAGTCGCACCTATGTTGGGCGGCATTGGCCAAGCATTCCAATACATTCAAGAATATACAGGCCTAGTAAGCCCAGGTATCCTTGCGGTGTTCTTACTGGGTCTATTCTGGAAGAAAACCACCAGCAAAGGTGCCATTATCGGTGTGGTAAGCTCAATCCCATTCGCACTGTTCTTGAAAGTGATGCCACTATCAATGCCATTCATGGATCAAATGCTATACACATTACTGTTTACCCTTGTTGTGATTGCATTCACCAGCTTAAGCACATCGGTTAACGATGACGATCCAAAAGGCATTTCTGTAACTGCATCTATGTTCGCAACTGACCGCAGCTTCAATCTAGCGGCTTACGGCATCATGATAGCGTTAGCGGTACTGTACACCCTATTCTGGTAATTTTACTTACCTCCTCCTATATCTTCAGCTCCAGCCATAATGGTTGGAGCTTTTTCATTTACGGACACTATGATGGATTCAACATTACTGCCTAATATCGTAGCTTTCCTCAAAACGATAGAGCCTTTTGCCCCACTCCCTAACGAAGTGCTTGATAAAATAGCCGCTAACACAGAAATCCAATTCCTCGGCAAAGGCGAATCACTCTCTGCAAGCAGTACCCGAAAACAAAACCTGTTTATTATCCGTTCAGGCGTGATTGAGCAACGGCTTCCTGATGGCAGTTTGCGTGCTCAGTTAGGCGAAAAAGATATTTTTGGCTTTAGCTTCGAACATGACAACTATCGAGCGAATGCATTAGAAAACTGCCTGATCTATCGTTTCGATTACGCCTCGTTATTACACAACGTGACCGATTACCCCAAAGTCACTGAGCAATTAGCGTTAAGCGCTAACCAACGATTGCAATCGACTGTGGACGTACAATGGTCTGAGAGAGAAAAAGGATTATTTTTCAAGCCAATTAAAGAAGTTATGAGCACTCATATTGTTCAAGCATCTCCCTCTATGACCATTCAGGACATTGCTCGCCTCATGCGTCATGAAACAGACAGTTCTTGCGCAGTTATCCTTGATGATAACAACGCAAACAACACCTTGATTGGGATGGTGACGGACAAAGACATGACAAAACGCGTTGTGGCTGATGCAGTAGATATCACCTTACCCATAACCCAGATTATGACTGAACAACCTTGGACGATTGGTAATGATGACTTGGTGCTTTCAGCCGTCAGCCTCATGATGAAGCATAACGTCCAAAACGTGCCGGTGATAGATGCCAATAAACAGGTCGTTGGATTAATAACCCCACAGCTACTGGTGCAAAAGCATAGCGTACAAGCCGTTTTTTTAATTGAAAAGATTGGGTGCTGTCAATCATTAGAAGAACTGGCTAAATTGGCGATTGAGCGACAAGCAATCTTTGAGGCAATGGCTGAGGCTAACCTACCACCTCAGCTCATTGGTCAGGTACTGACAATGATTTATGATGCTTTTACTCATCGACTCATTCATTTAGCGGAAAAAGCGCTCGGTCCAACACCTTGTCGCTATGTTTGGCTTGCAGCGGGGTCACATGCACGTGGAGAAATTCACCTCAATTCCGATCAAGATAACGCATTAGTACTCGACGATAATGCAACAGACAGCGATCGCGCCTATTTCAACCACTTCGCTATGTATGTTTGCAAAGGTCTCGCGGAATGTGGTTATACGCTTTGTACTGGCCGTTTCATGGCTGCAACACCCAAATGGTGCCAGCCACTCTATGTGTGGATGCAGTATTACCGTAAATGGGCAAATAACCCTGAATATGACATGTTGCTTAGCCTAACGGTCTTTTTAGAAATCCGCCCACTTGCGGGTGACGAAACGCTTTTTCAGACACTAGATAAACAGCGGATTTCACAGGTTAAAGGCAATGTACGCTTAATGTCAGCATTAGTCAGAAACGCCCTTAAAACACGGCCCCCTCTTGGTATATTCAATAACCTCGTACTTGAAAAAGAAGGGAAAAATGGCAGGCGCCTCGATATAAAGAAAGCCGCTATAGGTCACTTAGTCGATCTCGCGCGGATCTATGCACTTCACGATGGTGGAGAAATGTTGTCCACCGAAGCCCGCTTACGTTTTGCTTTAGATAAACAGTCAATAAATGACAGTTCGTATCAAGATCTAATTGGTACCTATCAATATGTGATGCAATTACGCTATAGCCACCACCTACGCTGCTTACGAAGTGGCAAGCCTTTATCTAATGCATTAAACCCAGATCATTTTGGTAGTTTTAGCCGCCAGCATTTAAAAGATGCTTTTAGAATCGTAAGTGGATTTCAGGACGCAATAAAAATGAAGTTTGGGGCCTAAGAATATGTTCGCTTGGTTCAAGCCTTCACCATTAAAACAACTGGCTGCGCAGCAACGCCTGCTAACGTCACAGGTCCAATCTGAACCTTTGCTATCATTGGTCAATGCCCCACTTCCTGACAACCGCACGGACGCAAGATTGCTCGATATTATTGTGATAGATTTTGAAACCAATGGACTAGATCCAACGAAAAACACAGTATTGAGTATCGGCTGGGTAGAGATAAAAAAAGGCATCATAGACCTAAGTACTGGCCACCATTATTTAGTCCGTAGTCAATCCCCCATTACGGCTCATTCGGCTACCATTCACCACCTATTACCCGAACAGCTAAACCAAGCAGGGTTAGAAGAAAACCTCGCTTTTTCACAGTTACTCAAAGCAATGGTTGGCAAAGTCGTGATCGCCCACGGTTGTGTGGTTGAAAAAGGATTCTTAGAACATCATATCCAAGCACATTATCAGTTACCATCACTCCCCGTACTTTGGCTAGACACACTTAAAATTGAACAATACTGCAACCAACTTCGCGCAAGGAAACCAGACTGGCGCCTTGCTTCTATACGTAAGGCTTACCACCTTCCTGACTACCCTGCTCACCACGCCCTCATGGATGCTATTGCAACGGCTGAACTTTATCTTGCCCAATTGCATGGCTTATTTGGGTCATCACCCGCTCAGCTAGAAGTGTTAATGAAAGCCTCACAGAACTAGCTATATACCCATCAGAATTATGACAAAAATGTCATGTTTCAGTCCCGCTTTAAGTCATCAACGAAGGAATAGAATGAACTCAAGTTAACCAAGAACCCGTAAAGGAAAACAAATGAAACTGATCAAAGCAGCCTTAGTGACAGCAACACTCACTCTATTAAGCACAAGCGTATTTGCAAGCCAGTTTGGCTACTCTGCAGGCAATGTCGTGGAAAGATTGGGGGCACGAACCATTAAAACAGATGCGGTTCAAACCAAACAAGAAGCCTATCAACTTGGATTAAGCCAGCTTCATCAGCTCAACAAAGCTAAGCCTGTAGAACTAAGCAAAAAACTCAAAATCTCAGGTGTAAACATAGATCGCCGCCAAATACACCTTAATGAAGGTGGTTACGTAACAGTAGAAGAGTTTATGAATACTGATGGCCAAATAAGTTATAAAGGGAAAATAAACGTCAGCTTCCATTATCCTGAGCGCGATTCGAATAACTAATTCATTCCGTTAAACTAACCAGAGGCTATCATTGCGCCTCTGGTTACATATAGTAAGGCAATGACCACCGAACAGAATCATCACCCCCAGCAAGCAACCATAAAACCAATGACCTCATCATATTAGATGAGATAAGATAATTTCGCGTTCACAGCAATAAAGTCCCCAGCAATTTAACTAGTTGAAGAATGAAAATATTAATCGTAGAAGATGAGCCCAAAACGGGCGGCTATTTGAAAAAAGGCTTTACCGAATCAGGGTACGTGGTCGATCTCTCGCAGGATGGTGTCGATGGACTCTACCAAGCAACCAGCAATCATTATGATCTCATTATTCTCGACATCATGATCCCTAAGTTAAACGGCTGGCAGATATTACAAACACTGCGTGGTAGCCAACTAGATACCCCCATTATCATGCTATCGGCCAAAGATCAGGTAGATGATAAAGTCAAAGGCCTTGAATTAGGCGCAAATGATTATGTTGTTAAACCCTTTGCGTTTGTTGAACTGCTGGCCAGAGTCAAAAATGCCCTCAGGCACCAAACGGGTCACGCAAAAACCGCAACAAGCTTATCCATCGCTGACCTCTCGTTGGATTTATTAAAACGCACTGTGCGTCGAGGTGGTGATACTATCGCTTTAACCGCCAAAGAGTTTTCACTGCTTGAGCTGTTTTTGAATAAAAAAGGGGAAGTCTTGTCCCGCACACTCATCGCATCAACAATCTGGGATATGAACTTCGATAGCGATACTAATGTCATTGATGTCGCAGTGAAAAGATTACGCGCCAAAATAGACAAACCCTACTCAATTAAACTCATCCACACTGTGCGTGGTATGGGGTACAAACTTGAAGAGCTAAGTGTATGAGGCTGACATTGAAAAATTCAATGGCAACAAAGTTGATTGCACTGTACATGGCCTCTTCCTTTATAGTTCTCGCTTCTTTTGCTTTAATTGTCCAATATGCCATCAAACATCATTTCTATGCTCAGGATTATCAACTACTCAATAGTAAGTTTTTGACAGTCGCTGCGACATTAGATGACCTTCAAAGCAATTCATCACCAGCACTGACAGAAAACTTCACATACCTTTGGGTCATTAATCATGATGGGGCACTCACTTATAGCAATTCCAACCAGCCTCTCCCCCCAGCACTATCACATCAGAATGCATTAGAATGGAAGGAAGGTGGCGAAAGTTACAGGGGGTTCAGATTCAAGATTAAGCATCCACAATACGATGCCATTGTCTTGGCAGTGAACACGGGTTACCACAACAGCTTTATCAACGAATTAGATATAGTGCTAATTTGGACATTTCTTATCAGTAGCCTTATTTCAAGTGTTTACGCCATATTCACCGTTAAAAAAGGATTGGCACCTTTACAGGGACTACAAAGCTACCTTAACAATATAAACACTCGGCAACTTGATATTCGCATACCAAGCAATGACCTACCTGTAGAGCTTTCTCAGCTTGTGGAGACACAAAACAAAATGCTGGATCGCTTACAGTGTGGCTTTAATAGACTCAGTGAATTCTCTTCTGATATTGCTCACGAATTGAAAACCCCACTCACCAATATGATGACGCAAACTCAAGTTGCTTTATCATCAGCGCGCACCATCGATGAGTATCAAGATATTCTCGGCTCCAATGCAGAAGAAATTGAGCGATTAAACAAAACAATTAGAGATACCTTATATCTTGCTAAATCAGAGAATCAACTACTCCATAGCAATAAAGAACCACTTACATTGGCCGTTATTATTCAACCACTGATCGAATACTACGAATTACTGGCTGAAGATAAAAATGTCACAATTGATATCGTCGAACTCAATTTAACAGAAGGCGGTGCCCAATTTGGTGACAAGCAAATGCTGCAACGTGCTATTAGCAATATACTGTCTAATGCTTTGCGCCATTGTGACTCAAATACAGCGATTGCAATTCAACTATCATCCGATGACAACTTCAACGTAATAAAAGTCATCAATACTGGCGAACCTATTCCCGCTAGTTCACTACCCTATCTCTTTGATCGCTTCTATCGCGCCGATAAATCGCGCAAACATACCAGCAGCGTTGGGGCTGGATTAGGGCTTGCCATTACTAAATCGATAACTCAAGCACATGGTGGGGACATTAGTGTTAGCTCGATCCAACGAGTAACAGCATTTAGCTTAATGTTGAAAAAGGATGGGATGTAAACCGCCAGTTTAGTAGGAAGAGCAAATTACTCATTTAATCTTCCCACCCGCGATTCATCGCTTCATAAAACGAGCGGTACTTTTAGCCACTAGTTGCTGGCCAACATAAATACCAGCTTCAGCTTTATAGAGGGTTAAACAAGATGATGTTATTGCACCACGAATTAGCATCTCAGCATTAAGGGGAATTTCTGCTAAATAACGAATATTCATATCACCCGTGACAGCTTCAATGCCTCGGTTAAATACCGCTTGGCACATACCCGCATCTAGCAATGATGCGATAAAGCCACCATGTAAAATGCCTTGGTAGCCCTGCTGGTGTATGCTGCCTTTTGCTCTACTCCAGACCGCACCATGTTGATCATTATAAAAGTCGAGTTTTAAGCCAAAAGTAGGCTCTGTACCACATAGCATACAATGTTGATGACTTTGGTGTTTAATCACTTTCTCGACTAAATGTGTCGATTTAAACGGTTCGCACTTTTCTATTTCGGCTTGTAACAAACTTTGGTTTGGGTTGTCCATTTTCCACTCTTTTTACTTAATACCCATCATGGTATGTCTTGTTTATACGCCTAGTTATTGGCATACGCTATAAACTATTGCTTATACCGAGTGGAATCTAATGTTGCGCCCGATGACGAATTTATACAATATCAAGCACAACCTTGAATGTAGCATTGCTCCCAACACTCAACAGGAAGCTAAATTATGCCCGCTATTTTTAAGGCCGCTTTTATTTTCGTCGCGCCAAATGCAGATCCTTCTCAAGACTATTCTTGGGTACGAACCAATGAAGTACACGTAAAAACAGTTGCTGTTTCTAACTACCAACAAGCTTGTGAATTAATAGACGCATTAGTTGAAGAAGGCATCAAAGCCGCTGAACTCTGTGGGGGATTTGGCCACCAAGGTGTTGCTAATGTGGTAAAAGCCGCTAATGGACGATTGCATGTAGGAGCTGTGCGCTTTGATAATCATCCATGTTTAGACTTTATCAGCGGTGATGCGTTATTCTGATCCCTATATAAAACAGTTACAACCCACCTCTAATGGCCACATTATGAATGTTAGAGGTGGTAGGAAACATAGCCATTATGTACACACAACGGATTAAGCCAACCCCTAAATTAAGCCAATACATTGCACATTTTTGGCTTTGGGAACAAAACAATATTACGACACTCCCAAATATGCTGCCTGGTACTGGCGTTGAAATGCTATTCAACTTTGGAGATCTATTAAAACTCAAAACTTATCAACAATCACAACTCCATACTAATGATAGTGTTCTTGTCTGCCCTCGAAAATCACTAATCCAATTTCAAGCAACAGGTAAAACAAAACTACTCTCAATTCGTTTTCGATCCGCGGGTTTTTTCACACTATTTGGTCTGCCTTTGACTGAGCTATCAGACCAAGCTATTTCCACAGAGCAACTATTACCAACAAGTTTGCTCGCACAGCTTATTGAAGCGAAAAGCGATATAGCAAGAGTAACCTTGTTAGAGCAATGGCTGCTACAAAAACTGATTAAAGTCACAAATCAAGATTTTGCACTTCAATGGGCTATCGATAAGATTTACTACCAAAACCAAAGTGACAGTATTACTGAGGTCAAACACCAATTAAAATGTAGTGAAAGAACATTTCAACGTAAATTCAAATTATTTACGGGTGTCGATGCAAAATACTTTGAACGTACGGCTCGCTTTCAATCAACACTGAAAGCGCTGTTAACCGCTCAATCAACTCAGTATTTAGCTGTCGCATTCGATCATGGTTATTATGATCAATCACATTTTATTAAAGACTTTAAATATTATACTCAATCAACACCAAGTGGATATCTGACAGAACAAAACTTCTCATTAAACTATTACCAAACCATATAAAATCCCCGAACAAGTCGAGGATTTAACTTCAATTGTTAAGCTATAGGTTAGCGCTCATCCACCAAGGAGCCACCTTGGGTATTAATCACCTCTTGGTACCAATGAAAACTCTTTTTACGCTTACGAATGAGTGAGCCCGTACCGTCATTGTGTCTATCGACATAGATAAATCCATAACGCTTACTCATTTCTGCCGTCGAGTTCGCAACCAGATCTATCGGTCCCCAGCTAGTGAAACCCATTAACTCGACACCGTCAGCAATGGCCTCTCGTGCTTGAACCAGGTGATCATTGAGGTATTGAATGCGGTAATCATCGTGGATCTCGCCATCTTCGCCGATCTCATCACGCGCCCCTAAGCCATTTTCAACCACAAAAAGCGGCTTTTGATAACGGTCATAAAGGAGATTCAGCAAAATCCGCAGCCCTTTAGGATCAATGAGCCACCCCCACTGGCTTTTCTCTAAATATGGGTTTGGCACGCTATCAACAATGTTACCTACTTCTTTTTGTTTAGGATCAGCACTTGCGCAACCACTGGCGTAATAGCTAAAAGAGATGAAATCGACCGAGGCTTGGGCAATAGTATCTAAGTCCTCATCTTCCATTTCGATATGAATGTTATTCTCGCGGAAGTATCGCAGCATGTAACCAGGATACTTACCGCGTGTTTGCACATCACCAAAGAACAGCCATTTGTTATTTTCATGCATGGCAGCAATCACATCATCAGGGTTACAGGTGTACGGATAATTAATCGCACCCAATAGCATATTGCCAATCTTGCCATCTGGAATAATGCGCTTACATAAGCTTACCGCTTTAGCGTTAGCGACCAATTGGTGGTGAATGGCTTGATAAATCGCCTGCTCACTCGCCTCTTCAGGTAAACCGACACCGGTAAATGGCGCATGCAGCGACATATTGATTTCGTTAAACGTCAGCCACAACTTCACTTTATCTTTATAGCGTTCAAAAACAGTGCTGACGTAACGCTCAAAAAACGCAATTAGCTTTCTATCAGCCCAACCACCGTAGTTTTCCACCAGCGCATAAGGCATTTCATAGTGTGACAGGGTCACAAACGGCTGGATATCATGCTTAGCCAGCTCATCAAAAATGCGGTCATAGTAAGCAAGGCCCGCTTCATTCGGCTCTTGGTCATCCCCATTAGGATAAATACGCGTCCACGCTATCGATAAGCGTAAGCAGTTAAAGCCCATCTCTTTAAACAAGACGATATCGTCTGGGTAGCGGTTATAAAAATCAATCGCGACATCCTTGATACCAGCAGTTCTCTCTTCACGCGTTTGGTGGGGGCTAAGAATGCCAGAAGGGAGCATGTCTGAGGTAGATAACCCTTTACCATCTTGAGCATACGCGCCTTCAACTTGGTTAGCCGCAATCGCGCCACCCCATAAAAAATCATTCGGAAAATGAGTCATACACGCCTCTATTTTATCGCCTTGGCCTTTATGCTGCTTTATGCATAGTTGAACGGAAAGCATCTAGCAAATTATGCGGAACATGGCGCTAGTATTGATGAATATAACAGGAAGAAAAAGAGTGTAATTAAGAGTCAATTTGTTCCGCATTTTGGCCATTTACTGCCATACGCTCACTTTAATCAGCTAAAAACACTCAAACTAGGAAATATTTTCACGATTAAATTCCCTGTTTTAAAGCACATTACCGTTCACTCGCGACATAAGAATCACATATAAAGCAAGTCAAAAGCATACACAGCGAAATCTCATTGCTTGATATTATTTTCGATATTTCATAAAAAAACATATCAATCTTTACATATGTAAATTACAGCTAAAAACGCCTGATATAAATTGCCCTTGAATTAACTATGAGGCGTTAACAATATGGAAAATAATAAAAAGACCATTGTAGAAAAAACAAAAAAACTGTTGGACAGCGACTTTTATACAAAGGGAGGCGTATATGAAACGCCAATGCTTTACTCCCCTGTACTATCAAATATTTGCAGCGGTAATGTATACCTAAAGTGTGAAAACTTACAAACAACAGGCAGTTTCAAAATCAGAGGTGCATCAAGCGCTCTGATGAACTTACCTCAAGAACTCAAAAGTACTGGTGTATTAACAGCAAGTTCAGGTAACCATGGCGCTGGCACGGCTGCGGCAGCAAAAGCCTTAGGGATCCCTGTCACTATTTATGTTCCTGCAAAAATCAGTAACAAGAAAGAAAAGAAAATAAGCCAGCTTGGCGCAACCCTAATTAAGGTTGATGGCAGCGCTGATTATGCCGAAACTGTCGCACTAGCAGATGCGAAAGAAACGGGCGCCACCTACATTAGCCCTTATAACCACCAAGATATCATTGCAGGCCAAGGCACTATTGGCTTGGAAATTTTAACGCAAACACCAAATGTAGACGCTGTTATCGCCAGTGTTGGCGGTGGTGGCCTCATCAGTGGTATTGGTTCAAACATCAAAGCGCATAAACCTGACACTCAAATTGTCGGCGCCTTTCCTGAAAATGCCCCAGTAATGAAAGCCTGTATGGAAGCTAAGGAGATCATTGAAGTAGTAGAGTTCGATACCCTATCAGACGGTACTGCGGGCGGTATTGAAGCAGGCAGCATCACACTAGCACTCTGTATGGCTGTTATTGATAACACAGAAACGGTCACTGAATATGAAATAGCGGAAGCGATGAAACTGATTAAAGAAAATCACGCCATGATCATTGAAGGCGCAGCTGGGGTAGCTGTCGCGACGCTCATCAAAAATAAACAAGCATATATAAATAAGAACGTATGTATCGTGCTTTGCGGCAGCAACGTGAGCGACGAAACCTTTAACTCAGCAATGACCATGGTGAAATAATGGAAATTATCAATAAACAAGCAATCGAAGCAAACTTACCTGATATGTCTACGCTGATAGCAATCATCAAACAGTGTTATATCGATTACAGTGACAAAAAATATGTGGTTCCCCCTGTTGGCCATATGCCATTACCGAACGGAGAGCTGCACATCAAATATGGTATTAGTCATGTTCAGAAATATGCCGCTATAAAAATCGCATCAGGAAGCTATACCAACCACGAAATAGGCTTACCTAACTCATACGGTTGCATCATGGTTATTAACGCTGATACGGGCTTTCCCGAGTACATGCTACAAGATGAAGGCATACTCACCGACCACAGAACAGCCGCCGCTGGCGCCCTTATGGCTCAAACCATGATCGGCGATAATTCAGAACGAACATTCGGCATTGTAGGGTGCGGTATCCAAGGGTATTTTCAAAGCGTTTACACCTGCCACGCTCTTGGAATTAATCAAGTGTTAGCCTATGACATTAAGTCAGAAAATATTCAGTCACTCAAAGAGCAACTCGCTAAGCATGACATTGAGGTTGTCCCTTGCAAGTCGATAAAAGCCTTATGCGAATCTTGCGACGTGATCACAACTGTCACACCCGCAACCAGCGGCTATATCATCTATGACTGGTTAAAGCCGAATGCTCATATCAACGCCTTTGGCTGTGATACCGAGGGTAAGCAAGAACTTACTGAAAACGTGCTTCAAAATGCGAGCCTTATTTTGGCCGATAGCCTTGCGCAATGCTCACATCATGGTGAATTACAGTATCTGTACAATGATAGAAGTCAGCAACACATAAAACGTAAGAGCACAGAGTTTGGCACCTTCTTGAAAGACCAAGCACGCTTTAGCACTTCAGGATTGACCATTGCTGATTTTACGGGAATAGCCCCTCAAGACATTGCCATCGCAAATGCCGTCATCAAACAATAGGCGCTTTATCCATTTGCTCGTGAAACAAGCCCAGCACCAAGCTGCTGGGCTTCGCATTTTGATACAACGAAAGGCACTTCATTACTTTTTCTTGTATTTATTCAATAACTCAAAGGGAATATGGCAATAATCATTGGGGAAACGTGTCAGTCTATCTTGATGTTCATCATCGCTTTTGACGTAATTAACCAGCGGTAACACTTCAACCACCACTTTATCACTGTCTTCTCGCGCCGAAATATACGCCTTTACTTGCTTAAGGTGCGAAGGGTTAACGCTGTACACGCCAGTACGGTACTTTTCGCCAACATCATCACCCTGTTTATTGACGCTATAAGGATCAATAATTTCAAAGAAGTACGCCATTAGCTGCGCAATCGTCACCTGCTGAGGATCAAACTGAGTACGCACACATTCCGCATAACCATCGTAGTCACTTTGCGTGGTATGCGTTGTACCATTTGCACGCCCGCTCTCTGTCATAATCACACCGGGTAGGTGTTTCATAAATTCTTGCACGCCCCACAAACACCCACCCGCAAAATACATTTCTTCCATCAGATACAATCCAATCAATAAACAAAAAAAACAGGTGATCGCTAGCTACGTAGGTCGCCTGACTTTTCTAGCAACTCAGGAAAACGTTCAAACAAGTAATCTAAAAACAGTCTAATCCGTTTAGGTTGAAACTGCTTACTGATATACACCACATTCAAATCAGCACTAGAGACCATAGTTGAAGTATTAAAGTTCTTCATATAGCCGTTAAGTACCGTCACTAAGCGCTGACTGTTAATGTCTGCCTGAACATCCAGTACAGATTTGAGTGCAATTCCTGCCCCTTCTAATGCCCACTGCCTAATGATCTCGCCATCGTCAGAAAAACGCTTTGGCGACACAGTTATCGAAACCTTCTTATCTCGTTCTTGAAAATGCCAAGTTTTCAGTTCTTCATTACTGCGCAACATCACCAAACAATCATGCGCAGCCAAATCTTCAGGCTTCAAGGGGGTGCCATGTGTTGCAAGGTATTCTGGTGATGCACACAAAACCCGTCGGCTTGGCGATAAACGGCGTGAAATCAAGCTACTATCAACCAATTCACCATAGCGAATAACAATATCTCGGCCAGATTCAGCAATGTTTGAGATACGATCATCAAGGTATAAATAAGGCACGACATCTGGATATTGCGCAACAAACTCATTCAAAATCGGCATGATGTATTGCTTGCCGATATCTTTAGGTGCAGAAATTCTGAGCGGCCCTTTAACTTCCTTCATACCATTTTGGATAAGATTCTCTACCTCGCCAACATTATCCAAAATGTCGAGGCAGGCCTTGTAATAAAGTTCACCTGCATCCGTTAAACCTAGATGTCTGGTACTACGGTTAAGTAACTTAACACCGTACCTCTCTTCTAATGCTTGAAGCCTTGCCGTCATGGTCGCGGGAGAAAGTCCAAGGTCTCGCCCTGCCGCAGCTAACCCCTGGCGCTTAACAATACTGACGAACATAGTCATATCAGAGAATTTATCCACTTACACCTCTATTGTTCATTCTAACTAAATAATGAATTTGAATTTTACCCAATTATCAAAATTAGTCGAACAAATATAATAGCAAGCATCAAAGAAAAACAGATAAACAAAACAACCAGAGAGAGAAGGATTATGAGTCAGGATAAAACGAGCTATGTCATTCTAGGTGGTACATCGGGTATAGGTGCAGCTGTCGCAAAGCAACTTGAGAATAGTGAAAACATTATCCATGTGGCTAGCCGTCAAACAGGCCTAGATATCAGCGATGAAAAATCAGTGCACGCTTACTTCGAATCCATAGGTGCTTTTGATCATCTTATCATTACAGCAGGCTCTGCGGCACCCGCCGGTAAAGTGGTAGACGTGAAAATTCCAGACGCAAAAGCGGCTTTTGATATTAAGTTCTGGGGATCAATTAACGCTGCTAAACATGCTAGCCGTTATATTAAACCGAATGGTACGATTACGTTAACCACAGGAATGCTATCACGCAAAGTGATTGCAAATACCTATACCAAAACAGCCATTAACGCCGCGCTAGAAGCCACTACAAAAGTATTAGCAAAAGAGCTTTCTCCTATTCGCGTTAATGCTGTCAGCCCTGGTTTGACAATGACGACCGCCTACCAAGGAATGGATGAACAAAACCGTGAATCCATGTATGAAAATGCACGTAATACCCTTCCTGCAGGCCGTGTTGGTACAGCAGAAGATGTCGCTCAAGCCTATGTAATGGCGATCACTAACCCCTATATGACAGGCTCTATCATCGATGTTGATGGCGGCGCATTAATTAACTAATTCCACCTAACTCTCTCGATAGCAAAAAATATAACGACTCTACCTTTCGCTAGAGCAACAAATAGGAATAAACATGAAACTCTACATTTATGAACATTGCCCATTCAGCGCCCGTGTACGCTTTGTTGCTGGCATGCTGAATTTACCACTTGATGTAGTAACCATTGATTACGATGATGACAAAACAACGACCGATATCGTTGGTAGCAAACAAGTCCCTGTCTTAGTGAAAGATGATGGAACAGCAATTGCTGAAAGCTTAGATATTATTGGTCACTTTTTATCTCTTGCTGACTCAATTCAAACCAATATTCCATCTGAAGCAATTCTAGAATGGCAACGTCGCGCCTTCCTGCCATTACAGAAAATTGGTTACCCACGATGGTCTTCAATGGATCTCGCAGAATTTAAAACCACATCATCTCAACGTGCTTGGCGCAGTAAAAAAGAAACCGAAGCACTTAACTTTGATCTGCTGCTAACAGATACCCCCACTATAGCAAAAGAAGTGGGATCCTTGATCCGTGAAGCAGGCACATTACTGAAACTCGATTCAACGACTCCTATCGCTATCGTTGATGAAGCCATTCTGTTCTCTATTCTTCGTGGTTTCTTTAGTGCCGCTGAAATCAATTGGGAACCATCTATAAAAGAATGGATGGAACTTGTCAGCAAAGAAACGAATGTTCAATTACTAAAATAAGATAAAGACGATGAAAAAATTATTCGAAAAAGCACAACTTAAAAGCCTTGATCTACAAAATCGTGTTGTTATGGCACCCATGACACGCGCACGCACTAGCCAACCCGGTAATATTCCTAATGATATGATGGCGACTTACTACCAACAACGTGCAACAGCGGGGTTAATCATCTCTGAGGCCACTCAAATCTCTGATGACTCACAAGGTTATTCATTCACCCCTGGTGTTTACACCGATGAGCAAGTCAAAGGCTGGCAACCTGTCACGAAAGCAGCACACGAACAAGGTGCTGCCATGTTCTGTCAGCTATGGCATGTCGGCCGCGTTTCTCATCCCACATTCCAAAAAGGTGAGCTACCTATCGCGCCTTCTGCCCTTGCACCCATCGAAACCAAGGTCTGGATTTCCGATGATCAAGGTAATGGCAACATGGTTGACTGTATTCAACCTCGTGAAATGGATCAAAGCGATATCGATCGTGTTATTAAAGACTTTGCCTATTCAGCAAAACGAGCCATTGAAGCTGGCTTTGATGGTGTGGAAATTCATGGCGGTAACGGTTATCTCATTGACCAATTCCTTCGCACCAATTCCAACAAACGTACCGACAACTACGGCGGCACTCGTGAGAATCGCATTCGATTCTTAATTGAGGTGGTAGATGCTGTTATTGCTGCGATTGGCGCGGATAAAGTTGGCGTTCGCTTAGCGCCCTTCATTACATTCAAAGACATGAACTGCCCTGATATTGTGCCAACAATTCTTGAAGCGTCTCGTCAATTACAAGCGCGAGATATTGCTTACATGCACCTATCTGAAGCTGATTGGGATGATGCACCCGTTATTCCTGAGAGTTTCCGCATTGAGCTACGTGAAATTTTTACCAATACCATCATTGTGGCAGGCAGTTACACCCAAGAACGCGCTAATGAGGTTCTTAACAAAGGTTATGCGGATTTAGTGGCCTTCGGTCGCCCATTTGTCTCTAACCCGGACTTAGTGTCTCGTCTAGAAAACAATTATGACCTTGCAGATTTAGACGGTGCAACCTTGTTTGGCGGTGATGAACGCGGCTATATCGATTACCCCGCGATGCAAATCGCAGAAGCGGTAGAGTAACACTGGCACTCAGGCGTAACTCCTCGCCTTGGCGACAAATGAAAAAAGGTCTGTTACTAACAGACCTTTAAAACGATCAACGCTATCTTCTTCGATTGACTAAACTGATCTTACACTTCAAAAGATCCTTATCATACAATACAACGTAATAGCTGAAGGGTCTTCGATAGGTTGTAGAACATGATGACAGGGCTATTTCTATTTCAAAACGATCTTCGTTTACACGACAACCGTGCTTTATCACTCGCCGCACAAGAAGTAGACAGATTAATTTGTGTTTATTGTTTCCCCTACAGCCATTCCCACCAACGGCCTTTTTCGATTCGCTCTATTGGTCAAGCTCGTCAGCAATTTTTGCTGCAATCATTGGCTTGCTTAAACAAACAACTTACAAATCAAAAACAGGTGTTATTAGTACTGTTTGAGTCACCGTTGACAGCTCTTCCATCACTTATCACACGCTTTGATGTTACCGCCCTCTACCGCAGTGAGAATGCAGGTTACTATGAAAATAAAGAGTGGCAATTATTAGAGCAACGCTACCCATTTCTAAACTTTACAACAACAGCCACCCACACCTTATTCGATCAAGCAGAGCTTCCTTTTAAACTTTCAAATTTACCCGCTAGCTTTTCTAAATTTAGGAAATTAGTCGAGAGCCAACCTATCCAAACCAGCTTAGATCACATAGCGCATATTCCGCCACCACCATCACAAATTCTTGATATGCGTGTCAATTTACCAATTGAACCACAAGCCCCTAGCCATAATAGCTTCTGTGGTGGTGAAGCAGCTGGTATTGAGCACCTACAACGCTATTTCGCTAGCCAGCAGCCGAGCCACTATAAGCAAACAAGAAATGCCCTTGATGACTGGCAAAGTTCCACCAAATTTTCACCTTGGCTTGCATTGGGCTGTTTATCTGCAAGAAAGATCATTGAAGCACTCGACGCCTACCACAATCGCGTTGAAAAAAACTCATCTACTGAATGGATCAAATTCGAGCTGTTATGGCGTGAATATTTTCAATGGTATGCCCACTGCTACCAGAAAGATTTATTTATGTTTAAAGGGATCAAAAACAAAGCCCCACATACGAGCTACTACAGTGAGCGTTTTCGTCGCTGGTGCACAGGTAATACACCCTACCCCATAGTGAATGCTTGTATGAAGCAGCTAAACCTCACAGGTTACATGTCGAATCGTGGCAGGCAGCTAGCTGCCAGTTGCTTAGTGCATGAACTCAGCGTCGATTGGCGATATGGTGCTAGCTATTTTGAACAACACTTACTGGATTATGATGTTGCTTCTAACTGGGGTAATTGGCAGTACATTGCGGGTGTAGGTGCCAATCCGAGGGAACACAGGCACTTCAATCTACAAAAACAAACAGAGCAGTACGATCCTAGCGGTATCTTTATTCGGAAATGGCAAGGTAATACCTCTGATGGCAACCTTGATGCGGTCGACGCTGCAGACTGGCCACTTCACCCCGAGTAACATCCTAATTGACAGGTGCACCGGTTCTAATTCGCTGACACAACTTCATTTAACGGATTAAATGCCTATCAAGGATGTTTCAATAAGCAAGATACCGCTCTACTGCTTGCTTCTGAACAGCAAAGTTAATAACCTCATCACTGCTGTTTTTTATTGTCGCGTGGAAGTTATGCCATCAGCTGTAAGTTATCGACTAGGCACTGATTCTAAAGTCATTTTTATACCAGAACAAAACCGTCTAATCATTGAAGAAGATCGCAGTGAAGAGCGTCATCTCGAACCGCTTCAAGCGCGTATGCTCAGTTTCTTCATTCAACATCAAGGCAAAGTACAAAACGCCAGAACAATCGCGGAGGCCGTCTGGGATCGTAGCCAAGTCTCTGACAATTTAGTTCGCCAAGTCATCAGCCAACTGAGATGCCAGCTAAACGATCAAGAACGTCCATATTCAATAATTAAAACCATTCCCAAACAAGGCTACTTGTTCGACATAGAAGTGATTGAACAGGAACTATCAAGCCGTATACCTTCTGGCAGTTTGCCAAAGCATTTACCAGGCAATTTGACAGACAATACACCAGAAAAACAACGCGCGAAGCCTGCTGTAACAAGCAACCAGCCATGTCCGACAAATGCGAATAAAGACACAGTCAAAGCCACGCAACCAATGAAGCGTTTAATGATTTTTTCCATCATTATTGCTGCATTACTGACAATATCAACAAGCATCACTTATTTTTCGCAATCAAATAGTGAAGCGATTGACCTGACAGCGAGCGAAAATAAGAAAGTCATCCCTGTTATATTTCATGATATTGAATTAGACCAAAATAAAGATCTCACTGTCGCTCGCAATGTCTATAACTACCTTTTCTTTGGCCTTAACTCATCAAATAATATTGTGGGTTATCACTATTCTCAACTTACGCCTGCGGCAAGAAAACAGTTAACGCCAGACGCTATTTCACTCAAGGGCTGGATTAAAGAGACTAAAAAGGGATATCACCTTAAGCTTCTTATCGATATACCATCACATTCTGGTGAAATAAAAAAGCTTGATGTCACTTTTACTAAGGATGATTTCTTTTCAGCAATTGGCGATCTTGTTCTTTCGTTAAAAACGACCATATCACCTACTACACCTGATTATAGTTTTGCGAACCATAGAGTCACCTCAGTGCAAAACTATAATGATTGGCAAGCTATCTCAAAAGGTATTTCTCTTTTTTATCAAGGTAAAGGTGCTGAAAGTTTTAAAGGGTTATCATCTGAACTTGAAATGATTAAAAGACAAGGCAGAGATAATTACTTACTTGAGGCTTTGTTTTCTTACATGTCATCGATGAATTCTTTAAATACCAACAGCAGTGAAGATAAACGGTTAGCACTTAGTTATGCTAAAGAAGCTTTTGAAAAGAATCCACGCTGTAATATTGCCAATATTAGCCTAGGGCTGGCCCTTATTGTTAATCAGCAAGGTGAGCAAGCATACCCTTATCTTTTCTATGCTGCTGAAAACTCACCAAGCCCGCTTAGCTACTACTTACTGAGTATCGCGGATCAACAAGCCAATAACCCTAAAGGCGCTGAGTACAATTACCAGCGCTTTAGTCACTTGAGTAAAGGGCAAAAGGGCCAACTTGCTGAACTTAAAGCATCTTTACAAAAATCAAACCTTTTCCCTACAGCCAAACAAGCGGATTAGCTCACTAATTTCAGCACCGTGAATCCCTTATGGCACGGTGCTTTCACCGCTATCGTACACCAAACATGCATTTTTTCGCTGTTTGATTTTTGTATGTTTATTTCAGAGTTTGTCTTGCATCAGTTACGTGAAATTTGCTTATCTCCATACTCTTCACATCAACAAATCATACCCATAAATCAATAGATGTGAACATTATGAAAGACACTCAAAAATCAACCTTCATCAAATCACTCGCATTCAACATTATCCCAGTGCAAATATTCTTATTTGTCTTTTGGTTTAAGAATGGCTTCATCGATAAAGTATGTGGTGTACTCCTTGGCTTTATTTCTCCAGAGACAGCTTATCAAGGCGATACTTGGGTAGGTTGGAAAACCTACATTGTCGGCACTTGGGATAAAAGCGCAGTTGGACACCTATTTATTAGCCCAACATTTGATTTCATGTTCCCTATTTTAATCATCCTGCAATGTATTCCATTCCTGCTTATTATTCGCTCTGTTATTGCGGGTGAATTTATGCAAGGTAAAGAGCGAGTATGGCTACTAAGAGCGGGTATTGCGTCGTTATTGGTAACATCATGCATGGCATTTACACAAACGATTACAGGTGCGAGTGATGGTCAATACCTATGGCAATTCCTAGGTTTTGGTATGGTTGCTCTTATGTATATCCGTAATGAAAACGGAAAGTAATAATTACTACCACCTTTAATTAAATATTCCTTCTATTTTATTGGCACGTTATACAGCTATGTATTACGTGCCTATTTTCACCATGTAAAGAACAATTCAATAGCACTAATGTGCGATAGAGCTTAAAACGATAATTTATCTGTATGTTTCCAATGACATAAATAACATTAGCATTTACTCTGAGCCCCTCTTCTCATTGGTATTATGTATTTACTATGTCTGTTGCTTTAAACACTTCCCAATTTGTGGTGTCCTATGACCCACAATCAGTCGAATCCCTATATCAGGGGTTGATCACTTATCGTCAATTACTTGAAACCGATGGTGCATTTTCAGATTTTCATTGCCACGTACGTTTCAAGGTCATTTCAGGTAGTGATGACCGCATTGGAAGCCTTTACGGCACCAAACTCGCTAATCTCACATTGGGGTATAGTGACTACAGCACAGAAAACCTTAGCCCTGAAAAAATACTGAGTGCAACGCAACTTCCCTCTGAGACCGCATTTTTCCTTCGAGCTTGCCAACACCCGGAATTGGAAGAACAGCTAACACAAACGGCAAAGCTCATCTGCAATATCTCTCGTAAGATCAATGATTCATCTGAGATGTGGATTTCTGAATGTGATGTCATGGGCTTACTGCCATTATTCATGATTGCATTAACCTATCCTCACAATGCTTATTTACTTGGTGGGTATACCATCCCTTATTGGGATACAGAGCACGCGCCAATTGGTGAAGAGATGTTAGCCATACTGACTCATCATTTAGGCTACAACCACCACACGCTAAAAGCCTTTTGTTACTGTGATAATACGAGCGCAAGAGCACGTATGTTTAACCTACAGCACCGCAATCATTACGATATACATGCTGATCAGGATGAGCCGATTGAAAATGAATTACTGCGCATTTTCCGTCGTGACCCTGCCGAATTTGACACGTTTAAATCTCTCTTGAAGCAGCGTTTTGCCGACCAGGACTACTTACAGTACACAGATGATAGTCGCTACTATCAAGAACACCCAGTCGAAAGTTTTATTCATACCCTAATGTCTCCAGCTCAAGGAGAGTGTTATTTTGGGCAAGAAGAATACCACCAAGTATTACTCGGAAATTTCATAGATTCACCGGGTGATGAAATTGCTGCCGAGCTTAAACTTGAAATCGAGCAATATTTAGGTCGCCCAATTGTGGCACCGAAAGCCATTGAAGATGAAGACGATTACTATCGTGATAATTACTACTTTTACGGTACAGGCGAACAAGACTGGAAAGCTTTTGTCACAGAAGGCTTTGAACATGGAGAGGCTATTTGGCATTTTGTTGAAACAGGTGAAAACCCGAATATTTTATCAAAAATAGCACCTTGTGATATGGCCGCTGTCGCCAAAGCAGGGAACTTCAACATTCACAAAAAAATCGAATACCATGTCGGTGGCCTTGACAGCTACCACGCCGAAATGGCGTCCATCATTTACGATCTACTCGTGGATTGGAACGATGAGGATGACACTGGAGACATTCTCGCCATTAATCGTCAAAAACTACTGCGCATGTTTGATGTTCTTCACCATTGGAACAACAAACAAGCATTCCATCCCAAATTCGCCAACGAGATAGTCGAAACCTATGAACTCCTAACGGATGAAGACTTTATTGCACGCTACAACGGTGACTGGCAAGCACTGTTAATCCGCCATATCGGTGAGTTTTCAGGGTATAGCAGTAGTATCGAATATGAGGCGTTCAAGCGTTGCTACACGCTTATACAAAGCCACCGCAGCCAAATGATCGCTATTATTACTCAATTAACCCAAACAGAAGATTTCGACGCTGTTACACATTTGGCTTTATGTGCCGCCATTGTGGAATGGGACAAAGTACATGACCAAAATGATGAACTATCGTCATACGCGCTTAACCAATTAGCACAAAATTTAGAAAATCTGATCTATCGTGATTTAAACGAAACAAGCTATTTTATTTGCCATGACGATGAGAAGCCCTATATCTATGATGCGCCTAATGAGGAAGGTCTTGGCAAAGTCGCTGCGGATTGGCAGTTTGTTGATGGATACCTCAAGCAACAACATAATCAACTGGAAGAAACACTGACGCGCTTTGAAACCCAGTTAATCCGATACGAACGAAAGGAAAGGGTTAATCCTGTACAACCCTACTATCAATTCTTACGTAACTTCAGCGATAACGCACAAAAACTCTTAGTATGCGCCCAAGTCGTCGCCCAATTAGACAGCTCTCCACTGCAGCAATTCTGCACACGTTTTCTCACCCTTTGGTTACGTGTTGCCCCCTGTAAAACCAGCCGAATGTTGGCGTATTTCTTTTCCGATCCCAAGGAAAATAAAAACCAGGCAAGTGCAAATTTCGTCAAACAGCTTCATGGGTTAACGCCATTAACCGCCCTCGCCTATCAAATAGAAGCCATTTTGGATGACATAGGTTGGGATGATGATGAAGCAGAACTACTCGCTCCCTTCTTCAAACAATGGATCGTAGAACAAGATGCTGACAATGATCAGCAAAGTATACAGGCTGCCTTACAGTATATTTTACCTCGCCGAGAGCAACAGTTTTATATCGCACTGCGTAAAGCTCATCCTGATCTCACCATCAGCTACTTTGATGAGACTGTGCATTACTTAATGATGGCAAAAGTTCGTCGTCAAATATGCAGTAACCACACATCACCTCAAGCAATGGAAAATAATGAAGCGCAGGCTCTTCAACAATTTAGTGAGATACTACTTTCTACGACACCATTAACCGTAGAGCAAGTCGATACCATTCTCACCCTTTGCGACCAATACCGCGTCCGTGATTTCGATACCTTGTATGGCATGGCTGAGTTAGAAACCTTGTATTACCTCGCCTCTCCTCACCGACAAGATGCAATTATGCGTATCTTCGCAGCAAGACCACATTTAGGGCTTGATCTGCTCTACAATGAAAACGTAATAACCTTGCCTGTTTTTTGTCAAAAAGTGCAAGATAGTGGCGCGAATATTGGTGAATTACTATCTTACTCACTCGACCGAGGGTGGGAAGAAAGCTACCCTTGGTTTGCCAATAAGCCCGATATCAATCACTACATAGCTAAGTTACAGGTAGAAGAACTATTAAGCTTGCTCAAAGCCTTGGCTCGTCACCCAGAATTTCAACCTCTCATTGACAGCTATGCCTCACACAGTTCACGTCATGTCCGTGACTTAGTCGCAGATATTCAAGCCGGGAAATACCACAAAGCTGACATATCAAAAGTGGAAGTTGTTCATTATGGGATCTTCGTCGAAGGGGCGACAGAAGAAGAGCTCGAAGAAATAAAGCAAGAGCAAGAAGAGAGCGATTGCCACTTATTCTATAAACTTGAGCACCGTAAAGAGACGCTGCTCATTGAGAATGAATTAGGTCGCTCATTTGGCTTACAGCTAGGCTACTTCCCTGATGACGAAGATGAAGAGGAGTTAGCCCAAGAATTAGAACTCACCATCAAGCTTCACCACCCTTATATGCACAGTGAAGATGGATACTTATCAGAGTGGACGACAAGTATTTCACTCGGTCATCGCACTTATGTCGGTTGGACTATGTCGCATCGTACACTCAATATCTGCGGTATTTATCGGTTTGAGATCCACGACCCATCTGGTTTATTAGTCGCCGACAAAACCTTTCATGTAATGGACAACAAACGTAGCCATATCAGCGAGCTGACGCATTTACTTGAAGATGAAACCCTAGATGTTGCACACCTTGGCAGCTTAAACATCACAAGCGGTGAACTGGACTTAGTACAACATAATCAATCAACTAATGGCTTACTATTAGGAAATAAACTGCTAACGCCAGTTACTCAGGTATATAGCCACCTACGCCAGGGCGCGTTAGAAATGGTAGATATTCGCCTTAACCAAACCCAGCCTGACAGTTGGTATCCCGCGGCAAATCAGGTATTTCCTTATTTAGAAAGCCGTATAAAAAGTAAAATTCTCTTACTCGGAGAGCCAAACACCATAGATGCAGTACAACGAGATGCAAAAAGTTGGCGAAAAAAAGTCACTAAAAAGGAGGCGGTTCATCTCATTCAACCTAATGAAAACAATGCGTCGAATGTTTTAGCACTATATCTCGCCCGCAAAGGCATGCGAGTGTATTTTGGCTATAGCACAACGGGGGAGCTATGTCGGATTGCTATCGTTAATATCAAGTTTGGCTTACTGCGTAGACTGTTTATTCGAGTGATGAATCGAATTTCAAAGAAAGTCATACAGGATGTTGGCATTTATCAACCACTTTAATCACGCAGGTTAACGACAGGCCTCGCCATCACGACGTCGCAAACTCATCTGTTTTAAGTAACCACTTTACACAACAAGAAAAAGCCAGTTATAGGGGGAGCTAACTGGCTTGTTGTCGTTAGTAAAAAATACCGTTATTGCTGAACTGCTTCGGTGCGACTGTTTCTACCCGAGACTGTCACACTACGCGTCTTAATCGTTCCAGCATGGTTAACATCAACTGGTGCATAATACGGCAGCCACGTACTACCACCATCAAGCGAATATTGATTTCTCAAACCAGGGAAACGTGTATTTATCTTTAACTTACCCGCATCAACAACTGCACCAGGCAGAGGGATTCGGTAATTCACACCATGCTGAGGTGGCAACTGCTCATAGATATCAACAGGCTGAATATATTCCAGTTTACTTAAAGCGAACTGCCCTAAGGTATTAGAGAAGGTATCCCAAGCCTGATCCATTGGCGTTTTACCACTTTGATCGATAGGCAATTCTGCTGGCATATTAGTTACCCAAGCACGCTCCGCAACACCCAATAATTTAGGGAAAACCAAATACTCCATAATCTCTGGGGATTTCGAGTTTTCAGAGAATAGCTGACCTTGTAAGCCAACTACATTACGTTTACCTTCTTCCGTCAATGAAACCCAGTTTGGATTCCATTCAACAGGATTACCCAGTTTATCTATTTTCCCATTGGCGTAAATATTAAATGGTCGATATTCAAACGCTTTTTTTGTGTCGGTATAACCTGCCCAGTGATAACCAACTTCGTCTGGGTGTTTATTGTAGGCTAAATCAAAGTACAAGTTGGTCGCATGCGATAGCACCACATCATAACCTTTGTTAGCAAAGACATAGGCTTGATGTTCATTACCCCACCCCCACACGTTATTCCAGAATATAGGGTACAACTCACCATAATCGACATTACCTGTACCATTATGGGTTAGTACATCACCCCAACTCGCCATTTTGAATCCATTTTGATTAATAATGGAAACCCAGCGCATGAAAAAGTAATCAAATAACTCAGCATCTGTTTTGCCTGCGGTTTCAGGGTTTTGCTGTATAGCTGGCGACTTCGCCCACCATTCATTTGGTCCTAAATGAGGGAGTTCATCACCGCCGCCATGTAACCGAGTTATCTCCGCACTAGGCACGGCGTCATACATTGCCTTTGTTTCGCTGATGACTTTTTCTAAGAAAGCATAAGTACCGTCTAGCGATGGGTTCACAATATTATCGGTATAAAACTGCGGTGTGTAATACTCAGATTTATCTAGAGGATCAATCAAGCGATAGCGATTGGCTTCAACAAGATCTGTCTCTTTATATTTATTGTAACGGTACTCCATCGCTTTAATAGCAGCACGGGCATGTGCTGGAAAGTCATATTCTAATATGACGTCGATATGACGATCTGCTGCATATTTTAATATGTCTTTAAAATCCTCAGTTGTGTAGTACCCCCAACCTTTGCCTAAAAAATTCTGCTGAGCAATTTCAAATCCTTGAAAGTCGGGTTTTACCCCATTATTCGCTTCTATAATATTCTTAGGCTTTCCTTCAATACCATCTCCAGTATTAAATTCATTGCTTGACCCCATAAAAGTATGAAGCATTTTTGTTTCACTTAAGTCATACCCTCGTTTTGCACCAAACTCGGTCAACTCAGGAAGACCTGGAATTTCTAAACGCCACCCCTCATCGTTAGCTACGTTCATTTCAAATTTATTAATTTTATAATAAGCTAATAAATCAATTAATTTAAAAATAGTCTCTTTACTTTGGAAGTTTCGGGCAACATCAAGCATCATGCCACGATACTCAAATCTTGGAGCATCAAGTGCAGTCATCGCAGGTAATACTGCATGTTGCATTTTATTTGCACTAACAGAAGATTGATAAACATCATTCGGTATCAGCTGACGCAATGTTTGAATACCATAAAATACGCCGCTTGCGTCTTTTCCTTCAATGGTAATGCCATTGAAAGGATCGATATCTAATCGATAACCTTCCTTATCTGCGACACCATCAGCATCTGTATCTAATAATGGGTTAATAGTTAAGTTTATGACGCCCGCCATATTAGGCTCTGTCGCATTAATGGGGAAATCGCCCTTCATTAAGTCTTTAAGCGAGCTTTGTAGATATAATGCTTCATTATGTAAACTTTCTGGTGCTTTGATAGAAGCAGTCCAGCCTAATAACGTTAGGAATGCACCGTCTTTTAACTCAGCCGCCTGCAACTGAGGAACAACTTGGTGCTGCACCGAAACCTGCGATTTTTCTGCGTTATTTTCAGTGAAACGTAATTGGGCGGTTTGAACCGGCATATTATCGTTAATGCTCTGCCGCGTCTGCTTAGGATCAGATGGGTCCATCATAACGTCAACGGAGATAGCATGAGGCGCCTGGCCATTATATGCGATATGAAAACCTGATGGAGAATCATTCTTCAGCATCTGCCAATATTGCGCGGTGATCATGATCTCTCTAGATTCACCCGGTAAAATAGGCTTAAAGCCAGCCACAGGCTCAAGTACAAAATAGTCACCGCTAGCTGCATCGTCTGCATTTTTTAATAATACGTTTTGGTCTAACATTTGTTTTCGTGCATTTATTCCATCTATATTATCTGATGGTAAAACAGATGCGGGGGGCCTTACTGAGCTAAAATAAAGTGACCAATCTTTATCGCTAAGCGTTTCAGTTCCATTATTAGTAATGGTTAAGCTTCCTAAAAATATATTTTCGCCTATATCATGGTCAACGACCTTCCATAGTAATTCGAGTTCATTGGCTTTTGGATGGAATGTTTCGGAATAAGCAGGGTTGCTAATTACAAGCTGTGACATTAAGGCAACCGCTAGTACTTTAAGCGGAAGTTTTATCTGATTCATTTTATCTACTCCATGATAAAAAAAACATAACGAAGATTTTTAAATGATGTGGTTCAACAACTTTTAATAAAGTTAAGTCAGAGGCATATAAATATATGCCTCTTTATTTACCTTTTAACTTTATTTAATATTTATTTGTGCAATTAACGTCGATTCGCCATTCTTTTATATTGATGACGTCGCCCACGAAGTGTTAGCCCTAATTGCATGATATTTTCAGGGGGTGCAATACCGCTATAGCCGCCATCACCAATATGAACAATATCAGCCCCTGCTGCTTTACAGGCCATGGCAACCTGTTCGATGTAGGTTTGCGATGCTCCCTCTTGTGACGTACCAATCGCTAACATGCCTAACATACCGCTATTATGCACTGCATCCATCATGGATTTTGCCATATCAGCACTGACTCCTGGTGTGGTATAAGGCGCCGGGAACATCATGACATCTGCGCCTGCTTCAGCAAATTGGCTAACGATATTGAGGTTATAGTCATTCCCAACCCCACCCGCATGCATTTTACCAGCAATAATGATGATATCTTTTGAAACATTGCGTACCAAAGCAATCGCATCCAAAATGGTTTCCTGCGTAACGGCATTACCCGGGTTGCCTGTTAGCATCACGTAATCTAACCCAAGTTCAATCGCTTTTTCGACTGTTTCTTTGGTGACCGTTCGACCAAGGTCCACATGCTTAACGTCATCTGGCACTGGTTCTAGGTTGCAGCCAATTAAGCGCCCGGTTGCAGCTTTTACTTGTGAAACCGTCATGACTTCATTGGGATTTTCAGACAAGACCTTAATCGCAGGTTTCATTACATCAAGGCAATTTAATGTGATCATATCGGCACCAAAAGCCGCTGCGATCTCTGCGCCTGAAACCATGTCTATGGGGGGGGTAATCGCAACAACATTTTCCACCATAACGGTGCGCCCTTCAGAATTTCGAATACTCTCTACCAATTGCTGACGAGAGGCCATTTCAAAATCATGGGCGGTATAATCAAATATTCGCTTCTGCATAGCTTTCATTCCTTTGGGCTTCTAATTGCGTGAATTTATGCTGAATTGCCACCATCTCTTCGGCTAAATCTCGGCAAAGCATGGTGGTCATAATATGATCTTGAATATGGGTCAAAATTAAGGTCATTTTGACTTTGCCTGCCCCTTCATCAAAACCGATCAACGCAGTCTGTGTTTTATGGACTGTGACTAGGGCTTGGTCGCTATCTTTTAATAGGCGTAATGCTTTTTCATTATCACCTTGCCGCGCGACGTGCATCGCTTCCATGCAGGCTGCACGCGCTTCACCCACTTGACACAATAAGGTCATCAAAAACTCTTCTGTAATGTCGTCACTACACTGAATATCCATGTCCATTAATTTGCCTCCGTCGGTACTAGGTCGTCTGTGCCTTCTGCTGCTGTATTCATGGCTTTCTCTTCAGCAAGAAGTTGTTTTTCATGTATTTTAAGGAATGGATAAAACACGATGGCACTGACAATTAAGCTACTCAGCACGACTAAGGCGGCGGTACCTGAATTGGTTGCAATAATAGCCCCTATCGGTGCTGGCATTGTCCAAGGTGGAATTGCAATAATTTTAGCGACGAAACCTGATTTAAACGCTAACCAAACGATAGTCGTATTCAAGGTTGGTGCTAATAACCAAGGAATGAAATAAATAGGATTCATCACTATCGGGGTACCGAAAATAACAGGTTCATTGATATTAAATGTTCCCGGGATTATCGACATTTTACCGATTGTTTTTAGCTGAGTGGCTTTAGAACGCATCATCAAGAGCACTAACCCCCATGTTCCTCCGGCCCCACCAACAAAGATGAAGAAATCCATAACAGGGTTAATAAATATTGCTGGTAATGGTTGCCCAGCAGCCAAAGCATCTTGGTTTAAGCCAAGGTTGATCAATAGCATAGGGCCAATAATGCCACCCACAACCGAACCACCATGAATCCCGCTAAACCAAAGTAGCTGAACCATGAGCACTGCGATTAAACAAGCAATATAGCTATCAGAAGCCAATACTAAAGGCTGGAAAAGCTGCATGATTGCTGAAGGTATTTTCAAATCATACTGACCTAAAAATACGTTGATCGACATAATAATGAAGGAAATAAAGACAATAGGAATAAGAAGATCGAATGATGCTGAAATTTTAGGGGGAACAGCATCTGGCATTTTTATACGAATATTATATTTGATCAGTAAACGCTGCATCTCGGGTACTAACAAACCACAAAGGATAGCGGTAAATGCACCCGTTCCACCAAGAAACGCACCAGGAAGTACACCACCAACATCTTTTATATCAAGCATTGGTGCCACAGCAAGCAAGAATGCAAAGATTGATAACATCCCCGTGTTCATCGCCCGCAATTTATAAGACTCCGCCAAGCTAAAGCCAATACCAAACGCAGCGTATAAAGCAAAAATCCCCATGCTTAACTGAAAAGGCGCCATGATATTTTCTTTGCCAATAATATCGATTAACCCATGCCAACCATCGAAGAAGAAATTGCCTTCAGATGGGGGAAAGGCTAATACCAGTAACAAAGAACCCACGATCAAAAAAGGCATGGTTGAAACAAAGCCATCTTTAATTGCATTCACATGCCTTTGAGCGGATATTCGCCCTGCAACCGGAGCAACAACATTTTCGATAAAATTAAGGACTCGATCAAATATAGCCATTGCGCTACCCCTCCGTGACTGTATGTGCATGATACAAACTCACAGCCTGCGCAAGGACAGCGTCACCTTTTAGCAAACCATAATTCATCATGTCGATCAGACCGCACCCCTTTCCTTGCTCATTAGCGATACGTTTAAATTCTTCGTACTTAAATTTAACTTGCGGCGCCACTAGACAAACATCGCTCCACTTGATGCACTCTTCAAACTCTGAAATGGAATGTGCAGAAATCTCGCATACTAAGCCTTTTTCTTTTGCCGCTTGCTCCATCCTACTCACGAGCATGCTGGTCGACATGCCAGCAGCACAACATAAAAATATTTTCATACTGTCTCTCCTTAGATAGTCACAATTTGGTCGTCACGATCTGATATTCAATACCGTCAAACTAATCATGTTACTTATCAATGAAACCGGTTACTGAAACCGGTTTCATTTATACTAAGAGAAGCAGTTAAGCGCATGCTTATTTGCTAATAATTGCCAAGCCAGTCAATCTATTTAAATGCAACGAAGTGAGTACCAAGCGTCGATTTGAGAGGGTGAGCATCTTTAGAAGAATAGCGAAGGTGCTCTATAGACTGTGTCCCCATGGCATTTATGAAAAAGCAGCCTATTGAGCATCAAAAAGGAGGATGTGGCGAGTAAACGGTATTACGACGAAGCAGCTTGGGTTGAGTCTCGAATAATGAGTTGACCACGCATAATGTCTGATTCAAACGTTTCTTTCTTTTCTACCAGCTGCTGAGCAACCAACATAGCTTGTGCCATCACTTCCTGAATTGGGACATCAACTGTGGTCAGTGAAGGAGTGACAAACGGACTACAAGGATCATTATCTATGCTTACGATAGAGATATCACGTGGGATCTGTATACCATGCTCGTTCAGCGCTTTTATACAGCCAATCGCAATATCATCCGAAGCAATCACCATGGATAACGGCAAGTTCCCACTTTCTACTATCTTTTTACCTGCCTGGTAACCTTCAATATAACCAAATTCAGACGTACTAAACTGAGCCGAGATCCCTAATTCAGCTCGATGATTGATGGCATCTTGAAAGCCGGTCAGCCGAGAGTGAGATGTTGGAGTAATCGGCTTTGGTCCTAAGTACATCATAGAACGGTGACCAAGTTGAATAAGATGCTCCACTGCCATCTCTACCGCATGCTTTTGGTCAAAAGCAATGGAATAACCTGCTTCTTGAGGTAATTCACGGCCTACGTTCACCAAAGGAATATCAATCGATTGATTGAGTGCGATGATCTGTTCTGGTGATAATTGACGACTGTACAGCACAATGACGTCGCACTTTTTTTCCACCAGTGAATGCACTGCTTTTAATTCAGATTCTGCGTGATTATGCCCATCTGCAATTAATAACTGCTTTCCCATCAGATCAGCGCTAACAGATGCCTGCTTTAACAAGATACCGAAATAACTGCCCGTGAAATCAGAGAGCACTAGACCAACACTATTGCCACTTTTCGTTGCTAATGCTTGCGCGACCGAGCTGGGTTTGTAGTTAAGCTCAGACATAACCTGCCTAACCAATAAACGGGTACTTTCTTTTACCTGCCCTGTTCCATTAATAACACGTGATACCGTCGCTTTTGAAACACCAGCAATGCGAGATACATCCGATATTGTCGCCATTCATCCCTCGGCATAACATTCAAAATTACAACTTATTGAATTAAGGAAGATACCAGATTTCAATATCTTTAACAGCGCATCATCACAAGTTACCCCATAATAAAAACAGGGTGTCGCACGATAAATAAGAAGGAAATGGTATGGCTGCAATTACTGACTTAAATGAATTGCTCAAAACAATGTCGCCAAAAGTGAAAGCAGATGACTATGTGTTTTGTACCGTCACCGGTGCGATCAAAGATTACCTCACACTCGAACCTATCGCTTTCTTTCATGAAGATGAAGGTGTGACACTGGTATTAAAGCGACAAGATGCATGCAATGCAGGCTTACCTTTTGATGGTATTTTTAAGCTCATTACCCTAACCGTACACTCGAGCTTAGAGGCTGTAGGTTTAACAGCAGCCGTTGCCAGTAAATTAGCCTCCTATGATATCAGTGCCAATGTAATTGCCGCCTATTATCATGACCATATTTTTGTTCAGAAAGAGAAAGTTGATATTGCCATGTCGGCGCTGGCTGAGTTTTCTGGCGAGTCGTGAGTTCCGTAGTGATGCATGCTTTAGCGTCATGGGAAAATATATTGCACCTTTTGGCACTTTTCCCTTTTCGCAAGACCAACTCCTAATGTATTGTGCGCGGGTGAAAAGTATCCCTACGATACACATCATGTTTCTTGCTCTGTAAACCGAACACTTTCCTTCTACCTTTTAACCTCATTAGGTATGACGCCTTTTAGGCATTACAGAGCCGCGTTTTGCCATTTATCTTAACTATTGCGGTATCCACCTTGAACACCACTCACAAATACACACTCGCTGGCTGTATGGCCATTTTATTGTGGAGCACAAATGTTGCTTTCATTCGTAATGTGACCGAACAATTAGGCCCCATAGGTGGGGCAGCAATGATATATACCGTCAGTGCAACGCTACTGGCTATTTTTATTGGTTTACCCAACCTTAAACGCTTTTCTATTAAATACTTAATATTAGGTGGCGCGCTATTTGTCTCATACGAAATGTGTTTGGCGCTAGCGCTAGGGATGGCAAACGATCGCCATCAAGCCGTTGAAATGGGTGTCATTAACTACTTGTGGCCAAGCCTCACTGTACTGCTTGCCGTATTAGCCAGTAAAAAGTCGGTTAACCCAGCTCTTTACCCTGCGATGGCGCTTTCATTTTTTGGAGTTGCTTGGACAGTAAGTGGTGAGGACGGTTTATCAATCACTCAACTAACAACAAATATCGCTTCAAACCCTATTAGCTACTGTTTGGCTTTTGTTGGGGCATTTTTGTGGGCAACCTATTGCAACCTCACTAAACGCTTAGCAAAAGGTGAAAATGCGATCACTTGGTTCTTCATTGGCACCGCCATCGCACTATGGATCAAATACGCTTTTAGCAATGAACCAGCGTTAACGTTTTCGATAGACGCAAGCATAGATTTGGTGCTTGCCGCGACAGCAATGGGCGCAGGCTATGCACTTTGGAATATTGCCATCATTAACGGCAATATGGTGATGTTAGCCACTATGTCTTATTTCACCCCTATTTTTTCGACTTTCTTTTCGGCGATGCTACTTGATCTCGAACTCACTGCGACCTTCTGGCAAGGGGTTATCATGGTAACGATTGCATCTTTAACATGCTGGGTTTTAACGAGAAAAAGGTAGCGCCCCTCCCTTCAACTCTGATTACCCTCCCCCATAAACAAACATTTATTGGGGGGTACTTTATATTAAATAGACGCCAAGACTGCATCAATCGTATCGACAACCTGCTGTGCTTTTGCTTCATTAAGCGCATCAGGATGGGGTTGGCTAAACTGACCAATATCGTTGTCAAAATACAGGCCGAATGCACCTGCAAAATCGCCCGATAGCGCGGCACGACAAAGAATATCAGCACCTATGGTTAGATCCCCACCTGCGACACCGTAAGCATCTTTTACCATTTTGCTACCAAGCATAGACGCAGGGTTAATCGAGACAATCATAGGTCCTGTCTCTTTCAGCGCTAATCCCATCACGCGAGACCACATGGTTAAAGCTAATTTACTTTGTGCGTACGCTGCACCATCAGAAAGTTGACCATTACCCGCCAATGCAGACACATCCACAGGTGATTGCGCTGCTGACGACAGGTTAACAACACGGCTTTCTGCTCCTAACAAAGGCATCAAATGTTTAGTTAACAAATAAGGAGCGATTGTATTCACCGCAAAACGCACGTCTAACCCATCGGCAGTTTCTCGCTGTGGCGTGGTAAATACACCTGCATTATTAATCACGACATCGATGGTTGAGTGTTTTTGGGCAATATCATTAGCCAGTTGAACAACATCACTCATTACAGACAAATCAGCAACAAAGCTTTCTATTACCGCATCAGCGCCGGCCTCTTGACGAAGATTGGCTAACATAGTTTCCGCTGTAGCTAACTTAGCTTGGTTACGCCCATGCAATAAAACCTGATGCCCTTGAGCAACCAACTTTTTAGCCGTTTCTAAGCCAATGCCATCCGTTGCCCCTGTTACCAGAATTTTTTTGTCATGGTGTACTCCCAACTTGAATAAATGCTACAGAACCCTGTATCAATGAGTTATCAGCATACTGCTAATTACCCTCCGTGATAATTAGCAGTATGCTGATCAAAAACAGTTTTAATCAAACATTAATAATCCATGTACGCCAATATTTATTACCACGCTTAATAGTTAAAGCACCAACCCATTAGTCAAGCTTCAAGGTGCTTACTCCCCCTATTCTAGCTGCTCCCTTAAACTTGGCTTCATTCCTGTTCCAGACCAATTTAAGGTAGCCCCATGAAAAAGACTTTTTTATCTCTAACTCTAGCAACACTTATGGTTTCAAGCCTTGCCAACGCAGTTCCATCAGAAGGTAAGGTTCGCGCCGATATGGGTATTACAGAATCAAACCTACTTGCAGCGGATCAAAACCGTTATACCTACAAAAACATGCAAGAGTTTATGAAAACCAAAAACATCGACGCTGGTGCTATGGCGCCAATCATCTTAGAAAGTGCCAAGGCTCAGTTAGGCAGCGTTGAATTTACGCACAACGGCAAAAAGATGGACTTACAAACAATGCTCAAAGAGCATCGAGCTGATGCATTTATTGTACTGAAAGATGGCAAAGTGGCACATGAACAATACTTTGATGGCCAAACCGAACGTACAAAGCACCAAATGATGAGTGTAACCAAATCGTTCACTGGTATTTTAGCTGCAACTTTGATTGCAGAGGGAAAACTAGATCGCGACGCACTTGTGGGAACCATTGTGCCTGAACTAAAAGGTTCAGCCTACGCCGATGCAACAGTGGGACAAGTCATGGACATGACAAACAACGTGAAATATTCAGAGGCTTATGAAAATCCGAACGCTGAAGTGTTTCAACACATGAAGACATTTGGCTTTGCGCCAATGGAAGACGGTTACAATGGCCCAAAGACTATTCATGAGTTCTTAAAGACACTTGAAAAAGTAGGTGATCGGCCACACGGTGAAGAATTTCATTACATTTCAGCAAATACAGATGTCGTGGCATGGATACTTGAAAAAGTAGAAGGCAAGTCATTCAATCAAATCATGTCAGAACGTATTTGGTCTAAAATTGGTGCCGAGCGTGACGCTTTCGTTATTGTTGACGAAGAAGGCACCTCACTGGCATCTGGCGGCTTAAATGCAACCGCACGTGACCTAGCAAAATTTGGCCAGTTACTGGCAGATCAAGGTAAGAACCTCCATGGGGAACAGATACTACCGGCTTCGGCTATTGCATCAACTCAAGCTGGTGGCAGTCCAGTGAAATTTGAAAAAGGCGGTTACAGCTATGATGGCGCCACCTTAGAAGGTTGGAGCTACCGCAACCAATTTTGGCACACTAATAACGAGAACCAAGCATATACGGCATTGGGAATTTTCGGGCAGTGGATCTACGTTGACCCAACAGAAAATGTTGTGGTCATTCGTCAAGCAAGCATGCCAACTTCGATTGATGACGCTAAAGATGCTGAGATGATCAGTGCTATTAACGCGATTATTAATAAGCTTAAATAAGCTGATTTAGATAAAAAAATAAGGCGAGCAGCATGGCTCGCCTATTTTGTACATCCCTCACCCTAACGCTCTCTTAGCGCGACTGAGTCATCCATATTACTTTCACTGCCTCGCTTCATAGCGACCAAATAAAAGGCGTACTGATTGGGGGGGATCGCCATACACACTAATTCGATTTAGTTACTGATTATCCAAATCTCGAATTTTCTTGGCAGGAATACCACCATACAGCGTATCTGGCGGAACATCTTTATTCACCACAGAACCTGAAGCAATCACTGAACGCGCCCCTATCGTCACCCCTTGGTTAATCACAACATTGCCACCAATCCATACATCATCTTCGATTTTGATCGGTTTGCTGTGTGTTTCCCATGCCCGACGCTCACGATAATCTAAACTATGGCTGGCCGTATAAAACTGGGCGCTAGGACCAATAAGTACATTATTACCAATTTCTATCGGTGCATTATCAAGCATGGTGACGCCCATATTCAAAAAAGTCCCGGCGCCTATAGAAATCGTTTTACCGAACTCACAATGAAACGGTGGGCAAATCAGCGTTTTCTCGCCAATACTTGCGAGAAGCTGTTGCCACAGATGTTCAGCATGCCCAACGGGGACTTTGTTAATCTCTTGCTGGAGCGCAAACGAACGATTTCTGATCTCGGCAATTTCTGGATCGAGCCCATTAAAATTCGATCCTTGCACCATTTTTTCAAATTCAGTCATCTTCATACTCCACACTTACTCTTTATTCAGTTTTTTATTCTGCTTTCTTTGTTGGATCTTGTTTGCCCACAAGGTTCTTGATGTGCGCAAGCTTGCTTTGGCAAACAATCTAACCATCACCGTTTAGCTTGCGGCCAAACTTTAAAATATGTGGCCTTAAATAAAGGTGAACAGGCTCGCACATTCCCAAAAGCATAATAAGCCACCCTATCAATAGCCGACTTATTGAGCACAACTGAATGTACTTCGATGGTGAACCACTCAAAATACAATAACCTAAAATTATCATATTAATAAAAAACCATAATTTAAGTTTATCCCTTATCACCATTAAGATTGCTCTATCGAATGAGGTTTAGGTAGCTCGTCACATCCCTACCGCTCAGTGCTAACTCACACTTACAAAGGTCGTATATGAAATTTTTACACACCATGATCCGCGTTGTTGACCTAGAAAAATCAATCGCCTTTTACACCAAAGTACTTGGAATGAAAGAGCTTGATCGTTCTGACAATCCAGAATATCGCTACACGCTTGTATTTGTTGGGTATGAAGAAAATGGCACGACCATAGAGTTAACCCATAACTGGGACACTGACCAATATGAAATGGGCAATGCCTTTGGTCACTTAGCGCTCGGTGTCGACGATATTTATCTCGCCTGCGACAAGATTAAATCCTTAGGTGGCAAGGTCACCCGAGAGCCCGGCCCAGTGAAAGGTGGCACAACCCATATCGCTTTCATTACCGATCCTGATGGCTACCAAATCGAATTGATTCAACTAGGTTAATTTTCTGAGGAAGAACACATGAAAAATGCATTATTTCAACCTATTCAGCTAGGCACACTTTCTCTTAAAAACCGAATTGTCATGCCTCCAATGACGCGCTCTCGTGCCAGCCAGCCAAGCAACGCAGCCAACGAACTTATGGCGACTTACTACGCCCAACGCGCCTCAGCAGGGCTTATTGTTGCTGAAGGCACACAAATTTCAGCCATGGGGCAAGGCTATGCTTGGACACCGGGGATCTACACAGCAGAGCAAATTGCAGGCTGGAAAAAAGTAACTGACGCCGTTCACCAACAAGGCGGTGCTATTTTTGCCCAACTTTGGCACGTAGGTCGCGTAACCCACCCTGACAACATTGGTGGAGAACAACCAATTTCATCTTCAGCATTAAAAGCTGAAAACGTAAAAGTGTTTATCGACAATGGTACGGATGAGCCAGGGTTTGTTGATGTCGTTGAACCTCGAGAGATGACTAAAGCTGACATTAACATAGTAATAGAGCAATACCGTCAAGCCGCCCTCAATGCGATTGAAGCAGGCTTTGATGGCATTGAGCTTCATGCAGCGAACGGTTACCTAATAAACCAATTTATTGATTCTGAAGCCAACAACCGTACCGACGAATACGGTGGCTCGATTGAAAATCGCTTACGTTTCTTAGGCGAAGTGGTTGCCGCTATGGTCGATGCCATTGGCGCTGATCGTGTTGGTGTGCGTTTAGCACCATTCACTTCATTAAATGGCACCGTTGATGCGACCCCTGTAGACACTTATACCGCAGCTGCCGCTTTACTAAACACATACAAAATTGTCTATCTTCACATTGCAGAAGTCGACTGGGACGATGCACCAGACACACCACAAGGCTTCAAACAAGCGGTACGTGATGCTTACCAAGGCGTCATTATTTATGCCGGTCGCTACGATAGCAAACGTGCAGAGCAAGCCATTAAAGACGGTATGGCTGATATGGTTGGTTTTGGTCGTCCATTTGTGGCAAACCCAGATCTGCCAAGCCGTATTGAAAAAGGTCATCCACTAGCACAACACGACCCAAGCACTTTATTTGGCGGTGACGAAAAAGGGTTAACCGATTACCCAACTTATGCGCAATATCGACTGGCTATCTAGCTTTCTTATATGCATTACGCTAGACCAGAAATCAGATCATAAGTAATAGAACTAATAGCAACCTCAACAATGATGAGGTTGCTATTTTGATACCTCAATCCATTCGCCGTTTAGCGACAAGCCTTGGATTATCCGTTAAAATTCATAGCAATTAGAATAACAGGCTGTATTGATATGAAAATTTCCGTTGATGGTGGTTCATTTAAGGTCGCAATTGAGACTGAATACGAAGGTTTGGTTGTTGAAGCCACACAGATCTTCCATGAGACGCGTGAGCAAGCAAAATCCAATGACAAAGCAATCCTACGCTTTCTACAGATTATTTTGGAACACCGTGAAAGCGATGATGCGATTGGCTATTCAGTATTAGGCTTACTGGGCTGGTATAACGAAGTGATCGATCCGGTGCAAGACCAAGATATCGAGTTAAATCTACCTAAAATATTGCCACATTTGATCAATCCAGCGGGCGATTTGACGGCAACTAGTGACAATGAAAGCAATACATTTAAGCACTAAGGTTTTTACATATTAAGCCTTTGTGTACTAAAAATTAAGCGCTCTAACTCTAGGCGCTTAATTGACTCTATTTTGCCCTCTCGATTACATAGCGATGGTTTTATTTATTCCAACCTCCGCAACAAAATCTCTGTCATGGCTCACTAAAATGAAAGCTCCTTTATAGTCATTCAGTGCAGCAGCTAAAATCTGCTTTGACTCGATATCTAGATGGTTATCGGGTTCATCTAACAGCAGTAATGGCGAATGCGCAGCATGGCTAACAATAAGCATAGCCAGCTTCATTTTCTCCCCCCCACTCAAGCATTCAAGCTTGCGATACACGACATCGCGTCGAAAACCGATTCCCGCCAATAAAATTCGTGCATCGCTTTCTGTTAAACCATCACAGTGTTTGAGTAAGCTCTCAAGTAAAGTGGTTTCGTGCTCAAGCAAGCCAAAATGTTGATCGAGATAGACAGCGTCAACATTCAATTTAACCGAACCTGTATAGTCAGAATGTACGCCTTGGATTGCTTTCAACAAGGTTGATTTACCGCAACCATTATCACCTTGCAGATAACAGCGTTCAGCATGCGACAGAGTGAATGACAATGGATTCCCACGCCCATACTTCAATCGGCACTTTTCAATATTCAATAATGACCTTTTCTTCACCACCGAAGATTGTTGCAGGTACAAAGTCTGCGGTTTTAGCTGCTCCCTTTGTTTTTTCAGTGCTTGAAGCTTATCGAGGTTTCGCTCTTGCTGGTTCTGTTGATTGGTCACAGCAGCAGATCGGCTTTGCCCAGCTTTGTCTTTCATGGCATCGAGTAAAATCTTGGGCTGACTACCTGTTTTCCTTAGCTTATTTCCATGCGCTTCACGCTGTTGTGCTTTCTCTTTGTTAACTTGCGCCTGACGCTCTAATCGTTTTTGTTCAGCACTAAGGTACGAGATTTTTTTATCTAAGGCCTCAAATTTGGCCGTTGATTGCGCCAAGAAAACATCATAGTTCCCTTTAAAATAACCTAACCCTAAGCCTGTTAATTGATAAATAGCATCAACATGCCGGAGTAAGTTTCGATCATGACTGATAAGCAGCACTTGCCCATCAAATTGGTCAAGTTGCTCAATCAACCATGCCCGACCTTGGCTATCTAGGTGGTTAGAGGGCTCATCGAGTAACAAAATATCTGCGTCTGATTGAAACAAGAGATGCAGCTGTAACAGTGCTAATTGTCCACCACTTAAAGCATGGCAATAGTCATCAAGGCGGGCATCAATCCGCAATGCTTTTAGCACGCTAAGCGTTTGCGCTTCTATATCCCAATCTTCACCGATCAAGTCAAAGTCGCGTTGTTCACAACTTCCCTGCTCAATAGCTCGTAACGCTATCAGCTTTTCTTTGATTCCCAGATAATCAGCAATCTGTTGTTTGCTCGCTAACAAATCTGACAGTAACTGGGAATAATGCGCGATTTTCCCCTGACATGTCACCTTCCCTAAAGTAGGGCTTGTTTCGCCCAATAATAGCGATAGAAATACAGATTTACCGACGCCATTTCGCCCTACCATCCCAGTAAGGCGGTCAGTGAGGCTAAAGTTAATATCGCGAAATAACCACTCGCCCGTATCGAACTGAAATGACAATTTGTGTGTAAATAATGCAGGCATAAAATACCTCCCTTTACGTTTTAAACTGTAAAAGGGGCTTGGTCGTTACTTAAGTACGATCGTCGAAGAACAGGTAAACCGTTCTTTAATGACAATAGTGATATTTTCTGCAAGATAGAGATGACGAAGTAACGCCCACTAACCCCGAGTGTCCAAATGATTTGAGATTTATTGGATGTCAGGAAGTTAGTACTTCATTATGGCGTTAAATCCTATTGAGGTGATGGCATCAATTCTATCTTCATCTCAAGTGAAGCGTCAACTCAACCACAGAGATAAAAATTGATGTAACTCTTACTACATAATGAACACTTTGAAATGAAAAAAGCACCACATTGTGGCGCTTTACTCAATAAGCAGCTATTCAATTAAACCAATTGACACTTTATTTACCACTCATTACAACTTGGTCCAAGCATCTTGCCAATACAAGCTATCAGCTGGGGCATACGATGCGCTGGCACACCATGCCGTAAATGGCCACGGCTTACATTCATAAACCCCGTTATCAGCACCTAGCACTTTGTCACCCGCTTGGTAACTCACACCCGCTTGATATGGTGGATAATCACCAGAAGGTGGGGTTACTGTACCTTCTTCTTTAATGGTAAATGGCGCGGTAAATACCACCATTTCACCGTCCGCTGTTGTACCCGCGACGTCTAATGTGTAGCGACCTGCATCAGCGTTAAAGATATCAAGCGTGATCGCTTTGGAATCAACAAGGTTTACTTTCGCTTGATTCATCACAACGCCTGCACTATTAGCTGCCATCACGGTGACATCAAGCGCTTCATTCGCAGTTAACGTTAGCGACAAACGCACTTCACCATTTGCAGCTAGATACTCTGGCGCTAGGCCCGATACATTAAGCTCTGTATCCACATCGGGATCGGGCGTTTCACCGCCACATGTGGTGTCGGACACTTTTTTCCACACGCCCCACTCACCAGTTGTGCCTGGTTCATCACCACGCGTCCACCAGCCTGCTTCCCAAGTCGCACCATTATGCGAAACTTGGTCGCCTTCTACATAGGTTGTGGCTGCATTCCATTCATTGGCACAGCTACTGCCGTCACTCACAACAACTTTACGCTCAGCACGCACCGTTTGGTTGGCGCTATCAGTCACCGAATATTGAAGCGTGTAGCTACCTGCACGGTTTGTATCAACAGCCCCTGTTACGCGGATCTGATTGGTCAATTCACCGTCTTCCGCATCCGTTGCTGTGACATTGGCTAAAGGATCAAACGTTGCACCAATCATTACATTGGTATCTTTCACGCCGTTCAATACCGGCTTTTGGCTATAAACTTCAATACTGCGCGCTTTGACGGTTTCGTTGTCATCGCTGTCTTGTACTCGGTAAGTTAAGACGTATGTCCCAAGCTGACGTACATCAACACTGCCCTCAACAACGATTGAACCTGTTAGGTCACCGTCTTCTTTATCAAACGCCGTAACATTCGCTAATTCATTAAACATCTCACCATACAACACGCGAGTATTCTCTACCCCTTTAAAAACAGGTTCGCCTTCTGCTGGTGGCGGTGGTGTTTGACCATGTACGAATGGGCCATAGTTGTTAATGAACGTCTCACTGTAGGCTTGGCCTGACGCATTGGTGCCCATATCCCAGTTCACCGACCATGTCATCACACCGCGTAATGGTTGCCCTTGCTTGTTCAAGCGCTCAAATGCATCGTAGAGATCTTGTGGATCTTGTACATAGCCTGTTGCGGCAGCATCAATGCTTGATGGAATACCAAATACCAGTTTACTACTAGGGATTTTATGGAAGCCACGCGTCCCATTGGCGAGTGAATCTGAAATATAGTAAATAAATTCTTCTTTTAACGCATCGTTGTTTTGAGCAATCCAGCCAACGCCTTCAACCCAAATCCCATCGCCACCTTGGTTATAAAACTGCGGGTTAATCCAGTCGTAGTAACCTTCAAGGCTCTCTATGTATGGCACGTATTTACCGCCCGAAGTTAAGTATGGAAACTCAGGTGCCATGGTAATCAGGAAGTTTTTACCCTGCGCTTTATAGTGATCTTTCACGATACGCAGCGCGGCAGGAATCACGGTTTGGTTATCAGCGGCTGTCACAGCTGCTTGTTCTAAATCGATATCTAAGCCATCAAAACCGTAAACATCGGTGAGGCGAATGATCTCTTCAGCAAATGCTTGCTCATCACCCTTTTTCAATTCAACGTGTGCGTCTGCGCCACCTAGCGCGATTAACACAGAACGACCTTGCTTATTCAACTCACCAATTTGATTAGTAAATTCTTGTTCAGACAAACCTATAGTTGGGTCTAAACGAAATGTCGGAATACGACCTTCAGCCACATCGAACACTTTCATGAAGGAAACATTCACCACGTTGTACATTGGGTTCACCGCTTCCAATGTCACGCATGGCGCATTACCACCTTTGTAACCAGCGCCATCACACCAGTTGTGCCAGTAACCAACGACTACACCCGCTTCCGGGTTAACCATTTTTGCGCTATCAGCATATGCTGCACCAGAGAAAGCAGCGATGCTTACAGATATTGCTAGTTGGAGTGCATTACGTTTTAACATTTCTATTTCCACAAAAGTCGCTGTGGTTGTCACAGCCATGAAACTTATTTTAGTCATCAAATTTTGTGTTTAGGTATAGAAACTTCTACTTCAATGTACTGTTTTTTATAAGATTGAGATCTTCTGTCACATTATTAAAATTAGCTATATTTAAAAATTGACGATTTCTACAATTTATCCATACAGGTAATAACTTTCAATAAAACCACTAAATAACAATGAGATAAAACGAAACAATCCCTATTCAGTCATACATAGAGTGAATCACAGCTAAATACGTAATAATGAAGAAAGCGAACGGCTCTGTTGATTTATAACGCTTGCCAATTCTTACATATAACAGGAACGATACTTGCGGCCTTACCTCTGATGAACTTGTAACCAAATGGCACTCTCCCTTTAATATCAAGAGAAACAAGCTTTTTCTCTGCCTTATACGGGGCTTTTTTGAGTAGTCCTGCGGCTGGCTGCACAGTTAGGGAGCTCCCAATGGCAAGTACTTTATCAGCAGACTTTATATAATTTCGCGCTTCTTCCAATTGCATGACTGGTTCACCAAACCACACAACATTAGGCCTTAATTGACTATTTAATTCACAATGTTGACCAATATAAATCGGCTTATCCCAGTCATAAGTAATCGTAGAATCAAGACTACTTTGGGCGCGATTTAACTGCCCATGCAAGTGTATAACTTTCGAACTACCAGCTTTTTCATGCAAGTCATCAACATTCTGCGTAATAATAATTACGTCATAGACGGCCTCTAGTTCAGCTAATGCAATGTGAGCTTTATTTGGCAATGCTTTTGCAGCCGCGATTTTACGCTGGTTGTAAAAGTTCAGCACCAACTCAGGATTGTGTTCAAAAGCGCCTTTCGTTGCTATCTCATGAACAGAATAATTTTCCCATAAACCGTCACTGTCTCGAAAAGTACTTAGTCCACTTTCGGCACTTATGCCTGCACCTGTAAAAACAACGATCTTCCTCTTTTTTATCTCATTCACCATCATTTGCACCCATGCTTAAACCTTTGGAATTAAGGATAATATGGTATGCGACATATGCTGACGCATAGCGTATCATTCAAGAATAAGACCAATAACCGACTGATATAAAGGGATATAATGGACAGTGGAATGAGAAAACTATCTGTATTGGCTAAGTTATCTCGACACAGGAAAATATCAGCGCCAGAAATCCAACAACAATTAATGGATGAGGGTGAAGAAGTGTCACTTCGGACTGTGCAGAGGGATTTAGTCGAACTTGCGAGCAAGTTTCCAGTATGTAGTGACGAAAGTAAGCCTATTGGGTGGCATCTAACGAAAGATGCTGAATTAACCTTGCCAGATTATGATTTAACAACGGCCATTACCTTTACGATGGCTGATAAATATCTCTCTAACTTGCTTCCACCCGTCATGCGTGAACGACTGGATCCTTATATCAGAACGGCGAATCAATTTTTAGTCACAGAAAACAAAAAACCTCAGAGTCAATGGCCCCAAAAGATAATCGTTCACACAAAAGGGCAGCCTCTACACACAAGTGATATTTCAGCTGAAACCATAGAGGCGATCTACGCTTCTTTATTCTCAGCAATGTGCCTACGACTTACCTATAAGTCATTGACAACAAGCGAAGAAAACGACTTTACTTTTCACCCTTATGGCATTGTTGTGCGTAGCGAACGTTCATACCTTGTCGGAAAATATGATGGCTATGAGGATATCAGATCATTACTGTTAAGCCGCGTAATTAAAGCAGAGCAAACAAAAAGAGCGGCAGATATCGACGCTGACTTCTCCCTTTCAAATTATGTTGAAAATGGAAATATGGGAGTCATAAGAAGTGAGCATAAGTTAGCAATAAAGCTATGGATTACCCCTATCTTAGCGGAGATTTTAACAGAAACACCACTATCTAAAGATCAAGTGTTCAGTCCCAAAGAGGATGATTTCATTTTGACCGCATCGGTAGATGATACCGATGAATTAAGGCATTGGATTTTATCAATGTGTAATCACGCTACTGTGCTATCTCCCGAAACGCTACGCAAAGAGATCAAAGATATATTAGTTACAAGTATTTCATACTATGAGGATTAGACATGACAATTAGAGATGATTTTATACACAACCCGCCAATCATTGATGTCTACTGGGAAGGCCCTTACACCATAGATAATATTGATACCGTACAAGACAGCGCTCACTGTTTATATCAAATTTATGGCCCTCACCCAGTCTATGGTACTAGCACTCTGCTTTACATTGGGAAAACAGAAGCACAAACAGCTGATCAGCGTATTCGGCAGCATAATTGGATTTCTAACCAAGCGGACATGTGTAGCATTTACATCGCGACATGTGGAGTTTTCTCGAACTGGAAAAACTGGGGAGAAGACAAGCGAGAAAGGTATGGTAAATTTCAAGAAACCAAAGGAATAACAATTTCTAATCTCGAATCGCTCCTCATTTATGCGCATCAACCCAGCTACAATAGCCAAAGCCTGAAATCTACAAATTTTGCTGATAATGCATTTCGTATATTTAATTCAGGCTCTCGGGTATTACTACTTCCTGAAGTTAGCACTCAATTTTATGCAGACCCTAATATTAGCCACCCCGAAGCTGATCAGTAATGGCAGGGGATTGCAGTGAAATATTTAAGGCCTTCAGAGGAGTTACACCTGCTTTAAAGGCCGAATCACAGATTCTAAGCCTTCAATTTTAAACTCTAATGCCAACGCAAGCAGTGTACCCAGTTCCCCCTCAGGGAAGCCCTGCTTGCGAAGCTAAAGATAAACAATATTCTTTGGGGTTTATCGCATTTTTGGCGAAATTTTGTTAACTGATAGAGCGATATTTAAGCACTCCCGTTAGAAAAATGGCTTTCAGCGCTAACTCTAAATCGTAACCATAAACTTCCCCAAAAAGAGTTGGCAAAGAATCATCATAAAAGCATCTCAAGGGCAATATGAATTAGTTAGTTCTTTTGCAGCTCAGTACTATGTTTAGCCATTCATCACTTCTTTCTTTTCTTTTATCAGAAGAAATCCAAAACTCATCGACTTTTAATGCTTCTGGTAAATGATATTGAAGCGTTTCTAATGTTTGGAAGTTGAAAAAACGTCCGTTTCGAATGCCTTCAAATGTACCATGTTTAAAGCTGGCATAAATCACTCCATCACCAATAACTAAATTAGCAATTTTTTGAAAGCAGGCTTTTAGCTCATTAGACGGAATATGTAAAAGTGATGCACATGCCCACACGCCATTGAATTTTTTATCAGTTTTCAAGCCTTGGATAGTATTTCCCCAAACTTCAACTTTAGCGTAGTTCCTTGCATGTTCAGCTAGAGGCATTGAAGGCTCTAAGCCAGTTGGCACAAACCCTGCGTTTTTAAAGAAAAGCAAATCTCGACCAGATCCACACCCGATATCTAGAATCTTTGCACCAACTTCAAGCCGATCTAGGAAAGGAGTATAAATCTCTGACATATCAACAAAAAGCGTATCATCGATAAAGCTCTTTGCATTCTCAATATAGTAATTTGTCATACATCTTCACTCGCATAGGTATATTTAGGTTGCCAGCCTTTAATGGGTTTAAAGTGCTTATAGATAGTGTTCATCTTATTTACAATTTGCAGTTTTGTTTGTACTCTCAAACTCAAACAGATTGAGTTCTTAAGAGAGTGTTTATGCTCTTCAAAAAACAGAATATTCCGTTCCAATAGCTTTGTGTAAAATTCACTTTGAGGTGGTGCATCAAACTTACCATCACTACCTCGATTACATTCACGGCAAGCAATCACTAAATTCCAAACCCCGTTTACGCTAGGGTAGTCACAGCCTAAGTGCTTCATTATAGAAAATGGGAAAAAGTGATCAACATCAGGAAAATCATCGCTGTGATTCATCACAAACTTACTCACTTTCCTATTACAATAGAAACAACGACCATTTTGGTAAGGTAATAATGTATCTACAGCCGAACGTAAACCAATACGCTCACTTGCAGTGACGGAGTAGAATAAACCATCGGTATCATTGTATTGAAGAAGATTAGGTGATAATTCAGCTTTCCAAGCCTCTTCAATAACTCTCCAACGAGCTTGGTTTTCTTGATTGATCAGCTTCTTTAAGTTCTCTGACTCTAGAATCTCTACCAAGTTATCAGTTAGAACAATACGTTTGTCTTTACGTACATCTTCAAAGAGCAAATACTCTTTATCGATTGTTCCCGAGCCTACATTTTGGAAAGCTCTGAACACATCATTGAAAATATATTTACCAGCTGTTTTATTTAGCTTTTGCCAGTCAGCTTCAGACTGTTCCGTGTTCAGGTATTGGTCAATGCTATGAGTAAAAGCATTTTCTTTCTTTGCAAACTGGTGATTGTTTTTACGGTAGTGTCGAACGAGTTCTTTAAGGAATATTTCTTGAACATCCTCATATTTCAGTTCGCAGATAGCTGATTGCTGCATCAACGAGTGGCAAAGAGCAAACTTATAGGTTGCTGAATTCCTGCCAAACAGAGTGAGGGTACGGAAAGTATTGAGTGCAGTGCTATCAGAATCTAAAAAAGCTTTAATTTCTTTTTTCTTTATTGGGTTATCGACCACCTAGCACCTCACCGTATCTCTTAGTCCTTTGATTAAGTTAGGATAATACCACTGTTTATTAAAACAGTGGTAACTAATGGCAATATCAACTGGTTTTGCTCCCCCACCCCCAAAGAAAAAGCTCACAACATACGTGTAGGCTTCCCGTTTCCGCTCAAGTTGATCGGGTTAAGGCAACATACGTTTAAGCGGCTTTACACGATATCCAACCCTTCAATCTTAAACTCAAGCGTAAGTGCCATCAGCATAACCAACACTCACCATCCGAGAAGCCTTGCTCTGAGTCCAATAAAAACAGCTTCCTTCTGGTCAATGATGCTAGAAAAGAACAACCATCTAGACATGCCTTACTTTACTTACAAAAAACTTGATAAAAGACTAACTAGGAATACACTCACTGTTCACGGGGAATTCAAGGCTCCCTCCTAATTCCATGTATCTAGTTAGGTGAATGGTTCGTGCATGGATCCCCCATTTATAACAGTCAGATTAGTTATACACCTTAGGATTAGCTATGCATATAAAAGCGTTAAGAATTCAAAATTTTCGTAGGCTCAAAGATGTAACTATTGAACTCGATAGAGATTTATCAATCTTTGTTGGAGCCAATAACAGCGGAAAAACATCTACAGGTCACGCATTACAACTTTTCACGGCTGCTTCAAAGGATAAATTCACAGTACACGATTTCAATATTGATAGTTGGAATAATATAGAGGTTGGTGGCAATATTAGAGAAGCAACGCCACCGACAATTTCTTTAGACATCTGGCTACAAGTCAATGAAGAAAATTTACATCGGATAATCGAACTATTACCAAGTTTGCAATGGGAAGGAAACTACGTAGGCATACGAATCAAATTCTCGCCTATAGATATCCGCTCACTCTTAGTTCGTTACCAAGAAGCAAAAGCAGAAGCTAGATCTAATGCTTTAACAAATGAAGCAGGAGAAATAACATTTCAACCTCAGCCTAAAAACCTGAAAGAATTCCTAGAACAAAACCTGAAAAAAGAATATGAACTTAAATATTATGTTCTCGATCATTCCAAGTTTAATGAGGAATTTAATGAAACTGAAGATTATGAACCAGAGTTAATATCAAGGGAGAAAGGAAAAAGCGGAAAAGAGCTAATTAACTCTTTAATAAAAGTTGATTTTCTACATGCACAACGTCACTTATCCGATAACTCAGAAGGCAACAGATCTGAGGAGTTATCAAAACGTCTTAGTCGTTTCTATGAACGAAATCTAGAAAAGCTCGAAGATGACTATGAAACTATTGAAGCACTCTCAACCTCTGAGTCAAAACTAAATGACCATCTTGCTAAGGTTTTTGAACCAACTTTAGACAGTCTATCACACTTAGGTTACCCCGGATTATCAAACCCAAACCTCGTAATTAAATCATCATTAAACCCTACAACAATATTATCGAATAATGACGGGGCTAAGGTATATTACTCATTAGATACAGAAGACGATAGATGCAGTCATATACTACCCGATAGATATAATGGATTAGGGTATAAGAACTTAATATATATGGTAATCGAATTACTTGATATCCATACACAATGGCTTGATATTGAAGAGTCACGCCCTGCTTTACATTTAATATTTATTGAAGAACCTGAAGCGCACCTTCATGTTCAACTTCAACAAGCTTTCATTCGAAAAGTAATGGATCTACTTGCACTAGATCACTCCGATACACATTTACAAACTCAACTAGTTGTTACAACACATTCTACCCACATATTATATGAGAAAGGGTTTATTCCAATAAGATACTTTCGACGAGATTTAAATAATAAAGAAACTAAAGTTCTTAATCTTAGTCAATTTTATAACTATTTCGAAGAAGATGAAAAGCCAATAAGAGATTTTCTTCAAAAATACTTGAAGTTGACACATTGTGATTTATTTTTTGCAGACGCGGCAGTATTAGTTGAAGGGAATGTTGAGCGTCTACTTTTACCGCAAATGATTGAAAACTCAAATCCAAAATTAAAATCATGTTACTTAACAATACTTGAAATTGGTGGTGCCTATGGACATAAATTCAAACCTTTAATTGATTTTCTAGGACTAACAACTCTAATCATTACAGATATTGATAGTGTTACTGGTTCAGTTCCTTCAGAAACATCTAATGAAGAGGAGGATGAAGATGAGGTAAATGGAACAGCATGCTTAGTTGAAACAGAAAATGCTGTTACATCCAATCAGATGTTAATACAGTGGTTACCGGAACTTAATCAAATTTCTGACTTAATCCAAGCTAGTAATGAACAAAAAACTAGCGAAAATGGTTATGTTAGAGTCGCATACCAAACTCCAACTAATGTAAGTTGGAATAACTCTTCAAAAAACATAACAGGCCGAACACTTGAGGTTTCTTTTGCAATTGATAATTTAGCTTGGTGTCAAAGCAATGCTCAAAAAGATATAAAGCTAAGAATTGCAAAGAATGATGAGAAGTCACTTGATGTATTAATTGAGAAGATCCATAACCGCGTTAAAGCTAAGCATTTTAACAAAACTGAATTTGCTCTCGGTTTAATAATGAAAGATACAGATGATTGGAATGTTCCTACATATATAAAAGAAGGGTTAGATTGGCTCGAAAGCAAGATTGTTATCGATTTATCGGAGAGAGGCTAATGACTAGTAGAATTAATTCACCTGATACTCAAGCAGACATTGATTTAAGAGAGCTATTATCTAGAGAGCAAAAATCTGGATTTGTAATGGTTGCTGGCGCAGGCTCGGGCAAGACCACTTCGCTAATTAAAGCACTTGATCACCTTAAGCAAGTTAAGGCTAAGGAATATCTATCACAAAACAAGAAAATAGCATGTATAACATATACTGAAGTGGCCGTTAATGAAATTCTTGATGATATTGGTAATTCAGAACTTTTCCATATTTCTACAATTCATAGCTTTCTCTGGAGAATAATTCAACCATTTAAGAAAGATATGATTCAATGGATAATAGATAACCTTAATAATAAAATAACTGAAGCAGAATCAAGAATTGCAAAGAAAAGAACACAGGAACGCACTCGTGTAAAATTAAGGCGAGACATTGCAAGATATGAAGAAATAATCCCACAAATATCTCGATTAGAAAGCCTAAGCTATGGAATGGGAAGTGATTATGTTAATGGAGTTCTCGGACATAGTGATATTCTAAAGATGGTACCTGAAATAATTCTTAATAATATCTTATTAAGAAAGATTATAGCAAAAAGATTCCCCGTTATATTCATAGACGAAAGTCAAGACACTAACAAAAATATTGTTATTGCTCTAAAGAAAATATATGAAACTGTAGATGTTGATTTTTATCTAGGATTCTTTGGTGATCCTATGCAAAAAATATACATGGAAGGAGTTGGCACTATTGTGCCTGAAGAAGGTTGGTTAACCATTAACAAACCTGAAAACTTCAGATGTCCACAAGAAGTTTTAAAAACAATCAAAAATATAAGAGCAGAAAGCGATGATCTTGTACAAATTGGTGGACGTGTTTTAGAAGTAGATGGATCACCTCACCTTCTTGACGGCAGTGTTAACATCTTCATTTATAACAAAGATAGTAATCATCATAGTAAATTAGAATATGTTAGGAATTATTTATCAGAGACATGTGAAGACCCATTATGGAACAGCAATAACAAAGACATAAGAATGTTAGTTCTAATTCATAGAATGGCTGCTTTACGATTAAAATTCGACTCAATATATTCAGCACTTAATGATAATGGTAACCACAGTTTAAAAAATGGATTACTAGATGGTACTTCATGGGTTTTAAAGGACTTTTTAAAATCCATATTACCACTAGTTGAAGCACATTTAAGAAATGATGATTATGAAGTAATATCAATATTAAGGTCAATATCTCCCCTACTTAGTGCAGAATCGATTTTAGATAGTGACCTATCACAAACCTTGAATAACCTGTCTGATGACATCTACCATATTTCAAACAATCTTAGACCAGATAGTCAGGTGACATTTAGGGATTTATTAGCATATATATATGATAGAAAAACGATTAACATTGATGAAAGGTTTATTCCTTATTTAAATGGAGATTATGTTGAATCAGAACAAACATCAGCAATTAATGCATTTCTTAATTGCCCAGCAAAAGAAATACTTGCATACAAATCATACATTGATGATATTTCTCCATTTGTTACACAACAAGGTGTTAAAGGTGCTCAATTTGAAAGAGTATTACTTGTTATAAATGATGATGAAAGCAACCATAATAGCTTTTCATACGGAAAACTTTTTGGTTTCACATCATTGTCCGAAAAAGATCAAGCTAATCTAGATAGTGGTAATGACTCTGTAACTGACAGAACAAGACGTCTTCTTTATGTTTGCTGCTCTAGAGCAAAAAAAGATCTAGCTATAGTACTATTTGTGCCTGATGTTGAAATAGCTAAGGCTGCGATTATTTCAAAAGGATATTTTGAAGAAAGTTGTATTCACACTTTTTGAGGAATAATCACAACTATCTTAGTAAATAAAGATGGAGGGATTTTCGAGTCCCCCCTTAAGAATATCTACTATATTCAAAGCTGTTGCACTTGAGCTATAACCCACACTCAACTTCCCTACACTAACTCACTTTGGTTCTTTATGGCGAGGTCAGTCACACATCAAAGTCCTAATAACACTTTCCAGTCCTTTAATCTTATATTCCAACATTAAAGCCATGAACATACCCAGCTCATTATCGGAAAGTCCTTACTTTTAGTAAATTACTTCGGATCGAAGCAAATTTTAAACTGATCCTCTCAATTCTGAGAGTTCATTTCCTCCTTGAATTGTAAAATTCTACCAAGCAGAAAATCGACAAAAAGCGCTTAAGCCCTTACAAACAGAGGGCACTACTCTGGTCTGGTCTGGTCAACCACAGCTAGCCAAGTCAAATAAATTGCTTTTTTTATTCTTTCCCCTTGACTTTAATCGAAATCAAATCTTATGATTCAAAAAAATAAACCTATGAACAATCATAATTTTGTTAGTCGAGAGACTTTAAACCCATATCAAGAGAAAAACGAAACACTAACTATCGATCTATCTGAACATAGTCAAACTGATATCTCTTATATAGATGCAGGTAATGCAGGTAATGCAGGTAATGCAGGTAATGCAGGTAACCTTGACACACCTGAAACACCTGAAACACCTGAAACACCTGAAACACCTGAAACACAAATAAAGTGGACAGACAAAAAACCTCTGATTGTTAATAAATTAGCTCCAGTCATGCCTCTAAATCGTATGATGCTACCTACATCGATAAGAGAGTGTATTTTCGAACATGCATACAGGATCAATAATACAGCCCCAGACTTTTCTGCAATCAGCACAATAATCTCTATTGCAGCCATTGCAGGGGGCAATGTTGAAATTCGACCTAAACAAAACGACAACTGGGTTGTTCCACTAACTATATGGGGTGCAATGGTTGCTAACGCTTCAGGTAATAAAACACCATCAGCAAGTTGCGGTATTGGTCCCTTACAACAGGTTCAGGATACTGTAATTTCTAAACAGTCTGGACTTGAAAAACGTGCGTATGAGATTAAAAAATCAATGTATAACCAAAAGGTATCTACTCTGGAGGCTAAGTCCAAACAGGCTTTTGAATCGAATAAAGATGCTGAGGGTATGCGCTACTTAGAAGAGATTGAACAGTTATCGCCGCCGACTGAAGCTCTTGCAAGAAATATATACATCAACGACTGCACTGTTGAAGCATTATGTAAAAGGCTGAAGTCAAACCCTGCTGGCGTATTGCTTTATCGAGATGAATTATCTGGATGGCTTTCTACTCTAAATCAAACAGGTAGGGAGCATGAACGTTCTTTTTACCTTGAAGCTTATAATGGCTCAAAAAATAAATATATTCAGGAAAGGATTAGTCGAGAAAATATTGAGCTAGAACGAGTTATTGTAAATGTTTTCGGGGGAATTCAACCTTCTTTAATACTCCCGCTAGTTACTGAAAAAATGGCGGGGCGTAAGGATGATGGTCTACTTGAACGCTTACTACAAATGTCTGTATATCCCGATTCAAATAAGTCCTTTATCACCGATAAAAGGCCAAATTATTGGTTAATTGAAAAATTGAAAATGATGTATGAGAAAGTAGCAGAATTAAATTCCCCACTCAATCCTACTCAATTTTCATTCAATAGGGATGCTCAATTGATGTGGAACAGGTGGTCTGAACAAGCACTCGAAGAAGAAAAAACAGTTCCAGAACAATGGCAATCTATGTTTGCTAAACGCCCTGCACACTGTGCAAAACTAGCTCTTACTTTTCATTTAATTGATGAAGCTGCTGCACATTCGCAAAATCAACCTTTTGAACCAGCACTAAAAGTTGGGAAGAAAAGTTTGGTTCGAGCAATCTCTTGGATGAAATACTTAAAATCCCACACTAAAAGAATATTAACTATGAGTAATTGCAACACTGTGAGCCCTTCTGCCCTATCACTAGAAAGTAATCTAGCGAAGCTTTACCCCGACTTTACTAAGCACCAGTTATCGCAAAAGGGCTGGAAGAATTTAAAAAAATCGTCAGAGCGAGATGAAGCATTAAAGCTGCTAGAAAAAAAAGGATATATTATTTCAGTAGATAAACCCACGAAAAGATATTTAGTCCATACCGATTATCAGGGAGAGTAACCTGCATCACCTGCATCACCTGCAAAATAATCTCTAAATAAAAGCTCATTCCCATCAAAAAGGTCTGAGCTTATATTTTTAATTTCACAGCTTCAAAGAAAAGTGATCATACATACCCCCTAACATTCACATTCACATTCACATTCACAATGTTTAATTTTGATCAGCCACTCAATTACAACCACCTAAAAAGTTCAAGCCTCAATATTCTTGATGTTTTCTTTTTAATGCAATCACAGCTAAAACAAATTAGGTAATCTACAAATCAATGTTAATCATTTATCCATTCCAAATGATTAGATCTAAAAATATCCATACCTTTCTGACGAATACGATAAATCCAGTCTTTAGCTTGGCAAGTTCCTACCTCAAAATGATCGTTGGTATCAAGGCGCTATCGTCGGTGTTAATACAAACAAGAACAGCACCCTTACGAAAACCAAATTATTAAATTTACCACCGTTACTGAGCTATTCAATTCGATGATTTGCATCCTCTGAATTTAATTATTATATTTATAAAGAGGTGATTATCTAGCCAGCATAGATTTGTCATGACGTTCCTTACATTTCCAAATCGCTGGCAAAGTGGTACGTTCCTACCCCTTTAATCCCCTCCCTAAAGCTGCTGCGCAGCATAAAAGCAAAGCCGAAATATGATGAACTGCATCAAAAAAGTAACCAGAACGGAATACATTCAGTTACGTGTCACGAAAGAAGAAAAGCAGCAAATTTTTGCCAATGCAAATGGCAATACATCCATGTGGTTGCGTGCAGTGGCACTTAGCCCCAACACCTGTCACGCAAAAGCACGCTACAAAATATTCAAACAAGATCCAGCACTAATACGTCATGTTGCATTGATTGGAAATAACATTAACCAAATCGCACGCCATATAAATAGTGTGAAAAAATCTGGTTCACTCGTGGATTTAGTGGCGGTGCAAGCACAACTTGTACTAATGAATTCACAGCTAAGTACCTTAATCCAACAAACACCATGATAGTTAAATTTTTCAAAGGTGATCACTCATCTGCTCAGAACGGCTTGAAGTACCTGGAAGGCGGCACTAAACGCCGTTCAGTTGCACCTCAGTTACTATCTGGCAACCCAGAAATAACAAGGGAATGGTTAAAGCAGGCAAGCCGCTTTTCAAAGGCATTCACATACGGCTGTTTGAGCTTTGAAGAAGTTGACATTCCTGCTCATCAAAAACAGCAACTGATGGTTTCATTTGAGCATACTTTGATGAGCGGACTTACTTCACAGCAATACGACATTGTCTGGATTGAACACCGAGACAAAGGGCGACTGGAGCTGAACTTCCATATAGTGAACATGGAACTGACCACAGGAAAAGCGTTAACGCCATACGTCCACAGACGAGATATGACGCGTATTGATGCATGGAAATGTATTGCCAACGACACCTTTGGTTTTACCGATCCCAATGATCCATCAAGGGCTAGAACTTTTACTTCAGGTAACAATTCAAAATCAAGGCGAGAGCTGATGGCACAAATAGACGCTTATCTATTTGAGCTTGCCGCAAATGGTATTTTGAATCAGCAGCAAGATGTGATTGATGCATTAAACAAAATTGACGGTGTGACTGTCACTCGCAACACTAAATCATCTATCTCTTTTAAAGCAGACGGATACCAAAAACCTATACGCCTCAAAGGCGAACTTTATGGCAAATCTTACACAGGAATTGAAATTAGCACAGCAAAACAGGCAGAAAGAACTGCAAGCTTTGCTTGTCAACATCACGAACGACTTAAATCAAACAAACAAAAGCTTAAAGAACGAAATGAGCATATCGCGTGCCATCGTCGAAAACTCTATAGACCAACACCTAGCAAATCAACGCCGTCACAATTGGCTGTATCCAATGTGCCTGAGCCTAGCAATATTGCTTGCGGGAATAATCTTAGGAAGATACCTGACACTGGAATACGAAATCACGCCATTTCAACCTTGTCATCAAATCGTAAAATCAAAAGAGAACCCAAAACTCTTGTATTGCCAGTTAACAAAACCTTTGAAAAGAAGGATAAAAACAAAATAAATCAATATGCTAACAACCATACTAATCAACTTAAAAGCTCTTCAACATGGGTATTTAAAGTCCTCACAAAACTTAGAGATACAATTAAAACACTTGCAGGAAGCATTAACCGAAGAAAAGCAGAAGCGCGAGGATTTGGAGACATCTATCAAGAAACTCAATGCAACTGTCGTGACCTTAATAGATTACTTGAATTAACTGGTAAGTGGAGGCTTGAACTGAAACACCAGCGTGCTTTCAAACAATTAAAGCAAGTTTGTATTGTATCTCCCACTAAACGAATGGGAAGCCAATTCGAGCAAAAAATCTAGCCAAAATATAATCTGACAGTAACCACACACAAAGCGGTTACTGTCAGATTAATAAAGAACTCTAGGGATACAGCATCACACCTCTACTTCTCTCATCAATATATTAGTTTTCACTTATTTTAAAATCAAAGAACCGTGCAACGCATTGAATTTTAATGCCATGCTTTTATCATCTAAAATCTGGCAAACTAGCCAACAACTTTTCTGACATCCCTTTAATAATTCGTGTTGATAATTTCTTTTTGTATTCTAAATAATCATTAAGATTATGCTGAGTAATATCATTTATATTAATATCCTCGACAAGCCTAAACGCGTCAAGTGATATTTCAACAAACCCTTTTACTAATAGGTACTTACGTTTCTTTTCGGTGACATCACTTGGTGTAATAAAGCCCTTTTCAAGACAATGTTCAATAACTAAGTCTTCTACTTTCAGTTTGCTGTATTCATATTTTGCTGCATTATCAGAAGCTTCTTCATAAACTGACTTGCATTTTTTAGAAATGTTTTCCATAAGTATTTCTTATAAGAATAAAAAATCTATTAAAAAAGTGCAATCATCACTTGATAACTTGGTTATATTAAAACTAGCAATATCAATTCTTGCTCGATGTTTAGTTATACTTTGACTTATCATCGCCAAATACAAATTTTTTTCTCAACTTTTTAATTGTAATCGAGAACCTGCCAATTCATCTGCTTATAAGTGAATAAAAACCGATGGTAATAACGCATCGCATAGGCGGTACTTAAGCTTGTTATAGTATCAAAAGGGATTTTCGTGAAACAAGAATAAGCAATAATAGAAGCTATTTCTTGGCGATGATTGATGTATATTTACTATTCAGCTTGGAGCTAATAATAGTATGTTAATACATCCCCCCCATATTTAGTTGCATTAAATAAATATTACTTATCTAAAAACCACACCTTCAAATCTTCCAAGTTTTTCTCCGCATCTTTCGTTCGATGCACCATTCGATGACAATTAGGACATAACAATATCAAATCATCGATGTGAGTCGGTGTGTGCTCAGCCAGTGTTGATATTGGATTGATATGATGAACTTCAATATATCCCTCAGAAAGAGAACTTGGGTATTTCTCGTTTAGATTTACACGGCATAGTTCACAATGAATGAAGTCATTGGTTGTCAGAAAATGCTTAACTTTCGCCTTGCGCAAAGCACTTGAACGCTCTCTTCTCTTGTGCAGCACATAACGATACTTACCCTCAGAATCAAAAATTTCACTAGATGTAGACTCACCTATTTCTAAGTCACTAGTATTATTCCAATCCAAGAACATTGCATCAGCTACGGCACCTTCGAGTTTAAATACTGTTCCTGTGGGGTTAGTTATGATGCGGTGCTTACTGACTATGGGATTCAATTTGAAGTGTTCTCGTGATGTAGAACTTTCATCATAAGTTAAACGAACGTCTTTAATTTTAATGCCGATCTTTATATCATCGACATCCATTTCATCTGAAGTCCAGAAACGTTGTCCCAACAATTCAGGAAATTGGATTTTTGAGGCTGGCGTAGGTATTTCGACTATTACCCCAACAGCGATCATGCCTGCCTTTTTACCAGCTCGCCACAATATGGCTTTGTCTCCGATTTGAATCTTGTCTTTGTAGTTTGGACAACGCCAGTAGATATATGAATGAGTCGCCAAGTAGGTATCCATATCGTAATATCTAGGGTTACCCTGAAAAAGGTATGTATTTGCCATTTTCTTAATCATCCACAACTTCAATCGTTACATGTTGTGCGCCAAGATACGTGCCTTCATCAATCTCGTAACGCAAATTTTCTCTACAATGAGGACACTCAAACACTTCATGCGGTTCGATACACTCATCTTCGAGCCAATCCCAATCAAGACTCTTTTCGCAAGAGGGACAATGCATAGTGGCTCTCCTTAGTGGTTCCAATCTTTACTGCGAACACGACCTGTTTGGTAGTAGTTAGAAACAAGATCGATAAAGTCTTTGAAATCAGCATTTTCTTCGACAATTCGGTTCACGGACTGCCAATCAACCTCAGGACGCTTTTTAGCTGGTAGCAGCAACTCACTTTCTGATGGATTGCTTACAGAAAGCAGAATGACACCAATACCATGCAAAGCGCTTAACATACGCAGTTCTTGCTCAACACGGCTATCAGCAATCGACGTTGCCACTAAGTAGCCCTCGCTAGCCCATGACGAGTTGCTGACCGCTTGGAAGAAACACTTACGCACGTTGCCCATTGTTAGGGTTTTCTTAACTTCAAATGACCACAGGCGAACGCTTTGACCGCCACCTTGAAGTACGCAACTTTTAACGTATTGATGCCATTGCTGCGCAACAGGTTCCATCGCGACAATATCGGGGTGCAACCACTGATTGCCACCGCTACCTAAATTATTCTTTGACCGCTTTTCATCGATTCGTAGGCAGTAAAGTTGATGCTCTGACTTTAGGTAATCCATTAAGATCGGATATAAATCATGCTCACTCAACGTATTGTTTATCGGCGCTTCGTCTGATAGCTCTTCTTCGGGTTGAGGTTCGTCATTCCCCAACAACGAGCCATCATCAAACCAGTACACTCTAGGACGTGGTTTATCTTGCCATTTGATCTTATCTGATTGATTAAGAATACTTTGTTTTTGAGCGCCAACTTCAGCGACAACTTGTGAGATAAATTCTTGCTCGGTTTCAAAGCGAGGATTCGCTCGTTTATCTAAATAATCTTCTGGATAACGTGCAGTGATCGCCTCTGCAATAGCCTTAGCCGTGTATCGCTGATTGGGATTCTCTTGTAGGAAGATAGCTATTTTCTTTGATTGCGATAATTTACTCATTGTCGTTCTTATTATTCTCGCTCATTCAAATACAATTCAGCCAGATACCATCTAGCTTGCTCTTTACTTCTTTCCAGTTAGGCATCACGCTGGTTAATAAGCGCTAGAAGCGCTCGCTGTGGTTGTATTCTGCGATATTGCAAAGTTCATGTAAGATCACGTAATCAATCCACTCTTTAGGGGGCTTTGATTAAGTGAGGATTAAGCATCAAAGTGCCTTTGGCTGAGCAGCTTCCCCATTGTTTTTACATTAGCATGATACTAAATGAAGATATGCCTTCTAGCCAAGTTGCCTGCAGAAAAGTTGAGTTAAGCTGTCCATAGAAATCGTATCAATATCAAGTACTCTGGAAGATAACGCCTCTATTCGCCTTTCATCGGCGCTCTAGAAGCGTTATCAACAATAAAACGAACAACTCTTACGACATCAAAAAGTCGAGTGATGAGTAGAGTTCTCTATTGAAGTGATTATCCCGTAAAAAATCTGTAAAATCACGCGTTTCAGCGAAGCCAAACTTACAGACTAATTCAATGAATGTAGAATCAGGATAGTCGTAAACGATATCATCCGTTGATGGGTCATTAAACATCAGGGAAAGGTAATTTTCTTCTGCCTTAAGACCTTTACCTTCCTTTTCAGTACCGTTGACACTCGTTGCGACAATTTTCATCCCCTTTTCGATAAAGACAGCCTCATCAAGCGGAACCCAATAGGTTTTCCCACACTCTAGAGTACGTCGACTCCATTGATACTGCCCTTTGCTCGGATACAGGCACTTCGTTAGGTCTAGTTTGTGAAGTTTCGTCAAAATATCTGACAAAAGCTGATCACCATCTTCTACTTTGATAAGGCTCTTGCTGCCATACATATACACAAATGGCAGATAAAGCCCTTCGCCACCACCTTCAGTCTTTGTGTACTCGTAGGGCAACATCGCAAGTCTTCGCTTTTGACCATTTTTGAAGTGCCAAGTGATATCGACGCAGTTGGCGAAGTTAGTCTTGGCATCACTGCAAGGTTCAAACTTACGATTCAAAGTAATTGAAGAAATAAAACGATAGAGGTTATTGCGAATTGCCAACCGTTCAGGGTGTAAGTAGTCTTTTCGAACATCATCAGTAAAAATATCAGGCAAGCTGGCTAACTCATCTGCACTTAAGACTACATCAGCGTTGTTAAGGGCATCCAGTTTGTCTTCAAGCTCGTCAATTTTATTCTCACTTTCTTCAAGAAGCTCAAAGAATGATTCTTTTGGCGTTCTTCGGCAATACTCTAATAACTTGACTCGGTTCTCTTTTTCCGCAACCAACTCAGCTTCTAGCTTCAACTTGTTATTTTCTTGGGTAGCGTTATTTGCTTTGTCAGATTCTATGAGATAAGCATCTTTACAAATCCCTAGAGTCAACAAATCCAGCATATTGGCATTGTAGAGTTCGCGCTCATGCTCGCCCTTCAACGCCAAATTGCACACATAGCTGACTCTGTCACCGCCTTTGTCCATAAAAACCATTGCACCACCGCAAATATCACAACGAACAAGGCTTTTTAGTAATGGAATTTTGCCGCTTCCAGTGTCTCTTCCTCGCTTTTTAGTTGTTCGGATTTGGAGCTTACGGAATGTGTAATCGTCAATTAGTGCTGGGTAGTAATTTTCCATAACATGAGCAATACCTTCTATCGTAAAGGTTTTTTCACCAATCAATGAGCGTTTTCCCCATAGCTGGCTGATTGCAATGTAATCCCATGTTTTGGATTGTTTTACTGTGCCCTTCCGCCTTGTCGGCTTGTATTCGAAATTGGCATCTAAATACTGTTTGATTTTTAAGTCGCCGTAGCCAGCGATCCGCATTTCAACCGCTTTCTGTACACCGTCTGCATTAATGTTAAACGTGTTTGTACGCTGATCTATCCAAAATGGCGTGCGCCCAAGAGCACCTTGTGGTTTACCTGTTTCTTTCCAGCGCTTTAAAGCAATCTTAGCAGCAGCAATGGTGCGCTTCGATTTCGTCTCTGATTCCTCATTTGCTCGCTGCATTGTAATCAACGAAACAATAAGATCTGCTGTCAAGTTCTGGCTCTTAGCATCAAACATTTTGCCATCAATATGCGTATACACACGCACACCACGGTTAATAATACTAAGTAATTGCTCCATTGCGACGTTAACGGTTTCTCTTGAAAGGCGGTCAAGGGAGAAAACAACAAGAATACTGCCCGAGGGTATTTCACCACTTTCTATACGAGATAACACAAGGCCAAGCGCCCCTTCCTTATGTTTACCATGGTATGCGCTTAGCCCCTGATCAACGAAATTCTCATCATCAATAGGAAGGTTATGTTCTTTGGATAAGTCATCGAGGACACTTTTCTGTTGCTGCGTTTCTAAGCCAACACCTTGCAACTGTTTCGTGGTGCTAACACGAGCATAATTATAGATTTTAGGGGTAGTTTCCATACTTAAGGGGTCTCACCACAGAATCCAAGCCATCTATTTTGAGGGCTAAACAGAGCTGCATTAAATCACCTAACTCACCCGAGGGAAACTGATTTTTATTGGCAAACCAGAGTAAGTATTCTTCTGGTAAATCAATAAGCACGCGACCACTGTATTTACCAAATGGCATTTTCATGTTCGCGAGCTTTACCAAGTGTTCTTTCTGAAACATAGCTCAAACCTGTATTAACTAAGCATAGATAATACCAAGGTTATTTATCACTATCTAATGGCACTTGGGTATTTTTAAAATGAAGTGAAACATAAACAGGTACACTCGGCACTATAGTATTCAACTTAGCAACCTCTCGTAGTGCCTCTACCCCTTCATCTAACTTAAACTTGGCCGCATCAACCACCACAGGCTGCAGAGAATTAGCAAGAAGGTCACCATTTTCAACTTTGATGATCTGCAAATTCGTTTCTAGTGTTTGCTGCTGTCCGTGAAGCTCTAAGGTAAAAGAAACTGGTAAAACCATGGTTTGGCCGACTTGCATTACCGCTAACTGTTTCTGATCAAGCTGAGCATCCAAAATTGCACTCGGAAACAAATCAGTATTGAACAACATGGTACGCATGCGCTCATCTCGAATGTCTATATTGGTATCAACACTCGCTAAACTAATCACAACATGCGCTTTCCCCGAATCTGATAGCGTGCCTTGTAGTGCCGAAAAGCGATGAGTTTCGACAACACTTGCATTTTTAACGGATAAAAAATTTATCGATGAACTGTCATTCTCTAACACCCAATCCGCGAGTGCCGCAGGGGCATTGACCATAGCGAGTGCAACCAATAGCGCTTTAGCTTTAAACATTCATTTTCCCTTACAATACGTTGTGATGATTAAAACTATAGATGATTTCTCGTTCAAGGCAGGACCAGCGAAGTGATTAATCAGATTATGAGAGAAAATATAAAGCGTTTTGCTTAGTCAATGATGTGGGGACACGGTGAGCAAAGAGAGTGAAGGGGCTAACAGCTATTAGGCATGAACGTGTTAGAATTAATTGTGTACTTTTCATAGACTCCAGACATTAAATGCCCTCCTCTCCTCCTAAGACATATTATGAAAAAGAGCTCGATCGTTTGGCCAGCGAGGACTCAATACAACCCAAGCAATACGCTCTTATTAGGCAATCCAAGGCCTTCATGGAGAAATATTATTCCGAAAACATTGAATTAAACGATCTCGCTAAAGCTGCATTTATGTCTCGCTTCCACTATGTACGCGTATTTAAAAGAATGTATGGGATCACTCCGCGCCATTATCTGAAAGATATGCGCATTTCAAAAGCTAAAGTGCTTCTAAGGCAAGGGCGTTCCATCACCCATACCTGCTTTGAAGTAGGCTATGAAAGCGTCACGACCTTTTCTTCTGTCTTTAAAAAAAGTACGGGGTACTCACCAAGAGAGTTCCAAAAACACCATAAAAGCAATCTGGAATAAGTTTTTTATCGGCGCTTTGGCTATCGTTTACTTATTCCATAACAGCACAGGTGTATTTAAGTGATCAAAATCTGCGTAACAAGCGTTCCTGTAGAAAATCAAGATAAGGCATTAAATTTCTATACGAATATTTTAGGCTTTATCAAGAAAACGGAAGTCCCTCTCGGTGAGCACAAATGGCTAACTGTCGTCTCTCCGCAAGAACAAGCAGGGGTTGAGCTATTACTTGAACCTATGGCATTTGAACCAGCAAGGTTATACCAAAACGCCTTAAAAGAAGCAGGGATCCCTTGGACCTCTTTTGCTGTCGATGACATCAAGAAAGAGTACGAGAGGCTTACAAAACTGGGGGTTCAATTTTCTATCGCGCCTAGGGAAGCGGGTACAGTCATGATAGCGGTATTAGACGATACCTGTGGAAATTATATTCAGCTGATGCAGGAGCTATAGCGCTCAGAGAGTAAATATAAAGAGCGCATATCATAGGCACATCAGGTGATGCCAGAATTGTGACATCACCTGATTCGTATTTGGCATATGTCCTCACACTAGCGCTAAGAGCCGAGAAGAAAGAATACACCAAATAACAAAAAACCACCCGAAGGTGGTTTCATTTAGCATAGTATCAGCGGTAAAGCTTATGATGCTTTCTGTAGAGGCTGTTCAATCAGCTCCTCGACAATTTTCTTCAATAAGAAGGTCTCACGCTCAATTGACATGCCTTTCTTATCGCTGTTGGCCATGGTGTCTTCATTGTGGGCAATCGCTTCAAAGATATTCATCCAAACTGGCTTCATACCATTTTTAATTTCGTAATCTTCAAACTTGGTTTCACCCAATTCTGCATCAATTGTACAAACGTAACAGTAAGATTCCATGTGAACAATATCATGCTCAGGCTTATACCAAGGGCGATATTCTTCATACATACCAAATTCGCGAATATCGCGAATATTTTGCGCGCCCGTTTCTTCTTCAAGCTCACGGATCAGACCTTCAACCAAATCTTCACCATCGTCTACCCCACCACCAGGTAAGGTATAGTCATGATAACGCTCGGTATAAAGCATTAGAATATTGTCGCCATCTAAAATGATTCCTCTCGCAGCACGACGATGAAACACCGAACCCGCTAACTCGGTTAAATCAGGATGTGTAGAGGACTTTAATAATCGCATAGTGATGGCACTCAATAAAAAACGAAGGCGCCATTGTAATGATTTTTCACAACGATACCAGAGGCACACCGAACCTCACTACGCATCAGGCGGCATATTATTACGTCGAGCAATAGAAAATACGGGCAAAATGGATGTAAATTTTCTATTGTTCAAATTTAAATCTTGTTGCAATTGTTAATACAGCATCCATTGATACTCATTTTTACCTTCCTACAAATCACTTTCATCAACACAAACAATATCACTATAAATCATGCCGTTATTAGCATAGTGAAAAGCGACAGTTCGGTACCTTTTTCTTCTCAAAAAATAGATTTAGTTAAATACATCTCATAATATATAAAAAAAACAAGGCTCTCGGATTGTATTTATCGATAAACAATATAAGATGTTAAACATATAGGAGAGCATTATGAAACCACATGAAACTCTAGCAGGGTTATCTGTAACTTTTTCTCACTTTCTACAAAACAAAGTTCAAGCAGAAGTGGTACGTCGCCACCCAGAACTGAATGTAGAACGTCTTGCGTTACTGATTGAACTCGATTTTGAAGATGGACAACGTCCTAGCGTACTTGCACGCCGTATGGGGAGATCTAAAGGTACTATCAGTAGTATCCTACGTCACTCAACAAAACATGGTTTAGTTGCAACAACACCTGATGAGCTAAATAAAAATGCAAAGCGCATTTTCATTACTCAGAAAGGTAAAGTAATTCATGATGAACTTTCTGTTGTACTAACAGAAATGCTAGAAGAAAGCGTTCAAGACATTCCTGCTGAACAGCAAGAAGAAATGAAAAAAGCTTTTGTTACCTGCATCAAACGCCTGAACCCTATTTGGAGTGAAGACGAGTGGTTAGACTAAGCCTGATCAGCTAATGTCTCTACAACATCAAATCATATTTTAAAAGCTTCCTTCATCGGAAGCTTTTTTCATTCTAACAATATGATTTTTAAGCTTTGAAAAAAAAGCCCGAGAAAATCACTTCTCAGGCTCATTTAGTTATTTACGTTACAACAAATTATAACGCTAGCTGCCAACGCTTAAGCGGCGCTTTAGTATCAATGCCTGCTCTGCCCCAACGATCTACGCTGTCAATCACAAGAACACGTTCTGCATTCGGAACCAGCGATTTCAATTGAGCGCTCATTTTACGGGTTGTTAGCACCCATAACGTTTCGTCTTCTTCTAACGCAGACTTCAAGTTGGCTTTATCTTTATCAGTCCATTCCAGCTCTGGTGTCGTTAAACGATCCACAACAAACAGCTGATTACCCGACGCAAAATCTTCTAGCTCGGTGGATAATAAAATAACTGAATCAATATTAGCTTCGATAAGTTGCTGTTGCTGCTGGTTTATCAACTGGCGCACATTCACCATTAGCGACTGCTGGTTTTTATTAATCACCGCAGCTTGCTCTGGCCATACGCGTTGTAAATCATCACTCACAATCGCAGCCATGCGGCTTAGATTAGAAGGGTTTAGCCATGCAAATGGGGATAACGAACCATCATCTAAACGCAAGGCTGCAACGCCTGTGGCACGCGGTGATATCGCCTGTGATGCATCCACCTCGATAATATTAATATTGCCTTGGCGAGCATGAACATACAGAGGATCCGCTGCCCAAACTGCACCTAAGGTTAATGCAACCGTCGCCTCTTTTGCCGCTTTCTCAGTCGCCTCTGCCCCTTGGTTACTAAACCAATTAGGTAAACGCGATACACCGTAACGCTTAGGCGGTAAATACTCAGTCGTTAACTCTGTGCCTTTCGTCAGCTCTGTCGCCAGCATATAAGTCACAGGTGTTGCCGTGAGAATATCTTTTGCGAGTGCCGTTGTACTTGATAACGCCATGGCTAACGCAGTAAGAGAAAGTACACTTTTAGTAGATAATGATTGAAGCACAAGATTACCCTTTACGTACGATGCGATAGAAAGTCGCAGTCAAAAAGAAAATAGCGGAGACGATGATGATCGCTGCACCCGATGGGACAGGCAATTTAAGTTCCATTGGAAGAATGGTTCCAATTAAGCAGCTAATAGTGGCTAACACAGCCGATAACACCACAAAACTGCCCATATTTTTAGTGAGCAAACGAGCAGTTGCACCTGGGATCAGCAATAGCGCACCGACCAACACAGCACCGATAATTTTTACTGAAGCAATGGTCACCAAGGTGATCATCATTACAAATAGATAATCATAAAAATTAGTCGCATAGCCGCGTACGCGGGCGATATCAGGGCTGATACAGGTTAATAAAATCCGATTAAACGTGGGGATCAACACCAGTACAATCAACAGGCAACTGCCTGCCAATAGCAGTAAATCGCTGTCTGTTACTGTTAGGATCGAGCCAAAAAGGACGTTTTCGAGTAAGTGAACGTTAATCTTACGTGCCACATACATCAATAAAGCCGCACCTACCGCTAATGCTAAGGCAAGGAATACCCCCACTAAAGTGTCATAAGGTACATTGGTTCGGTTACGTACAAAATGCAGCAGAAGCGCAAAAATCATACAAAAACTAAACAGACCAATAATTGGATTATCTGGCGGCTCGCCAAGTAAAACCCCAAGAGCAATGCCGGTTAATGCAGCATGGCCTACAGCTTCAGAAAAGAAAGCCAAGCGCTTAGCGATAACCAAAGTACCTAAGCCACCGAGCAAAGGACCAACCATCAAGGCTGCCACAACGGCATTTACAACAAAGGCATATGAAAAGCTCTCGCTAAGCCATCCTGCATCCACACCCAAGAGTGCCCACTGACGAACAAAATCCATCATGCGACCTCCTTCTTGTTTTCGGCGTCGACTGAAGATACCGCAGGTGCTGCAGTGTAATGATTAAAGAGTCGTTCAATTTTTTCAGGCACCAACACTTCCGCGACACTGCCGTTATCGATAACACTGCGGTTAACCACATGCACATGGCCATCTAAACGGCGTACAGCAGTTACATCATGGTGAACCGCCAAAATTGTGCGATTATCGGCTACTAATTCATGAATCAAGGACTCTAAATAGCGAACCCCCTGCTCATCCATACCCGTGGTCGGCTCATCTAACACTAGTAGCTGAGGATCATCGAGCAGCGCCTGAGCAAACAATACACGTTGCTGCTCACCACCCGATAACTGACCCATACGACGATCAGCACGGTTTGCCATACCAACACGTTCAAGTTGAGTCAGCGCACGCGCTTTATTCTTGGCATTTTGACGCCAAAACAACGGGCTACTGCTTTGGTTTAAGAGAATGAAATCCATCACTGTCAGTGGCAGACTGCCTTCAAACATGGCTTTTTGGGGTACGTAACCCAATTTGCCCTTGCTTTGCTCCCATTGAATGTCAATTTCACCCGAAAAAGGCGTTAACCCCAGAATTGAGCGCAAAAGCGATGTTTTACCACCACCATTCGGCCCCATAACAATGTGGCACTGACCAGCAGAAAAACGATGATTAATGTCTTGCAAGATGACGTTTTCACCATACGTCAGTCCAACATTTCTTAATTCAATTGAAGGTCCCACAGTTAGCTACCTTTCTTTTCAGCGGCGAATTTCATGGCTTCAACCAAGGTATTTAGGTTTTCTCGCGTTTCAACTTCCACTTTTTTTGCTTCATACGGACCGTGTGTCATGTGAGAAAAACGGTATAGCTGAACCCCCGTTGCTTTCTCAATCGTGTCCACATAACGGTTCGGCATGTTTAGCTCGTAAAATAGAACATCAATTCCTGATTTACGGATTTTCTCGATCGTTTCTTGCAGCTGACTCGCACTAGGTTCTACACCGTGTGCAGGTTCAATTACAGTTGCGACATCGACACCAAACTCTTGCAGTAAATAGCCGTACGCGTTGTGCGTAGTGGCTACCGTCATACCGGCCGTATCAAGGTCGCCCAACGTCATCATGGCGTTGTGTTTCATTTTGCGGAATGTTGTTGCGTATTTACGCGCATTAGCACGGTAATAACGTGCATTTTCTGGGTCGATTTTCGCCATCTCATTGGCGATGGTGTAAACCTTTTGAATCGTGGTTGAAAGACCAACAAAGGTATGTGGATTCACCGCCCCATCACCAACAGACTGACCCATAGCTGGCAGTAAAGGCACGTCTTTGTTCGCTTCAATCACAATAAGATCGCTGCGGTTAGCTGCCTGGATCACTTTCATTGCAAAATCATCGTGACCAATGCCATTGACAACGATCACGTCCATTTCGCGTAGACGGCGTAAGTCATTTGGCTGTGGCTGATAGTTATGTGGGTTAAAACCGGCATCAACCAAAGGCAAAATTTCAGCTTTATCACCAACAACAGCTTTTACATAGCTGTAGTACGGTTGCAACGTAATACCGATATTGAGTTTGTCGGCAGCATGAGAAAAAGAGCTAAAAGCAGAAAGAAGAAATAGCGAAGCCACTTTACATAAAAGTGCTTTGGAGAAAACAGATTGAGCTGAAATTACGGGTGATAGTATTTTTATCATTGTGTTACCACTGACAGTATGGGTATCGATGTATTAAGCAAAAAGACAGTTTAATGTCCGTGAGAGGTAGCATTCGCTTGCTCAAAAGCAATTTGAATCCAGCCTGCATCAATCAAGGCTTTATCAGAAATCACAGTTTCTGATGCAAGAAGTTCTGCTGCGTTGTTATTGAGATCTAACCAAATTTCAGGTGTTTCATGTACTGCAACAAGAACCAAAGACTTAGCGCCACCAGATGCTTGTGCAATACCTTGGTATGTCGCAGGTGCAATCAATGTCCACTGGTGCTTGCCTTGGAAATCCCAGCTTTTGTCTTCGATAAAAGGAGGCAGCCACATTTCCCGCAGTTCATCAATATCAGCCCATTGGCTTAATGAACTCTTGGTCAGTTCAGTTTCTAGTACACTCGCCTGCTGTTCAGATGCGTTTAAATCGCGAGCATCAAAGTACAAGTTTCTGACTTCTTCATGCGCTAGACGTAAATCAGCAATGAGTCCTAATGACGCTTGCTCTATATCGGTGAGCGCAATTTGGTGAGACGGTAACGTGGCAGTACCTGCTTGTTGCTGGTGATAAGGAAGTAATACCGCCGAGATCATCAAGATCAGCAAAATGGATAAAGCAACCCACTTCCCTTCTCGGCCACCGTTATCGGAGCGCACAGTTTGGGTGATCATTTCTCTTTGATCTCGACAACGTCAACTTCAACTGGATTTTCGTGGCCAGCATCAAACACAATGTAAAAATCCGTATCTGGCTTAGCAAAACTCACTTTAGATGCTTTATCTGTTGTTTCTTTTGCAATCAAATTATCATCGTAATCGTAAAGATTGATATCGTAGTCAATGGCTGTACTGCCATCACTGTAACCCGCCTCACAGACAACTTGATCAGATGCGAACCAGCAGCTCATTAGTGGAAAGTGCGCCTGAGCAGACGTAGAGAAAAGCGCTGCTGATGAGAATAAGAAAAGCGCGATTTGCTTTTGCATAACAACCTCGAAAAAGAGTAAAAAGCCTACCGAGGCAGGCTTATTATGAAAACTAAGAATAATTACTGAAGAACAGCTTCAAACGTTAGGTGAACATTCGCACCAGCTTTATCTGCTAGCGGGTGGTTTTTAAGGTCACCGCTGTAATGGGCACGCATTAGGTAACGGCCAGCATGTTCAGGAACAAAACGGATGTAACCGTCTTTGTCACTTTCCACTTCGATTTGTTCTTGGTGGTTACGGTAAAGGCTACCTTCACGTGTGATATCGGCAGTAACACCTTTTTGAGGCTCGCCATTGAAGAACATTTGGAATGTCACTTCTTCGCCCTCAACAATATCTGCTGGGTGTGTAATTGGTTTTAGCTCAAGCAGTTTGCCTTCGATTTCCAATGCTTTTTGCGTTGGCTTACCCACTGTGATGTAAGACTCTGCACGAGTGAAGCTAATCTTAGTAATAACATCACGTGATTTCTCAGGGAGTAACATATCGCGCTCAGCTTTCGATGCTTTTACCCATTTAACGGTGTCACGGCGACCCGCTTTATATTCGGTCCAGTATGATGGCTCGTTATTAACAGCAACTTTGTGCGTGCCTTCTTCTGAAAAGTGGAAATCAAAAATAGAACGGCGCTTACCACGAATCACAAAGTTTGGACGCTCAAAACGGCCGTCAGGCATTAATACTTGCGCTGACTCACTGCCCGCAGGCTTATCAAACACAAAGGTACCGTGTGAAGCTGTCACATCAAATGTTAACCAGTCACCGCCTTCTTTCGATACGGTAAAGTGAGAAGGCAAAATCCAGCGAGGGTGTGCATTTGCAGACGCTGAAACCGCTAAACCCGTCAATAGTGTGCACGCAAGAGCGGCCGCTTTCATTTTGTTATTTTTGATCATGATTGTTCTCTTAAGTCCTATTTAATTTTGTATGTCAGCGCGACGTTGCCAATTTCCACTGCTGGCTTAATATCAATTTTGAAAGGTTTATCCGCTAAATTCAGTTTCTGGCGAATAACACTACGGCCACCGTGCTCACGAACAGATTCGGCATAGAAGGTGTACTCACCTTGCTCAACACGTTCACCTGAATCATCGAGTCCATCCCACGTAAATCGGTATTCACCAACAGTACGAGTCGCAGACGTTACAGCATCAACCAATTCCCGATCATAACGGCCCACTTTACGCCACCAAGTGCGCAAATCTTTTAGCCACTCATCCTTACCAACCCATAACTCTATGGTACGTATCGGCTTACGGTTCGCATCTTCAATCCAGACTGCAATATATGGGCGAGCGTATGGCGATGCCTTGATATAAGGTATTTCAAATTCCACATCCATTTGCGCATTGGTAGGAAGTGGCGCTGCGTGTGCCATTAAGGGTGCTGATAATGCAGCGACAAGTGCACTGGACTTCAACACGGTTTTTAATGCCAAATTCATCAGATAATCCTTGATATATGGAGCAATTAACTCAGGTGAGTTAACTTGGCGCATTGTGATTGCAAAGCCTAAAGAGCGATTTGGCTATTAAGGCACTGCAACAAAAAAGATAATTAGGGTGACGGCGGTACCTAGCGTCATCCATTGCATGGATGTTTTAAGTGTTTTCTTTTTAGGAATGAGTAAACACACGCCCGTTAAAACAAAAAACACCATTAATAAGGCGGTAATATCAATGAACCAACGCCACACTTCCCCACTGTTACGTCCTTTGTGTAAATCGTTCAGTACAGCAACTAAGCCATAATGAGTCTTCTCAATGACCGCTTCTTGCGTTGTCATGTCGATGAAAACCGCCGAGTTAAAGCCAGGGCCTTTAAAATCAACAGCGATTTCGCCTTCGATTAATTCACCATCTTCAATATCACGGTAAACATTGAAGCCTGAAGGCTGGCCAGAAACCTGCGCTTCTTTGGTTAAATAAGCCAGTAAACGCACTTCATCTGGGCTGTACCGCCCTTTATCTGAATGTAATAAACCTTCAGGGATGGCTAAGGTAATCTCAGTAATATCTGGCTGACTTTTCACGAATAAATGTGGGCGATTAAGCGTGATGCCTGTAATGGCAAAAAACAGCACAACAAGTAGTAAGGCCATGGAAATGTAGATATGCAGTCGACGTGACCATAGCTGCACTGTTTTATTCTTAAGCATGTATTACGTTTCAGTGGTGAATCAGAATGAAGTGTATTTTAAGTGATAATAATTTTCATTGTGATTCAATTTACAAAGTTTACATTAGGCGAAAAAAAGCCGCTGGGCAGCGGCTTATGGGTAAAGAGGTGGCGATAGAGAGGTAAGGTTAAAATTCAGACATCAGCTGTTTATACTTCATATCGTCTTCATACATTTGGTGAAATACTTGATATTTCATGTCATAAAAACGCTTAATTCTATCGGTTTGAGGTGTCACTGCGCGCCCGATACGACTCATCGCATTCATCGCATTAGGAATATCGGAATAAAAGCCAGACGCTACCGAGCCTAACATAGCGGAGCCCAATAATACGGCTTCACTTTCTTCCGGCAGTACCATCACACAACCCGTTGCATTCGCATGCTCTTGAATGAAAATCGTGTTTTTCGTACCACCTCCACAGCCCATGATGGTATCAATTTCATACCCTGCTTGGTTCATCACCTCAATAATATGCCGAGTCCCCAAGGCTATTGCCTGGATAGTCGCTAGGTATGCCAGCGCCATATCATCAATGGTTTTCGACATTTTTAGCCCTGTCATTGTACCGGTCAGGTTCGGATTGGCGCGTGGTGAGCGGTTACCATGAAAATACGGCAACACATGAATATCTTTGGTCAGAAACGCAATATTTTCTTTGGTACCAGCAAGCTTCAGTAAGTGATCATTCAACAGCTGATAAACCGTTGTTCCCTCTTCTCTTGCTTGTACTTTCATTGATTCATAAAGTGGATGCGAAGTGATCACATGATCAATTAACGCCCCTGTCGCAGACTGTCCACCTTCGTTTAACCAATGATCGGGGATCATGGCACCGTAATAAGCCCCCCAAACACCATCAATAAAGCGTGCTGTTTTTGATGCCGCCATATGGCACGATGATGTGCCACCAATCAGTGCTAAGCGCTTATTAAAGTCAGCCGTTTCGCCCGCCATACCTGCCGCACCTAAGACGCCAATACCACCAGCATGGGCATCGATAATCGAGGTACCAACAGGCGTACCACGCATTAAGCCTAAATCATTAGCAGCATGTGCCGTCAGGCCTTCCCCAACAGGCGCGCCCATAGGCTTAATCACATTACCAATGGCTTTTGCATCATCAGCCAATAAATCTTCTAACCCAATACGTTCAAAGAAGTGTGCATCCCACTTATTCTCATGACCAAGGTATGTCCATTTACATACGGTAGAGCAAAGTGAGCGACTATCATCAAACGTTGCTTTCCAAGTAAGGAAATCAGGCAAGTCGAAAAAGTACTTCGCTTGAGACCAAGTATTTGGCATGTTTTGCTTTAACCAAAGCAACTTAGGCGTTTGCATTTCAGGAGAAATTCGGTTGCCAACATAAGCCAATACTGGGTGCTCAGTGGCGTTAATCCGTTCAGCCTGCGCTATTGCACGGTGATCCATCCACATAATAATATTTTGTTCACTACGGCCTGTTGGACTCACTGTGAGTGGTAGACCTTTTTTATCAAGCACAACCAGTGAACAAGTTGCATCAAAGCCAATACCTTTGACTTGGACGGGGTCAATATTCGCTTTAGAGACAGCATCTTTTACTGCCATACACACACTTTGCCAAATGTTCTCTGACGATTGCTCAACAAAATCTGCCCGTGGTTTAAACATTTGGGTATCACGCTTAGCTTCACCGACTTTTCGACCAGAGGCATCGAAAACACCAGCTCTAGCGCTACCACTACCAACATCAACGCCAATAAAATAAATACTCATCTTGCTCTCTCCACTAAGCTTTACGTTTCTGTAGGGTAATGAATAGAATTAAAATGCCACCCCAAAGAGCCATCGTTAGATAACTGCTCACACCGAGTAAGTTCAACCCGCTTTCTAACGTCTGTAATACAACCAATGCCAACCCAATGCCGATGATTCGACCAAAACCACCGTCTGGATTAATCCCGCCAAGTACCGAGGCTAAAATGGCGATTAATAAGTAAGACTCACCATAGCCTGCTTTGGCAGAGTTGAATTTTGCCATCATAATAAGAGCTGCAACCCAGCAAAGAATCGATGAAATAGCATAGACATACAGCACTGCCTTTTGGGTGTTAATGCCAGAGAAACGCGTTGCTTTCTCGTTTGACCCCATCAAATAAATAGTGCGACCTAGACTGGTATGTTCAAGTAACCCCCACAAACCTATTGCGAAAAAGGCAAAGAGGAACAATGGCATAGGAATACCCATTATCGAACCATTGCCGATCACCAATAATGCATCAGGGAAACCTGACATCACACTACCGCCAGAAATCAATACATTCAGGCCATTGATCAGTGTCATCATGCCAAGGGTTGCCAGTATGGGTGAAACCCCGACATAAGCAATCAAAGCACCATTGAGTAAGCCAATAACAATCGCAGTCACCAAACCAGCCACCAAAGCCAGCAGCAGTACCATGGTATTATCGGGTGCCATGGTGATAATACTCGCCATCACTAAGCTGCAGGCATTGGTTGTAGCAATAATAGAAAGATTAATACCCCCCGTTAACATACACACAGCCATAGCAAGCGCTAACATTCCTAGCAATGGCATTTGCGATGACATCGATTGTAAATTGGCAATCGAGAAGAAGGTATCACCACTTGCTACTGCCATAATGGCAATAATACTCACGAGGATAACTAACAAATAACGGATATTTCTGTCCGTCGGTAGCTTTAATGCGTTCAATACCTGATCCATTATGCCCCCTGTAATGCTTGTTTCTTTTCATTCAGCGCAGTCATACTGATACTGAATACAATAATGAGACCGGTAACAACCGCATGCCAATAAGAAGGCACACCAAGTAAAGTGAGGCCATTTTTCATGATTGCCAGTAACGCCACCCCGAGCACCACGCCCATCAATGTTCCTTTACCGCCTGTCATGCTTGTTCCGCCTAATACCACAGCAGCAAGTACCGTCAGCTCAAACCCCATTAATGAGTTTGGCGCCACAGATTGAGTGATTTGGGTTTGAACCACAGAAGCGATCCCCGCAAGAGCGCCCATATAGCCGTAAACAAATAAGTTGATGCCAAATAAGTTCACACCGATGCGACTTGCAGCATCCGCATTACCGCCCATCGCATAGATCTGACGCCCAAGACGTGTTTTAGACATTAAGAATGACGTAAATAAAACCACGGCAACCAAGGTTATAATTGGCAGTGAGAGCCCATAGTCGTAGCCATCGCTACCAACAAACGTAAACCACTCTACCCCATCCATAAACCAATCAGGGAAACCGTATAACCAAGCGCCATCACTAAAGTAAATCAACAAACCAAAGAACAAATTCAGCGTTGAAATTGTAATGATAATCGCTGGTACTTTGAGTTTGTACACCAGCACTGCATTTATAAGACCAAGTAACATACCGACAACAGCGGCTATCAGAAAAGCAATAAAGAAATTGCCCCCCACAGATAGCACATAGGTCGCCATCACGTACTGAGCAATCGCAGCAGTTGCTGGAAATGAAATATCAATCCCACCCGCGATAAGCACCACAAACAACCCACAAGCCATGATGCCTAAAATGGCTGAACTTACCGACATATCAAAGATATTGCCTAAGGTCAGAAAATCTTCTGAGCTAACAGCCAACCCAACAACCATCAACGCAATCAGCGCGGCCAGATAAAACTCATGACGCTTGATTAATGCAGTCCAATTTAAGTGAATACGATCACGCATTGACGGCCTCCATGATCTCTTTTTCTGATGATGTCGTAGAGTGGAAATCATGGGAGAAGCGCCCATCTTTCATCACAATGACACGATGACTGTTGTAAAACACCTCGGGGATTTCATCACTCACCATAATGATGGCCATGCCTTTTAGTGCGAGATCTTTGGCTATTTGGTAAATGCTTTCTTTATTGGCAATATCTACGCCGACAGTCGGTGAATCGAGAATTAACACCTCAGGCTCTGCAGCAATCCATTTCGCAATAGAAATGCGCTGCGCGTTACCACCCGACAAACTGGTCACAGGTAACAGAGGATCTGCCACTTTTATTGATAGCGAAGAAATTAACTGGCTAACTAAACGCGTTGCCTTGATATGGTCGAGGAAGCCATTTTGTTTTCTTAATCGCGGTAAAACCGTCGCTGTTGTGTTGTCTTGGATCGATTGCTCCATGACTAAGCCTGTGCTCATTCGGTCTTCAGACACATAACCAATACCGTGATCAATTGCTTCTCTATTCGAGCTAAACGTCACAGGTTTACCATTCACTTTTATTTGACCGCTATCAGGCTTGGTCATACCAAATAGCGCGAGACATAATTCAGTACGACCAGAACCAAGCAACCCTGTTATTGACACGATTTCACCAGCACGTACTTGTAGATTAATGTCATCAAACTGACCTTTTTTAGTCAGGTTGTTCACTTCTAATTTCACGTCACCCTGTTGTGTGTACTCACCCAAGGGCGAAAATTCGAAACGCTGCCCTGTCATCAAGAAAGCCAGCTCATCACTGTCCATTTCTTCTGCTGGGTAAGTGCCTATGGTTTTACCATCACGAATAACCGTTATACGGTCAGAAATTTCCATTACCTCATCTAACTTGTGGCTAACAAACACCACAGTGATGCCTTTTGACTTAAGATCTGCAACAACACTAATTAAGTTATTCACTTCAGTACGGGTTAACGATGCTGTCGGCTCATCCATGATCACCAACTTGGCATCAGAGGCCATGGCGCGACAAATAGCAACCAACTGACACTCAGCAATCGACAGCTGCTCTACACGCTTGGTTAACGGTAGCGAGACGCCCACTTTATCCATCGCAGTTTGGGCAATAGTATTTAGACGAGATTGCTTAACCAAACCTTTGGTCCAAGCCATATGATCTTGTACCGCAATATTTTCAGCGACAGTCAGGTTGGGAAATAGCGATAAGTCTTGGTAAATAACTTGGATACCATGCTCTATGGATTGTTGCGGATTTAGCTTAGAGTAGCTTTTACCATCCAAGATGATCTCAGCCCCTTTTTCAGGAGCATGAACCCCAGAGATAACTTTAAATAATGTGCTTTTTCCGCAACCGTTCTTTCCTGCAAGACAATGCACTTCGCCTTTATTAAAGGTTAAGTTGATGCCATCAAGGGCCTTAACGGAACCAAAATGTTTGGATACACGCTTTAAGGTAATAAATGCTTCATTTGACATGATGGATTTCCAGCTAAAGGGCAGCATTGCACTGCCCTGTATAGGTTTACAGATAGAGCGATTAAAAGCCTAATTCACGTGCGTTTGACTTATCTACTTCAAGGATTTTGTTAAACTTGATCACGCGATTTTCTTTATCGATTTCTGCCACACCAAGATTGTCGACAGTCACACCATCAGCCACTTTCTTCCCGTCCAACATTTGCTTAGCAACAGCAACCATGGCGTAGCCCGCATCCGCTGGATTCCATAAGAAGCCTTTATCAATTTCACCGCGCATCAAATACGGTGCAGCCTGACTTGGCATCATGATGCCAACCGTGGTCATTTTATTCTTAGCGCGTTTCTTCTTAATGGCCTCACCCGCACCAATAGCACCGAGTGAACCGTAAGAAACGATACCTGCCATATCTGGGTGTGCTTTCATCAGATCATTGGTCGCCGCGTATGATGCATCAATGCTTTCTGCAACCGGCATACGGCTCGTCACTTCATACATATCTGGGTAGGCCGCTTTTTGATAATCAATGGCCAAGTTCGCCCAGTTATTGTGTAGCGGTACCGTTAAGGAGCCAACGTAAACCGCGTATCCACCTTTCTTGCCCATATTCTTAGCAAGCTCATCCATGGTTGCTTTGGCATAGGCCTGATTATCAATTGTTTCAATATCCCAGTCTGCACTGTGGCCATCTGGTGATTCGTGAGTAAGGACAATGATCCCTTTATCACGCGCTTTCTTAAATACAGGCTCTAAAACTGTCACATCGTTAGGTACAACTGTGATTGCATCTACCCCTTTGGCAATCAGATCTTCAATGATCTTAACCTGCTGAGCAGGATCTGGGGTTGATGGGCCAAGTTGACGCGCATTCACGCCAAAATCAACAGCTGCTTGATCGATACCTTTGTTCATTTGGTTGAACCATGGGATACCAGACACCTTCACGACGTTCACAATTTCATAGTCTTTTGCCTGAACGCCTGCCGTAGCTAAAGCAAGTGTAAGGGCTGCAACATTGAACAAAACCTTTTTCATCGTTATCAATCCTTTCTTTTATTATGTGTGTAGAGCATTGGAGATTCGATGAGGTGAATATAGGGGATTAAGCAAGCACAAACTGGAACAGGTCGGGAATGTGTGATGAATGCACATTAGTGTAGCATCACAGATACCACACAGTTATCAGACTGTTAAAATGTAAGTGCGACGTAATTTAAACCAACTAAATAAAGAGCAAAACAACATATTAAGATCGAACCGTTCACATAAAATTAACATTTCAAGCTTTAATATTTATCGAAAACATTTGAGACATGTGTAATCTAGCTTGCTATTAATAATAAAGTTCTCAATTATGATTTAAGTCTGATTTTTCCATCGGTATTACATTTCATCTCAAATAAACGTGAAGCTCCCCCGATAAACATCGAGGGAGCTTCAGGAGTTAGACAAACAGATAGGATGTTACCTGTACTTTTATTACATAAGTACAGATAGAAAGAAGGTTGCTGCTAAATTGCCGTTAGTTGCGGCTCGTTCACTTGTGATTGCTGCATTTTACGCATCTGCGTTAAATACTTAATCCAGCTTTTTGACGCAGGACTCTCTTCAATGTTGTTGGCGCGTTTAGCGTGAATAAGTGCTTGTTCGAACGATTCCAGTTTGTAGTAAGCACGTACGCGCGCGAGTTCTACATCTGATTTTCGCCCTGACACTTTATCCAACTCTTTTAAGGCAATTTTGTGCTGCCCTTCTTGCAAGAGTAATTGTGCTAATGCCCAACGGTGCTTATTGTTTTTCGCCGCCGCTAAACGCCAATAGTGAATAGATGTATCCCACTCTTTGGCCATTTGCCAGTAAGAAGCTTGATCAGCCAATAATTGTGGATCCGTCTTAGCGTTATCTAAAGTTGCTAGTGTCTTAGCAGCACGTTCTGGAATACCCTGCTGGGCATAAAGCTGCGCAAGCGTTCGCAAATCTTGTTGGCTTAAAACGACACCTTGACGATCAGCAAGTGCTAAAGTGGCCAATGCATCTTTTGATCGCCCTAAACGTAGTTGAATCCCCGCGGTTTGTTGCCACCAAACTAGCTTGTTCGGCTCTAAAAGGATCAGACGTTGTAAGGTTGGCAGCGATGATTTCCATTGTTGCAGTTGAAGTTGTGCCCCTAATTTAATGGTTAATGGTTGCACTTCATCTTTGCGATGTAGGTTTTCATAACGCTTCATTGCCGACAGCACAGGCTTCCACTCTTCTACCTGATAATGCGACTGGGCAATGCGCAGCCAAAGCTCATCAGCTTTTTGATTCTCAGGGATAGCCTTGGTTAACGCGTAATAATGCGGTAACGCTTGTTTAAATTCTTCATTCGATAACAAGATATCCGCAAGCATACGTTGGGTGATCCACGCTTGCTCATCTTGCAACAGACCACTGTCGACAGCTTTTTTTAAATTACTAATCGCTAACTTGGTATTTCCCTGCTGCCAATAAAAGACACCAAGCATGCGCTGGACAAAGGCTTTGTCATAAGCTTTTGACGGCGTTAAAGCCGCTAATAACTCAATCGCCTCTGCTACTTTTTCGTCCTGCTGCAACTGATGCGCACGCTGAACCTTGCCCGCCGTATATTGCGAAAGCTGTTCACCTGCGACGGCGATATTGCTACTTAAAGCGAGACCAAGTGCTACGCCTAAAGGTAGCACTAGGGTTTTGGTGAATGTCTTGATCATTTGCTTAATTTGAACTCCAGTCTTACCGTTTGTCCAACTTGCGCAATCGCCTTACCATCAACAACCTTAGGCTGGTACTTCCATTTACGCAGTGCTCGAATCGCTTCTTTTTCAAATAAGCGACGTGGTTTTGCATCTAATATAGCGACATCCGTTGGCCTACCCTGCGGATCAATCGTAAACGACATCACCACAAAGCCCTCAGCACCTTGCTTTAGTGCACGTGCAGGATAACGAGGCTCAACTCGATAGAGAGGCATTGCTTGTTGGTTCGCACCAAAATCCGAAAATTCAGGCATGCTAATCGCGACACCTGTCGCAGCGACATCTAATGCTAAGGTCGGAGTGTTCGGCATAGAGGTAGCAACAGCTTGTACTTTCGCCATAGGTTTCGCTTCTGGCGGTGGCTCAGGAGTATCAGGCTTTTCTGGTACGGCACGTTGACGACGCTGAGCATCACGCTCTTGCTCTACCATCACCATATCAAACGCCAATACTTCATCAGACTCTGGTTTACCACGGTGGCCGTTATCGACCATCCATGCCATAAAAGTAAATAAACCAAAAGTCACCACAATCGCTAGAGGCAAAGCGATCAATAATCGACGCATTAGCTCTTCTCCGCAGCCAATGCAATGCTCTTAACGCCCGCACCTTTTGCCGCATCCATCACTTTAACGACGGTGCCGTTATAAGCGTGTTCATCAGCTTGAATCACTAATGAGGCTTCCGGTTGTTCAAGCAACAAATGTTCTAACGTTGCTTGCACACGCTCTACATCAATAACACGCTTATCAATATAAATATCGTTGGCTGAAGTAATCGCAACGAAGATACCTGCATCTTTTTTGCTCACAACATTACTCGCTTGTGGGCGATTCACTTCAACACCTGATTCGCGCACAAAAGAACTCGTCACAATAAAGAAAATCAACATGATGAATACAATATCCAGCATCGAAGTCATATCGATTTGCGCTTCTTCACGTGCGGAAGATGGACGACTAAGTCTCATCATCGGCTCCTTAATAATTTTTCTAATTTTTGCTCACGCCATAAGCACGCTTTGGCTAAACGTGCGTGAACAAACATGCCCGCTAACGCAGCGACCATGCCCGCCATCGTCGGTAAGGTCGCTAAAGAAATACCTGATGCCATTAACCGTGGCTGGCTACTGCCTTGCGTTGCCATCACATCAAATACCGAGATCATACCTGTTACGGTGCCAAGTAAGCCCAACATAGGGCAGATAGCCACTAACACTTTTATCAAATTTAGATTCTGGTTAAGGGCAATACGCGCTTCGCTTAGCCAACCATCACGGATAGCATGCGCATACCAAGATGTTTGATCGTCGCGTTGATGCCATTGCGCTAACCACTGCTTTTTCTGAGCAGGATACGTCACAAATAAATACAAGACGCGTTCAATCACCAACAACCAGCACAGAACAACCACGGCGGCCAACCACCATAAAATAAGGCCGCCTTGGTCCATGAAATGTGATAGTGACAACCACCAGGCTTCGAAAACCGTTGAATGCAAGGCTTCTGAAAGACTGAATCCCATTAGGCTGCTTTTCCTACTTTCTCGGCTTGTTCAGCAACGAGGCTGATGCCTTGTTTTTCCAAGATATTACGGATGTTCTCAGCTTGTGTGCTTAACACGTTATGCGCTAACAATAGTGGCATTGCAGAGATCAAACCCAGAACCGTTGTTACCAAGGCCGTTGAAATACCACCAGCCATCACTTTCGGGTCACCGTTACCAAACTGAGTAATCACTTGGAAGGTTTCGATCATGCCGGTTACTGTCCCCAACAAGCCAAGCATAGGTGCTAATGCCGCTAATAGTTTCAGCATGGATAAGCCTTTCTCTAGGCTTTGCTGCTCATCAACGATGGTCTCAAGTAAGCGTAATTCAAGCGCTTCAACACTTCGATTTTGCTCTTTATCGTAAACAGACAAGACACGACCCAGTGGGTTATTGCCCGGTTGTTCTGGATTTTTCAACTGCGCCCGGATCTGTTGGCGAGTGATCATCAATTTACCGCCACGGAACAGAGCAATCACAGCACCAATCGCTAACAAGCCAAGAATGATCTTACCGACGACACCACCGTGCGCGAGACGATCTTTCAGATCGGGTTCATTGGCCAGTTGCGCCAACATCATGCCGCGTGATGGATCAACCACAACCGACTGCACTTGATTTGCTTGAGTAAAATCAGCAAATACAGGCCCATTATCTGGCTGCTTTAAGTAAGGTTTTGCGGTGTTTTTAGCGCCATCCCAATCGATGTAACCGTGATCGGCAATCACCCCTAAGCTACCCAAGCGGTACGCATGAACACTTGATTTGTGCCCTTCACCATTAATGTATGGCACATTGACATCAGCAAGTTCACCACTTGCCTTAATCTGCTCTTCCATACTTAGCCACAAGCCTGTTAGCTGAGGTAATGATGGCAAAGCTTTAGCATCAACAATGTCACTGATCACTTGATTATATTGGTGACGATCAGCGGCGGTAACAGAAGCACCTAGCTCACTTTTCAAGTCTTTTGCGGCTTGACGAACCACACCAAATAACTCACCTAAGCTGCCTGTTTCTAAACGTAATTGTTCTTCAAGAATGGCAAGTTTGTTTTCATTATCACTAAAGGTATCGCTCAGCTGCTCTGTTTCTTGCTGTAATTGGTTACGCTTCGCAATCAGGGCGTTTCTTTGTGCCTTGATACTTTGTTCTGTGCGCTTAAAGCCAGACTCTCGCGCTTGGTCGTGCGAACGTTGTACTTTTTGTTCTTGTTGCGTGCTTTGTAATAATTCGGTATTCGCTGTTGCCGTAAGCGGTAAGCTAAATAGGCAAAGTGCTGCAACTAACGCTTTGATTTTCATGTTACTTTTTCTCCACGTTGTTTAATGCTGCACTCAAAGACACAGGCAGGTTAATCAGGCTTGGTGCTACTTGTTTATTGGCAATCGCAAAGGCTTTATCCACACCCGACGCAAACTGTGAATCAAGAGCTTGCCACCCTGCATCTTGATCGTTCCACGTCCAGTAGCGTTTACCGTCTAAACTACGAGCCACTAGCGAGATACGACCCAGATAAAGCAACTCAGCTTCAATCGTGTCGTTTGAGGTAAGTGTAAGCTCACCTTGGTACACACCCAATTTAGTGCCGTAATCCATTTCGATTTGGTAGCTTTCCAAAATACGACGATACTTTTCAGCATCGCTAATATCGGCTTGTGACATCATCAACTCAAGCTTGGCAATACGCGCTAAGCGCTGATCACGCTTGATCGGTTTGTCTTGAGCAATAATAACTTTTAGCCCGTCGATCATTTTGTACATTAAAGGAACCACACCTTGACGCGTTTCTTTAATGCCCTGAATTTGGTCGGTTAAACTGGCACTTTCTTGCTCTTGGTTCGCCACTAAGCGTGCCATGTGATCACGGTAAACCGTCAAGTTCTTCACTTCTTCCTGAAGCTGCTCAATCTCAGCTTGCATCGTCAAAGTCGCTTCTGCACTTTTATCAATTTTGGTCTGACTAACAGCAGAAGCTTTGTTCATCTTATTTTCGACAGCACGAGCACTGTCCAAGCTATTGGCTTGTGCACCCATGGCAATACTAAGCGCTAGACATACTAGCGAAGGCTTAAATCCCTTCATTTTCTTACTCTTAAACATAAAATGACGTAATAGAAAAAATAATAAAAACTAAAAATAAAGAATCCCGAACCAAGTCGGGCTTATAAAATCATATCGATTCTAATTGAAAACAAATCTCATTTAAACAAATAAAGGGGAAAGCATTTGCCCTCCCCTTAGATTCAATTAGTAACGGAATTGAATTGAAGCCATGAAGTTACGGCCTTCACCGATAACCACATTTGTCGCACCTGGGTATTTAGAACTTGTTGAACCGCCACCCGCTAGGTAATCAGTATCAAATAAGTTTTCAACATTTAGACGAGCAACAATGTCTAACTTCTCATCGTATTTGTAAGTGTGTGCAACACCTAGATCTACGCGCGTGTAGCTGTCTTTTTGGAATGTATTTGCCGCATCACCAAAACGCTCACCAACGTAAATCACACCTAAGTTCATATCAGTACCTGTTACGAAGCTATAACGTGACCAAACACTTGCAGAAAACTCAGGTACATCTACAGGACGGTTACCTTGGTAAGTTTCATGTTTCGTGTACTCAGCATCTAAGTACATAGCACTTGCGCTTACAGAGAAGTCTTCAGTTACATAACCTTGCGCTGCTAACTCAGCACCACGGTGAACACGTTCGCCGTCTTGTGTTTTTTTCCACTTACCACTGCTTAATTCAACATCTAGTGGTGAGTTTACTTCCGTGATATCAAATACAGCACCGCTCACGAACAAGCTATTATCAAGTAGTTCCCACTTAGTACCTAGCTCGTACTGCTTACCTTTAACAGGCTTTAGTTGCTCACCATCGTTAACATATTGACGGCTGCTTGAGTTAGAAACTTGGCCTTTTGGCTCAAAGCTTTCAGAGTAGTTCACATAAATTGAACCATTCTCAACTGGCTGATAAATAATTGCTGCTTTAGGAGAAACCGCTGTTTCTTTAATGCCGTTACCACGTTGTTCATCAAAACGTACGCCAGCCAACGCTTTCCACTGATCGGTAATAGTTACCATATCTTGAACGTAGATACCGTAAGAATCAGTGTGTGAATGTGATTTCTTAACTTTCTTACTCGTGTTGATTTCAGGTGATGGTACAGGATTACCTGGTTCAACATATACTTTCGTGAAACTAGCTTGGTTACGCTTATAATCGTAGCCTAGCCAGTTTGCACCAAGTAGTAACTGGTGATCCATACCCAGTACATTCGCTTCACCAGTGAAGTCTACGTAAGCTGTTTGGAATACCCAGTGATCTTTACGATCGCTACCACCATGACCAATAGTGCCGTCAGTTGCGTACTTAGAGAAATCAGGGAAACTTTCTACATCATTACGCTTAAAATCTTGGTAGTTATAGCCCGTTTTTAACGCCCAGTTTGTAGAAAGCTGTGCATTTACATCAAAGCCATAGTTTTCTACGTCATTTTCAATTTTCGACCATTGCGCATCCCAAATACGCTCATCGCCACCAATAACTTTACCGTCAACAACATAAGCACCTGAATCAACGTTACCGTGATCTTTTGTCTTATCAGCATGCACAGAAACAGTAATATCGTTGTTAACGTCATAGTCAACAAACACACCGCCAACGACACGCTCTGTCGAGTGTGTAGAGCCATCACTGTATGAACGCCAAGATTCTTTCGTCTGCTTAGAAAGAACGGTACGTGCGCGAAGCGTTTCGTCTTCGTTTAACGCGCCACTCACATCAAGGACGGTGCGAGAGTCATTATTTGAACCAATATCTTGGCTCAAGCTAACTTGTGTTTCATGAGTCGGTTTCTTAGAAACCATGTTAATCAAGCCACCTGGCGCTGACTTACCGTAGAGCAAACCTGCCGGGCCTTTTAATACCTCTACGCGCTCTAGTAACTCGACTGGCTGACGGTAGTGTGACCAATGTTGCTTACCATCGCGTAAGAAGCCAGATGAGCTACCTACTTCAAAACCACGTAGTGAAAAACGCTCACGGTTACGGCTGTCACCACCCGCACTTACACTTGCATCATTCTTTAGCACTTCACCCAGTGTGCTTGCACGCTGCTCATTGATGATTTGCTCATCAATAATGGCAACTTGTCCAGGGGTTTCAAGTTGGGTTGCTTCAATACGCATAGCAGTCGTATTGTTATCCGCTTTGTAGCCGTGATCACGACCAGTAACAACCATATGCTCATCAACTTGTGTTGTTTCTGCATAAGCTGCTGGCACTGTAAGCACAGCACCAATAAGTAAAGCCAGCTGACTTTTAGAAAACATAATCCGTTATCTCCAAATAAATGTGTAATGAGCTATTTTGTTTATTAGGGTCTAGTACTCATCACAGCCTTTCGGCCACTGCAAAATTTAGCGAAATATTAGTGATAACCATTATTATTTGCAGTTAAATTTACATTCTTTGCATTCGTAAAGTTTTGTAAACGGACAATGTGTCCTACTGGCACTTTTGTGCTAGTAACGTATGCGTATTCTTTGAGGTGAACTTGCTGTATTAAGATGTATAATGTAGTGGATTCTATTGATTATTCGGTATAAAAAGTGACCCAACTGACTCTCGAAGCTGCGCATGAACAACTAGCCGCTTTAAACCTTAAACCTGAGAATATGCGTTTTGTAACTGTAAACGCGATGGATGAAGAACTACTAGAAAGCTGTACGACAACAGAAGACGAAAGTTTTTATAACAGCTATATGAATGTAATCTTCACGAAAGGCGATCGTTACGTATTAGGTTACCGCTGTGAAAACGAAGGCGAGATTGTTGATCACGCGATTATTAAACGTGGTGATGAGTACTTTGATCCTACATTACAAATCAAAGGCAACTTTACCCCTTACCGCTATGCAATTTTGACTGAATTTAAAGTATTTGATGTTATGCGCCATGCTAAATCTAATAAAGATTTTCCACCTGATGTCGATTACCTTCGCGCACGTGCCAAACATTACAAAAATGTAATTATTGCAGATAAATAATTTACTATTTTGCGAACACCTTAAATTCATTATAAAAACGGCCCTTCTGGTCCGTTTTTATATAGTATCACCAAGGCTATTTCATCAATTTCTGAGTAAACCCATCATTTTCAATAGATTTATCTATAGTTTGATTAATTGTTTCTTCTGCCAATAAGCGCAATTTTCCGACATTACCAAAGAAAGCGGTATCAAATCCATTACCATCAGAGACTTGATAGTTATCAAACAACTGAGAAAAGACAACCTTTGAATCTATATTATTCAAAAGATCCACTTTAATCGAAGCTGTTGCTTCACGGTTTACATATTGACTTGCATCAACCTTCATTAAAGTCAGCACAATTTTGTAAGGCGCCTGATCATCAGATGTATACAAGTTACGCTGCTTTAAGGCATCAATATACATACCTTTAATTGTATCGCTCGTAACTGTTTTTGTGCGTAATGTTTTTAAACTTCCGCCCCAACCGTGACGTATTGCACCTAACCAATCCTTATCAGTGCCTCTTTCATCATAAACTGTCACTTTATTAATGATTGGCGTTTTCTGAATAACATGATGTCCTTTATAAGTTAAGTTAACATAATGCGTTGAGCAGCCAGAAAGCATCAGTGTTGCTAATAATATGAGTCTATTTAACATCGACAATAACCAAAATAAGTTTATGAATAATACTATTCAGCGACAGCTAAACATGCGAAAGCATACTTGCTATCCATCTTAGCTGGAACATATTCATTTGAATCAACAACATACTTACCGTCAGGCTCTTTAGTCACAAATTGCTGTGTTGTAAGATAAATTGGCCACTGGTGCCTACCACCGGGAATAACACCATCACTAAAATTGATTGCCGAACTAATTACGCCAGGTGCACCGTATGTACGTAAGCAAAAGTCATTAGCTTGCTTGGGTGTCATTTTCAGTCCCTTTACCACATTGGATGCATCAAGAATAATGCTGGGCTCCGCTGAGCTAAAGCCTGGATCTTTATCCATGTTTAACTCTTTAAACTCTTCCCATGTATAAGGGCGACGAATTCGATATTTTTTCCCTGATACTGTGACCTTAACTTCACGCTTATAGTTCATGGCAACGCGAGTTTTATCACTATTATCAAAAATCATTCCAGCCGTTAATTTGACGTTACTTTTAACTTCTCGACAAATATCATCACTATTCTGTATTTCCTCATCTAAAGAAATACAAAGAGACACTGGATATAAGTTATTAAATGAAGGGGCTAGTTTATCTACACTAACAGGCTTTACCTTATTATCTGTAAAATCTAATTCCATAGCGGAAGTGATCATCTTAGATGCTGACATCCAATATGAAAGCTTGAAGTCTGGGTAGCCAGAGAGATGTGGTGTTATCACTCCCCCTTCAATCAGTTGGCCATGCCCTTCAAACCAGGCAATATCTTCTGTTACACACTCCGTATTACCCTGCTCTTTGGCATTAACAGGCGTCACACAAAATCGAATTTTATTGCCTTTACCTTCATCGCTAACCTGCAAGGTATAAGTGCGATCGGAACTAACCGTAGTGGCAACATTATTTTTAATCACACTCCATTCATAACGACTATCAGACTCAGGGTCATTATTTAAATCATAGTATTTATATACACCTGTCAGCTTATGACCACCAAATCGAACGCCTTCTATACCAGCATTCATCGCTCGAGGAATCGAACCTTTAATAGCCCAAACCGTTCCAGTTGCTGTACAAGTTTCAATACTATTCTTAGGCAAGCCTGTTTGCGCATAGGCCGTTACACACCCTTTTACACGGTTACCCGCCATGCTTTCATTTAGTGATAAAGAACGGGTAGTCGCTATTTTCTTATCATTTAGATACCAACCAAATGACACCCTACTCTTATCTTCTTTATCGCTATCACGATCGGAATAGTCGTAATCTAGATATAGTGATTGACCAACCTCAATCTTGGTTGGCAACGCGGTAATATCAACATCAGGTCGCTCACCAGTACGTGGTTGAATGGCATTGGTTTTAGCAGAGCACGCTAACTTAATGTTCGTTTTTTTATCAAATGCACAAACAGAAATCTGGTGGCCTTCATCATCACGCGTCAACCAATATTGCTGCTGAGTAATGCCCTGTATGGCCTTTTCATTTCGATACCACTGAACACGCGTATCATAGTCACTGCTATCAAGTACCCAAACATCTAAAGGCGAACCAACAGTATTGTTAGTGGCTGCGTTCGGAATCGAGACCTTCGGTGTTTGAGGAACGTACTTGCTCTCAATAGGTAACGATGTTGAGCAGGTTTTAGAGCCTTCAGCACGGTTGCCTCGATTAATAGGCTTAACACAAAATCTAATTTCTAAACCTACCAAATTATTATCAATTGGAATACGATAGGTACTGCCTTTATAAACACTACTGCCATCAATTTCCCAATAAAGATCAGAACCATCCATTTCTTCAGGAGTAGTATTTGATACAAAACTATAGGTCCCTTTCAGGTTATCACCAATTTCAATGACATCTCCTTCCAGGTTCTCAAATGCGACATTTACCGCTTCAGGGTAAGAGACAATCTTTGTTGAGCTCGCTCCACTACCTTCACCACCACAAGCAACTAAGGTGGTGGTAAGCAGCATCACAGATATTTTCTTATACATAAAAATCAACTTTACTTTTATTTTTTACTATTTAAAGCAGACAACACCAGGGTATTGTACAGTGTACATTTTAATTTAAATAAAAAATTTTCCAACTATAAAATTAAATTAACGTTAAAAAACATCCACTGCAACATAAGTAATTGAAAAAAGGGATTAGAACATTAAATAAATCATCCAAACCGACACAGATAGACATCCATATTAAATGTGGCTTTTTTTACTAATGTAAAAGACGTAAGATAAAATAATGAGGCTTTTAGGCAGGGGCTATCCTTGCTTGTGTTTTATCCCAAGCAAGGATGTATATTTAAGTTATTATGGTATTAGGGATACACACTCAAAAGCATATTTTTTATGGCTGTCGGCCGCGACTAAATTCCCGTTTTTTATAACAAAGAAATCATTCAACTCTTTAGTTACAAATTCTTGTTCAACAAGTTCTTCGGGCCAATTATAGTTATCATTATTTGCATAACGCTTATAGATATATGTGCTAGCAATACCTGGCTCACCAAACTTCAATCGACAATATCTATCCGCATCTTGAGGAGTCATTTTCAAGCCGATTAAGTCACTATTCGCTAAAGATGACGCTTCTGCACTGCGAAATTTCTCTTTCATTTCTACAGGCAAGGTTCTAAACTCCGCCCAAGTTTCAGGGCGATGAAGATAATATCCACGATCTATATTAACTGATTTATTGATGTTCATTGCAGCGTGATAACCACTATCACCTTTTACTGTAATAGATCGTGTTAATTTATGGTTCGCTGGTAGTTCACGGCATACATCATCACTATTTAATATTTCATTGTCAAAAGAGACACATAAGCTTATCGCTCTTAAATTAATAAAGCTTGGTAATGTCGGACCAATTAGAAGTCGAGAAATAGTATTCGGCTCTGTACTTATAGCCAGCGGAAATACGGCACTTTTATTGGTTGATAGCCAATATGATTGACGAAATTCAGGGTAACCAGTAAGAGTTGCCGTTATCTCACCACCTTCTTTAAGCTCACCGGCACCATCAAGCCATGCTATGTTTTCTGTCACGCAACGAGGAAGCCCCTGAGTATGACTATTTTGGGGAGTCACACAAAAACGGATTTTATTCCCCTTGGCTTCATCTCCAGCTTGTAACCTGTAATATGGTTCACTACTTACATCTTTTTCTATATCACCATGAATAATGGACCATCTATAAACGCTTTGAGTTTCTGGCACACTGTTACTTTCATAGTAATCATAAGTACCTTGAAGCCGCTCCCCCTCAAAGCGATGTCCTGAAATAGCAACATTCATAGCTTGAGGTATACCATCAGGAATAGCGTGTACAGTAACCTCCTCTGTACAGATCATTTCACCTGATTTCGGCCAGCCCGTTAATGAATAAGGCGTAACACAACCCTTTATTTTTTTATCAAGCATCGAATCATCAATATGTAATGATTGGTCCGATGAAGTACGGTTACCATCTATAAACCACGAGAATGAGGTCATATTGATATCTTCTTTATCGTTATCAAAATCGACAAATTCATAGTCTAGGACTAACGTATTCCCTGACTCTACTTGAGTGGGTAACGGCTTAATAACCACAAAAGGCGCAGTGCCAGTAGCGGCATTAATTGCATTTGTTTCCTCTGAGCATGAAACTAAGGTTTCTGTGGTTAAATCTATAATACATACTGAAATATGCTTACCTTCATCATCCACTGTCAGCCAATAAGAAGCTTGATTTTCATTAGGGATAATTTGGCCGTCACGCAACCAACGATAGGTAAACTCTTCATTTGGCGCTTCACCATCTTTATCAACAACAAAGGTTAATAATTCAGACCCAACTTCTTCAGGAGAATATGCATTCGATAAAATCTTAACAAGATGATTTGTATCGTTAAAATATATTGGTGAGATTAACACATATTTTGAGCAGGCTTTTTCTCCTGCTTTTCGATCTGCTCGATTGAAGGGAATAACGCAGAAACGGATTCTTATACCCGCGAGGCTATTGTCTTTAGGAATTCGGTATTTAAATCCACGGTGGATACTCATTCCGGCTTCAGTTTCCCAGTAGCCAATCGAGGCATCAAGCCCTGGTGGAACACTCGTAGAGTTAAACTTGTACTGACCAATCGCTTCTTGACCCGATTGAATCTGATCGCCTTGCTCAATACCACTCAGTGCAACATTGGTCGCTTTCGGAGGCTTAGATACTTTTTGCTGCTCTGAATTACCATCACCACTGCCACATGCCGTAATAAATACAGTCAGCAACAAAATATAAACATATCTATGCATATAATAATTTCTTTCTATTTCTATATTCCCAATAGCACAAAGGGCGCTTTCACGCCCTTTGATTAGGAAACAATTAGTTATCTGCCAACTACGATGAGTAGCACTTCTTCAATGATTGCTATTTTACGCTTTGGCACTCAGTTATCAATAGTTGTCGATATATAGATTCATAATTCATATGAATTTGAAGTTATTTTATTTATCACCTAGCAATCACAAAAAGAATTAAAATATACCTTTTATGAATAATATTAATAGCCTTATCTCAAGTCATCTCGTTGTGATTTCGGGAATCGCAGAGTTATCCTTAGCCCTCCTTTTTGGCAATTCTCTGCTGTCACGCTACCTTTCATCACCGCCATAGATTCTTTGACTATCGCAAGCCCTAACCCATTGCCACCAGATAACTTATCGCGTGCATTTTCAATACGAGTAAAGGGGTCGAAAATATGTTTTAAGTGCAACGGTGGGATCCCTTGCCCATTATCCGTAATCTCTAATTTCACGAGGTTATCCGCTTCATAAGCAGACACATGAATAATGGCATTTTCACCTGCATATTTAATCGCATTACCCACCAAGTTTTTAATAACCCGCGAAGCTAATCGATTATCAGCCATAACTAGGGGTAACGCTTTACTCACATGGCTAGTTATGGTCTGCCCTGGAAGCTTACTATGTTGTGCTTCCAGTACATGCAATGAACATAGTGCTTCTAGCTGAATAGGTACGAGCTGTGGATCATAACTCGCATTTTCTAATCGGCTGAATTCTAAAATTTCACTAACCAAATCATTCATCTCATCAGATTCCCTCTCTAGCCTATCAGCCATTATCTGCTGTTCATCCGATAAATGACGACGTAAGAGATGCAAAGCCAGAGCGTGGCGCGCTAGTGGTGTTTTGAGTTCATGGGATACATCACGAATTAAACGTTTCTGTTTTTCTGCAAGCTCGTGGATACGATGAGTCATGTGATCAAAATCTTTCGCGAGCTCGCTAAACTCCTTGACACTTTCACCCACTTCGCTTGCAACACGCACGGAGAAATCACCTTCAGATAAACGGCGGCTCGCTTCTTGTAGTTGAGTCAGGGGACGCTGTAAGTAACGCGCTAATAATGCAGAAAATACAGTCAGTATCAATGCTGCAATAACAACTTGGCTTATTGCAAAATAGTAACGAAACGTATGAGCTGGGTGTTTTTCGTGTGGAAACTGAATAACAAGCTGGTTGCCGGCATCTAATGGTACAGCGATGATAGGCTGATTCACTCTGTCATCTAAAATTGTATCTAGGCTACGAACAAAGTTTAATTTGAACTTAAAATGTGGGTGCATTTCACGCCCACTAAGTACGTTTTGCTGCTTATCAAGCACAAAAAGGTAATAATCTTGGCCTCTTTCCCAATCGGCAAGCTCATCCATATCCCCCTCTGCAATCATGACTTCAGCTTGAAGTGAAAGGGCTAACATTTCACTCTGTACTCGACTGGGTACATGTAGCAGAGCCTTAACCAATGCATGTTCCGCAATGTTTTGTAGCCCCAAAATGAGCAGTAAAATAACAGCAAAGTACGAGAAGAGTTTATAGGCTAACGATCCCTGTCGGTTAAGCTTAAACAAGGCTTTTGGGGAGAATCGGACTGATTGAATGCTTTGCATGTTTCCTCAACGCAAAAAAGGCTACGCTTTGCGCAGCCTAATAAATCGAGTGCCAGTTTAAATAGACACAGTGGTTATCTTCGTATTAGAACAGATTATGATGCCATGGCTAAAAAGCTGTAACCTTTACCACGTATGGTTTTGATATGTTGTTTGGATAAGCCAGACTGCACCATTTTCCGGCGAATATTACTGATATGCATATCGAGATTGCGGTCAAATGGGCTCAAGTCTTTTTTCAATACTTCTTTTTGAAGTTCAGCTTTCGATACCACCACTTCATGATGCTTAATCAAATATTCCAATAGTTCTGACTCTGTACCAGTCAAAGGCAAACGTGCAATTTGCTGTGATAAATTTTGTTCGCTGCAATGTTGAGATTGGCGCTGTCGCTCTAACCCAACACGGCGTAGGATCGCTGTCATACGTGCAAGTAGCTCAGGCACTCGAAAGGGTTTCGGCATATAATGATCAGCGCCCGCTTGTAGTCCATCCATCATGGATGTTTCATCTGCGAGTGCCGTTAGCATCAGAATCGGTGTAGCAAAGCGCTGACAAATTCTACGTGCGACTTGCATACCGTCAATATTCGGTAACATGACATCAAGTAATACAAGATCCACAGGATAATCTTGCATATATGCCAACGCAGTTTCGCCACAATGTCGACATTCAACATCATAGCCTTCAGCCGCCAATACATCAGCCAATAATTCACATAGCTGCACATCATCATCAATGACTAAAACACGAGACACGTTAATTACACCTTAATAGAAACTATTCGTATTATATTTCATGAATGATTATCAAACAAGATATTAAAATGCATTTATTTCAACAACTTATAGATACAAAAAAGGGTGCCTAAATAGCACCCATATACACACATATATACACAATTTTAGTTTTCGATTAAAGCGGTTTTTGTAGTTAAAGTATCATCATCTTTACTATTAATATCAATAACTTCCGCTGCACGTAGGACAGATAGTTGTATGAACTCCTTGCTGTTATCATCTATGCATTCAAGTTCCATCAACTGTGCGATAACTTTCAAATTAGTAGCCAACTCTTTCATATACACATCTTTTTTTTTAATCGTTCCAACAAAATAGCAAATTACTGCATATGATTTAATAGCCAATTATGAAATGTTCGTTACCAGTATTGATTCTCATTCAATAACTTAATGTAACTATCGTTAAAATGCGCGCCGTTAACTGCCTTGCTCGATAACTTTTGATGCTGCTTTACTGACTTTTTCAATACGTCCGATGTTATCGGACGAACTCGACCCCATGACGATTTATTGTATTCGCGCAACTTAGCCTGAATACTTTTAACTCCATCATGATCACGGTTGCGATACGCAAGCCAATAAGCATTCATCAAACTTTTCCTACGATTCATAGCCTCACGCTCATAACCTTTCAATGCACTGTTAATGTCATATTGCATCACTAACCGTGAAGGCGTAAAACCAAGCCCTTGTGAAACGTATTCAAGTGGTGATATGTCATCAACTAAAATCTCACCATTGCGATTAGTAACGTTGCCACCATCACGAGCATAACGAGCGGTACGTAAAACATCTTTAATCCATTTTGGTGACGTGTACTCAGCCGCCCGTAAAGTCTGCCCGTTAACAAGATACCCAAGGCCACGGCCAAAACTTAAAGCAGTACCGAAAGTAACACCCATGGATTGCTGCCCCATATTTAGTACCCAGTCGTATGGGTTATCCGCATTATTTTCTTGTACCCACATGCGCAAGAAGTCGATATTTATACGGCTAGACACACTCGGCATGGTTCCATAATAAATATGTTTGCCTAAATCCTCACCAAACGTTTCAGCCATCGCGTTTTTCAATTCGGTTTCAGCATCCCATGGTTCATTGTCATCACCCGCAGCCGCGTAAGCCAAGTTAGCAATCCCAGCTAGTGTTGCAATAGGCATTGCATTAAGACCGCCAATAGCAAACGTAACCCCCATGGTTGATAATAATTGTCTACGCGCTAACTTTTTAGTTTCTGGATCGTTACCCTTAATCGCCTTGAAGAAATTACTTACTAAAAAGTAAGTCATGTTCTGGCTGTACTGGCGGAATTGAAGCGCTACAGCCGCAACATCGCCTTGCATGAACCTTGCACGGTTTCGGCTTGAGTAATCAAAGTGTGATTCCCAAGTTGCTTTCGCTGCATACCTAACCGCATCATCATTATTTGAGCCATTCTTTTTAGCCATACGATAAGCTGTCAAGAACGCAACCTCACGGTTTAACACTTCTGCCCAGTGAAACGGCTTACCGATCCATTGCTGAACCTTAGCCATGCGGCCTGTATAGCTAGTGCTATCGCTTTCAGCCATGCCGGATAAATCCGCCATTTGGGTTACATCAATTGCACCTATCTGAATTGCATGTTTAAGTGCTTTTCGCTCATCATCACTAACGACTGAACCCAATATCCCATTCGAAACATCAATTTCACCATTAAACCCAACTTCACGCTTTTTAGCTGCGAACGTTTTAGCAAACAATGTAGACAAACTCGCCATTTCTGCGGCCGTATCTTTAAAGCCATGCTTTGAGCCAATAACAGGTAGTGCAACTTGCCAGTTTTGAGACAGGTTAATAAGCGCGGATGCTGGTGACACACCAATTTGCCAGAAAAAACCAAACCCAGTTAAACTCTGTGCCCATTTTGCACGCTGTGGATTAAGCATCCATTGGTGACGTAACCCCATTTCGTTATACAACCGCCCAGCGGAAACATTGTTACTACTTTCTGTCTCTTTTTTAAGTGTATCCATCAAGTCAGTGAAGCGTTTTTCAGTCTCAAGGCGTGCTTGTTGATTGGCTTGCCTTACCCCTTGATCTGCAAGTACACGAGCGGCATCTTCCGAAAATCCCGCGATCCCTTTTCGATGAATGAATGCACGGCGAATAGAGCGATCCGGCATAGTCTGCAAATACAACTGATAAATATCATCGCGCAATGCATCTTTGGCCTGATCGTTAGTATTTGAACTTGTAATCGATTTAAGAACGTCAGACACGAAACCCGTGCTCACGTTCTGCATAGAGTGGGCATCAGCAAGCTTTTTACCCATGTTAGGCTGATAACCCGCTGCCACCAGCTTGTTATAGTCTTGCATCATGTCCGTTTCGGTTTCATACATCTGAAAACGACTTTCGCCATCTTCCATAACAGATAACCAATACTCACCAAAGCGGCCAAGAGGAACATAAAAGCCAAGACGGGATTTTTCCATCATATATCTATGGTAAGTATTTTCACCAGACTTAGCGCTTCCGGCCATAGCTAGATCTGCGATTCTGTCCTCTAACGCCTTATCCATTTCCTCACGCTGGCTTATATAGTGGTCACGAACATCCTGAAATATTTTTTTCTGTTCTGGTGACATAGCCAAGAATTTATCACGCAAAGCTTGGTGTTTAATCTTCCGGCGTTTTTCTCCCTTAATCTCTTTCTCTAACTTCTCGCGTTCTTTGCGTACTTCTTTCGCCCTTTTAGAATTTTCACCGCCATACTCAGAATAAAGACGAATTAGCGATTTAACCATTTCGGTTTTCTCTGCCGTCTGATCTCTATATTCTTCTGACGGATCAATATCTGCTAAAGTCGCGTCATGCAGAAAGTTAAAGACCTGTTCTGATTCTTCGGGATTATCCCGGCGGAATTGGTTAAGTGCCTCGGCTTGTTTGCTAACCTTTTCGATCAAGTCCGTTTTTCGCGTAGTGAATAAATCTTTGTTCTCAACATATCCATCAAGAATGTTACCAACATCTTGACCTACACGATTCCTCCCAACCTCAGCTATTTGACGCAAGTTAAGTAATGACCATCCGCCGTTTTTAATCGAATCGAATGTTTTTGCGATCCAACCGTTACTTGTTTTACCAAGCATCTGTTTAAAGTAGCTATCATTCTGGGCGCTTAAGGCATCGGCAACGCTCATAGCTGGATCAGATTGTTGGGCTTCGTCTTCGCTCATGTCTGAGATTTTTTTACTGAACCTAACGATATTGCTTAACGTGGTTTTTCCGTTCGCCTTTCTTAAGTCGCTATCCGTGTTATTTATCATATTGCGGATCTCTGATAGCGTTACTCGCTCTTGGTTAAGAACGCCGCTTTTACGCAATGCGCCCATAACCCAAGATATAACCTTGTCTGCTAACTTTCTAAGTGAACCACTTTCATTTTCAGCAATTCGAGCGATCACTTCTTCCGCTTTAACGTCTGCTGGGGCTGTTCTATAAGCCCTATCTACACTCGTGAAAATATCGTTTAACGAACTATTACCACGTAAAGAGTTAACCTTGCGTGTCAGTGCTTTTTGTTGCTCGGTGGTGAGATTTCCATACAGGCCATTATGAGCAATCAATTCATGGCGTAAGGTTCTACGAACATCCGCGATGTTTTCCAAATTCTCGGCCACCAGAACGACACGGTTATCACCAGATAACCATGCACCTTTAACATTCGCGTTTTCTTCCGTTTCCACTAAGTCATATAAATCATTCATAGTAGGAACAACGGTCACATTCGCAGACTTTAAGCCTTCATAATCATCTAACCATGCTTGTGCCACTGTAGCCACTGAATCCGGCGTCATGCTGGCGCGTGGTTTAGATTCAACCTCACTTGTTTTGCTGAAACGAATATTGTCAAAATTTACATCTGAATCGGGTTTATCAATTTCTATAACCTTTGTGCGAACTCCGGTTTTATTTAAGCTTTGGTTAAACGCGCCCGGTTCATGCAGTTCTTCAACGGCTCCAACTTCGTCAAGGTATCGGCGAAAGTTTTTGTTCGTGGTGTTTCCACGATCGCCAGCCATCGAGCTGGTAATAGCAACCAGTTTGCCACCCGGCTTAAGCATTGTTAACGCGTGATTTATATGCGTAATATCGGAATCATTGCTAAAAGGAGGATTCATCACAATACGGTCGTAAATCTCCCCAGGATTATATTCAAGGAAATCACCCGCAACGACGTTATGCCCTTTTTCTTCAAGTAGTTCTGCCATTGTGTTGGCTAATTCTCCAACATCAAGATCCGCTCCTTTTTCAGCAATCAAATCAGCAAGGTGCCCCATACCAGCGTTAGGTTCTAAAACCTTCATTCCCGGCTTAATATCAGCACGCTGCACAACGTCTTGGGCTTCGTTCTCTGGTGTAGGGAAAAAGTCATTAAACGCGTTTCTATTGCCGCGAATAATATCAGTGATCTTATTTGTTAATGTCTCAAGGCGAGTCACTTCTCGCTTGGTGCTAATCTTGCCGTTATTGGCTTGTTCGTATTCACGTAATGCCTCACGTAATGAAATCGCACCATTGATACCCATACGCTTTAAACGATCTTGAGTTTTGAACATTTCATTAATATGTTCTGCGCGGTAGATGCCAAACTTAGCCGGATTACGGGCAATCTCTCTCACCTTCTTAACAACCCCATCCCACTGAGAGCCATTAAGGTTAATCATTTCATTGTTGCCAACATTCTTAAGGTTGCTATCTATCTTTTTAGCAATGGCTTTAAAACCCGGCTTATCTCTGATCTCATCGGCAATATATCGCAAGCTTTCCGGGCGAGATCGTGCCGCCGGGTATTTAACGTATCTAGCAATGTCATTAAATTTTGTTTCAGGTAATAAGCTCCAGTTGCCGTTATTATCCCGGCTTGCGTACTTCTCCCTTACTTCTTCTGGCATATCCCACTTAACGCGATTCATCACCCCGGTTAACTCATCTAATTGGGTAATATCCGTTAAGTTACCAAGGATCTTAAAATCACCGGATTTAACACCGCTTGCAATCTTACGCATGATGTTTGCTTGCGCTTCAAATCGATCACCCTTTGCCACCGCACTTGCTGCCATAGCTGCCCGGCGAGCGGTATTAGTTTGGCGATCACCATTAAGAAGCTCATCGGCTTTAATCTGTAACGAATCGGCCTTCTTGGTTAACGTATTAAATTGGTGTTCTTGCAACGTTTCTGCTTTTACTTCTGCCCTAGCCTGAACACGCTCTGACTGATCAACGTTAAGGCCGCCCATTACTGACAAGAAATCATCACGCGCTTGCTCTGTCTTAAAATCAAAACGTGCCGGCAATTGCTGCCACTTGCGAGCGTACCAACCACCAAGTTGACGCGCTTTATCTTTCATCAAAGCGTACTGGTCTGAATCCACATCACCAAAGGCCGCACCAAATCGATTTACCCCCTTCTTATCATTGAAAGAATCAATCTTAGATAAAGAGAGATCACCGTTTGTTTCAACTGCTGTAACCGTTGCTTGCTGCTCTAACTGGCGCTCATGCCTTGCTGCCTGTTTTTCAAGTTGGTTTTCAACATAAAGACGATCGAATGTTGCTAATTGCTCATCACTGAAAGCTTGAATACCACCACCGTTAGCTTGCGCGTAGCGCTGGTAGTCATCCAACGTTTGCGGATTACCAAGCGCTGACTTACGGCGCTCTGTTTCCGCTTGAGCCTCTGCCGCCGCTGCTTTCTTCTTATCCCTAATGGCATTAAATTCTTCATCGCTCATACTCTCCACATCGAGGCGAACCGAAGGCAAAGATCTTATCGTTGTCATTTCATCGGCGGTGGTTACAAAGTTAAAATCACTACCAATTCTATTAATCGCTGATTTAACAACGGTATCCTTCCGCTCACCTTTATAGCGAGCGGCAAAGCCGCCCCCCATAACTTTGAATATGTTAGGTATCGTCATTGATGCCATATCATCAAGCAACTTGCCTGAATCTTCTGACCATTGATCGATAAGCTCTAACACTTCGCTACGTTCCAAATCACCATCATTCGCCTTGCGAATTTCAGCTATGTAACCATTGATTGAGCTAGGGCGAGATCGGCCACGGCCGCGTGTGCTGGTTTGCGTTCGAGTTGATGATTCGCGAGTATTGCCACTTGGGTTATTCCCGCCACCAGTCGGTGGTGTTGGCTCCGGCTCATAAGACACACCAAGAAATTCAGCCGCAAGTCTCAATCCTTCAATTCGCTCACTCTCATACGATGAACGCAACTTAGTGCCGATAACGTATTCATCATGCGTTTCAATCCCTGCGGTCTTTAATAACTTATTTAAAGCGATTATGGCCCTGTCACGCTGGCCGACCTTATAGGATGATGTTTCAGCAATTAACTCACGAACGCTATCAATTGCTTTTGCCGCTTCATTAACTGTTGGCGTTCCTTGAGTCGTATTTGATTCTTCATTAGCCGTATTACTTTCTGCTGGTGGATTATCGCTATTTAAATCACTCCATGAATTAACATCTAAGTGGCCTTGTTGCCCATTAACAAGATCATCCCACGCACTTTCTGTTCCGCCTTGTTCATCACGGTAACGCTTAAATAAGTCATCAAGCTCTGACTCTGCTTTTTTGAGTGCTTCTTGAGCGCGTTTATAACTTTGATTAGCTGCTCGCATCTTAGGGTTATTACTATCGGCACTGCTTCGCTCTGTAGACAAAAGTGATTCAGTTTTATATCGCTTTTCTGATTGCGTATTCGCTTTATCTTCTGCCGTTTTAATTTTTGCAAGCTTACGAATTACAGCGTTTCTCATTACTGGGGTAATAGCGTTATTTGCTGGTGTCTCGGTTGCTGGCGCTTCTTGTTGCGCCTCCTCTCTTACCGAACCACTGACCCGATCATCCACCAGCTTACCAACTGCTGAACGGCGGCCACCAAGAACATTTTTAAGTGTGAATTTACCCTGTGAGTCAGTTTGAATTGAATTATCAATTTTCTTAATAAGTTCATCCGCACGGCTTGGATCCAAGCTAATTAAATTATCTAACGCTTTTTTAGCTTTCGGTAACGCCCACTTTTTATTATCGGCGGCCACAACCCCCTTACCATCTTTGATGTAGTTATAAACATCACGAACGATGTAACCTATAACATCACTTTCAAGATTTTTCTTTGCGGTTTCTTCACCACTAGCTTGGTGTGCTGCTCGTTGTTCTTCATTACGAATTGACTCAACCGCACCAACAATCGATTTACGGTAATTACTTACTGCATCAACCTTGTTACTAAAATCGCGCATGTGGCGTTCATTAGCTGAATTGTGTCGGTCATTGTTGCGCCCGGCGCGTCCTGTGACTAACCAGCTAGGGTTTTTCTCAGCATGGCGAGCCTCCCAAGCCAAGAAATCAGATTGGCGTGAAATCCAATTCTGAATCATTTCTTTCGCTTTAACTTTTCGCTCCGGCGTATCAAGTAAATTACGAGAAGAAAGTTGATTGATTATGTCCTTGGCACCATCTTGCAACTCTTGGTTAAAGTCTCGACCTTTACCTAAATGGGTTGAACGGTTGTAACCATTATTCAGCTCATTATCAAAGGCTTTGAATGTAACGCCTAACCCGCCATGAGATATTTGAATATCACCGTTAGTGTCGGTTTCTGGCTCTGGTGCTGTCTCTTTACCCCAGTTATAAATGATTGACTCAAGCTTGTTGTATGCCTCAACGGATAAAGCATCACCCGATAAAGAAGCTCTGGCGCTAATGTTATGCGTTTCAAAGTCTGGATAAGCAATTTTTAGTGCTTGGCGGCGATCCGATTTAGTTAAAACATTATCCCAAGATCGGTTAAATTCTTGGCGCTGCTCTGTATTGTTACTCGCCTTGTCTGCTTCGTAGCGGCGTAATGCTTCGAGCTGAATTTCAGACCGATAACTTACGGCTTCATTAATCCAATCAATTGCATCCGACAGCGTGCCAAAATCACCAACTACCGCAGAAGCACGATCAACACCCCGTACCCCTTCCGGGTCGCGAGTTCCATACGTTGCGCGAATTAAGGTGTTACTGCCCAACTCGGTGGCCGTAATAGTTTTATTAGCTGTATTGCGCTCAACTCTAATTGGCTTTCCACGCAACTTTTCAGCGTCATTAACTGGCGTGATATTCACTTGGTACGTCGATAGGCGATTAACAACAACATTAGGAATATTGTCGCCAACTTTGATAGCTCTTTTAGCCCGGCGTTCTTCTGCTAGACGAGCTTTTTTAGCGGCGGCGGCTATGGCCTTTTCTTCTTCAATCTTGGCCTCTGCCGCTTCACGTTGCGTTGCGGTTTCTGCTCTTATTCTGGCGTTCTCACGTTTTTGTGCTTCCTCTCTGCGCCACTCCCAAGCTCTATTGATTTCAATCGTGTCAAAGTTATCGTTTAGTGACTGCCCGGTGTATTCAATGTCAGGGTAAACCATATTGAATATTTCACGCTGTGCGTCATTACTTAGGCCATTAAAAACCGTTTCAAATGAGTTTTCGGGCAAAACACCAACATCACCCACTTCATCCCCAACGGCCATAACAAGCGCTCGGCTATTGATACCCATTTGTGTGCTTTGGTTAACTGCGTGTCCTGACGTGCTAGTGTTTGCATTCGGGATCTTAGCTCGTTTAGCCAATGCAATAGCGAAAGGGGTATTTGTAACCTCTCCTGCTTGATAAACTGGGGCATTAGCTTGTCGTTCTGCTTCTTCTTGGTCTAAGCGACTTTGTTCAAGTTCCTGTCTTGCTTGCTCATTTCGTTGTTCTGCTTTTTTAGCCTGACGTGCATTATGGCGAGGTCGGCGCTGCTCTGGCTCTGGTGGTGCCTGTGCTGGCTCTTGGGCGACAATATGAGGTTCACGGCGGAAAAACGTATCTTCCTCATCTTCCGGATTCATTTCATATTCATTCGCCATTCGATCATAACGCTGATCAACGTTCTCATCGCCAGCATTAAAATCAGACCAGCGATCAAATTCTACTTGTGGTGCATTACGAACGGTCTGATCTGTTACACGGGATTGCTGCGGTGTAATATCACGCTCACCGGGAGACTGTTGATTGCCACTAGCGGCGTTTGTTTGGCTTCGCTCTTGGAATCCTTGTTGCAATCGAGCCTGATTTCGTCTGAACGCCTCTGACTCCTCAACGTTAGGCTGATATGCTCCGCCCTGTCCTCGTTCATAAGCTTGTTCTTGTGAATTTCGTTCTAATGCTTGTTGATTACGTAATGAATTTTCTTGTTCCGTTGGGGCAAGCTGATCACGCTGATTTAACTCAACTGAATTGATGATTCGCTGTAGTGCACTGATAGCCTGTTCTTGGTTAATTTGCCCAGACTTGCGCATTTCAGCTACCTGAACAACTGCGGCTGGTGAAATATCCATTGCCCGGCGTAAGCCAGCTCTGAATTGCTCATCACCTTGGGCTTGTTCGTTCGCAAAACCAAGATCACCATTGCTAATGCTGGTGGCTAGTTGAGTTTGTGCTTGGTCAACATCCTCTGTTACTGCCGGAAATTGTTCACTTTGCTCAGGTTCACTTTGTGGCGCTTGCTCTTGCGGCTGTTCGGGAATTACTGGTTGCGACTGAACCGCACTTTCAATAACTTCTCCAGTCTCAGGATCAAACATGGCACTTTGTTGCGGTTCCGCTTGGGCTTCTACTGGCTGTGAGAAGTAACTCTCATTCATTCGAGACATCATATTGCGGAAACCTTCACGATCTTCCGGCGTATAAATTGGCTCTGCCTCAGTATCTTTAACCAAACGAGTACGGCCGCTAAAGATACGGTTCATATCCTGCCCTATTTGGCTTGATAGCTCGCGATCACCCCCTTGTTCAGCTTGTTTTTTTAATGCGTTTAATCTGCGAATAAGATCTGTAGCATCATTCGTTAACGCGCCATGAGCTGTACTTGAATACGGTTGTTGCGGTTGTTGTTCTGGCTGTTGCTGCGGTTGCTGTTGCGGCGGTTGTTCTGGTTGCTGCTGTGCTGCTGCCGCTTCTGCCTGATCTTCTGTTGCATGAGTTTCTTGCGCTGACGGAAGTTTACCAAACGCACGCGCTACAGCTTGGGCACCAAGTGCGGTAGCTTCATTTGCATCAAACCCAAGTTCAGTTGCTTTATTTTCAAATTTAGGTTGTAACGCTTTAGCTATGGCGTTTTCATCCATACCTTGCGCTTTCATACCTCTTACTGCATCTTCTGCTACTTTCTGAAAGCTTGTTTCAACTTTACGGCGGCGATTACGTGCAATAGCCCCACCGGGCGCACCAGCGGCACCACCCATCATCCCACCAAGTAAACCACTTTCGAGCGCGGCCGCTCCTACTCCTTCGCTGTTATCACCCTCAACCCCCATAGCTTCATTGGTGCGAACATTAGATCGATATTGCTCTGTTGCGCCCTGCACTGATTCGGTTGTGCCTTCTGAAAGCATACCTTTACCAATTGCGCCTTTGATGGTTTTACCAATTGAACCCTTTAGAAGTTTACCGAAAGCCTGATCACCCAATGTTTCAGCGATAAGGTTAACGGCACCCAAAGTGAAGTCGGTACGAACGGAATCACCCGCTTCTTGTGCTATCTGAGATCGTGCGGAATTAAGTGCTGCTTCATTTTCCATCCCGGATGTAACGTTATCACGCACACGCTGCTGAAATTTTGGTGAACTCATCAGATCTTGGTAAGAAAGGTTTTCTATGTCATTTCTAACATTTGCCGCTTGACCGCCGTTACCTGCCGCAAGGTTAAGCAATGCGTTGGTTCCAACATTGGTCGCTTCTGCTGCGGTGATAGTTCGCCCGGCAACATTAAGCGCCGCAGCTCCTCGGCCAGCCATTGAAACACCTTTTGCCGCAAGGCCACCCGGAACCATGGTTGCAGCCATACCGCCCATAATATTAGATGCGGTACCAAGCCAAGTACGCCAATCCTTAGCGCCTTCGCCAAACGACATATCATCATTGATAATATCTTTCGTCATGGCGGTTTTCATTTCTGGCGTTAACGTTTCATATTGCTCGTTCGCCCACTTGTTAAGTGAATCGGCGGTATTTTCAGCCCCGAAAAAGTTAGCCACACCCGCGCCTGTTTGGATGACGCCTTGTTGAGCCATATCAACTACATCACCAAACGTTGATGTGTTCTGGTTGGCCTTGTCCTTTTGGACTTTAGCCATTGCATCATTGAAATCCATGAACCACCCCTGTACTTAGTTTGGTTCATTATACGATCTGATGTTGACCATCGGTGATAAAGATTCACCATCGAATACAGCGCTGGCGCGTTCAAAAACACCATTTACTACGGCCAATAAAAAGCCAGACTAATATCTGGCTTTTTAATAAGAATTTTTATACAAAAATATAAGCTTATAACGTTATTTCTTTTATGTGTTTTTCACCTTTTCGCCAATATTCCAAGTTAACAACATCTCCATGTTTGAAGCTAGTCAAAATATTAACGGCAACATCAGGGTTTAAAAGTTCCTTCCCATTAGCTTTTGTCAATATATCACCTTCTAAAACATCGTTTAAATATGCAGGACTTCCATCTATAATTATTTTAACTTCAACACCTTTATTACTATTTATTTCTTGCTTTTGTTTGAAATCTAGTGCACTAACTACAGCGCCAAACACTGGTTCTTTTTTTAGTTTAACCAAATAAGCTGCGGCTTGATCATATCTATCAATAGTTTTATTCAGTGTTGTTTGTTGCATGCTTTGCGTTGTGCCGTAAAGATTAACCGTAGAGTTTCCTACCATACCGAAAGTATTTGTGGTGCTTGTTTGTGGCAAAAGAAGTGTTTGTTGTATATTTTCAGTTGATGCATATTCAGATGCAATCAAAACTACAGTAGCTCCAACTTTCTTAGCTTGTTTTATGGCACTATCAGAACTACTTTTTGACCCATTAAAACTACTGTATCCAATCTGTTTATAGTTATTTCTTAAGTAAGAATCTCTTATTGAGATTACTTTATCAAAGTCACCTTTTAAAACTTCTGGTTCTTCTCCTTTTTTCAAAACATATGAATAATTACCCAAATCTTTACCATCAACATATGATTGATAAAATTCAGTATATGGATTAATCGCGCATCCTTGCAATGAAAATGCAGCTATACAAAAAACTGACTTTATGTGTTTATTTTGTAAAATTTCAAATCCCATCATATTGGCTTTTTATTATTGAATTTATAGCATTTTAACCCAATACGAATAAGTATTAATCACACTAAACGTAGTTCTTATATTTCACATACAAAATAGCCATCCTTAAAGGATGGCTGCACACTGAGTTTAAAATCAACTATTTTGAAACATAGTTTTGTAGGCTAGACTGTAAACCGTTAGCTGTATCGACAAAGTTATTTGCCCCATCCCTAACACCTTCAGCAACACGACGGCCATAGCTAGATAACCCCTCCCCTCTTTCATATCCGGGTAATGCTGTACCTAGTTCACCACCATATTGCGGTTGAACCTCATTACCTGATGGTAGAGATTTAATTTCTTCTGTTAAATTATTATTTCTTGCTGCGCCTGAATCTTGATTGCTTCCATTATTCATAATTTCAGCTACGAGATCACTTGAGCTTGTATTGTTATTGCTGTTTTTCTTAGTTACATCACCACTTTCTATCATTGCACTTATAGCACTTTGAATATCGTCAGAACTTACACTTGGATTGTTTAACACATATTGCTTAATTTGATACTTGTCGTTGGCGTCAAATTCATAAGCGTCATACTGTTTAACTACAGATTTTAAAACTTTCTCCGCTGCACTGCGGTGGCGAGCTTCTGGAAGATCACTGTTTCTAATGTCTGTTAACCCTGAGTACAAATCATCATGAGCTTTTATTGATGATACCCTGCGATTTTCAACCTGACCTATTTGTGCTTTTTCTTCTTCTGGTTCCAGCCCCTGCATTTTTATGTCTGCAATTTGCTTATCATATCTAGTATTTATATCATTGGCTTCTGATAGCTGTTGTTTTACCAATGAGCTTGTGCTGGTAGATGAACCACCAGAACGTATACTGCCTCGACCATTCTTCTTAGTAATAACCTTTCCATCATTATCAAGGTTTAATGATCTACCTGTTTGCAATTGACGGTAGTTATTAAGTTGAGTCTGTTTAAGGTGGTTTCGAGATTGGATCAAGCTGTGCATACGATCACTAAACACACTCATTGGTACTTGCATTACCGTATCATTCTGATCACTACTTCGATTTTCGGTAACGGGAACCTTTACCTTAGAGCCGTCATCTAATGTCAATTCTTGCTGGATAGTTAAGGATCCATTAGGCATTACATGCACTGCTGATATACGGCGGCCAGTAATCCCTGACTGCTTACCTTTTCCATCGGTATAAATACTTGGCAAACCTTCTGCGTTAGTAATTTCTGGAAATAACGAATTTACTGCACCCAATAGTTTGGGGTCATCTTCATCAGGAATTTGACCATTTGCAGCACCACGCAATATTTGAGTTGCATCACCAAGCGCAGTTCCTGTTTTATCACCTAATATATTTTCTAAGTCAAACTGAGGATTTTTCTTTACATAGCTATGAAATTCAGGGGTTTCTAACCCTGAAAAATCACCACTTGAGATTGCCTTATCAATTGCAGGCAAAAAGACCGAATTATACCCTTCTTGACGCTCTTTAAGTTTTTTCTGGTGGTTATATTCTTCTTGTTGATGTCTCCAAGCTACATCTTCACGGCCTTGAATAGTAGCTATTCTATCACGGTCTTTATTGTGCTCTTTACGAGCTGTATCTCTATCGGCAAGCGATTGTTCACGGTCTTGCTGTGACTGTTCCCATTGAGTATCTTGACGTTCTTCAATAACTTTGTTTCTAGATAGCCTATTATCTCTATCTTCTTTACGATTAGCTATATCAATAAGCCCGCCACCAATCTGCATACCTTGTGCAAAACTTCCAGCTACATTCGCCATACTAATTAACCTACATACAAGTTGTGTCAATATTATACGATCAATACATCCACTAATTAGGTGTGATTTATTGAATGCGCAAAGTGAGAATGATTATCAATCCAACTATGGTATATAAGATACCAATTATAGCCATTTAACTGAATATCAAATGATTTACCCTAATAATGTGGCACAAAATTAATGGTAAAGGTAATGCTTAAGATATTTCAAAGATTAAAAATCAAATATAAGGCAAAGAAGATCTATAGAATACTCTGTCGCGATGCAATCAATGAAAACCCATATTATATTGATGGTCGTACATTGGTTAACTTATCTCGCAAGACAAAATCAAGTTATACATTTACTGGGCATATTTTAAAAAATATGGTTTCGTGTGGAATATTAGACTCCAAGATAGGTAATGAGGGAGCAAAGGTGTATAAGGTTAAAGAGGTTCCTGAGAAAATAAGCACTGAAAAAGTGCAATTCATATTTAAAATGCGATGCAATGCCCATATTAGAAAGTTTGAATTTAATAATTACAAACCTTAGTCAGTTGGCTAAAGGGCGAAACCGCCCCTTAACTAAAAGTATGAAGCAGCTAGCCCAACTAGAGCGCCTATAGCGGCACCATATGGACCACCTACCGAGGTGCCAGCAGCAACATAAGCACCAAGCATGGCACCAGACCCAGCCATTTGCGCTCTTTGGTTCTTCTTCTGTGACTTTAGCATTTCATTTGTAGATTCTCTTTGTGCCTGCTGTTTATCAAGATCAGACAAACTACTCAAAGCACCACGGGCAGTATTTCTCCCGACATCAACTAAACCATAACCCATATTATTGCTCACTCAATTTATTAATATGTTGTCGAGTACCACCAGCAGCACCAGTCATAATATTTCGCTGTAGATCACCGATCGCCTGTCTGCTCTCATTGTTCATAGAAGCAAGAGCTAAACCGCGTGTCGTATCGAGATTTCGTTTTTGTTGATCTGTACGCCTATCAGTTAACCCATACTTTTCTTGAGCTGCGGCCTGTTGCTGATTTGTTCTATTGTAATTACCTGAGGTAATTTCATTATTTCTTGCCACCTGCAAATCATAAAGATCGTTAGTTGTAGCATTCTTTATTAGCGAATTTTCAGTTGGTTGGAATCGTTTTAAATAATCTGCATATTGCTGCCTAGTTAACTGCGCCATCATATTCGAATATCCACCACGGCTTAGATCAACCCTCCCACGGTCAGATAACCCACCATCCGGGTAACGCCCAGTATCAAGATCAGCATTTGGCCTTTTGATACTGCTTGATACACTACCATTGCCAAAATTATCAAACCTTCCGCTTCTATCTAAATTCATAGTTCACCTACGCCATTCTTGTTCCATACCCACCTTGGTTGGTTGCACCAATAGGCACACCGCCAGATTCAGATAAACCCGCTTTAATATTTTTACCAACATTAGATAACCCTTCACGTCCTGCCGATGTACCAGCTAAGGCAGACGCACCAACACCAGCAGCTACAGCAGGGATAGATACGGCATTAGCTTCACGTATGGCGGAATCTGTAGCTTTACGTCCGGATGCTCTGGCAATATCTTGTAACCCGGCAGTTGCGGTCGTTTTCTGCCCTTGCCCCATGGCAACAACATTTTGTTGATTACCAATATAACGCTCAGTCGCACTATGTTGTCCTTGACCAGCAACCTGATCTTGATTACCCATATTAGTAGTGGATATGTTATTTATCGTACCCGTTGCTTTACCTGAATTTGGATTTATCCCGGCTGCATTCATACTCTTTTCGACTTGCGCAGTGACTGCGTCATTTGCAGATCTTGCATTAAGGTTTACATCACCCTCAACACCTTTGTAAGTCTCCTTACTATTCATATTTTTGGACTGACGAATGTACTCATTTTCTACAGGTACAAATACATCTTGGTATCTATTCCACTCGGCACCTGCTCGCTTACCTATGGCTTTTTGATATTCAGTTTCTTCAACTTTCCCGGCACCTTTACCCATATATCACCTCAAATCCTTAGCAAACTTAATAAGACCTTGCTCATTGTATCCCACTTTATAAAAGCCTTGGCGCTTCCATAACCTGAATACCCCCTCTCTACGAGCAAAGCTAATTATCCTAGTTGCCCCAATATCACGAGCCAATTTTTCATAAACGCCGCTGTAATCTAATATGCCTCGTCCATTAGTATTCCAACCAAACACGACATTGATACAAGCAATACCATTATCGATAACAGGCTCTAAAATCGCTCCACCAGTAGGACATAAGAACAAATGAGCTTTACCATCCCTCAATAATCTAAACGTGTCTTCAACAAGATCTGGTATATCATCACGAGTCGCCACACACATTAATTTCCTTTCAAGCATGGAACGATAAATATCGTAATTAACTTTTTTAAATATTATTTCCATATCCGATCCGCATGTGTCGTGTCTATAGCGATCAGAGCATAAGGAATATCCCACGCCCCACTTGCAGCCTCTGGTTGAGGCACTGTGTTCATATAGATACTCACTCCATAAGTAACCACTCCTGACCCACTCACTATACAGTTGTAATAATACTCGTCAGTACCACTTGGCCTCATAACCCCATGAGCCTCTGTTTTTTGCCTACACCTGTTTGGTATAACTGCGCTATGAGCACCAAATCTTGGGTACCCTTTCTGCTTGCTATTCATTCCGATAATTGGCGCTGGTGGAAGCGTTCCAGTAAAGACTAATTTCCCATCTGAATCATAAAGCGCAACGCCCCACTTACCTGATATGTTGGTATTTCTCGGCGTTCTACCAACAACATAAACCTTGATTTTACCCGATGGCAATACGCCCTGTGGCGCTTGTGAAGCTGATGATGGTTTGGCGCTCCAATTAACTCTTATTTTTCCTCGTGAATTGGAGGCATATAGTGTTGGCGCTACCACACTACCACTAACATGACGGGCAAATATTATGTAATCCCCCTCATAAGAAGCACCAAGATCGACATAACCACTCCTAGAAAGAGATACATTTAAGTATCCAGCCCACACGCAAACAGGAATGTACTCTTTACCGTAAATGATCTCTTTGCCTGCGCTATTTGTGACAAGAAAACCGTATGTCATCGTGTGACTATCCCTATCGCTGTAATTGAATGAGCATAAAACACTTGATCATAACCACTAGGGCGATTTCCCCCCTGGTTATTCCAATGCCATTTCTCGTAGTAAATGTTATCACCTCGATGCCAAATAAAGATCCCACCCCAATATGCTGGCGTACCAGAAGGAACGACGATCCACTCAAAATTCCCTTTGTAATCTACGTTTGGGGTTACACCTCGGTAAATAGTTCCTGTTTCATGCCTACCAAGCCCCGACCGTGTAGATGTGTTTACAGTCTGCTGTCTAATAACATTTCTTGGGATGTACCCATGAGAAAAATTAGTACCATCATTTAGATAGATAGTTATTCCAAATGCCACTTATAACCCCTTACAGACGACCTAAACGCACACGTAAATGATTATTTTCATAAACCTCTATTCGGTCTTGAGTGATAACCATACGTGAAGCACCGCTACCAGATTTAATCAGCACATCCCTTAATTGAACATGCCCTGTGCTATCAACGTAAAATTTAGAGTGAATATCGTTTATGGTCGGTGTTTTTAGTTTTGGTGCGCTGATTGTACTACTAGCAACAATCGAGTCAGCCACAATACTGCCCGTCACCAAATCTTTTATATTCGCAACCTTAATACTTGCCGTATTGATCGCGAGTAACTGCTTAGGCTTACCGTTTTTAGGCGTGTAGTCAGGATTATTTACCGTTCCAAAAATTGGAGTCGCGTGTTCCTTCCCCGTTCCATCGTCATATACAACTCTGAAACCTGCGTTCTTAATAGTAAAGACTGCATTAGCTACTGTATTGTCTTTTGATGATTTAGCGACTAAACCTACTGCTGCATGAAGCTTGCCTATGTCAGCTTTAACCCCCCATAATGCTGTATAACCACCTTTAACATTTGATATTGATTGCTTTAACGTTGTGATACTTGATGACACACCATTTAATGATGTTTTCAATGTTGTTGTAGCCTGAGATATAGCTGAATTTGTGCCAGTTTTAGTGAAATAGTCTTTTTTTAGAGTTGCCTTTAACAAGTTAACTTGCTTAGTTATTTCATTATTTGCAGAGGTTTTTGCATCAGCAACCAACTTAGCAGCAGCAGCCTTTGCATCCGTTACCAACTTGGCAGCAGCAGCCTTTGCCTCTGTTACTTGCTTAGTTGTTTCATTATTTGCAGAGGTTTTTGCATCAGCAACCAACTTAGCAGCAGCAGCCTTTGCATCCGTTACCAACTTGGCAGCAGCAGCCTTTGCCTCTGTTACTTGCTTAGTTGTTTCTTTATTAACAGCAGCCTTTGCCGCATTTACTTGCTTAGTTGTTTCACTCTTTGCAGCTTTACTGATCGAACTCGTTAATGTGGTACTTAAATTAGATAGTGCGGTTCCCTGACTTGTTTTAGTGACATAACTTTGCGCGATATTAGATGACAAAGACGAGACTTGTTTTGTGGTTTCCTTTTTAGCGTCAGCTACCGCTGAACTGGCGGCTGTATTTATATCTTTCGTTAGTGAGCTTGATAATGAAGTGCGCAAAGAACTAATAGCCGAAGTCTGCGATGTCTTAGTCGCATAGTTTTGTGTAAGGTCTGACTTAACTAAATTCAATGCTTTAGTTGAATCGCTTTTTACCCCATTGATCGTGCTAGTTAACGCTGTTTTAAGATTACTAATTGCAGTGCTTTGTTCTGTCTTAGTCGCATAATCTTGCTGTAACGTTGATTTAAGTTGAGCTACTGTATTTTTTAAATTGCTGTTTGCAACACCACCATTATTAATAGCTGATGTAAGAGACGTCCTTAACTGACTAATAGCCTTATTAGTATCTGCCCACGTCTTATAGTCTGTAGTTAGCGTGCTATCAAGATCATTGATCTTTGATTGCAATGATGTTTTTGCCTGAGAAATCGCATTATTTAAAGTTGTATTGGTTGCGTAATCATTTTTAAGTGTTGCGTTTACCTTACCAATTTCACTTTTAAGCTTATTAGTTAAGCTTGTTACAGACTTATTTAAAGTTGCCTTAGTTGCGTACTGAGAAGTAAGCGTAGCCATAACGCTATTGCCGTTAGGATCTTCAATCGAAGATTTTAGTTGCTGAACAGCAGCAGCAATAGCACTATCAGTATTAATTGCAGTGTAATAATCACGCTTTATAGTTGCACTTAATTCCTTATTCTCAATTCTACGTGATGTTGTCTGCTCATCGGTGGTAAGTGAATTTTCAAGAGCAGCTTCTGCCAAAAGAACATCAAGTTTTTCCACAACTTCTGCATTTGCAAACTTACTTAAATCTATTCCTAAATTTTCAGGTTTTAATCCTAAAGACTCAGGATGAAGCTTTAATTGCCCGCTGATTAAATCTAACAGGAATTTGGTATCAACAACTGATTTTGCATGAGTGCCATTTGTTGAGTTTATAGGTGAGGCTGCACCTTTTTCGTTAATGAATTTGATCCAGAAGTAAAAATCACCTTTTTGTGGTAATGGCAAAGCGTCAATATTAGATGCTGATGTATCTATACGAACAGACTTACTGAAATTATCTTCTGTAGCTTGATAAATTTCTGTATATGCATGACCTTTATATGGTGCTGTATCCCACGTTAGAGTTACCACACCAAACCCTGAACTTGCGACTAAGTTTCTAGGCTGTGTTGGTGTTTCTACTACATCACCTCCAGTGATGACACCTCCAGTATTATTGCCAGTAGACGCTCTACTACTAGCAAGTCGCTTTAGGTCAATTAAAGTTTTAGATTTACCATTCTTTAATTCAGCAATTCCTAATCCTTTAAGATCTTCCCACAATACTGCTTTTTTACCACCAGCACCACGCATACCAGTTAACTGTTCCAAGTTTGATGCCACGGCATCCATTACCTGATCACTACCAGTTTTATGCGGTATAGCTGAAAATTTGCCCTGTGACGAGCGTTTATTTTGTAGCGTTTTGGCAACCATTACCCGTAAACCTCCGCCATGCTAGTGGCAATACAAACTTGCTCAACAATTCCAGTTCCAAAAATTTCAAACTGCCATGTATTACCGCGCTTTGGTGGGATTCTAACAGGTTTATCTTTCAAGCTTCCTTCTGTATAAGTATGTATGACTTTTCCATCAACAATGATTCTTAAACCAACCAAGCTAATATCTTTTGCCCTAACATACAGCGTATTAAATGTTGGCAATAACCCATAATATTCTTTTGACCTCCAAACGTAGTCTTTGATTGCTCCGTTATTCCATTTTGCAATTGACTTACCATCTTCTGACCGCATATAGAACTTTCCGGTAAAAAGATCCGTATAGCCTAAGTCAGTTCCAAATGAATAAAAATTTAATGACCCTGTATCTGGGTTATACGTGAATGATTTATCAAGATTATCCCCATAGAACGCTAGATACTTACCATCATAATAATATGCTTCAATTGTTTCAGGCTTCATTGCCTCCCACTGTGAGCTATTAATTACATCAGACGTTATTAACTTGACATCATCACCTGTGAAAGCACATAACCCATGTGGTGATGCGTATATTATCAAGTTGTCAATGTTTCTCATTGAACGCTTACTAACACAAGCTTGCATCGATTCGAGTTTACGCCCTGACATAGCATCACTTGATGTGCCTTGAAATATCCATGGATAGCCTTTTGTTCCAACCAATAGAAGATTACTAACTGACTCCATAGCAACGATTTCATGTTCAGTAGTCTGTTGATATTCTGGCGGGAAAGCATGTAACAAATACGGCTCACTAAAACATACATTGTTTTTGTATCCACCAACTAAGATTCCATTAGGCATTAATGTTAAAAAATTCATAGCTTTATTTGGTGGCTCAAAACTCCTAGATTGAAGTGTTTCACCAAGCTCTGATTCTTCAAGCTTATCGATGATATTTAATGTTGCTAAGTTATAATCACCAACCTTATAAAAATCAGAAACACCACCACCAGTACCAGAACGATATAAACGCCGCTTAGTTACATTGCCGGGCAACTTTCCTTGTGGCGGGAAAGTTATCTTAACTTCACTTGATGGATACTTAATTTCAAGCTGATTACTAAGTGGAGATTGCGCACTTTCTTCACCTTGTTCAGTTACATAAGTAAATACATAAAATCGAGTTTCATCATCTTCTGCTTCATCTTTTGCAGGCTTTGGTGTCGGAGGAACAACGACACCATTTACTCCATTTTTTGGTGATGGAACACCAAGAGGAAAACTTGCAGCGGGTAAATCATTTTTACCGTTAAATATCTGGTTGTTTGTAACGCGTAAACCTTGTTTTGATGTGAAGTAAACACGCCCCCAAGGATCATTATCTATTGGAGATAAAACAACATCGACATCAGACTCCCATTTAAACCACCACTTATCTTCATATTTGAAGATCGTTTTATTCACCGATGATAACTTCTCAGATATTACTTTAGGTTTTTTGTACGGCTCCAAATTCCCTACAGGATAATCGCAATCTAGCGCCTTAGTCGAATATTCATTTGGCAGTGATCTAGGTGCTTGTTTTGGACGCTCGCCAGCAAAGGCCATTAAATTTATAACAGGCATCAATGACCCTCCAATTTTTCTTTGTATTCATTGACAGCTTTCAAAGCCGAGACTGCATTTTGTAGGTCTCCAACATCTTTTTGTATAGTATCTATATCTTCTGCCATATCATGCTGGCTTTTATCAATACTATCCAATCGGTAATTCATTACATATCCAGACCCAACAATAGAAGCACAAAGCATTAAAATACCAAGCGGATTATTTTCGAATAGTTTATTGAACATAATTTCAGCCTATAAAAATCAACAATAACTTAAATATTTTTAACTCGACCTATTTGCCAGTTGACGTATGTTCTATTAACAGCAAAAGAAGATCTAAATAATGAGCTATCTTTCGCATCAGCAACATACAAATGCCCACCATTCATATTAAAACCCTTTGGTATACTTGCTGTTTTTTCATAAGTTATTATTTTAGCCTTGCTAACATCGTCATGCCCAACCCACAACTTAGCTTGTATTGTGTCGCCTAAATCATCTGAATATTTACCCTTCTTTATTAGTACATATGCTTTTTTATCTAAATCAAGAGAAAATATACCATCGATATTAATAGGCTTTTCATGGTCTGGATTTCCATCACTACCAATCTGAATATGATGTTTAAAGCCTTGTTTTAGCCCTTTAAACATTATATATACTTTCCTATCAAGAAACCCAATATCACCTTTAACTGACCCCCAGCCATATCGAGCACGCTTGTACCAGATAAACTCAAGTCCTGAGAAAACTTTTACTAAAGAACCATTATTGTTATACCAAATTTCTTTTGCCTTCCTTTGGTGCCCATTATCGTTATACCAAGCTTCCTTAGCCTTATTATTTACATTTTTATCATTGAAAAACATTTCACCTGACATAGTTACCACCTAACAAATAGACCGCCGACTGCTGGAATATCACTTCCCGTTGGAGCACCCTTACCTGCCTTACCTTTAATTTTTGAACTGATTAAAGATGTTGAAGCTAATCCCGATCTGGCATCACTAACAATTTGCGCTTTAGTCTTGCCTTCAAGTTTTGCTGAATCCGTTGCTTTTCCTTTTATAGCCAAATAGCTACTTTTAGCGGTTGTTGCGCTTAAATACCCGCTACGAGCTTCCGCGATAACTTGCGATTTAGTCTTACCTTCAAGTTTTGCTGAATCCGCAGCTTTTGACGTTTTACCTAGGAACTTACTTGTTGCAGATACTGATGTTAAATAACCGGATCTTGCTTCCGCGACAACTTGCGCTTTCGTCTTCCCTTCCAACTTGGCGCTATCTACTGCTTTAGCTGTTTTACCAAGATAACGGCCGTCTGCGGTCGCTTGCGTTAATGCACCTACATCTGCTGCTGTTGGTTTATATGTTGTGTTGTAATCTCTATGCCAAGATGGTGAATATGTTGGTCCATTATTAACATAGGTATATTGGGCATTATTAACACCACCACTAGAAGTGGTCGGCGTAGTTATTCGTATAGTGTAATTACCGACCGTTCCAATCACTTCGATAACGCAACCTGATAGATGGATTATCCCAATTCCTGTATCAGTAATTTTTTTATTACCAGCATAATCCCATGATCCTCTCATGACCCAATACGGTTGGTTAAACGCACCTTTAGACTTTAGCCATGTAACAAATTGATCTGTTGTCCAATTACCTGCTCCCGTTCCAGTTGATCCTGAATATGCACGACAAAAACCATTGCTGTTAATACCATCCAATAGATTCGCATCCGCAGCTTTTGACGTTTTACCTAGGAACTTACTTGTTGCAGATACTGATGTTAAATAACCGGATCTTGCTTCCGCAACGACTTGCGCTTTCGTCTTACCTTCAAGTTTTGCTGAATCCACAGCTTTTGACGTTTTACCAAGGAATTTAGTTGTTGCCGATGATGCAGTTAAATACCCGCTACGAGCTTCCGCGATAACTTCTGATTTCGTCTTACCTTCAAGTTTTGCTGAATCCGCAGCCTTCCCATTTATAGGCAAATAGCTAGTTTTGGCAGTTGCGGCGGTTAAATACCCGCTACGAGCTTCCGCTACAACTTGCGCTTTCGTCTTCCCTTCCAACTTAGCGCTATCTACTGCTTTAGCTGTTTTACCAAGATAACGGCCGTCTGCGGTCGCTTGCGTTAATGCACCTACATCTGCTGCTGTTGGTTTATACCCCTTGGTAAAGATCTGATGTCCACCAAGCCATCCACCTGTAGAATCTAGCCTTAAAATTTCAACTGAATCTGTGGTACCAGTTGCCAAACGATAATGGCCTCCCGTTACCGTTTCATGCCAGATCGTATCACCGTTACCACCTCGAAATTTACGAAGTAGGTTTTTTGCACCACGGGCACCAGTGGATAAATTAACTAGGTCATATATATTTTGAGGTCTAGATCCTTTAAACGTAACAGTTCCATCCATCTGGTTAGAACCATCAATTTTTAATGCTGAGGTTGCGATATGAGAAGTAATATCTTGCGTTGTAGCGAGTGTTTTAGTTGTTCGGCCAACAACAATTTGCGGGCTTGTTGCAGCCTTAGTATGTAAAACCAACTGTTTTGATTCACTACCAAAGTGGTTAGCCGATGCAGAGGCAACCAGTATTTGAGATCCATGTGATAGTATTTTTTTATTAGCTATCTCAAGATCTTTAGCTGTGAAGTTGTAATCGCTTTTTGTGCGGTAGCTACTGCTGATTTGTGCGCTTGTTAACGTACCGAGATCTGCCGCAGTAAGCTTAATGTTTCGACCTGTTTTATTGTTTATCGTTACTGTAAAAGCACTACCATCGATGCTGGCCATGTATTCCCATAGCCAACCTGATGATGTTTTGAACCCAAGTAATATCCCACTATTTTTAGCAAGAACGCCTTTTAATACCCCAGTTTTAAATTCGTAATTAGCCCCTGTTATGCCACGAATCGTGTATAAAACTGTTAGTGACCCACTTGGTGGAGCTGGATACTCTTTTTTTGCTGTTGGGGTGAAATTCCCGGCATCATTCCAGACTCTGGACATATTCGCAGCAGTAATAAGCTGACTAGCAACATTTTTCTTATCGGCTGTTACCTGAGCTGCGATCGTTTTAATTTCACCGTGGCGTTTTTTCTCGTCTGCAATATCAGCTATAACTTTCGCTTGCTGCGCTTGAATTTGAGCCGTTAGTGTTTTTGATTTAGAAAGATCTGACTTAACACCAGCCTCAACGACCGCGATTGCTTTCTGCATAGCAACCACACTTTTTTTTACATTATTAACAGCAGACTGAGCGGCTTTTGCTTCTGTTTCAGAGTCCCCGGCAGAATCTGCGGCAGCCTGTGATTCTTGCGCCCAATGAAGTGAGGAAAAATGTTTAGCCCCTTTAGGATCGGTTTCAACGGCATGCAAATGCTGTTTTTCTGCCCACTCTCTTGCCTTTGCTACAAGGATTGTAGCTGTCGCAACCTTTCCTTGGGCTTGAGTAACAGAATTAGCAGCAGCAGACGCACTTCCTGCCGCTGCGGTCTTTTCTGCTTTGGCCTTCACGACTTCCGATTTTGCGGCAGCCACCTGTGATTTAGCCTTAACAACCTCTGCGGTAGCCTTACTAACCTCTGTAGCAGCCTTAACAACTTCTGCATGAGCAAGTTCTTTTTCATGCACTGTTGCAGATTTAATTGTTTTGGCTTCATCACGTATCTTAGCTGTTTCAGCTTGAATTTTTGCAGTATCGTTTTTTATTGTGTTCGTCTCGTTCTTAATGGTGTTTGTATCACCTTTAAGCGTCAGAACATCAGATTTTACTTTCTTCGTTTCAGCTAGATTTTTCGCAGCATGATCCGCATAGGCTTTTGATTTATCTCTAGCTAAAACAGCATCGTTATAAATCTTCTGTAAGTTAGCTATGTTCTTGATATTTGTTTGAAGAATAGATGTTAACTTTGGTAGTGGAATAAATGACATAGGCTCACCGAAAGAGTTATGTATAACCACAGAACTAGCATTGCTTGTTAGAAAATCATCTATTTCATTAAGAAGTTGTTGCTTTGAGTTGATTGCGCGAGAGACAGACGCGGCAATGCGCGAGCTAATATTTAGCGATGTATTTCTTATTACCGCATATTTTAAGCCTTTGCCCGTAGAACCAGAGAATGGTGTGAACAATGATAAATGTTCGTTATCGGTGATCGTTTCAATCTCATGAAACTCGCCACCCAATACAAGAATATCGCCAGCAAGTGGTTTGTTCCCTGCGTCAATCCATTTAGTTCCTACACCAACAACGGATTTACTATTTGCCGTTACACTTATAGTGCCGGTTCGATACCAATTAGTTGCCATGGTTATTCCTTACTTTGGGGTTTGCTGGTTTCTCTGGTAGCTTTTATAGAATTGAGAATCTGCTTTGCTCTTAACACCAAGCAAACTAAAAAATGCTTGTTGTGCAAGAGCTGCATTGCTTGCATTTGATGCAAATTCAGCATCACGGATGAAAGCCAAGTAGATCATGTACTCGATAATCGCATTGTCATAGGCAGGAGAAATAGAGATCGTTTCATTACTCGCATAGCCATTTTGAGTTACTGGATCAGGAAACATTGATACCGAAATTAATAGCTTGTGCTTGTCAGAAACGCCGGGGTAAATGTAAAACGTGTTCGGATTACTCTCATCCTGCATATAACAATCTGCGGCCTTCTGATCGATTGATTCAATCCAATCTGGCCTATAGTTATTAAGCATTTCCATATCATCAAGGCCACGAACCGCTTTACCTTTAACATTGCGGATCACGTCTAATAAGATATTAAAGTTTTCATCAAGCGTTTGTATGGTTCCGGCCACACAAGAAAACTCTGCTGTTTTTGCGTGAGCATCCGGCCTGATGGTAATAACTGCATTGATAGCATCATTCAATGCAGTTATCCAAAATGGCAAATCCCACCGGATCATGTCTTCATCAACGACTCTCACCTTGGCTTTGTCAATAAATGCCTTAATTAGTGTATTTGCCATTTCATCACCTTAATAAAATTGACGTTTTCGTGTTTTGTTATGGAAAGTATTAAATTGCTCCCGGCGCAGTCTGTATGCATCCCGGTATCCTTCAATAAAGTCACGCTGATACATTGCTGAAAGATCAGGATTAAACCACTTCTCGTTAACTTGGAGGCGTAATCGACTAGCCGCCCCTGCTGCAATTGCTTCACCAAAATTTTCAACTAAGTAGTCGTTTACTCGTAAGTAATCAAAACCACGGCTTGGCTTAACAACTACAGATACTATGGCGTTATCGTGAGGTTTATTAAACGTGATTGAACCTCCATCAAAATCATAATCAGAATCTTGATAAAGTTCTTTTTCACGACCACGACTGTCTTTAGTTTTAACCGATTCTATTTTTAGAATGGTGTGTTCTTTTGTTGCTGTAATTGGTAATGGTTTATTTACTGCTGGATGGACCAAGTCTTGCGATTCAATCAGGAATTCTGATTGATGACAAAATTCGCGGTAAGCATCAACGAGAGCATCAAGCATCATAAAATCTATGACGCCGGGGCAACGCTGGCGCACCACTTGATAAAGATCAGATAGTGCGCTCATTGTTATGCTTCCTGTAACTCAGGGTTGCCACTTTTAGCATGTAGAGCATCACGCACCGCCATGCGTAGCGCTTCCGTTGCTGTAACGCCAAGGGGTTGGTTAATGTCTAGTGGATCAATGTTTAGTTCTTCCGAAACGATGACAGTTTCGAGTTTAGCCTTTGCATATTTTGAAATGTTACATACATCGCCATCAATGAATACGCGCCACGTTTTGCTTGCGTCTTCAAGTTCTTTCGCTTTAATCGCTTCGGCTTCAAGACGTTCACGAGTTTCTTTTTCTTCTTTTTGTTTAGCAATCAACTTGTCTGCTGTTTCAGGTAAAGCAAAGCACGTTACAAGCTGTAGTAAGTCATAACCAATATGCTCTGGAACGCTAACAACTTGACCGCGAGGAAAGAAGTAATCACGGCCTTGTCGATTTACTTTTTTTAAATCTTTCTCACCAATCCAAACGATTTTCATTTTATCTGTCATGATCAAAACCCTTTTGTTATAAATTAAGGTGTTGCTTCCTTCCTGTTTTATCCGTAATCAAATTAACCAGGAGGGGAAATTCATAAAAAAAAGCCAGCCAACTTTATGGCTGGCTAGTTAGCCTTATCGGTTAACTTATAGAGAACCAACCGCAGTGGTGAAGGCTTTAAAGTAAACCTCATCATCCGCTTTAAATGCACCAGTAACCTTAAGCTGTAGCGTACAAGGCACATCATAGAGTTCTTTAGGGAACCAACCTTCTGCACGTTGATCACCGACAGCCTTAAGATCAAGATCTGAAACCTTAATAGCCGTTTTGCCTTTTGGTTTAATCTCGGCTTCAACGGTTGCTGATGCAGCCTTAGCATCAACGTTAGTAACGACTAGCGTTAAATCAACTAGCTTTACGCCAGCATCAAGTTTCAATAGCTCGATCACATCAGTTGCTGCAAATACGCCTTGAGGTACTTTGCCAATAGCAACCGATAAGTTGCCATGTGTACCGTTATAAATAACGTCTTTTAAAGTAGGAGCTTGTTTAATAGCCATGATCTTTATCCTTTACCAAAATCATTGATGACTGGCATTTCTGCCAGTCAACCGGGTTACTTAGATAAACCGCCCACGGCGGTATCGAGAACCATTACACCGTAATCGTTAACACGGCCGCTCTTTTCTTCAAAACGTACTTTCTTCAAGCCGTTCATCCAACCAATCACCGTTTCACGGCCATTGTCATGATCTACTTTCTTAGTTGTCATGTTGAACTGCGCACCTGACGATGTTTTGCCGTATGCGTTAGCTAATGCTTGTGCACCAAGCAAGATTGCACGCTCAATTAACGTTTTGGCTGTCACGGTGTTTTCTTTGCCGTCACCGTTACCATTACCAACTTGAACGGATGAACCCGAATTAAAGCGTACTGGCTTGCTGTATTTACGAACAAGAATGTTGCGCCACATTAAGCGATCACCTTGGAATAGCGGATGCTTAAAGCCGTTGGAGCGGTTAACAGCATTGGCAATTAATTCCGTGACCTTTCCGTTTGCTTGCGCGTCCGTCCATAAGTCATTCCATTGGCGTGGTGTAACGAACAGCACAAAGAATGGAGACTCGCCGTATAACGCATCAGCTTCAAAACGGACGGGCTTAATTGGGTGAGCCATTTCTTCGAGATACAGCGCAATTTCATCGATTTTAGATAGCGTTAGCTTATCCGCCGCGACAATACCGTTAGCGCCATCGATAGCATCAGCATCACCACCAAAGAAGTGACGATCGGCTGTTGGTGCTGTGATTGGGTTAACCATGGTTTCAGCGAATAGATGATGATCTGCCGTTGGAACGATCATATCTTCCGGCATGAAATCACCACGCGCACCCGCTAAGTGGTAAGTGGCAATTTCATCTTGTAGATCATTGAAATAGTTGCCAAGCATAGTTCGAGCAACTTGTAGCAAGTTTTGCTTAGTTCGTTGCTGTGACATCTTGCCGCCTGAATCAACGTTATGGCGACCTTGGTTAATGCTTAGTTCAAATTCAACTTTATCTAGTGACTCACCACGACCTTCGATCTTTTTATCGCCCATGGTAGGCAGACCATTAAGGTTGTGGAATAAATCCATTTCAACGGTATCACCAGCTTGTCGTGACAAGTCAGTAACCATAACTACGGGAGCGCCCGCTTCTGTTTGTGATTTATTACGGTTGCGGTCAGCTTGCACAGATTGAGGTGCTGAACCTGTCAACATATTTACAAAAGTGTTTTTGCGGCGCGTAGATGTAAATAGCGCCGCACCAAACGCTTTAGCAGCTTGCGATTTAGAGATAGCAGTCATTTAATTAACTCCGACTAATCTAATGCAATCACCGCGTTAGCCAGAAATTCTTCTACTTTTTCAGGCGACATACTAGATAGTGACCGCTCAAGAGCCAGTGGATCTTGATTTGCCAGTGCCTCATGTGCTGCCTGTGTTGTGTCAGTCGAACTCCCGCCAAGCTGTGATGGCGAATTAGGAATAATGTTTTGTTGCGGTGCCTGACCTAGTGGTTGTTTCTCTTGTTCCGCTGGTGGTTGGTTCGCTTGATTACCCTTATCATTCTTCGACAACTCTTGTTGAATCGATTCCTGAACTGGATCACCAAACGCTGTTTTCACACGTCGCTGAACTTCTGCGAAACGCGCATTAAGTGGCATCGCTGAGAACGCGGGGTCATCTTTTAACTTGTTGTCGATAATTAACGCCATATCCCAACGGTCTGGATCGCCTGTTTCCCACCCGCGTAGCTCTGCCATTTCCTCCGCTTGTAAGGCGGATTCGACATTACTTGCTTCATTAGTGGTACTTGGTTCACTTTGTGCTGGTTGCTGTTGTAGTCGCTTAACGAGTGCTGCGATAACCTGACCAGCAACGCCGGGCATTTCATCTTGCAAGCTCTCAAGGGCACTTGGATCACTAAGCAATTCATCTGGTAATTTGTCAGGAGTGATCCCGGCTTCTTCCAGTTGCTTGGCAAACAATTCAGCCTTTTGTTTAGCGGTTGTCGCTTGGCCTAATTCCTCTTGCAGTTGAGCAACTTTGCTTTGATAGTCGCTTGAGGTATTACGCGCTTTTTCCAAAACAGAATAAGGAATGGTGTGTTTACCGTCCTTGCTGGCAATTGCCGCTTGTTCTGGATCGACTGCTACATACAGTTGTCCGTCAATCTCTTTCACACTTCCATTGTTCGGGGTATCCGAGCCACTATTTGCATCAACTTGGTTGCCGTCACCATTTTGCTTAGTAGTATCAATGACCTCTGGGATCGTTGGTTCTTCCTTGCTTACAGCCATTTCGTTATTGCCAGTGTCCGTGTCGCCGCCTGTATCGCCACTCAAAATCCCTAGATCGTCATCAAGGTTCATTTCTTCGAGTAACTTATCAATATCGTCAACGCTTCCCGATAAAAGTGCTTGGTCAAGTTCTGTAGTCATTTTCCCCTCTGGCTATTTTTCGTATAGCTACGTTGGTTGGTGTGCTTATCGCCGCACTGCGAACAAGAAAGCCAGCCCCCGCAAAGGCGGTGGACTGGCTTTTTTATGTTCCTGTTTAGCGTGTTACTAAAAGGACATTTCCTTTTCTTTCAATTGTCGAATCACCGAAAACTTCATGGATGATTTCCCGGTAACTCTCCGCAGGCTCATTCCTTTGATACCCATCACGAGTACAACCACCATTACCTGATTTGTTGCCCTCGTATATCTGGATGACAAATGTACCACAATTCAGCGAATGTAAATCATAAATTACCGATGGTAAATTATTATCATCGTTCACATTTAAGACGTTACAGCAAAATACCACATCATAAAAGTTGTCATATAGAGCTTTAATATCACGCTCTGGATAGAACGGCTCACAAGCATACTTATCATAATGATGTAACAAAATCGGCTTAAGCCTTTGTTTTATATAGGTATCAGTTCACCTCCAATACTTCCCACAACCAAAATTAAGGATTGAATACCCATCAATCCATAATGGCAAATACTTCCTTATATTCTTGATTGAAGCCGGAATTATGCTCCGACTTGTGTTAAGTAACGTCAAATGTACCGAACCTCGCCAGTTTTCGTAAACATCATAATTTCATCGATCGATGCTTCTTCAGGCAAATTAGCAACATCGATGTGTAACCAGCTAACACCTTCTTCCATTCTTGTTAAGTATGGTAGTCGGTCTCTATTCTTAATAATGATCGCCCGTAACTCATCAGCCATATAATGCTTACTAATCAAGTCGGCGGCACTACCCCGGCTATGCAGTGAAAAGTCAGTTGAATACGGTTCATTGGCTAGTCTCAAGCAACTATATTGACGCTTACCGCCGTAGTACCAATCGCAACAAGTTAGCGCGGCCTTATCTGGGTCTATTTCCATTAATATTTCGCGCAATGTATCCATGGTGATAAGTAACCGGGTATCAATACCAGTTAACACCTTATTTCCACGGCGAGCATATGCCCGGCGGCTGCATAGCTCAAATGTCTGAAAGTATTTAGGCTTATAGCTTCGCAATCTTGGATCAAACATAGTTACGCTCCGTAAAAACTTTCTCTGAACAGTGATAAATATCTTCATCATCTAAGTAGACGATGAAATCACCCGGTTTGATTTGGTTTGACTGGCAGTTAAATGAAAATTTAATCTGCTCCCCGGCAATTTCCAACATGGCACGGCCACTACCAATAACTCCAAAGTTATTGGTATCTTCATCTTTTAGCTGATAAGCATCACGCGTGATATTTACACCGTTGTAACGTGTGAATCCTTTAGGTACGTTATGCTCTGGCTCTACAGGCTTGTACTCCGTCATCATTCGATATGCTTCAAGTTTGTATATCTCCTCAAATGAGTTGTTAAAACTTACTTCATGGCCGATAGCATCACGCCAGTTCGCCGGATCAATACACACTGACGGCTTACCAACCACAACAAAAGGTCGATTAGGGTTATTGCTCTTTAATGCGATCCCGCAATACATAAATTGCTTACCGCAGATCACCACGGTCTTGAACTCAACTTGTACAATGCGATCAAGAATATCTTTAGGCTTTACATGCTTACCCGTACACCCAAACTCTTGCATAAGTTCGCTAATTCGAGTTTGCTCTACCACATAGCTTTTAAGTTCTTCTTTCATTTCTTATTCCTTTTAAAAGCTGGCATATTCACACCAGACACACGACTGTTACCAAGCCAAAACGCGATAGCAGTACCAAAGGCACCAAGAACGGCACCGACAATCATGATCACAACTTGGCTATACGCTTCTGGAATTTGCGCCCATATCAATGAAATGAACATCAAAGTTACCATAAGCGCTAAAATCATAGTGAGAGCGGCTGGCATCCAGTGATCGCCATGTTCTTGGCGAGCATCCTGAGTATCATTTAGCTCTACTTTGTATTTTTCTAGCGCGAGTTCCTGTAATTTTTCTGCGTTGCTATTCTCTAACTGTGTAACTTTGAGCAATGCGTCAGGGTTACGCTTTAGCTCGGCCATAACTGCCTTTGGGTCATCTTCAACCCCTAACGCACTAGCGACCATTGAACCAACGGCACCGCCCGGTGCACCACCAAGCAATGAACCGACAAGAGGTGCTGCTTTACTAACTATCTTTCTTACTTCATCCCACATAGGTTAAAACTCCATAGTTGCCAACTGCTGATCAAGATTTTCAAGTACGGCATTCACCGCATTGTCTGCTTGAGCCTTCACTTGCTGAACTTCGGTTAACACTTTGGCCGTATCCGCTTCGACTTTCTGATCACTAACATCTGCTGATTCAATATCCCGATTAAGTTTTTCAATCTTCGCTTGCAGTTCGGCCACCTTAGCCATCCCTAGATCAACCTCACTTTTCACTTGCTGCATTTGTAGCTGTTCCATTTGCTCTTGTTTCTCAGCTTGTTGCTGCTGTGCTGCAAGTTCTTCCTCTGTCATATCTTCTTGCTGTTTAGGAATATTCAGCGTTTGACGGATGCGGTTTAAGATCTCTTGTTTGTTTGGAATATCCATCAATTCAACAACCATATCTAAGGTTGCCATTTGGATTTCTGGCGGTAACTGAGCAACCAACGCGGTTAGCTGCTGTGCCATTTGAGCGCGATATGTTGCAGTTTGTTGGACTGGGGCTTGTGCAATGTGACCTTTCCAGCGCTTAACGTCATTGGTTACGCTACCGTCATCATTTGAAACATTAAGTTGAACTACTTTTCGCTTGTGAACATCGTCTTTATTTACGGTCACAGAGATATTTGATTGCTTGGCAAGATCTTCAATCAAGTAGGCCATCAGCAAATCAGCAACGCGTGTTCGCGAGTAGTGATAATTATCATTGATCTCTGCAAGCGTAGTCGCGCCTTGTTCAACTAACGAGTTGATAGCAACACCACTGGTGGCACTGGAATCCTGCCCCATCATGGCGTTATAAACCCCGGCAACATCCTGTATTTGCCTCATAGCATCTTGCATAACCGTGAATTGCTGGCTTGCGATGTTGAAGTCTTGCTGTATCTGGATGGCTTCACTTATGGTTTTCTTGTTTTTACGATCAGGGTTCAACTCAATGTAACCATCAGCACGTTCAACCTCATTAAGAAGGTCGTCACGGCTCATGTTTGTTGCGTCCTTATCCGCAATAACACGCTTGGCCTGTAGTAACCAAGTGAGCTTCATGCGGCGAAAGTTGATTTCATCCTGACTGCTGATCATGCGGTCAATGATGCCGTATGGCTCACCTGATTTATCTTTACGGTATCCAAGGAAAGGTACAATAGGAAAGTATCCGGTCGGTGCAACACATTCACGATCGACAATTCTATGGACACCAACAAACCACGCTTCACGGATGTCAGCCCATGCAGCAACACGCGGTGTAAACTTACCCATTTTCACAGCAACGGATTGAGCGATGTTAGTAGGGTTATATTCAATCGTTCTACCGTTTGGTAGGTCTAACACGTAACCACGGCGAAAGGTCTTGTAATAAATAACCTGGAGGCAAATCCGCCCACGTTCCTGATCCATCCATTCTGATTGGTTTCGATCCCAACTATCAAACTCATGGTATGCAGCTAACAACCCACTATCCTGTTCTTGGTAACTTTCAACATCGGCAAAGTCAGCCCAGTTATTGATGGCTTGTTTAATAATTTCGGCATGATCAGGGAAAAAACTAATTGCTTCATCAGCATCAACCCAACGTTTACGCATAATCCACCGGGCATCAGAGAGATCGGCTTCATTGGCGTGCCAATCCCACCACATTTCTTGACGGCGCACAGGCTTAACTTTGTATTTACCGCCGTAAAATGGATCATCGTTACGTGTTACTTCAACCCATCCCAAGCCTGACTTTATTTGTGAACTATAAGCGTCTGCATTCGCTCGGTCTGCTCTGGCTAATCGCCATGCGTCCTTGAATCGTTCTTGCAATGCTTCTTGAAGTTGTTCGCCGTCATCATCATCTGCGGCCAACATAAGATCCGTTCGTGTTCTGGCCTCCATACCCAAAACTGCATCAATCGTTGGTGCAATAAGGTTATTGATTAAGACAGGTTGACCACGATCGATTAATGTTTCTTTCACCTCAGAGCTTATCTGGTGTCCATCATAATAGTCACAACATGTTTGTGCCGGATCTCGCCAGTTTGGTTGTACGTCAATGTCAGACAATAGACGGCTTAACTGGGTTAAGTTAAAACCTTTGCCGTCCGATTTACTATGGTCGTCACTCAAATTCATTTTTTACCCTTACTTCGTTCGCCAATCGCTACTACGTTTGGTGCGGGATGCTAATTTCTTAATTGTTCTTGGCATTCTTACAACCATTTCAAGCGCAATCGCATAGCTCATGACCTGATCATCAAAACCGCCAGCGATGGCGTTCATGCTTCCTTTTGAATCAAAAACATATGTATTGAGTTCTGAAACTGTGCCAATCCACCTAATGCCATCGGTATTATTGCGCAGTTGCTCAATCAAGTTAGAAATAATTATGGGCTTCGATTTACGTGTGGTTAGCCACCCAAGTTTCCCGGTGCCTTCATCTTCATCTTCTTTATCGTGGTGTTCTTCTTCGTATATTCGCCCTGACGGGTAAATATCACGTAAGACATTCAATACAGCATGACCATGGTTATTTCGTTCTGGTGCGGCGTATGCTGCTCGGCCATCAGCGCCTTTATACATTTTCCCAACTGCTGCAATGACCTTTGCGAACTGGTCCGTATCAAGATGACCAAACCAGTGGGCAACCTGTACCCCGTTTTCATCAAGTACATCAATTGACGATCTATCACCATGCTCTAAGCCTTCGGCAACATCGGCACCAAGTGCATAGTCTTTGTCACTACTTGGTAGCTCCCAAATAAGCAGATAACCTTGCAACCCTTTCTGCATGTTCTCGCTTTGGCCTTCACGATTCACTTCATCGCGAACATTGACCATCTTCCCAGTTGCAGGATTCACGTCATAAACAAGCAGTGGTTTCTCTGTTCGTCCTTCTGCTCTCATACAGCTAATAGGGCTGAATACACGGCGACCGGATGTTAAGAACGCCTCTTGAGGTGTAGACGGGTATTCTTGCTTGGTGTGTTCTTCGTACTTTTCATAGGTTTCCATGTACCACTGTTTTTGTGTATCCCGCAGTACAACCCCTGTTGCTTCTTCGACTGCCTGAAAATAGTCTCTAAAGTATTTTGAGAGTTTGAGTCCTGCCGCTGGCACTGGTGAATGGTACTTAGGATGCGTAAACCAAGGTATGAAACGGAAGTTAAAATCTTTGGCACCAAGAGGTATCCCACTCATGATCCTCTCTTGTGCTTTCTTGCATAAGTCGAAGAATAACCCGGCTGCACCTTCTGCCGTTGATTCGATAAACAACTTACTGCCTTCATGGACTGTAGGCATTGAACCCGTTTGAATCTCCCTAGCTTTTTGTGGTGCACCTGCGCAAATACGGCCTAGCTCTGATATGTGAAGAAATTGAAGCGTACCGGAACGGAAGGAAGTAGCCACTCGAATGCTTGATCCGTTACTGAACTTCAAACCACCGCCATTATTACCACCGTTACGTTGTATCACTCGCTTACGTGACGTTATGTAGGTTGGAAGGTTGTTATATGGGAAAACTACTTTTGTTTGGAAGATAGCCCCGGCACTCTCAAGATCTTGAGCAATGATGCCCGCCTTATAGTTCTTGGTGAACAAACAACTATCAAGCGCGTAAATATCAATAAACGTACTAAACCCAAGCTGGCGAGCCTTAAGGATAATCTCGAACGTGTGCGCAGATTCAAACAGCTCACGTTGTGCATCACGCATTTTAAACGTGACTACCTTCCCGGTTTCATTCTCAACTTTATAGAGATTATTTAACCGCCAATGCTTATTGGCGATGTAGGTACGGAAATATCGCCGCTTCTCTGGCCGTGACAATGCTTTGAATTGCAAATCAGTAAGCATCGGCATTGCCGGGTTAAACTTACTCCCGTTGATCACATCCTTGGCCGCAGCAACAAAATCACTCATCTTCTGTTAGCTCTCCACCACGTGCCTTGAAGCGTTCCAAGATCTCATCATCGGTAGTGTCTTGTATCTCATCCAACAACATGCCCAAATCATCATCATCACCCAAGCCTTCACGCTGCTTCATGTCCAATTCGTGCATGGTGAGTTCTGTTTGTGCGGTGGCTTTTTTCGTGTTGGCCTCGGCCAAACCAATACCTTTACGTTTGAGGTTCGTATCGACTTCAACATGAGTAGTTTGCGCGATCACTTTGCTGGTGGATCTGTTTGTATATCTACGGTTCGCCATCGATGTTTCTAATGCCTCCAACTTCCCGGTGTGATAAGTCACCTTGTTAAAGCTGGACTCGATACGGCGCTCTAACCTATCAATGGTTTCCTGTTCAAGTTCTGTCGGTGCCTTGTCTTCTGGTAACGCTTCGAGGAACTGCTCAAGTTCATCTTTGTACTTAACGAAATGATCAAGCGCCTGTATGGAGGCAAGCTTGTGAACCTCAAGCTTAAATTCGTCATCGACTTGGTGGCTGTACTTCACCAAATCACCAAAGGCACGGCTCATTAAGCCGTGAACAAACGCATTCTTATTACCCTTTGGTGCACCGGAACCGCTACGCTTCCCGCCTCTGTTTGATTGTTTGGGCGAATCGGCGGATTTTGCTGGCTGGCGTTTTGACTTTCTAACGTTGGCATTATTATTTTTCGCCGATCTCGATACCGTGTTCTTGTTTTGTTCTGTGTTCTTTGGTTCTTGTTCGTGTTCTTTGTTCTGTTCTTTCCCTAACAACTTGTTATTTAAGTGTTTTCTTGCAGTTGAATAGTTCAAACCATTGCGAACACAAAACGTTTTAACATCCACACCAGTTTCAGCATGTTCGTTAATGTATTGTTTTTTAATAATTTTCCAATTGTATGTGTTCACCTGAAAACCTCCGATCTACTGAACACGCGATATTATCACTGTTCGTCACCACTTGTTCGCGTTCGATGTTCCATGGCGCGTTCAATCCACTCTCTCATTTGAGGTATATTGTCCGATGTCACTTCGATAACGAGCCAGCCAAGAAGCTGCGCCTCGTTCATCTTCTCTCTATCTTTGGCGAAACCAACGCCCCGGTTGTGACGGCCATTAGCGTGGTGCCCACCGTGAACCTCTAAAGCAATCTTAAGATCCGGCCATGCGTAATCCATCCGCCACATACGTTTAGGATGGAAACGAACTTCGGCCTCAAATTTAGGTAAGCCAAGCAAGTTACGCTGTATTCGAGCGTGGAGCTTAATGTATGCCTTTCTGATTTCTTCCTTGGTCTTAGGCTTTGTTTTCTTCTCTGTCTTTGGTGCGAGACTGCCAAGGTGCCTCATCGGTATGAAAACTGTCACTACTCACCTTTGCTTGGTTATACACAATTCCGTGTAGATGGATGATAACAAATAACACTGCAAAGTAAGCGTTCGATGCATTTTGTTACCAACAAGGGCAAGCGAGAGCAAAAAATATCCTGTTTTTTAACTAATCTCCTATTAGTGTTGTATTTACTTGGCAATGTTTTATTTATCAAAGTGTTACACCGTAATTCACACTCAAACAAAACTGCACTTATACACGGCGCAATACACAGCGTTATCAACTCGCAAATGACAAACAAAAAAAAGCCTACCACTTGGAGTTGGTAGGCTTATCGAGGTTGTCTAAGTCTCGTTCTTATTGTTTCCTCTAGCAGAGGTTCACATGTAGGCTTTTGTACAAATCTCTTTCTCAGGCAATATAGTTACAATATCTGACTCACTTAGTAGTCCGTGAACGTTCAAACTTCTAACCCGGTAAAGAGTTTTATCAAACCGCTTATATGTTTTAACCAATGGAGCCTCAATCACAGGTACGCAATTCTCACCGCACCAAAACACTGGCGTATCAAGTCTAATTTGCACTGTACACTTTGGCGCACCTTCAGGAATAGTTGAACAGCCACTAAAAACAACCATTGCCAAAAATAAACCTATTAACTTTTTCATTCTTAAATACCTTATGGTTATCCAACAAAATTAAAGTGACCATCGATTTCACATTTCTGTTTCTAAAACAGATTTTGCAACGTCAAGAAGTTGGGAAACTTCCTCTAACGAACTATTGTAAGAAAAAATATTTTTTAGATTTAACACTTCAAAATATTCACCTTGGTACTCAAATGCTGCCAGCGTTCTCGAACTGACAAATGTATCACTCTCTATACAATTAACCGATGGTAGTTCACGCTCAATGCAATAGCTTGGGATAAACTCACGGCCATACAACAAGACGTGTGCTTGCTTGTTGCCAATATCTAAAAAAGCTAGCGTCCAAACAGAATCAATCAATCTCCTTTTCGCTATGCGAAGATTTGGGAATTGACATACAGCGTCATGTAGATCCAATCGTGATTTATTTCGCTGAATCATTTGCTGTAGTTTTACTGATTCGTTAATTGAAGATGTTTGAATTCTTGCGACAAGTTCTTTAACTTTTTTTTCTAAAAGTTCTTTTTCTTTTTTCGATAGAAGCATTGTATTATCCTTGCCTTAAACGGCTGGCAGATAGTAGCCGCCAGCCGAATATGATTAAATGTGTAGATACAGAGGAGCAACACGGTAAGTGATTTCTTTATTTAATTTCGAGTTATATAGTTCAAGTTCACCATGATCATCAGAGGTAACAGTTAGGTCTTTATTTGTATCTGTTAATTTTACCTTACGCTTATTTAAATAGTGCTGTGCGCCTTCTGGCGTAGTGAAGACTTTTGAGTAACGGCTAATTTCTTCACTATTAATCTTAGCTGTTCGATTAACCTCCCAAGTAATCAATGTTCCCTTAATTGTCGCTAGCTCCTTATTGTTGGCTAATGACATTTTCCTAAATGTAATTTCTGTTTGAATCTCATCGATGATCGAGTCCAATTCTTCTCTTATACCTTCCAAAGACGAGACAAAAGCAAAGCCAGTTTCAAAGGCCGTTCTTATTATATTTTTAATAATCAAATTATCGCCTTTCTCCAACTCGTAAATCTTATGTTTTACTTCATCAAAGGTTGGCTCTTTTGATACGAAATTCTTAAGAACAAGGAATGTTTCCGTTAGTTCATTAAGCTGGCGAGCTTTCACTTCATTTTTGTTCATGGTCGTGTCCTTGAGAGAAACTGTCTTATGTTTGAATATTAAATATAAACCCCGTGTTTACGCTTGTAAACACGGGTAAACGATCAAATACAAGAGCAATGATTACAGAAATGAAAAAGCCGCCATTTTACTGGCGGCTTGGTGATAGCCACCGTGAGCTATCCTCATGTAATCCACGGCTTCGCCTTTAAACACAACATTATCCATCAGCAAGATCACTAAAAAGATGAGAAGTTGACAAAATGATTGAACTTTGGTTGACAATAAACTAGCATTAAGTTGTCAATTTATTCCTTTGAGATGTATCATGGCTATCACTGAGCGCACACAAAAAATTAGAAAACAAATAATTAGAGATGTACTGCACCACCCTAATGATATAGCTCAGCACATATCTGATATATTTAATATTTCTAGACAAGCAGTAAACAAGCACATAAAGGCTCTTGAAAAAGAAGGGCGCATTATTGCAACGGGGACAACTCGAAGCAAAGTCTATCAGTTAGGTCCAGTTAGAGATAACTCTCTAATTATGCGAATTACACCAATTTTATCTGAACACCAAGTGTATATGAGTAACTTTTCATGGGTTACTGAGGGAGTGCCCAAAAATGTATCAGACATCATTTTTTATGGGTTTACTGAAATATATAATAATGCAATAGATCACTCTGATGGAGAGTTCATCTATGCTGCTGTTCATCGAGATGAAAAAGTAGTTCGTATTGCTATTCATGATGACGGGGAAGGTATATTCCGAAGAATCAAGAGATTAAAGGATCTTCCTGATGAAAGACAATCCATAGTTGAACTGTCAAAAGGAAAGCTGACAACTGATCCTGACAATCATTCTGGTCAAGGTATTTTCTTCACATCAAGAATGTTTGACGAGTTCTATATTGACTCTCACGAGTTTTCATATGGTCATCGCTGTGACATCGACATGGATATCATGTTTGACGACCAAAAAAATAAGGAGGGAACTTGGGTGTTTATGGACATTGCAATCGACTCCGATAGAGTTGATAAAAACGTTTTTGCGGAATTCACTGATAATGATGATGATTGCTTTGCATTCAATAAAACGATCATTCCTGTGAGTTTGGCCAAGTTTGGGAACGAGAACCTAGTTTCTCGCTCTCAAGCTAAAAGGCTTCTAACACGCATTGAGAACTTTAAGAGTGTTATTTTTGACTTCAACGATGTTGAGTACGTTGGGCAAGCATTTACAGATGAAATATTCCGTGTTTACGCTCGACGCAATCCAGATATTCATGTTGACTACATAAAAGCTAACCCTGAAGTTGAAGCTTGGATCAAACGAGCTATCAACACTTAACTCTCACTCTGAAAATGGCCATCCTTCTTATTATAAGATAGATGGCCGTATCATTGAGAAAAACTGTCTTAAGTTTAAATATTTAACAGAACCATCATACTTACGATTGTAAATACAGTTAAGCGATAAAATACAAGAGCAATGATTACAGAAATGAAAAAGCCGCCATTTTACTGGCGGCTTATGAGATACCCCATAATTATTTTATCTTTTCTTTCTCATTAGTTTTATCATTGCTTGGTGATAACCACCGTGAACCATCCTCATGTATTCCACGGCTTCGCCTTCACCATCTACAATTCTACTTAATCGTTCACGCCGTTCTTTTAGATCGCTTACAGTTACTGACCTTCCAAAATTATAAAGCACTTCACCAGTTAAAAATGGCACTGATTCTTCTGAAATAAGAGAAATTCCGTTTCTTTCTTCCTTCCCTATTTTGCTAACCATCAGAAGTGACTCAAAAGACTCTGTTAAATCGCGATTACGTTTTACCTCTGTTTCAGCAACTAACGTTAGCTTTTTAAACATTTCATTGCGCCGTCTATTCCAATTTGCCAGCCACATATTGAAACCAAGAAGACACGCGACAACAATCTTAATTATTAAGTGTTGATTTTCAGTAATCCAGTTAAGCATGGTGTTTACCTCCTTTATCTACTCCTGCAATCTTTAATAGGTACTTAAAAGTCATTGCAATTGTTTCTTTTTGTGTAGTCCACGGTATTACCACATTGTATTGGTATTCACATTTCCCGCCGCAAATTTCACAATCTTCATCAAAATCATCTTCCGTACACTCAATACACTCTCTTGTAATGGCGACAGTTTGTTCACCAATTAAAAGAGGCTTTAAGGTGCTGTATAAATCACCTTGTTTACCTTCAATAAGATCCAATATTGTTACTGCTTGGCCGATTCTTTCATTATTCATTATTACCACCTTTTTACTTAAGATCTTTGTAGGTGCAGCTATATGTGAAAATTAAACCCATTTGCTGATTCAGTCCTTGAGTGGTAATAAACAATCGCACTTACATGACTTCGAGTCATTCCCATTTTTTCTGATATTTCCTTTGGCATAATACCTTCATCGTACAGCGACCTACAAAGCTCAACGTCATAATCTGAACCTTTAGCATGTGGATATAACTCACCTTTACGCCTTAAAGATATTTTCTCAACCCTTGATTTATTTATTCTTGCAACTCTATTTTTTATTGTTGATATGCTTGCTATGCGCCTTCCTATTGCTGTTACTATATCCGCAATTTCTTTTGTGCTTAATATTCCAGCATTGTTTATAATTACCGCATCTTCGTCTCGGTTAAACTTTGGGTTTGCCATATTGTTGCAAAAGCCGCAACTTTTTCTTGTCCCTTTACGAAGATAAACAGTATTACTTTCAATATGCTCTCGTCCGCAATCACATAAACACTTAACGCCACATCCTGCTTTCTGTTCTATAACTTTAAGCTTTCCAAACCTAATACCTAAAATATTTACGTAGTTCTTATGATGCCTCCCAAACTGATGGTGCTCCTTGCCTCTTTTAACGTCATATTTAAGTGTTCTTATTGCCATAAATCCTCACCTATATTTAAAGCGATACAATATTTTTCGGTTTAGTCACTTAAGATCCTTGTATGTACAGCTATATAGCGTGCAAACAGCTTTTTTTGAGTAGCCCGCATTCACAAGCTGTTTAGCAATACGCTTATGCTTTTCTGAGATAAGTTTTGACGCTGGACGCCGGGATGCGATTAAACGCTGCTTAAGAGCTTGGTCTGATTGAAAAGCCGTTATCATGGTTGGTCATTCCTTGTTTACGTTTGAGTATGAAATATATACCTGATGTATTTATTTGTAAACAAGGAGCATTGAGCGAATACAAAAAAACCGCACAAAGGCGGCTTTTTATGTTTTTACTATGTTCTCGTTGAGGTTAGTTTTTTATTAACATCATCCGTAATCGATACGAAATCAGAAGATAGCCGGGAACGAATAACACAAAGAAGTAATTGGCGATCATTCTTAAACCATGTGTAAAGCGTGTCTCGTGGTCGTCCGCATTCATCCACAAGATCATTAATAGTTAAACTAAACTGCTCAAGAAAGGCCGCTAAACCGTATTGCCCAACACTCATAATTGGCTCTCCAACTCATGTATTGCTTCGTTAATTTTCTTATATTGAAAACGTAAGTCAGGATTAACCTTTCTCTCAAGTAACCCTTTAAGTAAACCACTAAGATGTGTGGCCTTAAATGCTTGGTTGCAATCAATAGCCATACCAAGCTCGCGATATAAAAACATTATGTTGTTACGTTGGTGTAGTTCTAATTGAACCTTGGTATTTTTGTCGATATTTACGTAATCAAGCCTAATTTTTAGCATTTCCACTAGCGACAAAACTTGTCGCCTTTTGCCATCATCCTTTTCCATCGCCTTGACCCTCTTGGTAGAGTGATTCGTGAACAGAACTATTAAAAAATTCAGTGAACTCTTTGCGAAACTCACTTGGTACGTCAATTCCTGATTCCATGACGTAATCACACGCATCTGAAAATTTAGGCGAGTCAGGATAAGACAAAAAGAAGTGCGCAACCTCAAATGATGGAATACGCGCACGTTCTTGGCTTAGTCGGTGCATTACAAGCGACTTCCACGCAAGATGATTAGTCAATGCAAACGCGCAAAACTGCGGTTTAGTTTGAATTGCAGCCTCCACCAGCGCCGTTATAGTTCCGGTACGCTCGGATAACAATGATGCCAAATTCTTACGCATGGCAAGTTCATTGCAATTGATCCCTTTAGCGTCTAACTCTGATTGGTCGGTATAAGCAATAGTTACATAAGCTGTTGCAAAATCCGGTTCGTTAAAGCCTAGAATATCGCGCATAAGAATGTTGTTCGCTTGTAATGCGTCCATTGTTACGCCTCTACTTCTTCAAAATGCCCTGTTTCAATGCCTTCAACATCACCATCCTGGTTATTTTCATCAGGCTTTGGTTTGCTCATATCGATTAATTCATTGGCTTGTTCAAGCTCATGCTTCGTTTGCTGCAATTCTTCGCCAAGTTGTTTGTTTTCAAGTGCGAGTTGGTTACGAACGATGATCGTAACGTTAGCAGAAGCCAACGCTTCAATTAGGCAATCCATCACAATACATGCTGTGTGATCATCTTCAATACGACTAAGTGCCTTTGCCCCGGCGGTAGTGATTAGCTGTAGCGGCTGGCTTGGCTCTGACTCCTGTTCCAGAATTTCCGATTGAAGCGATTGGCTGCGAACCGCAATCCCTTCCGCTAATAACAGCTCTTTTGGTGTTAACTCTGGTAGATTCATATTTCGCTGATTCCTTGTTGTTCTCATAGATAATTACTGTTTGTAAGTGCCCTGTATTAGCGGCCATATTAATAATGAAGCCATACAATCCGAGGCGGTTAGCTTCTTCAAATACCTTCTGCTTATCATTGAGTTGTTTTGGTTCCTTCTTCATCTGCATGTTTTTCATGTTCAACCGAGCAGAGAGGGCAATCGCAATCGACACCCAAGCCTTGATTGAAATCACTAGCTTCCTTAATTATTGAGCTAACGATTTCTGGTATTAGCTTTTCGGTATTTTCAGCAATCAATGGCGTTAACAACGCCCCAATGTGGTTAAGTAGTGCGTCATTAGTAACAGGGAAGTAATTAACATCAGCACTAATCATAAGACTGTCACCACTTTTAACAGGCTTTGCCAATGTAAGCGTGATCTTAACGCCTTCGGATAGAACGAAGTCATCAATAGCGGATTTACATGCCAAGTCAGTGAAGTGGTTAAGATTTTCTTTACTATCAATCATATTTTTATCCTGCCATTTGTAAGAACCACAAAGGGCTAATTGCGAAGCCACTAATCATTAGAAATATAGCGATAATCAATGCTCGCCAAGCTGCTTGTGGTGTTAGTGTTAGTTTGTAGTGCTCAAAGATAGACAAAACTGAAATTACAAATAGAGCACAACCAAATCCAAGGACAACAAAGCCAAACAAAACAACAATCACTATTCACCTTTCTTTGTTTGGCTTTACTGCCATTATTTAATTTGAATTACGCCAGTAGTACATAGCAACAATTTCATTTGTTGGCTTAAGTTGATGGCGTCCGAACGGTATTTTATTTTCTTTAAGTAGTTCAACAACGCGATCTACTTGATGAGGAGGCACACCATGTTTACGCCAATGCTCTATCTGCTCAATGGCGCGATCAAGACGAATAGATACGTAGTCTGCGGCCTCATTTATAGTGCATGATTTATTAATAGATATAAGACGTAGAGCAGCATTAAAGCCAACCGCACCCACTTCTTGCTTCATTTCACGAGCAGTGCTTTTATTCGTGTCATCTGTCATCGGTCATTCCTTGCTTTAGCCTTTATGTATGCAATCGAGAACTAACGAACCCGCCCGCAAACAGTAGATTAACGAACGATGATTATATATTCAAACGAAAATACTGCAACTTTACGTTTCAATTCTACATGGTTGCTAGTTATGTGAGAGACATCAAAGGACTTGAACCGCAACCATTGCATTTAACCTCCTCTCACCTGTAGCTGACTAGAAACTAAAGATTGATACATCATTTCGCCTTGCCTCTTTAATTCATTGATTTGTGATTTCTTATATAAACCAAGTTCAAATACTGATGTGACCGCGAAAATATCCACAGGAACATTGATCTGTTCTTTAATGTATTGGTCAATAGCATTCGTTATGAATGGGTGCCACTTACGTTCTAAACCAATCTCTATAGTTCCATGTTTTTTTTCTCCATCAAAACCAGACCACACAAATGAAACGAGGTAAAAGTAATGTAATGGCTCTCTGTTAATTAATTCACTCATCTTGTTTTCCTTTTGTTCTAAGTACCCGCTAATTTTTCAGATCGGATAAAATAAATTGTCACATCTAACCAATGACACTTGCACCATGAGAATAGATACCTTCCTCTATGCATTGCGGGCACTGGCAGCTTGCAAAATCAACACGATCAATGTGACGGTGAACCTTCCATTCTGTGTACCACTCACCATGCGTAAGGCACCAGAATGTTGCAGTTGCATGGCCGTAGCCCTCAGCGTAAGTGATAACCTTGTGAGGCGGGTTTGCTAACTGGTGACGGGTTGGTTTGTAAACCGGGTAATCTTCTATGGCTCCATAAAGCTCTTTAGAGCTAAAGGACTCACCGATATTGTGCTTATATCGCTTACTCATTGGTTTTAACCCTCAAGTACCTGCGACAAGGTGCGTTGGTGTGCCTTTCTTTTACCGCTTCACCCCAATCACCTTCTATGCTTTTTGACTGGTAACGCTCAATTTCAAACTTGCATGTTTCGCATGTTACCCATTCGTGGCCGCATCCGTCGCAGTCATATAAAGCCTTACCGCCACAACTACAATTGATAAAAGCGCTCATAATTCGCCTTTTCCGCTTCCTTTGCGAACCTCTGACGAATCAATAAGATCAAGGCCATCAGCCGAAATGTGACAATAAGCAACACCGTGGCTAACCAGTGCGCTTTCTATATCTCTTTTGGTGTCAACGTATCGCTGAAATGAATCATCATTTTCACGTAACTCCAAATCACTAAACAGAGGATGTAAAATCTTGGTTTTTTCAAGTTCTCCCGCCATCGCTTTTACACAAGCACCGTCAAGAATACGGTTAGCCCAATCGTCATTCGTTTCATAAAGCGCTTCAACCTCACGCTTAGTTATTTTTAATTGGCGGTAGTACGGAAGCCAGTTTGATAGATCAGCTGAGACGAAAAAAGACTTGCCCAACTTACGAGCGTTTGTAATAACAACCCAAGGCTTATAGTCAGACAGTGCAAGTAACCCAAGATAATCAGCTTCTGGTTGTGGGCAAATATCAGCAAACCAATTATCAATGAATCGCTCTATCATTTCCTCTAGTTGGCTAGGTACGTCTTGAGGCCAAGGAGAGATTTTTATTTGTCCGATGGTGAATCGATTCAATTGACCATCTAAAACGACAGACGCATTAACATCTAATTTGAACCTACAATCGCTCTTATCGTCGCTAAACGTGAAGTTCTTATACGGAGTTTTGATTTTCATTGGTCTTATAGCCTTATGGAAGTTGTTATTTCTGTGCTGACTGAATCGACAGATATTTGTCATAGATATTTGATTCACCAAAGACACGCTTTAACTGATCGGCCACCAGCTTTACAGAGCCAACACTGGGATCTTTTGTTAAGAAATCACACGAACGTAATACTTCCTCATAGCGCTGTAGCTCTTTCCTATCTCCATGGTGCTTTAAATAATCCCGCACGTTCTTAACACCCAAAACATCGCGCCAAGCTTTCGGCACCGCTCCGGTAGCAACTAGGCAAACATTTCTCTCAAGAGCCGACTTGATTTTTACCGGGTTCGCTGTTTTACGTGCCGCTAACGTTTTGAAGATCGCATTAGACGTGTCGATACATGAAACTCGCGTGGGATTTCGCGTGGCGATACGATGTAACAGTTTTTCGCACAGCAAGAAGTAACGGCGAACCAAATCACCAACATCATTGTTTTCTTGCATACAAATCATCTTTGCTGCATCAGGCTTTGCGTGATATTCAATCCTATCCACTTGTCCATAAGCCGTTAGCTGTGTTTCCTTTAAAATATCAGCGTCGTAAGCTATTGATTTCATTCGGTCGGATATATCCGTTTCAATTAAATCAACGACTTGCAACCTCTCTGATTTTCGCTTAATCCAGTCGCTAAAATGATCTTTAACCTCTAACTGCTTGTGAAGTTCACGAAGATTAACGCTATGCGCCTCCTCTGAATCAACCTCATCAAATAGAACAGGTAACTTCTTTCTATACTTCATCACCAAGCCCGCTTCATGCTGGCTTATCTCAAAAATTTGTACCATTTGCTTTTTACTGACATTTTCTAATGTGTAAAACCTGCGCCCCTTGTCCACAATCAAAAACCCTCATTACGATTCAAATACAAATAAACGACAAGATTCATCGTTCGACAACCAAATTAGCAAAAAAATTACAACCGGCATTTTTCTCGTTCAAAGTATTCCAATACAACTTCGAGGCTATCCAACTCAAGCAAGCATCGAGATAGGTTAGTTACATGCATAACCCGTGACTCGTCATACATCCAGTTGTACGAATCAACAAAATTCTCGCCCAAAACCTCGTACCCATTTTTAATAGCAATATTGTTGATCTCTGCCGCTTTCTTTTTGCCCTCGTATAGACATTTGCTATATCCAAGCATGGCGTCAGCTAATTCTTGATCAAGCGCTGGAACTTCCGGTACGGCACACCACCCTAACCTTTGACGACGTTCGCCAATATTTAACAACCGCTGCTCAATGCTCATTATTATTAACCTTTCTCGTCCTGTAGCTTTCCCATTCAAAATTAATCCAAGCGCCGCCATACGCTTGCATACGATCTAACACCCTAGCACTTACAGATCTAGTGAATCCCTCAAAGTCCAAGTTAGTAATCATTCCTGTTGGTAATGCTTTATTGGCTCGGTCGTTGATGACCTGATCGATAAAAATCTTTTGAGCCGGGCTGTTTGACTGTAGCCCTACCTCATCAATAACTAATAAGTCCAATTTTGCTAAGTTCTCCATGAAGATGGTTTCTTTCATGGTTGGCGATTCACCAAAGCACCTAGATCTAAATTGTTGATGTAGTTCATTGAGCGTTATCATCTTCGCCATTCCGCCGTTATTAATAACAGATAGGCAGATTGCCGCTGATAAATGATTTTTACCTGTTCCACAAGTTCCGCTGAAAATAAAGCTAGGTTGATATGAGTCTTTACCGATTCTTTCTGCGTATGACTTGGCAAACGCCAAAGCATTAACTTGGTTGTTGTCGTAAATTTCGTAGTTATCAAATCTGCAATGCTGGTGGATAGGAGGTATGCTCGAACCACTTAGCGCATTTTTGATTGCGTGTTCCTTAAATTGTCGTGAAAAGTGCTCTAACTGCCTAGATTCAGCATCTTCCCTGAATCGCTTATGGTTTTCTATGGCTTTACTGACACTCACCTCTGACGTATCACCAGCGCGTTTTAGTATCTTAGTGAAAATGCTCATGCCCACCCCGTTGGTTTCCGATAGTTCGTTCCCATAGCATGAGGATCATGCGGCATTTGGTTTTGAATTAATTCATCCGTCCAGCGTTCATTTTTGATATACCGCTCAGGATGCAGCAGATCAAAACCTTGCTGCCTCGCTTGAATCCTATTGCGAATATCTTCCGCCAGCATGGTGGCAAATTGCTCATGGTCGAGATTGTTCTTAGTGACATGCTTTTTGAACTCCGCGAGTGCTTGCTTGCGGCCAAGCTTTCTCATCCCAGCAGTCCAGAATATTTTGAAAGATTTTTCTATCGCATCTTTTGAAACGTCAGTTTCAGACAAAGGCTTTAGATCTGGATCTATGGTTACTTGATCTATGGTTATAGGATCTGTCGGATTTAGATCCGACCCCCCCTCGGATTTAAATCCGACCCCCCTCGGATTTAAATCCGACCCTTGACTGGCATCGAATCTCCATTCTCGGCCTTTATCTGTAATCTTAACCAATGACTGAGAACGGGTGAAGTTGCGAGAAATTAACCCTTTTTTCTCAAGCTCAATTAGCCCACGATGGACCGTATCGGCTTTGTTAAAATACAACGGTAATTCTTGGACTACTTTGTTTTTACTTACCCACTTGTAAGCCTTCCCATGTGCGACAACATCTCTGCCCCACGATTCAAGATCATAGACAAATGACATAAGACTGGCTTGGTTGGCATTTAACCCCCATTCAATGGCTTTTGCTTGGTTAATCATTACGAGATATTGCATATGTGCCCCCCAAAGGAGATAGAGATACAAGCGGGCACGAATAAGGTGATGGGCATCAACTTATATAAATCAGAGAGTGTAATTATGAAGTGAGGTGCTACTAAGCTATTCACGAAAAGTGCCTCTTGCATAGTCAGCTATTGGCGGCTAGACTGACCCAGTTTGTTAGTAGCAATTAAGTATTTTCTCGCCAAAGAAATTAGATACTTAGCTGCCGTAAAAACCCACCTCCTCGGTGGGTTTTTTCGTTCTAGCCAAAAAAGACCCGAACAACGACAGCAATCATTGATCGGAAACATCAAGATTGTCAAATGATGAATTGCATCTAAAAGCAAACAAAGACTCAATTTTGTCGAGTTGAACAGTCACACGTTGTGTTTATAATCGATGTTTCTTATTCGCATACCATGCGCAACTAAACGTTTAACAACAACAGAGGTATAGCCAATGACGATGTCAATTCTCGCTCGTAATATTGAGACAAGAAAGCGTGATTTAGGGATCCCAACGAGCATTAAATTAGCGAAAGATAGTGGTGTTAGCCGCGCAGTTTTAACTAATATTAAAAACAATCCTGACAAAAGCATCATGCTAGATTCAGCAGTTAGGCTTGCTGAATCACTACAATGTAGGTTGGAATGGTTAGCGACAGGGAAAGGCTCACCAACAGCAGACGAATATATAATTGCCTCGAAAATTGAACACGGCGCACCTTTAGTGACGTTGAATGAATTAGTTAATGCTAACCTATCAGAGCTTACACAAACGCTCCTAGAAACCAATCGAGAACGTTTACCTTGCCCAATTGGTAATTCTCACAATCAGATAGTGATCAGAGTGTCTGAAAAACTAGGCAAATACTATGCGGGTGGTTATATGTGGTTTGATGTCACAAAGACACCTGTGAGCGGTCAAGTTGTCTTGGTTAAGACGGAATCTAATGTAGAGGTCATGGAGTTCCAATCAGCCCATGGCAGACAGTTTTTGAAATCACTAAATGATGAACTACCAATGGACTTAAGGCTTAGTGAAATAAATGATCAGACTCTCATCGCTACATTTTCCGCTTACGCAATTTTTTAACATATCCTCCAATCTTCCCCCAATTACTGCTATTTAACGGGCTTTTAAATAAGCCCGTTACATTTCGAAATCTAAATTTTCAAAAATATTTATTCCCAATCGCTTCCCTTCCTGTCCTTGTTTGATTATTCTTGTATTCGTTCGATGAATTACAAACAAAAGAAAACCGCCCCTAAAGGCGGTTATCTCCACAAGGTATGACCAGACCATAAATTAAAACGGTTTGACCGTTAAAGAAGTGACCAAACCTCTTTAACGTTGGTCATATTACCACAGTAAAACAGTGAGTAAACCATGACAGAAGCCATAGAAGAAGTTCAAGAAACCAGCAAACAAGCAACACCAGATCGCACAACTGATTTCCCAACCTTGATGCAGCAACTTGATGCAGGTGTCATTGCCAATGTCTTAGGTTTAGCATTGTCGAACGTTGCCCTTGCTGTTGCCAACTCAAACAAAAAGGGCACGATCACACTCAAGCTTGATATTAAGCCTAACTCAACCACGGATAACTCAATTGTTGACGTGATCAGCAGCATTAAAGTAACAGAGCCAAAAGTGAACCATGGCTCTAAAGTAGAAGATTTCCAATATGGTAGCGTGGCCTTTGTTGGCTATGGCGGCAAACTCTCTTATGACCGCCCTAAATTGGACGTAAACCACCAGCGCCAGCTAGATATTCCAGCAGGTATCAATCAATTGAAAGTAGGAAATTACTAATGTCATTAACTCCAGAAGCGATCCAAACACTTGTTAACAATGGCAATGCGCCCCTATTCCTTGACCAACTAAAGGATGCAGAGACAAGTTCCCAGGTTATTGCAATTCCAAGTGAGTACAAATTACAAGATCTTGAAGCATACCAAGAACACCGCAACAGCTTGCGCGGTAAATTTGAAACAAATGTTATCGATGAGTTCATTAAATACAATAAAGACCATGCAGAAGATGGCACCAAAACATTTGTTGACGCCGATACCATGAAAGCTGAAACAATTTTTGATGTTGGCACACGAGATAAGGCCGGACACCAACGCCACCGTGCAAGTTTGTCATTAAAACGAACAGCGCCATACAAAGCACTCCTAAACTTATCTGGCTCACCAATGCCACAAAAAGAAATGGCCGAGTGGTTGGAAGATTACAGTGAGTTCCTAACTGCATTTTCAAGTGATGGTAAAGTCATCGAAATGGATAAAGCAAGCGCGGCCATTCGTGATCTTAACTTTGAAGTAGTTCGCGGTTCTGAACGCCAAGTGCAAGACTTTAGCCAACAGCAAAGTGAATACGAACGTGTTGCAACGAAGACAAAAGAAGATTTAGTTATACCTGCGGCATTTGTATTTACATGTGAACCCTACCACGGTTTAGAGTCACGTAAATTTGAAATGCGCCTTTCCATTGTTCGCAATGAAATCCTAACTCTACGCATTAAGCGATTGGAAGAAACCCAAGAACTAATGGCTTTTGAGTTCTTAGAAATCATCGTTCAGAAACAATCAGACATGGAAATGAACGTACCGACGTACATTGGTGAATTTTAATAACTGATAAAAAACAAATCGCCGATAATTCGGCGATTTCACCTAAATAACAAGGAATGACCAATGACAACAGAGAAATACCAACCAACTGATGTGTCAGTTAACAATTTACTTCGCATGGTTCAAAGCCAGCTATCAAACGTGTCATCGCTTGTTGAGACTCATGCAGAACTTGTTAATGGCTCTTTGGCGCAAGATACCGATGAATACAACGCTCTTATCCTTCAACTGGAAGAATCTGACGCAAAAAACCAAACGTTAGAATTAAAAGTCATTGAGTTAATCAAGACAGCAGAAGAAGAAGACCTTAACCACATCGAGCAACTTACCAAACTACGTTCTGAGTTCAACTCATTGAGATTAAGAACTAAGGACTTTAGCGATATGCGCACAGAGCTAAAACGACTTAAATCTCTCGATCCTGACGCTCTTAAGCGAAAATTATCAGAACGTAACAAGGTAGCAGACGAACGCCTTAACACAATAAATGCAATGAAGCGTGAGAACTCAGCTTATCGAAAAGATAACGTAAAACTTAAACGCGACCACGCTGAATTAATGGATACCGCACTAAAGGCTACTGAGCTTGCTGATTCACTACAAGAACGCATTACACATGTTGATGGCGATGTGAAAAATAAAGTTTATTCCGGGAAAGATGGGTTGGAATGTTTCATCTACACCTTTGGGTGGCGACTAACTTACATTCCAGTGGCTAGAAACATAAGCGTAATAAGCGATTTAGATTTCCATATTGTTATTAGGACCAATTGGGCGATTAACATCACCGTATCTGTTTCTGATTATCTTGTTCCGTTCATGCCATCTTGTACTGATCTTGAAGGAAAGATGCCAACGGATCTTTATGGCGACTTACAAGAACTATTCATCGAACGCTTATCTGTCTCTCACTCTCATTTAATCGATCGCATGGAATGGGCAAAAGAAACCGGACTTGATGAATGCGGCAGGGCTATAACACCACGCGAACTCAAGCTACTAAATGATGCTAATTACTTTTCTGTTTATTCAGTTATGCACTCTACAGATCACGAGTTGGCTAAGTCAGTAAAAGGAATCAGTGAAAAATCCGCCGAGAAAATCCGCCGAAGTGTAGATCAGACCTACGTTAAGGAATGGGAGTCAGCAAACTGGACAAGAGAACAACGAGGACTTAAGTAGTGGAAAAATTCGATGTTATTTATTGCGATCCTCCTTGGCAATTTAATAGCAAAAAAACGGGTGGAAGCATGAAAAGTGGAGCATCGCAGCTTTACGACACCATGACACTAGAAGAACTAAAAGAAATGCCAGTTGGAGAGCTGGCCGCTGATAACTGCATGTTAATCATGTGGTGGGTTGGTGCAATGGGTAAAGAAGCCTTTGAACTGGCAGAAGCATGGGGCTTTGAAGTCAGGAACATGAATGGGATTGTTTGGATTAAGCAAACAGTTTTAGGCAATCCATTTTTCGGTATGGGCTACTACACGCGAGCCGGATCTGAATCTTGCCTAATAGCCATAAAAGGAACTGTGAAACCTCTTAGCCGCTCTGTTCGTGCGGTGTTTTCATCGCCAGTTGGCGGGCATAGCGAGAAACCAAGTGAAGTTCGCGACAAAATAATGGAACTATTCGGTTATAAACGAAAAATCGAATTATTTCACCGTGGGGTGTCGAAAGGAAATTGGTCTGTATTTGGTAACCAATCATACCCAAGTTTAATTTTGGACGAGTACGGGTGGCGCGAGCCGCATATTTGCGAATTAGAATTACAACTAGAAGGAATTGAAAATGGATAATGAAAAACCAAAACTAATCAGCATGGATTCATTGTTAATCCGATACTCACCTTTTGCAAAAAAAGATGGTGAAAACTTCACAAAAAAAGGTCTATATAACTGGCGTAAAAATAGAAGCTATCCAGAACCTGTTATTACTACCCCTCGCCTTGTATGGCGTATTGCAGATGTTGAAGCATGGGAGATAGAACAAGGGTATGACTTCCTCTAAATCCAACTATGGCGGAAGGCTTGGAAGAATTATAAATACCTTCCCACGGGTATCATGCCCACTATGTGGCACTCGGCAAGTACAGATAATTAACTATACCAGTGGCGACCCAAAATATCGGTGTCGCCACTGCAAACAAATATTTACATTGCAATACAAGGATTGACCATGAAGTTTGAACACATTAAAAAAGGCGATCAGGTATTTATCTCTATTGCTGTTTCATTAGCAGGTATGACTCGCGGAAGAACGATGGGTACTTTTTTCATTCCTGTCACAGTTACATCAACCACTGCGAAATTCTTTGATTGCGAAACTAACCTAGATATTAAAAGCACAATACGCTTTAGAAAGAGCGATGGTAAAGAACATCGAGCTGGATATAACATTTTCACAGCTCATATTGAAGGTGAAAAAGTTAACGTCCACGGTGAATCATTAACAGTAAGAGATCAATCCGAAGAACACGATATTGCGCTAAAACTAGCAAAAAAAATAGGTCAAGCCTCAACCCTTATTTCTCTTGATAATAGTGAACGTATGATCAATTGGGTTAGCGTCACAGAAGAACAATGTGACGCAATTATTTCACTGGTTAACTCGCTACCAACAAAGGATCGTTGGTGCCGATAATTTTATCGTGATAAGCATTCATGGCGGCATTAATCTGGTCAATATACTGGCCTTGGTTATACACCGCCATCACTCCAGCCATCTTATGACCAAGCAACTTTTCAGCAATATACGGTTCAACACCCATATCAGCTAACCTTGTTGATATGGTGTGTCTAAATCCATGAGCGCGAAAATCATCTATCCCGGCGGCTAGAGCTGCCCTTTTCATCCTAAGACTAAAGGCGGGTGAATCTAACCCAACTCCTCGACGTCCATGTATTAATAAATCATTTGAAGATAGTGCCATAAGTTGCTTTATAACTGGCACCAAAAAATCAGGAACTGGCCGGGTAATCGTTGTTTTATTCTTTGAGTTTTCAACGGGAACAGTCCACAACTTTTCTTTTAGATTAAAGTCTGATTTTTTTGCCCGGCGTAATTCACCGATCCGGCACCCGAAAAACATAACCAACAGCAAAGCCGCCCTATTCTCGTAAGCAACTGAATCATTGTTAATCACGTTATACATTTTTCTCAACTCATCAAATGTATAGATCCTACGGGTAGGAGGCGGAAGCGTCACAATGTTCTTCATCTTAAGATGCAGCAGCTTAGATGAATCAATTATCTCAAGAACGATTAAGTAATTTATAGCGCCCTTCGTTTCCATAAATAACTGTTTAGCCATCATTGGTGCAGTTATTTTTTGAAACGCACTAATCCAATCACTTGAGTTAACATCCTCGATAACCCAATTACCAATTGTAGGATAGAGCCAGCGCTTAAACGCAGCCATAATCCACCCGCATTCCTTCCTATTTTTAAGCACGTAGTGCTTATACCAATAATCAATACCTTCCTTAAAAGTTATCCTTTCCTTTAGCCTCTGCTTATCCCTACGAGGATCAACACCTGAATCGATAAGGCGCTTAAATTCTTGGTGCTTTTCTCTTGCTTGCTTAAGTGGCATTTCAGGATAAGTACCAATTTTCACAATGGCCTGTTTGCCTGACCATCGATAACGATAATAAAAAGCTACTGCTCCTGTTTTGTATTTTCTTGCAAGCAATCCACCACCATCAGGATAGTCTTTATGAGCACCTTCAGGGGTGGATGATTTAGATTTTAATAGTCGGTCTGTTAGTGCCATGCTCACTCCTTGCGAGTGTGTATATATACACAATATACACACACATTTTTGTAGAACACATAGATACACAATGATCACCACTGCCATGAAATGGCACTTAAAATCACTATAACTATCTGTTTTAACTATATTACATGGTTACACGAGGGGATGGTAGATATTTCAGAATCTTGTCAGTTAACTATTCGTATTTTAATTAACCTTTCTGTTAGCTGCAATGATCAGTGTCATTTTTTATTATTTCAATGCGATTTCAGTCAATAGGGAACAAAAAAGGCACTTTTGCTTATCTACAAAAATGCCTTTCGGTGACTTTAAATGTGATTAATGCTTACTGGCACACAGGGGATGATTTTGCGTTTTTTTGAGGTTCATACCAAGACACTAACCCTTGCTGGATTGTTTGTGCTGCTTGAGTTGGTGTCATAGTGCCATTGATTACGCCAACACTCGTTTGCCACAACTGATTCTCAAGCTCTGGCTTACCACGTGATAAAATTTGAGCTGAATTGCGAATTGTAGAATCACATTCATCACGCCATGCCATCATTTCTGCTGCGATGGGGTTTTTCACATCAAAAAAGTGATTTGATAACGAGAAAAAGCCTGGTAACGCATTCGTCATTAACTCTGCAAATTCTGCAGTCGTCATCCAATGTAAGAATGCATTGGCCGCTGGATCATCCTTCGCTTTGCTGTTCAATCCCATACCTAAATCAGTATGATCACTGAAGTAACACTCTCCCTGTGCATGTTCAACTGGTGGGCGAAACACACCAAGCTCAATGCTGCTATCAAAGGTTGAAATATCCCAAGAGCCCGCCGGGAAAATAGCGGCTTTACCCGACTTAAATAAAGTGATCGAGTCGTTATAACCCCGTTGCTGATAACCTTGCCCTAAATAAGGTTGCCATGATGCTAATTGTTGAAATGTTTCTTGGTAGGCTTTATCTGAAAAGCGCTCCGTACCGCGAATAAGCGCTAAACGACCATCTTCACCTTTCCAGTGATTAGGTCCCACATTTTGGAAGCCCATAGTAGCCGCTTCCCATTTATCTTTGGTGCCCATAGCCAAAGGCACGTACTTACCACTTTGTTTAACATGTTCAAGTACCTGCGTAAATTGCGCTGTTGTTGTTGGCGCCTCCATCCCCAGCTCTTTAAACACGGCTTTATTGTAAAAGAAACCATGGATTACCGATGCCATAGGTAAACAAAAGGTTTGGGCGCCAGAATCTGTTTGCCATGGGCCGAGTGCAAAACTAGGAAAGTTCTCCATTCCTGCAATTTCAGTAATATCGCTAAAATAACCTTGTTTGAATAGCGACAAAGAGGCATCAAATGGGCGACATGCAATCAAATCACCCGCCGTCCCTGCTGCCAAATCTTTAGCAAGCTGATCATTAAATGTTGAAGGATCAGTAGGCGCACGATACGCCACTTTTATGTTGGGGTAATGTTTGTTGAATGCAGGAATAATCGTTTTTTCCCACACCGCATTGTCATTACGCCAAGAGTCAATCACAACACTTCCTTGAATCGAAGCATCAGCAGCCACAACATCGGGCGTACTAACAGTTAAAGCCACAACGCTGACGACTGTTGCTAGACACCAAGTAGTCATTGTACGCGGTGAGCGACGCATGGGTTGTTTATTACGTAGATCCATCATCACTACACCTTAAAGCGTTCAATTAATGTTTGTTGTTGCGATGCCAGCATTGACAGTGCTTCGCTGCTATCTGCTGATTCTCGAGCTTCTGCTTCTGCGTTATAAGCAACATGCGCAATACCATTGATGTGTTCAGCAACTTGTTGGCTTACCGAGATCTGCTCTTCTGTCGCAAGTGCTACCTGTTCTGCCATCTCATTTATTTGCATCATGCGCTCAGCAATACTCTGCAAAGTTTGATCAGTTAAACGACTTTGCTCAACACACTCATCAGTCTGCTGCTGACTTCGAGCCATCACAGACACCACTTCGGCGGCACTCTGTTGTAAGTTTTGAATCATATGCTGAATTTCTTCCGTCGACTGCTGAGTTCGATTGGCTAATGCGCGCACTTCATCGGCAACAACAGCAAAACCTCGCCCTTGCTCACCAGCTCGCGCTGCCTCAATCGCAGCATTCAATGCAAGTAGATTGGTTTGCTCTGCAATGCCGCGGATCACATCCAAGATGCTACCAATATTATTACTAAAACCTTCTAAGTGACGGGTTATGCCAGCGGCCTCAGTGATGTCGTTAGCAAGGCGCTCTGTGATCAAACGGTTTTGTGCCACTTGATCTCGCCCAGCTTGCGTTGCTGAATTCGCTTCATTCACTTCGACAACGGTTAAATCCGATGAACGAGCGATTTCTTTAGCGCTAACTTCTAATTCAGAAATCGCAGCAGCCACTTGATCGGTTCGTGCTTTTTGATCTTCTACACGCCCCATCGCCTGCTCGCTAATATTGGCTGTTTTGTTGGCTTCATCCACTAAACGGGCTGAACCTTGATTAATTTGCTTTAAAATGTCCGCCATACTGTGAGATAGCTGATCAATAGATTGTGATAATGCCCCAAACTCACAAGAAGATTGGTAGTTTGTTCGTTGCGTCATATCACCTGCTGTCATTTTACGTAAAACAGCATTAATTGATTTTAACGGTGTATGTATGCTCTTTGCCGTAGAAATGGCAACGATCAACGCAACAGCCGCTGAAATAAAGGCAGCAAACAAAATCATTAGCTCAGCATTTGAAACCGCTTCATCCGCAGCTTGGCGGCTTTGTGTTGCTACCTGACGTGCATAATTAACGTAATCTTCTAACGCATTTTGGGTCGTAACGACATGCGCAAGCGCTTGTTGGTTTTGCGCTAAAATGGCATGACCTAATCTTTGCTGTTCAGCCATCACAGCCAATAATCCTTGGCTGCCTAATGTCAGATCACGCACTTTATTCAAGTTGCGGCTGTAACGCGCTTTAACATCCGATTCGACATTAATGCGAGCTAATCGCTGACTCGCGATTTCAATATCTTTTGCTAATACTTTGCCTAATGCGCCTAAGTCAGTTTCTGCATTGGCTCGACGTAGATTTTTTAAATCTCGACCAATACCGCTAGTAATCAACTCTGCGCGATTGTGCATAGAACGCTTCACGCTTGCACGTTGCAACAACAAATTAGCCGCCCATTGGTAGGTATCTTCTAATCGAAGAAACTTTTCATTAAGTTCAGTCCGCTGCGTATTCACAGAAACCAATTGATCATGTTGTGAAATCACAGACTCAGCGGATAGGAAGAAACGTTCAGAAGCAATTAATACCGGGCGAAGTGCGTTCTGAGCTTGCTCGCTGTTCGCTTGTGAAATTACGTGCATTTTTGCTTGTTCAAACTGCGCTTTTGCTCGTTCAAATGCCTGCTTTTGTGCTGGTAATTTTGACGTATCATCCGTCGCTCTGTATTCCACCAGCATAAGCTGGCTTTCCAGAAGATTAGCCAAAAGCTGGCTCGACGAAATAACCATAGGCGTAGAGTTTTCTGTTACATCAAGTAGACGGCTATGTATGCGATTGGTGTTGCTATAACTAATACCACCAACAATGGCGATTAAGAGAAACATCAATGCGAAACCAGCAATAGTCCTTTGTACTATCGAGAGAGACATAATTCACTTCTTATATTATGCGTAGCGGTAATGGCGTGGAAATTACTGTTCAAACAGTCAATATCCCATCAGCATGCAATATACTTATTTCACACCTCGAATTAAAAGCAATAAAATCAATTTTATTAAATAGATCACAGATTTATAAAAACAAGCAAGACGAGTAAGATAACCAGAAACGGCAAGAGTGAAGATAACGCTAGCAGTCTGAGAGACAAAAGTGAGGATATTGACGCCTAGTTCTTTATGAAATAGACGCCAATTGGCTACGAGGTATAACCGTGAATTAATGAGTCGGTAGGATTAGCTAGCTATTTGCGTTGTCGTGATGTTGAATAAGCTGCTTATGTAACTGATCTTTCAGTTTTAAACGCTGAAGTTTCAAGTTGTGCATGTCGTTATCATCAATCGGGCTACCTGACACTTCCAACTGACGAATATCGTAATCTAATTCATGATACTGCTGAAGGTCAGCCTTAAAGCTTGGGTCATCATGATTAAGTTGAACAATATCTAATTTGAGTTCAGGAAAATCTAAGATAAAAGCATGGTTTTCATTTAGCATCCGCGTTCCCTCTTCTGTCAGATTACTCATCAGTATAGAAGTAATTTATTGAAAGAAATGAGGTTTGCCACGCAAACTAACTAAGTTTAAGGCTATCACCTTACTATCTCTCCCCCCCTACCTAGCACCAGCGTATTAAGCTGGCACTTTGCATTCAATTTAACCATCAAAGGCGGAATGAAAAGCCACATTTCCTGTTGGTAACTCAACATCCGTGGTGCTTAACTGTTTCATTAAAAAATACTCAGCAGGTACACCAGCAAGTGTCAGGTTAGAATGAGCTTTAAAACCAAAGCGACCGTAATACTCTGGTTCACCAAGCAAAACAATGCCTTCCGCTCCACGCGTTTTCATCATCTCAACGCCAATATTTATCAGCTGACTCCCAATGCCTTCACCTTGTCGATTGGGGCACACAGACACTGGGCCTAACCCAAACCACGCAGAAGTGATACCAGCCACTGTAACAGGAGAAAAAGCGATATGCCCAATAATGCCTGATGCATCTTCCGCAACTAATGAGAGGGTTAAAGCCCCCTCATTACGGAGTCCGTTAATGATTAAATGCTCTGTCGGCTTCGCACCTGGAGCATGGTGAGGATGACCTTCAAATGCGCGATAAGTAAGGGTTTCTATTGCATTATTGTCTGACGTTTCTTGCGCTCTAATTTTCATTACAAACCTTTCGTCTAATCACTAATACAGGCCGCTTTATGGCCTAAGTATTAAATATACTGTTGATGATTTATGACATCACCAACTCTTGATAAGGCGTGCACTGTAAAGTGTAAACTTGTAGACAGGTCAAACAGAAATTTCAACATTTACGTTTTGATTTTTTACTTCTGTGGCTGTGATTTTGGTTAACGCTTCGATTGGATCAAAGCACTGGCGTTAAGCATGGCATCTTTAGTACTCACATCAATAATGGCGATATTCTTAAAACGTTCAGGCTCCTTAATCGCAACATCGTGAGCAAAGATCACAAGTTTAGCGCGGGCGATATCTCGCTCACTGATGCGATTGTTTATGCCGTTGGCACCTTGCGTTTCCACCTTGATTTGCACACCCATCGCATAAGCTGCTTTCTCTAACGATTTTGCCGCTAAGAAAGTATGGGCCACACCTGACGGACAAGAGGTAACAGCAAGAATATCGGCTACTCCTTCACCTTCCACCGAACCGTAGCTTCCCGCAGCTATGTCTTGTTGATCATCTTCAACCACGTTCTTCTTCAGGGCGATGACAATACAAGCGGTAGTCAATGCTCCAGCTAAGGTGCCGATAATGTACCCTAGCTTGCCATCAACCACTGGCAATACAATCCAACCGCCCCAAGGCGCATGATTTAGGACATGAAACATAAAACCCGTTACATTACCCACGATGCCACCCGCGACAATCGCAGGTAGAACACGCGCAGGATCAGCGGCCGCAAAAGGGATCGCCCCTTCGCTGATCCCTATCATTCCCATGATCCCAGCCGCTTTACCCGCTTCACGTTCGTCACGCTTAAACTTTTTCGGTGATAAGAAGGTCGCCAAAGCAAGCCCCAGTGGCGGTGTACAGATCGCTATACCCACGCCCCCCATAAGCCAGGGCTGAGTATTGACTTGAGTTTGAGCAAAGAGTGTCGCCACTTTATTGATCGGGCCACCCATATCAAAGGCTGTCATTCCCCCCAAAATCGTACCCAGCAGCACTTTGCCTGAACCCGCCATGCCCGTTAACCATGCATTTAAGGTAACCATGGCATCAGCAATAGGTGCTCCTATTACCCACATCACAGCACCACATGTCGCAAAAGTTCCCACTAGCGGATAAATGAAAATACTGCCAAGTGAACTCATGCTATCGGGCAATGAGATTTTCTTAAGTGTTCGCACAACAAAACCAGCAAAAAAGCCAACCACAATGGCCCCTAAAAATCCGGTATCGTAATGATTAACAGCAACCCAAGAACCTATCATACCGGGGGCTAAGCCAGGCTTATCGGCAATGGAATAAGCAATATAACCACCTAAGACGGCCGTAAATAAAGTCAGCCCAGCAATACCCATTTGAGCAATATCGGCAAGCACGCCTGTCTCTGGCACACCACCATGCCCTGAAATCATGACAGACAAGGATAGCAATACGCCCCCCGCTACGATGAAAGGGATCATATGAGAAGTGCCAAATAGCAAGTGCTCTTTAATGTGCGCAAGACGCTGCTTAAAAGGACTAAGCGGCACTGGCGCAAAATTCGAAGATGAAAAAGCCGGCTGGGTCTGCGCGCTTGGTTCTATATCGGTTAAAAGTGCACGCGCAGCGTCAATGGACTCCGCCGCCTTAAGCTGAGTGATAAAGCTTTCTTCAATCAGCTTAGTGGATAACTGAGCTAACACTTCAATATGATGATGATCTTGACCATCTGGCGATGCCAGCATAAAAAAGACATCTGATAATTCACCGTCTTCAGCCCCATAGTCGATACCTGTTCGGCTGATCCCCACCGCAACCGCTGGCTTTGCCACCGCATCACTCTTTGCGTGAGGAATAGCGATACCTTCTTCAAAGCCGGTATTGCCAATTTCCTCTCGCTTCCATAAATCGGCCAAGAATTGTTCTTTATTGGCAAGCTTGCCAGCCCCATCCAATAAATCGACCAACTCTTGAAGGACGGCTTCTTTCGTTTTGGCCTGTAGATCTAAGCAAATAATCTCTGGTTCGATCAGGTCTGTAATGTCCATTGTTATCCCTAAACTACCCTTATATGCTCAGTCAAAAATAATGATTACCTTAGCCTGTCTTCACGCTTTGTTGCACGTCCAAGCTGAGTTCTGCTCGGCTTAGGTTAGCGATCCGCCCCTGTGGGTTATATAGGACTAAAGAAGCATTAACTGGATAAATGTAACATGGTATTCAAACTGTGATATGCGTCTTTCATTTAACGCATTCAAAATAATGTATTCCGTATCGGCTGTGCTAATATCCGCAAAAATGGACGTGAGAAAAATTATGAAAATTGTTGCTGTCACAGCCTGCCCTACAGGTATTGCGCATACTTACATGGCAGCAGATGCACTCATGAAAACAGCCCCCAAATACAATGTTCACATCAAAGTTGAAACACAAGGTGCAATGGGGGTTGAAAACCAGCTGACACCGCATGATATCGCCCAAGCAGATAAAGTATTAATCGTCTCTGACATTGAGGTTGAACATGCTGCACGCTTCGAAGCAATGCACACCATACGTATTCCTATTGAAGACGTATTACTCAACGTAGATAAAGTCTTCCTCGTTCACTGCCGCGAATAAACACTCGATATAGCCAATGAACGAATACCAAATCACCTTTTTTGTCGATGATGCCAATGCCAGCGCGTATGTGGCTAAGCCTTTGCTTCATCTATCAAAAAAGTTCAAAAGCACACTTCGTATTATTAATATTACGCGTAATCGTACGGCCAAATTATCCAAATCTGTTGCTATGCTACAAGTAGGTTTGGTTAATGGTGATTTGTGTCAGATAACGGCTGTAGGCATTGATGCCGAATTAGCATGCTTTGTGATTAAAGACATCATTGCCGAGCACTTTACGTTAATAGGCGCACACATTAATTATGAATTTTCGAGCCAGTTAACCGCACGTTTGCCTCAAATTTGCCCTCCAAGCGAGATCCAATGGCACTATGCCAAAGCGCAGACTGAATTAACTAAGTTTGAATGTTTAAAGGGGCTGGCACAGCTGATTCACCCTCAAGAACCGGATGAATTGATCCTCGCCTTCATCAAGCGTGAAGAACGGTCATCAACTTGTGTCGCACCGGGTATCGGCCTTCCCCATGTGATGTTTACCGACATTGACCATATTTCTGTCGCCGTTATCTCCAGTGATAACCCGATTAACTGGGAATCAAAAATGGGGGAAGTTCACCTCGCTATAGCACTGGTGATGCCTGCAAAACCAACCCGCGAACAAATTATCTCTGCAACGAACCTGACGCGTAATTTATTGTGTGAGCAACTTCCTGAACGATTACTTCTCACTAAGAGCTGTATCGATCTACAAGCCTTATTGATGTACTCCATGTCGCGCTTACTGCCATAACACAGTGCATGCCAACGCTTGTGTGGGGCTATTTCATTTCACTCAATAGCCCCTCTTTAATTCAAATAGATCCACGGTAATCTGTTGGTGTGCGCCCCGTACGATTTTTAAATACACGGCAAAAGTAATTCACATCTTTAAAACCACAGCGAAGCGATACTTCATTGAGCTTAAAGTTGTACTTCTTGAGCATAAATTTCGCCCTATCTATACGTACCCAAGTAATATAATCAGCTAAAGTCATGTGACCTTGCTGACGAAATAAGCGTGATAAATGATTAGCTGAAATACTAAAACGCGATGCGATACTGTCACGTGTTATAGGGCGGTGGAAGTTTTCCTGAATATAGATACAAATGCCCTGGTACAGGTCTTGTACCCGGCTGTGCGATTTCTCGATAGGAGCATCAAGCATGGTTTTACTGTACTGCAGTAAGGCTTGTAATAAGAGTTCATCCATTGGCTTCTTATTACTTTCGCGTGCCAATGAACTCAATGCCTCAAGAATATTATCGATAGCAAAACCTGAACGTGTTTGGATACTGTGCTTTTGAATATCATAAAAGCTGGCTTCACCTTTTCGTTTACTCACCAAACTCAATCCTAATTGGCGACGACCAAACAACATGCTCAGCACTGAGCAATTAGTGTCCCAGTCAGGTTTATTCCAACAGTTAGGCGGCACAAAAATCGCATCACCCGTTTTGGCTGTGATTTTAGTGATCATCCGCTCATGGCTTTCCAATTCATTAATATACTCACCGTCCAACACTAGCTCTAATCGTGGAAAGTTCACCTGATAACTAAACTGTGGCGGTGTGTGGAAATCGCCCGCAAACCAGATATTGCTTAACGGCTCTCGTTCGTTAAGCACCGAAGAAATTAAATCATGAAATACCATTTTCAAACTCTCAAAACGCATTTGTAATGCTATGCGGTATAGATATACCTCTTGTCTTAATTATTAGCTATTGAGCAAAATCACAATTTCTATTCAAGGTTACAAAAATCCAGCTAAAGACGTAAATCTCTAGTAAGTGCGTCGCTAAAAAAATTGGCTCAACATATCACCACACCTTGCTGTCACTGGCCTAGAGCAGTTCAAGCCCTCTTGGTTTTCTTGAAAGAACCGCAAGGTTAACGATCAAAATCACACTCTTATTCGGTGGCTACAATCCTCTAGTAAATGTATTTTTTCTGCACTACAGACTCCTACCACTAACTTTCAAAATACCCCTAGCACAACAATAAAAGTATTAGGGGTTAAACATGATCACCAAATTAATCAACCAAGAATTGATTACATTGGATCTTCAAGCCACTTCAAAAGAAGCGGTATTTAAAGAGCTCATTGAGGTTCTTTTTTCACAAGGTCGCATTTCTGATAAAGCACAGTTCCTTGCTGATATACAGGCACGTGAAGCACAAGGTAATACAGGTTTTGAAGAAGGCGTTGCCCTTCCTCACGCAAAAAGCGCAGCCGTTATCACACCAGCTGTCGTCATTGGTGTCAGTAAAACAGGGATAGAATACGGTGCCGAAGATGGGCTGCCATCTAAACTCTTTTTCATGATTGCATCGCCTGATGGTGGTGATAATCACCATATTGAAGTGCTGGCTGAATTATCGTCAAAACTGATTGAAGAGGGTTTCATCGACCGCTTCATGAATGCTGCGTCTAACGAGCAAGCCTTAGCATTGTTACTCGAAAAACAACAACCCGTTGAAGCACCAGACTCCCTTCAACAGCAAGGCTTTGTAATTGGGGTAACAGGTTGTCCAGCAGGTGTTGCCCACACCTACCTTGCAGCAGAAGCCTTAGAAAAAGGGGCCAAAGCTTTAGGTTACGGCATCAAGGTTGAAACCAACGGTTCAATCGGTGTTAAGAACAGCCCAACACCAGAAGAGATTGAACGAGCCGATGCCATTATTGTGGCATGTGACAAACAAGTCGATTTAACCCGATTTGCAGGCAAGCGCTTAATCAAAACCAATGTAAAAGCTCCAATTCGTGATGCCCAGGGGTTAATTACTCAAGCGCTTGCGGCCCCCGCTTATGAAGCCGAATCGACAAGCTCAACTTCCGATAAAACCTCAATCTCCAGTAAAGCCTCTGAAGCACGCTCTGATCTTTACCGCTACCTAATGAACGGCGTCTCACACATGATTCCGTTTGTCGTAACCGGGGGGTTGTTAATCGCACTGGCGTTAGCCATTGGCGGCGAACCCTCAGAAGCTGGCATGGCAATCCCAGCTGGCAGCATGTGGAATCAGATCTTAGATGTGGGTGTCGTGGCATTCACCTTAATGATCCCAATTCTTGCAGGCTATATCGCATACGCTATTGCTGATCGCCCAGCTCTTGCACCTGGTCTCATTGGCGGCTGGATAGCTAACAATGGCTCATTCTATGGCGCAGAGGCAGGTACTGGCTTTATCGGGGCTATCGTCGCGGGTTTACTCGTCGGCTACTTCGTGAAGTTTATTGTCTCTATCAATTACCACAAATTTATCCAGCCACTTGTTCCTATTATGATTGCGCCAATTACAGGCTCACTCTTCATTGCTGGTCTATTTATCTTTGTTATTGGCGCCCCTATCGCTGATTTAATGACAAGTCTTACCGAGCTATTAACAAGCATGAGTACAGGCAATGTAGTGTTACTGGGCATCGTACTCGGCGGTATGGCTGGCTTTGATATGGGTGGTCCGTTCAACAAAGTCGCCTTCTTGTTCTCTGTGGGCATGATAGCCAGCGGCCAAACCCAATTCATGGGCGCAATGGCATGTGCCATTCCTGTTGCACCTTTGGGCATGGCGCTAGCTACAGCGCTAGGCCGTAAGTTCGAACTGTTTGAATCATCAGAAATTGAAGCAGGTAAAGCCGCGGGCGCCATGGGGTTAGTCGGTATTTCTGAAGGTGCGATTCCTTTTGCCGCACAAGATCCACTCTCTGTCATTCCCGCAAACGTACTTGGTTCTATGACAGCAGCGGTGATGGCGTTCTCTTTCGGTATCACAAATAGCGTGGCACACGGGGGGCCTGTTGTTGCCTTGCTTGGTGCGATGAACCATCCACTACTGGCCCTGATCTGTATGGCTGCTGGCGCAATCGTAACAGCACTGACTTGTGTCGCATTGAAAAAAATGCGCAAAGCAAAGCTCATCGCAGTAACTGCCTAGCGCCTTACTCCAAGTAACTCATCAATGGCTTGAGCTGATCTGCTCAAGCCAATTTCATATTTCCCTAAATTCTCATGGTGATTCTGATGTCTGATCTTCTCGCCACTGCGGTTGCTTCCACACAAGCTATAAACCCAGCAACAGCGCAACTTGTCCAACAACAACAAATGATGATGCAACTCGCGCTCATTCCGACACTAATGCGTAAATTTTTCCCAATGACGAATGTGATTCAACACTACGCATGGGGTAGTACATCATCCATTAATCAGCTTTTTGATATAAAAAATCCAAGCGCAGAGCCCCAAGCCGAAGTATGGATGGGGGCACACCCTAATGGTTGCTCGACAGTCGGCTATGGTGAGCACGCGACCAAGCTTTCAACGCTGATCGATTGTAACCACAGGTTGTTTTTAAGCGAGCAGATCGCTAACCGTTTTGGTGAACTGCCCTATCTATTTAAAATTCTAGCCGCAGAAAAAGCCTTATCTATCCAAGTACACCCTAACAAAGCACAAGCTGAACGAGGCTTTGCTGTAGAGCAACAACAAGGCATTCCACTGGATGCGGCTAATCGTAATTATAAAGATCCGAATCACAAACCCGAATTGGTTTACGCCCTAACCTCATATCAAGCAATGAATGGCTTTCGATCAATCGATCAGATCATTGCCAACTTTGAGCAGCTTGCGATCCCCGAGATCAAAGCATGGTTAGACGAACTCAAAGCCAACCTAACCCCTCAAGGGCTCGCGACTTTCTTTTCTGCTTTGCTGTCGATGACAGGCCAACAAAAAGATCAGGCGCTTGCCAAACTGAGTAGCTATGCCAATGAATATGCCAAGAAATATACCAATCAATCAGATGACCCACTGTTTGCTTTAATTGCTGAACTTGAGCACCAATACCCTGGCGATGTCGGCTTATTTGCACCACTGCTGCTTAATGTGATTACGCTGGAACCAGGGCAAGCCATGTTCTTAGATGCGGAAACTCCACATGCTTATATCAAAGGTACTGGTCTTGAAATCATGGCGAACTCAGATAATGTACTGCGTGCCGGTCTGACGCCTAAATTCATGGATATCGACGAGTTGGTCGCCTGTACACGTTTTGATGAAAAGCCCTTTGATAGCTTATTGTTGCAGCCCAATAAATCGGATGATATTTGGGACTACCCTATCCCTGTTGATGATTTCAAGTTTTCCATTATTCAACATTCCCACCAAAGGATAATGTACACACATAGTGCTGAGATTTTACTTCCGCTCGACCAAGGCATGACGCTCACCCACCCAGACGGTGAATCTTGTGTGATTGAAAAAGGCCAATCCGTGTTTATTCCTGCTTATGCACAAAGCTACCAAATTGACTGTGCTGGACGTGTCGCACGCGCTTATAACTAAATGGTAAGCCTAAATACGCCCTAAAATGATTCAACACTAACAATGCCTCGCTTATGCGAGGCTTTTTTATTTCGGCATTTAATTGAAATTATAACTTCATTTGATGAACCAGCTTAATTAATGTGATCTTGTCGATATAATATTAATGACGTTAGTCACACTTAAAATAGGGTGATACAAAAGTATAGTTGATGGTCTTTTTTTACTATTTCTGATTTTCTCATCATGGCTTAATTTAAACGTATTACTTAAATACCTCTCGAGTCACAAAATGATCACTAAACTAACAAACGTTAATCTTATTAAAAAAGAATTATCGGCGAATACAAAAAAAGAAGTTTTTGCCGAACTTGCTCAAATGTTGTTTGATAATAATCGTATCAACAGTAAAGAAAGTTTTTTGGACGACGTCGAAACTCGTGAAGCCATAAGTGTCACATCAACCGATGGTATTGCTTACCCACACTCAAAAAGTAAAGCCGTCATAGAGCCTGCAATCGCAGTTGGTGTAAAGGCTGGCGGGATTGATTACGACGATGAAGACGGTATCAAACCAAGCGTATTCTTTATGATTGCATCGCCTGATAACGGTGCTGATCACCATATTTACGTTCTTCAAGAATTATTTGGAAAATTCAGCGAAGAATTTATTGAAGATATCCATAACGCGAAAGATGAACAGCAAATTCTAACTACTTTAATTAATTCATAAGGCGCAATAATCATGAGTACAATAACAGCTCAAGCACCTAGCAATAACAGCGACTTTAAAAAGACGCTAAGTGTTTTAAAAGGTCACCTTTTATTTGGCACATCTCACATGCTACCTTTTATTGTAGCGGGTGGTGTATTACTTGCTCTTGCAGTAATGGCATCAGGTAAAGGTGCGGTGCCAGCTGATGGATTATTAGCTGATATTTCAAATATCGGTATTAAAGGTTTAGTGTTATTCCCAATTATTTTGGGTGGTTTCATCGGATATTCTATTGCAGATAAACCGGCACTGGCACCCGCGATGATTTCATCAGGAATCATGGCTGATATGGGCGGTGGCTTCCTTGGCTGTATCGTGGCAGGCTTTATCGCTGGTGGCGTTGTATTCCAACTGAAGAAAATCCCACTGTCAGCAAATATGACCGCGCTAGGTGCGTACTTTATTTACCCTCTGCTTGGCACGCTAATTTCTGCTGGTGTTGTTCTTTGGGGCATCGGTGAGCCAATTAAGCTCTTTATGGCATCGATGAACGAATTCCTGGCATCTATGGCAGGAGCATCAAAAATCGTTCTAGGTACTATTTTAGGTGGCATGACGGCCTTTGATATGGGCGGCCCAATCAACAAAGTGGCAACCCTATTTGCTCAAACGCAAGTTGATACTCAACCTTGGCTAATGGGTGGTGTGGGCATTGCAATCTGTACTCCTCCTCTAGGTATGGCACTTGCTACCTTTATGTTCAAAAAGAAATTTACCAAACAAGAGCAAGAAGCAGGTAAAGCGGCAGCGATCATGGGCTCTATTGGTATCTCTGAAGGTGCAATCCCATTCGCAGCAAATGATCCAATGCGTGTTCTTCCATCAATTGTTGCCGGCGGTATCGTAGGCTGTGTGTTTGGCTTCCTAACCGATGTACTACTACATGCACCTTGGGGTGGCTTAATCACAGCACCAGTTTCTAGCAACATTCCAATGTATGTTGTCGGTATTGCACTTGGCTCATTAACAACAGCACTTATCGTTGGTTTCTGGAAACCTGTTGCACAAGAAGAAGCGGAAGATGAACTGGTTCAAAACACAACACCAGTACAAGCAGCACCTGTTGCGGGTGAAGGCGAATACGATGTTGTTGCTGTCACTTGCTGTCCTTCTGGCGTAGCTCATACCTTTATGGCAGCGAAAGCACTAGAAAAAGCAGGCGCAGCGGCAGGCATCAAGATCAAAGTTGAAACCCAAGGTCAAAATGGCATTCAAAACCGCATTACTGACTTAGATGTTGCTAACGCAAGGCTTGTTATCTTGGCGCACGACATCCAAGTGAAAGACGCACACCGCTTTGCAAACGCTAACGTCTTCGAATGTTCAACCAAAGAAGCAATGAAACAAGCAGCAACACTGATTCAAGGATAATACGGCTTTACGCTAGTAATTACTTACAAAGTCATTGGCTAGCAAAGCTTGTTCAAACGATACCCTGAGTGTATAAAACTAAGTATGGAGAATAAGATTCCCCCATATTCTCTACAAAAAGGCGCTGAGTAATCAGCGCCTTTTCATATCTGCCATTCACACTTACCCCGGGGGAATATAATCAAAACGCCCCTTGCCATCATAACAACAAAGCATATTTTTGACCCCAATCATAACCCTGTCGCATCAGACATCTACAATCCCTTTTCGTTATTTACAGTTCAAACATTAAGGGAATTTATGCGTTCTAATACAAAATTGATCGGCTTATGCTTAATTTCATCAATCGGGTTAAATGGCTGTGGAAGTGATAGCGATAACTCTGAGAGTAACAATCAATCTGAACCCAGTAACCTTTACCCGCACATTAAGGTTCAAAATGATGACTCAGCGATGAATGCAACCAGCCATTGTTTTAATGAGAATGCAAAATTCCGTACTGACCATTTTATTATTGGTAAAAAAGGCAATGTCAGTGACGATAAGTTACAAGAAATTGTACGTATTGCACAAAATACGTTCAACATAGACTTAGCAGCTTACAGCTGGAATACATGGGCAGATCTTAACGTTGATTACACACATCCACTAGAAGTTTGTGTCATTGCCAGTGAAGGCTCCAACGGTGCAGGTAACGCATTAGGTTTTGTTATTGGCCCAAATCGTTCAGGTGAAAACTTAGATAACCTGATCAAACACGAACTCAAACACACTTACCAAGCACGCTTGATCGGTCCTACTGGCCTCAATGATTCTCACACCTGGTTTGCTGAAGCTGTCGCAACCGCACTTTCTACTAATGAGACCGCTAGCGATAGCCAACTTAATGCGTTTATTACACAAACAGGTATGGCACCAACTCAAGTCACTCATGATGGGTTGCAACAGGCCGTCAATTTAAAACTCACTGACGCAAGCAGTGAATATGGCGCATACAATATGGTACTGCGTTACCTCAATACGCAAGGGGCTCGCACACAAGATTTTTGGCAGGTTTTTAAGGTCATAAATCAAATTGAACAAAGCTGTAAAACTGCTCACCAAAAAGCAATTAACAATGGTGAAATGGTGAACCCTATCGACCCACAATCGACGTCATGCAGCGGCAAAAGTGATACTTACCAATCAGGTGCAACAAAATGGCGCGGACACATTATTTCAGGCTCTATAGACGATCATATTGCGCCAAATACAGAGCCCGGAATCTCTAAATTCCAAGCTGCATTTGATTATGTCATGCAACCTTATAGCGTTACTTACGATAGTCTTGATGACAACGCAGCGTTTCGAAATACTGTAATTAACGGCATGTAATCTCTCATCTATTCTAATATAAAAACAGAATTCAAACTTCCTCACGTATTGCTTATACACAGCAAAACGTGAGGAAATAATTAAGATCATGGCTTAATTTACTCATTAATAGCATGAACGAAGTAAGTGCTGACTATTTTCTTCACCTTGAGGTATAAAAATAAGTGATAGTCATCAAATTAAAATCAGATAAAAGACGATAAGCTTATAAATAATAAAAATGGGCATCTCACCACTGTTCAATAATCACTCACACCCATGATGCGGCATCAGTTTTTCACCAAAGAATATAAACTCAGCTGCACATTAAATGCGTAATTTTACTTTTCACTTTTTAATAAGTTTAAATAATACAGATCAATAAAAGGCGCAATTGTCACTTTTATTAATAATCAATCATTTACACATACCCTTGCCGAATACATTATTGCGCCTTTATCTCTACAGAGGGTAATAGGATCTCAGTCCTTGATAGAACATAATGTGGAAAACAATTAATAATAAAAGCATCGGCTTCCAATTAAAGCTGGTGATTAGCGTATTACTTATAATCGCTTTTTCTTCCGTAGCTGCGATTGTTTATCGTAATTCCGCAGATATCTTGCTAGAAGAAACACTACAAGAGCAACAATCTAAACTGGAAGCCATGGCTGAAAGTATTGCGGGACAATTCAATATTTATTTAGAAAGTGCCAAAGAACTGGAAAGTGCATTTCGTCTCGGTTATATGCACGGTCTTAAAATTGAAAACAATACCGTCAACTTTGCTGGACAGTCCGTACAAAATGTCACTCTGAATGGTAAATCAATGATCAACGATACTGAAGTCGTTGACCGTTTTACTCAAAATACAACCGCTATCGCAACCCTCTTTGTAGCATCAGGTAACGATTTTGTACGCGTAGCGACATCACTAAAAAACAATAGCGGACAACGCGCTCTTGGCAGTAAGTTAGGGCTAAACCACCCTGGCTATAACAAGCTGATGAACGGCCAACCTTACTATGCCAAGGTTGTGTTATTTGGCCACGATTACCTTACCTATTACTCTCCAATTAAAGATGCAAATGGACAGGTTGTTGCTATTTCCTTTATTGGACTTTCTATTGAAGAAGCTTCCAAAGCCGTATTTTCGAGCGTGAGTAATGTTCGTTGGGGTGATACTGGCTACACCATAGTGATTGATAATGACAAAAGTAACCTAGGTGTATATCTGTACCACCCAGAGAAAAAGCAGAAAGGTGAATCTATTCTTAATGTTGCCGACTACAACGGTAACAAACCTTTTGCTCAACTCTTCGAATCCACAAGTGGCTTAATCAAGTATCCATTTGAATATAATGGCGTCGTCGGTGAAAAATACCTTGTCTATACAGAAGTTCCAGGCTGGAATTGGAAGCTACTCGGTGGCACATTCATTCAAGAAGTAACCAAAGGTAGTCAGCAATTACTGACTATTATTGTTATTGTCGCACTTGTTGCTGGCATCATTACTTTCATCATTTTAGGGTTTTACCTAAATAAAATGACAACACCTCTAACCACACTCGCAGGCTACATGGATCGTCTAGGCCAAGGTGAAGTCACTCTATCTATGGAGCAAGGTAATATCCACTCAGGTAATGAAATCGAACGCCTTACAGGTGGTGTCCATAATATGGCCGCCAAATTAAATGAACTGGTTGGCTCAATTCGCAATACCAGCGAATCAGTTCAAGGCCAAGCAACCAGTGTTTCTGACGATGCGCAACACAGTCTAAGTCAATCAGATATTCAGCAAGAACAAGTAGAGCAAGTTGTTACCGCTATCGAAGAGATGGCGTCATCTGCGAAATCAGTGGCTGAACAAGTTGAATCCATTGCTGAAAGCGTCCGTTCTGCTAATGAGGATAGCGCTTCGGGTTCAGAGTTAGTTTCACAAGTTAGCGTTGAAGTCGCAGAGTTAAATGATCAGTTAAGACAGTCGGCAGACGCTATTGATAGAGTTAGCCATGAGAGCGATAACATTCAGTCAGTGACTCGCATGATCGATGAAATTGCTGAACAAACAAACTTATTAGCATTGAATGCAGCAATTGAAGCAGCACGAGCAGGCGAGCAAGGTAGAGGTTTTGCCGTGGTCGCCGATGAGGTTCGGACACTGGCGCATCGCACACAAGAATCAGTGAAAGAAGTGGTAGGTATTATTGAACAACTACGCGGCTGTACAAGCAGTGCCGTCACCATGATGTCTGAGAGCCAGAAGAAAGGGAAGCTAGTCACAGAGCAAGCAACCCAAGCCGGTTTAGCGTTAGAAGGGATTACGACTCAGGTGACGTCTATTGCAGCCCAATCAGAAGTCATAGCTGCTACTTCAGAAGAGCAAGCGCAAGTCTCACAAGAAATTGCCACCAATGCAACGGAGATCAGTAACCTGAACCGTCAAGGGCGCGATATTGCCGCTCAAACATCGCAAAGTGCTAATAACCTGCAAGGGTTGTCGAAGGAACTTCAACAACAAGTTGACTACTTCCACTAGCAGCAACGTGCTTTAGCACAAAGAAAGTGCCAAAGACAAAAAACAAGGAGAGGCACTCGCCTCTCCTTTTTTATCTCGCTTGTTTATATAAATTAGGCATCCGCTCTGTTAGCTTGATCCTGCAAGGAAAAAAAGCGAATCGAAAAAGTATTACAAGAACTTCTCGATAAGCACTTCGTCAACATACTCACCGCGAACTTTGGCATGCTGCTTTGCCGTCCCTATCACTTCAAAGCCTTGACTAAGGTAGGCAGCCAAAGCACGCTCATTATCACTACGAACGTATGCAAAAAGCTTTCTGTATCCCTTCTCTTTTGCCACTTCAAATGTCGCTTGGAACATCAACTTAGCAATACCTTGGCGATGAAAATCACTGCTCACAAACGTACCAATAATACCAACATGATCAAAGGCACGTGTATAATCTGCAAACGGCTCTACTGGTTGGAAACCAGCAATTACACCACTTTCTTGATGTTCAGCAACGGTGAAAATGCCTCGCTTGGGAAAACTTTGGATAAAAGCTTTTTCTTCTGCAGCAGTAAAAGTGGTATCTAAGACTGTGTACAAGCCCTCTTCAACTATAGGGTTGAGCACTTGCGTAATACCTTCAGCATCGTCTAAAGATACATTTCTTATTTTAAAAGTCATTTTTAAGCGTCTTTATTACTTTCATTTTTATTATCAGAACAGCATCTTACGAAACTTTGTCGCTGAAATCATTACGATTAATAAGAGGGACGTAGACAAAAGACCTTAACTACTAATTTGAGTCAATCAGGGATCACACGCAGCTGAAGTTAACATCACAGCAGTAAAACCCAAAAAGCCTTCCTACCGAGCGTAAAGGTAGAAAGGCTTTATAAGTAGCATATAAATCTAGTGTGCGGCTTAATTTAAGCCCTTACTTTTGAACCATGATTTCTAAAATCTGAACATCTGTTTGTGTCATTGCGCCATTGGCTAATGCGGATAAATTACGAATCGTCGCATCCACATCATTATCAACGATGCCTTCCTCGCCTGTGACACGAATACCATCAAGGGCCATCATTGCCGCTTTAATAGCAGCACTGGCTGAAGACGATACTTTCATTGCACAACTGGTTTTCGCACCATCGCAGATAATACCTGTAATATCACCAATCATATTACAGATAGCTGCACTAATATGTGCAAACTGACCACCAAGCAACCATGTCATACCCGCCACTGCGCCCATGGATGCCGTTGTCGCCCCACACAGTGCTGACAATTTGTTTTGATGGCTCTTAATATAAATCGCCATTAAGTGTGACAGCATCAATGCGCGGATCATGGTTTCACGATCGGCCTTTAAGTGCTCTGCAACAACAACAACAGGCATAGTCGCCGCAATACCTTGGTTACCAGAGCCTGAATTACTCATCGCGGGCTTCATGGCACCATCCATGCGCGCATCTGAAGCTGCAGCCGTACGGCGCATAATATCAGTCAGCAAGTCTTTACTTAGCAAACCACGGTCGATATTGCGCTGGAAGGTGGCACCGATTTGCAGACCGTATTTACCCGTTAGCCCTTCTAACGATAAGGCATCGTTAAGTTGATAAGCTTGCTCGATGAATGCAATATCCTCTAGTGGTGCTGTCGTTGCAAACTCATAGACATCAAGTGCCGTGGCATCGGCAAACGGTGAAGCATCTTGCTGCGATTTATCACTCGCTTGAACGGGTTCTGCTGTGTAAATAATACTGTTATTTTGTCGGATTTCGATAACTTGAGTATGCGCATCTGCAATAGTGACAGAAACCGACTGTTCATTAACAAATAGCGTCACTTGAGCATAAAGAATATGAGCAACTGCCGCGACACCAACAGAAACACGCTGCTCATCAAGTAGCACTTTTGCTTTAGCGACATCGTCAAGCGTGATTGATTTTAACACTTCAAGACCAGCATCAGGATCACCCGCCAGTGCGCCAACAGCGGCAGCAATTGGTAGCCCTACCATACCCGTACCTGGAACACCGACACCCATACCATTTTTCATGAGGTTAGGTGAAACCAAAACTTCAATGCGTAATTGCTCATTACGAGCTTCGTCTTGAAGCGGGTCTAAATCGGCAAGTCGGCGCATCGCAATGGCCGCCCCTAGCGCAACAGAAACAGGCTCAGTACAACCGAGTGCTGGGACAACTTCTTTCTTAACGATATTAGTAAAACCATTCCAAAATTGCTTGTTCACGTTATTCACCACTAGAGTATGCGAAAGGCAGTAGCCACTGCCTAAGTGCTTATTAGAAAAGGCATTCATGCCCTTAGTTATTATGTGGGTAAATATAACGCTAACTTCATAAAAAAGGTTTGCTTTATGAGATATAAAACAGCCCCTTTATGGGAAATATTTCTTCAATATATAACTAAAAGAGGGAAAATTTCTAAATATGACGAGCATCACAAAACAACAACCTACTAAGTTGAGCTAAAAAGCTACATGTTAGTTGCAAACTTAGCATAATAAGTTAGTTGAAATGTTAGTATTAACACCAACGCCTTACTTGCTGGCAGTAGTCAGAAAAAGCCTCCCCAAATTTCAACTTAAGCGCCTCTTCTTCAGGCTCAATTTGGAAATGATTCATATAGCTAACAAAAATGATGATCATCACAGCAGGTGATAACGCACCTAAATAAAACCATGCGGCAGTCAAAAAGAGCACTAAGCCTAAATACATAGGGTTACGTGAATACTGATAAATGCCGCTCGTCACTAAACTGGATGCATTTTTGGGTTTGTGCGGATTAACCGTCGTACGTACTCTGGAAAACGACAGCACACCTGATAACCCCAAGAGTGCACCAAGTAAACATAACACCAAGGCAACAGCTTGCTGTCCCCAAAAAGAAAACACCCATAATGGCCAATGTTGCGCCAACAAATACATACAGCCAAAGGTAATTATCATTAATAACGGTGGTGGTAACTTTAAATACATACTCTTTTTCTACCCAAAACGGATTTAACTGAAAAACACAACTGACAAACTTCACAAAAATGCTTAAAATTGCCCACTAATCAAATGATAGGTGAATACATGAAAATTTGTGCTGTTGAGTTACGTAGCAATGAAGCTATTATCTGCATGTTAAACAAAAATAGTGGCATGATTGATATCCCTGATTGCCGAACTCAAAAGTTCATCATCAAGGATTCATTGGATAACCAAGAAATGCGTGACTTCCAATTCGCATTTAAAAAGCTACTAGACGACTACCAAGTTGATCAAGTTGTTATCCGTACCCGTGAAACACGCGGTAAGTTTGCTGGCAGCGCGATTGGCTTTAAGCTTGAATCAGCAATCCAACTTATCGATGGCCTTGATGTTCAGTTCATTAGCACAGCTGAAATCAAACAGTCTCTTAAGCGTAACCCACTGATGATTGATTTCCGTAGCACTGGCCTACGCCAATTCCAAGAAGCTGCATTCACAACAGCTTACGCGCAATTGAACTAATTACTGACAATGATCAGTCAAGCAGCGTGATGGGCTAACCCACCAAGCTGCGTTAGCAACTGGTCTGTAATGATACAAATAAAGCGAAGTACTGTTCCAACAGGCTTCGCTTTATTTTTGCCAGCACTCATACCCCCAACTACCTAGCACTACTTACGAAACATTTAGCGATCAGTGCCGTAATAGCGAATATTATTGGCATGTTGATATTGGCCATCAGGCCAGATGTACGTGGGATAATGGTAGTCAGACGATTCCATTAAATCGACAATACCCGGAAGACGCTGACGTAATGAACGTCTATCTTTAATCCGCATTTCATCAGACTTTAAATCCGCATCAGAACCTAAATAGGCCGCTGTCGCTAAATAAAAGAACTCAACCGTTTTGCACTCATCATCACAGGTTGGATCGCCATAATCGTAATACCCCGCAGCTTCTGCTTTTTCCCATTGTTGATACAAAGCACTTGCTTGGTCTTTTTGACTACTAAAAACCTGCGGATAAACAAATTGCCACCCCGCATTCACGATAAGGTGATGGATCTCTTCTTGCGAGGCGTCTCGCCCTATCATGGGTGCCGTTTCGTTTGCAGCAAGATCCTGCCCAACACGGTGTTCGAGTTCAGGCATTAAAATATCAAAGGCCTCATCAGAAAAACCTTCTGCGCTCATGAACAACATCGCACCTTGTTGGCGAAGTGCTGGCAATAAAGCAGGTTCATCGACAATGCCATCATCATTGTTATCAAGCCATTTCGCCGTCACATTAGCGGCATGGTGAAGTTTGTCCATGCCGACCTTTTCTGTTGCACAAATCGTGATTGCATCAAAAACACGGGCTTGCTGGGTAAACATCGCGCCAGGGCACCCAACGACAGCATGACTTTTAGGCTCAAATTCACCTGCGGTCACCCCCCCGCTTACTGTTAATGTCCCCAATATCAAGCTCATCAAGAATGATGCCTTGAGTGGTAGCAACTGATAAGCTTTATGCATTGGCATCTACCCATTCCTCATCCCAAATTACAACCAATAAAGACCTGCGACACATTACGAGGCAGGTCTTTATATCACTAAAAAAATGTATTAACGGCCGTACGTTGACACTATGTAGGTTTCAAAGTCATGGCACATCACACCATCAGACTGACTGTTATCCGCTAGCTTCATCGCACCATCCACAATAGAAATCGTGGCATTTAATGGCGAAATATCAGCGCGGCGACGATCCGCTAATGCAGCAATTTTTTGTTTTTCAAGTGCCCATGCCTGCTCTTTCGATAAGTTACACTCATCAGCCAGATACTTGGCATTAAACCCTTCACCCGTTAAGCGCATAATGGTGCCATTATGATTAACACTGTTACCAGCATGCCAGTAGTGCTCAGCCAGTAATGGGCCGATTTCTGGGTTATCCGTTAGGTAACCGAATTTCTCGGTGAAGTAAGCACGAGTTTGAAATACTGCCATATGCGCTAACAAGTAGCCTTGGTATGAACATGCTGCTTCATCTGACAATAGGTGCGGAATAGCCAATAACGGACGTGGGCTGCACGCAAGTCCTAAAATCTTACGCTCCATGTCACGGGCAAGCTGAGTAACATTTTCTGGTGTTAATTGATCTTCAGGCAATTGATACAACGCACGCTCAAAATACGGCACAACCAAAATGCTACGCTCAATATAAGATCGGAACGGCTGGCGGCTATCCACCAAGGCTTTAATTACCTCATCGGGTACTGGCTGACCTTCTGCATCCAATGCATATTGTTTAAGCCAATCAGCATCTTCAAGCAAACTGTCACAGAACATAGATTGTGTTTCTGCATACGCCATAGATGTAGGGGCAAACTCTTGTGAAAAACACGGTGAGTTCATTTTAACGTTGGCAAAGTGCGCAGCATGCCCCCCTTCATGGAATAAGGTATTGATGCCATCGTAACCGCTACCCACTTGATCAGGCTTAGCGTTACTGGTGAAGTTTACTTTGGCTGGGATCCAGCTTTCCTGGTCATAAAATGAAGGTACAGGACCATGGCAGAAACCATTTTGATACTTACCCTTACGATCCAGTAAATCTAACGTAAGCTCAGCGCCCGAGTAATCAATATTCAAGCGCCCAAAAGATTCCACCCAGCGACGCAGTGATTGTGAAAAAGGAACATAAGCATCCAAGTCTCGCATTGCATCACCCGAGAAGGAATACACGAAGTTGTGACCCTGTAACGCGGATTCGCCTAGATTTTTCGCTAATTCATCTAAGCTCGATTGGTTACTTGCACGTGTTCGAGTTTCAAAATCGTCAAGGATCACAAACAGCTCTTTAGCCGTCATTTGTTCCGTTTTTACAACCGAGAAATCAAAGAAGTTGTCATAACCCAGTGAGCGTGCAAATTTGTTACGCAGCTTCACCAAATCTAAGAAACCATTGGTTAATAACCATTGTTCAAGATCCAGCAAGGCTTGATGCGATGACTGACGAACACCTACATCGCCACTGTTGCGAATGTTCGCCCCCAGTACAGGTAACGACCCTTCTGCCTGCTGACCATTTTCATCGATATAGCACATAGCGTGATTTTGTTTTTTCTCAAACAAATCAGCTTCAAACTTAATGATGTCAGCTTTTAAGGCTTGAGCTTGTTGTGACTCAAGTGCATGCGACTCAAAGGTTGCTAACCACCCTTTCAAGCCAGTGATTGTTTGTTCACGTTCTTTGCTATCAGTAATCGCATCTGCAGCAGCTAATTGTGCTTTTACTTCAGCAATTTTTCCCGCGTCACTGATAAAGTTTGTCCATGCCGTTTGGGCTTTTGCCGAACCATCATGATCATCACTGGTTCCCATGTAAGTTTCCCAGAAAAAGTCTTCTTTCTCACGGTGAACGGTTAGATATGCTTGGTTTAATGTATTGAGGTAGGCTGTTGCGGTCATGCTCGTCCCTTATTATGACTATCTAGGCTAGTACGACATAAGCCTAGCAAATAAATTCCTTATAATTCACTGTTTTTTTAGCACAGTCAGCAAGATAACGCTTTCTTTTCTTAGTGATATTGCCACATAGCATCGCATTTATTGAACCTGCAGTACTTACGCCCAAATAAAAAAAGGCTCGTTACACTAACGAGCCTCTATAAGCAGGGGGTGTCTATTTAGAGATATTTACTTTTTATAGCGTTTTTAAGAAGCCTTCAATTTTGTCTTTATGCATGGCTAAAGTTGCTTCAGTTGGCGCTTGAATATGGTGATGTGTGAAGTACACCAAAAGTGCCATTTGTGCTGTTAAACGGTTTTCTGCCTCATCAAAGATAATCGAACGTGGTGACTCCATGACTTCACGTGTACATTCACGCTGATCGTTCGCTGGCAAGCAGTGCATGAACATAGCGTCTGGACCTGCTTTATCCATCAATTCTTGCGTCACAACATATTCAGGAATGAAGGTTGATAGACGAATTTCTTTTTCGTCTTCTTGACCAAACCAGTAGAAGCTATCAGCAACGATAATGTCACACCCTTCCACTTCGTCTGTGTTGTCGGTAATAACCAGCTTACCACCAGATGTTTCGCAGTTGTTCAGCGCAATTTCTACCCACTCTTGCGGCGCTTTAAAGCGTTCAGGGCAAATGTGTTTGAATGTCATGCCAAATTTAGTGCAAGCAAACATCAGCGAAGAAGCCACATTGGTCGCATCACCCACAAAGGCTACCGTCAAATCACTCAAAGACTTACCTTCAGGTAGGTGCTCTACCATAGTAAATAAATCTGCCATGATTTGAGTTGGGTGTAGCCAGTCACACAGGCCATTGATAACAGGTACGCTAGCTTGCTCAGCTAACCCTGCGACTGTGCTGTGCTCATCAACACGTGCCATGATCACATCTACCATACGTGATAAAACACGACCTGTATCTTCTAGCGATTCTTTTGCGCCAAGATGAATATCTTTAGGTGATAAGAATAGCGCATGGCCACCCAACATTGTTGCCGCTGTTTCAAAAGAGACGCGAGTACGCGTTGATGGTTGTTCAAAAATCATTGCAACCGATTTACCTTTAAACAACTGGGGTAATGCATTTTCTTTACGTGCTTCTTTTAACATTGCCATTAACTCAAGAATATCGTTCAATTCTTTTTTAGTGTAATCCTGAGTTTTAAGGAAATGACGTAAACCTTCTTTGTTTAGGTTAGTTGCACTTGAAGATGGCATTTTCATAATATATTCCTTTTATTCTTTATGATATTCAGTTGCAAATTTAATAAGTATTAACTGAAAGTAGAAACTAATGTTTCCCGCTTTGTTGGAATCATTATTGCCAGAATAAAAAACTAAATCTTAAACTAGAATCACTAATCGGTCAGTGATACTAAAAGCTAATTTAGTTCCTGATTAACATCACAAATATCAGTCAGCGTTATTTGTCTTTATCGATATTTGATTCTGATACCGTTAAAAAGTCACAGGCAAAAAAAAGCCAGCACAAAAGTACTGACTTAAATAACAATACAATCACAAAAACAATGTGATAAATATCATGAGTAAAGTGTAGTAATCAATTCAATGTCGGGTCTGCCTTTATTCGAGGAAGATTACGTGGTAAATAAGTGCCTAAGTAGGCTTCCGTTAATATTTTTGCTTCACGCGCCATTTCAGGTGGTATATCGCCATTTTCGCGATAATTCATTGAATAAACCTTATCTGCAACCTGTAGCGCAATAGCAAAAATATTCACATCATTTGGCAGCTCAGGTAATACAAAGTAACGTCGATAAATAGCTTCTACATGTTCCGCTAACAAAAGATCATTTTGCGCATCAGCATGACGTATAGAAGTATAAGTATGCTGACCAAGCAATATACGTTGCACGAGCGGATTACCTCGATAATAATCAACAAAGCCTTGCTCTATCATCCGATTAATATCACTCCAATGACGGATCTCTTCTGGCTTTATCGCTTCATCTAACACATGGGTAAAATCTGCAAATATGCCCTCCATCAGTCCATAAATGAGTGCTTCAATATTCGGATAATGGTGATAAACTGTTGACGCCGCAATTGAGGCTTCTTTAGCAACATCATAAATTGAAATCGCGTTAACATCTCTGTGCGCGACTAAGTTCGTGATAGCTGTGTGTATCCGTTCCAATCGCTTCTCGGTTGATTCTCGCTTCATGCGTGCTTCCTACTTTGCATTATGCTTATTGTTATAAATGGATATGTGTACCCGATTGATTAGCCATTATCTCACTGGCTTTGTGGAGCGAACCGATATGACCTATGCCTTTTGTTGCTGTCGCAAACTCACAACATGCCTCAACTTTTGGCGCCATAGACCCAGCAGCAAACGTGTACTGCTGAATATCTTCAACACTGATCTGATGTAAGGCTTTTTCGTTTGGTGTACCCCAATCCACACAAACATACTCACCATCAGTCAGGATTAAGTAGTGTTCAGCACCTAATTGCTTGGCAAGCACTGCCGCTGATAAATCTTTATCGATAACTGCTTCTACCCCTTGGTAGCCAAATTCCTCTCCAGCATTAATCACAGGACACCCTCCGCCGCCACAACATATTACCGTATGATCCGCCGCTAATAATGTGCGTATCCCATCAAGCTCTACAATTTTTTGTGGCATAGGGGATGGCACGACACGTCGCCAATACTCACCGTCAGCTTTGATAGACCAACCATATTGTGTCGCTTTCTGTTGTGCGGTTTCATGGTCGTAAACTGGGCCAATAAACTTATTTGGTTCATCAAATGCTGGGTCGTTCGCATCCACTTCAATTTGTGTAAGCACAGTACTGACTTTACCGTTTGGCAATGCTTGCTGAAGACCTTGCGCCATCATATAACCAATCATGCCTTGTGTTTCTGCACCAAGCACATCTAGTGGATAGGGTGGTGCGTCAGTATAAGCAAGGTTTTGCAACGCCAACAAACCTACTTGCGGCCCATTGCCGTGAACAATGACCACACGGTACGCTTCACTTAATTTTGCCAACGCCTGTGTTGCCACTGCGATATTGCTTTTCTGGTTTTCATAGCTCATCAACTCGCCGCGTTGTAGCAAAGCGTTACCGCCAACCGCCACGACAATAATAGGTTTGTTATCACTCATGCTTTCACCCTCTTTCATCAACAAATCACGTTTTCTTGTTTTTCACCACCACGGGTTTGAATAAAAACTTACGTCTGTCAGCACACTATTCATTTGATCAGAATCAATTTTCGCGGTCTCACCTATTTTCACCCTAAAATATGGTTATTCCATCACGGCCTGCTCGTCATATATCAGTATTAAACCGATAAGTGATTCTCATAACGAAAGTAAATATCCCTCCCTGCTTAAATAAACACCAGAGCAACGTTTCGCAACATCCAATAAATGAAATAATATAGATACGGAGAATCATTATGGACGCGCAAGTATCCAAAGGAAAAATGGGGGTAACGAGCCTAGCATTATTTAGCTTATGTGCCGTTATCGTCGTTGATACATTAACTGCTTCAGCATCCATTGGTGTGAGTTCCATCGGCTGGTGGTTAGTGACACTTGTTATATTTGTTATTCCTTACGGTTTAATCACTTCTGAGTTAGGTACAACTTACCCTGGTGATGGTGGTATTTACGACTGGGTAAAAAAAGCATTTGGATATAAATGGGCGGTAAGAACCACTTGGTTCTACTGGATAAATGTCGGATTATGGATGCCTGCTGTATATATTATGTTTGCAGGTATGTTTGCCGAGTTATTCGCACCTGGCCTTTCTTTATTTTGGCAAATCATTATTTGTATCGCATTAACATGGTTAACCATATGGATTTGTAATGTCTCTGTCGATGTGGGTGTTTGGGTAACGAATATTGGCGCAATATTAAAAATCACGGTTATTTCAGTGTTAGGTTTTGGCGGATTTATATATGCCGCTAAGCACGGCGTTGCCAATGAATTCTCTATTTCAGCCATGATGCCAAGTTTAGATACTGGGGTTGCCTTTTTACCTGCTTTAGTTTTCAACCTTATGGGCTTCGAACTTGTCGCGACAATGACCAAAGAAATGAGAGACGTACGCGACATGCCTAAGTCAATTTTCCTTGCCGCTGCAATTACCGCTTTCCTTTATGTTTTTGGCACTGTGGGTATTTTGATGGCACTGCCCGTTCAAGATATAGGCCTAGTTGCAGGTATTATTGACACATTACGTAAGTTGTTTGGCACTGGTCTATTTGGCCAAAGCATGGTGTATGTGATTGGTACAATGGCACTGTTAACCTTCATCGGTAACATGGTGACATGGACAATGGGTGCAAGCCGTGCCGCTGCAGAAGCCGCTTGTGAAGGTGAGCTACCTGATGCTGTCGCTAAGATGTCAGAAAAACACGACACACCGATTGGCGCAAACAACATAACAGGAATCTTATCGACTGTTGTCATCATCGCCTATGCCATTTTTGCGCAAAGTAGTGATGAACTGTTCTGGTCTGTGTTTGCCTTCTCTAGCTGTATTTTCTTACTGCCATACCTTTTCATGTTCCCATCATACTTAAAACTTCGTGTTGCAGATGGTGATCGTGAACGTCCATTCCGTGTACCGGGTGGCATGGGCGTGCAGTGGCTACTCAGCATCGTTTGTTTCCTCACTATTGCTCAAGCAGTGGTGCTCTTTATCTTCCCTGATCTTTTCACGCTTTCTGTCGATTGGGTATACAGCGCACCCGTTTTAATTGGTGTACTGCTCACAGTCGGGATTGGTGAGTACCTGCTTACATTAGCTGTTAAGAAAAAAGCACAATCAGAGAAAACGGTGACTTATGAAGAGCACACCGCTTAGTACCCCCCCCTGCTTTATCTGCGAATTCAAACAAAAACGAATAAGGACATGATCATGACTAAGCAATTAGATACCACCCCAAAACAAGATGGATTCAGAATGCCTGCTGAACACGAGCCACAAGCGGGAATTTGGATGGCATGGCCAGAGCGTACTGACAACTGGCGCTACGGTGGTAAACCAGCGCAAGCGACCTTTGTTGCTGTCGCGACCGCTATCGCCAAAACAACCCCTGTCACCATGGTGGTCAGTGCGCATCAATTTGAAAACGCCCGCACCATGCTACCCAGCAACATTCAGTTACTCGAAATGAGCACGGATGATTCTTGGATGCGTGATATCGGCCCTTCTTATGTGGTAAATGATAATGGTGAACGTCGCGGGGTTGATTGGCACTTCAACGCTTGGGGAGGCTTACTTGATGGCTTGTACTTCCCATGGGATAAAGACGATGCTGTTGCGCGTAAAGTATGTGAAACACTCGGTGACAATAGTTACCGTGCCCCTATCGTGCTTGAAGGGGGGTCTATTCATGTTGATGGCGAAGGGACGCTGTATACAACGGAAGAGTGTTTACTCCATCCAAGCCGTAACCCTGATTTAACACGTGAACAAATTGAAGCCGTACTGAAAGAGCACCTCGCCATCGAAAAAGTCATTTGGATCCCACAGGGGTTATTTAACGATGAAACCAATGGCCATGTTGATAACCTCATTCACGTGGTTCGCCCTGGCGAAATCGCCCTCACTTGGTGTGATGACGAAAATGACCCTCAATACCCAATCTCACGTAAGGCGCTAGACGTACTAGAAACAGAAACGGATGCCAAAGGACGTCATATTAAAGTGCATAAGTTACCTATGCCAGGCCCTCTCTTTATCACTGAAGATGAAGCCGGCGGTATTGATGCATCAGATGGCATGGAGCGAGTTGCAGGTGAGCGTTTAGCTGGATCTTACGCTAACTACTTAATCTCGAATGAACATATCATTTACCCACTACTCGATAAAGATCATGATGATGAAGTGGCCGATTTACTGGCTACGATCTATCCGGGCTATCAAGTATCAGGTGTGAATGCACGAGAGATCCTACTAGGTGGCGGTAATATTCACTGCATTACCCAGCAAATTCCGCAAGTGTAATTGACGCTGATCCTCACAAAGTGTGAGTAGCCTTGAACAATAACGCCCTTTCATCACAAAGATAAAGGGCGTTTCTTTTTATGATGGTCATACATCATGCTCCACTTGATGTATTGACTCACACGAAGAAAGGGCTATCATTTGCTACTCAATTAATTTCCAATAAAGGAGGTACATACTATGTTGATAAATACACGTATTCCGTTACGTACCTTCTTTACACCTATCGCCTACCTTCAGCGCCCGCTGATTGCTTAGCTAAGGCAGTAAATATTCACTATTTACTGCCGCCAAAGACACACACAATCAGCCGACTATGAACTCATCCGTAATCACTTAATGTGTCACGGCTACCTGATTGCGTGCAGTCCATTTGCGGCCTATTCTTCAAAGCAAGCAAATACAAGGCAATACAATGACAGTTAAGCATTGGTCAAAAATGGAAATGCTCCATGAGACAGTACAAAACAAAAATATCACCTTAAAAGGAACGCACAGTTACTATAGCGGTGCATACGATAACGGCTTTGAACAATCCGTCGTACGCTACCTCCATGGTGATGAAGTCAGTAAACACTGGGAGCCACGCTGGGAGATAGATAAACTCTTTATTGGTGACTACGTGTGTATTGGCGCTGAAGCCGTCATTCTTATGGGTGGTAACCATACCCACCGTGCAGATTGGTTCTCGCTGTATCCTTTTATGGATAAAATTGAAGATGCCTATCAGTCTAAAGGGGACACTATATTAGAAGATGGCTGCTGGATTGGTATGCGCGCCATGATAATGCCAGGTGTTACTGTCGGTGAAGGGGCCATTGTTGCAGCAAACAGCGTAGTCACTAAGGATATCCCACCTTATTCCATTGTAGGTGGTAGTACAGCAAAAGTAATTCGTACACGCTTTGCAGAAGATGTTATCGCACGATTATTGGTTTTAAAGATTTATGATTGGTCAGAAACCAAATTCGAAGCGTTAAAAGATCTCATCTGTAGCGATAATATCGACGCACTAGAGCGAGCTCATCTCGCCTTTGAGCGTCATTGTTAGGTCATAATACCTTATTAAAAGGTAGATTTTTGTGCTAACAAGCAGCCAGTAAGGGATTATCATTACTGGCTACATCACGCTAATAATCAAAATAATAAAGCGTGTTGACCATTATTTACGCTATGACTGATTAAGTTTGACTGCTTGCTTTCTGCGGCTAAAGCCGATGCCAGCTAAACCTAGGCCCAAGAGTGCAATACTTGCTGGCTCTGGCACTTTGTATACAAAATTATCTGCATTGTACGTTTCAGCAACGCCACCAGGATCGGTTCCCCCCGTCAAGATAATTGACGTAATTGCCATGTTAGACGTAAAGCCAAAAAACTCACCAGAGAATGAAGAAGGAATCTCTGTTACTAAAAGTTCACCGCCAGCGTTGATTTGGATACCAAGTCCCTGCCCTGCAGGCGTTAAATCCCAGTTGGCACCAAACGCAAAAATATCAGAATCAAAAGTGATTGTTGTGCTATTGCTTGGTGTTAATCGATCATTTAGACGATCACTCGCAAAACCAAAACCAGTATGACCACTGCCTTGGGTAGTGATAATAAAGTCCTCACTGCCGTCATTAGCAAAACCCGTAAAATCTTCTTCTGAGAAAGAGCCTACAGCCGCTTCCCAATCGGCTCGCAACTCGCCAGCTCCGACACCTTCAAAGATGTCAATAATAGCTGCTTGGGCACCTGTCGCTGTCAAACTTCCTGCAACAATTGCTGCACCGAGTAATGTCTTATGAAAATCCATATCAACCTCTTTGTCTTGTGTTTTAGCAATTTAGTTTTGGCTTAATCAACCAAGGTATTGTTGAACACATGAGATACTGCAAGTTGTAGGCCCATTTTTAAGACTAATTTAACGTATTAATTTAAAAGGAATAAATAGATTTTTAGCAAAAGACGTTTTACAAAGGTGTAAAAAAATCTGACGAATTTATTGGTCGTAATGAATGCGTTAAGCAAACAATAGACTTACTTCCCACAATAAGGGAAGTAAGGGTGATAATCAGTTGCAATAAAATTTACTGCGCGATATCCAATTGATTACCAGTCACGCCATTAGTGCGGAACCAGCCAGCGATGCTAAAACGCGGCTTATTGGTTGGCAGCACTTCGTGCGGAAACTGCTCAGATAAAAACACAAACAGACGGCCTGATTTCGGAGGTAACGTTGTAATAATATTACCGTCTAAATCATAGACCACTAGCTCACCTGCATCTTCTTCACTCCAACTGTCATTCATGTAAAACACAGTCGTGAGTCGGCGGTTTTCGTTACCATGAAAACAGTCGAGGTGTTTTTTATAAAAATCGCCTTTTTCATACTTGGCAAAGTGCGCTTCGTATTCAAATAAGCCAAGGTAGAAATGTTGATTAGCAGCACGACGAATGGACTCCATACGAGACAAGAAATCGTCCACGGCAGCACCTTGACTATTAGCTAACCAATGGATTTTATCACTGCGAATAGAAGCTTCACGCATCACGTCATCGTTACGACCAATACATGCCTTCTTCCATTCATCTGGCATGCATGCTTTTAAGTCTTCTACTTGTTCAGTTGAAAGAAAGTCATCCCAGATGTAGTAACCGTTTGTATCTAGCGCTTCAATTAACTTGTTCATCAACATTTCATTGCGAATTATTCAGGGATGCGCGTTATATAACCATCCCCCCGTCGCAACAATTCAATTTCTTTATCGTAACGATAAGCCTCGTTATTTTACCTTTAAATCAATGTATTAGCAGTGAAAGCCACGAAAGAATCATTGGACGTTTTTATGCTATTGATAAAGATTTTGCTTTTGAGCCTTTTTCCTTCATTTTCGAGTAGAATACACCCGCTTATTTTCACTCTATACGGATCCATCATTTTGCATACTCTTTCTCAGCTAAAATCTGGCGAACTTATCGGTACTAAACACCTCAAGCTTGCAGAAGGCTTAACAGTTTTCCCACTCGAAATTCTTACCTTAGCTGATACATTAGAAGTGCTGGATTTATCAGGTAATGCACTAAGTTCATTGCCAGACGAACTGTCAAAGTTAACTAAACTCAAAATCATTTTTGCTTCGAATAACCAGTTCGATACGCTGCCTGCGGTACTGGGGCAATGCCCTGAACTTGAAATGATTGGCTTTAAATCTAACCATATAAATCAAGTACCAGAAGCGTCTTTACCCCCTAAGCTACGCTGGTTGATCCTGACAGATAACCGTATCGAGGTGATGCCAGATTCATTAGGTGAGCGCCCTCGCCTACAAAAGTTGGCGTTAGCCGGTAACTGTTTGACAGCTTTGCCACAAAGCATGGCGAAGTTAGAGAACCTTGAGTTGTTGCGCATTTCAGCAAATAACCTTCAACAATGTCCAGAGCAGCTTTTCCAGCTACCGAAGCTGGCGTGGTTTGCTTTTGCTGGTAACCCTTTTTGCCTGTCCACATTGAAAGTGAAAACAGTTCCATCAGTATCATCTAAGCAATTTGAACTGGCAGAATTACTTGGCCAAGGCGCCTCAGGTGTTATTTCGAAAGCAAGCTGGAACGGTAACCATGCAGGCTTTCCTGCGGATATTGCAGTAAAAGTATTTAAAGGCGAAGTCACCAGTGATGGCTACCCTGAAGACGAGCTACAAGCGTGCTTAAAGGTCGGTAATCACCCGAACTTGGTACAATCACTTGCCCAAGTCAGTGAAGATGGCTATCTGGCCCTGATCATGAATTTGATCCCAGCCCACTTCAGCAACCTAGGTTTACCCCCTAGCCTAAAGACTTGTACGCGCGATACATTCCCAGCCGGCTTTACCCTACCTATCGCGGATATCGCCAAGATTATCCAGCAAATGGAAGATGTGTTTGCCCACTTACATGATAACCAAGTGTGTCACGGTGATTTGTATGCACACAACACCTTGTTTGATGCTGATGCGAACATCATTTTTGGTGATTTTGGTGCGGCGTCTATGTATCACATGCTAACGCCACAACAGCAACAACAAATACGTACCATAGAGCAGCGTGCACTCCACCACTTTATCGACGACTTACTGAGTGTTTGTGCAGACGCAGATAAAGATTCTAAGACTTACCAAGATTTACTCGAACGTATCTAGTCTCTAGCTAAGCCGAAAACAAAAATGGCGGACTCATTTGTTGAGTCCGCCATTTCTAGCTATAAGCACGAATTTTCAATATAAGTGCTCAAACAAATTTTGTGTGTTAACGACGCTTATTATTGTCACGCGCAGGTTTACGCTTGTTCTTTGGCACATAGTTTAGAATCGAGATTGGTAGCTCTTTACGCGGCTCAAACCCTTCTTCCAACTTACGTGTTAATAAGTGACCTAAGCGACTTTCAATCATACACAGGTTTTTGAAATCGTCTTTCGACACTAATGAAATCGCTTCACCCGATGCGCCCGCACGGCCAGTACGACCAATACGGTGAACATATTCATCCGCTGGGTAAGGTAAATCGTAGTTAATAACACGATCAAGATCGTCTATATCGATACCACGCGCAGCTACACCTGTTGAAACCAGCAACTTCAGCTCACCTGATTTGAACTTCTCAAGCACTTGCTCACGCGCAGCTTGGCTACGACCACTGTGAATGGCTTCTGCCACAATGCCACGCTTTTCAAGCTGAGAAACCAGCTTAGCCGCACCGTGTTTGGTCTCAATAAAGATCAGCGCTTGTTCCCACTGATTCTCTTTAATCAAATGGCTCAGCAATGATGACTTCATGTCTTTATCAACAGGAATTAACCATTGATCAATCTTAGGTGCAGTATCCGCATTAACCTGTACTGAAATCTCGATAGGGTTTTCGATTGCAGTTTTAGCCAACGCACGGACTTGCTTAGATAACGTCGCAGAGAACAGTAGGTTCTGACGATCTTCTGGCAAACGTTCCATGATTTTATTGATATCTTCAATAAAGCCCATATCCAGCATGCGGTCTGCTTCATCAAGCACCAAAACTTCAAGCGCATCAAAATGCAACGCACGCTGAGTATACATATCCAGCAAACGACCCGGAGTCGCTACCAGAATATCAACACCATCAATCAAGCGTTGCTTTTGATCGGCGTAATCAACACCACCATACATAGCTAAAGAGGTGTGCTGAGAATACTTGCTGTATTGGGCAATGTTTTTCTCTACCTGAATCGCCAGTTCTCGCGTCGGTGTTAAGATAAGCGCACGAATACGTTTTGCACGTACCTCTACTTCATCATCAAGCATTGTTAGCAATGGCAGTGCAAAGCTGGCCGTTTTACCCGTACCTGTTTGTGCGCCAGCAATTAAGTTACGCCCTTTCAGAATAGCGGGAATGGCTTTCTCTTGAATAGGTGTTGGACTGGTATAGCCCAATTCAGTGACGGCTTTTAGGATTGATTCGTGTAATCCAAGCTTAGAGAATGACATGTAGGATCTCGGTAGAAAATAGTAATTAGCAGCTATGATAAAAACATGGCTGAAAGCATAGCCGCGTAGTTTAGCAGAATCTGCCGCTAAGATGCACCGCATCTCTTTTCTTGTACTATCAAAAGGACACACTATGGCAAAGGTATATACACCACCCAACGTTTGGGAAATGGACGATAACAATGGTGGCGAATGGGCAAGCATCAACCGCCCTGATTCTGGCGCAAGACACGAACAAGCCCTGCCTGTTGGTTCACACCCATTACAGCTCTATTCAATGGGCACGCCAAACGGGCAAAAAGTGACTATCATGCTTGAGGAACTACTTGCTGTTGGGGTCCGCGAGGCCGAGTACGACGCTCATCTTATTCGTATTGGCGACGGTGACCAGTTTTCATCTGGCTTTGTCGGTGTAAACCCAAATTCAAAAATCCCTGCATTAGTCGATAACTCAGGTAAAACACCAATTAACGTGTTTGAATCTGGCGCGATATTGCTCTATCTCGCAGAAAAATTTGGTCACTTCTTGCCTAAAGACCTAGCAACACGCACAAGCGCCATGAATTGGCTCTTTTGGTTGCAAGGATCTGCACCTTATTTAGGCGGTGGCTTTGGTCATTTCTATGCCTACGCCCCAGAAAAATTTGAATACCCGATAAATCGCTTCACCATGGAAGCCAAACGCCAGTTAGATGTGCTGGATAAACAATTAGCCAACAATACTTACTTAGCAGGCGATGAATATTCGATTGCGGACATAGCCACTTGGCCATGGTATGGCAATTTGGTGCTAGGCAAACTGTATGATGCTGCTGAGTTTCTTGATGTTGCCAGCTATAAAAATGTTGTGCGATGGGCACAGAAAATTGCTGAAAGAAGAGCGGTGCAGCGCGGTAGGTTAGTTAATCGAGCTTGGGGTGAAGAATGGGAACAAGTGCCTGAACGCCATAGCGCAGAAGATATTAATAAAGTAATGGCAAAGCAAAACTAGTACAGGCTTGTTAGTGCCTCACTTCTTAATACTGCACCATATTTAATACAGAAGCACCCAGCTCAGCTGGGTGCTTTTCTTATCGTGCGTAGGATTATTTATTTTCTATCAAACAACTTGATTCGATGATGTTACTTAGTATTAGTTTGCTGTAGCCAGTGCTAACGTTTCACGTTTATTGGCAACCGAAATCAATATCAAACCCAATACAGGAACAATAATGGCTGCGTAAGGAATCATGCCAGCGCCTAGGTTACTGTCCAACACCATGCCACCAAGGAAGCCACCGAATGCATTCGCTAAGTTAAATGCTGAAATATTTGCTGTTGCAGCCAGCTCTTGACCTTCACCACCATGATTCATAACTCGTAATTGCATTGCTGGTACGTTTGCAAAAGAAGCGATACCAAAAACAAATGCTGCTGCAACGAATAACAACTGATTACCGACAGTTAAACCAACAAGCACCAAAGATACAATCATTGCAAATGCCCAGAACATAGATGCTTTATGAAGGTTTTTATCAGAAGAATGTCCACCTACAGTGTTACCTACAATTAGGCCTAGACCAACGATAACCAAAATCCATGTTACAGCCTCTTCACCGTAGCCTGTAATGTGAGTAGCAATGGGTGCAATGTAACCATAAAGCGTCATGAAACCAGACCATGCAAATACGGTGATCGCCAAGCTCATCAACAACATTGGGTTTTTAAATGCCATTAGCTGTGCTTTCACATCTTTCGCTTCACCATGCCCTGTTGATTTAATCACGCTAAGAATGAAAACCATAGCAATCAGACCTAAAGCGGCAACAGTAATGAAAGTGTTGTGCCAACCAAATTGCAAGCCAATCCAAGTGCCACCAGGAACACCCAGTACATTCGCCAATGTTAAACCTGCAAACATCTGACCAACCGCTCGGCCTGCCATTTTCTCAGACACTAAGTTTGTCGCAACAACCGCACCAATACCGTAAAAAGGACCTTGGACTAAGCCGGTTATCACTCGGCTTATCATTAAAATTGTGTAGTTAGGGGCAAAGGCTGACATCGCGTTACCGAGAATAAACAGCACCATCAAGCTGGCTAGTACTGCTTTTTTATTAAATCGAGCGAGATATATAGTCAGAATCGGTCCGCCAAAAACAATGGCTAACGCGTATGCACTGATGAGGTAGCCTGCTTGCCCCTCGGTAATTGATAGTGAGGTTGCGATTTGCGGAAGCAGACCTGCAATCACGAATTCAGCAGTACCGATAGCAAACGCTGCTAAGGTCAAAATCCATACTTGCAGTGGCATTTTTTCTTTTTTCATAATCATCTCAATTCTTTTACTAGTGAGTCTTGGAAAGTATGGGGCCAGTATATTCATTAAATTAAATTTGATAATTGATTAAATTTTGAATTCATTATTCACCATAAACGAACAATCAATTTTAAGACTACTAAGAGAAGGAAGTTATAACTTTAGAAACGGCAGAAACGAAAAAGCCGCTGAATTACTTCAACGGCTATTTACTAGACACATGGTTTAAGGCATTTACTGTAACGGTGTAATGCGAATATCAGCAATTTTCGCCTCATTCTTTATCCCATCAACACCACCAGCGTATATATATGTTTCATTCGATTTAAGGTAACTCATATTAAAATGATCCTTAATCGTAAACTGGTATACCTTGCCCTGCTCTAAGCTGACTTCAACTGGGGTTGAATAACGCATCCCTTTGTTCTCGCCAATATGCCCCATCTGTATATAACCCTGACCAACCACCTTAGCCGCATCATCAAGCACTTCGATCTTCTTCACCGTATTCGTGATCCCTGTATTAAGCTGACCGAGGTTATTGTTATACCAAGCGGCTATTTGATAAGTCCCTGTCTTAGGAACGACAAAGCTAGTCAAACTTTTTACAGGCCCACTATTTTGATCAACCGTTACCACAGAAACGCCTTGTTTAAGTGTGTAGTAATCACCTTCAAGTTTGACGCGAATTTCATCACCCACACACACAGGTTGGCTTGGGTTTGAACGAAAACCTTGGTCATTAACACTTTCGGCGATGTAGCAGGCAAACCCTTGTGAGGTATCAGTATATTGCTGTGCTGTGACACCTTTTTGAATAAGCTGCCCATTGCGGTACAAGTTAACCTTGTATTTACTCTGAACATCAATCGCAACGCCTTTAGCACCACCATTATCAAGCGCCTTTGCTGTTAATATTGGCTCTTTCGGTGAGTACACACGACTATCATCACTCGCGTAAGGCTTCACCCCCGTGATAACCTTGATCGTGTCATCATTTCCAACCAACGCACCTAAAGTGACATGGTAGTTACCGTTTTTATCGGTTTGTACATTATCAACTGGGTAGTAACCAGACATATCATCGTTCGCTGGTGGCAAGTCGATAGTGACTGAGAATGTTTTATCTTTGAAGCTAAAGTTTTCGAGTGTAATTTGCTGAGAATGCGCAAATAAACTATTGCGGATCCACCCTGTAATAAACGGGCTAACGGCAATGTGTCCAGTTTCAGTATGAATGCCAAAAATCGTTTCCACCACCATATTAAGGTAACCACCAACCGACCAAAGTTGACGCTGTGAATTAATCACAGGGCCATCAAGACTGGCATCCGCACCATGATCGCTATGAATAATAAATGACTTACCTGATAGCCATTCGAGATTTTCCATATTAGATAAGTTCGTGGCTGTTCCACGCACCAAAGATTGCACCGCATTATTCGCTGCGGCCACGTTCAATGTTTGCTTCGCTGCGCGCAAGCTATAAGCCGTCACAAACGGCCAAATCGCACGGTTATGATAGACGGGGACATCAGGCTGCTGAGGGAAGTACACGGGCACACCAAATTCACTGTGTGGGTAATTGCTCATGATCTTCTTGGCTTGCTCATCACTCGCGATACCACTGATGATCGCTAATGCTTCACCAAGCATGTCATATTTATCTACCGCGATATCTTTGCCATTATCAAATAAATAGCTAACGTACATACCACGCTGTGCATTCCAGAACTTATCATTGATCGCTAATTTTAACTGCTTAGCCCATTCGTTATATTTAACCGCATTTCTCGAATCAAACTGCTCAGCCAGTTTCGCCGCTAAACGCATCGCTCGGTAGTGAGTTACATTCGTCGACAAGGCTTTACTGCTACCAATAGCGTTCACATCTTGCGGTGTCCACGTTGAGTACGTTTGGTCTCGCCAATCAAGGAAGGACTGTTCACCCATATACAAGCCAGATTGCTGATCAAAGGCCGCTAAGCGATCGGCTTCCAGTGTATTGCTGATCGCATTATAGGCTCGTTCTGCAAATTGCTCATACGCTTCACTGTCTAGTGCAGACAGTAATCGCTCTGCACCCAACGCCCACGTTGTACGATCGGTGCTGATCGGCCAACTCCCTCCCGTTCCTGTATCTTGGACAATTTGCTCGCCATCGTATTGCTTTCCAGTATTGGCACGGAAGCCAGACAATTTAAAATTAAGTCCATTCTCAACCCGTGTTGGGTTCATCAATGCTAACGAGAGATCTGCCGCATAGGCTAAATCACGGGTCCACACATAGTGCCACTTGGCACCTGTTTCAAACACTTCCGCTTTAATTGGCTTATTGTAGTTATAGTTGCCGTCTTTGATTTCAGATACCGACAACTGACTTAGCTCTTTCAGGCTCATCGCAAACAGCGCATCAAAGGCAAGATCACCCGTCACCACTCTTGGGCCTGCTTGCTCGTTGACGATTAAACCTTGATCCAAGGCATCGCGTAACTCTGTCGTTGTTGAAATACCGAATTCACGCTGTTTGGCTTGTGGATCTTTAACAGAGAACACCACGGTATCTTTAGTGCCATCAAAGTTGGAAAATTGCTTTGCTTCTTTACTTTGATGGCCTTTGTGAACCATGGCTGGATCTATAATGGCCTCTGAATAATACTTCTCGGCTTCAGCTTGAGTCGCCTTGGTTACCGTCATAGTTGCACGGCTTTCATCGGCAAAACTGACAGAAAACTTGTAATAGCCCTTTTCTTTAAAAGTAATGACTGAGTTACAGTCATCGTTCATGCAGTTTTCATTTGTGTCCGGTTTCGGATCGTAGTCCTGCGCTACGTCAAATTCAGTGGGCTCAGTAAAGTGGGTGTATTCTAGCTGCCAACCAGGATCGGCAATCTTAAACTGGTTACTACCGCGCGCCACTCGAAGTACTGTTTCGTACTTGTTATCACCTAAATAGTTCAGCTTGGCATGCGTTGCCGTGCCCCAATCACCATTTAAACCGCGCAGATACAAATCTTCGCTGATAATGGGTTTATCCTCAGGTTTCGGTGCGACAGTCGGCATATTTACACTCTCTTGTGAGTCAGAGTTAAAATTACACCCGGCAAGCCCGATACATGATGCGACAGCAAGCGCGATAATACTCGGTTTCATCTTCATCCCTTCCATTCATTATTTTGTGCGCCAGTGTAAAAAACTCACTCTTGCAGGAAAAATAGGTGGGATACGCCAGGTCATAGATAAAAGCTATATCGCGACGACCAGCCGTGATCTAGATCCATGAAATATGTTTATTCTGACTTGAGCATGATTTCAAATTTGTGATTTGCAAGTAAATTTGTGCAAAATGGCTCGCACTTTTAAGGAATATGACATGGATAAATCTCTACAACAGTTTTTACTTGTCGCGCGTTGTAAAAGTATTAGCGCAGCAGCAAGAATGGCAGGACTGAGCCAACCAACAGTCACCAGTAATCTAAAGAAACTTGAAGAAAACCTTGATGTCGAGCTGTTTGAACGAACATCGAAGGGCATGATATTAACCGAATATGGGCGTATTCTTTATCGTCATAGTAATGCGATGCAGCATGAATACAACCTTATGGTACAAAGCATTGGCGAGAGGAAAAAATATCAAGAGGGCAAAATTAAAATCGGCACTGGCGATGCGTGGTGGCCACTGTTTGTAAAGCAAGCACTGGATGAACACCTTACACTGTCACCGCTAGCGTCCACCCATGTTGAATTTGGTAATCACCTCTGCTTAATGGACTCATTGATCAATGAAGAGATCGAGTTTTTCATTGGCCATGAAATCGTGGGGTTATCTGAAAAATGTGATGTGACTTTTATCCCTCTCTTTCAAACGACCGACGCTTATTTTGTCTCACCTGATCACCCGCTCTTAGGCAAAACAGTCACCAACGACATGCTGCACGAATACCCAGCTCTCTCGGTCACTTATGATGCGAAGAAATTCAGTCATATCGTCGACAACCCAACCCCAAAACAACACGAGCGTGATCGCCAGCAACTTGATGAACGCGCAACCTATGAGCTGGATTCTTTACTTGCCAGTATCGATGCTCTTAAGAGTAGCGTGGCAATTATGTCTTACACCAAAGCGCTACAAACGTATCTGGAATCTTTTGGCCTACGATGTCTAACCATGGAAAAAGCCCCCAATGCAGGCACAGTGGGCATTTACCATCATCGAAGAGAGACATCAGAATCTCACTTGGTACTCATGGAAAAGATCACTCAACTCGCTGCTAAGTTATCGTAAGGCTTAACGACAATGTTGACACTGGGGTTACAAATCAAAACGAAAAAACGATACCATTAGGTACATCTTCTCTTATCTCATCGCCACTTTATGCGCTTATCTCGGTTTTCAAACGGCTTCTATTGGCAAAAAGTCTCTTTATTGTTAGTGCTACTGATCACGAGTATTTCTGCCGTCGCGAATACAATGAGTTTGCAAGATAAGTGGCTGGCTTTTTATCAACAAAATTGGCGCGATAACCCTGTGACACTTTCGCAACAGTTACTAAGCCAATACCCGAACACGTTATTGCAATCTGCAGTGCAATACCCAGATTTTGACCATTACACTTGGCAAGATATTCAACAGTTGGCCACGGTGAGTTCAACGTGCTTAACTCCTACATCGAGTAATGAGAAACTTAAAACGGCCATCGAGTTTGAATTGGCGATTTGTTCTATTCAAAGAAAAAAAAGTGATAAAAAAGATAGCGATGTACTCGATTTAAGCTGGTTTAGTAAGCATGCCCTTCGCCATCCCGCTGGCGCAAGCTATGCTGATCGCTACTTCGAGCAAAAAGGCATCACCAATATCAGTGTTCCTTTTCAGAATTATTTAAGTGCGGACAATCCCGCGCACCCTTTACATGGCTTCTTTAATCAGCTTTCACCGAAAGGACGTGATGCTCTATTAAATGGTTATCGAGCTTGGCTCGAAAAAGAAGATTTATGGCTAAGTGGCGAAAGTGGCTGGAAAAAAATACCCGCGAAGGTTTGGCAACCCATAGCTAATGATCTCGCTATCAAACTGAATGGGAATAGCTGCGCCTTTCGTTACAGCAATCTCTGTTTAAGCGACCAGAAACCAAATACAACGCCATTAAAGCTCATTTCAATACTACTTCTGTTTGGTATGGTCATTATTGGCTTAAAAAGCCTGCTTCAAAGGCAGCAACAAAATCGAGATAAGCGTTTTATCCTACAACTGCTGACCCATGAGCTACGGACACCTATTGCAAGTTTAGGGCTAACAGTCGAAATGTTTAGGGACGAATTCGATAATCTAAATCAAGCATCTCAGCAAGCAATGTGGCGGTTATTCGCCGATCACCAACGATTAGCCCAACTAACTGAGACTAGCAAAGGTTACCTGAGTACCGATAAGAACCAACAGTTGATACAACAAACCGCAGAGCTCGAAGAATGGCTAACACATGTTTGTGATAAACATGAGATCGATTTTACATACAGTGGCTATCAACATGAAAGTAACCGTACACTTACTTTGCCTTTTTATTGGCTGTCGCTCTGCTTAGACAACTTGATCAACAATGCAAAGCAACATGGGAAAGGTGAAGTCAGCGTTAAGGTTGAGCTACTACCAACAATACAAGCCAAGGGAAAATCGCCAAACACACTACGTATCAGTGTTTGCGATCATGGGTATTTCCCTTCATTGTTTGAACGCTGGTTAACCGAGTTATCGCCTAAACAACGCCCCAACAATATGGGGATCGGGCTGAGCATCGTCGCGCGATTAATGACCCAAATGGGCGGACGATTAATCATAAAAAGAAAACCAACCCGATGTATTTTGGAGCTACCGTTATGAGCCATATATTACTGATTGAAGACGATGTATTACTAGGCGATGGCCTACGTCAGTACCTTGTCGCTCATGGCTTTGAATGCACTTGGGTAACAGCATCTCACAACGTAGAGAAATATTGGTTTAAAGCCGATTTAGTGGTACTTGATCGCCAACTGGATGATGGCGATAGCCTCAAACATTTGCCGTACTGGCTTAACTTGAAAGCAGTACCTGTGATCATTTTGACAGCAAAAGTGGATGTAGAGCAGCGCGTAGAAGGGCTGATGACTGGCGCAAAAGACTATATGACTAAGCCCTTTGCCCAAGAAGAGTTACTGGCAAGGATCATAACCCAACTGCGCCCTATAGGTTCCGGGCAAATCAGCTACCAATCACTGACCATTGACCCCTCAAAACGACTTATTAAGCGAATTGTTAAGCAGCAAAGCACTGAGATAAACCTCAAGCCTAAAGAGTTTCAGCTATTGCTTTTATTAATCCAAAATCAAGGGCGTGTTTTTCATCGCGAAGAGCTACTCAACAAAATTTGGGGCTATCAGGCATTTCCAACGACACGCACTGTCGATAATCATATTTTGCGACTTCGTCAGCAATTCCCTGAACTCAATATAGAAACACATCGTGGCATTGGTTACCGCCTAATGGAGGCAACTACGTCATGAAAATAAAAACACTCGCCTTAATAGGGTGCCTGCTAGCACCAATCGCTGGGAGAGCTTCTTGGTTTCCCAACTCACCGTTACAACCAACACTCGATGCATTACTCGCGGCGCACCCGCAGCGAGCTTGGCAAGAGCTGCTGCTTGCAGTTGGCCAATCCAATATAGATAGCCTTCATTGGCAACCGATCAAAAATGAAATAATGGCACAGACAAGCTGTGGGCAAGAGTTAATGAGTAATCCACCACACTTACCTGCGACCCTATCTTTAGCCATCATTAGTCGTTCGGGGCTGTCCAGCCTTGGCTATCAAATCAAGTTCTCTGCTGAACAAGCGAGCCTGATGCAAAACTTTACACTGTATAACCCACAGGGCAAGCAACTACTCGAAGGAAAGCTATTGCCTAATAGTGGCTATCAAGAGTGGGAAACCGATGATCTGCTCGCGAAACCCCAAGCAGGGCTTTATCAATTAGAGATTGGTACAAACCGCTATCCACTCCTTATTGCAGACAATGACACTGAAAATTGGCTAGCCCGAAAGGGAACGCGTAACCCCCAGCTTATAACCCATTTGCCGGAAACGGTTACACACTGCTCTCCACCCGCGCTGAGCTGGCAGTGGTTTGATCAAGGTTATAACCAAATTGGCTTAAAGCGACCTATAGATCTCAAAAAAGTAACGCAGAGTAAAACGGATACAGAAACAAACACGCTTATCCCTTCTCCACCTTCCAACAAGGCGAGCTATTTAAGTGCATCAGCCTCTATTTTTGAGTACCAATCAGGTGTAAAAATTGAGTATATCCATAGGGTTGCCATTCCCTTTTCAGCTAAACCTTAACGACCAGAAGCTTTTTTATTAAGACAGCTCATCAAGCTATTATCACTTCAGAAATAGAGACAAACAGGTGACAATTGAGAGGCAGAGATAACGTTTAATAACCGTAATAAACACAGACGGAGTTAAGCATGTCACTCGTAACAAAACCTTTTCCACTCGCAGCATTGATAGCCGTATTGGCTGCGCCTTCAGTAAATGCTCGTGCACTCAGCATCGAATTAAAAAATGCTGCTGAAGTCGTCACGATTACGCCTGCATCTCTAAAATTAGACTGGCAAACGACGAACCAAACCTCCATGACAGTCAATTCACCAAACTTAACGGTCAACGGAAAGCCTCAGACCATCAATCAGCTCGTTCAGCCTTCACCTCATCAAGCCGAGTGGACGCTGAAACCCAGTAACATTCACGTTAAAGCAAGCTTGAAAGACAATCTAACACTCTCTTTTAGCCTCGATAACAACGTCATTATCGCGAGAAATCACCCAATGACATTGGCATGGTTTGATTTGCCACAAAAAGAGACCCAAACGCTTTATTTGCCTTTTAGTGAAGGGATGCGCATTCCCATTAATAATGCCACTTGGGGCAAGTATCTGGAGCAAAACCACTCGGGTGCTAACACAACTCAAGATTTAAAAATGCCTTTTTGGACAGCGAAAAACAGCGACCGTTATGTCACTGTCCAGCTGCTGAATGCAACAAACAACCGCTTAGTTTTTTCCAGCACTCAAAAGCAGGTGGATATGTTCGCTTCTCACCAATTTACACCACTAAATCAAACCGAGCCTTTTGATGTGCAGATCAGCCTTGATGATCAACGCCTCGATGGCGCAAAACGCTATCGCCAATACCGAATCAATCAAGGTTTAGCGACTCCCCTTGCAGAAAAAATTAAAACAACGCCGAATGTGGCAAAGATGATTGGCGCTTCTCAGGTGTACCTATTCGGTTCTGACGGGATAAGTCCAGAAGACGTGGTTAACTGGTGGCAACTTAAAGACTGGTACTTTACGCGTTCAACACTTGCCATTCCCACAGAAGCGAATAAGGAACTCAAAGCACTCACTCAAGGTAAGGATTGGCTAAGCCATTATCATAAACAATTATTGGTCGACAGTATTAATGCCTCGCTTCGCACTAAGTATCCGGCCCCTCTACCAACCCTGACGAACAATGGCATTGCAGCACAATTTAAAGCCGTTCAGTTACGAAAGAAATGGTTAGCACAGCATGCCCAGCCTTATCTGAATAATAGTAAAAAGTGGGGACAGGCACTGTCAGAAGACATGATTGCATCACTCAAAAACTCAGGTATTCACAAACTCTGGCTAGGGCTAGACAATTGGATACCCGCTTTCTATCAACCAGAGATGGTCGATAAAGCCAAACAAGCAGGCTACCTTGTAGCAACCTACGATTCTTACAATACCGCCATTCCGCTGGGCTTAAATGATGGTTGGCTAACAGCCCAATTACCGAATGCGATGCGTAAGCAATGTGCCATTGAGCTTGCGGATGGCACCAAGAAAAAAGGCTTTAGAGGCAATGGCTACTACCTCAACCCGATATGTGATTTAAAGTACGTTCAGCAAAGGGTCAAAGACATAGTGAAATACGGGCGTTTCAATAGCCTATTTTTAGATGTTGATGGCACTGCAATGGCACGTGAAGATTACCATGCTAAAAGTAATGAATCCCAGATGCTTAATGGGTTTAACAATCGCATGGACTGGATAGCAAAAAATACGGGGGTAGTATTAGGCTCAGAAGATGGCAATAGCTTAACCACGACAGGGACAGCTTTTGCTCATGGCTTAGAAACAGTCGGCTTTGGCTGGACAGATAAAGACATGAAGAGTAATAAAAACTCACCGTATTATCTTGGACGTTGGTATCCCGATCATAAGCCTGATTTCTTCTTCAAATCAGCCAAGGTAAAAGCGCCTTATAAAACACTGCTGTTTGCACCACAATACCGCGTACCCTTATACCAAACCGTATTTCATGATGAAGTGATTAACAGCCACCACTGGCACAGCGATAGCCTCAAGTTCAGTAACGTGCAAACAGAGCGTGATTTGATTTCGATGCTCTATAACACACCAGCCATGATTCATCTCAGCCGTGATGAAGCCAAAAGTGTCAATAGTCCGAGAATAAAGGCACTGAAACACTACCAAGCAGGCTATGAACCGATTCATCAACAGCTGTGGAATAAACAGCTTATAGATTTTAAATGGTTAGATAATAAAGGAAACATCCAACAAACTCGCTTCAGTGATGGCAGTATAATTACAGCTAACTTTTCAGGTGAACCTTTTAAATATGGTCAGGATCAATTAGCAGCACACTCCCTCGTTGCTGAATTAATCACAGGGGAAAAAGTATACTGGTCGAGTAAAGCGTTTAATTAACTTTTATCACTTAGACTGCGCCGCATCATTTAGAATGTCACTGACCTGTGTTCATTCTAAATATCGCGGCGCAAATATAATCAAAAACACAATGACAATATTATATAACGGCAATATGGTTACAAAATGTTAATCACTAGCTATACTGATAACCCATGACACAATTTCGCCCTGCTTGCTTTGCACGATACAATGCAACATCTGCATTTTTAAGACACTGAGCAATATCAATACCATGCCTATATTCAGCAAAACCAATAGAAACGGTGAATTTTGGGATTCCCTCTAGGTCAATACTCTCAATTTTATAACGTAAACGATCTAAGATTGAGTGGATATCTGACGATGATACTTTATTACCTCGAAGAATAATTAAGAACTCTTCTCCTCCCCACCTAAACGCCACATCAGACTCCCTGATACTCGTTTTAATACAATCAGAAAAAGCTCTAATCGTTTTATCACCGACATCATGACCGTAGTTATCGTTTATCTTTTTAAAGTTATCAAGATCAAAAAAACAGAATGCCTTTGTTCTCTTGTCTACTTTATGCTCTTTAAATGTATCTCTCCTTCTTAACCCCGATAGGCCATCAATTTTAAGACCATACAAGTAATTTAGTATCAACAACTTAATAAAAACCAGCAAGATAGATAGAGGCACGAGCAAGGTAAATAAATCAAATACTCTACCTAATTCAAAATCGAGGTAAATTGCATTGTTTTTTTGATCATAGCGCTTAAATTTAAGAACATAATTACCCTTATCTATACTTTCTTTACGTATATCGGTTAACCCTACCCCTAAAAGTAAATCATTGACAAAAATTGGGTATGATACAGTAAAGACTAAATCATAAGGTGGAAAAGCATTCTCATATACGTTACTTATACAGTATTCATTCGCCTTCTTTTTTCTTGCACATTGGTACCATGATCGACTCTTACTATCAAAATCTGATGTTACTAATTCAGAGTTAGAGATGTTAGTCCCATTTTCATAGGCTACATTTAATGTCTTAAACTCCTTTATCATATACAGTGTTTTAACTAAATCTCCCTTTCCTTTTAGTTCTGAGTGAATGATTATTTGTTTATTTAACACTGAATACTCTTTTGCCTTATTTATTTCAAAGTGTACTTTCTCGTAAATTTTTTTATGTTCATAGAAAAGTAATACAACAAAAGATGTACACACGATAACAACCGAACTCAATGCCACATTTATGATGTGTTTTTTATATGATATTTTTATAATAACGTCCTTCCTTATATCTTTTATTTACCATCACAATCAGCCTAAATGGCAGGTACAACAATGTAAAAGATAATATTTAAGAGCAATTATTAACTGCCAACCTTCAATTAAAACTCAATAGCTAAAATGACAACTGCAATACGTCTTCTTGGATAAACGCTTAAACTATTCTAGGTGTTTACCTTGCATTTAAGATGTCACTTTAATATAAAGTATACTGAATAATAGGCATATACAATAGGAAGAAAGTTAAATATATACTAACCGTGAATAACAACTTTTTATGCTTAATGCCATTCTCTAAAATCGGCATGGAAAATACTCATTTTCGAAACAACAACCAAGATAATCAACATAGTGGCCATACTTATCCAGTAGGACATATCAGCCGTATGCAAGCCCGCAATACCAGATGCTTATGACAAACCTCTAATGTAAGGCTATACACTAATTTATGAGCAGAAATCATACCGATAGTTATAGAGTAACCAGAATAGCAGGCTGAGAGTTTTATTCTCGACTATTCACCTGTAAAGTACGCGGTATATAGCGTTCTTGCTAGGCGTAAACTAGCAATACAAGTAACAATACAGAGTGTAATCATGAATATCGAAAATGATGTAATCGAAACCCTAGACCAACTTGAGCGTTTTCTTATTTCAGTTGAAGACGGTGGTCTTGGTCTAACAAACGTTGCAGGTATTGCAATGGCAACCAACAACACCGACGGCCGTCCGTTTGTTGCTGTGTTAGATGATAAGCATCAATTACTGCTGGGTCGTTGGATTTCTCAAGACGTTTATGAAAACGGTAAAGAGATGGTTCGCACAGGTCCAAAGCGTAATAAGCACTAATTTTAGACATGACGCCACCTTCCATTGGGTGGCGTTTTTATTGACCGAACCATGTCATCGTAAACCGTTTAAATAAAAATCCGCCCTCTTACCCCAAAGACAAAGGCGTTACTCTCTGTCGAAAGTATAGGGTTATTGATCCACTGTATATCCGGTGTCAGCTGAATAAACTCTCCAAACTGCATGTTATAAAAAACCTCAATAACCGATTGACTATCATTCATTCCCCACGCCTCTTTATTTGCTTGACTCCAATTCACCGCAACGCCAAGGTTATGCGTTGGTGCACCTAATCCAAAGTAACCAAGCCCAGCCGAGACAGAAACATCATATAACGCTGCATCACCTTCAAGTGAAAACCCACCACGAAAAAACGGCATCAGCTGCGGTGTAGCAAAGTAACTCAACGAATAATTCAGCCCTTGGCTTGCAAACGCGCTGTGCCTGGTACTGCCATCGTCATTAAAGGTTGGGTCGATGTGCCAATACGTCAGGTGAATATTATCTGTATATATTTGTTCTTGCGAAGCAGTCCAACCCACCTCTAACGTTGTAAAAAGATCGTGTTTATTAAACAAAGTCTCAAAACCTTTAAATACCTCATCTATGTCTGAGCGACCATTGGCATCTGCCAAACCTGCCACAATATAAAAATTTTGGGTAACCATATGAGCCGCAGATAGCGCCAAAAGTCCATCGTCTGGTAGACCCATTGCGCCAGAACCCGTTTGAAATGCAAGATTGGAAAAAGCAGTCCATGGACTAGCTAAAGCATAAGTATCAACGTAATCCGTCACATCTTGGAAGCCAATTATGATTGAGGTTTTACCGTCATTGAGACGCTGCTTCCAATGAAGATTCGTAAGGCGTGCGCCTTGATCATTAAACGCAGGCTGAATAAGACCAATGTAGCCCAAGCCTTCTTCACCACTTAAACCCGATATAAAACTAAAATCTTTCGGTGGGTAATCTGAATAGGCATGACGATGTTCGACTTTCCACACTAGGCTGCCGATATTACTAGTATCAAGTTCAATAATGTCCCATTGGCCATAAAAGCGAGCGACACCACCACTGGTATTAACTCGATTACCGTCGCTGCCATTGGCAGAGGTAAACCCGATAGCATTATAATCAGCCCCTAGGCTCACACCGCTTTGCGAGAGATCATCGCGCCACGAACGTTTATCAGTTGATTGTTCTGAAAGTGTATTATCGACAGAGTCTGGTCCACCAAAATTTGCCCCTGCTACCGAGGCAGAGAACAGTGAAGTAAACAGTAATCCACTAAGGTTTATACTCGAGTATTGCATAACTAGCCCTATCAAATCGCGCTAACATTCAGGCATTATTCACGACAGTTAGATTGCTCATCATTCCTAATTAAAGCTATTGGTAATCAACTACTTTAGAAGCATTCAAACTGTATCCCATCGTGATATTACTGGTTCCATCTACGATATAGACATCTTCCGATTCAACAGATGAAGCAATGACGCCTTCAACCCAAACTGGATATTGAACGTTTTTCATTTTGTAACCTTCAGGAAAAGATATACGGACTATCTGATTTGCTGGCGGTGGCGGCATATGAATACAAGCTCCAGCCACAGGAACGAGTAAAAAGTCAGTCACCACCATAGCATCAGAAAACTCAATGGGGACAAGAAAGCCGGGAATGCGAACATGCTTACCATCGAAGGCCGTAGTGATCGTTTCAGCCACTTTTTTTTGCGCTTGTATGTACAGCCTTCGTAATTCAAGCAGTTCATCTGCGTCAACACCTTTAGCGTTTAACTGCTTTTTAATTAGTGTTATTCGGTCCAAAGCTTGCGGATCATCAGACTTCATCAAAGTAAAAATCTGTTGAATCTGGCGCCTATTTTCATCGCTGAGTTCAGGAAGTATCACCGGATTAGGGCCTACTTCAGGCCTTAATGTTTGCCAATCAAGCGTGATTGGATCGTTAGCAAAACACCCTAACGATATAAAAAAAAATAAAAAAGGAATAAGTCTTTTCAACATTCGGCCCCTTTCATCAAACACTCAAATGGCAGTAATTAACACAATAAAAACTAAAGGGTATTTTTATAAATAACGCCATCTTTCATTATTAACTCAATAGTTTCAGGGCTTGCAGGCCGCTTTTCAGCATCAAACCATTTATCACCCGTACCCACGACAGAAAAATCATCTAAGGGATTACCATCAAGCAGCAAGATGTCGGCATACGCGCCAGTTTCAATCACGCCCAACTTAGCTTTCGGGTATGGATTAGTAAAATCACCGGTTAATTTAGATATCTCGCCCCCTACAGACGTCAGGGTTTTCAATGATTCATAAGGGCCGAAGAACGCATTATTTAAATGTTTTTCGTAAGCTATTTGAATGTTGCAAGCATCTACAGAGCCAACACAGTCAGTCTGAAACCCCCGTTTAACTGGGCACTTCTTCATATTAGGGATGTAGTTTTTAAAGGTTTCACTTGCTGATTTCGCTTTTGCTAAACTCGAAGCTACATTTTTAACGGCAGGAATATCCAAAAGACCGGGATCAAATGCCGTTAAGTTAGTTGTTATATATGCGCCTTTTTCAATCATGACTTTGGCAATATCACAGTCAAAAGCAAAACCATGTTCAATCGAGATCACTCCTGAATCAAGAGCACTAAGAATGGCTTCTTTACGGTAAGAGTGCGCCATTACATAGCTACCATAACTCTCAGCGACAGCAACAGCAGCTTTGATTTCTTCAGGAGAACCCGCCAAAAGTTGCCAAGGGTCAAATGCTGACACGACTCCGCCAGACTGCATGTATTTCAATTGAGTCGCCCCCATACGGAAATTATTTCTTCCGTACTTTTTAACGTCAGCAACACTATCAACTTCTTGCGCCATATTCAGGCGTCCAAAATTGGTTTCACTACCCACTGGAGCCGTGAAATTGGCAAAATCAGCGTGTCCCCCTCTAGTACCAAGAAAAGCACCCGATGGATAATAACGTGGACCCACAATTTCCCCTGCGTCTATGGCTCTCCTTAAGCCACCGTTTGCCCCACCTGCGTCACGTACCGTCGTAAAGCCTTGCATCAAATACATCTCTGCCATTCGAGCACCATGGATAGCAAAATCCTCCCAAGTCATATTTGCTTCCATTGCTGGTAAATTTGGCCCCATGAGCATCAAGTGCGCATGGTTTTCAATAAAGCCTGGCGTGAGGGTTTTTCCCGTCCCATCAATAGTCGTCGCGTCATCTCGAACTTTAATGTCTTTATCAGAAATGGTCTTAATGATATTCCCTTCAACCAATACATAATGATTTTCAAACAACTTATTTTCAATACCATTAAATATATCGACATTCTTGAATAGTATTTGTGCAACAGGTTTTTCCTCTGCAGAAAAAGCTTTTGATATCATTAAGATGAGTAGTGGCGCGAGAATAACAATCTTCATGTTCAGTCCCTTTTATATAAAATATTTTCACCTTTACTATCACAATCATAAAGTTGAGATATAAAGGGTGAAAATCTCATCAAAAGTTAAGACCATGCGTATTATATTGTCAATAAAGTATACAAAATAGAATTCAAGAACTAAGAATAATATATAGAATCAAAACAACAGCATTATATTAACAGCATGAGTTTGAGCATGTATAACCTTAATATAATAACCTTAATATAATAACCTTAATATAATAACCTTAATATAATAACCTTAATATAATAAGGTTAATAGATAAGAAAATATCAATAACCCATATATACAAGCACTTCTTTATATTAAGAAATAGAACTCTTTTCTGACTATGCTCTAACAATGCATAACGCTTTGTTATTACCGCGGGCTTATATGTTGACCGCCCTTTCACTCGACATTCCACGACAATACAGGGTCAAAGCGCCTTGGCACATATCGATAGTCAATGCGCCATCGCTACACTTCATCGCCAATGCAAAGCCGTGTAAATAGTCCACCAGCAAGCTAAGCGCATCGGTGCGGGTTGTTTCTTGTAAACCTAAAGGCGCAACCACAAGGTCAAATCGCTCGATAAAAACCTGAGCGGGTCCTGCTGATTTCATCGTTAACAAGGTTTCTAATAAACCAGGATACTGCCCTAACAGTGCCAAATAACTGTGGCAGAGTTGCTCTAATTCACTCTGCCAATCTTGGTGACCCACGGGCTCATAGACATCTGAAATTAAAGAAACAGTAATCGCTTCAAGTAGCGCATCTTTATTCTTGAAATAATGGTAAATCGCCATCGCATCAACATTCAATGCCGACGCTAGCTTACGAATACTCGGCGTTTTCCCCTCTGCCTGCATTAAACTCTTCGCCTGCGCAATAATAACCGCTTGGCTAAGCTGGCTCCCCTTTCCGCTCGGACGGCCTCGTTTTTTATCGTTGACACTCATGGAGATCACTCGCTACAATTAATTTCTACACTGTAGAATATTTTATAGTGTTATACATAAATTGCAAACCGATACCCATCTAGATAAGTCATGATTGGTATTAAATGATCAGTGTACGCGGAGTCAAAAATGTCGAATATCGTTTATATCGCAACCAGTCTTGATGGTTATATTGCAGACAAAAACAACAAAATTGATTGGTTACACGAAATTCCGAACCCTGAGGGATCTGACATGGGGTTCAGCACATTTATCGATCGCATTGATGCCCTTGTGATGGGCCGCAATACTATGGAGATGGTACTCAGTTTTGACTGTGAATGGCCCTACCCAAAGCCTGTTTTTGTTTTGAGCAACACCATGGCGGAGGTTCCTGCTGGCTATGAAGACAAAATCTTCCTCGTAAAGGGAGAGCTAAAAGACGTAGTTGGTCAAATTAATGCGCAAGGCTTCAACAGCCTTTACATTGATGGTGGCGTGACTATCCAAAACTTTCTGAAAGAAGACATGATCGATGAAATGATCATCACCACGATTCCCGTGTTACTTGGTGGTGGTATTTCACTGTTTGGCGAACTAGCAGCACCGTTAAAATTCAAGCATATTGAGTCGCAGCAATTTTTAGGCTGTATTGTACAAAACCGCTTTTTACGTAATAAGTAATTGATACCAAACTACGGATAATTAAGTCGACATACCTATTATCAGCGCTTAACGGCGTTGATAATAACAAAGCCATCCACTCATCATGAATGATGAAAACCGCTAAACGTCATACCTCCCTCCCTGTTAAACAACCAATATTAACACACTGATAATTAATGGGATTTGTATACGCCCTCACTGACGATTACCCAAGGTTTACCAAGCTCTCTCATCATCAGACAATAACATTTATGTGTTTATGTCATACAAACAATGCAAACCATTCATTTTACTCATAATTTTAAATCAATATAATTTTTGTGGTTATAGACGCAGTGAAGCGTTACCGCAGGGTCATGGTGTTTTCATACCTGCTCTTTATATCCAGTTTAGATTCCCAGTTTTCATATAAAACGTACCTGAACAAAAATAACTAATCCTACAGGTTTGTTTTATATGAAAATTAATCTGTAAAAAGGAAAAATTGATGACTCAGTTAGTCGATGAAATCGTATTTCAATCAGGGGTCCAGCTAAAGAATCGTATCGTAATGGCGCCAATGACGATTCAATCCGCTTTTTTTGATGGCGGCGTGACACAAGAGATGATCACCTATTACGCCTCTCGCGCCGGTGATGCGGGCGCCATTATTGTTGAAAGTGCCTTCGTAGAAAATTATGGCCGTGCTTTCCCCGGAGCATTGGGTATTGATACTGATAGCAAAATCAAGGGACTGAAAAAACTTGCCGATGCTATCAAAGCAAAAGGCTCCAAAGCTATTTTGCAAATCTATCACGCTGGTCGCATGGCAAACCCAGAATTCAATGGTGGTCACCAACCTATCTCAGCGAGTCCAGTTGCAGCACTTAGGGATAACGCTGAAACACCGCTTGAAATGACCGAAGTTCAAATTGCTGCAATGATTGAGCATTTCGGTAATGCTGTTAACCGCGCCATCTTGGCTGGTTTTGATGGTGTTGAGATCCACGGTGCAAACACCTATCTAATCCAACAATTTTTCTCTCCACACTCCAACCGTAGAAATGATCAATGGGGTGGCGATATTGAGAAACGCACAAGATTCCCACTTGCCGTTTTAGATAAAACCAAACAAGTCGCACAATCGCATAATAAGTCGGACTTCATCATCGGTTATCGCTTCTCACCTGAAGAAATTGAAGAGCCAGGTATCCGCTTCGACGATACCATGTACCTGCTAGATAAGCTGGCGACACACGGCTTGGATTATTTCCATTTTTCAATGGGTAGTTGGGTACGTAATTCTATTGTTACCCCTGACGATAAAGAGCCACTCATCACTAAATACCGTCAGCTTCAATCTGAAGCCGTTGCCAAAATACCAGTCATTGGAGTCGGTGGTATTGCACAAACGACCGATGCAGAAAAGGCGCTCGCACATGGCTACGACATGGTGAGTGTGGGTAAAGGCTACTTAGTCGAACCAACATGGGCCGCTAAAGCATTAAAGAATGAAACCTGTGCTGAATTTGCGGACATTGCCCAGCAAGAAGCCTTGCTCATTCCTACCCCACTGTGGGATATCATGGATTATATGATTGTAGATAGTGCTGCCGAAGCACTAAAACACCAGCGCATCAAAGAGTTACAAAACGTTCAAATTAAGTTTGATTCCGGTGAGTATACCGCTTATGGCCGTGGTCATAATGGTAACTTACCTGTCACTGTGACCTTCTCAGAAGATAAGATCCTTGAAATTACGGTTGACTCATCAAAAGAATCAGACGGTATTGCCAACCCTGCATTTGAACGTATTCCACAACAAATTATCGATGGTCAAACCTTAAATATTGATGTGATCTCTGGTGCAACGGTTAGTAGCCAAGCCGTTATCGATGGTGTGTCCAATGCGGTTGATCTCGCTGGTGGTAACTCAGAAGCGCTACGCTGTAAAGCCCGAGAAGCGGTTGAGTGGTCATCTAAAACCATCGAAGAAAACGTAGATATCGTCGTTGTTGGTGGCGGCGGCGCGGGGTTGAGTGCCACACTGACAGCACTTGATAAAGGCAAGTCGGTTATTTTACTCGAAAAATTCCCAGCAATTGGTGGCAACACTGTGCGTACTGGTGGTTGGGTAAATGCCGCTGAACCTGAATGGCAAAATGATTTCGCCGCACTACCAGGCGAAAAAGAAACCCTAATGGCGCTGGCTCAAACGCCAGAGTCAGAATTTACAGATGAGTACCTTGCTGATTTTAAAGTACTTAAATCACAATTAGATACTTACTTCAGCGCTCTCGCAAGCGGCAAGCAATACCTATTTGATTCTGTTGAATTACACCGTATTCAAACTTACCTCGGTGGTAAACGCACCGACCTGAACGGTGAATCGATTTATGGCCAATACGATTTAGTCGAAACCCTAACCTCGCGTGCAATGGAGTCAATTGACTGGTTAAGCGAAAAAGGCATCGATTTTGACCGCAGCGTTGTTGAAATCCCTGTTGGGGCATTATGGCGTCGCGCACACAAGCCTAAACGCCCCAAAGGCGTTGAGTTTGTTGATAAACTGCAAAAGCGTATTCAAGAACAAAATGGCCGCATCATTACCGATACACGCGCTACAGATCTGATGATCGAAGATGGCAAAGTCATCGGTATCAAAGCAACACAAGCGAACGGTACCAAACTTGTCATCAAAGTGAATCATGGTGTCGTACTCGCTTCAGGTGGATTTGGTGCCAATACACAGATGATCAAAAAGTACAACTCGTACTGGAAAGAGATCGCCGATGATATCAAAACAACCAACTCCCCAGCACTCATCGGTGATGGTATCGAAATTGGTGAAAAAGCCGGTGCAGACCTGGTCGGTATGGGGTTTGTACAACTCATGCCAATCGGTGATCCTAAATCTGGCGCATTGCTAACTGGACTGATCGTTCCACCAGAGAACTTTGTCTTCGTTAACCAACAAGGTAAACGCTTTGTGGATGAATGCGGCAGTCGCGATGTGCTATCTGAAGCTTTCTTTGATAACGGTGGTCTGATTTATATGATTGCTGATGACAAGATCCGTCAAACTGCTGCGAATACCTCTGAGGAAACTATCGAGCGAGAAATCAAAGAAGGCATCATCATTCAAGCTGATACCCTTGAAGAGCTGGCTGAAAAAATTGGAATGCCACAAACGGAGTTAACGAAAACTATCCAGCAATACAACGCTTGTGTCGAACAAGGGCATGATCCTGAGTTCAACAAAAGTGCATTTGGCTTAAAAGTAGAAAACGCTCCTTTCTATGCCACGCCACGTCAACCTTCTGTTCACCACACTATGGGGGGACTAAAGATTGATACAAAAGCACGGGTAATCAACAAAGACGGTGCGATCATTTCGGGCTTATATGCGGCGGGGGAAATCACTGGGGGTATCCACGCAGGTAACCGTTTAGGTGGCAACGCATTAATTGATATCTTCACTTATGGTCGTATTGCCGGTGAAAGTGCAGCCAACCGCAGTTAAGCCTAGTGAGACGCTAAGGAGATAGTGCCTTGGTGCTTGATATTAATATACAGAGCAAACATTCACTATTTCCTTAACGTTAAATTAAGGTTGGCATTCACAGAGGGAGGCACGGCTTCCCTCTTCTTACGTTTCAATCATGACCCTTTTTCGTCTAACCCACAGGTAATCACACCTCAATGGCAAAGTATCAAACCAGATTCCAAATGATGGGAACATTCATAGACTTAGTTGTTCACCATTCAAACGGTGAGCAACTAATTCAAGATGTTTATCGCCAACTTCATCAATACGCTCAGCGATTCACCGTGAATCAAGCTGATTCTGAATTAATGCGCGTTAACCGTCATGCCGGTATTTCACCTGTTAGGGTCCAACCCGATCTCTTTAACCTGATCAAAATAGCCAAAACAATCAGTGAAGATCTTGCCAACCCTTTTAACATCGCGATAGGGCCACTGGTTAAAACTTGGCGTATCGGCTTTAATGATGCCAAGGTGCCCACACCAGAGGAAATAGCAACCAAACTGTCCTTGGTTGATCCTAAAAACATTATTTTAAACGAGCACAATCACTCGGTTTTCCTCAGCCAACCCCATATGGAAATTGATCTAGGCGCTATTGCCAAAGGCTTTTTTGCTGATGAAGTGAAAAAGCAACTGATAAACGCTGGCGTTAAGCATGGTTTTATCAGTTTAGGTGGGAATGTCTTAACCATCGGCCATTCACCAAACAATGCCAACCAAGCATGGAATGTCGGCATTCAACACCCTTTTGCGGAACGAGGTTCCATCATTCGCGCAGTTCCTCTTCATGGTGCATCTATGGTGACGTCTGGCATAAATGAGCGCTTTTTCCATTCGAATGGCCAGCGCTATCATCACCTGTTGAATGCAAAAACAGGCATGCCGATTTCAACCGACATTGCCAGCCTCACGATCATTTCTAAACATTCTATAGATGGTGAAATATGGAGCACCGCCGGCTTTCTACCCTCGATAATCGAGGCGCTTCATTACCTAAATCAGCAAGCAGGCATAGAAGCTATCGCTGTTTCAAATCGTGGGGAAGTCCACGTGACTCAAGGGTTAATTGATAATGGAAGCGCTATCAGCTACGCCAAATAGCACAGTGCTTTACTCATTTTGGATCAACTTTGTTTTAGACACCGCAATAACCTGCTTTTCTACCTGCGATATCACCTCTGATACTTGCTCCCATGTGTTCCAATACAGCTCGACAAACAAAGATTGATTATCCATCACTACCAACTCAGATTTCAGTAACTGATCATCAATCAATAACTTGGGGATCATGGTCCACCCTATCCCTTTTTTAACCGTATCTAAAAGGACATGAGAACTTGGAATATAATGCGTTTTCACCTGCTCAACGTTTACGCCATACCCCGCAACAAACCGCTCAGCTAAATCGTCTTCTCTGTCAAAAATAGCAATAGGAGCAGTCATTAATGCTTGCTTATCGATACCAGCACAAAAATGCGACTGATAAAAAGACTGGGAGCACACAGGAATATATTCCAACCTGCCTAAGTATCGTGTCTTACAGCCGGCTATCTGATTACCGTTAGAGGTTATCGCAGCGATGACGTCCCCAGTTTTCAGCAAGGCTTGGGTAGTGACTGTATTCGAGGTGTGAATATCAAATGACAAGTGTGGGTGATCACTAAAACAACTGACAACATCGATAAACCAACAACTTAATGAATCGTGATTTACGGCAATAGAAAGCGATAGCTCACCGGAATATAGGTGATTTTTCAACGCTAAGCTCATTTCATTTTGCAGCAGAAACATCCTACGCGCATAGCTTAAGACCTGCTCTCCAGCCGCTGTTGTTTTAGGGGGCGTGCTACGGATCAACACCGAGCTACCAACACGATTTTCCAATGACTTTATTCGCTGCGACACTGCACCTGGCGAAATATTTAAATGACGCGCAGCACTATCAAAACTTTGTCCATCAACTATCGCTATTAACGTTTCCATTTCTCGATGATCTAGCATCTCAAGCACACCTGCATATTTAGTTTTACTAAAGATATATAAGTATTTTTAGTTTTATTCAACGATAAACACTACTTAATATGTCTTCAAACACCAACTCTCTGATAGAGCCATCGAGAGAAAGAGCGATCACTTCATACTATCGCTGCTCACAACACAACTTTATATCCATCTAGCTTCTCTACGATCACATAGACAAGGGAATAGGTATGTCCAAGTTACTCAATGAAGCACCAACAAAAGCGCCACAAACTTTCTTAAATTTTCCTCTGGTTAAAAATTTCGATGACTTTTCTGCGGATATAGCAATATTAGGCGTACCTTTTGGGATGGCTTATAGCGTTGATGGCATGGCGAATGACCAAAGCCTCGCCCCTGATCATATTCGTCATTGGTCGACAAGAACTGAAATTGAGATGACGCTTAACAACTACGATTTTGATTTAGGTGGAACATTGCTTGATGGCAAAAGCCTTAACATCGTCGACTGTGGCAATGCACGTGCCAGTTTAACCGACCCTCTTGTACATTATGAGAATGCCGAAGCCATTGCTCGCACCGCATTTTCAGCTAACTCCGTACTTATCACCTTAGGCGGTGATCATGGTGTGCCTATTCCAATCATGAAAGCCTTAGAGGTATTGGATAAAGAAATAACACTGATCCATATTGATGCTCACCTTGATTGGCGTGATGAAATCAATGGTGAAAAGAATGGGTATTCGAGCGTGATACGCAGAGCCTCTGAACTTCCGCACATCAAAGCCATTCATCAAATAGGTATGCGAGGTATTGGCAGCGCTCAAACTCAAGAAGTACAAGATGCTATTGCTCACGGCAGCAAAATTACCACAGCTTATCAATTACATGATAAGGGCATGGATGACGTATTAGCTTCAATTCCTGATGGCGGTACTTACTATTTAACCATAGATGCAGACGGTATTGATCCAACCATAATGCCAGCGGTACTGGCACAAACAGCAGGAGGGCTAAACTGGGTTCAGCTTCATAAGCTGATACATGGGCTGGTTAATAAAGGTCGTGTAGTAGGCATGGATTTGGTCGAAATTACGCCTTCATGCGATGTGGGAAATATCTCTATGATCCATGCGGAACGCCTACTTTGTAACTTTATTGGCGCCACGGTACGAGCGGGATATTATGACTAACCACCTCCTCTCACCTCTTCACATTCGATCTCTATACACCATATAAAACGACTGATTCCAATACGAACTGGCCTATTTCATAAAGTAAATTCGCTAGTTCGTGTCAACTTATCGCGACAGCCCTCCGAAGCCTCCCCCATTACTCCTTCACAAATGGCAAGATTGCCAATCTTGGTCAAAACTTTCACACAGTACTTTCACACAGTGCCACTGTCTGAATTCAGCGGAAACTCATCAGCGCGCCATAGCAACAATGGCATCGTGCGCTTGATGAAATAGAAGCAATTTGACCAATAAGGGTAAAAGAATGGATAAACCAATCGTTGCGGACAACAAACCCATAAAAGTTGAACTGACAAAAGGACAAGAATATTATTTTTGTGCCTGTGGACGTTCGAGCAACCAGCCCTTTTGCGACGGCTCACATGCGGGAACTGGGTTCAAGCCCAAAAGCTTTACCGCAGAAGAAACGGGGGACAGTTACCTCTGCCAATGTAAACACACTGCGAATGCCCCTTTCTGCGATGGCTCCCACAAGCAATTTTCAGCAGAACAAGTCGGTAACGAAGGGCCTGGTGTGCAGATTCAAGTTGCAACCGGTTCACCCTCGACAACAGCGCCTGCAGCCACTCCAACCATAGAAGAGCCAACCGTTGCTTTTATCCATCAGCTTGCCCGTGAAGGGTTATCTAAACTGGGTCATCATGGGCCGATGACATCCATGGGAGTACCCCGCCACCTACTACCACATTGGGACGATCTGCAAATCATGGTTGCCCAAATGGCCACAAAACCTTTACTGGAAGATATTCCCGTTGGTACTGAATTAGTGATCGGCCCCAATGCTAACAAGCCACTCAAATTATCCATTCCTTTATTTGTTTCAGACATGAGTTTTGGTTCGTTATCAGAAGAAGCTAAAACAGCGCTCGCCAAAGGGGCTGAGCTTGCGGGTACGGGCATTTGTTCGGGTGAAGGCGGCATGCTACCCGAGGAGCAAGCAGCAAATTCACGCTACTTTTATGAGCTTGCCAGCGCACAATTTGGTTACGATGAAAACTTGCTGAAAAATGTCCAAGCCTTTCATTTTAAAGGTGGCCAAGGCGCAAAAACAGGGACTGGCGGCCATTTACCGGGCAATAAAAATACCGGGAAAATATCTCAGGTACGCGGTATTCCAGAAGGTGAAGCGGCCATTTCTCCGCCCACCTTTAAAGATTTAGTCACAGCCGATGATTTCAAACGTTTTGCCGATCATGTTCGATCAATAACGGGCGGTATCCCTATTGGCTTTAAGCTCAGCGCAAACCACATAGAACAAGACATTCAATTTGCCTTAGATGCCAGCGCCGATTACATCATCCTTGATGGCCGTGGTGGTGGCACAGGTGCGGCCCCTGAAATGTTTCGTGATCATATCAGTGTACCGACTATTCCAGCCCTTGCCCGTGCTCGGCATTATCTTGATCAACAAGGCATGAGCGGCACAGTCACCCTGATCATTACTGGTGGATTACGAGTTCCAATTGATTTTGTCAAAGCCATGGCATTAGGTGCCGACGGTGTCGCAATTTCAAACAGTGCAATGCAATCAATCGGCTGTGTCGCTACGCGTATGTGTAACACCAACAACTGCCCCGCAGGGATTGCAACCCAAAAAGCTGATTTGCGCCAGCGCTTAAACGTCGAGAAATCAGCCAAGCAATTACATAACTTTTTCGAAGCCTCTGTCGAACTGATGCAAGTCATGGCCCGTGCCTGTGGTCATCATCACCTACATGATTTCAACAAAAATGATCTCGCAACCTGGCATCAAGATATGGCGCATTTATCTGGTGTGAAGTACGCGGGATTAAAGAGCAAAGACTGATCGCAAGTTAATAAACCCTTGACGATTAAAGCCTTAAGGTACTCATCTTGTGTTTCGATTCATTGATTTAACGGTCATTTCATAATGCACTCATTCAAGAGAACACTGCAGAGAATGCCGAAAGTCGAAAATATAAGATTTAACGGTAAATATTAGTTAATACATCTACAAATTTGCGACATAGTACGATTTTTAATCTAGCGAACAGTATTAAATTCAGCCTATAAACTCGACAAAAGAGCAAGAAACAAACAAAACAGCGATGAACTACAATCACCAACATGGAGTTGTTAGCGTATGAGTGATACTGAGACACAAGCACCCACCAAAAAAGGGCTGAGCTTTCCATCCGCCTATACTGTGTTATTTGCAGTCGCGGCAATTGTTGCACTACTTACTTGGGTGGTTGACGCGGGGGTATATAACAAACTGTCGTATCAGGGCGATAAGTTTGAAATTACCTATGCTGATGGCACCACTTCAGATCTACCCGCGACGCAAGACAGTCTCGATAGTGTCGGTATTAAAGCGGACTTAGAAAAATTCGTGAATGGGGATATCTATAAACCTGTTGGGATCCCCAATTCATATACTGCCGTCGACCCGAATCCACAAGGGATCATGGATTTATTCCAAGCGCCTATTCAAGGGATGTATCAGTCGATAGATGTGGTCTTCTTTGTGTTAGTCATCGGTGGCTTTATTGGTATCGTTAATCACTCAGGAGCCTTCAGTGCAGGGATCAACCGGTTATCACATGTGATGACAGGCCGAGAAACCTGGTTAATTGTGATTGTTACTGCGCTTATTTCCCTTGGCGGTACCAGTTTTGGGATGGCCGAAGAAACCATCGCTTTCTACCCTATCCTAGTGCCCATTTTTATCGCCGCAGGTTATGACGCTATCGTTGCACTTGCTGCTATCTACTTAGGTTCTTCAATCGGTACCATGTGTTCAACCGTGAACCCGTTCTCGACCATCATCGCATCTAACGCAGCAGGCATTAACTGGACACTTGGGCTTAACTCTCGTCTTGCATTGCTTATTGTTGGTACTGTTACCTGCATGCTGTACATCATTCGCTATGCTAAGCGAGTAAAAGCCGATCCAACTCAATCTTTGATCTATAACCAAAAGAAAGAGATCGAAGCGCGTTTCTTGAAAAATGTGTCAGCCGACCAAGATCACAGTAAACTTGAAAAACATCACTCACTCATTCTGATTTTGTTTGCATCAACCTTCTTCATCATGGTGTACGGCGTATCATCTTTAGGTTGGTGGTTTGAAGAGATGACGACGCTGTTCTTTGTTTCATCCATTATTATTGCCATCGTTGACCGCATTCCTGAAAAGCAGTTTGTGACTGAATTTATCCAAGGTGCTAACGACTTATTGGGGGTCGCTTTGATCATTGCGATTGCTCGTGGGGTCACTGTGCTAATGGATAACGGTATGATCAGTGATTCAATCTTGCATGCCAGTGCCGCAATGGTCGATGGTATGGACAAAGGCGTGTTTATCGTAGTGATGATGTTCTTGTTCGCGGGAATATCTTTCTTCGTACCGTCTTCTTCAGGCTTAGCCGTATTGTCGATGCCTATCATGGCACCGTTAGCGGATGTAGTGGGTGTACCTCGTGACAATATTGTCAGTGCTTACCAATTTGGTATGGGATTAATGGCCTTTATTACCCCAACAGGCTTAGTCTTAGCATCACTGGCGATGGTGAATGTCACCTTTGATAAGTGGCTTAAATTTGTATTGCCACTACTAGGGATATTAATAGCCTTATCCGCCACGACCTTGCTAGTCAGTGTGTATATTTAATTGCTGATCTTTCAACAAAGCGAGATTAAGAAGCTCAAGTGAAGCACAACAATGCCGTTCAAAATCATGAACGGCATTCTTTCATCAAGGCTCTACGGCATTGTACAACAGTCTTAAATAACACCTTTATCTGCAAGCTGTTCAAGTATCACTGCTGTTTTCTCTCTAAAAGCATCCCGTAACAAACGCACCGCCGGAGTAATCGATTGTCGGCTTGGGCAAACTAACCACAGCTCAGTAGGCGTCGCCTGATATGCTGACATGACACTTTCGACGCTACCTGAAAGCAAATCTTGTGACATATCTAAACTGGATTTCACCGCAAGCCCGTGTCCAGCGATACACCAACGCCGTACCATATCGCCATCATTTGATGCCCTGTTACCGGTTAGCTTCACTTTATGTTTAACACCATCTGCTGAAAACTCCCAGACATCCTGAATGACATCATGAAGCTGATAAAGCAGCGCATTATGCTGAGTAAGATCACTCGGTACACTAGGTGTTCCATGTTGCGCTAAATACGCTTTTGTCGCGCAAAGTACACGAGGTACATCGCAGATTTTAAAACCGTACATATTGGCATCGGTTGGCGATCCGTAACGCAAGGCCATATCGACAGAGTCTCGATAAAAATCAACATTGCTATCACTAATATTGGCGCGGACACTTAATTGAGGATACGCATCCATAAATTCATCAAGCCAAGGCTGCACAAGGTTTCGACCTAAATCCGATGACAGTGCGATACGCAGTTCACCGTCAACGATGTCTAACCCATCTTTCATATTTTGCTTTGCTTGATCCAACATGAGTAAGGCTTGCTCACACTGTGGGATATAACGTTCACCAGCACTCGACAACCTTAAATGACGCGTTGTACGAATAAAAAGCTCTAAACCTAATGCGCTCTCAACGCGTTTTACCGCAGCGCTCGCCGTTGCTGTGCGCATATCTAAATTTGCTGCAGCGGCTGTTATGCTTCGGAACTCAGCGACTTTCAGTATAATTTGCAGATCTTCTAGCAACATATCTCTCTCACTGATTGTCTAAAATTTTTTGATAATAGTGAGGAAATTATAATGCTTATAATTTATGCTTCAAGCACTTGAATGCCTACTCAATACAAGATAAAAGAAAAGTAAGATGAATACGCGCCAAATGGGCCCCTAACAAAAAACGATCAATAAGCGGGCTTATTGATCGTCATTGAAAGTCTGTTGAGAGCTTAACCCTAGCTGTTAGCAAAGTTAATCGCAATTTTGCCGATTGATGCACCAGTCTCAATGCGACGGTGGGCTTCTTTCATCACATCGGCACCAAAACCGTCGATAGTATCTGTGAGCGTCGTTTGAATACGGCCAGCATCAATCAAGTTCGCCACTTGGAACAATATTTCTTGCTGTTTAATCATGTCATCCGTCTTAAATAGCGAGCGAGTAAACATCAGTTCCCAAATAAAGCCCACCGATTTGCCTTGAAGTTGAGACAAGTCGATGCCGCCATCAAATTCAACAATTGAACTGATCATACCTTGTGGTGCAATCAGTTCTACCATGGCATCCCAATGTCCTTTGGTATCAGCAACATTAAAAATGTAATCGACATGCTCGATCCCTTGCTCACGCACAGAATTTACAAGATCACGGTGGTTAACAACATGATCTGCTCCCATTTGCTTTACCCAACGTTCGGTTTCAGGACGAGAAGCCGTTGCTATAACCGTCAGATTAGTCAGCTGTTTCGCCAATTGAATAGTAATAGAACCCACACCACCAGCACCACCAATGACCAGTAGGGATTTCTTCTCAGTAGGCTTGATGCGTAAACGATCAAACAAGGCTTCCCACGCGGTTAATGCGCCCAATGGCATTACCGCAGCTTCTGCATCAGTCAGGCTGAGTGGCGCATGGGCCACAATTCGGTGGTCAACGGCTTGATACTCTGCATTTGATCCTGATCGCGTCACATCGCCAGCATAGTAAACACGATCGCCAGTCGCAAAGCCCGCTACGTTTTTTCCTGTCGCAACGACAATCCCCACAGCATCAAACCCAAGCACACGAGGCTGCTCTAATGTTTTATCTGCCGCTGCACGTACACGAATTTTTGCGTCCGCCGGATTAATCGAATTCGCACTCACTTTTACCAGCAAATCATCATCACCAAGGGTTGGCATTGCTGTTGTGAAATCAACCAAGCTTTCAGGCTGTTCAATAGGTAATGATTGAGTAAAGCCGATAGCTTGCATTGTAGAAGGGACTGGCATGATATGTTTCTCCGATAATATTGTTATCCGCCTGCGGGTTTTATGCTAAGTACCGCAATACATAGCCGTCTAAAACTATCGCTCAGCGTTAATTTGTATGGGCGCTTTAAACACTAGGCTTTCAAATAAAGCATGGGATAAACAATAACGTGAAGATTACATAAGAAAAACCATGCTATGACAGAAATACTTTCAATTTATTTTTGATAATAAGCATGATTACCCACCAACACCATAAGGCTGCTCTCTCTCACTTCTCGCGAGATTATGGATAAAAAGTTCCAAGATGATTGGAAAGTAGAACTATTTTTCAGAGCCGTCCTTCACGGCATGATAACGCCTCCAAAACAGTTCTCATCAATCAAAACGAGAACCTACAAAAGAACAAGGTTAACCTTCATGACTGCTTATTTTATTCTAACTTACGATATTGCCGATCCAGAACAATATGCGAAATACAATCCAGGCTCTAACGAACTAACAGGCAGCACTATTGCAAAACATGGTGGTGCACTACTCGCCGCCACCAATGAAGGCCTACAACTTGATGGTCATGATGCTGATATCAAAGTCGTACTCCAATTTCCAAGCCGATCGGCAGCACAAGCGTGGATTGATGACCCAGATTATGCACCCGCTAAAGCCATACGCTTAGCATCAACCAAAAACCTAAACGCATTCATTGTCGATAAGCTATGAAGCCTTAGCCTAACGTAATGAGTAAGAACATATAAAAAAGCGAACTGATTGGCAGTTCGCCTTTGCTATTATTTTCTTCCTTTGCTTTACATCTGATGTTGCCGCTTACTTGATCGATTACACAGTTGTCTCACCAAATGCAGGCTACGTATTGGAAGCACTGATAATGTGCGATTCCCAACGAGGAGGCGAACCAATATAGTCTTGTACCGCTTTGATAAACTCTTTCACTAGCATAGTTTGCTTTCGGTGAGGGTAGATCGCATAAATAGCCGTTTCTCTCGTCGATACTTCATAATGCGGTAATAACTGCACCAAACCTAGTTCATCCATATGCTGATCTAAATTAGAAATATCAATTAGGCTATAGCCTAGACCATCCCTTACTGCGCCAATCATAGTGCGCACATCGCTGACTTTATAATTTCCCTGCATTTTATACATATCAAATGGCTTACTGCTTCCTCTTTCTCGAGTGCTCAATTGATCAAGCGTAAGCGTGCCATTGCTGTAAACAACAGCAGGCAGTGCGATCAGCTCGTCTGGTGTTTGAGGAAGTCCATGCGTTTCAATAAAAGCGGTGGCAGCAACAGCAATAAAATTTGTCTCTGCAATTTTACGAGCGATTAAGTTCGATTCTGTTAACTTACCCAAACGAAAAGCGAGATCGAAATGATCGCCAATAATATCGGCTTTCTTATCATCCAAAGATAGATTTATTTTTACATCAGGGTACAGCTGCATAAACTGTGAAATCACAGGTTGCAGGTATTCTTGCCCAAAATAGACTGGAGAAGTTATCCGCAGTTCTCCTTTAGGCACAGATTGGTAAGCATCAGCAATATTTTTTATATTGTCTAATGTCTCCACAAGTGTGTGTGTTTGCTCTAAGATCTCTTCCCCTGCCGACGTTAAAGAAAAAGATCGGGTTGACCGATTCAATAACTGCACCCCAAGCACTTGCTCAAGTTTTTTTATCTGCTTCGAAAGCGATGAATTGTCCATATCATGCAGTAGTGCGGCTTTCGTAAAAGACCCCTGCTGTACAACATCCAGAAACAATAACAACTGGTTGGTAATAGACATCGATCTTCCTCGATCTTATTGCATAAATCAGATGACTCTCATCTTACGACGATATTGCCATCATCACACTCAGAATCTTGTCAGATACGATAGACAAAGCGAATGAAGAACACTCGCGAAAGGAAAAGCGAACCACCTAAATGTCACCCAGTTCGCTTTATGGTATGCAGATCGAGGCCTAGACAGCTACGCCCATGGAATGGGCTTCTACGCCTTCGGCTTTACGTTGAAAGTCAGTCACACTTTTGTAGAGAATAGCCATTAACAAAATACCGGTTGCCGCTAAGCCCAGAGCCACACCCGCCCATATACCTTCAAGTCCCATCGTATCCATTAAGAACCAAGCAGCAGGTAAGCCAACAAGCCAATAACCGATAACAGTGACGACGGTTGGGGCTATCACAACCTTCATTCCACGTAAAATGCTAATGGCTGCCAGTTGCCATGCATCGACCACAAAGCACAATGCAACCATGATCATGACACCAGGTAAGGCTTTCACAAGATCGGTTGCTAACGCATCCCCTTCCACACTAAACACCTGTGTTAAAAATTCTGGGTACATACTTAACAACACACCGATCACTGCACTGGTTGCTGTCACCACGATCAAGCCTTGTTTAGCATAATGACGCACCAAACGCGGTTCATTACTGCCGACATGCTGGCTAACGAGAATAGAGGTCGCTTGCGAAAAACCAAAAGCGATATTCCACGAGAAATTCAAGCATTGCATCGCAATCTGGTTAATCGCTAACGACACAGCACCTAAGGTACCCGCTAATAAAGCCGCCCCAGAAAACAACGCGTGTTCAAGCAAGGTGGCAATCATAATCGGTACACCAATACCTAGCAGTGGTGTAATCGCATTCAGCTTATACTCACCTATTAACATCAAAGGATTATATTTTTTATAACGTGGTTGGCTAAAGACCCAAAAGCCATAACCCAACATAATAATGAATGCAGCTAACGATGTGCCGTAGCCTAAGCCCGCAATCCCCATATCTAGCTTGAATGCCAATAGATAACTGAGTGGGACATTGAGCATCACAGTCGCTAATGACATCACCATAACTGAGCGTGTATCACCAAATGCACTGACTAGGCTACGTAATACAAGTAAAAAGAGTGTTGGCAACATAGACCATTTCAATGCATGAAAGTAATCCATAGCGAGAACAACGGCCTGCGGATCTTGTTTAGCATGCAGTAACCAGTTATCCATAGTGTAAAACAACGGCTGCAGTGCCACCGTTAATATCACGGCAAGAAGAATCCCCCCCTTTAACGAGGAACGAACTTCTTGATCAGCTTTTTCTGGCTGACGCACTTGTTTACCGTAAGCAATAGCGATTAAGTTAGCGACACAGCCAACTGTACTGCCCGCAATAATGAAGATAAACGAATACACAGACGCACCCAAGCCACCGCCAGCGATTGCGAGAATGTTCAGTTGAGCCATCATCCAAACATCGGTGAACATAAGAAGTTGGGCAATCAACTGAGAAATAATTAAAGGTATAGCTAGGCTTATCAGCTTTTTCATTCGTCTTTAGTGCTCACGGAATTATTAGATTTGCTTGAATATGCGATTGAACTGTATGGCTAGGCAGTGAGTTATCTCGATGGACAGAGGGAAGTGAAAAAGTGTGTTACCGATACTTGCCTCAACTGCTTTTTAGCTACAGCGTGAAAATAACTTGCGTCTTACTCTCACAAGGTAGTGCTATTCGCATTGATTTTCAAACGAGTTTTCGGCACTCTTGCATTCATAAAACTCATGCAAGAGGTCGCTAAGTTGAAAAAAAGACACGCTTCATTGCCATCATCACTTAACGCATTACGTGTATTTGAAGCCGCCTCGCGCAATTTAAGCTTTACACTCGCAGCAGAAGAACTAAATGTGACTCAAAGTGCGGTCAGTCGCCAAATAAAACAGTTAGAAGAGAATATCGGTATTGCACTATTTATAAGGCAGCATAGAGCCTTAACATTAACGAATGAAGGTAAATCACTTGCTGATTTACTAACTCGCCAGTTTAGCGAACTAAATGGTCATATTGATCAACTTAAACACCAAGATGACAACACTTTACGCTTGAATGTAGCCATGAGCTTAGCAGTACGCTGGCTCATTCCTCGCTTGCATTCATTTAAAGAACAGCAGCCCGATATCGATATTGTCCTCTCTTCCATCATAGGCAATAGCAGCGATGAGGTTAGCCTCGCGAATGATGAATACGACATTGCGATCTATAACTATGAAGATAAGCCTCAAAATCGCTTTGATTCGATCTTTTTACGTGATGAGCTACTCGCGCCAGTCTATTCAGCATTGATCGCACCAGAAACCCAACAACTAACACTCGAAGAAGCACTTTGTTTTCCCTTATTACACCCAACTAAAGACAGATCTGACTGGCGCAATTGGCTTGCACAATCAGGAATTCGCTTCTCACATCAAGACAATGGATTAACCTTCGACACTTTAGATATGGCGCTAACGTCTTGTATGGCAGGGCAAGGCATCGCAATGACTGACTTACTACTGGTTGTGAATGAACTTGAGAAGGGGTTTCTTCAACTCCCTCACCCCGTCACTATCATTGAGGGTCCATGGCGTTATGCCTATGTTTGCCAAAAACAAAATGCCATCACACGAACCTTTATCACTTGGCTCAAAGAGCAAGTCGCTTTAGAACGAGAACAATTTGAAGTCTTAGCCAAAACCAAAGGTTGGCAAATCCAAACAGCTTCCCTATAAAATCATACTTAAGACATCAGAGGGGCATAGCCCAAGGCTCACCACCTAATGCTCCCTCTACACCTCCCTAAAATGCTACCATTTTCATAGCAGATTCTGACTAGAGCACTAAGCTTGTTTATATCCATACTCTTGATTCACTAAGCAGAATATTACGTAGTAAGAAACACTTAGCACTGAACAAAAATTGCAGTTAGGTTGTGGCTCTACTGACAAAACCGATAACGTACTTATTTGTAACCTTGACCAACAAGAACGAGATGAAAATTAATGGTGTAGGTATTTATACAAACATCGTGTTTTCTACTTGCGTGCAACCACCCTAAATGATAATAATTATCACTACAGAAATTAAACATCGGATCTCGCATGAAACAAACAGCAAGTTGCTACCAAGCTTTCTTCTCTGCTGAAGATCGCTTTCTTAACCCGCACATCGTTCCTGGTTTTGAACCAGACGTCATTGTTGATTTTATTCAATCAGGGATAACACTTGCTGCTTGTTACCAATCAGGGACCCAAACCCCGAATCCGCTTCTACAAGAACTATTCCTACGGCGGGTGTTTTTCAATCTACTCAAAGCCATCGATCATCGTGGTCATTCGCGTATTTTTCGTCGTGTCTGTTGGGATTATCTGCATTGTCCGCTGCTCGCCTTAAAGAAATATTATGGCGACTCGCAAACAGGTAAACAGCGCTTCCTCTCATTACAGCGAGAAATCAGACAAGTCCAACATACATCTGGCTTCTAAGGACCTTTCATGACTATCCAATACCGAACAGAAACCGACAGCATGGGCGATGTGCACGTGCCAAAAGACGCGCTTTATCAAGCTCAAACACAGCGTGCTATCAATAACTTTCCCATTAGCGGAATACCAATGCCAACCACCTTCATTCAAGCATTGGCATACATAAAACAAGCGGCAGCACGCAGTAACCTTGAATTAAAGTTGCTCGATCACGACATTGCACATGCAATCATTGACAGTTGCCAGAAGATCATCGACAAGCAATACCATGAACATTTTCCTATAGATGTCTTTCAAACAGGCTCTGGAACCAGTTCAAATATGAATGCTAATGAAGTAATTGCGACACTAGCCAGTGAACAGCTTGGTCAAACCGTGAGCCCCAATGATCATGTGAACATGGGGCAAAGCAGCAACGATGTGATCCCAACCGCAATTCAAGTCAGTGCCGCATTAAGCTACCACCAGCATCTATCACCTGCGTTGTCCCACCTAAACACAGCGCTCGATAAAAAAAGTATTCAAGTTGAAGGGGTGATAAAAACAGGGCGTACGCATTTAATGGATGCCATGCCGATTTCACTCACACAAGAGCTACAAGGCTGGAAAACCCAAATTGAGAAAGCCAAACTAGGCATTGAACACGCATTAGAAAATAGCAGTGCGCTTGCCCAAGGCGGGACAGCCGTTGGCACAGGGATCAACGCTGATCCGCAATTTGCCGCTATTTTTGCTAATAACCTATCAATATCAACCGAAATCGCTTTTACCACTAGCGATAACTTTTTCTACAATCTTGGTAGCCAAGATGCCATTGTTGCTTTATCGGGCCAGTTAAAAACAACAGCTGTAGCAATCATGAAAATTGCCAATGACTTGCGCTGGATGAATTCTGGCCCACTGGCAGGGTTAGGTGAAATTGAGCTTGAAGCCTTGCAGCCAGGCTCATCGATTATGCCAGGAAAGGTTAATCCAGTGATCCCTGAAGCCGCTGCTATGGTTGCTGCGCAAGTGATAGGTAACGATGCTACCATCACAGTCGCGGGACAATCTGGTAACTTCCAGTTAAACGTTATGCTACCTGTTATAGCCCATAACCTGCTTCAAAGTATGGAGCTACTTGCCAACGCCTCTACCCTATTAGCCGATAAAGCGATTGCGACCTTTATGGTACGTGACGATAACCTTCAGCAAGCACTAGCCAAAAACCCAATATTGGTAACTGCACTAAACCCAGTGATTGGTTACTTAAAAGCGGCAGAAATAGCCAAGAAAGCATATAAAGAACAGCGGGCAATCATTGATGTCGCAGAAGAAGAAACTGCATTAAGCCGAAGTGAGCTAGAACGATTACTCAACCCAGCGAAGCTGACTCAAGGTGGGATTGCGCAATAGCATTTCAAACACAATCGCGGTTAATTGACTAACCGCGATTGCTCCACAAATTCATTTAAGAGTAAAGGCCGACCAAAATAGTACCCTTGCATAAAGTCTACATTGAGCATCATCGCGACATCATAAGCATGCTGATCTTCCACGCCTTCTAGCAGCACTTTCGCCCCTACTTTTTTTGCTATTCGCAACGCATCATTTAAACGTTCTGGCGCACCACTAAGGTATTCTTGTAATAGACTTTTATCCATTTTGATGATGTCGGGCTTGACCGTTAAAGCACGTGTTGCCGATGAGGCTTCACTCCCGTAATCATCCATTGCGAGCTTAACCCCTTTCCCCCGCATACTGCGTAACACGTTATTCAATCGATGGTCATCAGTACAGTGGTGTTCTAATAGCTCAAAGTAAATATCGTGAAGGTTTAGCCCAAGCTCTTTCACACGAGGAAACAAGAGGTTATTACCTGTTTTATAGTCACGATTGTCGATCAATGCATCAGGGCTCATGTTAAGGAATAACGCACCTTGGCGAATAAAGTGCGCAAAGTTACGAAGATGAATGACACGGGCAAGACGATCAATATTAATTTTATCGAAAATAGGTAAATGTCGGGACGTAAAAAACGGCTCTGTTTGAAAACGTAAACCTTCTTTATCGTAAATGCGCATTAAGGCTTCATAACCAAAGACTGTTTTATCGCGTTTTACTATCGGCTGAAAGGCGCTTTTAATGACTTTATCTTGATATACGAAGCTAAAACCATCAGATGTGGTACCACGTAAGTAATGCTCTATATCGTGAACAGTTCTCAATATTTTATTCACTACATAAACTCATTTAACAACATATAAAGACCACATCCCCAAAAAATACTGCCCGTCGTACCAAACAGGCTAGATAATTACATAAGGTATCAGTATAAGATATAGATTACGTCAAAAAACCATCACACACACAACCAAGTGTCGAATTATTGACTAAAAGCGAATTTTCGCCACCTCAAACCGCGGCTCAACACCCTATATGAAACAAATCTAACATACTTCTACGATTACACAGCCTATAAAAATTAAAATTACACATTTTTGAAAGAGAAATGTCACATATTACCACTAGTCTTTACCCATCAAATCAGTCAAAAATCAGACATAACAAAGGAAAGAGTTTGGTGATAGACAGTACAGTAAAAAAGCATCGTCCTTATTTAGCTATTTTCGATCTTGATGACACATTAATCGCGGCAGACTCTGCAAGTCTGTGGACCGCATTTTTAGTCGAACAAGGTATTGCTTTACCTGCATTACAAGCTGAAGAAGAAGAGATGATGTTAGCCTATGCCAAAGGCGATATGGATATGCATTCTTACATGCGAGCAACATTGGCACCGCTGATTGGCAAAGACAGAACGGCAATTGAAGAGCTGGTAAACGAATTTATTGAGCAAAAAATCAAACCGGCGCTTTACCAAGATGGTTTAGCACGCATTGAATGGCACAAAAAACGAGGTGACAGCGTCATCATCGCTTCAGCAACTTCAGAACACCTCGTAAAGCCTATCGCGAATATGTTGGGGGCTGATGATGCCATCGCTATCGAGCTTGAGACTCTGAATAACATTTATACTGGCAATACCAAAGGTGTACTCAGTTACCAACAAGGAAAGGTGACCAGAATGAAGACATGGCTAGCCTCTAATGACGCCCAATATAAAGGCTGTTATGGCTATAGTGACTCTATTAATGACTTACCCTTACTCAATGCTGTCGACAAACCATTCGCCGTTAATCCCGACCCAACACTGGCTATGCACGCACAAATGAAAGATTGGACGATTATGGAATGGCGTCACGATAATAATATTCTGCGTTAACCCTAACGTGCATGGCACACTAAGTTTTTGCAGCAAGCGATTCAGTACATAAGAGTTCAATAAAAATTATCGCCAAACCTTCAATACATCACCCTGATAATATTGAAGTTTGCCCTCATGGTGAGGGCTTTTTTGTGCCGGTAAGGGAACCTTATTAAGTTCATTCAAATTTTTTGACCTAGTTGTTCAACTCCCTCACCTGTTCTCTGAATATTTTCCTTCTACAATAAATTCATCAGTTAAGGCTAGCGTATTGCTCGCCCCCTAATGAGATGAAGGCAAAGGTTATGCAACACACTGTCAAAAAATATGACCCGATATCAATCGTGCTTCACTGGACGACAGCGCTGACTGTGATTGGATTATTTGCACTAGGCTTATGGATGGTCGATCTCAACTATTATTCAGAATGGTATAAACCAGCCCCTCATTGGCATAAATCAATTGGTCTATGTTTGGCAGCGGTTACCCTCTTTCGTTTGATATGGAAACTGTTTGCTTCACACCCACCCATTGAAGGCGCAAATTGGGAAAAAATCGGCGCTAAATTAGCACACGCCGTTATCTACCTACTGCTCATTGGTTTATTTATTTCAGGCTATCTGATTTCAACAGCAGATGGACGTGCCATTGACGTATTTGATTGGTTTTCAGTACCAGCACTTGGTGAGTTGTTTGACAACCAAGCCGATCTTGCAGGTGAGGTGCATTACTACATTGCCTTTGCCTTAATCGGTCTATCAGCACTGCATGCGCTTGCTGCGTTAAAACACCACTTCATAAATAAAGATAATACTTTAAGAAAAATGTTAGGAGTTACAAAGTCATGAAAAAGCCTCTAATCGCTCTAAGTTTACTTTCTGCCGCTATGCTACCTAAACTAGCAACAGCTGCTGATTACGTCATTGATACACAAGGTGCGCACGCCTCTATCAACTTAAAAGTTCAGCACCTTGGCTATAGCTTTATCAAAGGCCGTTTTAACACTTTCGATGGAACTTTTAGTTACGATCCAGCGAATGTTACTGCATCAAAAGTGAATGTAAACGTTGATACTACTAGCTTGGATACTAACCATGCTGAACGCGATAAGCATATTCGTAGCAACGACTTTCTCGACGTAAAGAAATACGCTACAGCAAATTTCACCAGTAATAAAATTGTAGATAAAGGCAACGGTAACATCGAAATTCAAGGTGAACTTACCCTACACGGCCAAACCAAGCCACTGTCTATTGATGCACATTTTGTTGGTGAAGGCGATGATCCATGGGGTGGTTATCGTGCAGGCTTTACCGGCACAACACGTATAGAGTTGGCTGACTTTGACATTCCTGTAATGGGGGCTTCAAGCTATGCCGATTTAGAACTGCATGTTGAGGGGATTCGCCAATAAGCACCTTTATTAGCGTCTAATTTCGACAAGTTATCTTGCTGTATTTTAGCGACCTAGCCCGCAGCTATTGCGGGCTTATGTTTTAAAGCCCCCAACACTACCTTTTATCCTTTTCTTTTTCTCTACATTGCGACGTTAGAAACGTCGATTCAGTTTTCTTGTCCTATCAATCAAGGTTTTTACTTAGCGTCATCCCCCTATTTGTCTTACTCTCTCCCGTGCACTGAATACTGACTACATGCTGAATTTGCACTTAAAAAGCGCTGAACTGCGCATTAATACTGCAATTAGCGAAAAGATTTACGTAACTTAACAGATAGAAACATCTCCAGTGCGCTAGGATGTAACCATAATAAAATACGCGTTCTAAAACAGAATATATGGCCATTATGGTACTCCCCATAACTGACGCCACTAGCGAAATGAGAAGGTAAACATGACTCCACAAGAAAAAGAACTCATCCAAAATGTGGCTAACAAACTAAAACAAAGCCCTGAAAAAACAAAAGATCAAGATGCAGAAACGCTGATCAAAGATGAAATCGGCTCGCAGCAAGACGCCATCTATAAGCTAACTCAAGCAGTGCTTGTACAAGAAATGGCGCTTAAAGAGTTGAAACAAAAAAATGATTATTTAGAAAAGTGTGTTGAACACCACAAATCAGAAGCCAACCGTGGCACATTAAGCAAAATGATGGGTGGCAACCGTCCGGCTCCACAGCCGCCTCAACCTGCGCATCAACCAAGTGCATTCGGTAGTTTTATGCAAACAGCCGCCTCTGTCGCTGTTGGTATGGTGGCGGGTAATATGATCAGCAACGCACTCTTCAATAACGATGATGGTGCTGCAGCAGATTCACTGGCATCAGCAGAAGACAGCGCTAGCAGCTTTCTTGATGATTCAACAGGTGGCTTCGCGTCGGATTATACCGATAGCAGCACAGGCGGATTTGGTGACGCGGGCTTTAATGATTCAAGCGACGGTGGTTTTGGCTCTGCTGGCTTTGATGACGATACCTTAGCAAATAATAGCGATGACAGCTTATTTGGCGGGGGTGGCGACTTCTTCGGCGGTGATGAGGGATTTGGTGGTGATGATTTTGGCGACTTTGACGACGTTTAATCGCTTTTTACCCTGAACCACAACAAGAAAAGGTAGATTCTCATCTACCTTTTTTACAACAACACATCACATTACGGCATTGCGTAACTACTGATATTTCGATGCTGACACCCTCGAATAATTTTCATGAATTGCTTTTTATCCAAATGGATCAAGTTTTCATGATCCCCCGCTTCCATAAACCACTCATCTTTATCGATCAGCGCATCATCGACCAACATAGGTATTGAATAAGCCTGCCCCAAAGACGGAACCGCACCAGGTTCACAATCTTGGAATATCTGCGACAGCTCATGCTCTGCAACTAAGGTATACACTTTTCCTGTCAGCATATTGACCTTATCTACCATGACTCTACGATTCGCAGGTACAACTGCGAGCAAATATTCATTTGCAACCGTCTTAAGCAACACGGCTTTTGTCACATTAGCTGCAGGTACATGTGCAGACACCGCTGAACTAAACGATGTATCTGTGTGGCGGTGGTGAGCAACACTAAAATCGATATGGTGAGCACATAAGAATTGCCCCACCGTTATGGCCATAGCCATAGACACCTCCAAAAGAGATTACGACAGCTAAAGTATGATCCTAGTTTTCAGGTTATGCGAGCAGTAACTAACAGGAAAATAAGCGTGGATAACAAGGTTAATGAATAGGCATTCTTCTGATTTGCCAAAACGCTCGTTGCCAATAAGGGTTGTCTAAACGCGAAACTATCACTCCTTTAGAGGTGGACGCATGCATAAATTGATTATTGCCAATATAAATACCCACATGCCTCAAACGATAACCCGTTTTAAAGAATACTAAGTCACCATACTTAGCCTGCTGTTTTGAAACTGACTTTCCCATTTTTGCAAGCTCGCCCGTCGTCCGTGGCAACAGTGTTTGATACACATCAGAATAACCAACTTGTACAAAAGCCGAGCAGTCAATACCACGTTTAGTTGTTCCACCTAAGCGGTACGGCGTCCCCTTCCATTCTTCATAGACGTTAACAAAACTGAGCTGAGATTGAGTCTGAATATCTGGTGTTGTTGTTACAGTCGACGTTGAGGGCTGCGGCGCAACAACTTGCTTTGACGATGAACATCCAGTAAGGGTGAGAAAGAAAAATAGCAAGGTAGAAGTATAAAATCCGTTTAGCACGCGCAGTGACACTCCCAAGAAATGATACCTTCATTATGGATGACGAAGAGTGACAAAGACAGGAAGAAATCGGAAAAAAAAGAGGCTTTACAAGCGTAAGCCTCAAACTCCACACAACAGAAGAAATTCAACCATGTTAATCAAACACTTAGCACCTAAAGAAGAATACTGAATATATTTCAACCATAGTCAATTATCTACTAAACAAGATGCTGTTGAATCATTCAGTCATACTGCATATGGCCAATGAATATATCCAACACATATTCGTTTAAATATTCACCTTTTGGATTTAAATCACAGATATAATGAAATAACATTCGACTCACTGAGTACAAATTGCTACGTCATACTGCTCTAACACTCAATAATGAAAGTACTAAAAAGTGAGGAAATAAATCCGACTGAATAAACTATTTTGTATGTTGAGTTTATGTTGTACTACGCTTCCCACCGACTCAAGCTTGTATAAAGAACCCACAATTGCTGTAAAAATCACCACGAATGCTCAACAGCCCCTAGCTATCACGGATATTTCCTTTCATAATGCATGCTACATGGTGGTTCAATCCAACTAGTGTATTGTTTCTTATTAAGATTTATGTAATACCACGTCAGTCAATTACATCTTATTTTGAAAAATAAGTTTGTTACCATTCTGTGAATTAAAACCAGAACTCTTAAACCTACTTATGTAAAGTAAACTTGTTTTTATACTTTTTTCGTATCAGTATGATACGGCCTCAGCTTTGATTAGGGAGTCAATGTGCTTAGTTTTATCCGCATAGTGCTTGCGGCATTTTTTATCATCTTCATGACACTTTTCGCGCTTATTTATTGCTTATTCAGCCCGCGCGATCCTAAGCACGTCCACTTTTTCTGTCGTTGGTTTAATCAACTTCACAAACTGGTTGGGCTACAACTTATCCAGCGCGGTACAGAGCGTGTAAAAAATGCAGGTAACAGTGTTTATATCTCTAATCACCAAAGCGTGTTTGACTTCGTCACTGCGCCGGGCATGCTCCAACCTCGCACCGTATCACTCGGTAAAAAAAGCTTATTGTGGCTACCTTTTTTCGGTCAGCTTTATTGGATCACAGGTAATATCCTGATTGATCGTGAAAACAAATCAAAAGCACGTAACACCATCAAGCAAGTTGTTGAAGCGATTCATCAACGTAATCTGTCGGTGTGGATTTACCCAGAAGGCACACGCAGTAAAGGCCGTGGTCTATTGCCATTCAAAACAGGGGCTTTCCGTATGGCAATTGAAGCAGGTGTTCCTATCGTGCCTATGTGTGTAAGCACAACCCATAACAAAATTGACCTAAACCGTCGCACAAACGGTGTCGTGATTGCTGAAATGCTAGAACCGATAGATGTATCGGCATACACAACCAATGATGCACGAGCTTTAGCTGATCACTGCCACAAACTGATGGCAGACAAAATTGCAGAACTCGATAAAGAAGTTGAACAATTAGAAGCCCAACAAGGCGCTTCATTGCAAGCCGACTAAACATCAGAACGCTTCAAATAAGAATAAAAAAACAGCCCAAATTTGGGCTGTTTTTATTGGCGAGCACTTCATATCGAAAAATTAAGAATCAAACGCTACCGTTCAGCAAAACGGAACAACGAATCAATTGCAATAGGGCAATCCCCTACTTGATGGACAATGGCTTCTGCTTGCTGCAAAGAATCAAAGCTACAAGGGATGCCATATGTATCAGTAACAGGATGATCTTGCCCATCTTGGTCAATAAAATGTACCCCCCAACCCGCACTTAGAAAGTCATGTACAACTCTAGCCTCAATAAAATGCTGATCTTGATAAAGACTTTTACACTCTGAAAGCACCATAACTGCCTCCTTCATAGCGATTCTATCGTATTAACTATAGCTGTTAACGCTTAATTTTTAACCCAGAATGAACAGTTAGTTGTACTTGAAATGAAATTATTGAATTAATTTCATTATTAGTTCACACGGCTGCTCCGACAAGCAAAGCTTCCGCAAGTTCATAATATAGAAGCATTTTTAAGCACTCACCGTTAAATATAAACCAACATGAGCAAAGGCAACTTCCAATAAGGACACCTTAGCAATAAAACAATATTTTATTATTACACTAACTCAGTATATGATACGCTTTTCCAATAAATACAACTGCTTTCGTCATGACTAAAACTATAAGAATAATTTTTGTAGCCTTACTGTTTTCATCTTATTCTGCACATGCCTCTGTATACGTAGGCAGTAAGTTAGGGCTGAGTGCAATCGACTATAACCAAGAGCTTGATTCTGGCAACACAAATGAAGATCCATTAATGATTTCGGATGTCTACGGTGGATTTGGTATTGATATCGGCTGGATATCAGATACCAATCAATATCGGATATTTTACACACTTGAACAGCATGATGCTGAAACCGAGCTATACAATGACAATAATCGTCTCATGATGAAGACGACCGATAGTATATCTCAGCACCTCATTAGTGCAGAGTACCTATTCTTACCTCAGCGTCATTGGAACCCTTATGCTGGTATTCACGCTGGCTTTCATCAACGAGAGACAGTAGACAGTCAAAATGACTTTTACAGCTTTACTTCTTCAGGTTTTACCTATGGTGCGCAAACAGGTATTACTGGCCGTATAGGAAAACACTTTACGCTCGATTTTGGCATGCGTTTTTCCGTACTTCAGAGCACTGCTAAAAATAAAAAAGAGCAGTCAAGTGATACACTAAAAATTACAAACAACATGCTCACCGTTGTATATTTTGGTGCCAACTATCGTTTTTAAGCTATATTCTTAGTGAAATCTAATTTTCCAAATATTGCTAAAAATTATAAAATCCAGATCACTAGCCAAAGCACATCCATAATGGATGTTAAATCATGATTATAAAGGATTATTAATCTTAAGTTATATCAATTCTAATTTATTATATGTATTAATTAGAAAGTAATATTGATAAACATGCTTATATCGGTATAGAATCCACATCAATCAAACACCGTTCAAATACAGGATGCTGTGTTTAAAAAATTATGTACATTAAATTCGTTCATCTAGCTTTAGAGGCAGATTACGAATAAAAGCCACTGGCTATAAGCGACTCATTAAGAAGTCGCCATAGCCCCATCATGGAAAAAACAAGAAGCGTACTCACTATGGACAAATTAACTACCGACTTCCGATTTATGAAATCAACATCAACGTTTTTACAATGGTTAGCCGACAACCATAATGCTCCGCAAAATATCAAGTCACCACTTATAGGCTGGCAACACCCGTCACAAGATGAGATCAATGAGGCTTTGGATTCACTGAAAGCCCTACTTGGTCTGTCAGAAACTGACATTGCTTACATGCTGGGGTCTTCAGCATCTCGTGGTAATGCGGGCCGTATGATTAAGCGCTGGCGTGATGGCGAAGCTAAAATCCCTTATGCAACATGGCTTGTAACGCTATCCATGTTGGGACGTACTACAGTACCTAACTTTAACCATAAACCTGAAACAACACAGATTGAATATCCGCAATTGTCAGAAACACTTTAAATTTCATCTTATAAGACAGATTGCTATCAATATTATGATTGCTCATTACGGTACAGCTCTTCATAGTCGTACCGGTATAAAACAAAAAGCCCCTCTCAACAGTGTTGAGAGAGGCTTTCCTCTGAAACTTCTTCTTTGCACCCGTCTTACTGACTACCTTCCTTGAAAGGCCACTCAATAATACCTACTGGGCTTCATCGACTGAATTCAATGCTTTAGACGACACATCTAACTTTTCTTTTAACCATAAACCTGAAGACTTCATACAGTAACCAAACACAACCCCCAATAGCAAAGATGGCACAACAAGCTGCCAGTCACCGTTTGCAGCAAAGGTTGCACATGACCCAATAAAGGTGCCCGGAATAAAATTTAGCCACGTTTGCTTTGCTTGGACACACATAAAGAATGCAACAACCGCAGTTACCACATAGCCAATGATCTCTATGCTAAATACGCTAGAAAGCTTGATAATAACCATGGCCCAAAAAACACCACTCAGATTGGTCGCCATACTCAAGCCAAGCCCTTTCAGCCCATCTTTTGGTGATGCAAAATACGTTGTACACCCAAGAAAACCGCCCCAACTGAGTAAACCTAAAGAGACGGCAACCCACCCCCAAATTCCCGACAAAATACCCGTAGTGATTGCGATTGCAACTAGCACTGACATATGAATCAACCTAACTATTTTATTAAGGAAACAGTCTAAACAAGCAAGGCAATCAACTCAGCAGCACTGATCACATAAATGAGCAATCATACTCAAGCAATACATTGAACATGTGACGCCAATCACCAAATATTGATATTAAACAACAGGCACGTATAAATAACGCTCAATAACTGCTTAATAGTTAATTTATACCTGTCACCTTAGTATCCACCAGTAGAAACAATTATTGCCACTATCGATAATAAATTGCGGATATTCACCACTATGCTAAGTTATTGCCATTAAAAATAATGTACTGGTAACAGCCAAATACAAGAAGATGACGCTGTTACAAAGACTACTGTGGAGTGACCATGGGTCCATTAATGCTTGATGTATCTGGCTACGAGTTAGATGCTGAAGAACGTGAAATAATTCAACACCCAACGGTTGGTGGTATCATCTTTTTTGCTCGGAATTACCATGACCGCGCCCAGCTGCGTGCATTAGTCAAAGACATCCGTCAAACCGCAAACCGCCCACTTCTTATTGCCGTCGATCAAGAAGGTGGACGTGTCCAACGTTTCCGCGATGAATTCACGCTGCTTCCACCAGCAAAAGCCTTTGCTTCTCAAAAAGAAGGACAAACATTAGCGTTACAAGGTGGCTGGCTTATGGCTGCTGAACTACTAGCAATGGACATCGATCTCAGTTTAGCTCCAGTATTAGACCTTGGCTTTGACTGTAAAGCCATTGGCGACCGGGCTTTTTCAGATGACCCTCAGCAAGTCTTTACTTACGCATCACAATTTATCAAAGGTATGAAAGAAGCGGGAATGGCGACAACAGGTAAGCACTTTCCTGGTCATGGTGGTGTGTTAGCCGACTCTCACTTAGAAACGCCTTTTGACTCTCGTGACACCATCAAACAGCACGATATGACAGTATTTAAACAACTGATTGATCACAAGCTGCTAGATGCAATGATGCCGGCTCATGTTGTGTTTGATGCGTATGATGACCAGCCCGCAAGTGGTTCTGAATATTGGCTCAAAAAAGTCCTTCGTGACGATCTTAGCTTCAAGGGCGTCGTTTTTTCTGACGATCTGAATATGAAAGGGGCTGACGTGCTCGGAAATTATAGCGAGCGTGCAATTGCCGCCCAGCAAGCAGGCTGTGACATGGTTATGCTATGTAATAACCGCGAAGGTGCCATTGAAGCGCTTGACGGCTTACCGCAAACACAAGTGCCTATATTGGACACTTTACTTAAGCGCCCATGCGGTGAATACCGCGATCTTATTCGCACAGAGCGTTGGAAAACAACCCAAATAAGGATTCAACGTTTAAGAGAAGAGTGGCTTGCCGCCAATGCCTAGCGTTTCCAATTCGTTAATGGCGTATTAGCTAAATAACCCGTCAGATCACCTAGCTGACGGGTTATTTAACAAACCTAGTTATTGGAATTACAATCACCAAAGCAACCACTTAATCAGCCAAGTTAGTGTTATACAAAACCGTTGGTGGTATCTGAAAGCGCTTTGTTAATGACTGACGAGCAACCATACTCTTACAGTAATACGCAAAATCTCTAAATGGCATTGGTCGACCAAAATAGAACCCTTGTTGTAATGTGACGCCATGCTTAGCTAAATAGATAGACTGCTCTTCGGTTTCCACGCCTTCCGCTATCATTTCCATCTTGGCTTCACGGCCAAACGCAATAATTGAGTCTAAAAGTGACAGCTTAAGATCAGCGGTTCCTATGGTCTCGACAAACATTTTATCGATTTTCAAACTACGAATATCCAACTGCTGAATATAGCTAAAGCCACCATAGCCTGTACCTGCATCATCCAATTTCACGTCGATACCTTGTGTGCGCAACGTTTCAATGACTTGCGATGCCATAGCCAAATTTGTAAAACGCTTACGCTCAGTGACTTCAAATGCAAGCTGCGAGGATAGCAGTGGCGATTCATCCAATACAGCAAGTGAATTCGCCAAGACTTCAACCTGTTCCAACTGATCGGGCACAATATTCACGCTGATCACTTGGTGAGTATTTCCCCAATTAAGCTTGGAAACATCACCGATCGCTTTTTCAATAAGCTGCTCTGTAATCGGTAAAATTTGCCCACTTTTTTCTACATAAGGGATAAACTCCATAGGTGAAATTAAACCTTGCCCATGGCGCTTCCAACGTGCCAACATTTCACAGCCATACAGACTATTTGTAGAAACATCGACAATAGGCTGGTAATAAGGAATAAACTCTCGCTGCAATATCCCCTGCTCAACCAAAGCATGTAACGACATTTTCCGGTATTCAAAAAATCGGAGCACCACAAGTACAATAAAACCGAGCCCTATGCCAAGTAACAGTAACGGAAGGATCGTTTTGTTGTGGTAAATAGAAAGCAGTTCATCTGAGACATACACCCGAATGCTAATACCATTATCAAGACGAGTATTGAACAAGATAGGCTGTGAAAATAGTGCCGCATCACCTCGCCAAAATGAAATAGTCGGGTTATTAGCAGCTGAAATAGCGGTTAATACACAGTTTTCACAATATTTGTGGCGGATCGCCTCAGTGACTATTGGTTCCATGTGTACATAAAGCGATCCCTTCTCGCCTTTCCACTGCGCAACCAATAAATTTTGTTCATTTCGCGAACCAGAAGTCACCCAAAGAGACGATCGTGCAGACAACGCATGAATCAAAGGCGCCAGCGTATCTTCACCACTTGCACCTTCAAAGCTAGAGCATCGAGAACCATCCAAGTTATGCAGTGACAAACGCCGCAATGCGTAATCATTATAAGTAATGTGCTTTAGCTGATGGCGATCTAATGCCATACAGTCAAACAAAAATAATTTCGACAGCATCTCAAGCTTGCCATCAAAAGAGTCTACTTGCTTCCTGTACTGTTGAAGCATGTTTTTTGCATCGCTACTTATGGTGTACCGCAAATAAAGCTTTGACACATAACCACTTGTCGAAACAAGTAATACGCCGCAAAAAAACATAAATAACAGGCTGACTAACCAGTTGCCTAGATTCATTGAGCTGAACAAAGCGCTCATTTTCAATGTTGGTGAAGTTTGACTATGTGAAGGCATATACAATGAAATAATTAGAAATCAAATGTCATTATTCATGTGCAACAAGGCACATCCGTGTGTTAATAAACGATATTGATAAATTGACAACTTAACAAGCAAAATCGTCACTATATATACGACATAGATCATGTCTTTATGGATTATGCGTTACAAAAAATACAAAACAAAATCAGACAGATAGTGACAGCACTGTGAACAAACATGAAATAGCTTGTACGCATAAGCATCACCTAAAAAGCATAGCGTGGGTTGGCTGGGAAATGGATGTCAGATCTGGTATTTGGTTAAAAGCAGGAGGTAAAGAATAGTAAGTACTGAACAGTAGAAATATTAAAAACTACCAATCTAAACAGACATTTAGATTGGTATTATTGATTTGATTATCGCAAAAAGAGAATTAAAGTGAGTCGCGCGAGTAATCAACGTTTTTAGTGCATTTTTTTTCACGCGTAATGACATAAATGCCACCAACAATAAATGCAAGAACTAAAACGATTTCCATAAACTGACCTTATAAGATTAAATTATATCAAACTGCAAATATGAGCAAAAAGCAGTTTTTCCACTAGGTCTAAAAAATGCCTCTTCATTGACAAATAGAAGCAATTTTTAGACTCGAATTAAGATACCGCAAAACGCTTACTTTTACACCTGGAAGTTATTTTCTTGTGACATGTAATGCGTGAATTAGACAATTACCTCAGCACAATATGTGAAACAACGATAAAACGAGCACTACACGTGACTAAAACCAATAACTAACGAACATTAGTACAAAAATAAAACAACTCTCTAACTTGAATTGTCTTAAGTATAAGACAAGAAAAAGCGAAACTATGCTATCAAGCCAATTTTTCCCATTCTTCGAGGGGCTGTATTTTGCCTTGCTAAAAGTTTCGCCGCGAATGAATAAATTACCAAGGTGGAATAAGAAAAACTAATAGCAAAAAGCCAATAATATCTGTTAAGAGATTATTGGCTTTTAGTTCAAATAGTTATGAGCATTTTAGTGTTATAACCACCGAGTTTGAGTCGTAAAGCTAACGGATAACCAAGTGTCTCCTAGTTCCCCCTTCAGCTTATCCCAAATCACTTGGCGAATCGCATCCTGCCGCTGCGTTGTCCAATGCGGACTGTCATCTACCAATATATTAATTTCTAGGTCGTACTGACGACCCGTTTTGGCCAAATGGTGTGTATAGTCATCAAATTCATACTGCTTTGAAACTGCAGCGATAACACCATCAACCCTATCTTGCACCTTACCTTTGGGCGCAACAAGCAGTACTTCACGTAGGTTACGGCTTAATACTCGAATAGGTAAAACAGATGCAGATATTGCCAACGCAGACACCAAAATAGGATCTACATAAGCATTCCAGCGAGAATAACCAAGTGAATCAAGTGCCATAACAACAAGGAAGCCCACTAACAAGGCCGCACTTAAAATACCATCTATCATCCACTCTTGCGAGTCGACACGCACCAATTCAGATTCGATACTCTTGGCAATATGCGTTTCGGTAAAATAAATAGCAAAACAGCTCACGGTTGAAATAACAGCGTAAACAAGCGCATGTTCGAGCACAATATCGTGTCCGCCTTCGACAATGGATTGCACACCACCGATAAACGCCCAAAGACACGTTACTAAGATAAGCAAGCCATTGACGACATTGATCAGAGGCTCGATATGCGCATAACCAAACTGAAACTGTCTGTCGTCAGGCTTGGTTACAAGGTAAGCGGTATACAGGCTAAGCCCTGTCATACCCATGCTAAGAAGTGAAAACATGCCGTCGAGCAATATGGCATTGGATCCGACATACAATCCATAGCCAATTCCCATGGTAGCCAACAAAATGGTACCCACGAGAGAGAGTTTAAGTGCTAAACGTTCCTTACTGATTTTACGGCAAGTAGCCATAGAACCTCCTATCACCAGTGAAAAATAAAATATGTGTAACGTTACTCTAAGTATCATTTTCGAAAATGACAATGATATTAAATGTTAAATAATTGCATATAATAGGTATAAGTAAACTCGGCTTTAAAATCAAGCCTTTATACTTAATAGCCAAATATTGAGTGATTTTATAAAATAAAATTTTAAGGCGAAAACCGTTTAAAGCCTGTATTGAGCGGCTTCATTGAACGGCCTACCACCTAAAAGTTATTCGCCTGAACGCTGGAGTTGCAAGTTCGCGACATCACTTAAAAAGGTCACCATTTTTACGCGGCTGACATTGTATTCAAAGTTTGGCGCTTCGCAATGTGGCGATGGTTGCATGCTAGAGGTTGCGGTACTTGTTGCGGTGATATATTGACAGGCAGCCCATTGTTCACAGGCTTGATTTCGTTCAATTTCTAGCTGTTCCCAATAGGTAGAAAAATGGCGTAGTGCAAAGTGCAATTGCTGAAAATTTTCATCGGTAAGCTCTGGCCGTAACGCATCAAGCTCATCTCTACGGTCATCAAGAAAGATGTCGAACGAGGAAGATAATTCATCGGAAGCAGAGCTATAGCAAGTTTGCTCGACGTATTGACTCACATTTAGCGGTTGGTTGGCAGCTTGTTGGGCACTACATGCAGTAAGACAGCTTAAAAGAGCTAGCACTATGCTTTTCATTATCAGAGCCTTCCCATCAATACGTATTGTCAGTATTGACCGAAAATAGCGCTACGGTGTGACGAAGCGCTATTTTTCTCATGGGTGAGACAAATGTAACCTTAGGCTAGCGAGTCTGGCTAAATAACACCACCAGCAGATAACAATACAGCCTCGTCACCCACCTTCACTTCACCATCAGCAACCACGCGGCAACATACACCTCCACGCCAATCAGGCATCAGTGCTTGAGTTAACCCTTGATGCTGTTCATCCATTCGCGGGCATGGATCGGTTTCGCGAGTAATTTCTAATTTCACCTCGCCAATTTGAATCACATCACCCACATTCGCTTCGCTAAAACGCATACCACTAACTAAGATGTTCGAGCGTCGCACCGTCCAAGGCAGATCGGTATTAACGTCATTACAAGCATCTTGCCATGACTCAGCACTCAACACCGTTAACTGACGCTTTCCCGGTTTACCACGAAAATCACCAACAACACCTTGCTCTGTCGTGATTAAAGCTTGTGTCATCTCTTCCATTGGCGCACGAGATTTTTCACGTTTAGCAATCGCTAGAACTTCCATTTACAGTCCTTTTTTATTCAATGTGATGAGTAATATATCTTGCCATACTTTCTAAGTGAACCCACCCTCTATCGTGTTAGTTATTGTTATAAAGTGATCTTTTCCCCATGGTATCTCTTCATATCACCCTATTCACTTCGTGAATTAGTGAGATATTCCTCTAACAATAAGGCTCCAAGCTGTTAGTTTTTAGCATTTCCTACTGTATTGAATTCTTTACTGATTAATTCATTACTATCACAAGCGCAATTTAACATTTTAGTTACACTTAACCTATTAGGTTTATCATCACTTATTGCTAACTTTGATGGAGCAAACAAGTTAAAACTCTGACGATAGGGTAAATGTTCGAACAAGATGTCAGACCAGCAGGGATAGCCGCTTGATATGAGTTTGTGACGATAAACGTTGATTCATTCGCTTTCATTTATTGCAGCTGACAATTGCAGTTGCGAGACAAGGAGCTTGAGATGAATGTTCAAGCAATGCCGATGCATCGATTTATTGATCACACTGGCTCGCTAGTTGCTCCACTCCCTGCTTGGCTAACCCATGACATGTTAGTGGATTACTACCGTGATATGGTGCTTACCCGTGTATATGACAACAAAGCCGTTGCTCTCCAACGTACAGGCAAACTCGGTACTTACCCGTCACACCTAGGCGCAGAAGCCATAGGTATTGCCATTGGTCGCACGCTCAAACAAGACGATGTTTTTATCCCCTACTATCGTGATATGCCAGCTATGTGGGCACGCGGTATCGCCATGGAAAAAAACCTCCAATATTGGGGAGGTGACGAACGTGGCAGTGATTTTCAATCTGAATCCTCCCCGCAGCATCCTTCTTCTCGTGATTTACCATTTTGTGTCCCTATCGCAACGCAATGTACTCACGCTGTGGGTGTTGCCGCAGCACTTAAAATTGAAGGCGGGCACCATGCTGCATTAGTGACCTGCGGCGATGGCGCGACATCGAAAGGCGACTTTTTAGAGTCTATTAATTGCGCTGGTAGTTGGAATATCCCGCTGGTTTTTGTCATCAATAACAACCAATGGGCCATTTCAGTCCCACGAGAAATCCAGTGTGGTGCAGCATTTCTTGCCGACAAAGCAAAAGGCGCAGGGATCCCTGGGATCACAGTCGATGGCAACGATGTGGTTGCCATGCTTGATGCCGTACGTACAGCGCTTGAGCAGGCCTACAAAGGAAAAGGGGCCACGCTAATAGAAGCAATTAGCTATCGATTAAGTGACCACACCACAGCTGATGATGCCAGCCGCTACCGCAGTGAAGATGAGCTGCATCAAGCATGGCAATATGAGCCAATCAGTCGCCTTAAACACTACCTCATACAGGCTGGTTTATGGAGCGAACAACACGAAACCCAATGGCTTGAGCAGTGCCGTATAACGGTAGAATCGGCAGTAGAGCGTTACCTCGCTATCACCCCTCAAGCCCCCGAATCTGCCTTTGATTATTTGTACGAATCACTCACAGACGATCTCCACCAGCAACGAGATACCATCATCAACAAAGCAATGCGTATGCAAGGAGGGAAACATGGCTGAGATAACATTACTGGAAGCCGTTAACCTTGCCTTACATCATGAAATGGCCAGTGACCCTAAGGTCATTGTATTGGGTGAAGACGTAGGCGATAACGGTGGCGTTTTCCGCGCAACGGTTGGACTTAAAGACAAATTTGGCTGTAAGCGTGTGATTGACTCCCCCCTTGCTGAAGCCTTAATTGGTGGTGTTACCGTAGGTATGGCAAGTCAAGGGTTACGCCCCGTAGCGGAGTTTCAATTCCAAGGTTTTGTTTTTCCTGCGTTAGAACACCTAATGTGCCATGCAGCCCGTCTTCGCAATCGAACCCGTGGGCGTTTGACTTGCCCTGCAGTCTTTCGTGCCCCATTTGGTGGCGGTATTCATGCACCAGAACACCACTCTGAAAGTGTCGAAGCACTGTTTGCTCATACGCCCGGCTTTAAGGTCGTGATCCCATCTTCACCACAACGCGCTTATGGTTTACTGCTTGCCGCTATTCGTAGCAACGATCCTGTAATGTTTTTTGAACCTAAACGTATCTATCGAACAGTAAAATCTAATGTTGAAGATAATGGCCATGCGCTCCCCCTCGACACCTGCTTCACCTTGCGTAAAGGGCGCGATATTACCTTAGTGACTTGGGGAGCATGTGTGGTTGAATCCTTGCAAGCTGCCGATCAATTGTCTAAGCAAGGGATCGAAGCTGAGGTGATCGATTTAGCTTCTATTCAGCCGCTTGATATGCGTACCATCTTTGCGTCTCTTGAAAAAACAGGTCGATTATTAATCGTACATGAAGCCTGCAAAACAGGTGGTGTCGGCGGCGAAATTATCGCCCGTACCGCTGAGCACGCGATGTGTTTATTAAAAGCACCGCCCAAGCGTGTTACAGGAATGGATACTGTAATGCCTTATTACCGCAACGAAGACTATTTCATGATTCAAGAAGCAGACATTATTACTGCTGCTAGGGAATTAGTGGAGGGTTGGAAATGAAAGCATTTACATTGCCCGATTTAGGTGAAGGGCTCGCTGAATCAGAAATCATAACCTGGCACGTTGATATCGGTGACGTTGTCACGCTCGATCAAGTTATTCTTACCGTTGAAACAGCAAAAGCTACCGTCGATGTACCAGCCCCTTACAGTGGAACGATTACCAGCAGACACGGCAATGAAGGTGACATCATTAATATTGGTAGCCTACTGGTTGAAATTGACGAACATGCCAACGTAACGACAACGCACGCTGTGACTAATACGGCATCGAGTGAAACAGCACAGTCACCCACAAGCAGTAGATCGCAGGCTTCCTCAAAAAATGATAAGCCAAACTCACCAGCAGTGACTAAGGATGCCGCCACCGTTGTCGGTAATGTGTCTCAAGCAAGCCATAACATCAATATTGATGAATATTGGGTAGGAAGCGAAAAATCACACGATGAAAAAGTGGTGATCACCGCCCTGCCATCTGCGCGCGTTTTGGCCCAAAAACTCGGTATTGATTTGCACCATATTCAAGGATCTGGCCCCGATGGAGTGATCCTCGACTGTGATATACATCAGGCTAGCGATCAGCAACGACCTGGTACTGAAATGCTTCGAGGGGCACGCCGTAGTATGGCCGCCAGTATGGCTAAAGCGCACCAACAAATCGCTGCCGTTACCATCACAGAAGAAGCCATATTAAGCACATGGGCAACCAATGAAGACATTACAACCCGCTTAGTGCAAGCCATCGTCGTCGCCTGTAAAAAGGAACCTGCACTCAATGCGTGGTTTGATCCAGACACCATGACCCGCTGCGTTCACAGCATGGTAAACATTGGGGTGGCAGTAGATAGCCAATATGGCCTGTACGTTCCTGTGATACGTCATGCTGATGAGTTTCATGCCGAAGACATTCGAGAATGGATAAATGATACTGTAGCAGGTATAAAAGCACGTAAAATTGGTCGAGAGCAGCTGCAACACGGCACCATTACACTGACCAACTTTGGCGCAATTGCCGGTATTTATGCCACCCCTGTTGTCTCGCCACCACAGGTTGCCATTGTTGGCGCTGGCCGAATTATCAAAAAACTCATCATGGATAACGGAAAGCCTAAAGAAGTGAATGCCTTACCACTCTCAATGACATTTGATCATCGTGCCTGTACAGGCGGTGAAGCCGCTCGATTTATGAAGGCTTTGGTCAGTGCACTAGAAAGCTAGACTGGCTCGAAACCTCATTAACTGTAGCCAAGGGTTCCACAGTGAACGCTTGGCTACGCTCTATTTAATATCCATTGCAGCTATTCAGTTCCTTTTCAGCGAAATAGTTCGATATTCCTATCAAGCGACATGTAACAAATAATAACCAATTATACGCTAAGCCGCTGTTTTCTTGTCGTCTCATTCATACATTCACACATTTCCACCTGTGTGATTAAAACAACGTTTCATTACTCAGGTTCTGTTCAGTGTTGCGCTTTACTATCACCACATTAAAGAACAACAGCCAGCAGGACCGAACTATGACTCTTTTTCTAAAAACTTCTATCGCCGCTGTACTGAGTGCTACTTTACTAACAGGTTGTGTTAACCCTGATCAAAACGATCCCAATGCAGCGACTAAGCAAGGCGCTGTCGGAGGCGCATTGCTTGGATTAACCATGGGCGCGCTGACTGGCGATGCCGAGCTTGCTGCTAAAGGGGCTATTGCGGGAGGCGTTGCTGGCGGAGTCAGCGGCTCTATGGTCGATTTGGATAACAATCGAAACAACCAACGCCATACAAGCCGTGATGAAGCGATAGCTCAAATAGGCAATAACCAGCAACAAAGTGCTAACGCAGCACCTAGCCCTACTCAACCACAGGCTTGGGCAGAACTCGATACATTGACAGGAAACTGGCAAGTGGCTATCTGGAGCAATACAACAGGTGAAACCATTAATGCGAAAGCCGATGCGGCTGGCTCATTAACCAAAACGACTACAGCACAAATTGCCATTGATAACTTACAAGTTAACGGTAGCGCCAACTCACTGGCAATGACAGCTGAATTTAGCTTTACACCCGAATCCGGCTACATACTGTCTGTCAAAAATAACGTCGATAACAGCACTGCTCAATTTGTCGGTGAATACCAAGCGGCCAATAACCGCTACAACTTCTACCCAGAATCAGCCGATGTGAGCGTGATTAAAGGTGTCGATGCCTCACAAGTTCGCTTAGAGCTCGGTTTCGCGGGAAACAATGTATGGATGGTTGATACTTGGGCTGCAATCGATGGACAAGACGTGAAGGTTCAATCATATCGCTTTACTCGAAGCTAATTTCTTGAACTAGAATTAAATTGAATCCACTGCCGCAAGTCAGATATACCAAGACAAATAAATAGTTTAACCATTATTTAGTTAGCTTGGTATTACTTGTACTTTTGAGTACGCTTTATCCTTTACGAATAAAGGCCTTTCTCTACGGCACACAACGAATGTGTGCCGTTTTTTAGATGGGATTTTTAGACTGAAACCGAGCTTAGCTTAGTCAAGCTTTGCTATTAAATCAGGTAAAATCTCGAACAGATCCCCAACCAAGCCATAATCTGCAACCTCAAAAATTGCCGCATCAGGGTCATTATTAATCGCAACGATCACCTTAGAATCTTTCATCCCCGCTAAATGCTGAATTGCTCCAGAAATCCCTATCGCGATATACAAATCAGGTGCAACTATCTTCCCCGTTTGCCCCACTTGCAAATCATTAGACACATAGCCAGCATCTACCGCGGCCCGTGATGCTCCTATCGCCGCATCCAATTTATCAGCAAGTTGTTCTACCATCGCAAAATTTTCTTTACTGCCGAGCCCTCGTCCTCCTGATACCACAACACGAGCCGCAGGCAATTCCGGTCTGGCACTCGCAACCGCTTGTTGCGAAACAAACTCAACGAATGGAGACTGGTGAGTTATTGCTAATGGCGTCACGGAAACCGCTCCCTGCGGATCAGTGCGTTGCTCTGCAACATCAAACGCCGATGCCCGCACCGATATCACTTTAATCCTATCGTTAGAGCGAACCCGTGCTAGTGCATTGCCCGCATAAATCGGGCGAATAACCGTGTCTTTCGACTCAATATCAATGACATCAGACAGCATACCCACATCCAGCAATGCAGCGATCCTTGGCAAGATGTTTTTACCAAAGGTAGTGGCCGCGGCCAAAACATGGCTATACATGCCAGTATTTTTACTTTGCTCCATTGGCGAGCTCCCCACCAATGCCTGCTCAGCTTGCTCATTAACAAGATCATGGACTAGCGCTGAGATATTTTCAGCGATACCGTATTGATAACAAGAAGAGTCAGCCACCAACACTGAGTGTATTCCTTGTACTCTCTGTGCTTGTGCACAAACAGCCTCGACATTTTCACCAGCCACTAAAATATCTATCGGCTGAGCTAAACTGAAAGCAGCACTTAGCGTTTTAAGTGTATCAGTCGCCAATGATTGACCGTTATGCTCTGCAATAATTAACGTTTTCATTCAATCACCTTCGCCTCATTACGCAATTTAGAAACCAGCTCTGTCACTGATTCAACACGGATGCCCGACTGGCGTGTGGGCGGTACCATAATGGTCAGAATGTCCTGCCTTGGCGCGATATCGATCCCAGAGTTTTCCTGTATTAAGTCTTCAATAGCAAGCACCGCTAACGGCTTCTTTTTTGCCTTCATAATATTGGGCAAAGATGCGTAACGCGGCTCGTTGAGTCGCAAATCGGTACTGATAATCGCGGGTAACTGCAAAGATAGCGTTTCCAGGCCACCATCCACTTCTCGGGTAACGGTAACTGCTTGGGTATTAACGGTAAGTTCAGAGGCAAACGTGCCTTGCGGGTAGCCAGTAAGCGCCGACAGCATTTGAGCCACTTGATTATTATCGGTATCGATAGATTGCTTGCCCAATAGAGTCAGGGCTGGCTGTTCTTTTTGGACAATAACATTGAGTACCTTGGCTACGGCTAATGGCTCTAACACTTCAGCTGTAGCAACATGAATAGCACGATCAGCCCCTAATGCTAATGCATTTCGAAGCTGCTCTTGGCTGGCACAGTCACCGATTGAAACCACAACAACTTCAGACGCTATATCCGCTTCCTTGAGCCTAATCGCTTCTTCTATTGCTATCTCACAGAATGGATTCATCGCCATTTTGACGTTGTTATCTTCAACGCCACTGCCATCAGTTTTAACCCTAATTTTCACATAAGGGTCGATCACACGTTTAATCGCAATCAGAACTTTCACAGTGTATTCCTTCTTAAAAAGAAAAATCTTTGAGAGCCTTATGCGCTGTATTTTCTCTACTTTTATGGCTGGCACATGTGCCTCAAAGTGATTCTTTGAGCCTAGTTTAATTTACGTTTACGTCAACTGCATCCAACTGTGCTCAACTACGCTATAGTTAAATTTATACTGTAAATCGCCAGTTTCTATATACGTAAATCGCACACAGAGGTCGCTTTGATGGAACGAGAATGTATGGAGTTCGATGTGGTGATTATCGGTGCTGGCCCAGCAGGGTTAGCAGCGGCTTGCCAGTTAATGTTAATGGCAAAACAACAAAATACACCGCCACCCAGTGTCTGTGTACTTGAAAAAGGCACTGAAGTTGGCGCCCACATTCTGTCTGGCGCGGTATTCGAAACCCGTGCTCTTGATGAGCTTTTTCCTGATTGGGAACACACAGATGCGCCGATTGTTTCTCAAGTTACGGGCAATCACCTTTATTGGCTAACCAATGCCAATAATCACCTCGTTGTACCTGAGCACCTCGCGCCTGACTGCATGAATAACAATGGCAATTATGTCATCAGCTTAGGGTTATTGTGTCGTTGGTTGGCCAAGCAAGCAGAGCAACTCGGAGTGGAAATATTTCCGGGCTTTGCTGCTTCTGATATTTGTTATGACAACAATAATGCAGTCACTGGCGTCATAACCTCAGATATGGGACGAGATAAGCAAGGTCAAGAAAAATCCACTTTTGAAGCGGGCATTGAATTAAAAGCTAAATACACCATTTTTGCAGAAGGCAGTCGCGGACACTTAGGTAAACAGCTTATTGCGCATTACCATTTAGATAATAACAAATCCCCCCAGCACTATGCGCTGGGCCTCAAAGAATTATGGAAAATCCCAGCAGAACAACATCACGAAGGCTTGGTGATCCATGGGATGGGCTTTCCTCTCAGTGAATCAGATACAACGGGAGGGAGTTTTCTTTATCACTTTGAAGGCAATCATTCGGAAGAGAAGTATGTCGCCGTTGGGTTAATTGTCGATTTAAATTACCACAACCCGTACCTAAGCCCCTTCGATGAATTTCAACGAATGAAACACCACCCTGTCTTTGCCCAATATTTACACTGTGGTGAGCGCATCAGCTATGGCGCGAGGGCAATAACGAAAGGCGGTTTATCTTCACTACCTCGCCAGCAATTTCATGGTGGCTTATTGATTGGGTGTGATGCTGGCACATTAAACTTTGGCAAAATTAAAGGCAGCCATACCGCCATGAAATCTGGCATGCTCGCCGCACAAGCAATACATGATGAACTCACAGCAGGCTTTGCCCACACTGTACCTGGGTATGAACGGTTATTTCATGATTCTTGGTTGTACCAAGAGCTTTACCAGTCACGTAATGTAGGGGCTAACATCCATAAGTACGGCCAGTTATTCGGAGGCATGCTCACCAGTATTGAACAAAACTGGTTAAAAGATCGTGCTACATGGACGCTACACGACAACTTGCCTGATCATTTAAGCTTAAAACCACTCGCTAAATGTAAACCTATCACTTACCCAAAACCAGATGGTATGTTGAGCTTCGATAAGCCTTCGTCATTATACCTCTCTGGCACTCAGCATGAAGAAAACCAACCTTGCCATCTTCTATTAACGGATCCTATGCTACCCATTACATCGCATTTAGCTGAAAACGGAGAGCCTAGCCAATATTACTGCCCTGCTGGCGTATATGAAATTATTGGGGATACAGGCCAAGAACGCTTGGTAATCAACGCCGCCAATTGCCTGCACTGTAAAACCTGTGACATCAAAGATCCTTCCCAAAACATTACTTGGCGACCACCTGAAGGCGGTGGCGGACCGAATTACCCCAATATGTAATCTTCCTTATCTCTTTTATACAGATAACGAAAATCAAGCAACAATAGTTAGACAGCAATGGTTAGGCAGCAATAATCAGGCAATGGGAGGGCTAACTATTGGCACTCTTCATTGATCCAATCAAGGTAACCTTTCAAACCGTGTTGAATAGGTAACTGAATAATCTCAGGCGTTTCGTAATCATGCAGCTTTACAATTTCAGCTTCCACTGCACCGTATAAAGAAACCTTGGTTTTTATCATCATTTGCTTTTCAGCATCGCTGTTTACTTCACCTTTCCAGTGATAGTAGCTTTCGATGGCTTGTACTTGGATACAGGCTGCTAAACGTTGCTCAATCAAAGCATCAATAATACGTTTACCCACTGTTTCATCTGAGAACGTAGTCATCACAACACAGTATTGCTCAGTCATTATTTTTCTCTCTTTAATATCTGTATCGACAGTATAACGGTTATATCTCTTTCTTTACGCTCGATTTTATATCAAATAAAAAAGGGAGCTCAGCGCTCCCTTATACAAATAGGCATTAATAATAGATGCGTATTCGGCTATTCAGCACACTTAGACACCATGATCTGACGCGGACTACCTTGATCGCTAAATTTCAAACTCCACACATAACGTCCAGCAACGGGCAGCGTAACAGCGGTATCTTTACCATAACCACCAAACTCTAGGGTTTTCTCTTGCCCTAGCTTGAGTTCTAGCCCTTCAGCTGTGTATTGTGGTGACCAATCTTTGGTAGCGTACTGCATACGATAGGCCCCTGCCACTTCATCCACCACCACTTGGTAAGTGTTATCACCTTTATAGCTGTATGCACGGTTATCTTTATGTTTCCAGCCCGAATCAGCAAAATCTCCCACCACATACATGGTTTCCGTCTTAGGGCCTGCTTCTGCAACAGTAGGGTTATCACACTGCGCCATAAAGCCCTTGCCCGTTAGCACTACGGCGGCAGTTTCAACAGTTACCCCAATACTCGATGGTTTTTCAATTTCAAGAAAACGCGCTTGAAAACCCGATAATGGGATCTGATATTCACCGTTCACTGGCGTAAAACGAGCTTGGGTTTGTAAATCGACCAAAGCACCTTCCGATGCAATATCAGCCGCTTTAAGGGTTAACATATTGGCTTTCGCTTGGGTGCTCACCATGTAAAGTAAGGCATCATCACCTTTCTGTTTATGATCAACATACACAGCATCTGTCGCTAATACCGATGTGCGCTTGCCGTGCACTATCGCCGGATGTTGTTCACGAAGCGCCATTAACGAAGCGACATAATTTCGTAGTTCTGTCTGTTGTGGGTTTAATTGCGCCGTTACACCATCAATTTTGGCACTGCTACGCGCTACATGATCATCGCAATAACCTTGCAGCGCGCAAATATCACTGCTGGCTTTATCTGCAAAATTAGGCACTTCATCACCCACTTCTTCACCGTAATACAAGGTGATCGGGCCGTTATACGCCCCTAAGAAAGAAAGTGCCGCACGATGACGTGCCCAGTATTCAGCTTGATCAGGTTTAGCAATGTTGCCCCGTTGCAACAAATCTCCAAAGCGAACGAGATCATGATTACCTAGCATCAAGTTTGGCTTAGCGTGTGGCGGATATAAATCGTGTAGCTTCATACCTTCAGCTAACCACTCACCACCTTTAGCACCATTACTGTTTTCATTAACCGCGAACGTTTCTACAACGCGATAGCGTACAGGGAAATCAAACGCCGAACATAAAGCCGGATCTTTTTCTGGGCCGTAGCCGGTTCGAGTAATGTAGTTTTCGTTATTCCAAATTTCAGCAACCATATAGCCTAATGGGTGCACAGATTCACCCTCAGCATTTTGATATGTCACCGACTGTGAGGCTTGATCAACACTTTTACGCAGCGCTTTCCAAGCAGGTAGTGGCACTTGGTAGGCTTGGTCTAAACGCCATCCATCGATCTTGAGTTCTTTAACCCAGTAAGATGCGACTTCCTGATAAAAAGCGAGGCTTTCTGGGTAATCGACAGGGTTACTGTCTCCTGCAGGCAGGCGGCCTTGGGGTGACGGCACGATATTATCTTTATGATGGCCGAACACACCATCAAGGAACACATACATCCCCTTCGCGTGTGCCGCTTCAACCAATTCACGCGCTTTATCCATATCACCAAAGCGTGGATCAATACTAAAGTAATCACTGGTAAAGTAGCCTGTTGCATCTAACCGATCGGCCCAATGGTTTTGTCCTTCATCAGGAATAGAATTAAAAATAGGGGTTAACCAAATCGCATTCATACCCAGCGACTGAATATAATCCAGTGAATCAATCACGCCTTGTAAATCACCTTTATGGTGACTGGTGCCGTAACCCGTACCGTGACCAATACTGTCATCACCATTTACAAAACTTTCAACCATCACTTGATAAATACGTAGGTCTTGCGATTGTTCGACCATAGGTGCTGCACATTCATAGGGCTCGCTGAGATACCCTAAGGCTTCACTATTTTGTGTGCTTTGGCAGCCCGCAAGCGCAGTAGCAACCATGATCGCTAACGTTGTTTTTCCTATCCTTTTATTCACGATGAAGTCCTTCAATAAGTTATTACTTGTTATTGTTTGTCTTATATCTCAATAATTTCATCGTTATTATCTGTGATATGGACAAGTATTAACCCATCCTTAAAGCACTTTATTACAGGCGTAGAAGTAAGGCTGAGAGATCAAGGTCACACTCAGCACCTCACTAATACTAATCTTTGTTTTTATTGCATTTTATCTGGCACCAATCTCGTTCATTTATACCTACGAACTATCAGCATCTACCGTTCTGTACTCAGTGAAAATTCAGATTCAAGTGGTGTATCAATCGTAGATTGCTCTGCGTTGGCGCAAGCTTTTTTCTGCTTCCTCTCAACTTTAGCCAGTAACAGCAAAGGCAAGATAATCAAAGCCGATCCAATCAACATTTCCACTTCGGGTATTTCACCAAACCATAAAATGCCCACTAATACAGCACCAAGTAAACCACTGTATTCAGCGCTGGCAATTTTATTACTCTCAACCGAACGGTAGGCAACAACGCAGGTTGCGGCATAAATAAGAATAAAGAAGCTCGAGCCTGCAGCAGTCAGTAACGGCGTCCAGTTCCATGTTTCACCTTCCCACAAGGCTAAGCCTAATGATGCTGGCATACCGACAGCATTCGTTAACAATAACGTCTGCGCGACAGTTTGATTGGTGGGTAACTTACGGATCAGCAGGTTATTTCCAGCTAAGGTTAACGCAACCACCAAAGCTGAAATTGCAGCCCAATCAATATGCGTGGGGCGAATCACCACCAGCACACCAATAAAGCCCACCACACCAGTCATGACGGATTTCTTAGTCAACTTTTCACGGAAGAAAACAAACGCCAGCGGCAACATAATAAGAGGAGCGGCATAAAAAATGGCATTCGCTGTCGCAAGTGGCATTGAGTTAATAGCAAAAACCATGAATACAGCACCAAAAAGCCAAATATGAGCACGAAGCGCATGCCATTTCAGCCCTTGAGTAAAAGAAGGTAACGCATTTTTGGCACAAAATGGCAGCAAGATGATCACGGCTGTTAGTTGGCGAAAAAAGACAAACTGAAACACAGCCACACCATCATCAAGCGTTTTGATCAGCGCATCAGAAAATACTGCTATTAAATTACCGACTATCAGCAACAACATCGCATAACCAACAGACTTATTAGACATTGAACACACTCGTAAATTCAATCAAAATTTTATGCAGAGTATTCAATATTCAAAATGAAGTATAATGATAAATATTACTTTAGTATGAGTTATTTCGATAATGAAACTTCCACCACTCCGAGCTGTTCACTGCTTTGAGGCCGTAGCCCGTCATAACAGTTTTTCGCAAGCAGCTGAGGCACTCAATGTCACTCAAAGTGCCGTGAGTCACCAGGTAAAATTACTGGAAGATTATTTAGGAAAACCGCTGTTTATTCGTCAAGGTCGCCTGCTTTCTCTCAGTGAGGACGGTAAACATTATTACGATACGATCAGCAATGCGCTACAAGATATCGCACATGCCAGCCATATCGTAAAAGAAGGTAAAAAAGGGCAATTACGGTTAGCAATGTACAGCACTTTAGCCGTTAAGTGGCTTATCCCCCGCCTTGATAAACTGAGGCAAGAATACCCAGAGATCGATCTCTCATTGACCATGGTTGCAGACGAACCCGACTTTAACGATCAAACTGCCGATTGCTTTATCACTTGCAAGCCGCCAAAAGCCAAATACACCAGCGACCTCTTGTATAACGAACGCATTTACCCTGTGTGTAGTAAACAGTTATGGGAGAAAATTAAAGACCAGACTATGCCTGATGCGCTTTGGCAGTTCCCGCTATTATCCGTTAAATCCGTACTTCCAGCAGGCAAAGAAGGTGATGATTGGCGCACATGGTGTCAGTTAGGACACTTTCAGTTACCTCATCATGCGCAGATGCATTATTTTAGTCATCTACTCCTCTCAGCAGAGGCCGCACGTTACAACCAAGGCATCGCACTATTAAATCACTATTTCATGACTGAAGAAGAAAATCAGCACGACCTAGTACGTATTCCATTACACGATCTTCCCACTGGAGACAGCTTTTATTTCACATATAAAGATAGCAGTGCCGATCAACCGAATATCCGCAAACTGGGAGCATGGCTGCGCCGTCAGTGTGATGAAATGGAAGAGTAATAACCTAATGGTGGACATTTAAATATTAGTAAAACAAGCTTTACCAACTGAAATATTATGCATTCAACCTCAATAATCAACCTAAGCATAAATGCATTCAATCATGAAACTAAGCAGAAGTGAGACCGAGGTTTTATAACAAATATTCTAAAAAATATAACGATTCTAAGCCAATTTTCACAACGGTGAGAAAAGGTATACCGCCATTAGCCTTAAGACAGTGAAGACTTTACTGCACTTTTTCATTTTGTTGTAACTTCCCACTCGAAACGCAAAGGCTTTTGTGGCACATTAGCGCCAAAGTACGAGGAGTTATCATGGATAAGCTATTTGCAGTATTAAACAAGATTGCCGCATTTCTGGCGATGATCATGTTTGTGATTGGCGGTGGCATGGCACTGTACGTTGCCTTCTATGGACCATAGTTTATGACTGTGGGCCTACAACTTGGTTAAAGGAAACAATGTGAATTTTCTTGATCGCCTCAACATTTATTTTTATCACAAAGACAGAAATAAAAAGTGGCCAGATAATCCGCCCAAAATTCTTGGCTGGCGAGATGAAGAGTCGCAGCTTTCACGCTTTCGTATCATAGCGAAACAGCACGACTTCAATCATAAAACTGTGCTCGATTTAGGGTGCGGCTACGGTGACTTTAAACCCTTTATTGATCAGCACTACGATATTGCGTATTACACTGGCATCGACCAGCATAAAGCTTTCATAAAGGAAGCGAAGAAACGCCAACTAACGGCAAGTGAATTCTTTGACGCTGACTTTGCCCGAGATACTTTGCCAAAGCACGACATAGTGATTGCTTCAGGCTCACTGAACTACCATAGCAGTGACTCAAATTATCTCGTCAATATGATCAGTAAAATGTATCAAGCCGCGAATGATGCCGTGATCTTTAACCTTCTCAATGCAAAAACATTTCCTGAAGATACCCTGTTAAAAAGTTATCACTCAGAACATGTCCTCGCTTATTGCCGTACCTTATCAAGCGACTGCTATATCGAAGACCAATATTCTAATGACGATTTCACGGTTGTATTAAAAAAGCCTAAAACACACGCCTAAAACAGCAGCAAACTCGATCAAAAAAGGATTGGCATTACGGCCAATCCTTCTTGGTATACAACTTCAATTTTTACACCTCAGTCGATTACTCATACTCAGATGCATAAGTTTCTTCATAGGTGTGAGAATAAAGCTCGAACAAGTTACCAAACGGGTCTTCTAGATAAACCATTTTAGCTTGCTTGTTATCATCTTCAGGGTGGTAGCGCATAATATCCATGCGTACTTTGCCGCCAAATTCTTCCGTACGTGCAATCACTCCTTCAAAATCATCGGTTTGCAGGCAGAAATGGAAGATACCGATGCGAGAAAAATCAACCTCATGTCGTTCTTGGCGCTCTTTCATTTCAAACAGTTCAACACCAATGCCATCGGTTGTGACTAAATGCGCAATGTTAAACCCTTTAAACCCTTCACCGAAAACAGCGATACACATACGGCCGATTGCAGTTTCACGTTCTTCTTCAACTTTGGTATTGCCCATCACGATGTTAAGGCCTAGCGCACGAGTATAAAACTCAACGGCTTTATCCATATCACCCACCATGATACCTACGTGATTCATTTTCATAACTAGCTCCAGATTCAATATTCGGTTCGCGTTTTGTTTCGATGGAGTGAGTATATGGAAGTGTGGTAATTACTTGAAATTATCAAAATTAATCAGAATAATAATTTTTTGTTATATATTTAAATTAGCTGCCATTAAGCTCTTTAACCAAAAAATCCAACCACGCTCTTATATGGGGCTTGGGATATTCCATGCCCTTGTAAACAGCAAAAATTTCACCGCTATCATGCTCAGAAGATCTCGCCGTCCAGCTAGGTAGTACTTCTACCAGCTGCTGAGATTTCAAATACGGTTCTACCATCCATGTAGAGAGAAGTAATACACCCGATCCGCATAACGCCGCACTTAACAATGGCGATCCGCCTCTCGACGCTAGATTACCGCTAACAGGTACTCGACGCTGCTCTGTATCATTCGAAAAGTAGAAATAATTGCGCTGCCGTGCATGACTTATTAATAAGCAATTGTGGTGTTGTAAGTCCTCTGGCTGTTTAATTTCTGGATGAGCGGCCAGATATTCAGGCGTTGCGACCAAAGACGTAAGGTTTGGCATTAACTTACGCGCTTTCAAATTACTGTCTTGTGGTGTACCAATGCGAATCGCGATATCTATATTCTCGCTGTGCAAATCAACCATGTGATTATCTAAATCAATTTCCACTTTCACTTTGGGGTATTGCGCTAAAAAGCGCGGTAGTAGAGGCGCGAGCACCAAATTACCAAAACTTTCAAACACTGAAATACGTAGCATGCCTTGCGGTTCGGCACGGTCACCCTTCATTTCTGATATTAACTTATTAGCATCAAACAATATTTTTATCGATTCTTGATAAAAATATTCGCCTTCTTCGGTTAAAGACAGGCTACGTGTACTACGCCTAAATAGTGTTGATTGCAGCGTATGTTCTAAATTATCAATTGCACGAGAAATAGAGGACGGGGCCATATTCAGGACCTGCCCTGCTTTGGAAAAGCTACCCGACTCAACAACCTGCGCCAGTATTTTTATTTGATTTAACATTCCCCACCTTTGCGAATTACGCAAAACTTATTTAGGTTCAAGCACTATTCTGCACTTAGGTATTTTAGCGCACAATTCATCTCGTCGATAAGACGTATCAACTTATAAAGCAACTCCATACAGAAATTACATTAAAGGTAACATTATGAATAACCGTATTACTATCTCAGAAATTCAACCTAAAGCACTAACTGCTATGCTAGGTCTGGAAAGTTACCTTGCTACTACCGAATTAGCGGCTGAATTAAAAGAGCTAATCAAACTAAGAGCCTCAATGATTAACCAATGTGCATATTGCATTGAAATGCATACAAAAGCGGCATTAGAGCTGGGTGTGGAACAACAAAAGATTTTTGCACTTTCCGCATGGAAAGAATCACCACGTTTTGACCCAAAAGAGCAAGCACTGCTGCAATTAATCGATGAAATGACACTCATTCATCAAGCCGGTGTGTCTGATGTAACTTACCAAGCCTGTATTAATCACTTTGGTGAGCAACAAACAGCTGAAGCTATGATGCAAACCATCACGATTAACGCGTGGAATCGCTTTGCGCTTGCGACCAAAATGCAGCACTAATTCTGTATTACCGCTCAATACATGCGATTAAATAGAATGACCGCCTAGGAATAAATGATGAACACAGTAGAAGTATTAGGTTATATCGCATCGCTGATGATAGCGCTGTCGCTAACAATGAAAAATATCGTGAAACTGCGAGTACTCAATTTTATTGGTTGCATGCTTTTCACTACCTATGCGTTGCTGATTAACGCATGGCCTGTCGCGGTAACCAATGGTTTTATCGCCTGTGTTAATGTTTATTTTCTACTAAAAATGCACAACGAAACAGCTAGACCGCACAGTTCATTACATAGAAACTAAAGCGTTATTTATGAGAAACGGCCTAGAGGATAAATCCTTTAGGCCGTTTTCTGAATGGCATCGTTATATAATTGCCCTGTTATACCAATCTCACTCAGTTTGCTCATTCCAACCTTACATTCGCATACCGCCATCCACTTCAATGACGCGACCCGTTAGGTAATCATTTTCAAGAATGAATTTAACGGTATGAGCAACCTCGGCAGCATCACCAATACGCCCTAGTGGCACCATTTGCTCAAGCCGTTCTATGGCTTCTGGTTTTAACTGATCGGCCATGGCCGTTTTGATAACCCCTGGTGCAATCGCAGCAGCACGGATCCCGTACCGACTCAACTCTTTTGCCCAACACACTGCCATAGTAGCTACTGCAGCTTTAGAGGCCGCGTAGTTGGTTTGACCGATATTACCCGCCCGTGCCACGCTTGAAATATTAATGATCACCCCTTGGCGCTGAGTTTCTATCATTTTCGCAGCAGCTTCGCGGCCACACAGAAAGGTACCATTCACGTTCACATTCATCACAGTCGTGAACTGCTCTAATGACATCTTCGACAAGACACCTTCTTTTTGCTTTACCAATAACCCGTCTCTCAATATACCGGCATTATTGATTAAGCCATCAAGCTGACCAAAGTCTTCAACAATATTGCTAAATGCGGTTTCAACATCGGCCTCATTGGTCACGTCTGCTTTGTAAATCATGGCGCGAGCACTGAGTATGTGGCATTGGTCTTGCGTTAATCGAAGGGCTTCTCCATTCACATCAATTAAGGCGAGATCAGCCCCTAACTGTGCCAATGTAATTGCCATCATTTGACCTAATCCTTGTCCTGCCCCCGTTATCGCAATCACGCTCTCTTTAATATCCATGGGCGAAAGTCCTTATCACTATTTCTTTGAATACATTTTAAAAATACTCGAAAAGTCTAGTGCTTCATTTCCTCTCGCATTGTGAAACGCGTATAAATTCCGGGCTAAACTCCCCATCGGGATCGCACTTTGGCTTTTTAAAGCAGCATCGGCCCCTAGCCCTAAATCTTTTAACATCAACTTGCTCATGAAGCCGGGCTGATACTGGTTACTCGCGGGGACGTTTGGCATAACACCAGGGCAAGGATTATAGAGTTCTAATGCCCAATTACGCCCTGAGCTTTGTAGCATGATATCGGACAACACTTTAGGATCGAGGCCATTATCTATACCCAAACTAAGGGCCTCACAGGCGCCTGACATTTGTATTCCTAGCATCAGGTTATTACAAATTTTGGCCATTTGACCGTCGCCCGCCTGCCCAGCATGGAAGATATTCTTACCCACATGTTGGAGCACTTGCTGCGCTTGTTGAAAACCTATGTTCGACCCACCGACAATAAACGTCAGTGTGCCCGCCTCTGCGCCAGTCACGCCACCAGAAACAGGGGCATCAACAAACTCCAGCTCTTTATTGTGGGCTTCATTGGCAACTAACCTTGCAGAGTCTGGGTCTATCGTTGAAGAATCAATGAGGAAGGTGTTCACACTCACCATATTAAGTAAACCAACACCGCCGTGGTGATCGCCTAAGTAAACAGCCCGTACATGTTCGCCCGCAGGCAGCATAGTAATGACAGTATCAACACCTTTTACAACATCTTCTAATGAATGAGTAACGACCGCCCCCAAAGGCGATAATGCTTTCGCGGCCGCTTCATTAATATCAAAAACGCGAACAGAGCAACCTGCTTTGAGCAAATTTTTCACCATAGGTGACCCCATGTTACCAAGGCCAATAAACGCGATCGTATTCATGTTGACTCCCGTTATATCAAGCTAAATTAATCACTGATCATTCTTACTGCTGTAAGTTTGCTAATGGATGAGTATTGTCTGACCACAAGGAGGTAAAAAGTACATCGATAACACGGTTATCCACTTGCTCAACCGTAGGAAATAACCATTTAGGATCGCCTGTTTTGTCGATTAAGCGCGCTCGGACACCTTCTTGAAATTCACCCAATGACCCGCAACGAACCGACAAACTCAGTTCCAATCGAAAACAATCGGCGAGATCTAGGTGAGCATACTGGGTTACTTGACGAAAACAGATATGTGCCGATATAGGGCTACCTGCTGCCATGGTCGATTTGGCTCTTTCCATCCATTTATCGTTAGCGATTAACCCGTGAATATTGCTTGAGATCTGGTAAAGATCATCGCCCATACAGGCGGTTTGGATCTGTTCGAAATAGGGGATAAGTTGCTTGTCGGGAAGTAGAGGATCCGTTTGTGCTGCCACACTCAAATTCACGAGCGCTTGATCCACCAGTAAGTAAGGATTATCACTGGCTTGCCAAGGTAGTTGGATGAGATCATTCAATAACTTCTCTTTATGATCGGCAGGAATAATATGCTCAGCAATATCAAGTGCCAGCGCATCAGAGGCATTAATCACAGCACCAGTTAGCCCCAAAAAAAGCCCGATGCCCTGCGGTAATTGGTTTAAGAACCAAGTTCCACCCACATCAGGGTATAAACCGATAGTAATTTCGGGCATCGCGAGTTTAGAGCGCTCAGTGAGCACACGGTGGCTCGCGCCTACATACAAACCAATCCCACCGCCCATGACAATACCGTCTCCCCAAGCAATGATAGGTTTACTATAGGTATGGATCAGATAATCACACTGGTACTCTAGGGTGAAGTACCGCGTCAGGAACTCGGTCGCCTGGGTGTGCGACTCATCTTCAGACATTTCATCTTCAGACATGGCATGGTACATCGCTCTTACATCGCCACCCGCGCAAAATGCCTTTTCGCCAGCACCACACAGTACAACACAGCTAACCATATCATCACGCTGCCATTGCAAGAGTTGATGATAAAGTAAGTCAATCATTTCATAGCTTAATGCATTTAACGATGCTTGATTGTCGAGCTCTGCCACCCCAATCAGATGACCACTTTTCGATACAAGCAGTTGAAAATTAACAGTGCCCGCCATCGCTATCCCTCACGTTATCTGTGACTTGATATTGTTCTTGTTACCCGTTATTGATTTTTCCACTGGGGTGAGCGCTTTTCTAAAAAGGCCTGAACGCCTTCTTGCTGATCTTCGGTATCAAATAAGCCCACAAACAACTCACGCTCTTTCATTAAACCATGGTGATGAGACTGTGAACGGCAGTTTTGGATCAATGTCTTACAAGCTGTGACCGATGATGGCGACTGATTACCGACCGAATTTGCCAGAGCTAACGCCGTCGTCATACTCTCCCCCGTATCCACCACGTCTTCGACCAATTTAATTGCTAAGGCTTGCTCGGCACTTATCTGCTCACCACATAGAATAATGCGTTTCGCCCAACCTTCACCCACCAGCCAGGTCAGGTTTTGTGTCCCACCAGCGCAAGGTAACAGCCCAACCTTGGCTTCGGGCAGTGCCATTACCGCTTGCTTCTCGGCAATGCGAATATCACATGCAAGTGCAACTTCTAAACCACCACCCATCGCATAGCCATTAATGGCCGCAATAGACACCCCGCGAAATGCTGATAATGTCTCGAAGGCTTCACCAAACAGGCGTGCCATCTCAATCGCAACCGCTTTATCACCATCAGCAAACAGCTTTAAATCTGCACCCGCAGAAAAAAACTTGTTGCCTTCACCCGTTATCACACAAGCATAGATATTTTTATCCGCATTGAGCGATTCAATGATCGCCTTAAATTGAATCAGGCTGTCAGCCGTCCAAGTATTAGCAGGTGGATTATTCAGTGTGAGTAACGCAACATGCCCATGCTGCTCTGCCTTTATCGCACTCATATTTTGTTGTGATTGAGATTCCGGTTTCATTATTTTCCCCTCTGCAGCCCTGATTCTTAATGCTTGGTTCCTGATCTGGCTAAAGCAAGTCAACACCGTCACTTAGCACCCTGCGAGCGATGATCAAGCGCATGATTTCATTGGTACCTTCTAAGATCTGATGTACACGGGCATCACGGCAATAACGTTCAAGTGGGTATTCTTGAATATAGCCATAACCACCAAAAATCTGTAAGGCTTGATCGCATACCTTAAAGCCCACATCAGTCGCGTAGCGTTTTGCCATGGCGCAGTAAGCCGTTGCTTCAGGATCGGCTTGATCTAACTTAAAAGCCGCGTAACGTACCAACTGTCTGGCCGCAACCAGCTCGGTGGCCATATCAGCTAATTTAAATTGCAGCCCTTGGAATTGAGATAACGAGCGACCAAATTGCTTACGCTCGCTCATATATTGCTTCGCCTGATTCAAGGCCTGCTGCGCGGTCCCAATCGAGCATGACGCGATATTGATCCGTCCGCCATCAAGCCCTTTCATGGCGAAAATAAACCCTTCACCTTCCTTACCTAACAAAGCCGAGGCTGGTATTTTCACCTTATCAAAAGTAACCGAACGCGTTGGTTGACTATGCCAGCCCATTTTGGGTTCTTTTCTGCCATAGCTGATCCCATCGGCATGCGCATCCACCACAAAAGCTGAAATGCCTTTCGCTCCGGCTTCCCCTGTTCGTGCCATCACCACCAATACATCGGTATCACCCGCACCTGAAATAAAGGCTTTCGCACCATTTAACACATAACCATCATCTTGCTTAGTGGCGGTAGTCGCTAATGCCGCGGCATCAGAGCCAGCATTCGCTTCAGTTAAGCAATACGATCCAAGATGTTCACCCGTGACAAGCTGTGGGCAATACTGAGATTTCGCATCCTCGGTACCAAAACTCGCGATCATCCATGTCACCATGTTATGAATCGTCATATAAGCCGTGGTAGAAGTACATCCCATCGAGAGTTGTTCAAAAACAATTGAAGCATCAAGACGGCTTAACCCCATACCGCCGCTGGATTCAGGTGTATAAAGGCTCATGAACCCCATATCTCCCGCAGCTTTCAATACATCTTTAGGGAAAATACTTTTCTGATCCCATTCCGCAGCCATGGGCAACAACTCTTGATTCGAAAACTGTTGTGCGGCTTCAGCAAACGCACCTTGGTCATCGGAAAGATCAAAGTTCATGGTAACTCCTCACTTCATCTGGCGTAGTTCGAGTAACGGCAACGCGCACTATCGCAACTGAATCGTCATGTTCAACGCTGCTGGAATATCATCATCAAACCAGCGGGCGGTAACCGTTTTAGTTTCGGTATAAAAGCGAACGGCTTGCTTACCGTAAGCATGTAAATCACCATAGAAACTGCCACGCCAGCCCGTGAATGAAAAGAAAGGCAGTGGTACAGGAATAGGTACATTTATCCCTACTTGTCCCACTTGAATATGGTGTTGGTATTTACGTGCAGCCGCGCCACAAGCCGTAAAAATTGACGTACCGTTGCCGTAAGGGTTGGCATTAACTAAGGCAATAGCGTCTTCCAAATTATCAACAGTCATGCACAATAAAACAGGGCCAAAAATCTCTTGCTGATAAATCGCCATGTCCGTCGTTACACCGCTAAATAGGGTCGGTGCGAGCCAATTGCCTTGCTCAAACCCGTCGACGCTATAATCACGCCCATCAAGTTCACAAATCGCCCCCTGCTGCTTGCCTTGCTCGATCAGGTTAATAACGCGCAACTTTGCGGCCTCACTGATCAAAGGGCCATAGGCGGCTGATTCATCATCCCATACGCCAGGAGTCACTTTTGCCATCGCCGCTTTTAGATCAGGTAACCAGCTATTGGCTTCACCAACAAATACAGCGACAGAAATCGCCATACAGCGCTGCCCTGCCGCCCCGACCGATGCTCCTACCAAGTTATTAATGACTTGTTCCTTATTGGCATCAGGCATGATGACCATATGATTTTTAGCCCCAGCAAACGCTTGTACACGCTTAAAATGGGTAGTGGCCGTTTGGTAGATATATTGCGCGACAGGCACAGAGCCAACAAAAGACACGGTTTTAATATCAGGATGAGCAAGCAATTGATCAACTTGATCCTTTTGGCCATGAACAACTTGAAGCACACCTTTAGGCGCCCCCGCTTGTTCAAAGAGTTCAGCCAGTCGCATCGCTGTGAGCGGCACTTGTTCCGACGGTTTCAACACAAAGGTATTGCCACAGGCGATCGCCATTGGAAACATCCACAATGGGATCATGGCTGGAAAGTTAAAAGGGGTTATGCCGCTGCACACCCCTAACGGTTGGATGAGTGAATAACTGTCGATGTCCGTAGCAACATTCTCAACCGTTTCACCCATCATTAGGCTTGCGACATTGGCGGCTTGCTCAACCACTTCTATCCCGCGCCACACATCCCCTTTCGCATCTACCGTGGTTTTACCTGTTTCAAATGAAAGTAAATTCGCGAGTTCATCATGATGGGTTTTGAGTAGATGCTGATAATTGAGCATTAATCGCGCCCGTTCAGGCGTCGCAACTTCTTTCCACTCAAGAAACGCAGCTTGAGCATGGGCTATTGCGCGATCAATCTCAGCTTCAGTAGCACAAGGGAGTTGAGCGATAACGTCATTGGTCGCAGGGTTGGTGACATCAATCCATTGATTGGATTCAGATTGACGAAATTCGCCTTCAATATAAAGGGGGACTAACTGAGCCATAGTTATTTCCTCGCAGAGACCTCAATTGCGATCGCCGTTGCTTCACCACCACCAATACACAATGAAGCTATGCCATAAACCGCACGGTTTTCACCTTGGTTGATTAAGGTCTGTTGGTATTGTTTTAACGCATAAATTAACGATACAAGAATACGTGCACCACTCGCGCCAATTGGATGCCCTAACGCACAAGCACCGCCATTCACATTCACTTTATCGGCACTGATCCTAAGCTTATCGATTGCAATTTGAGTCACGACGGCAAACGCTTCATTGATCTCCCAGCGATCGATTTGATCAACCGACCACCCCAGTTTTTCCAATAACTGCTGACATGCAAAAGCAGGCGCTATCGTAAATTCATTTGGCGATCGAGCATGGCTCGCATGGCCGTGCATAAGAGCAAGTTCATGGTAATGCTGCTGATTTGCGGTCTCTGTATCCATTAAGATCAAGGCGGCTGCGCCATCTGATATCGCGCTCGAATTAGCCGCCGTCAGTGTGCCTTGCTTAGCAAACACTGGCTTGAGTTGCGCGATCTTATCGAGTTTAATTTCACTTGGATGTTCATCATCAGCCACTATATGGGGCTGGTGCGCATCGGGCATAACAATTGGGACAATTTCATCCATGAACATGCCATTGCCTTGAGCCTCAAGCGCGTGCTTAGCTGAGCGGATTGCCCACTCATCCATTTGCTCACGGGTAAAGCCATAATCATCCGCGGTCTGTTGCCCATAAACACCCATCAAATGTCCTTCAAACGCGTCTTGTAATCCATCGAAAAAAAGATGGTCGAGACTCGTTTGATGGCCAAGCCTAAAACCTTTCCGTGCGTTTTGTAGCAGGTATGGCGCATTGGTCATGCTTTCCATTCCCCCTGCAACAATGCAATGACTATCGCCTAACTGAATCTGATCGAACGCCAGCATGACGGTTTTCATGCCAGAGCCGCACACTTTATTGATTGTCGTGGCGGGTATCGCATTTGAAAGACCAGCATGTAATGCCGCCTGACGAGCTGGGGCTTGTCCACAGCCTGCGGTCAAAACGCAGCCCATCAGCACTTCATTTACAGGCAATTCATGAGCTGATTGATCATAGCTAGGCTGACCATGAGTAGAAGGGGCTCGACTCACGGGGTCATCGGGCATATCAGTGGAAATATCGGCATCAACGGCCTTAGAGGATAGTGCTTGCTCAAGCGCAGCCGCTATTGCCCAGCCGCCCAATTCAGGGGCAGACAATCCACTCAGTTCACCTTGGAAGCTACCCATCGGGGTGCGTTTAGCCGCGATGATTGAAATAGGTTTCGTCATGACATCGTCCTTTCGATTTCTTGACGTTTACGTAAGCATAGCACTAACATTTACGTTAACGTAAAGAAACAAATTGCAAACATTTGCAATCACACAGGTTCACGAAAGAGAGTGCCATCGAGTCTGTTTAGACAGGTTTTCACCAAAGCATATGCTAAGTGCAAGCCTGCTAAGCGATGGAATACAGGAGTGCTACTGTGGAAACCTTCAAAATCAGCGAACTGGCAAAAGAGTTCGATATTACAACGCGCAGCATTCGTTTTTATGAAGACATGGGTCTACTCGCTCCGACACGTAATGGCACCACGCGCATCTATCAACGACGTGACAAAATTCGCTTAAAGCTTATCCTGCGTGGTAAACGACTTGGCTTTTCACTGGCTGAAATTCGTGAGCTCTTTGATCTCTACGATACCGACCAAAGTGACAATCAACTTAACCAAATGCTGATCATTATTGATGAGAAACAAGCGGTTTTGCAGCAACAACTTAATGATATCAACGTTGTCATGAATGAGCTCACTGCGGCTCGCCAACGCTGCCTACAAGCGATGAATAAATAACAAATTCAATGACATTCCTCACTGCCCTAATACGGTATCAAACAGAGGGAACACCATGAACGATGCTTTCACATCACTCAACTTTGGCCTTGGGGAAACCAACGACATGTTACGTGAACATGTTGCTGGATTTGCCACCGATACCATAGCACCACTCGCTGCAGATATTGATCGTGATAATCAGTTTCCTGATCATCTTTGGTTAAAACTGGGCGAGATGGGGCTACTCGGCGTCACGGTTGACGAAGAATACGGTGGCGCAAGTATGGGATATGTCGCCCACGTAATTGCCATGGAAGAAATTAGCCGCGCATCCGCCTCGGTTGGGCTAAGTTATGGCGCCCACTCTAACCTTTGTGTGAACCAAATCTTTCGCAACGGTAACGAGGAACAGCGGGCCCGCCTATTACCAAAACTGATCGCTGGTGAACATGTTGGCGCATTAGCGATGAGTGAAGCCAATGCAGGCTCTGATGTTGTCAGCATGCAATTGAAAGCCGAGCAGCAAGGTAAAGACTACATACTCACTGGCAGTAAAATGTGGATCACCAATGGCCCAGATGCTGATGTGCTGGTGGTGTATGCCAAAACCGAACCGACCGCTGGCGCACACGGCATTACCGCTTTTATCATTGAGCGAAGGTTTGACGGTTTCAGCCATGCCCAGAAGCTCGACAAACTCGGGATGCGCGGCTCAAATACCTGTGAGTTAGTGTTTGATCATTGCCGTGTTCCTGCCGCCAATGTACTTGGCGAAGTAAACCAAGGCGTCAATATTTTAATGAGCGGCTTAGATTACGAGCGCGTAGTTTTAGCTGCAGGGCCATTGGGGATCATGCGTGCTTGCCTCGACCTAGTCATTCCCTATGTTCACGACCGCAAACAGTTTGGCCGCGCCATTGGCGAGTTCCAGTTGGTACAAGCCAAAGTCGCTGATATGTACACCCGCATGAATGCCGCCAGGAGTTATGTTTATACCGTCGCTGCTGCCTGCGATCGCGGTGAAACGACCCGCAAAGATGCAGCTGGCGTTATTTTATATAGCGCAGAACTCGCGACTCAAATCGCACTTGATGCCATTCAATTACTCGGCGGTAATGGTTATATCAACGAATTTCCAGCAGGTCGATTACTGCGCGATGCCAAACTGTATGAAATTGGCGCTGGTACATCGGAAATACGCCGCATGCTGATAGGCCGAGAATTATTTGACGAGTCTCGATAAGGAAACCGATATGGCGCTAATTCACACCAAGGTCGATCCTGATGATCCTCTTTACATCACCAACGATAAAGTAATGCGCGTAATGTTGGATAACCTAAACGCCAACCTTCGCCATATCGAAAAAGGCGGAGGAGACAAAGCGCAACAACGGCAAATTAGTAAAGGGAAACTTCCGGTGCGCCAGCGTATCAAAGCACTGCTCGACACCGACTCCGAGTTTCTAGAAATTGGCCAATTTGCGGCATGGCGGGTGTATGACCAATGTATTCCCTGCGCAGGCGTTGTCGCGGGAATAGGTACAGTTGAAGGCATTACCTGCATGGTGATCGCCAACGATCCCTCAGTAAAAGGTGGCACTTACTACCCACTCACAGTAAAGAAACACCTTCGCGCGCAAGAGATTGCAGAACGTTGCCACCTACCCTGTATTTATCTGGTTGATTCGGGTGGTGCTAACCTTCCTCATCAAGCTGAAGTATTTCCTGATCGCGATCACTTTGGCCGAATTTTTTATAATCAAGCCCGCATGTCTGCCAAAGGGATCCCACAAATCGCAGTCGTCCATGGCTTATGTACCGCAGGTGGCGCATATATTCCAGCTATGGCAGATGTCGCTATTATCATCAAACAACAAGGCACTATATTTCTCGCAGGGCCGCCATTAGTTAAGGCTGCAACAGGTGAAGTCGTTACTGCTGAAGCTCTTGGTGGCGCAGATGTTCATTGTATGAAATCGGGCGTTGCCGATTATTATGCTAATGATGAACACGACGCTCTGCGTTTAGCACGCCAAGCCATTCAAAGCAGCCATTCACCATCAGCGATAACTATGGGTTCCGCTGACACAGTTTCTCCACCCAAATACGATATTGAGCAGCTCTATGGAATAACCAGTACCGACCTGCGAAAACCTTTTGATATTCGAGAAATTATTGCGCGAGTGGTTGATGGCTCTGAATTTGATGAATTTAAAGCCCTTTATGGCAACACCCTGATTTGTGGTTTTGCCAACCTGCATGGTCATCCTGTTGGGATTGTCGCTAATAATGGCATTCTTTTTTCAGAGTCCGCTCAAAAAGGGACTCACTTCATTGAACTGTGCGCGAAACGAAAAATTCCGCTGATTTTCCTCCAAAACATAACGGGCTTTATGGTAGGCAGTCGCGCTGAAGCGAAAGGGATCGCCAAAGATGGTGCCAAAATGGTAATGGCTGTTGCGTGTGCCGATGTCCCCAAATTCACCGTTATCGTTGGGGGATCTTATGGCGCTGGGAACTATGGCATGTGTGGTCGGGCTTATAATCCCACCATGATGTGGATGTGGCCCAATGCCCGTATTTCAGTCATGGGTGGCGAGCAAGCTGCTGGTGTAATGGCACAAGTGACACGCGAGATAAAACAACGCAAAGGTGAAGCTTGGAGTGATGAGCAAGAAGCCAACTTTAAACAACCTATCATCGACCAATATGAGCAAGAGGGGCACCCCTACTATGCCAGTGCCAGGCTTTGGGATGACGGCATTATAGATCCAAAACAGACGCGTAATGTACTCAAACAAGCATTAAATGCAGTAGCGCATGCTCCGATCCCAGATAGCCAATTCGGCATATTCCGTATGTAGCGAGGCTTCTTGATGAATACCCAAACATCACCACTCAATACCGCTGTTATCGCGACCATTGACGACATTGGCGTTGCTTATCTTACGCTTAACCGTACTGATAAACATAATGCTTTTGATAGCCATATTATTGCTGACTTGATTGAGCAGCTGACTTTATTGAACAATTACCCAAACCTTCGCGCGCTAGTGCTACAAGCAAATGGCAAACACTTTTCTGCAGGGGCCGATTTGCAATGGATGCGATCCATGGCCAATAAAACTCCCGAAGAAAATCAAGATGATGCGGAGCTACTCGCCCAACTCATGCACATGCTAGATACTTTCCCCCACCCCACGCTGTGCCTAGTACAAGGTTGGGCATTTGGTGGGGCGCTAGGGCTGATTTGCTGTTGCGATATGGCAATCGCTACTCTTGACGCTCAGTTTTGCCTAAGTGAAGTGAAACTAGGGTTAATACCCGCCACTATAGGGCCTTATGTCATTCGCTCAATAGGTATACGCCAAGCACGCCGTTACATGCTTACTGCAGAAAAAATAACAAGCCAAGCTGCGCAAAGCCTTGGAGTGATCCACCTTTCAACAGCCAATATCGACAAAGCCCGCGACGAATGGCTTCAACAGATCCTCGCCAATGCCCCCATTGCCCTCACAGTCGCAAAAACTTTGTGTCACGCCTGTAACGCAGAACCTATTAATGATCAGCTACGCCAAACTACCAGCGAAATGATAGCAACATTGCGTGTATCACCAGAAGGACAAGAAGGGCTTAATGCCTTTTTCGAGAAACGCACTCCAAGCTGGCAACAACAGCTTAAGTTGTCCAGTGAACTGAAAACGAAAGAATTAAATAAGGGGAACAACCATGAGTGATTACCCAGACCGTGTTCATATTGCAGAAATGGGGCCAAGGGATGGCTTGCAAAATGAGCCCTTGGTAAGCACTCAAGCAAAAATCGACCTCATTAATACATTATCCCAAAGCGGACTGACCCATATAGAGTCTGGCGCTTTTGTTTCACCCAAACGTGTTCCTCAAATGGCAGATTCAGCAGAAGTACTCACCCATATCCTTCGTCATTCAAATGTCACTTACTCAGCCTTAACCCCAAACCTGCAAGGCTATAACCAAGCAAAGGCTAATCATGCTGATCAGGGAGCGATATTCACTTCAGCTTCTGAAGGCTTTTGCCAATCCAATATCCATTGCTCCATATCAGAAAGCCTAGAACGTTTTATCCCTGTGATGGAGCAAGCAAAGCAAGACGGCATTAAAGTCCGTGGTTACCTTTCTTGTGTTATTGACTGCCCCTACGATGGTGCAACCTCGCCACAGCAAGTGGCAAAAATAGCACAAGCACTCTTGCAGCTTGGCTGTTATGAAATATCACTGGGTGACACTATAGGCACAGGTACTCCCGTCGCAATCCAACGCATGCTAGATGCCGTTCTTAATGTCATACCTCGCCACCAAGTCGCGGTGCACTTCCATAACACTTGGGGGCAAGCATTAGTCAATGTGCATCAAGCACTTACTATGGGTGTGGCGACCATTGATTCAAGTGTAGCGGGATTAGGTGGTTGCCCGTATGCCCCCGGAGCAAGCGGTAATGTCGCAACAGAAGATGTTCTATATTTATGCCAAGGACTAGGCATAGAAACAGGTGTGGATTTAGAAATGGTGGCAAAAGCTGGGTGGGATATTTGTAGAGAATTAGATGTATCCCCTCTATCAAATACCTCTTTAGCATTATTAAGCAAATAGAATTAAATAATGCCCTAATAACTGAATAAAAGTCATAAAGTAACGATAGTTTTATAAATACCAAAACAACCATACATAATGCACCTATTAATATTACCACTTATCTATAAATAAATAGTAATAATAGCGGTATACCCATTGAGAATACTTACATTTTGTAATAAATTCACCATCCAATAAGAACACTGTTCAAATGTTACATCCAATTCTAAATACACAACGATTCCACAACATAAATTTATTCTATGAAATATAAAACACTTGCAGTACTAATAACCACCAGCCTTACCCTTAGCGGCTGTGGTGGTGGAGGCGGTGATGAAACAACATCACCATCAGTTACACCAGAGCCAACGAAACCAACCACAACCCTACCTACACCCGATGCTAAGCCATCCAAACAGCCTCGGATGCAACTCAATGTTAAAGACGTTGAGATCACCTATGGTGAAAAAAGTGACATTACACTTTTGATCCAAAACCAAATGGGAAGCCTGAACTACGAACTAGTGAGTACAGAGGGTAATAATGTTGCTGAGCTTGATCCTTCATCAAATACATTATCTATACTTAATGCAGGTAAACTTACCTATAAAGTAACTGACACAAGTGATGACTACCAAACTTCTAGCTCGACCTTTACTGTTAAAGTTAAAAAGGCACAAGCACCTACCCCATTATTAAAAGAAGTCATCCTTGATCAAAAAGATACATCGAGATATTTTACAGTTGATAATTCTCGCGGAAACTTAAGCATAGAGCTTGATTCTGGATCCAGTACACTTGTTGATCTTCAATATGTAGGTGGTTATAGATTTGCAATCACCCCTAGAAATCCAGGCGTTGCTACTGGGTTTATTGTTGATGCAGGTAACCAAAACTACGCAGGCTACAAAATCCCATTTAAGATAGATATTAAAAAAGCTATTACTAACAACTTCTCTGATATAGAAATGAAGTTTGGTGCACAACCACTTCATCAAACGTTAAGTAGTGAAGCCACTTACACATTCCAGGCAAATGATCCTGAAATTATTAGCATCGATCAGGCATCTGGTACTATCCAAGCTCTAAAAGTGGGTAGAACTTATGTTGACGTTACTTATAAATCTATCCATTCAAACCAAGCAGCAATCCATGATGGTTTTTATGTCAATATTGTAAAAGGTGATCGTCCTACTACTTTTCACGCAACAATGGCACAAGAACTTCCTTACTCGACACTTAGCCAGCAACCTAAACTACATCTGACAAATCAAACTGGTAAGTTAAGCTACGAGCTTGTATCTGGTAATAGCATCAGAAACTTCAGCAACACTAATGGCTCTTTCCTAACAACCGGGTTGGGTACAGTTGAAATAAAAGTAACAGACAAGAGTGACAACTATGTCGATGCATCTGATCTCATCACCTTTGAGGTAGTGAAAGCAGATCATCCATCTTTGGCACCTCAGGTGACTAATTACACTTACTCAACCTCTGAGCATTCTGTCACGATTCCTGGCCAGAAAGGCACATTACAACTCAAGCCTCTAGATACCAGCATCTTACGTGTAAATGGTAATAAGCTTACAAGCTTGAAAGCAGGTACAACGACTGTTGAAGTTACAGACACATCTGATTTTTACAAAACTGCCACAACAACATTAACTGTTAATGTTGAACATGCAAACCGCAGTACATTTTCAGTTAAGCCGATCAATCAGAAATATTCCGCAAACTCAATTAAATTTACGGATCTGTACGACTACTCAGAAAATAGTGCAGCTGTAATGACGGCACCAATTATTAACATAAAAGCTAATACCGATGGCGCTGTTTCATTAAACCAAAGCAATAAAACGATAAAGATTAATAAAGCTGGTTCAGCAACACTGGAGCTATATTGGCCACAAGATAACCAATATAAAGAATCAGACAAAAAAACTGTTGAGATAAATATCACACCAGCAGATAACCGCTTAAAACTTGCAACACGCTCAGTATCAGCAACCTACCAAATTGATACAAAAACGATTGCTGCACCTAAAGTTGAAGGTAAAAAAGGTACGGTTACCTACCGTATAAAAAGTGGCAGCCCAAAAGATGTTGTCAGCATTAACAGCTCATCAGGTCTGATGACAGTTAACAATGCGGGTAATACAACCATTGAAGTTATCGACAGTGGCAATGAAAACTTTGCTGAGTCTAAAACAACTTTTACAGCTACTGTTCATCCAGCTAAAGCTGATTTAGTTGTTGAATATCCATCAGAGATCGCTCTTGGTGGTGATAAATTCATTCACCCTAAAATTTCACGTAATTTATGGACGCTTAACTTCACCATTGATAATACTTCAGTTGCCGAAGTAACCAATAGCTCAAACGGTTACATCGAATTAAAGTCTCCAGGCAATGTATATATTTCTTATAATGGTAGCTCTCGCAACTACCAAGCTGTACGTGGGCAAATCTACCTTAAAGTGCTAAAAGAAGTGCACCCTGGTATTAAGGTGGAAAATCTTGATGTGTATTACACCCCATTAGAGCAAAAGAAATCGGTAAAAGTGACGTCTCAGCAATACGGTGCAAGAACCTTTATCCAATCAGGATCACCGGGCTCGCGTTATAGTTATAACTTCAACACTCGTTTAGGCACTATTTCTGACATTCAAGATTATCCATTTTCTATTGGCTTTGCAGTCACAGAAAGTGAAAGTCAAAAGTATCAAGCTGCAATAAATGGATCTGAGCAAGCAGATCAAGGTGTTATTCGCATTAACTCTCCACAAGCAGGTGCTTCAGATAAAGATTACACACTAACATTTTCTAGCAGTAACCAGTCTCAAGTGATTGAAAGTGAACTCAATAGCCCCCGTTATAGTCAGCTATTACGAAGTTCGTTGTATTTAAAAGGTTATAACAGCTATTACTTACCAACACAGACTGAATTGGCAACATACGGTAATGGGATTTATACCGTTCTAAAAGTCAAACCAGTTGACAACGATGACATCAGAGCAAGAAAAGCTGTTCGTGTTGTAATTAACCGTTATGATGGTTGTAAATCAACTTACTCTGATAGCAGTGCATTAATGCCAGATATGGCGATCAACTTTGATACTGATGGACAAAACGACTGTAAAACAGAAGGAGAACGAGCCAACTATTTTACTAAGTTTACTCTACTAGATAGCCGCCTACTAACATCTGGTGAGTGGGAATTAGTCAATCCACTTGTTATCTACCGCGAAGGTAAGCGCGAGTTTATTGATACCCCAACAGGTGGTTCATATGTTCAATACCATAAACTAGATGCAGATAAAAAAGGGTACCTAGAGTCCATCAATGCGGATGCTCAAAGTAAAATTCGTAAAGTCTATGAATGGAATACAGTTAACCTAAGGTTTAGCATCTAGATTTAACACTTAATCCATAAAATTAAAAGCCGAGTATGAGTTACTACTCGGCTTTTCCATATCTAGCTCCATCAAAAAAGGCGGTAACTGGGAGTACCGCCAAGAGCCAAGATGTCGCTATGTTATTCAGCCTTGTTAATCAGAACGTAAACAGCGCTGTTCTGATTCAAGTTCAGTGGCTGCTCGCCACAGTTTTTGTTCTCGATGTTGGTGTTTATCTAATGTTTGATGGATGCCCTCTACTGCTAGTTCATCCATTGGACCTATGTACTGCTCGGCATGACTTGAGAAAATAGTCCTAAACTCCTCCATGGTAGGAAGGCGGTTATTCTCCTCCTCAAAACTATCAAATATATCTGTAACCGTTATTGATATGTCACGCTTGATACCATCATGATCTGAACTATCCATATTAACCTCAGCGATAAATCCATCGACACCAAGTGAAGTAAGCCTTTGATCTACAATCTTTTCAGCACACTATAAATAAAGGCTTATACAGTTTGGTAGTACCTTTTTGTAGATGCCAACCATAAAAACATAGACTTGCGTGTATGCTTTTTTTTGTTAAAGGTAAGTGTAGTTGAATGTACCCACCTTCAAACAATAATGTGGAATTTATTGGGCAAAATGCCACAAGAATGACACGACAGCATTAGCCAAGTCCGATATGACGCTTCCCTAGCCTCCATTCAGCCCAGACCTCGCCAGTTAGACAATAGTACTTAAAAGGCGTTTATTGCATGCATTCAGGTTAACATTTCGTTAAACTGCCCCGCTTTCATACTAATAACAATCAACAATGAATAAAGAACAGCAGCTTACAGCACGGACAGCGCTCCACTACACACTTGCAGCAGGTCTTTTTAGCTTATACGGTGAACGAGTGTGCCCATTCCTTGACTCCCTTTCAGGTTGGCAAACAGGCTTTTACGCATTTGTAACATTTAGTGCCATGTTTTTATTTCGCTCACATTGGCTAAAGGATGATGACAGCCTACGTTGCGTGACTAAAAATATGATCATTTTTTCTGCTGGTGCCATAGGTCTATCGCTGTGGTACCGCATTTTCCATGACTTTCCTGTCGAAAGTGGCTTAAAAGTGCTCTTTGGTATCGCAAGCCTTGGCGTATTGATCAGCTTAGATCTTTCTCTTTACGGGCAAATCATCCACTATCCGAAACAAATTGATGTTGCGCAGTTGGCTAGCATTCGCAGCTATCGCCACTCACTCGCCTTCAAAATGGCCGCAACCGTTATATTTGTTGTGGCTTTACTTACAGTGGTACTAAGCCTACTCATGTTTAAAGATGTACATTGGCTTGTTGAAAATATTGCGATTACCGGTCCCCATGCAGCCATTATTAGCATCGTAAAAGAGTTTGTTTATGTAGCCATGGTATTAGTGGGCTACACCATTTCCATCATGTATCAATGGTTAAAACTATTACGTTTACTTTTAGTTAGCCAACAACAGGTATTACAGCAAGCCGCTCAAGGTAACTTATCAGTTCGGGTTCCTGTCGTTCTACATGGCGAAATGGGTGAAATTGCGCACTATACCAACCAAATGTTGATCCGATTAGAGCAGAGTTATAACGAAATCAACCTAACCCGAGACGTTGCTATTGTGGGCCTATCGGCGCTGGCAGAGTCCAGAGATAATGAAACCGGGGCACATATTCTACGCACACAAGAATACGTTCGTGCACTCGCTAACAAGTTAAAGCATCACGATAATTTTCGTGATTATTTAACTCAAGAACGCATTGAACTACTCTATAAATCAGCTCCGCTTCACGATATCGGAAAAGTCGGTATCCCCGATGCTATTTTGCTGAAACCAGGCAAGTTAACAGACAATGAGTTTGAAATAATGAAGACGCATGCCGCAATAGGTGCAGAAGCATTAGCGACAGCTGAAAAGCAAATAGGGAGCTCCAGTTTCTTAACGCTAGCTCGAGAGATAGCCCTTACCCACCATGAAAAGTGGGACGGCAGTGGTTACCCTTCTGGGTTGAGCGCAGATGACATCCCACTTTCTGGCCGTCTGATGGCATTAGCTGATGTTTACGATGCCTTAATTTCAGAGCGCGTGTACAAGCCAGCTTTTAGCCATGAGAAAGCCAGAAACATTATACTGCAAGGGAAAGGAACGCATTTCGATCCACTTGTCGTCGAGGCATTTATAGCTTGTGAAAGTGAATTCATTTTGATCGCGCAAAACTATCAAGATCGTATGCTTATCGCAGCTTAACCGTATAATCATCATGCTTGGTATTCATGCTATTTAAGTTGAAAGCGGATACCAAGCGTGAAGCGCTGTGCATCCAGTTCATCTAAACCAACCAATGAACTGGCTTCTACATATCCATACCAATCTTCGTTAAATCGACCAGCCATTCCTACATGTACGCGGCCAAAAACCTTATCGTCTGACTTAACCACTATAGGTAACGATGACCCATACTGCTCTGTTTGCAGTTGGCTAATGATTTTTTGTCCACCATTATCAAAATCATAATGTACATAGCCACGTACATAAGGCTGGAATAATCCGACACTGGTGCGGAAAGGATAAGTAAAACTCGCACCTAAAATCAGCATACTTGAACCCAACGCATTCACGTCTTCAACCGTCGATAGCAGATAATTCGAATTGCCACGCGAAGGGCGTTCAGTGTAACGGTCGGTATCAGAGAGTATATGTTGCAGTGAACTTTCAAGTGCAATATCCCAATACTGGTGGCTAATTAAATAACCCGCGCCTAATGAAAACACCCAGACATCTGAATCTGCTTTTTCTTGTTGAGAAAAAACACTGTTATCTAAGCTAGATACTCGACGTTCGATATCCGTATCAACCACGGCATAACTTGCACTAAAATCAATATACCAGTCGTCATGAAAGTAACTGAAATAGCCTGATGCAACTAATGCATCAATTTCAACATCATTCTGATTCGCATCCCCTTGGTAGTATGGCAATCCTAGCGCAACACCAAATAAATAATGCTCATTCAGTAGATAGTCCCCTCCTAATGTCACCGTGTAACCGTCTTCGAATTGCACATTGGTGGAGGACTGATTGGGGCGGACATCTTGATCAATGCGCACATAGGCACCAAGTCGAGACTGTTCTTTACGCCCATAGCCACCATCACTGTACAACACAGCTTTTGATAAGTTTGTCGATTGATAAGTCGATGGAAATAGAGAGGACGTATCGCTAGGTAAAAGTGAATTATTAATGTTACCTGATCGACTGTAGAGCGAAGATGTTGAGTGTTGGGCACTCGGTTGATATTCATCATGCCGAAAGTCTGCAACCGCACCTTTTAACCCTAACGAAATTGCCTTATAGACACTTTCAGTCATACTCGTATCATCCTCTGCGGCGACCCCCATTGTGTACAGGGTACAACACCATGCTAATGGTACACGCAGGTATACACTGTGAAAGTTCATATTCGCGCCCCTAAAAAGACTTCAACTCACATTGAATTTTTTTGCACTCTTTGGTGCATATATATCGAACTACTTCAACAATCTAAGATGTGATCGAGCCTATTAGGTACATCTTAATGTTCACCTTCATGTGAAAATATTAACTGCAAAAGTAACATATTAAGCATAGTCTCAGCCCTACAAACTCGCCTGCCAGCATCAACAACAGCCCCGAATAGCCGTCTCGTTTTGGCGACATATGATGTCAAGGCGCTGAATTACAAAGTCAAAAATCTCTGAATATTTTTGCCCTTAAACGAAGCGATGAAGACAACTTTTGATTCATTAATGATAACATTACACAAATGTAGGTTTGATGTGGTATCATATTCACAAGATGTTTATTCAAGGCTCTCATTATTCATATTTTGCATGATGAGCTTATCCTTGCATTTTCCATCAAACCTTAACGTGACAAGAATATGAATCACATGCTTGATAAAGAACCAGAAATTTATAATTACCAAGTAGGTGCTGAGTTTGTTTATGTTTGCTCAACACGCACTCTCTCTACATCAAAGCAAGAAGTAAGCCTAAATCGCGCTGAGCGAGAAGTTTTACATTGCTTAATCACAAATGCTCACAGAGTGGTGTCTTTCGATGAATTGCTACTTGCAGGGTGGCCACATAAAACTGTGTCGCGCACCTCGCTATTTCAGACGATTCGCAACCTGCGTATAAAATTAAGAGAAACAGAAAAAGGCGAATTCATTGCGCTTATATCTAGCGTGGGCTATCAGATCGAAGCAACTAAAGCTGCTATAAATACCACAGAGCCCAATGTAGGCTCCCCAGATCCGCTCCCTTCAAATAACAAAATAAAACGATTGCTGGGTAGCTTTCTGAGCTTAACCTTACTGATCGCTATGCTTGTTGTATATTCAACGTGGAATAATAAATCTGAAGCCAATTATTTTTATCATGTCAGCCATAACAAAGATAACAGCAGTATTGTTTATCTCACAAAGTCGCAAGATAAATTGGATTTCATAGAGAGCAATAGCAATGCATACATAACACCAATGGCATTGGGGCAGCGTTTATTCTTTATCACGAAAATGGATGATAGCTACTCTATTGCTTACTGTGACAAAAATGATATTGGCCTGTGTATTCCATCAACAGCAAAAGCGATATCTTTTAGTCACACTGACATCAATTTATTTTGGCAAGAATTAGCAAAAAAAAGAACGGCATCGGACTTAAGCGTGCCACTGCTCTATGATGAGAAGAATATCCAAAATGCCGCTAAGTCGTACAACTTGTATATCGATAATGGGAAATTCATCCCAAACCTCAATCAGTATTACTTTCAAAAAACTAGCCCTCTGAATTGGCGTTATACTGCTGTATATTATCGAAAATTCAACAATAAAGGTCGATTCACCCCGCTCGCATTTAATGGCGGCGACGTTACTTTATCAGCAACAGATAAAGCGCCTTTTATTGCAAAAGCCGTTGCCCATTCAACCTGCACACATACTTTTTTAACTAATAATGAAATCGAAGAGTTAAGTGATGGCCCAGCTGGACAATTAGAAAAACGTATAAATAATGACTACAACAATGATTCAAACGCACTGGCTTATATATTGTTTCGCCAGAATGGACTTATCTTGTGGTATACCGAATTGGATGGTTTCTTCTGGTTCAATAAAGACCAAATAATGGAGTCCGAAGTTGCGTCTTTAGCCGAGTTTGAAGGCTGTAAAGATTACTTAGCACTTGGAGTATGTCGATATGCGCACGTCAATACTCAAGACCAATCAAGTAATGGCTAACATTTACGGTTATTCGGCGCTGCGTATTTCATATCGATCTTATTTTCGATTTTCAGCACTTCGCCTTGTTTTTAACGCCAGTAAAAATGCAGGTAACGAATGTAAAAGCATCAGACGAAGAATATGATTAAGCATCACAAAGCCGGGCTCTAAGCCCAGTAATAAAGCAGTGACTGTCATCGCCTCAATACTGCCAGGAACCCAAGACATCACCAAAACTAAATACGGCAAATCCAGTAAGGTACTAAATACACCAGCAATCACTAAGGTGACTATCAAGCCAAGTGCGGTAATAAACACCCCAGCCTTTAGATACGCCAGTGTTTCTTGCAGCGTAACCAACTTAATGCGAATACCAACAAGTGCGCCCAGTAAAGCCATCGCAATCGACACCAAGATATCAGGCATCGCAATTGGCATTGCTGGCACTACAGTATTGCCACCAGCGGTTACCAATAGACCCGTAATCATAAAGGGCGCAGGTATCCCCAAACGTTCCAACATAATACCCAAGCCAATCGCGGCTAATACTGCTACAGCCAGCCCTAAAGGATTCGTCTGCAAAAAATTTTCAATATAAGAAGATGAAGCAGCGACGGCTTGCGTCTCTGCTGTGTATGCAATAATTGACGCTAAAACCATCAAGGAAACTAAGCGTACCGTATGAGTAAAAATGACCTTTTGAGAGGGGGACTCTTGGCTATTAGTTATCACCAAAATTGCGGCCATCGCACCAGGTACAGCACCTAATAAACTATCGTTTTTCGACCATTGTTCTATTCGAGTTAACCAGCAATACCCCACGAGCGTTTGTATTGTCATGCAAGTTATCAATCCGAATAACACACCAAGTGATAAATGGCTTTGCCACTCCCCTGTTTTCACGAGGCTACCAACACTGATGCCAAGAACTATTTGAATAAACGTTAATACATGATGATGTAAAGACATCGAGTGGTGGTACTTGCTCGCAAGCAGCACCAAGAGCATAGCCCCAAACATCTCCCCCATAGGAAGCAATAACAGCGTGCCAAGCATTGCCCCGAAAGCTGTATAAAATAAGGTTATAAGCACACATCTATCCTTGTCGTAATGCCAATCCTAATATCCGTTCAATCGCTACGTGACTACCTCGATTCCTTTTGGGTAGGTTTAACCTATAACTCAATGATAAGAATATCAAAACGGAAGCCAATTTACGCAACCGGTATCACATAGTACAACCTAACCACATACGCCTTCACCTGCGCCCCAATCCAACCAATAACAGATTGGTGCAGTGAAAGCTCCATAGAAACAAAAGGAGGAACTTACGTTCCCCCTTTCCATCCGTTGTTTGACTAATACTTACTACTTAAAGTTAAAATATTTAAAAACAGATTGTTCAACCTGCTCTGCAATCACTTTATGCGCTTGAGTTGTAGGATGTGTAACACCCCAGAAAACATAGCTATCAGAACCGTAACTTGCACAATCATTCGTTAAAGAATGGCTTATCAAATAATCGAATGACGAACTGCGATTAATATTCATACAAGCATCTTGCGCATTTCTAAAACCATATTGTGCAGGATCTTTCGTTAAATTCTCAAACAAAGTGCTGGTGTCATACAGTGTAATATTGACACCCTGCATGCGGAATAACATGACCTCTTGAGCAACAAACTGGTTAAACGCGGTGATTTTAGCCTTAATCACTTTCGCTTCTTCTGGATCGCTGTATTTAAATTGTGGCGCTTTGGTTGCATCAGGTAAATTTAACACCACAATATTGTTTGCACCGTTAGCAATTAGCTTCTTCAACGCACGGTCAAAATCATTACTTACATCGCTAACACTTCGGTTGTAATTCACAAAATCATTCAAACCAAACTCAATCGTGAATAGGCTGTTTTGTGGATTATAGTTCTTAGCCATTTTCATATAGGTTAAATAAGAATCAACCTGATCATGAATACCAGACAAAGCAACATATTTTGTTGTACCCGCAGCACCACCCACAGCCCATGTATATAGTGGAAGATCCTTCGCTTCAGCTAAATATTCAGTCCATACAAAACCATTTGAAAAGTGGCCCAAGAACCATGAGTTGCGATTAGGAAAGATCCATTGAGAGCCATTATATAAATTGCCCGTATCTGAAATACTGTCACCAAAACTAATGATTTTATTAATATGGCCAGATTTTGCTGTCTTGTCATTCGTCCAAACTGAGTGGTTATAAGACATGCGGGTATCGGCGGCGAAATACGTCATATCAGCCGTCTCATGTGACATACCTACAGTACTGTCACAACGCGCTTTAATTTCAGACTGCGGGATATCGGTATAAAACATGTTTTTAAATGAGACAGAAGAGTACCAATAACCAGGAAGCGTAAAGTAATCGCCATTTTCATCTAATGCCCACTTCCATGTTGTTGCAACGTCATCATGAGTTGTACTCGGGCGATACCAACACTTTACATAAGTATACGTTTCAGCACCTTGAACGCTTTGAACTTGCGCATAAGAAATACTTTCCGGCGTAACAAGAGCATCACTTGCTGTTGCCCCTGTTGCTGTTAGCGCGGTAGTAAAAAAGAAAGTTAGCGGTAATATCATTTTCTTCATAAATAGACTCGCATCATAATTTTGCCACAATGGATTACGCAATGAATTAAACTGTCTAAAGGTGTCAGGGAGACTGAATCACCTTAGATAGCATTGCACTATATTGCTTATAGCGACTATTTTCTGTTGATAATAATAATTAATTGATACTAATTGTGATGCTTATGCCAGATATTGAAATATAAAATATCAAGGTAAACAAATAACGAACAATTAAATCCTTTATGGATTAAATATTGCCACCTTCTCACTTTTAAAGTGAGTCAAATATTACCCATCAATATGCAAGCTAATAAAATCAATGAATACCCGTATTTTTGGAGAAACCAATTCACGCTTTAAATAAAGCGCATAGGTAGCACTCATTACATCATAAGGACTAAAAACAAAATCGGGCAATACTTGGATCAGAGTACCGTTACGTAACTCATCATGCACGGCCCATAATGGTAATAACGCCAAACCAGCGTGATTTAATACCAACTGCTTTTGACCATTCACCGTATTAATCGTCAAATTTGGGTTTATTGTTAAGCGTGTCGGTACGTCATCTTCCATTAAGAACCAATCTCGCCATCCTGCGTAACCATAGCGAATACAATCAAAATCAATCAATTGTGTGGGCGACTTCAGTGCTTCTTTACCTTCCAGATATTCAGGAGATGCGCATAATAAAAAGTTATTATCGGCTAAACGTTTCGCAATTAAATTGGAATCAGGTAAACGTCCACTGCGAATGGCGATATCTATATTTTCATCAACAAAATCAACAACACGCTCTGTTAACTCAAGCTCAACGTTTATCTCTGGGTATTGCTGACGAAACTTCGTTAACAAAGGCAGGACAACACACTCACCAAACCCTACCGTCATACTGACTTTCAAATGCCCTCTTGGGCTTTCTTGAAGATCATTAACCGCCTTTTTTGCTTCTTCAAGCTCTGCAACCACACGCTGAGAATAACGATAGAACGTCTGTCCTGCTTCTGTTAACCCAACACTTCGTGTCGTTCTGTTTAATAAACGCACACCCAACTCAGACTCTAAAGCAACTAACTGTCGAGAAATAGAAGATGGCTGAATATCAAACAGTCGACTGGCCTCAGAAATACTGCCGGTCTCAACAACACAATTGAAATACTGAAGCCGAGTGATCATGCCATTACACCTACATTTATGCTTAATTCTGAGTTAACCCTACCCATTTATTGCTTATAAAGCAAAACAGACTTGTCTATAGATGTATTTTTGTTTTTTACGCAAAACGTATGATGGCTTCCATCGAAACGAACAAAGTCACCTATAAGGCAAATATTATGAAAGCAATGGTTGTTCACACATTAGGCGCTAGCGACGTATTCCAACAAGTCGATTACCCGATGCCAAGTATCAAACCCGGCCACCTTGTTATTGAAGTGAAGGCCACCAGCGTTAACCCACTGGACACCATGCTCCGCTCTAGCGATACACCTTGGTCCGAAAACTTACCAAGTATTCTTCATGGCGATGTAGCAGGTATAGTGACCGAGGTAGGTGAAGGGGTAAGCCAATTTAATATTGGTGATGAAGTATATGGCTGTGCAGGGGGGATTGCAGGTACAGATGGTGCACTTGCCGAGTACATGCTGGTAGATGCAGACCTAATCGCATTAAAACCCAAAACACTGTCAATGCGTGAAGCAGCTGCGCTCCCTCTCGTTTCTATTACAGCATGGGAAGCACTGCACGATAAATTAAAAGTAAAAGCCAATGATAATGTGCTTATTCACGGTGCAACAGGTGGTGTCGGCCACGTCGCGATTCAACTTGCGAAACATTTTGGCGCGAACGTTTCTGCGACATCAGCGCCTCAGAACCTAGCCATAGCACACCAGCTTGGTGCAGATAACATCATTGATTTCACGCAATCCAGTGTTGCTGACTATGTCGACCAGTACACAGATGGAGAAGGATTCGACGCAATATTCGACACAGTTGCAGGCGATAATATTCAGCGTAGCTTTGAAGCTGCCCGATTCAATGGTGCTGTCGCAACAACGCTACCCATTGCAGATGTACTACAAGTCGCACTAAAAAGCCTCAGCTTCCATAGCGTGCTGATGTTGATCCCACTGGTACATGGTAAAAACCGCGCCAGCCACGGCCAAATATTAGCCAACATTGCCAAGCTCGTAGACAATGGTGAGATCAAACCGCTGCTAGACGAAAAACGTTTTTCAATCTGGCAAGTCGCTCAAGCTCACCAACATTTAGAGTCTGGCACCGCTGTAGGAAAAATCGTACTAGAGATGTAAGCCCCTATATAAAATCAGGGCTAAGAACTGGATTAATAATAAGGTAAACGCGCTATCTTTATAGGGGTAAATGCCTGCTCATATAATCAATAAATACCCGTAAACGTGCTGGCATATATTTCGTTTGCGGGTATTGCATGGCAATCGCACCATGATAATTACTTTTAATGGTCCAATCGCTGAGAACGGGTACGACAGCACCTGACGCTAACGCATCCGCTATCACAAAATCATGGAAAATACCGATCCCTAATGCATTTTTAACTCCATTCAGTCGCATTTGTGAATGGTTCACGGCATAGCGACCACTGATCGCAACCGTGTGAAACTCATCATCTTTCAAAAAGTCCCAAATATGATCACGCTCGGTTTCAGCAAGGTATAAACAATCATGCTCAACCAACTCAGTGGGATGACGAGGAAACCCTTTCGCCTCGATATAAGCAGGACTCGCGCACAGCACTAGGTTCGTTTTACCAATTTCCTTCAACACCAAATTTTCATCAGGCTTATCCGTTAGCTTAAACGCAACATCAACATTGTGTTTAAACAAATCAATATCCCCATCGGCGGCACGCAATTTTAACTGAATTTCAGGGTAGCGCTTTAAAAAGGGAACAACAAACGGCTGTAGTACCGAGTTTAAAAAAGCCTCTGGTGCCGCAACCGTGATTGAACCCGCAGGTTCTGTGTGATCTGAGGTAGATAACTCAACTGCCTGTTGGGCAGCATTTACCATCAAAACACTCTGATCATAAACCCGCTGTCCTGACTGGGTGATAATGAGCTTACGGGTAGTACGCTCAAACAATTTCACGGATAGGGCTTTTTCTAAACGTGTGATCAATTTACTCAAAGCCGATGGCGTTACATTCAGTTTTTTGGCTGCTGCAGTAAAACTCCCTTCATTCACAACTAGAATAAAAGCGGCTAAATCGGGTAATAACGCGATGAGTTTGGTACTAATCATGATGTTCTGTGCTCTACGTCTCAGTACACATTTTTATTTGTGCCTTGGATTCATTAATGTTTTTCCATCTTGAGGGATAATCCTCTTAATAGCAATGAATTAGAATGGTGGAATAGCTGACAAACGCTAGGTATTAGCATTTTTAGCTGTCCCTACAACACAGTAACGACCAGGACGTTACTACTATAATGACTAGGAAGGAATAGGATTATGTCCTCTGCATTCTATCAACAGATCCAGAATCAAATTGAAGAAGTAAAAAGTGAAGGTTTGTACAAATCTGAGCGCATCATTACTTCAGCTCAAAAAGCAGCTGTTTCAATCTCGACTGGCGAAGAAGTACTTAACTTCTGTGCGAACAACTACCTTGGCCTTGCTAACCACCCTGAGCTTGTAAAAGCAGCAAAAGCAGGTATGGATGAGCATGGTTTTGGTATGGCATCTGTACGCTTTATTTGTGGTACACAAGATTCACATAAAGTGCTTGAAGAGAAGCTATCTACCTTCCTAGGTAAAGAAGATACAATTCTTTACACATCATGCTTTGATGCCAATGCGGGTCTTTTCGAAACCATTCTTGGTAAAGAAGACGCTATCATTTCTGATGCCCTAAACCACGCCTCTATCATTGATGGTGTTCGTCTATGTAAAGCGATGCGCTTCCGTTACTCGAACAACAACATGGAAGAGCTAGAGCAACAACTGATCGCCGCAAAAGAAGCAGGCGCACGTCACATGCTTATCGTGACTGACGGTGTATTCTCTATGGACGGCGTTGTTGCAAACCTTCCAGCTATTTGTGACCTTGCAGATAAGCACGGCGCATTAGTGATGGTTGATGATTCTCACGCTGTGGGCTTCATGGGCGAAAACGGTGCGGGTACACACGAATACCACAATGTTATCGACCGTATCGATATCATCACTGGTACCCTAGGTAAAGCTATGGGTGGCGCGTCAGGCGGCTACACATCAGGCAAAAAAGAAGTGATCGACTGGCTACGTCAGCGTTCTCGTCCTTACCTATTCTCTAACTCTGTTGCTCCTGCAATCGTTTCAGCTTCAATTCGTGTACTTGATTTGCTTGCTGAGTCTGGCGATCTACGTACACAACTATGGGAAAACGCAACGCATTTCCGTACTCGTATGGAAGCGGCTGGCTTCACTATGGGCGGCGCTGATCACGCGATCATTCCAATCATGCTAGGTGATGCTAAAGTAGCAGCAGAATTTGCTGAGCGTTCATTGGCGAAAGGCATCTACGTAGTAGGTTTCTCTTTCCCTGTAGTACCAAAAGGTCAGGCACGTATTCGTACCCAAATGTCTGCAGCACATACCCGTGAGCAACTTGATCGCGCAATTGATGCGTTCATCGAAGTTGGCCGCGATATGGCAATCATTAAATAATCACAGATAGTAGTAAGGGAAATAACATGAAAATTAAAGCTCTGTCTAAATTGAAGCCAGAAGAAGGCATTTGGATGACCGAGGTTGAAAAACCTGAAATGGGTCATAACGATCTGCTTATTCGCATCAAGAAAACAGCTATCTGTGGTACTGATGTTCATATCTACAACTGGGATGAATGGTCACAAAAAACAATTCCAGTACCTATGGTTGTAGGCCATGAGTACGTAGGTGAAGTAGTAGGTATTGGCCAAGAAGTTCGCGGCTTCAACATTGGCGACCGCGTATCTGGCGAAGGTCACATCACATGTGGTCACTGTCGTAACTGTCGTGGCGGCCGTACTCATCTTTGTCGTAACACTACAGGTGTTGGTGTAAACCGCACTGGTGCGTTCTCTGAGTTCTTGGTAATTCCTGCATTCAACGCATTCAAAATTCCTGCAGAGATCTCTGATGATCTAGCATCTATCTTTGACCCGTTTGGTAATGCTGTTCACACAGCACTGTCTTTTGACCTAGTGGGTGAAGACGTACTGATCACAGGCGCTGGTCCTATCGGCATCATGGCAGCTGCAGTTGCACGCCACGTAGGTGCACGTCACGTTGTTATCACAGATGTGAATGAATACCGTCTAGATCTTGCTCGTGAAATGGGCGTAACACGCGCTGTTAACGTTGCAAACGAGAAGTTAGAAGACGTAATGTCAGACCTTGGTATGACAGAAGGCTTCGATGTGGGTCTTGAAATGTCTGGTAACCCATCAGCATTCAACAGCATGCTAACCAGCATGAACCACGGTGGTAAGATTGCCCTACTAGGTATTCCACCATCAGATATGGGTATCGACTGGAACCAAGTGATCTTCAAAGGCTTGGTGATAAAAGGTATCTACGGCCGTGAAATGTTTGAAACATGGTACAAAATGGCAAGCTTGATCCAGTCAGGCCTAGACCTAGCACCTATCATCACTCACCACTACAAGATTGATGACTTCCAAGCTGGCTTCGATGCAATGCGCTCAGGCAAATCTGGTAAAGTAATCCTAGATTGGGAATAAGCCTGTACAGGTTTAGCTCTAATCTCGATTAAAACATCAAAGCCCCTGTACCACTAATCCTCGTACAGGGGCTTTTCATTACTTAGCGTACAAGCCTTACTTCTTAATTGCCGCTTTTAGATACTTATAAGCTTCAGAAAAGAAGAAATAAACCCCTCCAGCCTCTGTTGAAGCCGCGTACTCCTCTGTTAAGTAACCAAAGTTAGACTTAAACTTCTCTATCGCTTCTTCTTGAGTATCAGCGTAGATATAGTCGCCTTCCACCTCAAAGCCTTGTTCAAGTAATTGTTCTTTTTCTTCTAAGAAGGTCTCTGATTCAGGGTTTAAAAATGTAAACGCCTTTTCGTTGTCACCTTGACGGAAAAACTGAAACTTAGCCATATCAACACTTTCCTTCTGTACAATAAGTTATCGTTAAAGTGATTTTAAAGGGAAAGGAAACTAAGTCAGTCTCATAACATTAGAAGTAAAATAGCGCTAATCAGACTGCTTGGGAAGGGTTATTAAAGAATGGTGCAAAAAACAGGAATCAAAAAAGCCAGATGAATGCATCTGGCTTTTTTCTTACTATCGACAACTTATTGGCAAGGTGTGATTTCTAAACGGTAGGGCTGATCTATAGCTTTGCTTGCATAGTATTTGATATAGCAATTTTCATTCTTTAATGACTCGATATTACCATTGATAGTTTTCTCAACATTATCAGATGTAGTAATTGTTACCGAATAATCTTGATTATCAGATGCAGTGCGAATTAATGCCCAGTCCTCTTTTCCATGACGGTCACCTAAATGATCTACCAAGCTCGTCATCGTTGTTGAGTCTGGTGCTGGATAACCGTATCTAAAATCGCACGAAACGCCACTTTCACACTTAGGGATTGGTACAGTTTGCTTTTTATTATCAAGCTGAGGAACTTTCTCCAAACCATGCATCGCCAATACGCCATACCCCATCTCTAAGGATGAAGCAATTGCCCCTTTCATTGCCTGTAAGGCTGAGTTTCGCGCGTCGACTTGCATGTTCATAAATCGAGGAGCCGCCGTAACGGCTAAAATGCCAAGAATGACAATCACCACCACTAGCTCTATTAGAGTAAAACCTTTACTTTTCACACCAGTTCTCGACAAAAATTTGACAGGTGGTAATTCTATGCGTTTAAAAGCACCAGTCAATACTCATGAGGAATAAATACCGATCAAGATCACGTCATTATGGATTAACTTTTGTAATTTATAAATCACTCATAATCATGTACTTATCTTGTAAATAACGTTACTTACTCACCAGTAAATGTTGCCATTTTTCATGCTTGTTGAGGTAATGAACAACGTAGCTACAAATAGGCACAATAAGGAAACCATCAGATTCGATTTTCGGTAAAACGGCTTCCATCATCTTCCCACCAGCACCTTGCCCCCGTAAAGCATCAGGCACCGAGCTATGGTCCACATGCACTACATTCCCGACACGTTTGTAACTCAGCTTCCCCCAGCAATCAGGAGCTAATTCGATGCGGTATTCCTGACCTTCATGATCATGGATAACACTCAGTTGCTCTGCCATAACATTTATCCTTCTTTTGTATGCTAGGTTTATTCGTTTTTGCCTCTCGGCTGTGTATCTATATAATATCGAACATCTAAACGTAGTGAACAAGTGAATATAATGGCTAACTCTCTCGCCAATAGCGTCGTCGTACTCGATTTCGAAACAACAGGCCTTTCGCCTAACCAAGGCGATCGCGCTATAGAAATTGGTGCAGTTAAATTAGAGAACGGTATTGTTACAGGGCAGTTCCAGCAACTCATGAACCCAGGTCGCCGCGTCAGTAGCTTCATTGAAGGCTATACGGGGATTACCAATGCAATGCTAAGTAGCGCCCCTTCTTGCGAACAAGTAATGGACGAGTTTGCAGATTTTATAGGTGACGCCAATCTCGTTGCACACAATGCGTCTTTTGATCAGCGCTTTTTGGATGCTGAACTCGATATTATCGGCCGTCAATATGGTGGCAGCTTCGCTTGTTCTATGCTTATCGCACGTCGTTTATATCAATCCGCACCTAATCATAAATTAGGCAGCCTTGTTGAATATAAAAATATAGAAACAGACGGCGTTTTTCACCGAGCATTAGCGGACTCAGAAATGACGGCAAAGCTGTGGATTCAGATGCTTGAGGATCTTCACCTCGACTTTAAAATTCAGCAGCCTAGCTTTGAGTTAATGCAAAAAATAGCCAAAAAGAATAAAGCCGCTGTACCTATGTTTTTATACCGAGAGGCGAAAAACTTAGCCTAAAACACAAACAGCCATGAATCCCCCTAAAAAGTAACGCTATACCAACCCGCCAAATAAAGCGTATTGACTACAAATAGTCCCTGAAAACATCAGGGTACGAACTTGAAACGTCAATACGTCTTAACTACCTTCTAGTTATGAACTTATTAACATCTTAATACAAACCCCACTGGCAACTTATGGACTCTCGGGCATAAACATCGATACTCATGCTGATAATCTGTTAGGGTGTGTACGCACTCAACATCAGAAGTAGGACGCTACAATGCAACTAAGACAATGGTTTCTAACCGTTTGCCTGATAGGCATCACCCTTCCCACCCTTGCTGAATCTAACCAAGATAAGCAGCAAGAACCTAAGAGTGAGCCGCCCTATTCTGAGCTCAGCATATACGACAAACCCCTTATGGAGCGCTATGTTTTAGATGAATTAAAAACATTGCGTGCAAATCAGCAAGATCTTGAGCGCCGCATGATCATAGAAATCACGGATCGAGAATTAGCTGTTGCTGATAAATCACTAAACTACGCTAACGTCACGGTAACTTATTTCTTCTATATCATTGCAGGTGTCGCCTCTCTGATTGCGCTTATAGGTTGGCAATCATTACGAGAGATGCGTGTAAATACCAAGAAAATGGCGGATCAACAGCTACAAGAAATCGCTGAACAATATGAGAAAAAATTCCAAGCATTAGAGCGCGAGCTTCGCCGTAAAACACGAAGCATCAGTGACAACAACAAAGAAATTGAGAAAATTAACGAGGTTCATAACCTCTGGCTTCGCGCACAAAACTTCCAAAATCCAGAGCAAAAAATGGAAATCTATGATGAGATTCTAAAAATCCGCCCTGGTGATTTAGAAGCCTTAACCCACAAAGCCGATGCCGCAATGGAAATTCGCGAGTTCCACTGGGCACTCAGTTTATGTAATCGTGTATTGGAAGTTGATGACTCCAATGCGCACGCGCTTTATCAACGTGCTTGTGCCTATGCCCGTCTTGGCGTAGACGAACAAGCTATCTCTGATTTAGAGCGCTCTATTGCAGAAAGCGCCCTCATGCGCGATCTTGCCGCAGACGAAGCCGATTTTGAAATGCTACACGGCAATGAACGATTTGATTTATTGATCGCCGCAACTGAGCTCTAACCCCCCATCAACGACCTAATCATCTCAGCAGTATCCCTATGAATTTTATAGTGATACTGCCAATTCCCTCTTTGCCATCCCATTGCATCCTCACTCACGGCTCTCTTTAACATTCAACGCATCGAACTCTAAGTAATTAGCTAGTTATTTTCTTCCTGTTACACATCATCAACACCCAAACACCCACAACTACACAGCATTTAATTTGCTTAAACCCTAAATTGTAACGAATCATTCACCTCAATTTCTTTTGAACTCTAAACAATTAGTTGTTAGCATACTGTCAAATTGATAACTAACAGGAGAAAATCATGCGCATTTTGCGCTCACTGGGTGCGGCCAGTTTCATCGTCGAATAGGCTCGACACAAGAAGGATAAGCCCGTAACAATGTCATATCGAAGGATGTATGAGTTTTCAAAAAGATATCAATAAACCCGTTTTTTTCATTTCACTAGTAATCATTGCATTACTTTCATTTGTCGGCGTACTTTGGCCTGACTCCGCACAAAATTATTTTGGTGCGATACAGAAGTGGTTCGTAACACAAGCAAGTTGGCTATACATTTTATCTGTCGCCATCTTTCTAATTTTCCTCGTATTCGTCATGTGCAGTCGCATGGGCGATATCAAACTGGGCCCCGATCATTCCGAACCTGATTACACTTTTGGTTCTTGGGTAGCCATGCTTTTTTCTGCAGGCATGGGGATCGGTCTAATGTTTTTCGGCGTGGCTGAACCAGTCATGCACTTTATGTCACCACCTGTTGGTGATCCGCAAACGGTTGAAGCTGCTCGTGAAGCCATGAAGATCACTTTCTTCCATTGGGGCTTACATGCTTGGGCTATCTATGCCGTTGTCGCACTTTCACTCGCGTACTTCTCGTACCGCCATAAGCTACCGCTGCTACCACGCTCAGTATTACACCCTCTGATCGGTGATAAAATTTATGGCCCAATTGGTCATGCTGTCGATATCTTCGCCGTCATCGGTACGCTCTTTGGTGTAGCAACATCGCTTGGCTTTGGTGTCATGCAAGTTAATGCTGGCTTCAATTACTTATTTGGCTTGCCGCAAACGACCGAAGTACAAATGGGGTTAATTGCTGTCATCACCTTGTTTGCAACAGTATCCGTCGTGTTGGGTCTTGATGGGGGTATCAAACGCCTGTCAAACATCAATATGTCATTGGCCATCCTGCTAGTCACTATTGTCATTATTGCTGGTCCAACGGTACTTATTCTGCAATCGTTCGTCCAAAACACAGGCAGTTACTTAAGCGATATTGTGAATAAGACTTTTAACTTATTTGCTTATGCACCTAAAGAAGATTGGATCGGAGGTTGGACGCTATTGTACTGGGGTTGGTGGATTTCATGGTCACCATTCGTCGGTATGTTCATCGCGCGCATTTCACGTGGTCGTACTATTCGTGAATTCTTGATCGGTGTACTACTGCTACCATCACTATTTGGTTTCCTATGGTTTACCGCTTTTGGTAACACAGCTATTGATGCAATCATGAATCATGGCGCGACTTACCTCAGCGAGGCTGTTAGCAGCAACGTACCCGTTGCACTGTTTAAGTTCTTCGAACACATGCCACTGTCTAGCCTACTATCCATGGTTGGGGTTTTACTGGTTATTACCTTCTTCGTGAGTTCATCGGATTCAGGCTCTTTGGTAATAGATACCCTAACCTCTGGTGGTGCAGAAGAACCGCCTGTATGGCAACGTATTTTCTGGGCATTAACTGAAGGTTTGGTCGCAGCAGCTCTTCTTGGTGCTGGTGGTTTATCCGCCCTGCAAACCATGACGATAGCCAGTGCTTTTCCTATCATGATCCTACTTTTGGTATTCTGTTACTGCTTGTTTATTGCATTACGTAACGACTATCTACTGCAATCGAGTGTGCAAAACCACAACACATCGGTGCAATACACGAAAGCAAGTGTAAGCTGGAAAGATCGGATTTCTTCGTTGGTTAACCACCCGAAGAAAACAGAAGCAAAAGCCTTTATTGATGATACGGCGAAACCTGCACTGACATCGTTAGCGAACGAAATGAAGAAACAAGGTTTGGCTGCCCGCATTCAAATTCTAGATCCAGAACGTGTACGTATGGTGATAGAGAAAGAAGGTGTTGAAGATTTTGCTTACGGTATTCGTCTACGCCGCTTTGTACTGCCAACCTATGTTAACGAAGAACAAAGCACCTACTACCGTGCAGAAGTCTTCTTGCTACAAGGTGGGCAACAATACGATGTATTAGGTTATACCCAAGAACAAATCATTGCTGATGCAATTACCCAGTATGAACGTCATATGCACTTCCTGCACTTGGCAACATCTGAAAATGTTGCAAGCAAAGTCGGCTAACAACCTTTCCCAGTTATATAACTAAATATTAAGCCCTCAATATTACGGTATTTACCTTTCGTATTGAGGGCTTTTCTATATCAAGATGTTTACTCTGCGCCTCCTAACAGCCAAGTAAGGTGATGTTTATTTTCATCAACTAATGAACTGTTTCCCATGCTTACCAGTATGAGTAATTACATGATTTAATGTTTGTCAGGTAATAGATAGCATGCACATTTTGATTATTGGCGGCTCAGGTGGGATTGGATCTGCTCTGATTGCTCACTTTCGCACACTTTACCCAGCAGCGACGCTTTACGCCACATACCGAACAGCGATTCCCACTACCTTCAAGCACAAATCATCACAAAGCCTCGATACCAAGTTGCACTGGTTAGCACTTGATGTCACCTCAGAAACAGAGATAAAAAACCTTGCAGAGCAGTTACCTCAACTCAATGCCATCATCAATACTGTCGGTATCTTATATGATGATGCCCATACGCCAGAGAAAACGGTGAATGAATGCGATCTTGCGTTTTTTCAAAAAAACATCCAAACAAATGTGACACCAAGTATTTGTATTGCTAAATATTTTTCTCGCCATCTAAAGGCTTCAACACCTACTTTTTTTATCGCTTTATCAGCTCGAATAGGCAGCATTTCAGACAACAATCTTGGCGGATGGATCAGCTACCGAACCTCTAAAGCAGCATTGAATATGGCCATGAAAACCATCAGTATTGAATGGCGGTATAAGCTCCCACATTGTTGCGTGGTTGTTTTTCATCCAGGTACTACTGATACCTCATTTTCCAAACCTTTTCAGCGCAATGTCCCTACATCACAACTTCACTCAGCAAAAACAACTGCAATTCGGCTCGTCGCACTGATTGAACAATTACGCCCCGAAGACTCAGGAAAATTTTATAGCTATGACATGGAAGAAATCCTCTGGTAATACATCCAAGTTCATTTTTACTTTTTCAGTCAACCATCTGCATTGTTTAATTTAACAACGTTCAGTTGCTGCCGCTTTATATAGCTATAGAGCATACAAAAAGAGCAAAAAAAATGGATGTAACAATGAGCCCCTCTATGTCGATTCTTGACTATCAGCAAGCACACACAAACAGCCCATCCGCCACAAACACGCATCAGTTAGTTAAACCTATTGTAGAAAGTAGCAAAACGACGATTCATGCAATCGATCATAATAAAAATCTTCATGCGCAAATGAAACGTACCGCCGAAAAAGCAAAACAAGCCTTAACACCAGAGGAGAACCGAAAAGATGAACTCCAAAAACTTAAAGAGCGACTCAATGAGAAAATTGAAGAGCTTGTAAAGCAAATAAAAAACTTATCTAAATTCGATAGTGAAGCGACCAAGCAGTTAAAAGAATCATTCCAGTCCCAACTGATACAAGTTCAAGGACAACTTACAAAAGTAATTGATGAAGAAAGAAAATTATTAGAAAAAGAGGCTAGAAAACAGGGTTTGTAGCATAACCAATACTCACCGCTAAGCATAAAGCCACTTTATAAAAAGTGGCTTATATTTAAAGTTTGTCCCGTCCTGAAATGTGTTTACACATTGAGGACTAATGATGACCATTCCAAATAAACACTACGTTAAGCGCACTCAGCGTGATTACACACTAGGCTTTAAATTACAGGTTGTAGACGCCATCGAAAAAGGCGACATGACCTATAAACAAGCCCAATCAATTTACGGCATACAAGGTCGTTCGACCGTTCTTACTTGGTTAAGAAAGCATGGAAAATTGGATTGGACTACCTGTCCAAGGAAGAACACGATGCCAAAGTCACCAAGAGCGAATGAAACGCCGGCCCAGAAAATAAAACGACTTGAACAAGAGCTCGAAGATGAACGCCTTAGATGTCTTCTTCTCAACAGAGTTGTCGATATTCTTGACGCTGAGCATGGGATGTCGCTAAGAAAAAAGTATATAGCGAAGGAGCAAGAAGCCTTCAAAAAGAGAGGAAAGTAAGCTTAAGTAAAGCTTGCTCATTGCTCGATATATCTCGTCAATGTGTCTATCAGAGAGAAAAGCGTGAGGCAACTCGTCAGGCTGAGCTTGCTCCTGTGAGAGGAATGGTACTGGAACTAAGACGCTTCATGCCTCGACTAGGAACTCGTAAGCTCTATTTCTTACTGAAACCTAAGCTGATAGCCAAGGGAATAAAACTTGGTCGTGATGCTTTGTTTAATTACCTCAGAGAAGAACGCTTACTCGTTAAGCCGAAACGGAGTTACACCAAAACAACGAACAGCAGGCACTGGATGAAAAAACATCCGAACTTGCTAAAAGAAGTCGTTCCGTCAAAACCAGAAGAGGTTCTGGTGAGCGACATCACTTATGTTCAGTCGAGCGAGGGCGTTCACTACTTATCATTAGTTACCGATGCCTTCAGTCGTAAAATTATGGGGTATGAAGTCAGTAATGAAATGAAAGCGAGTGATGTTGTGAAGGCTTTAGATATGACGCTAAAGACTCGATGTTATCGTCATGCGACAATCCATCATTCAGATAGAGGACTTCAGTATTGCTCTAGCCTTTATCAAGAGAAGCTTAAAAAGCATGGCATAATACCATCAATGACGGATGGATATGACTGTTACCAAAACGCGTTAGCTGAGCGGGTCAATGGTATCCTCAAGCAAGAGTTCTTGCTTACTCAGTGCAAAGGTCTTAACGAGTTAAAAACGCTTGTTGAAGAGTCTATATATACGTATAACGAAATGAGGCCGCATCTTAGCCTTGGCATGGATACGCCAAATAAAATGCATGAAAAAAGCCAGCAACTTGCGTTACTGGCTTACTAAAATCGTCAACGTATTTTAGGACGAGACAGTTCATAACTACATCCCTCCCCCACCCACCCCACATAATAGTGACTACTCCAGAACATTTACTCATGTAACAGTTAGATGAAAAGGACAGTAAGTTTTCGTTATGCGTCTCCCTGCTATTTGTTGGTAGCTACGTGATAACAATGTCATGCTCTTTGCTTAATCTATGGGCACATTCATTCACTCATAGGCATAAAGATGAAAACACATACACTTGCAGGGTTGGTTTTAGTTACAACTTTAATGGGTTGCAACAATGATGATGACTCATCAAACGTTAAGCCCAAAGAAACAGAAATCACCAAGCTCAATATTGTCACCGCTAACCTTTGGCTGAGCTTAAGCCAAAATTTCAATCATAAAAGTGCGTTTCACCGTGCCATTGAAGAATTTAAATATGCAAACGCTGACATTTTATTATTGTCAGAAGCATCAGGAATCAGCGCGCGCCTCGCTGAAGCTTTGGGAATGTACTATTGGCAAGGCGATGATTCCCATACCACGACGGGAATTTTATCTAAGTACCCTATAAAATCTGTTTTCAACGATAAACCCGAAGCTAACTATGATCAAAGTGGCAATATTGGGGCTGTACTTGATGTAAATGGACGTGATGTGGTTGTTTGGGCAAACCATCTCGATTACACCCATTACATCACCTATGATGCACGAGGTGGAAACGGCGTATCTTGGCAAGCCCATACTGGCTGTTTACCCATCTCTGATACCGCTCAATTAGATGCCATGAACGCGCAATCAAAACGCCCAGCGCAAACACAGTACATGCTCGACAAACTTGCCCCCTATATTGCCGATGGCACCCCTATATTCATTGGTGGTGACTTTAATGAGGCGTCAGGGCTCGATTGGACAGCAGACACCGCCAATATGTTCGATCATAAAGGCACAATTTACGATTTCAGTACACACAAAATGATCCGTGAGGCAGGACTTATTGATTCTTACCGTGCACTTTTTCCCAACCCCGTCTCTCATCCCGGTATTACTTGGCCTTTCCATATAAAAGATAGTTGGACACAAGGTGCTTCCTATAGCCAAGAGTGTGGTCGAACTTTAGACGATCGCGACCGTATTGATTACATCTATCATAGTGCTAACCATAGCGACCTTAAATTACTCGACGCATCGATTATTGGCCCTCGCCCAAACACCTACTTCAAAGGCCCTCATGGTGAAGATGATACTTATCAATGGAGCGACCCACATTCAGGGATAATGGTAAACACAGAGGGAACACCGTTTTATGGTGAACGAGATTTTGTCTCTGATCATTTATGGTATAAAACCACTTATCAAATTGAAACGCCAAAAGATTCTACAGCAACAACATCCCTGAATCTCAACCCAGAGTTCTCCAACATTTCCCTACGAAATGACGGCTCAGATCTTGCCATTGATTTCACCCTTTCAAACTTCCAATTGTGGCAGGAAAACCGGACTTATCGCTTAGTCGTGTCTGGTGACTCCACGTCATCACGTACCAATGGCTGGCAAAGCGAAGTGCTTACCAGTAAACCAAATGGAAAAATGACGGTCATAGTCCCACCATCAGTACTGACAAAACTAAAAGCCGAAGCCCCTCTTCATAAAGGGCTTCAGCTACGAATAAAAAGTGCCATTGGGGGCTGGCATAAGCAATATGCAGTAAAAACAATCTCAACTGAAGAAATTGAGAAAGTCATGACTATCCCAAGCTAATAATCATCGATAGACAGCACAAATAATGAAAGAAACAGCTAATAAAAAACCCCAAATACACGTCTGTGTGTTTGGGGTTTTATTCTGAACTTTGTCACTCACCGCTAGCCTGACAGGTATTTACAGGCTAAATCATGTTTTACCGCTCGATTAGCGGTTAATAGGGCGTACGCGGAAGCTACGTCCTTTCATTTTACCTTTTTCTAGCTTACGCAAAGCAGTGCGGGCAACATCACTGTGCACCGCAACATAAGCGCGGTTATCGAACAAATGAATCTTACCAACTTGTGAACCGTTGATACCATTTTCACCCGTTAACGCACCAAGAATATCACCAGCACGCACTTTTTGTTTTTTACCACCATCAATAAGCAGTGTCGTCATTAATGGGCGGCGTGTTGGCTTGTCTAACAAGTCCATAGCCGGTAATTCTTCACCGTGAATTGGACGGTCAAGGTAATCTTCAAGCAGTGCAACCTTGTAGTGCTCTTTATCGCTAAACAGTGAACAAGCAATGCCTTTGCTTCCCGCTCGACCTGTACGGCCAACACGGTGAACGTGTACTTCAGTATCACGCGCAATGTGATAGTTAATCACAGCATCCAGTGAATCAATATCAAGACCACGTGCCGCTACGTCTGTCGCAACCAAAATAGAAGCACTCTTATTAGCAAAGCGCACTAAGGTCTGATCTCGCTCACGTTGCTCTAAATCACCATGAAGTGCGACAGCACTAAAGCCATACATATCTAGCGAGTCAGCAATTTCTTGCGCTTCACGCTTGGTGTTACAGAAAACAACGGTTGATTCTGGTTGGTGCTGTTGAAGTAGAAGACGCAATGCCGTCATGCGGCTTTCATTATCATCCACTTTGAAAAAGTGCTGCGTGATACTGCTGTTGTCGTGGGTTGATTCCACTTTCACCATTACCGGCTCATGCATAATATCATCAGCAATTTCTTTAATTTGCTTTGGATACGTCGCACTAAATAGCAAGGTTTGACGATCGCGTGGCGCTTCATCAACAATCGCATCAATAGAAGATTGGAAGCCCATCTCCATCATACGATCAGCTTCATCAAACACTAGGGTATTTAATTCTGCTAAGTTTAAGAAACCTTTGCGGATGTGTTCTTCTACACGACCTGGCGTACCTACAATGATGTGAGCACCGTGTTCTAATGAGCCAATTTGAGGGCCAAACGGCATACCGCCACAAAGTGTCAATACTTTAATATTATGGATAGTACGTGCTAACTTACGGATTTCTTTAGCAACTTGGTCAGCCAACTCACGGGTTGGGCACAAAACCAAGGTTTGCACGCGAAAACGCTTAACATTCAAATTAGAAAGTAAACCTAAACCGAATGCAGCAGTTTTACCTGAACCAGTTTTCCCCTGCGCAATCACATCTTTACCTGCCAACATATGTGGCAGACTTTGCGCTTGGATTGGCGTCATCTCGGCATAACCCATAGATGATAAGTTTTCCAGCAAAGCAGGGTTCAGTTCAAGTGTAGAGAAGGCGGTCTGGCTCAAGGTCATGTCCTATCGTATAAAGAGTTAGGATGGATAATTTATGGATTATTCCCATTAAAGGCTGCGCACAATACCAGTTTGCAGTGTGCAAGCATAGTAGCAGAACGTTTTTATCCTTGCTGTTTTACTACTAACACGAACAATAGCAGAAGAAAACAACATGTATGACACGAAACCTCACACTTTAACTTACGAATTAGCTTCACACCCACTGCACAAAACTGCCTCTAAACTGTTTAATTATCTACCAGAAATATTATGTTCTATGTCATAATGCAGATAGTTATAAATCAAACAATATCTGTTATTACTCATGCGTTCTTTTCGAAATTCTTGTTCACTGTATGCTATTGGTTTATTCGCCATTTTTACGATCCCCCATGCCAATGCTAATAACTTTTCATACAATTATGTTGAAGCGCAGGTAATTACTGATCCTGGTGGTATTGGCATAGCAGGTAGTATTCCTTTCCACGAACACGCCCATGTTGTTTACAACGCACAAACGGCTTTTAATTCAGATTGGTTGCTCACTGGTGGCGTTGGTTTTAATGCCCCTATCGCAGATCGTGCTGATGTACGCGGATATTTGAAAGCGCACTCACGCAAAAACGATGAAACAACAGGTGACTGGGGCGAGACATTTTCAGAGTTCAGCATCGATTTTTCTATTTGGGCAAATCAACAATCTGAAGTTGGTGCATCAATTGGCACCTATTTCATGCCAGAAGAGGAAGAGATCGATAAATTCCACCTCTTCTATCGTTATCATGCCACTAGCGCTATATCCATTGGTGTTGAACTTCACCTCAGCGGCTTAGATGATGGGCAAATGTTACTATCAGCCCGTTACCCACTCGGTTAAGTGTCCCCAGAAAAACCCTAAACTCAAAGTCTCAGCTATTAAGAAGCAGCATAATGCTTACTAATGGCTGATTTTTTGGCTTGATACATATAAACTACAAATCTAAAAATAAATAAGATTTGATTTAATTATGTATAAAGCTGTCACCTCCCTACTATTAACCTTCGTCTATATTATTGCTCCTGCTACTGCACATGCTAATAATTTTAATTACAATTACGGAGAGGTTCTTGTTCCGATAAATCCAGGTGGCCTTGGCTTAGGCGGTTCAATGCTGATCCATCAAAATGCCCACATTGTTGCAGAAGCACGAAGTGCATTCGAAAATGATTGGTTAATAACAGCGGGTGCAGGTTTTAATGCGCCGATATCACAATTTGCGGATCTACGTGGATATTTAAAAATACATTCGCAAAAGAACAAAGAAACAACAAATACCTTTGGCCGCTTTTTTACCGAGTTAAGTCTCGATGCATCGACATGGGTTAACCCTGTTTCAGAGGTTGGCGCAAGTGTGGGTTCTTACCTTATTTCTGACGATGATAAAAAATTAAAACTTCAAACTTATTATCGCTTTCACCCAACACCTACATTCTCATTTGCCGCTATCTTAAATATCAGCGGACTGGAAGATGGTCAAATCATGCTATCAGCAAGGTACCCATTAGGGTAAAACACTAAGCAGGCGCACCACGGTAGTAATGCCATAAAAATAAAGAGCCAACTGTTCTCCATGGTGCCCATGCGGTAACTATTGTGCGTGCCTCTTTTGCTGTGGGCTTTTCATCAAGCCCTTTTAGCCGCCCTAATGCCACTTGTAAAGCTAAATCATCCGCTGGAAACACGTCTGTTCGTGTCAGTGCAAACATCAGAAATATCTCTGCACTCCAGCGACCAAAGCCTTTTAAGGCCATGATCTTGGTTATCGCTTGCGCATCATCTAAGGTGGCAAGTTGCTCGATATCTAATTGCCCATCACAAATTGCTTGTGCTAGCCCGCGTGTATAAAGCACCTTTCGGGCAGATAAGCCAGCTTCGCGAATACTTTGTTCACTCAAGCTTAAGTAATGCTCAGGGGTCACCGTCGGCATCAGTGCGGTGACGCGGGTCATAATGGCTTTTGCGGCATGAGTTGAGATTTGCTGGCTGACCACTATCGACAACAGCGAAACAAAATGTGGCGTTAGCGATCGCGGTGGCGGGTTTCCATATTCCTGCCATGCCTTCGCAATATCGGCATCAAGCAAAGCTAACTCTGCCATTCCCTGTGCTATCAATTTTTCATCCATTCGCTTTACCCTTTCATAACGGCCTCATTCAACTCAATCTAGCGCACTGGCTTTAAATAGCAAAAAGCCATGCTAAGTCTCCTTAACATGGCTTTTATACATCAATTTTGCGCTTACGCGTAATCGCTATACGGATTCTCAGTTGGTAATTGGATCGCTTGGCCAAATGCTGACAAATTCATACTTTCAGGCGTCATAGTGATTGAGCTTTCATCCATCACATTTTCACCAAAATCATAGCGAATATTTTCTGCCCCGTGGCAAGCTGCTTGGTCTTGCTGAACCACAGCTTGGCTGATAGGCACGTTTTTCGCTTGGTATTGAGCAAAAGCCTCGGCTCCATACTTTTTCACTAACATGTCCGCAGTTTGAGCAGGTGAAAGTACTAAGCCCGTTGCATTATTTCCGCCAAAGCCTTTTGCATTCAGAATAACGGCTTTGTAGTCTTCGCCCTTTTCACCGGCAAATTGGTGATTAGTCAGAATATTGAGGTTTGACTGGTGCACATCTTCAGCAATGTGATCAATCGAAGTAATGCCAGGAACCCAGCCATACTGCCACACCCCTAGCGATGCAATAAGTTGATCGCCAGCTGCCGCGCCCATAGAGTGCCCAAGATAAGATTTCACTGCGGTTACAGGCCACTGCGCAATATCAAATGTCTTCGCTACTTCGTTTAGAATATGACTTTCTGTTACACGGTTTTGCGGCGTCCCTGTACCATGCGCTTGTACATACGTTTGTTTCACGCCTTGCTCGCCCAAAATGGCTTTGGCAAGTGCTGTCGCTTTTGCTACCGTGACATAGTTACCCACGCCCGGTGCCGAGATCGACTTTTTATTTCCATCGGCATTCACAAACACATCAGCGACAGAGCCATAGATATTCATGCCAAGAGATAGCGCGAGTTCATCATCCATCAGCACCACAAATTGTGATGACTCAGCCATAGTGAAACCTGCGTTGCTTGAAAATGGACGACACGCACGGCGATTATCCACGGTTTCACTTTGATCCAGCGCTTTAATTTGTTCGTCTTCTGCTAGCGCACCCATCACACGGAAGCCTTCCATCACTTCAGCCACTACAGGCGCTTCAGCATTACCGACGATGACAACCTTCGCTTTACCGTGCTGAATGTCGTACATCCCTTGGCGCAGATTATAAAGGAAAGTCGCACAAGCGCCCATATTGGTGCCCGTTGTACCCACGCTATTGATCATGTAGCCATTGATAAAGTCTGCAGGCATTTCTGCAAAAGAAAGCGCCATCATTTTTGAGCTCACACGGCTGCCAATCAAGGGCGCAGCGATCATGCCAGAGAGTGATTGATCGTCAATTTGGCCTAATGCACTCCCTGCATAAACAGAGACTTCGTCTGGCTGGATGTGTTTTAAGATTTCTTGCCAATCAACACCCATAGAGTTCAGTGCATCAGATGCACCGTAAACCGTTAGCTTTAAGCCACGAGGGTGAAAACGTGAATTATATAAACTACCCGGATCAAAACCTGCAGGGATGTTGCCACCACTGGTTACTGGATAACTTGTACGATCTTCTAACAAGGCAGCAAGATCACCTGTGACTGTGATTTTCACTTTGCTACCTTGCGGCTCTAGCGACCAGTTTTCTGGAATATTCGTTGGCAGCTTTGATTTGCGCACCGTGAACGTCATGGTATCGCTACCACTGTTAATCGTCGCTTTGTACTGGTGCAAAATATTGTCAGGGTCAAATGAATCAATACGGCGGATTAGTGTGCCCGCTTTAATCGCTTCAATAAGCTCATCGGTAAGATTATCTTCTTGGCTTAATCCCATTCGACACGCAAGATCTTGCCATGTTGATGCCATTACATCAGCAGATAATACATCCGACACCATACGCTTATAACTATGGAAACCAGAACTACGACCAGCAGCATTAATGCCACCAAAACCCACGATAAGCGGTAACTTTGTCATTTGACGCCTACTACAAAACAATAATTTGCGGCTAGGTTACCAATTTGCACTGGTTTATCACCCTGCATTTATGCCAAAATCACTGTCATTCACGCCAAAATAGTACCAATATGTATGAAAGTCGGATTTGTACTCTATCATCGCGCCCTGATCACAGGTGTATCTCTCGCCGCTGAGATGCTCAGTAGCGCAGCAAGCTTACGAGAGAGACGACTACAACGCAGTGATCCCTTTAGTATTCAGCTAATTGCCCCGAGTTTAACTTCACCTAAATTAACTGCTGGGTTGCGGTTAGAGCCCGATATCACCTTCGATGATCCCGCTGTTTTCGATGTAATCATCTTACCGCCGATGTGGGGAAACCCCTTGTCAGCACTAAGCCATACTCCCGCACTAATACCTTGGTTAATTGAGCAGTATCGTCAAGGGGCTAAATTGGTTGCAACGGGAACGGGGGTTATGCTGCTGGCTGAAACAGGACTATTAGATCATCAAGTCGCAACAACACATTGGTACTTCTACGACAAATTCACCGCTCGCTATCCAAACGTAAAACTCAACCGTAAAGCATCGATTACTGCCGCCAATGGCCTTTATTGCACGGGCAGTATCAACTCCCAAACAGAGATGATTTTGTTTTTGATTGCGCAACAATACGGTCAGAAAATCGCAACCACAATCGAAACCCACTACGGCCATGAGATATCAAAGTCAACGCAGCAGCCATTTTACCAAATTGGTGGCGAGGTACAGTTTGATGAGTCTATTGCGTTTGCACAAGATTGGATGAAGCGTCATTTATCGCAAGTGATCACCACGCAGCAAGTAGCAGATGCCTGTGAACTTCCCTTGCGAACCTTTAGTCGCAAATTTAAAGATCAAGTCGGTGAAGCCCCTCATCAGTACTTACAACAAATACGGATGGAAGCGGCACAAGAGTTATTGCGGGATTTTGGAATGAGCATTCAAGACGTCGCCGAGCAAGTGGGTTATAAAGATGCGTACCATTTTTCGACCCGATTTAAACAAGCCTTCGCAATGACTCCTGCACAGTATCGCACCATGGTAAAAGCAAAAATATATAACGCGAGTTAACCGAAAGTAAGATTTGTCTAACAGCTGATACACTGGAAAATCGTACTGCCACATACACTGTCAATATTCATTCACGCAATGGTGGCACTTATGTGGTTCATTCTGTTTGTCGTCATCAAATACATAAAACGCGCTGGCATCTATGCTGTCAGCGTCGTGGCGATTTACGGCTATGGCGCTCAAGCTGGCGTACTACCGACGAGTAAAATCACGATTGATGCCCATCAATGCCGCCTCGACTTTTTCCATCTAGCGAAAAATCAGCAACAAGAATTTGAACCCATTATTCAACTAGCCATGGTGTACACTAAAAATAGCCAGAGCCGTTATGTCGCTATAAAACGCAAAATACCCCTTAATAAGCACACATCAGCCCAATACGAAAATATTCAATATCAACGCGCGCATAAACCTGTTGCTGTATTCACAACCTATTGGCAACCACTGAATAAAGAGCATCAAATAGGTGGGCTTGTGGTGTTAGGCAGTGATAATTACCAACAAGCTTTTGATAAAATCACATCTTTAATGTTTCAAGATGAAGGGCATTTCGAGCTGTCACCACAGCAAAGTAAGTCTTTACTAGGGTCTTCATTAGAGCCCTTGAACTCCCTGCAACCTCAACATCATCAAACAGTGAATAACGATAAAAAAAACATAATTACCAGTAACTTAAACAAAAGAAACAGCAGGAAGCCATTAGAAAACAAGCCCCCAAAACAACAATATCCCTCAACGAAAGCACGGCAAGGGATATATCAGTTTTATGTACAAGATGATCATCTAGGTCAGTTTCAACAATGTCTACATAGCACCTAATCGTCGCTGACAAGCGAGCCTTCTAGCTTTAATAGGTAAGCCTTCATATCCACGCCGCCTGCATACCCTGTTAATTTCCCATTAGAACCAATAACACGATGGCAAGGTACAATAATAGCGATCGGGTTCTTGCCATTCGCAGCACCGACAGCTCTCACGGCTTTAGGGTTGTTAATCGCATCCGCTATAGTCTTATACGAGCAGGTTTCGCCATAAGGAATACTTCGAAGTGCTCGCCACACCTGCTTTTGAAACTCAGTGCCTTCAGGGGCAAGAGGTACGGTAAAACGCGTCAATGTCCCAGAGAAATAAGCGTCAAGCTGGTAACAACATTCAGTAAATGGTTCTTGTGTTAATAGCCAATCAGGATCGATATCGTCATCTTCACGCTGTGACGCAAGTGTTAGCCCCGTCAAGCCATGTTCATTTGCTAGTAAACGAATCTTACCTAAAGGAGATGGATGGAAATGACAAAACATTTTGCGCCTCGGGTAAATAAACGATTGAAAATGAAGTTATCACCATAATGCCGTTTTTCTCGTCATGATGCACCACTCTATTGATATTAATAACAATAGAAGAATCAATAACACCTAATTTTTATCTTCTTACCACTATTTTTACTCGTCATCCGTGGTTAGATAGCGTTCAGTCAATGAAAAAGCGTGCTCTTAATTCAAGAATACCGTCGCCATTACAAGCCAACTCACCACTAAACATGATTAAGTGCACACTCTATTATGGGTAATTATTACCATAATGATTGGAGCAAACCGCTATTTTTCCTTTCTATCATTCCCTTTATTCTTGCTGCCAACAACACGGTTGAAGCTAATAACTCAAACAGCCGTCACTCTATTAGTACAAATAAAACGCTGGAGAGCACCATGTCTCATCAAATCATCGCCGATCTAAACACGCGTTACACTGCGAAAAAATACGACGCAACCAAGCGTATTTCCCCTGCGGATATGGATGTCATCAAAGAAGCTATTCGTCTATCTGCATCGTCAATCAACTCGCAACCTTGGAAGTTTATTGTGATTGAAAGCGATGAAGCAAAGCAGCGTTTCCATGATACTTTTGCCAATATGCACCAGTTCAACCAACCGCATGCTAAAGAAGCATCACACACTGTACTGTTCGCTTATAACCCGCACTATAGTAAAGATGAATACAAGAAAGTGGTTGATGTAGAAGTTACATCTGGGCACTTACCTGCAGACAGATATGACGCAATGCTCAATGGCGCCTACGGTTTCGCAGAAGCCAATACAGATGAAAATGGCTTTAATGGTGATTGGACCAAAGCGCAAACCTATATTGCACTAGGCAACACATTACACACTCTCGCACGACTCGGTATTGATTCCACACCGATGGAAGGCGTGGACTCCAAGTTAATTGGTGAAGTATTTAAAGACGAGCTTGATGGTTACGTTTGTGATGTTGCACTAGCTATGGGCTATCGCCTTGCAGAAGGTGATTACAACTACGGTTTACCTAAATCTCGCCTAGCAGCTGAAGATGTAATCACAGTCCTTTAATCCGCAGCTGCTGAGTAACAACATAATCTTCAAAAACCGCCAATGGCTAAGTTGGCGGTTTTTCTATATCTCATATAACAGCGATTTATGCCGTGATAGCTTACTGAGTAAGTTGTACTTTATGGCCAAGATACATCACTTCAACCGTAGCATAACCTAAGTTGACTGCCTCAAATTGTTTGCTCAATTCACGCGCATGCTGTGCATCTGTTGCTAAAAAGGAAACATTATAAATTGGACGTTCTACACCATCAGCGAGCATTTGGGTATTCAAGTATGAAGATGTAATGAGGCCCGCCTGATTTAAACCAATAACACGTTGTAAATCGACACCTAAAACACGATCCATTTCGAGTGCATCAATGCCTTCACGCCATGTAAATGTCACCCCATAATTTTTATGTACGGGTGTATTATCCAGCCATTTATTGCCTAGCAAGCGTACATTATTAATTTTTACCAGTTCTTTTTTATAAAGAGGCAAATTTGCCAACTTCGCTTTGGCATTGGCTTCATCTGTCGCATCAATAACAAAACGAATAAGTTTCATCGGCTTACCGTCAATACTGCTATCAAAGACAAACATATCTTTAATTTCACCGTTATTCACTAACTGGCCAAAAGCAGCACGTTGCTCCGACATCGTCGCTAGTACATCATTCGCGTCATTAGTGTTCCATGCGAGTTCAACCCCGTAATCAGCAGCAGAGACAGCAGTACTTACCGATAGAGAAGCAAAGATAACAGTGGCAATAGTCATTAATTTTTTCATGGTTCTACCCTTTTGGTTAATTATATTTATTTTGCTGACGTTCTTTCTAATTCGGCTATTGGTTAAAAGCGCGAACGGTAACTACGGTGACAACTGCGGCAAGTCTTTTCGGCTTGCGACAATCCTGTTTTTAATTCACTAAGGTTTTGCTGTTCGCTTGCTTGATGCATTTGTTGAAAGCCCGTATCCATTTGAGCCAACAAAGCATTAAATTTTTCAGGCTTATTCCATACCTCTTTTTTCGCTTTACTGCCGCTTTGACTTCCTTCAGGGAATAATGTCATCAACGCTTTACTGTGATCAGCAAGTTGCTCACTTATCAAAACAAGTTGCTGCCAATCAGAATCTTGACCATCAATACTTTTTGAAGCTGTTTTCAAATCGCTTTCTATGCTGCTAAAGGCTGTTTGACGCTGGGCGATCGCTTGGTCGTAACTATCAATACCTGCCTTCGCAAGCACTGGCAAACTAATAACCAGCGGTAGCAAGACCAAGGCACATACTTTTTTCTTCATTCGCTTTCTCATAACTCTCTCCAAGTTTGATTGGTTGCCACTGCTGGCTTGCTTTTTAATTTACACAGCAATAGTTGCAATTGCAACTATTGCTGTGTAAATTATTTCCATCGTATAGATAGAGCATCAACGCATCGAACACTGATTAAGGGTATAGAATGAAAATTTGGGATCTTTCCGCACGCATTTATCACTGGTTGCAAGCCACTTTATTTTGCTTACTTCTTGCATCTGGCTTTTCAGGTAAAGACGCACATATCCCTCTTGGGCTTATGTTGTTTACTTTGATTATGTGGCGATTAATTTGGGGAATTGTTGGCAGTGACACCAGCCGGTTTACGTATTTCCTACGATCACCATCAAGTGTGCTCCGTTATTTGCGCGGTAAAGAAAACGCTAAAGCAGGCCATAACCCACTGGGAGGATGGATGGTTCTTTGTATGATAGGGACTCTGTTATTGCAGTGTATCTCAGGACTAGCCCTTGCAGGATTGCTCGATAACCTTCCTTTTTCTGACTATTGGCTCACAGACAGTGTTTTTGCAGCATTAGAAGGTATCCATCTTCTTTTAGCCAATGGATTGCCTGTCCTGATCGCTTTGCACCTTGGTGCAATTCTTATCTACAAATTACGCGCTAAACCACTGGTCATGGCTATGTTAACGGGCTATCAAAAAGAAACACGAGAAACACCTCACACACTGTATTTTGCGTCTAACGCACGTGCATTACTCGTGCTAACTGTCGCAGGATTCGTTACTATTGCAATAGTTGCATTCGCATAAGAGAAAAATAATGGACGAACAATTTGATAGGCAAAAGAGTTTTGGTTGGATGATCAATGTAGTCGCAAGCCAAGCAGCCAAAAACCTCGAAACTGAGCTTGCAAAGCATGATTTTCCACGTTCACTCTGGCCAACCATGATGTGCTTATGGGAAAAAGAAGGGGTAACTCAGCGAGAGATTGCCCAAATCGCCAAAGTGGAAAACTCCACCACGACACGCATTATTGACAAACTCGAAGTATTAGGGCTCGTTGAACGTCGTGACGATCCCAACAGCCGTCGTTCATATCGTATTTATTTAACGAAGGCTGGACGAGATTTGAAAGGCACTTTGCAACCTGTTGCCTTGAAAGTAAATAAAGAGATCCTTGATGTGCTTGAACCTAAAGAACAAGATGAGATGATCCGTTTACTGCAAAAAATGATGCCGACATCTGTATAGCATTATTTAAAGCCTGAGAGCGTCTGCCATCGATGTTTTTAGGCTTTAACCTCCACTTCCTCTAATCAAAACCAAGCGAAAACGCAACCATTTCTATATCTAGAAATAGCAAAGTATGGCATGCAAAAACAAATAACCTCGCATAAAGCGAGGCCATTGACTTAGGGGCTCATCCATATCGCGAAATAAGCGATAAGGTGTATGCGTTCAAGCTAAGTGCGGTAAAGTACCTTGATGATATGGTAACCAAATTTGGTTTTTACTGGACCAAGGTTTTCTAGTACTTTGCCAGAGAACACGGCTTTATCGAATGCAGGAACCATCGCACCTTTACGAAACTCACCTAAATCACCACCTCGTTTACCTGACGGGCACGTCGAGTACTTCTTCGCTAGTGTTTGAAATTTTGCACCCTTCTTTAGTTGCTTTAGGATGTCATCGGCTTGTTCTTTGTGCTTAACAAGAATGTGAAGCGCTGCTGCTGTGCTAGCCATGTTAGTATCTTACCTTTACAGTCACGAATAGATTCGTCGATTGGAATCAAGGCATTTTGCTACGTTGTTCGCTATTGTTCAACTCCTGAGTATCAAGACCTTCTTGTTTTGGCTATCTCATATCCACCCAATTATATCTTAGCGACTTGAATACCCTTCATCCCCTAAAGCTCATAAAGAGCCCCATATAGGGGCTCTACATAATTCACTACGTACAATTATTTAAGAAATTAACAAGCAATAGAGATATTTCTTCTTCGTAACGCATTCTGCAGCACATACATCACAAAGCAAAGGCCCACACCTGCAAGGATCGCAATTTCTCCCATCGAAAAAAAGTAATCGGCGTAGGCATGCAAAGAGCCAATTTTATCCGTACTCCCTTGTGGAACAGCAACCAACTTACCTAACTGCCCCGAGATTAAGTTAGACATTGACGAGGCCAAATACCAAGCTCCCATCGCGAACGCTATCATTTTCGGGTGGCAATAAAGACCGATCATTGAAAGCCCTACAGCACTAACAAAGAGTTCAGCAATAGTAACTAATAGATATGACAAACCAACATAGTTTGCATTAACAATCCCGGTGTCGTAAGACTGCGTTGCACCAAACCAAAGTGCTATCATAGAAACACCCGCCAAGATAACACCGACCGAGAATTGATATGGGATCGTGAAGTTTTGGTATTTGCTATAAAACTTCGGCAATGCTGAACCGATCAGCAGAATAATGAATGGGTTAATCATTTGAAATTGCGCGGCTGATAAGTTGATACCAAGTAGTGACAAATCAGTATTGTTCTTTGTAAACATAACCATGGTTGTGGCCATTTGGTTATACAAAACAAAAAAGATGATCGCAACAACAATTAGGAAGGTTGCCACTAATTGCTTGGTTCTATCATCACCAGATAATAATAATGTTCGAACACAGAAAGTTGAAATACCCGCTACACACCCAATGCCAATAATATATGTACTTACATGTGGATTTAAATAAGCAAAGAAAGCAACCGCATAACCTGCAACCAAATAACAAATAACAGGAATCAGTCGATTAAGTGTCATTTTACTTTTATCTTTATCATCGATAACATTTTCATAGATATTATGCTTAGCAACGAAGTTTAAAGCCGCTAATGCTTTACCTATAACAACAATACCTAGCACTGACATTACGCCATATTGGCTATCCATTAAAAGTGGCGCAAGGCCAATCCCCACTAACGAGCCGATATTGATAGACATGTAGTAATAAGTCATACCAGATTTACTACCGACTTCGTCTTGCTTATAGATCTTACTCACCAGCGCCGATGAAGGCGACCCCACTAAGGCGTTGATTGCTGGGATTAATGCATAAGCGGCAATAAATGCTGTCGTACCAAATACATGGACATAAGAACTACCTAAATACACCAAGCCGTAGGCAACTGCCAAGAGTACGATACCAAGGGTGATACCTCGACGTAGGCCTAAGTATTTATCAATAATGAAACCCGCTAAAATTGGCATCATATAACCAATAGCTTGCGTTACTCCCATAAACTCATAGGCTTCTTTTTCCGTCATACCCAACCCATCTTTTGCTAACGGCATGGTTAGAAAAAGAATGAAGATTGACATAATTGAATAAGATGCAAACTGACCGAGAAAAGTAATGGTAGTTACATTGAAGACTTGACTCTTTATTAAACTCTTATCATTAGATAATGTTGCACTCACTTTCCTACTTCCTTGATTGTATTATTATGAGATCCTATTAATAGCATACGAGCCTTTTACTCATACTCTTTAAAAATGGAATCTTTACTTTAACTTTTAATCTAAAAACATGAATTAATTAAAGTTATAACCAATAAAAGATGTGGCTTTGTTTTGTACTCTAATCATCAGTACTGTTTGCGATTTTTAATTAAACTTGAAAATATACTTAATAACCTTTAAAACCTTTATAAAAACCGAACATTCACGACATCTATACATAGTCAATGGTTAATATATACATAACTAATCATTTAGACGTAAAAACAATAGATATAAAAAAGCCCAACGATGTTGGGCTTTATTGATAGATAGATAAATTAATAACTTAACTATTCGAGGTTCTAAGCATCAGAACTTTATAGCTTATAACGTTCAACTTCTTGTTCCAACTGATCAGCCAAGGCTTTCAACCCTTCCGCTTGTTTTGCCGCGGCCAGTGCTTCTTCAGCCATCTGATTGGCAACTTCTTGAACACCCTCTGTATTACGGCTAATTTCTGCTGTGACACTTGATTGTTCTTCCGCTGCGGAAGCAATCTGAGTAGACATATCATTAATCACTGTAATTTGGCGTGCAATATCATCAAGACTAACACCAGCATTGTTCACATCTTGAACGCTGGTTTCAGCTAATTGATGGCTATCAGACATAACATCGACCGCTTGCTTCGTCGTTGACTGTAAAGTTTCAATCATCGATTGAATCTCTTCAGTAGAAGTATGTGTACGTTGCGACAGCACTCGTACCTCATCAGCCACAACAGCAAAACCACGACCTTGCTCACCAGCACGTGCCGCTTCTATTGCTGCATTTAGGGCTAACAAGTTTGTTTGCTCCGCTATCGAACGGATGGTGGCAAGAATAGAACTAATTTTTAACGCATGATCATTCAAGTGCTCAATGATATTCACTGCACTATCAACCTCTTGCGCTAAGTTACCAATAGAAGTTTGGCTTTGCCCAACCTGAACATGACCATTTTCAGACAGGCCCACTGCCTCTTCAGCGCTTTTAGCCGTATTTTCAGCATTATTCGCAATCTCTTGCGTGGCACTAGCCATTTCAGCCACGGCCGTCGCCACCATAGTGATTTCATCTTGTTGACGACGAATACTTTCACTACGCGCAAACGCGGAATCAGCCGTGTTTGCTGCTGCTTCATTCAGGTGATGGGTAATATCACGCAGTTTCGTTGCCATCACGTGCTGGCGTGAAACAAACTGATTGAAGTTGTCTGCCAATTTGCCAATATCATCGTCGGTTTGAACATCAATGCGTACTGTCAAATCCCCTTCACCATTAGCAATATCTGCTAATGCATCTGACACTGTGTTCAATTCACGCAATTGATGAGTAACTAACCATGCCACGAAGACAGACACAAAGAGTAGAATCACGAGACCAATCAAAGCTTGTTTAATCAACATGTCGCGCATCGGTGCTTCAAGTGTGTCTTGATCCATCACTAGCGCAATCGCCCAAGAGGTATTTGGCACCGCTGCGACAACAACCGCTTTTTCTACACCACCCACTTGGCTAAAGAAGAAGTTATCTCCCGCCATAACGCGCTGAAGCTTATCAGCGGCAAAATCTGCACCAATATCTGTCAGTGGTTTTAATTGCATTTTTGCATTAGGGTGAGCAACAACAACATTATCGCGGGTATCAAGTAGCATGGCATAACCTTTACCTGGCACGTTAATATTGAGGATATCTTTTACCAATTCACCCATGGCAAGATTAGAGGCTGCGACACCAACAATTTCACCTTGCTGAAATACAGGATCAGCCAATGTCACCACCAAGGTTTGCATAGTATGACTAACATACGGCTTGGTCGTGATAGGTTGGCGAGCAGCATATGCTTCTTTGTACCAACCGCGGGTACGAGGATCGTATCCAGCTTTATTCAAGGACGGATCATGACGGTGCATCACACCTTCACGGGTACCGTAGTAACTTAGGCCAAAATCACCCGCCACTAGCGTTTGTTTTAAGTGAGAAACAATGTCTAAGTTTGGTTTGAGTTCAATCGCTTCTTTTAGTGCTTGAACTGCTTGCTGGCGGGCACCAAACCAATCACCGATCCCTTTGCTATAAGCCGCTGCAGTATTGTGACTTTCGCTACGAATTGCACTCCATGCTTGGTCCTTCATTGATTGATACGAAAACCAGCTCAATACGACAATTGTCAAAAAAATTAATGAAAGGCTTGATAAAACCAATTTCATCTTTAAAGATAACCGCATAATATCCCTTATAATAATTAGCACGTCTAAAACCATTTATATATAACGGATATTAATGCAAGCAGTAATTCGATCTGCGACACATATCAAACTAATTACAATGCACTCAATTGACAGGGTAGAATGAGAGCAAAATGTTCACTTTGAGTTCACCTTGCATCACTTACAATACTCACCATGATAAATATTCACTGGTGGAAGGTACTTATGAAGGTAAGCAAAATCATTAAGTCACTGACATTAAGCACGATTATTTGCTGGATTGCCCTGATGAGTGCAACAGCAACCGCTGCCCCCACACCACGATTAGAAATCGACGAAGATCATGATGATTTCATGGAAGCCGTTGAACAAGGACTGATCCAATCTTTTTCGGCATTACAAACGACCGTTGCGCGTCAATTACATGGTCGTATCATCAAAGTGGAATTAGAAGAAGATGATGATATCTGGATCTATGAGCTAAAATTGCTCGATCCAAACAATAATATCGTCAAAGTTGAATACGATGCCCGTACGCTTTCTATTATCAAAATATCAGGGCGTCAGCTTGAGAATATTATCAAGGGAACAGAATGAAAATCTTAGTTGTTGAAGACGAAGTTACGCTAGGCGGTCAAATTGTTGAAGGCCTAGAACAAAATGGCTGGGTTGCCGAATTATCATGTGATGGCATCGATGCATTATACCGCGCGACCTCAGAGCCTTGGGATGCCATTGTCCTTGATCTGGGGCTACCTAAATTAGACGGGTTAACCGTACTTAAAGGTATTCGCGATGAAAACGTCAATACGCCCGTGGTTATTCTTAGTGCCCGAAATGAATTAACTCAGCGTGTTGAAGGATTAAATGCAGGCGCCGATGACTACCTTACAAAACCCTTTCAAATGGTTGAATTAGTCGCTCGTTTACGTGCCCAACTTCGTCGAGCATCAGGCAGTGGCTCACCAGTGATTCAAGCAAGCGGCCTAAGCTTAGATACACGTACATCTAAAGTCATGTGGCAAGGCCAAGCTATCGACTTAACAGCACTTGAATTTAAAGTGCTTGCTTACCTGATGCATAACACTGATAAAGTGATTTCTCGTACTGAACTGGTTGAGCATATCTATAAGCAAGATTTCGACCGTGACTCCAACACCATTGAAGTCTTCATTGGTCGCATTCGCCGAAAAATTGGTGGTGATGTCATCAAAACTGTTCGAGGGCTAGGATACCGCATTAATGCCGATGCAAAATAAGGCCAACCGAACACCCGCAAGTCTTCGCAGCCGCTTACTTTTTGCGGCGGCTGCTTGGCTATTGCTGATCACCCTGAGTGCGGGTTATCTCGTCCCTAACGTTATCCATCAATATTTAGTGGATCAAGAAAAGCAACAACTAGACCTGTACCTTGATGAAATAACTGCGCTGGCCGATACCGATGCCAATGGACGTATTACCATTACCGCGCCGATGGCTAACCCTCGATTTCAATCACCCTACAGCGGTTTATATTGGTCGCTCAGTACCGAACAATTCCAACTTCGCTCTCGCTCATTGTGGGATAGCCGTATTTCAGGCAACGAAGAGGAAGGCTTCACAGGGCCAAACGACCAAGCATTACTGACTGTCGAGCGTGACATCTATCTACCTGACATTGATGATCCCGTCTCCTTAACTATCGCGATAGATAAAAGCCGTCTTAACGACACGCTGCACCAGCTCAACCAAGGTTTATGGATTTTATTACTGATCATGGCCGTTGGTATGCTAATGCTCACTTGGCTCCAAGTAAGTTGGTCATTACTACCACTGAAAAAACTACAAGCCAATCTTAAGCAAGTACGTGACGGTGATACAACTGAGCTCAAGGCAAATTACCCTAAAGAAGTGCAACCTGTTATTGATGACTTAAATGCACTGCTTTTCCACTACCAAGAGTTGCTAGAACGAGCGCGCAATCAATCGGGCAACCTTTCTCATGCGCTAAAAACGCCCATTGCAATTCTAAACAATGAAGTAACTGTGCTGCCAAAAGACGCGAGGGAGAAGTTAGCGCCTACTATCAATCAGTTACAGCAACATATCGACTATCATCTAGGTCGGGCTCGCATGGCTGGCGCAGCCAATATTCTTGCTGCTAAAACCCAGCCTTCAGCCCGTATTGATGCAATATCTATGGCAATGGATAAAGTCTACGCCCAACGTGGTTTGGTATTAGTGAATGAAGTAGAAAGCGACATAGTGGTCGCCGTCGAGAAGCGCGATCTTGATGAAATCATTGGTAACCTTATTGAAAACAGTTACAAATGGGCTGATAACTTAATCCGCGTATATATTGAACCAAACACACAGCAAGCCGTTCACCTTGTTATTGAAGACGATGGTCCAGGGATCAGTGACGAGGGTTGTATTGAAGTGTTAAAACGCGGTGTGCGCCTTGATGAATCCACCCCAGGCACTGGCCTTGGTTTGAACATAGCGAATGAATTAACCCATAGCTATCGTGGTGAATTAAAACTTTCTCGTGCCCATCTTGGTGGTTTGAGAGTGGATTTGCTGCTTCCTCTTCCACGAGGGGCTTAAACTTAATAGAGCCTATATTCCATCTAGACTAGAGACGAAATATAGGCTCCTTATATATGGCACGCATTCCGCGTTTTACTTACGTCATAACCTGCTACGTCATGCTAATAAGCAGGCCACACCGTCAAATTTACAATACGAACAACCACACCTAATACAAAGCTCGCCACGCCCATTCGATACCAGCGGTATTCAGCCACGTTCATCCCTACCCGCTTAAAAAACATGGTCGCCACACCCAACCAATTATGAGTTCGCTGGCCAAATTGCAGCATGCTTTTTGCAATCATTAACACGCCTAAGGTAATCAAAAGCATCTCTATGACTGACAGACTTGTTTGCAGCATGTTCACTTCCCTTTGATAGCACTTACTTCTATTCTCAGCATAAGCGAAAGGGGTAAATCAGCAATTAGACCTTAGTGGCAAGGGGATACACTTTATTTCAACGGATTACCATAAAAGCCACATGCTTATTTAAGCGCTTTGGTGTAGTATCGCCTCCCCGAGAATGAACAACTACTGATATCGAGGCACTATGCAACTTCTCGAAGCCAAATTACAAAAAATCGATCGACACAATTACCGCAGCTATTCTAGCCTTCGTGGCGAATACAAATTCGTCGACTTCGACTTTTATATCGATATCACCCAAGCAGACCCATACGCGCCAGCTTCTCGGGTTCGTGCGCACCGCGCATGGTCATTGACTGATCTTGCTTGGCTGAAAGACCAATCTGCAGATTACCAACGTGCAGCACGTGATTTTATTGCGCGTGCATTCGCCGATCTTGCTCAGCAAGAGAATGGGATCCGAATTGACCGCCCAGGACAAACCGTTCTTGATCGTACTGCTGTTGTCTTCGACGACGAAGGTATTGAATTACGTTTTCGCGTAAATCTGCCGTCTGACGGTCGTACGATTATCGCCAAGAAAACGCTAAACCTACTGACCTTCACCATGCCAAAAATCATTCGCCGTGCGACTATTGCACGCGAACTGGATATTGAAGCGATGAAACGTCACTGTGAAGCGGTTGAAGACCAAGTTGCACTTCGTGCTCAGCTAAAAGAACACAACTTATTAGCCTTTGTAGCTGATAACAGTATTTTGCCACGTCTAGCTGGTAATAATGATTCACCACTTGCTGATGCTGTTCCTTTCATCGCACCTGAATCGCTAGCGATTGAATTAGACGCACCACACCGTGGTAAAATTCGCGGCATGGGCGTACCAACGGGTATCACCATGATCGTTGGTGGTGGTTTCCACGGTAAATCTACCCTATTGAATGCAATTGAAAGCTCAGTGTTTGATCATCTACCAGGTGATGGCCGTGAGTACATCGTCTCTGACGAAACAGCGGCTAAGATCCGTGCTGAAGATGGTCGCTGCGTTCATAATGTTGATCTATCTCCGTACATCTCTAACCTGCCAATGGGTAAAGATACGGCATCATTTAGCTCGCAAAACGCATCAGGCTCAACCTCACAAGCGGCATGGTTGCAAGAGTCTATCGAAGCAGGTGCACGTGCACTCCTTATCGATGAAGATACCTCAGCCTCTAACTTCATGATCCGTGACGAGCGTATGCAAGCGCTTATCGCCAAAGATGATGAACCAATCACACCACTTGTTGACCGCGTTTCACTCCTACGTGACCAGCTAAATATTTCAGTATTACTGGTAATGGGTGGCTCTGGCGATTACCTAGATGTTGCTGATACTGTCATTCAAATGCATAACTACCAAGCCATTGATGTAACAGCAAAAGCAAAAGAAGTGGTTGCGTCACACCCAACGCGCCGTGCACTAGAAGGTTCTGAATCATTACAGCGCCCTCGTACTCGCCCTATCAATCGTGCCGCTCTAAAAGCATTGCTTGAAGATGGTAAGTTCCGCGTACAAGTAAAAGACAAAACAGCAATGCGTTTTGGCCGTGAATTAGTAGATTTGAAAGCACTTGAACAAGTCGCTGATTCAAGCCAACTTCACACTATTGGCTGGCTATGGTTCCAACTGGCTCAAGGCAAAGGATGGGAAAAAGTACCGAGTAAAGCCTTTGCGAACATGCTCAATGATGACTGGTTTAGCATGATGCCAAACTACGGTGATTTAGCTAAGCCGCGTGTTATTGAAGTGATGGCGGTACTTAACCGTATGCGTAAATCTGAATTCAAATAATAGCGAACAGTACATACTGAAAGATATTCAGTTGTGATATTACGCTAACGCTCAAATAGAAAAAGCGGCTCGGTTAATCCCGAGCCGCTTTTTGTTATCTTCACCGTTATAGGCTAATCATTTCAGACTTGATCGATAACAATAAAAAACACCAGACCATCTTGGTGTTCGGCGTCACGGTGATGTTGCTTGGCAGAGTTAAAAGTCTTATGGATCTTAAAACCATACTTCTGATAAAACGAATAATCACAATCTACATCAGTCCATAGAAAAGCCGTTGCGATACCATAGGTTTTACAAAAATGTACGTAACGATCCATCAATTTACGACCTAGTCCTTTGCCTTTAAGCTCTGGACTGACAATGAAAAGATTTATTTCGCTATCAAATAACTCAGCATCCTCTTCACCCAGTTTGTCATTCAAGGTCAACTTAGCAAACTCCCTCTTCGCCGCATCCAGTTCTCCAAATGTGCCTCGTTTAAGGTGCTCATTCTTCCACTTGTTGATTTTCCTATCTGTTCGCATAAAACTTAATTCTCGAATCAGTGAAGGATGTTCATTGCTACCAAATAAGATGCCTTTCACGTTATCGGCTTCATCAACAATAATGTCTAAATGTGCATTCCAGTTTAAGCAAGTTTTCAAGTAATAGGCATAAACCGCTTTATCATCCGGAATACCTTTAAAGCCAGCATGTAAATTCCAGGTAATTTGTATGAGGCGAATACAACTTTCAAAATACGAATCATCATATTGCTTAAATATTAAATTCTTCACAGTAACCCTTACGTGCTAAATCTAGCAATGTGCAAATTAATATGGTGGAGGGGATTAATCATTCATTGCTTGTTTTGCTGCTGAGTCACCAGAATTAAAGGCTGCTTCAATCGTCGGATATTTCATGTAATCCCCCGCAAGATACACCCCCTGAAAGCTCTTTTTTAACGTATTTAGTCGAGAATAAGCCCCAAGGCTCATTACAGGGTAAGCATACTTAAACCGCTTAATATCGTAGCCTGATACTTTACTTTGTATGTTAGGCACAATATTTGATAGCTCGTCATAAACTATCGTCATCAGCTGTGTATCACTCAGCGTCATTAATGATTTATCTGCAACACCTTTTGGCGCTAAATAAGCACTGGCGATATATTCTTTTGTATCTTTCAACTCCGGGTTATAAAAACGCTCCACCCAAGTAGAGTCGTATAAATCCGTCACCACTTCACCGTCTAAAATAGCAAGATCGAACGCCTTATCGAAAATCGGGGAGTCCGAAAATAACGCGACCGTCACGTATTGTGCGTACTCGACTTTTGACAATAATGTTTTCTGTTTAGCTGTGAGGACATCTTTTGCAATCCAAGCAGTGACGGGGGCTGGCGTTGCTATTATCAGCTTATTAGCAAAGACAAATGACTCGCTTGTACCTTCAGAAAACGTCACTTTATATTTACCATCTAGCTTGATGATATTCGTCACTTCACTGTTATAACGAACGCGATCATCAAGATATTGCGCTATCGTATCTGTGATCAAGCTGATGCCTCGCTCTGTCGTCCAAGAGCCAGACTCATCAGAAGGCTCCATCAAATCACTGTAAGACGAGGTACCAAGGTAATCAAATGCCACTTCAGGCAAAATACTCAACGCTGAGATATCATTTAAATTGGCACCAAATAGTCCTCGAGACATCACGTCGTAACGACGCTGAATAAACGGGTCAATATGATTATCATCAAACCACTGCTTGGCAGTGATTGTATCCAAGGCTAGTAAATCCTCTTTGGATGCAAGGGTTAACGTTTTCTTGAGTAACTGAAGAAAGTGCTTAAACTGCTTCTCTCCTGCCATATCGTTCGTGAGCTTTGCCACCCTATCGCTGCCGATATGCATCTTACCTTGGTAGTAGCTTGCATCCATGGGTGTTGGGATCTCAACCATTGGAATGTTCAACTTATAAACGATATTCCTCAACGCCCCTTCCGGCTCACCAATATATTCCGTGCCTTTTGCATAATGGAACTGTCCTTTACGGCCATTTTCAGCAATACCACCTGCACGGTTATTTTTCTCTAAAATAATAAAGTTCTGATTCGCTTCGTTAAGTGTAAAGCCTGCAGAAAGGCCAGCAGCACCCGCCCCAACAATGACGTAATCATACTCAGTGGTTTTTGCGTGAACAGCTCCAGCAACTAACCATGCACTACTCATTACAGCAATTAGCTTTGTTATCATTTTCATTGCGACCTCGACTATCTCATCGTTATATTCAATACAAATCCCCGCAGTAACAGGCATCGTATGCAGGTCAATATAGTCAACAAGCGGTTACCAACCGGTTATCAAGGTGAGAAATAGAGCCTTGCAGTCACTTGGCTAGAATTGGTGTCCATTTCATAGCGGTATTGTTTTTTCAGGCAAATCTTCTCAACCAGATACAGACCAATTCCATGAGATTCATGATCTTGTGAAATATCACTATCATGCGTATTGTCATTATTTGCTGAACAAACAGAGCCATCATCAGGGCTATCAACAGGATTACTGATCATAAATAGGTTGGTACTGGCGGTGATGCGGATCGTGCCTTGATGTGAATACTGTATCGCGTTACGGATCAGGTTCTCTAACAATAAATGAATGACAGTGTCGTTCGCTGACACTTCAGCTTGGCGATCAATATTCTCATCATCAATATCAACATTTTTGTCTTGCAGTAAATATCGATTATCTTCAATAACTTTACTGATCACCGTCGCTAAATTAACGCGTGAAATAGGCAAAGGAGCTTCGTTCTTTCGTGAAAGCCATAGCAAGGTTTGTACTAACTTTTTCATATTAGTCACCGCATACAGAATGCGCCCCGTTGCCCTTTCTGCACCTTTAATCAGTTTAGTATTTTGGGACGAATGACTCTGTGCTAAGTCGCTTTCTGAGATTGATTTATATTCAGATCCACTTCGGGTTATCACCCTTTCTAATAATTCAGCACTTGAAAGGATAATCGCAATGGGGGTTCTTAATTCATGGCTAAGCGTGCGCAAAAAGAACGCCTCGCGCTTGATAATGTCCTGCTCTCGCTGTCGATTGAGTTCGACGCTATCGACAATACTGTTCAGCTCGGTGTATTTGAGTTCTTTTGATGCAGGTTGAGGAGACTTACCTGGATGGGTGATCCAGTTAAACATTCTTTCAACGGGATGGAGTAAGCGCCAGTATAGAATTGATGTAAAAAGCACAATGGTGGTAATAATTAGAATCAGGCCAATTGCGATCAGAACCAGATTTCCTCTCTGGATTTTATAATCGTATTTTATTTGATTTTCTAGGTCGTCATAATAATTCAGAATAAGATAAACGGGCTTATCTAAGCGCTTAATTGAGTATTTCATTGCATAGATATAGCGTTTATTTTCCCCATCATCGTATACGTATTTTTCTATCATTTGACGATTTTTCATCTCAGTCCAAGCAAAGCTCTGGCGAAGATAATTTGGCATCGAGTTAAAGTCGTTATAAATACTGAGCATCCCACTATCAACAGCTGAAGGTAAAACGCCAGATTCATCAAGGGTACGCTCTAACAACGCCCCTTGGTAAATCATAGTATTGCGCGTATCTGTACTGATCCCATAATTAACGTTAATAAACATTAAAGAAGCAAACAGCAAAATAAGTAATACGACAAAAACACTTAGCAGCTTTATCACCTCTTGCTTGATACTCAGCATGGGTGATTACCTCTTAGAACAAAGCCAACTTTAGGGACAGATTGAATCAACGCATTCGCAAAAGGTTTGTCGACCGACTGCCTGAGTTTGTGAATTTGGACTTTTAAATTGTTTGCACTGATTTCTTCCCCCCACACCTCTTGCTCCAAGGCTTCTTTAGTCACAATGGCAGGGCTATGTTGAGCAAGCACGAGCAGTAGTTTCCAACTTAATGGCGAGAGTGCGAGTGGAGTCTTCCCTCTGTAAGCTTGATGCTTATCTAGATCTAAAGTCAGATCTTCGATTTGCAACCGTGACGAAACCTGCCCCTTACTGCGCTTAACTAACGCGTTGAGCCTAGCGTACAACTCAGCCATCGCAAAAGGCTTTGTTATATAATCGTCCGTGCCAGCATCGAACCCTTCAAGCTTATCCTCTAACGTATCACGTGCTGTCATCATCAAGATAGGGGTTGAAATCCCTCTTTCTCGTATTGTTTTACACACACTATAGCCACTCAGCTTAGGCAGCATAATATCCAGCAAGATCACATCATACGTATTTTCTGTCGCCAGTTTTAAACCAGACTCGCCGTTATAGGCAAAGTCGAGTTCAATATCATCGAGTTCAAAATAATCACTCAATGCCGAGGCGAGTACCTTGTCATCTTCAATCATCAGAACAATCATTTTTCTCTTAGCCTACTCATAATGTTCATTCCCCCCGCAAAGATAACATAAGCATAGTTATCGCTGGGTTACCGTGGTTCACACTGACTCAATTTCACCTCCCTCAGATGCAAGAAAGGGGCGATAAAGCCCCTTTCTGTCAGTGTCACAATACCATTACATATTCGCGAGCTTTTGTAGTTCCGCTTTATTCTCCTCAAGCCAAGATTCAAAGCTTTGCGGTTTCTTACCTGTTAGCGCTTCAAACACATCACTCGTACCATTGGACAATCCCAAACGGTTATGATGATCCATGGTAGTACAGAGTGACACTATCGGTGCTGGCAAACCAAATGACTCAAGCTGCGCCTGATATTCTTCATCAGACAAATGCACCATATTGATACTTGTACCTATCACGCTGTCGATGACTTTCGCCATCTCTGCATGAGTAAGTGCTTCTGCGCCATGCATAGGCAGTGTCACTTTACTCTGATGCAGACCCTTAGACTGATTACCTTTGACTACAGCAGTTGCCGCCGCATAAGCTAAATCTTTACGAGATAGCTGAGCGATACGTCCTTCCCCCGCGGCAGATAACCAATGACCCGTCTGTAGAATGCTAGCGTAGTAGTCAGGAAGGTTATCGAAATACCAGTTATTTTGCATAACCGTTGCGTTCGGAATAGCGCTATCAAGAATCGCTTGCTCAGTTGCCTCATGCTCATGAGCAAAGACTACTGGTGACTGTGTAGGTGCTAGCATTGAAGTATAGGCAATGTGTGTAACGCCCGCTTTTTCTGCTGCTGTTACCGCATTTAAATGCGCTTGAGTACGAGGTCCTGACGCATCTATGCTAATCAAAAGCATACTATGCGCGCCATGAAATGCTTGCTCTAACGCATCAGGGCTTGAAAAGTCCGCTTCACGTACATCAACGCCCTTATCCGCTAACTCAGCCAAACTTTCCACGTTACGAGTCGTCACTATCAATTGATTCGGCTTCACATCAAAATCATTCAGTAAATAAGACACCACTTGCTGTCCGAGTTTGCCCGAAGCACCTGTTACTAAAATTTTACGATCTGACATTTTTATTTCTCCATCTCTTTATTCTCTATAGAGCGAATCAAATCACTGAGTTAAGTGCTTGTCGCTGTTGATGGAGTCACTATATCGTTTATGTCTTGATAGATAATTAGTGCTTGGATAAACTCATTGTTAATTGCCACTAAACAATAAAGTCAATGATCTCACTCGATGACATGATGGTGTTCGCCAAAGTTGCGGAAAAACAGTCTTTTACTCAAGCTGCCGATGAATTAGGGATTGGTAAGGCGCGAGTTTCTCAAATTATCACCAAACTTGAAAAATCGCTCAACACCCGATTGTTGCATCGTACAACTCGTTCACTGTCTTTAACCGATGCAGGTGCCAGATATTACGAAAAGTGCCGAGCTATTAGCGAACTCGTAGCAGAAGCAAATAGCGAAATCCTCGAAGTGGATCAAGTACCGAGTGGCACTATTCGGATCTCAACACCGAGTACAGCAATGGTGAATATACTGAGTGAATTTCTTCATCAGTACCCTGAGATTAAACTGGATATTATTGAAAGTGATAGCTATAGCAATTTGATTGAGTCTCGGTGTGATATTGCCCTGCGCGCTTCCTCGGACCTGGAGGATTCCAGTTTATATGCCATTAAGCTAGGCTATTTTTGCGACATGTTATGCGCTTCGCCGACTTACCTTGCGAACCAACAAAAAATTGAAACCAGTGAAGATCTACTGCATCTTGATTGGATCAGCCATCATATTGTGCATGGCGACAAGCAACTAAGGCTAACCAACCACCGCGGTCAGGTCACTTTATTACCTCACTCGCCAAAAGTGCAAGTTCGTACTTCTGCATCAGTAAAAGAGTTTGTATTGAATGATCTGGGTTTTGCCATTATGCCAAGTTTTACGGTGAAAAAAGAACTCGCACAGGGCAAGCTTATTCGGATCTTACCTGACGTACATGATCTACAAATTCCAATTTACGCGGTATATCAAGAAAAGGCACTCATGCCCCTTCGAATAAGAACCTTAATCGATTTCTTGAAACAGCATGAAGAGGCTTTTGGATAAAAAAATCAATAGAACAAGGCCTAGCAACACGAAGATGCTAGGCCTTGATTTATACCAACCTAACGAAAATAGTTATTTAACACCTTTAGGTAGGTTGTCCCCTTTGTAGAAAGTCGGAGCCCCTTTACTGTATGCGCCAGCGACTTTTACAACAGTGGCAGTATCATCTGGCTTACCGATAATTTGCATACCAAATGGGACCCCATCAGGGCTTAAACCCGCAGGTACACTTGCTGCTGGTAACCAACCAAGTAAGTTAAACGGCAGTGTATACATCATTCCAACAGCATTATCATAGGTGTGGCCATCTTCTTGGATGGGTGCATCTGTAATGAAGTTATAATCCGCAGGAACAGAGACTGTCGGCATTGTTGGTGCGATAACTAAATCATACCCTTGTGCATAGACTTCAGATGATAATTTAGTCCACATGCGTTGTACTTCAGCTTCCGTTTTGGCTTGAGATTGTGGGCCATAGTGATGCTTCTTTGCTTTTGACAACAAAGCGCCAGTATAGGTTGTCATTTGGTCAGTATGATCACCGTATGCTTCAATCATTGGCGCTCCCATCGCGCCTGAAAATGCTAGGTTAGACACCCCTTCAAGAAGGCCCATTTTCATATCAAAGTCAAAATCGACAACATCTACCGTCGCACCTTGTTTACGCAACACTTTAATTGCATCCTCCATGCCATCAGCAACATAATCAGCCATTGGACTGGTTCCCATATCGCCAATATAGGCAATTTTCATCCCTTTTAAAGACTCAACGGCTTTACTGAGTTTTTCTTGTTTACCCACTGTTGGCACCGACCACTGAGCATCTGGTCCTGACATTACGTTATACATCATCACCATGTCTTCAAAACTACGTGCGATTGGACCGCTGCCAGAAAAATATGAATATAACGTCGCGTTAGGCACTGTAAATGCCGCAGGCTTTAGACCGTACAACCCATTAAATGATGCAGGAATACGGATAGAGCCTCCCATGTCAGAGCCCGTTGCAATAGTCGCGTAACCCGCGGCCAAAGCGGCACCTGAACCACCAGACGAACCACCGACTGCAAAATCTGGATTCCAAGGATTACGAGATGTTCCCCATGCATCGGTGCTGGTTATCCAATTAAAGTAAAGTTCTGGTACTGTCGTTTGAATAACAGGAATCGCCCCCACCGCTTTCAACTTCGACACCATAGGATCTGCATGTGTCATTGGCGCGTCATCCATATGTAGCTTTGAGCCAAATGTCACTTTCATACCAACATCATGATGCTCATCTTTCACCGCAAAAGTCACACCTTCCATCTCACGGTAAGTACCATCTTCGTATCGTTTAGCAGCTTGTTTTGCCGCAGTTAATGCTTTATCCCAGTGCGCATAAGTAACCGCATTAACAGTGTCATTCGTATTTTCGTATTGTGCTTTTTGCGCCTTCAACACATCGACTGGAGAAATCATTCCACTTTTGAACAACTCAATTTGAGTGTTCGCTGGCATGTAAGCCAACTCTTTCTGTGAAAATTCTGCAGCGAAAGACTGCCCAGCAATCATCGCTAATGCAATCGGGGTTAGTTTTAATGCCGTGGTAAGTTTCATCATATTCTCCAGTCTCAAACTTGTTAGCCGTAAGCCGTTTCAATGACGCTATCTTCTAGCAAAACATCTTTTGTTGCCACGCACCCAAGAATAGGTTTAACCTACCCTTATCACTCTAATTAAAGATTTCGAATCATAGTGAGACGTAATTAATGGCGCGATCATTTGAACAATTAGAAGCATTTGTCGAAAGTGTTGAAGCTGGTGGATTTAAAGCTGCAAGTCGAAGAATTGGCAAACACGCAGTCACAATCAGTGGCTTAGTCGCAAAACTAGAATCTGAACTTGGATTTGAACTCTTCACCCGTAAACCGAGATCGCTAGAGCTAACAGAAAAAGGCACTGAGTTATATAACTACGCAAAATCGGCAATGCACGAACTCGAATATTTCGACTCTAAAGCCGATAGCTTATTAAATGGTATCCCCAGTAGCTTAACCCTGGCAATTGATCCATCGCTGTATAACGCTGAACTTATCGATATTTATAATCAGCTTTTTAAGCGATTCCCTACTTTGGACATGAAGATTTTAAGTGGCGATCCCTTATTAATCCGAAACTGGGTATTAACAGGGCAAGCCGATGTGGGATTTAGCATGACCACATTAACTCAGCACCATGAGCTGTCTGTTGCTCACGCTTTTTCTTTTGCTATTACTATGGTTGCCCACCCTCAGCTTGATATATCCCCTTCACAGGTTTCACAAAAAACATTGCGCCGACTGCCACAAGTCTCTTTAAATTACTTTCATGAATTGGGGCTCAAAGAGGTTCACGAAATCAGCCACCGCATCACCCACTGTACAAATATGCACGATATACTGGCGATAGTTAAAGGCATCCCTAGCTGGACGGCTGCACCTAAATTCTTAGTTGATGACGATATCGAGAAAGGATTACTGAAGCCTTTCACTTTGGATGGCGGGCAATTTGCTGATTGGCATGCTGAAGTGTTATGGCGTTCCGAAAAGACAGTCAACGATGCCATGGCATTTTTCATTGATCGTGTCTTAGCAATGCCCAAACGATAAAACGTGCTGATTGATTAGCGCAGCACGCATCAACGATTAGCCCGCTTCTTTTGGGCTATCCATTACGACCATGGTGGTAATCGCATTCACTTGCGGGATCTCACCCAGCACATCCGCATGAAAACGTTTGTAAGCCGACAAATCTGCCGTTTCTATACGCAACAGGTACTCACTCACACCTGTAATGTTATGACACTCTTTCACTTCAATAGCATGTCTAACGCTCTCTTCGAATGCTAACTGAGCGTGCTTACTATGGCTTGATAACCCAATAGTGACGTAAGCGATAAAACCCATTCCCAATTTATTTCTATCCAATACTGCGCGGTAACCTTTGATTACCCCACTACGTTCAAGCTCTTGCACCCGACGTAAGGTCGCAGACGTTGATAAACCAATTCTTTCTGCTAACTCGACATTTGTCAGCCGACCATTGGATTCAAGTTCACGCAATATTCTATCGTCAAATCTATCCATATATTAATTTCATTGTGAATTGAACAGCACATAAGCCAAATATAGCAATAAAATTTACCTTATTGCGCATTAAAATATCAAACGTAACTTACTTATGGTTATACACTTTTTGGTTACCATAAATCGAATAGCACACAGCGGAAAGAGGAAATAACACGATGACATCGGTATCTAGTGAGAACGAAAAACGATTTGTCGCAGTATTAAACAAAAAAATAGAACTAGGCCGCTCTCTCAATGTGTTGGGGCACTTAAGTGTTGGACTGACTAACCAACTGGAAGTAAATGAAGCGCTGTTTGTTGATTACCAAGATGGCGACGGAGGCATTCACCCAAGCTTGTCCCACTACCCTTTTATTGTATTAAAAGCAGATAACTCAAACAAAATCAGAAAAGCACGTGAACTAGCTATCGAGCAAGGCATCAAATTTACCGACTTTACTCATACTATGATTGAGGGGGGATCAACGGTTCAGCAACACACCACCAGCCAAACCAAAGAACAAGAACTCGAATACCTTGGCATCGCCTTTTTTGGCGATAGCGAAGCACTTAAAAACATTACCAAGAAATTCAGCTTGTATAAATAAATGCATTTATTGATGTAAATCAGGTACAAAAGCGTACCTGATTTATTTTAGTTTCGATCAAAATCTATGACAACGCATCGGAATAAAGCGTTAAACGGCCTTCATATTGGCGCTCTAAATAAAGAGACGCTGCTTGCACCATTTCATACCTTCCGCAGATATACACATCGGGCAAAGCCCAAAAGTCAGCATCTTGATAAACGATGTCCAATAGCTTGCCTTGGCGAGTAACGCTATCGGCTGACGTAACTTCTGTCACTGGTATGTAATGAAAGTTCGTATACTCTTTCGTCAATCCCATTAGATAATCATGCTCATACAGATCACTTTCACTGTATGCACCCCAATAAAGCGTGAGATGACGCTCTGGGTCTTGGCGCAGTGCTGCCTGCAAGATGCTCCGCGCATACGTGTAACCTGAACCACCAGCGATCAAGATGACCTTAGCTTTAGTCTCTCGAAGCCAAGCATTACCTTTGGCTGTTTCAACCTTCACTACGTGCCCCCGCTCGAAGCACGACTGAAGATACTTCACCCCCGCAAGTAGAGAACTTTGCTCTGAAATTCCACCTAAGTGCAATTCAAATCGAGAATCCCCCATCGGCATACTGGCTATTGAAAACGGCAGTTTGCCACTCTCGCCAAGATCAATCGAAACATATTGGCCGGCTTTAAACTCAAATTCTCTATCCGCTTGTAAACAAACCGCCAGTGTTTTTGTATTTAGGTAAGTTAAGCTCACAACCTTACAATGTATTGTCATCCTAACGCCTCCCTATCAATAATTTGCCATTTCACGAAACCTAAACACTTACTTATCCAACTTGGTATGGCTTAACACAGTAACGTCGCAACGCTTACCCGTTGAAGCTGATGTCGGATCAAAACGAATGTCTAACGAAACAATGGAGCTAAGCATGGCTTGAGTGAGACAAACATTTTCAATCACAAAGCAATTGTGCTCTTCGCAGCGTTTATCAAACGAAATATGCTCGTCGCCATGGGCACCAATACCGTAGCTATCAATCACGATAAATTGCGGCGCTTGTTTCAATATCGCATCGAGCACATCGCTATCAAGCACTGTCGATTGCGCGCCATAATTTGGGTTGCCATAACCATTCTTCTCGAAGTTACCGGTATAAAGCACAAGTGACTTACCATCTAGTTCCAGCCCTTCAATCTGATCAATCGTCGGCATCGCGTCTGAGCAGTCAAGAATATGAACATCTGTTTGGTAGTTTGTTGCAAGTGGTACCTTGGTATAGCAATCAATGTGAGTACCAATGTGACCCATAGCATTGACTGAATCTGCTTGAGCTTTAGCCCACTGATAAGCTGGATGCTCTTCGTTAATCTCAAGGCTGATGTTTTTTGAATGTAAATCGCTTCGAGTCATTGTTGTTCTCCTCTTTAGTTGATGGGGAGAATTCTAGCGATCAAACAAGAGCTCCATTACAAACATTAAGACAAAAAACATCAAAATAAGGACTTCTAGCCTATAGCGGTTTCGACAAGCATTCTGTGAGGGCAAAAGAATGGTTAATTTGGCTATACGGATTTACCAAGTGATCTATTCTTAAAACTCGTTACGTACTGAAAAGAGCTAAATGCATTTATTCAAAGTAAGTCATGCAATAGCGCGCTTAGTGTCAATCTATTTACGACAAAATCTGCGTACACCTAAAGGAGCTGTGATGCGTTTTAATCAGTTCAAATGTCATTCGCTAGCCACACTTTCAATACTTGCTGTCACGGCGGCCTTTTCCCCAACACTGCTTGCCTCTGAAAATGAACAGTTCGAAATTGGTAAACAAAAAGCCAAAGTTTGCATGACATGCCATGGGGCGGACGGTATCTCCACTCAAGATCCTTACCCTAACCTTCGCGGTCAAAAAATGGGGTATCTCATTTCTTCATTAAAAGATTATCAAACCCGTGAGCGTACAAGTGGACTCGCTGTGCTGATGCAGCAACAAGCAGATGCTCTGTCTGATCAAGACATTCGAGATATTGCCTATTTCTATTCTCAGCTCGGTAATGAATCACAACCTTAAGCAAAGAGGCTTGTTATGGAACCGGTGACAACGCAGTACAGCATTAAAGTTGTGAAGTATTTCATCCTCGCGGCTTTAGTGTGGGCAATTGCAGGCATGACTATCGGTGTTATTTTGGCCGCGCAACTCTATTGGCCATCACTTAATTTCGACTCGCAATATTTTCAGTTTGGCCGACTCAGACCACTTCATACATCGGGTGTTATTTATGGCTTTGTGGTCAACATTCTGATGGGAACGTCGCTTTATATCGCACAACGCACAGGCCGTTGCGAAATCTTCAATAAAAGCCTGTCGTGGATGGTCTTTTGGGGCTGGCAACTTGTACTGCTTCTTGCACTTATCTCTTTACCCGCAGGCTACACCACATCAAAAGAGTACGCAGAATTAGAATGGCCGATCGACCTCTTGATCGTATTGGTTTGGGTACTGTATGCCGTGTTATTTTTTGGCACCATCGCAAAGCGTAAGGTTGGTCATATCTTTGTGGCTAACTGGTTTTTTGCCGCTTTTATTATCGTCATCGCCATGATTTTCATCGTGAATAACCTTGCGATACCTGTCTCAGCCATGAAGTCTTATTCGGTGTTTGCAGGCGCACAAGACGCCATTGTCCAATGGTGGTGGGGACATAATGCGGTGGGCTTTTTACTAACTGCAGGGGTAATTGGGATGAACTATTACTTCATTCCTAAAGCCGCTGAGCGGCCTATTTACTCATATCGCCTATCTGTCATCCACTTTTGGGGGTTAGTCGGTTTTTACACTTGGGCTGGCACCCACCATCTTATTTATTCTTCAGTACCGGTTTGGGTCCAAAACATCGGAATAGTGATGTCGCTGATCTTATGGCTTCCCTCTTGGGCTGGCGCTTTCAACAGTGCAATGACCTTGCTCCAAAACAAAGAGAAACTGAAATCTGACTATATTCTGCTGTTCTTTTTCTCTGCCATTCTTTACTACTGCCTTGCCACATTTGAGGGACCATTATTGGCGATCCGCTGGTTTAATATGGTGGCACACAACACTGAGTGGGTCATTGGTCACGTCCACTCTGGCGCCTTAGGTTGGGTCGCCATGTCAGGGATCGCGGTTTTCTATTACTTTATTCCTCGCTTGTGGAATAAAACCGAATTGTGGTCACAACGCTTGATTAAATGGCATTTCTGGCTAGCACATGCAGGCGTAGCCATTTACGCAATCGCGCTATGGGTAGCTGGCATAGGTGAAGGCTATATGTGGCTGGCTCAAAACGACAATGGTGAACTGGTATATAGCTTTATTGAGGCCATGGACTTCAAAGCACCATGGCTATTTCTGCGCTTCTTCGGGGGAGCACTCTTTGTGCTTGGCTTACTACTAATGGCGGTGAACTTATACAAAACCGTCCGTATGCCTGCAGTATTTGTGGCAAAGGAGGCCTAAATCATGAGTAAAGATTTCACCCACTCCCTTGTCATTTTGATCATAGTAACCCTTGTGGTGGCTTCGTTTTCATTAGTGGTTTGGGTTGTACCTAACATTGTTCGCGGTGATGATATTGCCAAAGGCAGCCTAGCCAAACCCTTTACCGCTATCGAACTCGCAGGCCGCGATATTTATATCAGCGAAGGTTGCCATGTGTGCCACACCCAGATGGTGCGTCCGCTTGATCCCGAAGTAAAACGCAATGGTCGCCCAAATCAAGAAAGCGATGATATCTATGAGTTCCCGAACTTATGGGGATCAAAGCGTACAGGGCCCGACCTGACCAACCTCGCACGCAAATACTCAGATCAATGGCATGTGCTTCATCTTGTCGACCCAAGGCAAGTTGTCCCAACCTCCATCATGCCTGCTTACCCTTGGCTATTCGAACAAATACTGTCTGGTGATGACATCAGTGCAAAAATGGAAACCCTCAGAACACTCGGTGTGCCCTATACCGACGAAGAAATCGGTGATGCGAGGTTACAAGTAAGAGGAAAAACCAAAGGTGAAGCATTAATTCGGTACCTACAAAGCCTTGGTAAAGATACATCACAGGAGGTATCGCCATGAGTAGTTTTTGGGCGCTATGGGCCGCTATTTTCACGCTCATTTTCTTTGTACTGATGATTTCTGTTATTGTGAAATATTGGCGCAGTAACCATCAAGCGGATCAAAATCACACCATAGGTAGCTTCGATGGCATCGATGAAAAAGACGCACCACCGCCAAAAATATTGTTTATCAGTTACGCTATCGCATTCGTATTATCTGCTGGTTATCTTGTCTTGTATCCAGGCCTAGGAGAGTGGCAAGGGCTCATTGATTGGCAACAAAGTGATGATAGGCTGAGCTCACCCAATACCAGTTTGGATCAACAATTTGCACCACTCAATGGCGCCAGCTTAGCTAAGCTAGCTGAAAACCCAGAGATTATCACAAGCGGACAAATTCTATTTCAAACCCACTGCGCCGCCTGCCACCGTAATAATGCACAAGGGCAAAAACATTTCCCTAACCTCATCGATCAAGTTTGGTTATATGGCGGTACTGATGAAGCCATTCTTCATTCGATTGCGAAAGGTCGAAATGGCGCTATGCCTGGCTGGAGTGAAGTCCTTCGCCCCGATGAAGTCGCTAAGATATCGTATTACCTTGCCTCGTTAAATCAGCGTCATACCGACGTGCCCGAAGTCAAAGTCGAACTGGGTAAAACCTTATTTACTCAATACTGTGCATCTTGTCATGCCGACGGCTCAGTCGCGAATCCACAGCTTGGTATACCCGATCTTTCAGACGATATTTGGCTACATGGCGGTAGTATTGAAGAGATCCAACACACCATTAACTATGGCTTAAATAACCTCATGCCGGCATTCGAAAGCCAATTAACAAATAATGAAATACGTGCTTTAGGTGCTTATATTCGTCATGCCGAATTTACACAGCAAGTGAAATTAGCAGAGCTGGAACAAAAACCTGTCGAACGAGGTAAATACCTCGCATACGCAGGTGACTGCGTGGCTTGTCACAGCGCTGAAGGTGGCGAACCATTTGCGGGTGGGTTGCCTTTTGTGACACCATTCGGCACCGTTTATTCTACCAATATCACACCGCATGCCAGCGAAGGGATTGGGGAGTATGACTTTGACGATTTCCGCGATGCGCTCGTTCGTGGTAAAGGCAAGAAGGGATACCTCTACCCAGCAATGCCTTACACCTCTTACCAATACCTCACCGAGCAAGACATGCTCGACTTGTGGGAATACATGCAATCGATCACTGCGGTTTCACGCCGTAACGATGACAACAGCATGATGTTTCCGTCGAACATTCGCTTAGGGTTACTAGGCTGGAATATCGTATTTATGGACACAGATCCAATCGACTATAGCGTACCCTCTGAGTTAATAGACCAAATTCAAGATGTTGAAAAATGGCAACAAGGCAAATATTGGGTGGCTGGGCTGGGCCATTGTTCGGAATGTCATACCCCAAGAAACATCGCGCAAGCCTTAATTGCTGAGCGCATTTTCCAAGGGAACCTCATAGATGGTTGGAATGCACCAGACATTACCGCCAATGAGCTATTTATCGATGGTTGGGATGAAGCGACATTGACTGATTTCTTACACACAGGTCATTCCGATAAAGGGACAGCCTTTGCAGGTATGGCCGATGTGGTCAAAAACAGCCTGAGCCTAATGACACGAGAAGATATTGAGTCTATGTCTTATTACCTACTAAGTGGCGATACAAATAACGTGATCAGCAAAGGTGCAGTGCCACTACAACCCAAAGGGTTTGATGAAACAGCTTATCAAACACCTATCTACGCTACCTACCGCCAAACCTGCGGTGCATGTCATGGTGACGATGGTAAAGGCCGCCCACCAATTGCACCAACACTGTTAAACAACGGTATTATCATGCACAGCGATCCGTTCAATACTATTGCCGTCACTGTTCGCGGGTTACAACCAACCTATATCGACAAAGATCGTAATTTTATGCCCATGGCCAGTTTTGAGGATGTACTGTCTGATAAGAACCTCGCAGAACTGATCACTTTTGTCCGTTCCAATCTTGGTGACAGGCATGAGCCCGTCACCGCGGAACACGTCAAAGAAGTCAGGGAGACCTTGGAAGCCGCAGGTTATGCTGGCGGGTTGCACACCACACCCGATATGTATGACCGACGTGACAATACGATTAATATTAAGTAGTCGGCATTCGAAATCAAATGGTCATTTGACTCATTAAGCGCACAAGAAATAGGATATAAAAGCACTTAACAAGTATATTGTGTTATGTGCCGTATCCGCCCATTAGTCAGTAGTAAGAGCAATCCAAATGTCGAATGTCGTTCAGTTCTCTATGTTCAGTGGAAGTAAGAAGACCAACACAGCCCCATCAGTCAAATCGCCAAGCCCTAAAGCGTTAAGGGAACAGGCTGCATTAAAGCAAAACAACCACTGCTACTTTTGTGGTGAACAAAAAGAAACAAAAGAGCTGAACTGGCTTAATAAGACAGGCTTTAAAGAGAAGGCTCATGTGATCTGCGGGACTTGTAGTTCAGCAGCTAAGTCACGCTCAATGGATGAACTACGAATAATCCTTGCGCTGAAAGCGATGGACTTCAGAACAGTTAAGCTCCAACAATACCTTGAGTTAAGAGAAAAGGGCGTGCAGATAGACGGTGTGCGTAAATACAAATTCTACTTTGAAACAAATGCGTGATCATGAGTTAGAAAATGCTAATCCAACAAGCTGACAGGGCTAGAGAATAAGGGCTAGCGGCCTAGCCCTTTTTATCATCAATGGTTCGCTAAATAATTTTCCACCTGAGCGCGGTAATCCGCTTTAAGTGCATCGCTGATAAAGCTACCGTTGATCGCATTGATCGTAAATTGTGCCAACTCTTGCTTACTCATTGGGTGAGCATTGCTAACGGCTAAAAAGTTATCCGTCATGTAACCACCAAAGTAAGCGGGATCGTCAGAATTGATGGTCACCGCTACGCCTTTACGAAGAAGTTCAGCGATATTATGTTGTTCCATTTCATCAAATACCCGCAGTTTAATGTTAGAAAGCGGGCACACTGTTAACGGCATTTTGCTGTCTATTAACGCTTCGAGTAACAGCTCATCTTCTACACAACGTACACCGTGATCAACACGGCTAACACTTAGCATTTCGACTGCATCGACAATATTCTGTGCTGGGCCTTCTTCTCCTGCATGAGCCACCGTCAGTAAACCAGCCTCTTTAGCTTGTTGGAACACACGTTTGAACTTTGCTGGTGGATGCCCTTGCTCTGAAGAGTCCAGCCCTACCCCAATAATTTTATCTTTATGCTTCAAGATAGATTGCAGGGTTTCTATCGCATTTTGCTCCGGCAAATGGCGCAAGAAGCACGCGATGATTTGCGAACTAATACCCAGTTGCTTATGACCATCTTGCATCGCGCGGTGAATGCCGTTGATAACGGTATCGAAAGGAATACCACGATCTGTATGCGTTTGCGGATCAAAGAAGATTTCAGTATGGATAACGTTATCGGCTTTAGACTTTTCTAAGTATGCCCAAGTCAGATCGTAAAAATCTTGCTCGGTACGTAACGCGTTAGCACCTTGGTAGTAAATATCTAAAAAAGACTGTAAATCTTCAAACTCGTAAGCTTTGCGAAGGGCTTGTGGGGATTGATATGGAATATCGATGTCATTACGTTTAGCTAATTCAAACAATAATTCTGGCTCTAGTGAACCTTCGATATGTAAGTGCAGCTCTACTTTAGGAAGACCCTGAATAAATGCGTTCATATTCTCATCCATCTTTTCTTATGATTATTGTGGATACAATTACTCTAAGAATAGGCACAGATTTGAAAAAAACGAACGCCATTACAAAGAGTAAGATCCACCGCGATCTCAACTCTTCGTAATCAGCACTTTGAGGGCGCTGGTAGAGACCCCCAAACCATATCATTGGGGTTATACGAAGCAAACGTCAGTAATTATACGCCAAAAGTGATGCTTGGCCAGAGCTTATGGATCTTCTGTGATTTAAAGCGTGTTACTTAGTATGTACTTTGGATGTCAATTAATGAATTAGAAAAGCGCACCTTTGGTCGCTTTATACCTATATAGTGAAATATTTTCGTCGAAAAACGGGTACATAGCGCATCATGAAAGATGCCCTCTTTCATCACAAATTCATTTAAGCTATTGTATTTAAAGTTATTTAAAATAAAAATCTCACCTTATGAATCAATTTGATAAAAACAAAATAATTACCCTCGATATTCAAGACCCAAAACAAATTAAAGCAGCGCTTATTCAATACCAAACGCTCCTCAATACTGACCAAGCTTTTAATAATCAAGAGTTTGATGTGGAGTTCACACATAGCAACTCTAATGAACAGCGCCGCTTACAACCTAGTGATGCAGGGCAAAACCTTGGGCTATTAAAGTCCGCGCTAGATAAAGGTCAAGAAGGTGGTTCTCACTACTACGACCATGAGATCACCGATACCACTGAAACCTATATCTCAGAGGTGATCGTATTTGCTGCCGCACTCCAATACCCTGAAATTAAAAGCACTATTGTCGATACCGCTAAAGCCATTGTTGCTTATACTCGCCGCATGAACGATACCAGTGAAATGTGGATTGATGACATGCGTGTATTTGGTGTCGAAGCGCTGTATATGCTGGCAAGCACCGATCTTCAATACACCTACCTTCTGGGACAGTTTTTCATCCCCTATTGGGACGATGAGCACGCTACCCAATATGAAAGCTATCTTGCTTCATTATTAACAGAACACGGCTGGCATCCCGCACTGATTAAAGCCTTTATTTGGTGTGACAACCCTACTTTTCGAACTGGGATGTTCATGGATGATCCCTATAGCAATGCCGTCACTTATCAGCCTTTAGGTGAGTACTTAAAAGAAAACCCAGATCAATACGACAGCTTTAAGCAGATGGTGATTGAACGTTTTCAGGCCAAACCCGTATTGTTGTGTCGCATAGATACCACTGAAGAAGATGATGAAGATTTTAGCCACCATCACCCCGTGCTGTGGCTGTACCAAAGCCTCTTCTCACACTCTGATTTTTACGACGAAGATGAAAAACTAGATACCTTTATGCAGCAAGCATTCATGGCTAGCACGCTGGAAGATGAAGCTTACGATCTAGAAGCCCATATTCGAAGCCAAATAACAGATACCTTGGTGGAAGCCTCTGAGAATGCACTGAAAGAACGTGCAGAATACCTCGCCTATCTCGCCCGTGATGAGCGTCAATACGAGCTAAATTTTGGCACCCAGGTACTCAAACCGCTCATTCTAGCCATGCCACAAGGTGAACAGCTGTGGTGTTATATCGAAAACGGCGAAGACCGCAGTGCATTGGATGCCTTGGAGGAAATTGAACTTATCCCGCTCGCCAAAGCGCATGCACCTGAAATGTCAGCTCAAATTGAAGATCACCTGTGCAGCTTTGAATATAACAACCAAGGTATTACCGAAGAGCTCAATAGTATTCTAGATTTAGTCCGTGGGGATCTGCTGACGGATCATTTTGGCGAAGAGTCGACCATTGAACATGAAAATGGCTTAATCACGACCTTAACTGTCACCGCAGACAGCGATAAAGGCCGACTGGAAGCACGTCGCCAACAATACCTGCGTGTCATTGATGTCTTTTATCACGCGCTCGGTAAACGTGAACTTCGCAAATACATGATGGAATCACTCACAGAAGGTGATGAAGACGCCCTACTGTCACGTCAAGACTGCTACCGTCGCTATAGCCAACTGCCAGCACCTGAAACAACCCCATCAGATGCTGACAATGAACCTCTCGAACCTGCACTATCGCGTGATGTGCAGTCTATCTTCTGCAGCTTCACCGATAACGATGAGATGCTGTACAGCAAGCATTTTAAGCATGTCGATAAGGTACTGCGTACCTCTCGCGACCTCAGTCGTCCAACGCACTGGCCTGAACCTCACATGGGCTTTATGGCGCTGGCAAGTTACCAGCTTCACCGCGATTTCAATGAAAACCTAGGCGATGATGTTACCGAGGCACTATTTCACTACTTAAACGAACACAATGTATGGGAAATGGCCGCCTCGCACATAGTAAAAGAAGCCTTCATTCAAGGGGCCTACTACTGTCCTGAAGACAAAGGGCTGAATGAAGCGGATGTTGCTCGCATCAAAGCCTATTTTATGACTGACAAACCAACTGAGAGTCAAGAAAGTCTATTGGCATTGCTTGAACCGCAATTATTCCGCGATGATTGCTGCCGCCGCAGTCATATCTACCTGAATAAATACAGCGAACACCAATCAGGTTACAAGTTATTCCAAGACCACGATGAAGACTTCCAGCGCTTCACCTTGATTGCATTCTGGTTACGTCAGCTGCCACTGCCCTTACGTGCACAAGCCGATCGTCTATGGCAATTTATCATTACCCTCGCCCCTGTTCGTGCCGCACGGAACATCTTGCGCGCCTACTCAGATGATTCGTGGGATATTGAGTTTGAGAACATACTTGATGACATCAACATCCAAGAACAGCTCGAAAAAGCAGGGATTAATCAGGGAATACTCAGCGCCTATGAAATGGATCGTCAGTTCCATGATACCAAGCGTTATCAACATTGGATCGATGTGTATAGCGAAATAACTAGCACTGAAACCAGCATGTTCGGCAGCATAGATCGTAAGAAAGCCGAAGCCATGCGCGACGGTTTACGCTACATCAACGAACACACAAAAATTGAGTTCTTGCACCATGCATCGCTCAAGTACCCTGAGATCCCACTCGATCTCAACCACGACTTCAAACGTGCGCTCAATATCATGGTGCAGCTGAATATTCAGTCTTGGGAACAAGCGTTAGCCTACGAGTTGGGTAAAAGCTGCTTATTCGTTGGTGACGGTGATAAGACACCAGCGAAACTACGCCTTCCTATCATCGCTGATGAAGATACGGTTCACGACCAGCCTTGCCATATGGATGGCATGAGTTGGATGGCGATCACCGTGGTGCAAAAACGCCGTAACGAACAAGGCGACGATCATCATGTCATTTTGATGGCTGACCATGAAGTTCCCCTTGAGGCCTACCATGAGTCGCTACCTCGCGGGCCATTACTGATTTTCGCAGAAGATGTCGATAGCCAAGCGCTACTTACCCGTATCGCTGAACTGCAGAATACCAAGGCGAGAATCGAACATATCGTCATGCAAACCTTGGAGTACCTCGAAGGAAAAACCGATTTCGACAGCATAACGTCACTTTATGCCGCGCAGCTGTCAGGCGAATACTTCAGTCCTAACGCTGAGGAATACACCATGTACGGTTTGAACCAGTTTATTTGGACCATGGATCAAGTGCGCCGTGATCGTTTCGCCAAGTTACTGCTCAACCATAACTACCGTGGCTTTAAAGCCATTGAAAGGAATTACGAAAAACCATGGTTGCACCATCAGCTCAGCCAAGGGGATATTGACTTTGATATCTACCTTGAACGTATTCGTGAATATGACAACGAAGCAACAGAAACAGGACTGCGTTTCTTACTCAAATGGCTAGTAGAGCTGGAAATAAACCCAGCCCACATTACGCTATTTTGTATTAAGCACTCTGACTTCGAAGCGTGTTGTGAATTTATTCATAACCATGCGCGAGGCAAGCATGGTAACTTCAAAAAAACCTTGGCCTATTTACATGCAGGTCGACGCGCACAACTGCCTGAGATTTTAAGCCAAGCAAGTGATGCTGCTATCTTGATGGAACCTCTCACTAAAGATCGCTCTCGCACTGTAAAAGAAGCCGTGGCAAATTACAGCCCAGCATAATGCAATAGCTTCATTTAAAACGCCCTTGGCTTACCATAGCCAAGGGCGTTTTATTTCTTCACGGTTTCTTAAAGACCAAGATAAGACGACGTTATCTCACCCACTCTTTACTCAGCCTCACCCTAATCCCGTTGATATTAAAACTACCCGCTTCGCCTAATCCGCGCCCATCGTCATCACCGTTGGTTAACACATTGTAGTTAGATTCAAAAACATCACCTAAACGGTTGTACCCAAGTTCCGGATACCACCAGCTTAAATCCGCAACAACGACATTTAGTGCAAGATCTGGATCTAGCTTCAACTGCTGATAGATCGCTTGGCCACTCTCTGCCTCTATACGTACACTGTCACCCTCAATAAGCCCAAACGAAGAAGCTGTTTCAGGATGAAGCCGCACTAATGGATTAGGATGAGCATCACGCAACGCGGCTATTTGGCGACCATGCGAGAACATGTAATGTTTTGATTTGGCCGTAGTCAGTAGCAAAGGATAGCGTGAATTTTTAACCGCTTGCATAGGCTTAAACGCAGGCAATGGATCCGCACCTAACTGCACCAATCCCTTGCTATACAGCTCAACCTTACCACTAGGCGTTGGAAACCCATGATGCAAATATTTACGATACTGCTTAACAGGTGGTGTGGAAACCAAGCGTTGTTTTGCTTTTAATGCAGTGAAATCCACACCACTTGGCTGCAAGAATAGGTTCCAATACGCTTCATCTTGAAAGTGCTTGAATGGGTCTTGCTCTAACAGCCTGTCATGCTTCGTTTCGAAGACACCCAAGGCCTCACCGATAGCTGCAATAATCTGATGATCGGGTTTCGCATCCCCCACTTGTCCCAACTTAGGTTGATAACGAATCGCACCATCATTACCTTGAGTTAAACCTTCGTATTCCATAAAACTTGCCGCAGGAAAAACGATATCAGCCATCATCGCTGTTGGCGTCATAAATAACTCTGACACAGCAAGAAAGTCTAATGCTTTAAGCGCCTGATGCACTTTACGGGTATCTGGCCAACTTAATAATGGATTCGCACCAACCACAAAGCCTGCTTTCACTGGGTTTTGCTCATTATGCAAAATAGCATCAGTGATCCCTTGATTCGTCGCCCTGAAATACTCAGGGATAACTGGCGTACCTGCACTTTGATCTCGCTCGACTTGTGACAAGGCATTGACTTCTTGATCATCGTAAGGCCAGCGACCTGTTATCAAAGAAGCCTCTTGATTATGAAATTGTCCGCCAGGGACATCGACGTTACCTGTAATCGCCATCAAGATGGCAATCACTCGATTCACTTGAAAACTGTCACTGTTATGATCGAGCGCATTACCACTTACTATTACCGCAGGCTTAGCTTGCGCATAGGTTCGTGCTGCAGCCTGAATTTGGCTTATCTCTAATTGTGCATCTTGTGCCAAACGCTCAAATGAATAACAACTAAGCTGCTGCTGAAGCCATTCAAAGCCTACACACCAATTGGCGACAAAATCATGATCATAAAGATCCTCTTCAATAATCACTTTAAGCATCGCCAGCCCTAGGGACAGGTCTGCTCCTGGTGCAACACGTAACCACAGATCGGCCTGCTGAGCATGCTTCGTTTTTTGTGGATCAATGCAGATTGAGCTAGAACCCGCTTTAAGGGCTCGTTTTAAGGTTTTGACCTCACTAAAACGCGTGTGATACTTGTTAACTCCCCAAAACATGATGCACTGGGTTTGTTCATTGATATCATGACTTGGGCTATAACCTAATGTATATTCACGGCCCAGTTTTGTTGGAGCCCAGCAGACAGTTTCAGGGCCGACAATATTGGCTGTATTCATGCCATTGGCAAGTCGTAATAACTGGGTATTGATAAAGTCTTTCGAATGCCCATAAGCCAGAAAAACACTGTTATCGCCCCACTGTTGCTGAGTTTGCGCTAAACGCTCAGCCGTATAATTAATCGCCTCTTGCCAACTCACCGCTTGCCAATGCCCATCTCCTCGCTGACCAATTCGCATTAATGGCTGTGTTAGGCGATCGGGATGGTTCATGATTGCTAATGCGTTACACCCTTTACGGCATAACTGACCTTGCGACACGGGATCATCACTATCCCCCATGATTTTCTGACTGCCATCAAAAGACTCGATAACTTTTAACTGGCAACCGCCACCACAAAGCGCGCAGCTGGTTATTGTGACTTTTTTATCTTGCTGTCGATTAAGCGCGAGAGGCGCCGCTGCAAATAAGTTCAACATGGTCGCCCCCAATCAGTTTGTAATGTCTTTAGGCACACTGTAGCCTTGTGCGGGTTCGTACTTAATAAGCGTACGCCCCATGCCAACGAGCAACAGAGAGATAATAGGTGTAAGCCACACATACACAGCATAAGGCGCATAGACTAATGGGCTAACCCCTAGCGTCGCCGTCATAAATGCCCCTGCAGTTGTCCATGGTAATAACATACCTGATGTCATTGACCCTTCACTCAGCAAACGACTAAGCATTTCAGGCTTAAAACCACGTTGTGCATATACCTCTTTGTAAAGGGACCCGTTAAGGATCATCGATAGGTAGACTTCGCTGGTTGTAACGTTACCCAGTACACAGGTGCACAACGTGGTGAACACCAAACTGACGTTACTTTTAAGCTTGGGAAGGATCTTCTCAAGCATCACAGTAAGAAAATGTGCTTTCTCAAGTAAGCCGCCCATACAAAGAGCAATAAACGCCAACGAGAAAGTCCACATCATGCTTTGAATACCGCCACGGACCAGCAAGGTATCAGCCAGTTCATGACCCGTAGTGTGAGTAAAGCCGTAGTTAAGCGCTGCAAAAATGTCATGTAGACTATTACTTTGTACAACAGCAGCCACCAGACCGCCGGCGATAATGCCGCAAAACAAGGCTACTTGAGAGGGTATTTTGGCGAAAGTCATCGCCAAGGTGATCACAATGGGTGCTAATACCAAAGGATTCATATCAAAGGTTTGGCTGAGGACATGTTGTAGCTCAACAATATGTTCAGTCCCACCCGTTTCTGAACCCGCATAATACGCGCCCATAAAATAATAAGCGGCAGCAGATAATACTAATACGATGCGGTTAACTTTACTGACCGCTTTTAAGTGATCACTCACTGTGGTTCCTGCTGTCGCCGACGATAAAATCGTGACATCAGAAAGTGGCGATAAATTAACACCAAACACACCGCCTGAAATGATCATGCCAGCAATCACAGGTAACGGCACACCTAAGCTGATCCCCATGCCGATGAGCGCGACACCTATGGTAGAAGCTGCACCCCAGTTGGTCCCCGTGGCATAGGTGATGCCACAACAGACTAAAAAGCCAGCAGGTAAAAAGAGTGCGGGGGAAACAATATCTAGCCCGTAGTAGATCAAGGCTGGAATTGTACCAGCCAAAATCCAGACACCGATGATCATGCCGATAAGCAAAAAGGCAAACATAGCGCCCGTGGCATTTTTTAAACTATTACCCATGATCTCAATTTGCTGATCGAGGTTATAACCACAACGCCAGCAAAGTAACATGGTGAGAACCACTGCAATAATCAGCAAAATATGGACATCAAGATGAAAAACCATGATGCCAATAATCAAAGATATAGTGATGAATGAAAGTAGAAACACGGCTTCGCCAAAAGACGGCAGGCGAATACCTTTTCTTTTATCGATAAGTGATGAACGGTTTTCCACGGTCACTTCCTCTGAAGAAAAGTTGAAAGAGCAATTCTAAAGAGGAAACAGACAATATCTGTGACTTAACTGGTTGTTTTAGTAGACTTTATACTACAACCTTTATTTTGTTATACAAATCACTGTATATCGTATAAAAAATCAATTTATTAACAATATAGCACCCTAAAACATCACACTAGATTAAAGAAACACCAACTTCGCCCTATCAGCCGCGTTTATTTCCCTTAGTTAAATCACAATTATTTATCGTGAAATTTATAAAGCCCAATCACAAACACCGCCATTAGAGGCGGTGTTTGATTCGTTTGCTTACACGATCAGTTAGTTCACTTGAGGCTGCTCGTCATCCTCTAAACCGTCGGCATAACCTTTTGGTGGCGGCGTCCAGCCACGTTCAGAACGAGCATGTTTATCACTACGGTCAACTTTCATTTCTTCTGCCATGACTTCTTCAAGGCGAATGAAGAGTTCACGATAGTGATTATCAAACCGTTCGCTTTCAGAGTCATCCTCCCATACAGCATAGAGCTTGTCGGATTTACGCTCTTCTACCCGCTTATAGGTGTTTTTTTGCTGCTCAACAAAGAAAGGATGCAGACCAAGTGTTTTCATGGCATGCCCGCCAATTTCCAGTGCAGAGTGGTAGGTTTCTGATTCAATAATATCCGCCCCTGCCTGTCGTAGAAGGTAGCCATGTCCACGGTCGAAAGCGCGAGTTATAATTTTTACTTTCGGGTAGGTATGTTTAACGTATTTCACCAACTCGACACTGTGCTCATGATCATCAATCGCTATAACCAAAGCCGCCGCATGCTCAATACCTGCCGTATGTAATAAGTCAGGACGAGTCGCATCACCATAAAAGGCTTTTGCGCCAAAAGAACGCACAACATCAATTTGATTGGCTTGATGATCCAACACTACCGTTTTCACACCATTAGAAATCAATAAACGATTTACGATCTGACCAAAACGCCCTATCCCTGCAATGATCACCGTACCTTGATCGTCTATCACATCCATTTCACGATCATTCGAGGTCTTTTCAAAACGCGGTAAAATGACTTTATCGAATAGAATAAACAAGCCCGGTGTTAAGAACATAGATAGCGCAACCACCAACGATAGTGTTTGAGCAATATCAGCAGGGATAACATGATTTTGCAGCGAGAAACTCAATAGCACAAAACCAAATTCACCCGCTTGCGCAAGACTCAATGTAAATAGCCAGCGATCGCTACCTTTGATTTTGAAAATCAGTGCAAGGCTGTAAAGCACCAAGGCTTTCACAACCATGACAGCCAAGGTTAATGCGATGATAACGACAAAATCATTAAACAATACCGAGAAATTAATCCCAGCCCCGACCGTGATAAAGAACAGGCCAAGCAACAACCCTTTGAACGGATCAATATTAGACTCAAGTTCATGCCTAAATTCACTGTTGGCAAGCACAACCCCTGCAAGGAAGGTCCCCAACGCTGGCGATAGACCCACTAGGCTCATTAAGGCGGCAATACCAATCACCAACATTAGCGCAGTCGCTGTAAAAATTTCCCGCAAGCCTGAGCTAGCAACAAAACGAAACAGTGGACGACTCAAATAGTGTCCACCAACCACCACTGCGATAATAGAGCCTGTGATCACTAAGCCATACGCCCAACCAGGAAGGCCAGCAACTAAACTCAGTTCGTCATGGTGTTCAGCAGCTGTAGTTACGGCTGACTGTGCTTGCGCCACCAGATCCGGCATAGCCAACAGCGGAATAAACGCCAACATAGGAATAACGGCGATATCTTGAAAGAGTAATACCGAGAAGGCATTCTGGCCGCCCTCGGTTTTGCTTAATCCTTTTTCACTAAAGGTTTGCAGCACAATGGCTGTTGAAGACAGTGCGAAGATTAAACCTATCGTCAACGCTATCGTCCAAGGTTGCCCAAAGTACAGCGCAGCTCCCATCACAACTGCGGCCGTTCCTCCAACTTGTAAGCCACCTAATCCCATAAGGCGATTTCGCATCGCCCATAGCATTTTCGGTTCAAGTTCGAGGCCAACCAAAAACAACATCATGACCACACCAAACTCAGCAAAGTGCTGAATAGTTGTCGTCTCTTCACCGACTAAACCTATAATAGGGCCAATCACTACACCCGCGATCAGATAGCCCAATACCGAGCCTAACCCCAAGCGCTTAGCAACAGGCACTGCGATAACGGCTGCGGCGAGATAGATGAAGGCTTGCAGAAAGATACTGGTCATTTCGCCACCTCCATCTTAAATTGATCATCACCTAGATAGTGATTGAGTTTCTCGAACTGGGCTGCGTGTTCACGATCAATATCACCTGCGACGCATAGCTGCAGTAGATTCCGCCATTCAGCAAGGTGCGCATCAATCCGTTTCTCCTCAAGCGCAGTACGCGAGCCAAACAAACAAAAGGGAGGAAGGTAATGCATCCCCGTTAGACTTGCCATTTGCTCAAGTGGATACAGTAATTGGCGAATTGTAAAATGGTTGTAGCCTTCGGCACGGTAAGCATCTACTTTTGCACCGGCAGTCAGCGAACAGAAAAATGTCTTGCCCACTAAAGCATCACCGCCAGTTCCATAAGCAAATGTGTATTCCAACACTAAGTCTTGCCATTCTTTTAAAATTGCTGGTGTAGAGTACCAATAGAGTGGAAACTGAAAGATGATCACATCATGCTCGCGTAAACGCTTTTGTTCTCGATCTATATTGATATTGAACGTGGGATACTCAGCATATAAGTCGACAGTTGTTACACCATCCACCTGCTTTGCCACGTCAAAAAGGGGAAGATTAACCTCAGAACGATGCTGAGAAGGATGTGCAAAAAGCACCAATACCTTTTGGGTCATAATATCCCTTATTATGCTGCTGAAATATCTAGTAAATACTTGGCCGAAGCCTGGACATTGAGTTCTATAGTTATCACATATATGTTAACTGATAACTATAGGACTTAATGGGAGATATTGAGTATTACGGCTAAATGGCGGTACAAAATAAAAAGCCTCAGTGCAATAACACTGAGGCTCGTTAGTTGTATTCACGTAGCAAGAAACTTAACGTTGGAACTGTTTCATCAAGCGGCTCAGCCCTTCTAATCGCTCAACCAAGCGTTGGGTACTTTCAACAGCCCTATCACTCACAGAAGAAGTAGCAAAAGACAACTCGTTAATTTGCTCGACGTTACGCCCAATATCATCTGACACACCCGCTTGCTCCTCTACTGCTGCAGCAATTTGATGGCTATTATCCGTCACACGATTGAGCATCTCATTAATTTGACTCAGTTGATCGCCCGTTTCTAGCGCTTGGGCACGACATTGTTCAGATAAATCACCACCACGCTCAACGGCAGTCACAGCCTGCTCTGCTGTTTGCTGCAAGTTAGTGATCATCGTTTGAATTTCTTCCGTCGATGTTTGTGTCTTTTGTGCCAGAGAACGGACTTCATCAGCAACAACCGCAAAACCGCGACCAGCTTCACCCGCACGCGCTGCTTCAATGGCCGCGTTAAGTGCAAGCAAATTAGTTTGATCAGCAATAGAACCAATCACATCCAGAATACTTTCAATTTGGCGACTACTATCGGATAGCGCATTAATCACTTGCTTAGAATTATCCAATTCACTGTGTAGTGCTTGTACAGAATCAATGGTTTGCTGCACACGTTGCTGCCCATCTTCCGACATAGACTGTGCTTGTGAAGTAAGCTCCGAGGCTTGGGCTGCGCTCTCCGCAACTTCACGAATAGAAGTCGACATCTGTCCCATCGCGACACCAACATGTTCTGTGGCTTGTGTTTGACGTGCCAAATTGGTTTTTATTTCTTGTGAGTTAGCGCGTTCATCTTCAGCTGAAATCAGAATATCTGCCGAGGTTTCACTGGCACGGCCAACAATGGCACGAAGCTCTGCTTGACGCATACGCAACGCTAATTCAACCGCAGAATAGTCATCTTTACGACCGGTATAAACAGCTTCCATCAATGGATTATCGTAAGCCTTAGCTGCAAGTTCATTGATTGCCGCTTGACGCTTGCCCATAATGCCTGATAAACCCAATGCTAGCGACGAGATTGCCATCATACCAACAGAAGCAAGACTATAATCAGAAGCAAACATTTGGTAAGCCGCCAGACCTAAAGTCGCAACCAACAAGCCATTTAACAAATGCCCTTGGCGTAAACGCGGACGTGTGGCAACACCTGCTTTTTGATCCTGTTTTAGTTTGCTGTAAATGTCAGACGCACGGTTAATCTCATCACGTAATGGGCGACTTCGAACCGATTGATACTCAACAATCTGTCCTTTATCATCGGTAATTGGAGTTACAAATGCTGACACCCAGTAGTGATCACCATTTTTACAGCTGTTCTTTACCACCCCCATCCAGCTCTTACCTGACTGAACGTATTGCCATAGCTGAGCGAAAGCAGCTTTAGGCATATCCGGGTGACGCACTAAGTTATGAGGTTCACCATACATCTCTTCAGCTTGGTAACCTGCTACATCGCAAAAATGCTGATTCGTGTACGTAATATGACTTTTCGGATCAGTTGTCGAAATAAGGTTAAGCGACGAGGAATACTCACGCTCTTTACCCTGAGGTCGGGTATCTTGAAGCGGCGTTGTTTGATGCATTACCAGCCCTTAAAGAATAAAGTTTATTACAAGCAGATCAGGCCTCTGCCATTCACAGCAGAGAAATAAAAAATAAGCAACAACCTGCACATAAAGGACGAAACTGTGACATTTGTCCAACTTTATATACTAAATGCGAGTAAAAACAAGTCACTAATGGTGCAAAGTAAGTTTGAAATATTTAATTGATTTAATATCAACCATATTATTTTTAAATTAAAAAAACATGTGAAAAATCGTCGCATGCTCTCGCTAGTTTTGTATCTAACCGGTGATCGTTTATTAATAAAGATTAACGTCAAATACAATTAACTCACATCCAACTAAACCGCCTATTTGTCTGTACCCTCAAACTTATTTAACAACGCCTTTAGCTGAGGAATATGTGGCAGCATGGCTTGATAGCCAGCGGACATTGCGGCTTCACGGTCTTGTCTATTACCAAAATTAACCAAGCTGTCATCCCATGGCGTTGGTCTGACAACAATATCAGCACTATTCGTTTCTTTGCTTGAAGCATCACAACTTTGCAGCCAATACGTATTGGCTATTACAGTCGCAGCACTGTCTGTCAAGGGTGGAGGCTGACTACAAAATACATCAATCCCAATAACAATATCCGCTTTCATCTGGCGAGCGGCGTAAACAGGTACGGGGGACAATACACCACCATCAACCAAAATATCGTTATTATTTTGAACGGGAACAAACACACCAGGCACGCTCGATGACGTTTGTACAGCACGACCAATATCACCATGCGTGAACATCACGGTGCGTTTAGTTGTTAGGTTGGTTGCTATGATGCCAGTAGGAATCGGAAGATCTTCAACATCCTCATAATCCACTTGTTTATTGAGCCACTTAGCTAACGCTCTACCTTTAATTAGGCCTTGTTTCGAAACATTAAAGTCCGCAATTTCATGTTCAGCAAAAGAATACATGATCTTTTCAATTTCATCGTAATCCTTGCTGCTATAAAGCACCGCAGCGATAGAACCAACGGACGTGCCCGTTACAAGATCTGCTTTTATCCCTGCTTCATCAAGCGCTTTCATTACTCCAAGATGCATCATACCGCGAGCTGCACCACCTCCAAATGCAATCGCTAAGCGGGGACGCGTTGCTTTACCTTCGGTCACACCTATCTCACGGTGAGTCGCTTGGTTATCAGTTGGAGGCACTATGTCTTGCGTGGTAAGTGCATCGTAATAATTGGTCGTCCCACATCCCGCTAAGCCAGCGATCAGGCACACAGCCATTACCCACTTTTTGGTTGAGCTATTCAGTGGCTTAAATCGCATACCTAACGTATTTTGCTGGCTATTGGTCATTAGACTGCCTTAGTTGAAGTAAATCTTGTTCATCTAGTTGCTGGGCATAATCAGCAATCTGTTGAAAATGAGTATGCTCGATGCGATGTTTCCACAATGCTGGCGGGACATGAGAAAACGTATCGGCATAGTCTTCATCAACTTCCAGTACTAAGCGAGCAATATCATCTAACTGAATCCCTTCTACTTCACTGGCTAACGACAAGGCTGTCGGTTCAATGTGAGCAAGTAAAGCGTGTCGGTTTTGCTGCTCTTCACTGTTACCATTAGTGTCGGCATCAGCGACCATGTTTTTAAGCATATCGCCTGCCACTACATCCTTATCGCCACCTTTCGTCCCTAACACATGGGGCACTTGATGATCACCCATGGTGTAATGGCGTTTTAATATCATATATTTGCTAGGAATCGATTCTGTCGAATCCCACCACTGGCCATCAACAGCCGCTAACGCGAGCTGGGCCTGCTCGGTGCTGACAGCCCCAAGCTGCTTTAAGCTTGCGGCAATCCACAGTGTCAGATTCTGGTTATACTCGGTTTCATTCAACATCTTGTGTTGTTCAATCAACGCTAGTGACAACTTTGCCCCTAACATATTGGAGTACAAATCTTCGGGCGAATAGGCAGAAATCGTTTCAGGCCATTGAGAGAAACTACTGTAGCCATGCCATTGAGCAATTTCATGCGATTCCGCTTTGAAATAAGCAATACGCGCAGCCATATTGGCCGCTATCAGCCACTTTTGAGAATCAGTAAACCCAGACACATCAAACGCTTTCATTTCAACATAACGCGGGCCAAGTTCTGCAGGTAGCTCGATCCGATGCGTAGTGCCTAAATGGAGCAACATTTCAAAAAATAAACCCATAGTATCATCGGCGGTATCACGTACATGTGCTAAGTCGATGAAGCCACCTTGCGTGGTATAAAGCAGCCCATTATTTTCACTACCTGTAATACCAGATGCTGATGCTGAAGCCGGTGTATAGTGGTAGATTCCACTTGCAAACTTATGCGGACCAACCTCATCGAGGCTAACAACATTGTTTAAGCGAAAAAATGGGAGCGGTACAGGGCCTAGCCTCACCTTCTGCATATCACCAAACGCACAACAAGGGCGTACATTGTCAGGTACAGACAAATCAGGCAATTGCGACGGCGTTATCAACCACTCTTCTTGGCGGATTTCTCCGCCAGACAGTATGGTTTGAACCTGTGATTCAGAAGGCGTTGCATGAATCTGCCACGCCTCAGTTGCACAACCACTGAGTACTGCACACAGTGCTAAGCTCAGCAGTGGCTTCAAACTAAAATTTATCATTACTGATTAAAATGCTTCATTTATTGCAAAGTAAAAACCGCTTTCGCCGTTACCAAAGCCCATATCTAGCCGTAAATTGACCCGCTCTTTAATTTCAAAGCGGTAACCCACACCAACCGTTGTTAACCACTTTTCCTGTCCTAACTCATCAAGCTGGTTAGACAATGTGCCAGCCCCAACCCAATACACCATGCCATGTCGACCACTCAGAGGTTGACGATACTCGACTTGCGACAGCAGCATATTTCGGTCACGGTAATGCCCTTGTTCATAGCCACGCAGTGCACTCGCGCCCCCAAGCAGAGCCATCTGGTCCCAACTCACGTCACCAAAGTTAGCTTCAAGCAATGCCTGCCATGCGATAACACCATCAAAAGATTGCGGCGAGTAATAATCACTGTAATTCAGCGCAACACGATCGAACTCATGATCGGATCCCAATGCTTGGCTAAAGTGGGTGTAATCCAATTTAAGCAAATGTCCTTGCGAGGCATTTAAAGCAAAGTCACGCGAATCGTAAACTAAAGACATGGTCACACCTGCGCTGAATTGCTTATCAGGGAATTCAGCTAACGTATGCCCAATCCATGGCTTGTCGGGGTCATCAATTTCCGCCTTTGACGCTTCGTTTTTCGAAAACTCTACCCCTAAGCCCACATAAGTGTACGACATTACCTGTAACAGACCCTTAACGGACGCTGCATAAGTTCTACGTGTGTAATCAACGCGGCCATTATTCAAGCCTGCGTCCATCCCTATACCGTAAAAGACGTCGGGAGAATCCATCAGTTCAGCATCAATAAATAAGCGGTATTTATCATGAGCAAGGTAGTTGGTGTTACTAAATGACAGGCCATAAGCACCATTAATAGAACCAAATCCATTTAACGTAACGGAACTAGGCTGCGTCACGGTATCGTCAAGATCCGGCTTATAGAGACCAACCGCTGATATCCCCACACCGAATTGTTTTTCAGGTGTGTAAAACGGCCCAGGCATCACACTCCAATCGACCCCTTTCTCAGGGTTAAATTGGCCGTCTGCGCCCAACTCAAGCAACATCTGATTCAACCAGGCTTGATAACGTTCGTAGGTTGTCGGTTCTTTATCTTCAGCGTATGTAGGTAATGAGCAGGTCGCTGCAAGCAATAATGCGAGTGTTTTTTTCATTGTTCACTCACTTAAAATCGTCGGCCAAGGGCGATAAATAAAGATTCACGTGCACCAAAGCCAGCCTCGACTAATACATCCCAGTCGCGATTGAAGGCATATTGCATCCCAACCACATTATTCCAATTACTGTTGGCATGCTGGCTAACTTCGAACCCTGCACTGTCGTTACCCGCATCATTCGCAATCTTATCTGCAATGGCTACAACACTTGATGGCAACCCTAGGCTTGCTATATCGCCCGATAAAAACTGATCCACTTTTTGATACATAACACCGGTGAAAACTCGCAGTTCACGCCCCCCCTCGTACTCCCAGCGGTAACCGACACGTGGCGCAGCAACAAAAGTACGAATATCCCCTTCTATCGCTGAAATACTGGTGTAGGTGTAGTTCATATCAAGCAAACCGAACCAATTACCAACACCACCAGCCAGCGTTGTGCCGATACCGTATGTACCACCATCCATTTCTAGGTTAAACATGGTGTTTGCTGGCAGCTTATCACCAACAAGATTAATCACGCTGCAAAGTAAATTAGGACCGCCTAATTTGCTCGCATCGCAGCTTACTGAATTAATTTTGGCCTTACTCTCACCCTGAGTGTAACCAATGATGCCGTAAACATTCATAAACGGAAAAACCCACACATCACCACGAACAGTAACGTTAGATCCTGTGAAAGTGGCATTTCTTGCGTCGACATCAATCGCATCAAGCATAGGCGCACCAGTTAACTTAATGCTTTCAACAGTGATCGGGTTACTCATATCCATGTAAGATACAGAAATACCGTAAGGCTTCGGTAATGTGTAACCCAATTTTTCAGCTTCATCGCCCCAAATAGGGAAATAAGATTGTTGTGCAAATGTTGTTGGCGCAAATAATGCGGCCAACAGCAAGACAGCAGCGGGTGTTTTCAAAATTTCATCTCGACAAAAATAACACTCACCTTCAGATACCGCATTGAAATCTGGTAGAAGATGTTGTTTTTAATAGTTTTTACTTACGTGAAAATTCCACTATTACTCATAATATTACCAAGTAAAGTGCATTAATATTCAGCAGATTAATTAGTCAATATAGCCACGGTTAGTGAATTAGAGCTAGACACAGCAATAATTGAACACTAGTCGATTATAAGAGGACAATAAACCAAGGCATTCATGGTGCGAATAATACAATTACAATGAAGGTTTGACCAGTGAGTAAATATTTACTTTAAAAAAGAAGTATTGGGCAGGTTTATGATTAATAATAAAAAAGCTCGCAATAAGATTACGAGCTTGAATACTTTAATTGTTATGATTTATTTCTTGAATGATAAGAACACAGTTGAAAGTGGCGGTAAATCAATAACAATGGAATTATCCAGTCCATGTGAACTCACAGCTTGCGTTGGGATCACTGAATTTACAGCAACGCCACTGCCCCAATATGCTTTACTATCTGTGTTGATCAGCAATTCATATTGCCCTGTTTGAGGAACACCTAAGGTGTAACCCAATCGTGGAACAGGGGTGAAGTTTGATATAACTAAGACTTTATCGCCATTTAATGCAAAACGCTCATGAGCAAGAATACTTTGCTCTGCATCATCCATTAAACGCCACTCAAAACCTTCTGGCGAACAATCTTGCTCGTACAATGCAGGCACTGAGGTATACATCTTATTCAAATCACGCACTAGCGCTTGTGTGCCGCTATGGCGTGGATACTCTAACCAATGCCACTCGAGTTGACCTTCATGTGCCCATTCAGCACTTTGAGCAATTTCCGCCCCCATGAAGTTCAGTTTTTTACCCGGCTGGCCATACATATAACCGAGATATGCCCGTAAATTCGCCGTTTTCTGCCATTCATCGCCCGGCATTTTATCCAATAGTGAGCCTTTGCCATATACCACTTCATCGTGTGATAAAGATAATACATAGTTTTCACTGAATGCATAAACCAGCGGGAAAGTAATAGTATCGTGATGATACTTACGATTAATAGGCTCTTCTTGCATGTACGATAAACTATCGTGCATCCAACCCATGTTCCATTTGAATCCGAACCCTAAACCGCCCATATCTGTTGGTTTTGATACCCCAGGGAAGGCCGTAGATTCTTCAGCGATAGTCATTGCATTTGGATAATGACGGTAAACTTCTTCATTCATCCAACGCAATAAGCTAATGGCATCGTAGTTCTCATTGCCACCATCATGGTTCGGGATCCACTGATCATGCTCACGCGAGTAATCAAGGTACAGCATGGATGCAACAGCATCGACACGTAAACCATCAATGTGGTAATGCTCAAACCAGAATAAAGCATTAGAGACTAAGAAACGACGAACATGATCACGACCGTAATCGTAAATGTAGCTTTGCCAATCTTGGTGCCAACCACGACGAGGATCAGGATCGTTATACAGTGCTGTACCATCAAAGTTAGCTAAACCGTGATCATCCGATGGGAAGTGCGCAGGCACCCAATCAAGAACGATCCCAATACCAGCTTGGTGGCATTGATCAACAAAGTATTTGAAATCATCTGGCGAACCAAAACGGCTGGTTGGTGAGAACAAACCAATCGGCTGGTAACCCCATGAACCATAGAATGGATGCTCTGATACTGGCATTAGCTCAATGTGGGTGTAACCCATATCGACAATATACGGGATCAGTGTTGCTGCCAATTCGCGGTAAGTTAAAAACTCACCCTGCTCATTACGACGCCAAGAACCCGCATGCAGTTCATAAAAAGACAGCGCTTCTTGATGCTTTGCTGTTACAGGGCGTTGCTGCCACTGCTTATCTTGCCATTGGTAACGAGATTGATCGTAAACTTGTGATGAAAAAGACGGGTACTGCTCTGACGCATAGCCCCAAGGGTCTGCTTTGTGCGGTAAACCATTTCCTTGGCTGTCTTTTAATTCAAATTTATACTGCGTGCCTTCTTTTAAATCTGGGATAAACAAACCCCACAAGCCATCATCCAGACGTTGAAGTGGATGACGACGGCCATCCCACGCATTAAACTCACCCACCACACTCACAGCGGATGCATGCGGTGCAAATACCAAAAAGCGCACGCCAGCAACTGGCGTATTGCCTTGTTGCAAGGTAATTAGCTGAGCCCCCATTTCGCAATGCATTTGCGATGGTGTAGTCAGTGCATCACCTGCAGGTAAAATAGAATGAAATTGGTAAGGGTCATGAATCGTTTGCTCACCTTTCGGCCAGCTGATGTGTAACTGATAATAAGCAGTGGTTAAATCCATGTCACCAGTCAAAATGAAGCCGCTATCGGCTTCACGGGTTAATGGATACTTCTGACCATTTTGTAGCTCTACGGTTACGCTTTCTGCACCTGGTATCCATACCCTTAAGGCAATACCGTTTGCATCATATTGTGGGCCGAGAAACGAAAACGGATCTGAGAATGCAGCTCTTTCGAGCTGCAAATATTCCTTATCACTGCGGGTCACTTGGGTGGTGTCCAACGCATTACTCCTGATTTTTGTTTGGACTAGCTTTTGCTCGTGTTTCTGTTAAACGACGAGTCAGGTCAATGATGTCCTGGCGGGTAAATAGATCGTCCAAAGTAGTAGAAAGCTTACGACGCCAATTTGGATATTCATTCACCGTTCCTGGAATATTGACTGGTTTATCCATTTCCAACCAGTCTTCCAGTTGTAGGCTTAACAATGCACTAGCGCTCGCAGCAAGGTGAAGTTGCATGCCTTCACTTAACGAACGGTCCATAGGTACATATGCAGCATTATGCCCAACACCTTGAGGAAGGTAACCGTGCCAGCTCAAACTATCAAGGATTTTTTGCTTACTTTCAGCTCGGCTGTCAAATAAACCACTGAGTTGCTCTGCGTCTGGGTATAAACCCAGCTCTTGACCCATTTTCAGGTCATCGCAATGCCAAAAACCGCGTAGGGTTGGCATATCGTGTGTACATAGTGTTGCCATCGATTGGCTCGGGTAATGGCTTGGTGAATAGTAGCCACCATCTTCCGCTGTTTCGAAGAAAAATACCTTGTACGAATGGATCCCAGCATCAGAAAGTTGATCAACAATCTCGTCTGGCACTGTTCCTAAATCTTCACCAATAACAGTACATTGGTAACGGTGTGATTCTAGAGCAAGGATCGACATCATATCTTCAACTGGGTAGTACATGTACGCCCCTTCCGTTGCCGATTCACCTTTTGGAATCCACCATAAGCGTAGCAAGCCCAATACGTGGTCAATACGTAATGCACCACAGTTACGCATATTGGCACGTAATAGCTGCACAAACGGTTCGTATGATAGTTCTTGTAGCACTTGCGGATTCAGTGGCGGTAAGCCCCAGTTTTGACCTAGAGGGCCTAAGATATCCGGTGGCGCACCAATGCTTACATCTTGGCAGAGTGCGCCATGGTCAGCCCATGTCTCAGCACCTGAATCACAAACACCAACCGCTAAGTCACGGTAAAGCCCCATCACCATGCCTTTTTCTTCAGCCAGCTCATTCACTTCTGCTAATTGGCTATCAGCCAACCACTGAAGGTACATGAATAGCTGAACGTCTTTATTATGCTCTTTGATAAAGGCTTTAACGGCTGCATTATCAAAGTGACGATATTCTTCAGGGAAAACAGGCCAACCCCAAGTATTATCATCTTGCTTCTTCAAGTGTGCATGTAATGCATCAAAAGCTGCTTGGTGAAGTAAACTTTCACCGCCTTCTTCAACAAACTTCAAGAAGTTATCAGCACGCGCTGTTTTATTATTAATGTGGCGTTCAACAAAGGTATCGAACAACAGTGGAAGTACAGCCATCTTCAAGCAAGAGACTTCACTGTAGTTCACCCAATTGGTTTCACGCGCTTCCACTAAGCGTTGCTGAAACTCAGGGCTGCCAACAAGCTGCTGAGCTTCATTACACTGCGCAAACTCAGCAACCGAGCTAACGTCAATGTACATTAGGTTTAACCAACGACGAGAAGATGGGCTATATGGACTCGCCCCTTCAGGGTTCGCAGGAAACAATGAATGGATTGGGTTTAGGCCTACAAAATCACCACCACGCGCAGCAATGTCTGCCACTAATTGTTTCAGATCACCAAAGTCACCAATACCCCAGTTATGGTTAGTGCGCACTGAGTATAGTTGAACGCTGGTACCCCAAAGTTTTTTCTCGTTAAGGAGATCTTCCTGCTTGTAGCAAGATTTTGGTGTCACAATCAAAGTCATTTCAAACGGTGATTTACGGCGTTTACGGAACAACTCTAGCTTGTGGTAACCCCATGCAAGATCATCAGGTAAGGCGAATGTTAGTTCCCCTCCATCTTCACGGTCGTCTTTCACTAGCTGAGACTGCAACCAGCCTTCCATCACCTCACCTTGCTCAGTAGTTAAGCGCCAGCTAAAGTCGCTAACACGTGCGCTAGCCCCCAACTGTAAAGCGATGTGCATTGCTTCACCGCTACGTACCACTTTTACAGGTGCAAGTACATCTGGGCGGTGTTTTTTGCGTGCCGATTCGAGCAATGCTTCGTCGTTCTTAGTGTCGTAGCCTAAAGCCATCAGTAAACGTCGAATGGTTTCGTCTTTTACTTTAGCTTCATCACCCCAAGCGCTGACGTAGCTGTCGGCAATTCCCACCATTTCAGCAACTTGTTTTAATGCTTGATTGTCTTTCATCGTTCTCTCCGTTAGCGGCCCAAGAGCCGCTACGATGTTTAATTTTTGCTGATAAAAAGGTTTGTTAACCCAGATTGTCAATCACTGAATATGATTAACGCTTCACCGCTTTTAGTTTCCAGATGTTATTCACGTAGTCACGAATACTACGGTCAGAACTGAACTTACCTACGAGTGCTGTATTCAGAATCGCTTTACGTGCCCATGTAGCTTGGTCACGGTATTCAGCATCAATGCGAGCTTGCGCTTTTACGTAATCAGCAAAGTCAGCTAAGACAAGGTACTGATCGCCACCTTCAAGTAGGTTTTGACGAATCGCAGCCAGTTGACCTGGGTTACCCGGTGTGAATTCATCGGTTTCCAATACATCAAGTGCTGCACGTAACAGACTATCTGCATGGTAATAGCGGTAAGGGTCATACCCTTCTTGTTTTAGTTTCAATACTTCGTCTACTAATAGACCGAAGATAAAGATGTTTTCATCGCCCACTTCTTCGCGGATCTCAACGTTTGCGCCGTCCATAGTACCAACCGTTAATGCACCGTTTAGCGCCATCTTCATGTTACCTGTACCAGAAGCTTCTAGGCCGGCAGTCGAAATCTGCTCTGACACATCTGCCGCTGGAATGATAATTTCAGCTAGGCTTACGCGGTAATCAGGAATGAAGACCACCTTCAGTTTGCCGCCAAGGCGTGGGTCGTTATTTACTTTCTCTGCCACTTTGTTGATAGCAAAGATAATGTCTTTCGCGAGTGCGTAACCCGGTGCTGCTTTTGCTGCAAAGATAAATACACGAGGGTGCATATCAAATGTCGGATCGTTCACTAAGCGATGGTATAACGCTAAGATATGTAGCAGGTTCAAGTGCTGACGTTTGTACTCGTGCAGACGCTTGATTTGAACATCGAAGATAGCATTGGTATCAAGCTCGATATCCATGTTATCCAGAACCCAGTCAGCCAGACGTTGTTTATTATCTTTCTTCACTGCCATGTAGCGTTTTTGGAACGCTTTGTCTTCGGCAAATTTAGCCAGACCAGACAGTTTTTCTAAGTTTGCAGGCCAATCTTTGCCTACTTTTTCGTTAACTAGTTCAGTCAGTCCTGGGTTACAGAATTTCAACCAACGACGTGGTGTTACGCCGTTAGTTACATTTTGTAAGCGACCAGGGAACAGTTCGTTGAACTCAGGGAACAGGTCACGCTTAACCAATTCAGAGTGAAGTGCCGCAACACCATTCACAGCGTAAGTGCTCACTACACATAGGTTTGCCATGCGTACCATGCGGTGTGGACCTTCTTGAATGATAGAAAGCTTACGCTTCACTTCATTATTGCCCGGCCATTTTGCTTCAACTTCCAACATAAAGCGGTGGTTGATTTCAAAAATGATTTCCATGTGACGTGGCAGCATGTCAGCGATCAGTTTTTCGCTCCATGTTTCCAACGCTTCAGGTAGTAACGTGTGGTTAGTGTACGCAAAGACTTTTGAAGAAATTGCCCACGCAGCATCCCAACCTAATTGGTGCTCATCAATCAAGACGCGCATAAGTTCAGGAATCGCAATCGTTGGGTGGGTATCGTTAAGTTGAATGGTTTCAAGCTTCGCAAGATCTTCAATGCTGTGACCCGCCGCTTCGTGGCGACGAAGAATATCACCAACCGAACATGCACAGTGGAAGTACTGTTGCATTAGGCGCAGCATTTTACCTTGGTCGTGATTGTCATTTGGGTAAAGTACTTTAGTCACGTTGCCGGCTTCTAGCTGACCGTACTGAGCACCTACGTAGTCACCATCGTTAAAACGCGCTAAATTGAATGGGGCTGGCGAACGACATTCCCATAAACGCAGTGGGTAAACGCTTTTATTGTCGTAACCAACAATTGGTAGATCCCATGCCACACCGTCAAGGTTCATTGCAGGAACCCAGCGGCGGCATGATTCACCTTGTTCGTTAATGAAGGTTTCAACATGGCCAAATAGACCCACTGATTGACCAAGCTCAGGACGAACAACTTCCCAAGGGTAACCTTCAATACCACGCCAAGCGTCAGGCGCTTCTACTTGATGGCCATCTTCAAATGATTGACGGAATAAACCGTACTCGTAGTGCAGGCCATAGCCTACAGCTGGAAATTCTTGTGCTGCCAGTGAATCCATAAAACACGCAGCCAAGCGGCCAAGGCCACCATTACCGAGTGCTGGATCGCGTTCTTCTTCTAGCAGATCAGTTAAATTAAGGCCTAACTCTTCAACTGCGGCGCTGACTTCGTCGTACAGACCCATGCTGATTAAGTTGTTACCTGTTAGGCGACCAATTAGAAACTCTAAAGAAAGATAGTTAACGCTACGTACATTTTGCTCAGCAACGTGCTTTTCAGTCTCAAGTAGGCTACCTGTGCTGATTTCAGCTAGAGCCTTACCTACCGCTAAGTACCAACTACGAGCATCTGCTGTCTCTTTGGTTTTCGCGTACGTCGTCAGTAAATGCTTCTCTACTGAAGCTTTAAATTGTGCTTTATCAAATTGTTGTGCTTGACCACGTGTTGTCATGGTTCGTTCTCTCTCTAAGATTATCTCAACTGGAATCTATGCTGCCTGTTATCCCTAGCAAAAGCATCCTCCTGAATTTTTGGACTAGAGGGAGGAGGAGGAGGGGCGTAGGTTAGTTAAGCGCGTACTTTTTGTGACTCAAACCAAAGTTCAGGGGGGAGAGAACATCATCTAGTGAAAATTAATGCAACATGATTCACAATTTAACGGCTAATTTTCGCGTGCAGCTGGATGATGATTATTCTATTTGAATTCGTATATTTGTGATTTAGTTCATAAATCAAGGGATGAGAAGGCGATGTTCTGGTTACATTGCCCTTTTGCTAGGTAAAGTATTGGGCAAGATCAAATGCCACCCTATTCATTTGAGGCATGATTTTAGTGCCTAATGAGAATAAAAGATCAAGGAAGTGAAAGGTTGTTACATCACCTTCTCTCATAACAAAAATTATACTTTGGTCATATTCAGAGTTGAAACAACGGATTAGACAAAAGAACTATGTGGATACCATCGAAACTAACGCGCCCGGCACGTCTTCACAATGCCATTCTCCGTCCACGCTTGCTGGATCGTCTTAATCAAGCGCCATTTTACCGTCTTGTACTTTTCCGCTCTCCAGCGGGTTACGGTAAAACCACTATGGCTGCTCAATGGCTAAACGATCATCCGCATACAGGCTGGTTGAATATTGATGAGAGCGATAACGATACGTTTCGCTTTGCCAATTACTTCTTGCAATCTATCAATAAAGCAACAAACGGGGCATGTTTAAAAACGCAATCTATGGCTGAAAGACGCCAATTTGCATGCTTATCCACCCTTTTTAGTGAGCTTTTCGGCGAAATTGCAGAATACCATGAACAAACCTATTTAGTGCTCGATGACTATCATGTCATCAACAACGATGACATTCATGATGGTATGCGTTTTTTCCTTAAACACATGCCAGATTGCATTACTCTTGTGGTCACGAGCCGAACGCAACCGCCGCTTAGTACTGCAAACTTGCGCGTACGCGACTTATTAATTGAAGTCGACAATGAACATTTGGCATTTGACCAAGAAGAAACAGAACGCTTCTTCCAAAAACGGGTCAGTGAAGACATTGAGCTCACTGTGCTCAATTCACTGCGTGAGCAAGTTGAAGGTTGGCCATCTGCACTACAGCTTATCGCACTGCACGCCCAGCAAAAGCCCAACAACTTAGCTGAATCTGCCGAATCAATGGCGAGTTTCAACCGTAGCCACTTATGGGATTACCTAGCCGAGGAGGTCTTTGACCAACTCGATCGTGATACTCAGCAGTTCTTATTACAATGTTCAGTATTAGACATTTTCAATGCCCAGTTAGTGACGGACTTAACAGGGCGTAGTGATGCGTTATCTATGCTGGAATCGTTAAATCGCTTCGGCTTATTCTTAAACACGTTAGAAAGTAACGATAACTGGTATCGCTTCCATAACTTATTTGCAGAATTCTTACGTCACCAACGTTATTCCCAGATCCCACAGCAACGTACAGAGTTACACACACAGGCTGCTTACGCGTGGTTAAAACAAAAAAGCCCACAACAAGCATTAATCCATGCCTTAAAAAGTGAAAACCAAGACCTGATTGTTGAGGTACTTACCGATTACGGCTGGAACATGTATCACCATGGTGAGCTGAAGTTACTTGAAGACTCCATTGCCTCTCTAACCGCTGATAAATTGTTCTCCTCCCCCCGTCTTGCATTACTACGTGCATGGCTTGCTCAAAGTCAGCACCGTTATAATGATGTCGGTGAACTGATCAATGAAACCAAGACACAATTAAGCAAGCACAGCATTGAGCTAGATGATGCGCTACAAGGTGAGTTTAACGCCTTACTGGCGCAGGTTGCGATCAACCAATCTAAACCCGAAGACGCTTTGCTATTATCAGAACAAGCGCTAGGTCAATTGCCTTCAACGACTTACCGCAGCCGAATTGTTGCAACATCGGTAGTCGGTGAGGTCCACCACTGCTTAGGTAACCTAAGCCGTGCATTACCTATGATGCAGCAGACAGAAAAAATGGCGCGCCAGTACCATGTTTATCACCAAGCATTGTGGGCACTGCTGCAACAGAGTGAGATCTTAGTCGCTCAAGGCTACATTCAATCGGCTTACGAATTATTAGATCAAGCCTTTAAACTGGTAAAAGAGCAACACCTGCAACAAGTGCCGCTGCATGAGTTCTTACTCCGGTTACGCGCACAAATTCTATGGTGTTGGAACCGCTTAGAAGAAGCAGAAGAGTGCGCCCACAAGAGCTTAGAAGTATTAGCACCCTTTGATGAAACCAAATCATTACACGCCTATTCGATGCTGGCACGTATTGCGATTACCCGCGGCGAATTAGACAAAGGCGCACGCTACCTTGAACTGTGTAACAGCTTAGTTGAACGTTCTGAGTATCACATCGACTGGCGTGCTAATGCTGATTTTGCCAATATTCTTTACTGGCAAGCTAAAGACGATACCCAAAGTTTAGCGAAATGGTTAAAGCAAGCAGAACGACCTGAGGGCGCTTGCAACCACTTCCAACAACTACAGTGGCGTAATATTGCTCGCACTCACTTGACACTAGGTGAGTATGACCAAGCACATGAAATATTACTGTCTTTGCAAGAAGATGCGGAAAAGTACAATTTAGTCACAGACAAAAATCGAAACCTTGTGGTACAAGCGGTATTGAGCAAATACCAAAATGAGCGTGAGACTGCGCTAGCGTATCTAAAAGATGCATTAAAACTCACGAACAGCACAGGCATGATTGGCAACTTCCTCTGTGAAGCCAATACCATTTGTGATTTGCTTAAAGAGTTAGTCGACACACGCCAGCTCAGCGAACTGGAACTTCACCGAGCACAACAATTACTGCGTGAAATGACGAGTAAAGAGCGCAATCGCTCTGTGCATTTTGATGAAAGCTTTGTCGACAAGTTACTGACTTTGCCTGATGTACCTGAGTTAGTACGTACTAGCCCGTTAACCCAACGGGAATGGCAGGTATTAGGCTTAATCTACACAGGTTACAGCAATGAACAAATTGCATCTGAGCTAGATGTCGCATCGACAACCATCAAAACTCACATTCGCAATTTGTACCAAAAACTCAACATTGCCAATCGTCAGCAAGCGATTGAAACAGCAGAAAGTTTACTTGGATTAATGGGGTTCTAGTACCCCTTTAGACCACAAATAAGGTTAAGGATGACCACTTGATAGAATGGGCTAATGAGCGCCTTTGGTACCAAGATATGCCGCTCAATGTGAGCGGTATTCCTGTTGGTGCCCGTATGACCGTTATTCGACTGAAGGATCAGAAACTACTGATTCATTCCCCTATTCAACTCACAACCAAACTTCAACTGTCACTGAGTAAGTTAGGCAAAGTACACGCAATACTGACACCGAACCATAACCATCACCTGTTTCTTTCAGAATGGTGGCTCGCCTACCCCAATGCTTACTTTTTTGCACCGCCAGGATTACAGCAAAAACGGTCTGACTTAATATTTGATAATGCCCTAAGTGCCACAACCCCCTCGCTATGGCGCAATCAGCTATTACAAACCCTGATTAGGGGCAGTGATAAAATGGAAGAAGTGGTATTTTGCGATCCGCAATCGCACACCTTAATAGTAGGTGATGCGCTGGCTTGGATGAAAGATAGCACTCACCCATTATCGATTGGCTTGGCTTTATTGAACGGCTGTTACTCTAAGCCAGCAATGCCGCTGTATTGGCGTTTATCCTTTCACGATAAAACGCGTTTACGCCAATCACTACAAGAGATCTTAACTTGGCCATTCGACCGTATTATTTTGGCGCATGGTCAAGTGATCCCAGAAAATGGCAAACAATATTTTGCCGATGCATTTGCATGGGCATTAAAGCCAGCGGCAGTAACCAGATAACCTTACAACGCCCTACCATCTGCCACTAGCTACTCAATATCGCCCCGAACAAAAGACTTGGCACGATTAATAAGCATAAAAATAGCGGGCGAATATGCCCGCTACCCACTTCGCAATGCGAAGTTTCTCTCCCGAAGAGAATGTGCTAATCCTATTAAAATCGCTATTACGCAGGGCCAACTAAGGTTGGATTGGTTTTAATACCACTCCATTCATACCAACCGCCATCGTAAACGCTAATGTCTTTCCAGCCCATCACATAAGCATAGAAAAACGTTTCTGATGCCCGCCAACCTGTACCACAGTAGAAAGATACTTTCTGGTCACGATCGATTTCCCATTGATGCCAAAAATGCTCAATCTCATCAGCACTTTTCATGGTGTCATCAGGGTTACGGAAATCCTCAAGACTATTGGCATCACTACCGCCATGCCCCCACTTCGCCCCCGGTATGCGCCCTTTCGGTTTGATGTAATGGTACCCACTGATCTTACCTAAGTACTCATCCCAACTACGGATACTCACCAACGAGTTATTTTGAGGAGCGCCATCGAGAATAGCTTTCGCTTCAGCCATATCAATAATCAGCTCTGGGTTGGCAGGAATATCACGGCCAAAATCCATCACTTTATCGGTTTTTTGCAGCATAGGTTCAGACGCAAAACCAGCGTTTACCCAAGATTTCCAGCCTCCGTTAAGTAAGCGGACATCTTCAACACCAGCGTACATCATTATGCTCGCTGCACGCGCCGCGGCCATATTATCGCGCCCATACAAGATCACTGTGGTGTCATAACGAATACCAAGATCTTGCATTAATGTCGTTAGTTTTTCATTGCTTACACGATTCCAAAGCGGTTTAGTTTCAATGTTATTGGTATTCAAATACAAGGCTGTGGGTATGTGTGAAACTAGGTACTTAGTTGGTGGCCCCCATGCGACCTCGACTAACTTATACCCTTTTTTAGGGGCGTAGAGTGGTTGCTGACCATCAATCACTTGTTTCACCCATTCAGGACTCACAAGCTGCTGGAATTGAGGTAAAGCTGTGAGTGAACCTGAATAATTTGAAAGTGGTTCTTCAATTGCTTTAACCGATCTAAACCCTTGACTTAACAGTGCCTTTTCCACTCTCTGGCTATCTGCTTGAGCACAATATAGATAGGTTGGCTGATCGACCTTCAGTTGTTTATCCACCAACAACTGTTTAAACGCTGAGTCTTCAATCATCCCTAGCCATTGAGCATCTAAGTTAACAGCACCAGGATAATGTCCTCCTTGCTTAGCACCGATTTCAGGCCAACCGTTATAGTAATTACTCGATCGGCAATCAATCACTTGCGTTGATTCATCAAGGCTTTTAGATAACTGATCAAACGTCATTGCTTGAAGTCCAAAACTTGAAAAAACAATAACAGGTACCAGCACTTTCCTCATTGTATTCATCAGCCAACCTTACTGTGCTTATCACCACTCAAACTGAGTGATATAAATTAAAAACTCTACTGATTATAATGAAACAAAGCACATATTATGGCGACTCGGCTCTCAACTTTGCCTTTGATGAAGTTTCACACTTAAAAATTAGAGATAAGCAAAATTAAATATCAAATCATGCATATAGGGGACGAAAGCAAAATAGGATAGTTCAATTAGGAAAGACACAATTCAAAAGAAAAAAGAAAAGATAAGAAGAGAGAACAGAAAGAAAAAGCACTACTCACCATGATGGTTTTCGTGCTCAATATTATCTTAAATCACAGCACTAGCCTAAGAACTCCGTTTCAACTAGGCGAGCTTTGGCAGCATCGATATCTTCCTTCGCAACTAAGATAATCGGGCCTGTACAGCCCATCCCAGTGCGAGCAAAGATATTTGCTTGCCACAATGATTGGCATGCATCTTCAATCTCTAAGATATCAATGCCACCGATCTCCGAGTCTGTCACCTTTTCAGGTGGTGCGACGACGGTTTCTTTGGTTTCTACTGGCGCTTTTGGCTGACAATATTTTGCCAGAGTACTGTTTAAGCCTGATAAGGTTGCTGCTTCCCACTCCTCGTCAACGCGCTTCATTACCTCTCCTTTTGCTGCGTCTGCACATAATCTCATGGCTCCTGCCACAACTGGTGCCCCTGACGCCCGAGAGATAATATTCACTAGCTTACCTGCCGTACCTTCACCTAAGCCCGGTCCATAACCAAAGCCCGAGGCTTCATAGCTACCACCTGTAGTGAACGAAGAGAACATTTTCATCAGCAAATTGCCGGTTAGGCTATCAGTCACCATGACATCTGGTGTACCTTGCAGCAAATCATTACCGCGCATGGCAATTCCGCCATCAGCTCGTCCTGATTCTGCAAAATGAATGTCATAACCCGCTTGTTGAAGGTCTCGTAGACCACGCTCACAGAGGGCTGCACCATCAATGTTTAGCACCCCAACCGTTGGCTTTTCGATCCCCGTCGCTTTTGCTAGTGCAATCCCATACAAGGTGTTTTTGAGCATCGCCGCTTGACGATTGGTATCTGTGGTACCTGTGGTAGAGGCAATGATCATCTCACGCCCAGTACCCGGTGTTACCACTTTACCCATGGTGCTCACACCGAGAGGAAAGGCATAATGCAAAGTGACACAGCCGTCGATTTGCTTTTGCTCAAACAAGCTTTCCATCACTTGGTGGCATTGGTTTAAATCCTCTGCAGGGTGGCATTCAAAACCACACTCAGGATCATTACAACCAATGAGCACAGGTTCGATGTCGCTGTGTTGTCGTGCAACTAACTGAGCACCACGAAGCAGTTCTTGTGGGCCGTGTTCGCTGCCGATCAGCGTAAGCGCAATTCGGGTTTTCTTACCAAATTGTCCACTTAACAGGCCATCCGCCATTGCTGAAAACGTGTCGGACAGTTGTTGATTGATATTAGCCATCGCAACCTCCGATTACTTCTCGCTCTTCGCGTTGAGCAAGTTCTCAGCCACATCGCGCATTGCTTGCGCCACAACCTGTTTCACTTGATTCTCATCGAACACTTCATCTTGCTTGCCGCTGTTCTTTTGAACCACAAAGCTCAAACCATCAAACAAGTTAGTCATACGACCTAAGAACAAGCTGCCTTTACCTACCATCATGAAGTTTTTGATTTCATCATTGAGGATCATGTCACGGCCAAAACCAAGGAAAGGAACGCCCGATGGAATATGCCCTTGCGTAGGTGCAAAGCCTGTCATGCCATGTTTCTCAACGAATGCAGGTAATTGTGTACGCTCCATCTGCCCTTCTTTCACTGCTAGCGCTGCAATCATTTTGTAGTTTGATTCCGGCACATTCCCTGCACCTGCAGGCTTAGTGATTTCAGGGTTTTGCATTTCTACTGAGTACTTGTCGATGTCTGTCATCTTCATGCCAGCGGCTTTAAGCGGCGCGGCAATCAGAGCTGTCATCACAGCTTGTGGTGATGAGCCAGTACCAATTTGATGACGACCAACGATGTCTGTATTAATCTCAGGGCTCACACCGTCATTTTCCGTTACCATGCACGCAAAACCAGCTAGGCAATCTTCCAGCACAGGCATATTTTGTTTCACATGGTCACGACCATTCATACCCAGTTTGGCAACAGCACCACCAGCAACAACCATGACATTTTTGAAAATGCCAGATTTCACTAACGCAGCCGCTAATGTCATTGCGTGCGCAGGCGCCGCACAGAAACCACGAACATCAGAACCGGTTGCACTGTTACAGCCGATCACTTCACCAATAGCTTTTGCGAAGTTACCGCCGCCACGTTGGTTGATGTCACCACACGCTTCTTCTGAACATTCGATCAAGTAGTCGACTTTATCTAATTCAATACCTTGCTGTTTCAAATGCATCGCAGCCATAACGCCTGATGCTTTCGTGCAAAGGTTTTCTAGCATGATATGCGCTGATAAGTTTTCGTCTTCATCGTGCGCGGCTTTCACACAACCTACCAACTCACCATTCATCATCAATACTTCAGCTTGGTGATGTTCTGTCAGTGCTAGAATTTCATCTTTAGTGATGATCTGATGACCCGCCAGTAAATCAACATCATCACCGTATAAAGGATGGTGCGCCACTTGCGCGTGGTATGTGTCGATAAACTCTTGAGTCAGTTGCACCAAATTGAACACGTCTACGTGGTTCAACATGGCATAAAATTGAGGCTGGTTGTAGATTTCACCGAACTGACCTTGCTGAGCTGTGTGCTCTTTATTTTCAAACCAAGGTTGTGGGATATCTGCTAATTGCTGCGGGGTTAGGTTTCCGATGTAACACTGGTTAGCGGGGTAAGATACTACGTCTTCGAATGGGCGAAGGTGATCTTTTAGTTGCTTCAAGTACGGGTCTGAAGGATCTTTTGCCCTTGACTGTACTTGTACCGAACCGTGTTGAATTAATACATCTGGTGTATGGGCGAGCACGTAGCTCACACCTTTAATTACTGCGTATCCCATTGTTACTCCTGCATCCGAGCCGGATAAAAGGTTCGAACCCGCTTTAATAAACAGATCCGAACCAGCATTGAGATATACTTATGCTAATGCAGTTTCGCTGCGGTATTGTTGCATTTCCGCTTTGATAGCATCGACATCAAGTACCATTTCCATCATTCCAACTTGCTCTTCATAGACAGCTGGATCAACGGCATTTTTAACTTCGTCTTCCACCACGTGATAACAAGAAAGTCCTAACTGGACTCCCGCCAATGGTCCTGCAAAAGTCGGATCACCTGTGGTGACAGTTTCACATGCTAGGCCAGAAGCTTCTGCTTCTGCGCCGCCAAGAATCACAACAAGATTCTCTGCGCCTTTTTCCTCAGCAAGTGCTTTAATCCGCTTTTGATTTTCCAGATCCATTGCGCCAGCGCTTGTTCAGACGAAACATTCTGTAGTAGAGAAAGCAACGTGAGCACCTGTGGTCTTCATGCAAGTTTCAATTGCCTGACCAGGTACGCCATCGCGGTCTCCAAGAATGATCACTGTTTTATTAGCGAACACAATCTTTCTCCCGATTAAACATACTTTCCGAATTGCTCACGATACTCTTTGACCTCTGCCACTATGGCATCGACATCAAGTACCATTTCCATCATGCTTATCTGTTCGTCATAGACGTCAGCATCCACATTGTCTTTAATTTCCGGCTCAACCACATGATAACAAGAGAGTCCTAACTGGACTCCGGCTAATGGACCGGCAAAAGTAGGATCGCCGTTTGTAACGGTTTCACACGCTAGGCCAGAAGCTTCTGCTTCCGCACCACCAAGTACGACTACCAGATTCTCTGGGCCGAACTCTTCAGCAAAACCTTTGATCCTCTTCTGGTTTTCCAGATCCATAGCACCTGCGCTGGTTCAGACGAAACACTCAGTTGTAGAGAAAAGAACATGCGCACCAGCAGTTTTAATACAAGCTTCAATTGCTTGTCCTGGTACACCATCTCTGTCTCCCAAGATAATAACTTTCTTATCTTTGAGCATTGTTCACTCCAAGGGTACAGATTACTACGATCATGCTTATCAGCTTATGGAACACCACATACTGAGTTCACATGGATTTTATAAAGCACTTTTTTTCCTACCCTGCTTTCATCGAAAGCCATGTAGAGAAAGCGAGGCTTATATTTGCGCCAACAGGCCGTTGCCTATTAAATACAAATTCATTGGGTGTAAATCAGCTACACCTAGTTATACTTTATGCTGTTTCCGCGATGTAGCTTTCTACTTTGCTTGCAACATCTTCCATTTCTAACTCTTCGCCAGAAAGGTGTTCAATTTTTTCACCGTTTTTGTAGAAAACGAAAGATGGTAGGCCCATTACTTTCTGCGCCATCGCTAAACGACGGTTACCCTGAATGTTCAGTTTGCAGAACTTAATTTCATTACCGTACTTCTCAGCCAATTCCATCACTTCTGGCATCAATTCAATGCAGCGACCACAACTTTCGCTCCAGAAATCTACCAGCACGATGCCATCGACTTTCACTTCAGCATCAAAGTTATCTTTATTTAGTTCGATCATTGCGTTTCCCTTAATACAGAGTATCTAACTCAGCAATATCCTTAACATCCACTCGCTTGGCTTCCTGCCCAGCGTCAAATCGGATCACAACCGGCACTTCAGAAACCGAGAAGCGGTTTGCAATATTTTGACTCTTGTAGGTATCAATGGTGACAACACGCTGATCAGGCTTATCTTTGCAATCTTGTTCTAGCTGGTTAATCACCGCTAAGCTTTCTTTGCTTAATGGGTTCCAGAACGCCACCATTGCCGTGCCACCAAATTCAGAGACAGACTTGCGCCAGTTTTCTTCTTCTTCGATATAACGGTCAGCTGCAACTGCTGCGACTGCACCATCGCCCGCAGCGGTAACCACTTGACGAAGGAATTTATCTGTTACATCACCAACAGCAAAAATACCAGGAACATTAGTTTCTTGTTTTTCGTTGGTAATCACATAGCCTTGTGGCGTTAGTGCCACTTGGCCTTTAATGAAGTCTGTTTTTGGCACGGTGCCAACAAACATAAAGACACCGTCAGTGGATAACTCAGAGATCTCACCTGTTTTAAGGTGCTTAAGTTTCACACCAGTAACAAGCTCATCGCCACAGATTTCTTCAACTACAGAGTTCCAAACAAATTCAATTTTATCGTTCGCAAATGCTTGTTCTTGCGCTGTACGATCCGCATCGAGAATGCCTTGATCATGCAGTACGATCATGGTGACTTTGTTGACAAACTTGGTCAGGAATACAGATTCTTCAACCGCAGTGTTTCCAGACCCCACTACGACGACATCAAGCTCTTCGTAGAAATCCGCATCACAAGTTGCACAGTATGAAACACCTTTACCACGGAACTCAGATTCGCCCGTAATACCTAGAATGCGAGGGGTAGCCCCTGTTGCAACTATGATACTTTTGGTTTGGTACGTTTCACCTTTACTGGTTGTTAGCGTCTTAATAAAGCCATCATCAGCAATAGTGATATCAGACACGAGTCCACGAGCAAACTCCACACCAAACTTATTACAGTGTTCACGGAACATATCCATCAACTGCGGACCTGTTGCTTCCACAATACCTGGGTAGTTTTCCATTTCACTGGTTGTCGCGGCTTGACCGCCTGTGTTGCGCTTATCTTCAATGATTAGGGTTTTCATTTTGCCACGAGCGGCATAGACCCCAGCTGACATACCACCAGCACCGCCACCAATTATGATGACATCGTATAGTTCAGACATATAATTCACCGATTGCTATTTCACGACTACATGCCCTTTCATCCTGAAAGGAATAGTAAGGACATATCAAAACAAATCAGTTTTGTGACAGCTTCTCTAATAAGGTGGCAAGTATTAATAACTGTGAACCAAATCACTTAGACTTTAATAAGCTGCTAATTGGAATCTGGATAGCAAAATATAGCTATATACCACCCAAATATAATCTCTTCTGCTTTTAACTTGTAAGTGATTATAAATAGTAATGTTTATTTTTTTGTGAGCAAAGCCTAATTACAGTATAAAATTCTTCACGATCTAAAAATATGATACTTAAATCATAAACTAACCATACGATTAGTTATGTAACTCATCATGAAAAGAACAAAATTGAATATAAAGCACTATACTTTGACTATCATTGGAAATATTGACTCTTATAATCACCAAATTCTTTCTCCCTTAATATAAAATTAACAATACGTAAAGGAAGCAATACTACTTTTTTCACTTTGGGTTAAAAACGGGCAAAATATATTACATTAGGAAAAATAATGACTGGCTTTAAAATATCTATTCTATTGTTATTCCCTCTATTTTCACTCTAAGCAGAGTAACCTATTACTAGTGTTTTATTGCCTCGAATCAAATAAACCTTCCTACTTTGGTTAACTTTATTTATGCATCTATTTATTAGAATCCCATTGATACCAGTCAGTTCTAATTACAAATATCATTAAATAATCACCTTACTGAACTTTTATTACCAATAAGCCAATTACACAACTGTTGGTTTATTAATTTACAAATGACTCAATAAAGCAGCGTTTAATTTTGATATTTTTATATCTATAAGAAGATCATCCTCACAAACGCTTGCATATGCAGAATGATAACCTCCGACTCGAATCATCATTAATAAATGCGGAGTAAGGCAATGGAAACGCTTAAGTTCACAAATGGTTGGCTCGATCTTGATAAAAAGAGAATTGATGAAATAAACCTGTTTAATGAAGGCTACAAACACTTTTTAGACCAAGGAAAAACAGAAAGGCAGTGCGTGACTGTCTCAATTGCTCAAGCAGAACAACACGGTTTCCGTCCTATTTCTGAATTTGAACAATTAGTTGCTGGTGATAAAGTGTACTTTATTAACCGCCATAAGAATGTTGTCCTCGCTATTATCGGGCAACGTCCAATCAGCGAGGGAATTCGCTACGTCGTTTCTCACATTGACTCACCAAGATTAGACTTAAAACCATCACCAGTCTACGAGAAATGTGAACTCGCGCTGATGCGAACTCACTACTATGGTGGCATCAAAAAATACCAATGGGCCTCACGCCCTCTCGCACTGCACGGCATTGTCGTTACCAAGTCTGGCCGCAAAGTCGATATTGCGATTGGTGAAGATGATAGTGATCCAGTTTTCACTATCCCAGACCTACTTCCACACCTAGATCGCAAAGTACAGCGTGAGCGTAAAGCCGATGAAGTACTAAAAGGCGAAGAGCTTCAAATCGTGGTTGGCTCTGTACCGATGACTTTTGATGATGAAAAAATCAAAGACACAGTCAAACACCACGTATTAACTAAGCTGTTCGAAAAATACGAAATTAGTGAGCCTGATTTTATCTCTGCTGAGTTGATGTTAGTGCCTGCTGGTAAAGCACGCGATGTGGGTTTAGATCACGGTATTATTGGTGCTTACGGCCAGGATGACCGTATCTGTGCTTACACCTCACTTGAAGCAATTTTCGATATCGATACACCAGAGCAAACTGCGGTGTGCTTCTTGGTCGATAAAGAAGAAATTGGCTCGACAGGTGCAACAGGCCTAGAGTCACGTTACCTCGAATTCTTTACGGGTGAATTACTGGTGCGTCAAGCTGGCGGCCAATACAACGACCAAATGCTGCGTCGCTGTTTATGGCAATCTTACGCCCTATCTTCTGATGTCAACGCTGGACTTAACCCACTGTTTGAATCTGTTCATGATGCACAAAATGCCTCAAAACTGGGTTACGGCTTAGTACTTACTAAGTACACAGGGCACGGTGGTAAAGTCGCCTCAAACGATGCTGATGCTGAATATGTGGCTGCGTTGCGTCGTATTTTCGATGATACAGAAATTAAGTGGCAAACCGGTTTGCTTGGCAAAGTAGACGAAGGGGGCGGCGGTACAGTGGCGAAATACCTAGCACATTACGGTATTAACACAATTGATGCAGGGGCGGCGATCTTATCGATGCACTCACCGTTCGAGCTCTCTTCTAAGTTCGATGTGCATGAACTTTACCGTGCTTACAAAGCTTTCTACATGCAGGCGCTATAACCTCAGCATCATGGAGATACGATCATGAAAAAGCGTCATCCGTTAACCTTTTATATTCTTTGTTCATGCCAGTTCTGGTGGGCGTTATCTTTCTATAGCCTATGGGCTATTTTGCCTGTTTTCTTAGGCGATGAGCTGGGGATAGACCAAAAAACGTCGTTTGCTACTTTTGGTGCATTTGCTGCATTGGGTGCTGCGATGCTGTTTGTCGGTGGTTGGCTAGCCGATAAAATCTTAGGGGCAAAACGTACCTTAGTTTGGGGGTTCTTCTTCCAAGGTTTAGGGTATTTCATCATCGCTTACTCTGCGATCACTGCGCAACCACACTTCGTATTCATTGGTTTGGGTACTGTTGCTGTAGGTCGTGGTATCGGTAGTGTGGCGCCACCAACCATTATTGCGGCATCGTATGAGAAAAACGATCCACGCTTAGATGGTGCCTACACCCTGTTCTACATGGTGAATAACATTGGTGCTTTCATTGCACAGTTAGGCGCACCTATCATGGCGTACAGCATTGGCTGGACTTCAGCCTTCATCTTGTCGGCCGTGGGCATGACAGTCAACGTCGTCACCTACTTGTTATTCAATAAGAAAATCAAGGAAGCTACCGAAGCCGACCAACACGCTGTACCATTCAAAACGAACAGCTTGTTCTTGGCTGGGGTACTACTCACTATTGCGACTGCGAGTTACTTGCTAACTAACCTACCACTTGCACAAGCGGTACTGGGTATTGCCGCTATGGTTATTTTGTTCCTCATCATGAAAGAGATGAAGAAAGAAGAACCGACTAGCCGCAAACGCATGATTGTTGGTTTGGTCTTGATGGTGCAAGCGCTGGCATTCTTTGTACTTTACAATCAAATGCCAACATCACTTAATTTCTTTGCGATCAACAACGTAGAGCCTGAGATATTTGGTATACCTGTTAACCCTGTTTCTTACCAATCACTTAACCCTATGTGGGTTATCTTCCTTAGCCCTATTCTCGCCCATATCTATACAACCTTGGGAGAGAAAGGCAAAGACTTGTCAATGCCTGGTAAGTTCGCACTCGGTATGCTGATTTGTGCTGCAGCCTTTGCTTGTGCTGGCTTCTCCCAATACTTTGGCGACGAGAATGGCATGCTCAATCCATTCTGGATTGCTGCACCACACTTCTTGTTCGCAATTGGTGAGTTGTTGATTTCTGCCTTGGGTCTATCGGCTATTGCTAAACTATTCCCAAGTCGTATCCGTGGCTTTATTTACGGGGCGTGGAACATGACACTGGCTCTCGCCTCTGTAGCTGGAGCTTGGGTGGCAGGCTTGTCTTCAAGCGGTGAAGTAGAAATGACCCCAGTAGAAAGCTTGGCGTCTTACGGTAATTACTTCTACATGCTTGCGATTGCCTCTGCCGTTGTTGGTGTCGTGTGTGTATACCTAGCACCACGTCTTAACAAGTTGATTGAAACCGATGTTGAAGGCGATATCGACCATAAAGATGCACAAACCGCATCCTAATTAAAACTTGGGCTCAATGAAAATTGAGTCTAAGCCTTCAAAGGAAATATAATAAAAACAGCAACATAAAAGCCGCATAGTGACCCTATGCGGCTTATTTGTATGTATTAAGTGGTTGATAAGCTATAAATTAAAAGCAAACCACTTTGTCGGCCTGTAACGTCCACATCGACAAGTCATCCAGTGTACCAATTTCAGCACCCTCTATCAGTGGAAGCTCACTCATTCCTCTGGCATTGCAACACGTCTTGCATAGCTTCACTTTTGCACCTTGTGCAAGTAATATTTCTAGCATTTGTTGGACGTGATACCCCTCACCTGGCGTCTGCTTTGGTAAGGCACAACTCACCGCATCAGACATCAAAAAAACCATAATATTGGTCTTGATTTCTTGCTCATTAAGATTAATGGCCAGCCTTAAACCATTGAAAGAACGCTCCGAACCATACGGTGCATCATTTAATATAAACAGTAAAGTTTGTTCATTTCCCATTATTTTAAAGTCCTTCTTGAATGCACATCTTGTTGAGATTAAATATCTAAAAAGCACTACTACCCACTATTGTACCCGTATCGTGGGTAATGAAACCTGCATAGCATCAAAGGGATTAAAATAAACATTATAATGACAAAAAACGTCTTAACTCACTTTAATATGCGTGTTCATTTCTCCTCTACCCATCTATTTAACCAAGAGGTGTTTATCATTGTAAAATACGAGGTAAGCCATAAAAAATCAGCTTTATAAGGATTATAATTAAGGTGTGATATTGCAAAGATTAAATATTATCAAGGAGCATCATGAGAGCTGATAGATTAGAGATCATCACTAACAACCCAAGTATTAACGTTGATAACAGTGCGATAACAATCATTCGAAAAAATACAGTTAATGATGTTTTGACGTTTACTCGAGATCAAGTTCACCTCGGGTATAAAGTTATTTCACACCCTCTTGCTGGCAGTGTAAAACCACATGAAACACCTTATCGAAGTATTGTGATTTATCGTGATGACAGTTTAGACATGGATTCACTAAATACCATTGAGCAAACAATGGAAAGATACCAAGTACTCTGTAAGGCCAAACCTGAATTTCTCAATCTTACCGGTGAAGATATTGAAAAAGACTTTCCTAACAAACAACGTTCAGATTTTCAATTCATCGATAGTCAATTAATAAAATCCTGTCTTAGTGCGATTAATGCCAGTTTATAAAAAATAGCAATACGACTTTCATACCCAAGTTAGTAACATACGCTTGGGTATTTTTATATGCGTTCATAAACACCAATAAAAAAGCCAACCGCTAACGGCTGGCTTTTATTTATTTAATTAATCGTATTAGTGATTAAAATACAGTTTGTTCATCAATCTTAGTTTGTAGTGCGCTTAGCGCTTTTTCTACCAATTGACGACGAGTAAATTTCTCTTCTCGTGGCTGCATTTTAGGATCGCCCAATGGATGAGGGATCGCAATGGTAGGAATAATACGGTTTGCACCTACTGTTTTAGAGATAGGAACCACTGTCGCCATATGAACTACAGGCATCACTTTTTCGATTTCTTTAACCATCGTTGCGCCGCAACGTGTGCAAGTGCCTCAAGTGGAAGTGAATATCGCTGCTGTTACCCCAGCTTTCTGTAGTTTCATCGCGATTTCTGCACCATATTCTTTCGCTTTCGCTACCGCAGTACCATTACCTACTGTGGTGTAGAACATGTCATGCAGGCTACCGATTATGCCTTCGCGCTCCATGTCGCGTAATACATCTACTGGCAATACGCGGTTTGGATCTTGGTTACAGGCCACTGGGTCGTAACCACCGTGTGCAGTTTCATGGCTTGCTTCAGTAAGTGCATCTAGCCCTTCAATGCTGTATTCACCATACTTAGATGCGCTTGATGATTCGATATGGTCTGGGTTGCCTTTTGGTACAACACCGCCAGAAGTCACTAGCGCAATCTTCGCTGTGCTCATCATCTCAACAGGTGGTTGAGGATCAACACGGTCGAACACTGGCATTGGATATTCAGTTGTAAACTCACCTGATAATTTGTTAATCAGCAAGTCTACAGCACGTTCTGAACCACGCTTGTCAGCAAAGAAGTTCACACGGATGCCGCGTGGCATGTAACCCGCTTCTTCTGGAGAACCAACATCGCCATTCGTGTCAATGAAACGGTTAACCAAGCTCACCATCGCAGGTACAGCTTTACGCATACTTGCTGCGCTATTGCCTGTCTCTACCATGTAAGCGTATTGACGGAATAGTTCATAGCCTGGGTTTTCAACGTACATACCAGAAATGGTAGCAATTCCCATTTCATGTGCCACTTTGGCCACAGTACCACAAGCCATACCATAGCGGCCGGCGTTAAATGCAGGACCTGCAATCACAAGATCAGGCTTCACTTGTGCAAGGATCTCTTGCAAGCTATGACAGCATAGGCTTTCATTTTCGTTGAAATATGAATCACCACAAATGATGGTATGAGAGATCTCAGCTCTGTCTTTTAGCATAGTGCCAAATTGCGCACCAACACCAACAGGACCTTCCACAACTTCCATTGGAATGTGGGCCATTTCTTCACCGCCTTTTTGGGCAAAGAACTGGTTGAGATAATAAACGACTTTCAATGTCATGTGTGTATCCTCGCTTAGCTTGCTTTGGTAGTGAGTTTGTGGAAACCAAGCTCACAAGTTGCGCCTATGATGGCTTGAAGTTCAACTGTAATTGAACCATCTTCATGCAAGCTGCCGTTGAAACCACCCGCAACAACATCTGCGTAGCGGTCGTAACCGATCACTTTATCCATCGCTGGTAACGTTACTAACTGGTTAGCATTACCATTGGTAACTACAGCGTCTGCACTCTTATGAGAATCCGCTAGCGATTGACTTTCACCGTTTTGGCCTGCGTATTCATCTGTCAGTAAGACAGTTTGAATGCCCGCAGCTTCAAGTTTTGCACAGTTCATGATTAAGTCAGCGTCTGGGTTACCAAAGCCTTCTTCACTCACGATCGCGGCATCCCAACCCATTTGCTGTGCAAGTTTCACAACAAAGTTAGATGAACGCTCTTTATCGCGTAGCGTGACGTTTTCATTCGTCACAATAACGCCCATGAAGTTGTATTTAGAACCGTGGTGGCGGTATAAGTCGTAAATAACAGGGCTATTTTGGTGGATATAACTGGTGTTCTTATCACATGCAGATACACAGTTACCGCTAATAATTGCCCCATCCATAACTTCTGTTGGGTACATTAGCGTAGGTAGCATGCCTTTAACATCGACACCGTAGTAGTAGGTGTCGTGTAATAAACCTTGGCTTTGTAGCATGTACACGTAACCTACTTTTGGTAAGTTAGGGTACTCTGCTGCTTGCTCTAGCAGTGGTTTAGTTTCGTAAGTTTGAATCTCGTCAGGTTCAATATCACGCGCCAATTCACCAATCCAACGACCAGCTTCTAGGCCAACCATACGGACAATGCCTTCATGATCGTACTGGTTGCAGCTTTCATCGACTTCACATTGAATCACAAGGTTCAAAGTTGATGAGAATGGGGTGTAATCTGCACCCGGGCCACTCATATCAACAATACCTTCTTGGAAGCCAACGATTTCACCCGTTGTAACAACAGCCATTCCTTTTAAGACATGGGTACGGCCTTCGCCAACCATCTCTTCTTCACCCAAATGTCGCCCAGGGAAAATGTTACCGCCGCCGCTTACTTTTACGCGTGGCTCGATGGCGTCCTTTACCGGCATGATACGAATACTATCGCCAGGTTTAGCGATAGACAGCTCGATAGAGCGGATACGGTGATCCAATTCAGACAAATGGCCGATTAAAGCCTGCTGATCAACGACCACTGTGTTTTCTTTCACTTCGCTTACTGGGCCAAAGGCCAGATCACGAACATGGATGTTGCCTAGTTCGAGTTTCATGTGTTTCTCCAAACAAGCGTCAGTTGGGAGGATTTTTCTAGGAAGGTGAACGATTTAGCAAGGTAACCAGCTTCAGCCGAAGCTGGTCCACCTGATTAAACCGAATCCTAACTAACCTTTAAGCCAGTTCCTTCTTCGGCAAACCCGACAACCCAACAGGGTTCTTCATTACAGCTAAATTCTGTTAGTAACGCATCCAAACAATCTTTTGGTACGGCAGCAAGCAGACCACCAGATGTTTCTGGGCAGCACAACTTACGTTGCCAGCTTTCATCAAGTGCCTCTGCAAAGTTGATTTCATCGCGGTAAGCCTCAAGATTACGGCCAGCGCCACCAGGAAATAGTCCTTGGGCTGCGTAATCTTCGGCTTCAGGCAAGAAAGGAACCTGTTCAGCCTTGAAGTGCATACAAATGTTACTTTTTTCGGCCATCTCATGGGCATGACCCAATAAGGAATAACCTGTCACATCTGTACATGCTCGCACTGGATAGTTAGCAAAAATTTCTGCAGCTTTACGGTTTAGCTTTTTCATGTTGTCAGTGGAGGTTTTAATTGCCGCCTGACTGGCTTTACCACGTTTTGCCGCTGTCGAAATTAAACCTGTACCAATTGGTTTGGTTAGTACCAAAACATCACCGCTTTCAACGGCAGATTTGGTTTGTACTTTTGAAGGATGTATTGTGCCCATCACAGACAAGCCAAATTTAGGCTCGCTGTCTTCTACAGTGTGGCCGCCAACTAATACCGCACCAGCTTCACGGACTTTTTCCGCACCGCCTTTGAGGATTTGGCCTACCACTTCTTGTGGAAGATCTGGTGGAACACAAAATATATTCATCGCCAATGTTACTTGTCCGCCCATGGCGTACACATCGCTGAGCGCATTCGCAGCAGCAATTGCGCCAAAATCATACGGGTCATCCACGATTGGAGTAAAAAAGTCCAACGTTTGAATAACAGCAACATCATCGTTGATTTTATAAACGGCAGCGTCATCACTTACCGTCAACCCAACCATCAAATTGGGATACGCTTGTTCGGGAAATAGGGGTGAAATGGACTGCAGAACCTGCGCCATGGCCTTAGGGCCGATTTTTGCTGCTCACCCCGCTTTTTTGGTCATCTGCGTCAGACGTATCTCTTCTGTCATCTCTAGATCCTTAACAGTGGACGGTAAAAGCACAATTCATATCTATATTGTGCTCGCGCTATCTCTGAACAGCATCATGGTATAAGTGATAGGCATCGACCTACCCAGCCATGAGGATCTCTTCAGATCTTTTTGTTTTCAACTTGATCTACCTCTGTATATAGCAGTGTATTACACCATTACATTCCATCTGCTTATCAAGTTAAAAACGGCACCCAGGTACACAACGATGAATCATTTGTGACCTTCATGCAGCTATTCGATCCAAGGTCTCTATAAATAGAGTCATATAATCAATAGCTTTTAACTAAAAAATCAAAAAATTGCTTCGTTTAGTTAAAAGCACTTTAATTACACTAAACAGTGAGTATATGTTGAAGAATTAAAAACTTAATAATATTAAAGTCTTAATTAAATATTATTTCTGGCCTCAACATGAAATTGATTATAAATACCGAAGAATTAAATATTGTGATCTAAATCTGAAACAGGGAATAACCAGTATTTAATTTTTTAAAAGACAACTCATCGCTCAAAAACAGCTCGATATCGTTAAGAAACCACCATTAATGTTAACGGTAAATGAAGATAACCATAAAAATTTAACAATAAACCAATAATACCTGCTATTCTTTACCTCAACATCACCCACAATGATACTTATCCATTGTGGCGTATACCTCTCTCATATTAAACACCGTCATATACTCCTTTAGAGTTAAAAAATATGTTAACTAAACACGCTATTACCAATTTAGTTGCATAAGTTTGTCAGTTTGCAGAAAACATCACAAAACACTAGTAAACTACTTTTAACTCATTAAATTATTTGATTATATTGACGCATCAAAACGCGGAAGTGGATGGGGTCTGGTGGCCCTCCCGGTCTTCAAAACCGATGTGAGCTGAATAGGCTTTGGTAGGTTCGATTCCTGCTCCTTCCGCCAATCAATTTAGAGCCTTGAATCTATTACACCATTTGGATTAGATTTATTTATACCAAGATATAAAATAAATAATGTTGGTAGCGGTATGATTCTTATTGCTTTGTCATATTAGTTTCATTTAACCAGCCTCTATATACATATCCCAATTGGAACAATTTATTAGGCTGTCAAATTAATGAACTGTATAAAATGACCGCCTAATGTAAACTTAGTTATCGCTGAGGTTATATATGACAGTCAGTATCTTATCTTCCATCCCACAAATAGAAAAAATCCTCCAGCAAGCCTTTATTTCACCTTATATTGAACGATTAAGTCGCCCTATTGTGACGGATATTATTCGAAGTGAAGTATCAGCATTTAAAAAATATATCCTTAGTGACAAGAATAATACGGACGTTTCACTCGATAAGCTTTACAACAATATCAAACACGCTTGCTGGATGATGAACCAGCAGCGCCTTCAACGAGTGGTCAATGGCACTGGCGTCATAGTACATACTAACCTTGGTCGCTCCCCTATCAATGCCGAACTGTGGCAAAGCGTGACTGACGTAAACACGCACTACAACAACCTTGAAATAGATTTGTCGACCGGAAAACGAGGCAAACGAAAAGGGATCATTCAAACACTGATGACACACCTAGTGAAAGGTGAAGATACGTTAGTCGTTAACAACAACGCCTCTTCTGTTTACCTTATGTTGCATGAGCTCACCCAAGGTAAAGAAGTGATCGTGTCACGCGGTGAACAAATCCAAATTGGTGGTGGTTTTCGCATCCCTGATATTTTAGCACTATCAGGGGCCAAGCTGGTTGAAGTCGGCACAACCAATATCACGACTAACCAAGACTATCTTGATGCCATCACTGAAAATACTGCCATGGTTTTGATGATCCACACCTCTAATTTTAAGATTAGGGGTTTCACCGAATCGGCTGATATCAAAGAACTCGCCAAAGAATTGCCGCCACACGTTATTTTAGCGGTAGATCAAGGCTCTGGAACGACAGTCGAAGACATGCCAGATGAACCAACGGTGGCCAGCTATATTAATGCGGGTGCTGACTTAGTGTGTTTCTCGGGAGATAAAATTTTAGGTGGACCACAAGCTGGCATGATCACTGGCGAACAGTCCTTGATTCAACGCCTAGAGAAAAACCCTATGATGCGAGCATTTCGCCCAAGTCGCATTGTGTATTCTTTACTTGAAGAGCTTGCAGTACGCAAACTCAATCAGCTTGATAGTGGCGCGGGGGTTGCAGAGACAAAAAGCACTATTGCAGAAACAGCCCTTAAGCACAGTGCAGAACGCCTAGCTGAAGGACTTGCTCCCTTTATCCAAGTCGTACGTTCAGACATGACAGTCGGCGGCGGATCATTACCCGATCAATCGACCCCATCTTGGTCTGTTGAGCTTTCTCCGAAAGATCCCAAACTGGCACGCTCACCAGAACAATTGCTTAAACTGATGCGAAGCTGGCCATTGCCCGTCATTGGGGTCATTAAGCATGACAAAGTGCAGCTCAATCTCGCCACTATTGATGAATCAGAAATGACTTATCTTCGCACCCAACTTACCGAGGTATTACAATGAGCTATGTCGTTGGTACAGCAGGACACGTCGATCATGGAAAATCTGCGCTAATTAAAGCACTGACAGGCATAGATACCGCTCATTTACCGCAAGAGAAAAAGCGCGGTATGACAATCGATCTCGGCTTTGCTTTTTTTAATCACAATGACGGTACACCCATTGGGGTTATTGATGTCCCTGGGCACGAGCGTTTTATCCGCAACATGGTGGCTGGCGTGTGGAGCCTAGATATGGTGCTCTTTGTGGTTGCTGCTGATGAAGGCTGGATGCAAATGTCGACCGATCACCTAAAAGTGATTGCCTCTATGGGCATAGAGAACGTGACTTTGGTGATATCAAAAGCCGATCTGGTTGACGCAGATATGCTCGCGATGGTGGAAGAAGAAGCTTTAGAACAGTTTCTTGAAATTGCCGGCTTTATTCCTGATTCGCTCGTTGTTTCATCTCATACACAAACAGGGATTGAAAATCTTCGCCAGCATATTTGTCGTCAGTTAGATAATAAAGCAGAAAACGCAGAACTGACATTTGATACCCACCAGCAACAAGCGCACTTATATATAGATAGGATTTTTACCGTTAACGGCTTAGGCACAACGGTAACAGGTAGTTTATGTGGCGGTAAGTTCCAAGTTGGACAAAAACTCACACTGCAACCTTCAGGTGAAAAGGTACAAGTGAAAAGCTTGCAGTCCTATCACAAAAATATCGATCTGGCTGAACCCGTCTCGCGCGTTGCGATTGCGCTAAAAGGGGTGAAAAAGAAAGATGTTGAACGTGGTTTTTGCCTAACCGATAGCACTGAGGCAGGCTTTGTCACCAATGATCTCATTGTTCGTTTAGATAGCCTTTTGTTTGAAAACAAATGCCGAAATAACAGTGAAGTCGAAGTCGCATTTGGTACCTTCAATTGCTTGGCTAAAATCTTTGTGTTCAAGGGTACTAATTTAGCACGCTTACGGTTAAATGAACCTGCATGTTGTTTTTGGAATCAACGCGCTTTGCTGATCCAGCATGGTGGCAGCCAAATCCTTAATTGTGGCGCTATCGTTTGGTGTGGGCCTGTTATCAAACAACACCGAGCCAAGTTGTATGATCTCCTGATCGCTATGCCTGAACATCCATCTTGGGAAGATTACGTCATGCTTAACATGTCCTTATACGGTTATGCGAAGCGCGGCCAAGACGATCAAAACGAATTTGGTTACCTCGAATCCCAAGATTGGCTTTTCACCGAAGAATTCACCACCAATACCTTCAAACAAATCGAAGCTATCTTTAATCAAGAGCACATCGATTTATCTGCGAATGAGCTCAGCAGCAAACTTCACATTCCAGTCAATGCACTATCGGCCCTACTCGAACACTTCACAGGCAAAGGAAAACTCCGCCAAGCCGGCGAATTATTCTCGTTAGGAACAGGGCGAAGTGAAGCGCAGCTCTCTCCGATTGCCAAACAAATCCTGACGAAGATGAACCACGCAGGCAAGCAAGGTTATGAAGCTGAAAAAGAAAAAATCCCTGGCGCGCAAAAAGAACTGCGTAATCTGGTGCGCTTAGGCTTCGCTATTCCACTTGAAGGTAAAATTTACTACGAAAAGAGCCTGTACGATCAACTTGTTATAGAGATAATGCAAGGGCACGCTGTAAACGATCGTTTTACTATTTCAGACGCTAAAGACCGTACAGGTTTATCACGAAAATACATGATTCCACTACTAAACCGCATGGAACTTGATGGCTGGATTAAGCGAATAGACAACGATCGCCTTGTGCTAAAAACCATTGAATCAGAAATCGCTTAGCGGTGTGCAAAGTAGGAAAAATTATGACAGAACACTCGATAAAGAGCAGTTGTAAAAAAAACGAGCACACGCCACTTACACAGATGACCTCGAAGTCAGGCTGTGCCGCAAAAATTGGCCCTAAGGTGATGGATCAATTGCTTGCTGCGTTAACCCCTATGTTCCCAGCGCAGGCAAACCCTGATCTTATGGTCGGGCTAGCCGTTAGCGATGATGCAGCCGTTTATAAAATCAACGATGATGTCGCCGTTATTCAAACCTTAGATTTTTTCACGCCAATCGTGGATGACCCATATGATTTTGGTGCCATTGCAGCAGCCAACGCCCTTAGCGATGTTTACGCGATGGGCGGACAAGCAACCCTAGCGATGAATATTTTCTGTGTACCACCCGATTTACCCCAAGAGATTGTGGGTCAAATCCTGACAGGAGGTGCAGAAAAAGTGCGTGAGGCGGGTGCGGTATTGGTTGGCGGGCATACAGTAGAAGATAGCGAACCTAAATTTGGTTTATCTGTCATGGGGATCACTCATCCAGATAAGGTATTGACCAAATCCAATGTGCAAAGCGGCGATATTCTGGTGTTAACTAAGCCTCTTGGTACAGGGATAATCACCACGGCAGCAAAGCAAGGTAATGCAAGTTATGATGCACGTACTGCCGCAACAGAGAGTATGAAGAAGCTCAACAAAAAGGCAGCAGAAATCATCTCTCACTATCCCATTACAGCTTGTACCGATGTAACAGGTTATTCATTACTCGGTCACGCACTCGAAATGGCAAATAAGAGCCAATGCTGTCTACATCTCAATGCAACTCAAATTCCATTTCTCCCCGAAGCACAAGATTACGCTCGTGACGACATCTACCCTTGTGCGGCAAAACGTAATTTAGATGCTTTTGAGAGTCAAATCCAATTTGCTCCCGATTTAGAACAAGTATGGCGCTATAAGTTATGTAGCCCAGAGACTTCTGGCGGATTACTGATTGCAGTACCAGAAGATCAGCTTACATCCCTCCTGAATACCTTTGCTGAGCACGATGAGCAATGCTGGATTATTGGCCAAGCACTAAACGGCCAAGGCATCAAAGTTACGGATTAGCCACACCTAGCGTCTAGCACATATTTCACCCAAGCGGCTGCATTCCTGTGCAGTCGTTTTCTTTTTTATTTGTATGATGTATATCAAAATTCACTATGCCACTAAGAGTATAGTAATGCTGTTAACTCAGTCAGAACAAGGTGTTATAACCCTTTTACCAAGCAATGACTCAAAGGCGTATTATCCTGACTGTTATTTTTTCTTTCACGTATTTACGAGGATGTAACCGTGGACGCTTCCAAAATCTACTTACGCGATATATTAGGTTTAGGACTAATTATCTTATCTGTGATGACTGTACTAGGAACATTATTCAGTATACTCGCAGCGCTTAACTACATCAGCCACGAAGAAGCAATGGCTGCGACTTATATCAAAGAAGCTATTCCATTAATGCTTTGTATTTTACCTGCTTTTTTTCTTGGCAAGTACATCAACAAACCAGCTTGGGTCATAGCTACTGATGATTTTCGATTAAATTCAGCGAAGAACCAATAACTGAATTACCACAAGATCTTCACTACATTTAGACCTCAGCGTTCGAACTGCTCCTTGGTTGATCAACATACTCCTTCCAAAGATCAATCAAGGGGCATATCAGAAATCAGTCATATTTGTGCTGGGTTTTACATTTTAGACGCAAGCAAAGAAGATAATATATTTTTCTCAACGTTCGTTAAGGTTTTCGCCGCATCTAGCGCAGGTAGCAAGGAATCAGGAAGGCTTAAAAAATATCCCTCATCAAGGTCAAACAGTACGGCCGCTTTCTTTAACACTTTCTTTGATGGTTTATTCTTACCAGTTTCAATTAATGATAAATAAGTTGTTGTAATATCTAGATAGTCTGCACATGATTTGCAGCTAACGCCCTTGTCGAGTCTGTGTGCTCGTAAAATAAATCCACTAATTATCATCTAGACTATTCACCATTACGCACGTCAGGCCATCGACAGTATTAATGTCATCAATAATATCAAATGCCGACTTAATGAAAGACTCTCCCTCAATTGCCACCGAAGCATACATGCCGTCTTCTTTCTCTTTGACGACAACTCCTGTCCGGCCGACATCACAAATTATTGAAATAGCAATGCTGTCGGCAGTTCTCTTTTTTTCATCGTATATTAAAATTTCAAAACTAAAAATCATGATCCCCCTTGTAATATTCTTGCTTATTTACTTAATTCATTTAAATATGATAAACGTATTAAAATCGTAGTAATGACAATCCTTTATCGATTAAATTTCACGGTATGTTGCGCAAAAGACACTGACATTACAACCGATCAAAAATGAAATGTTATTTACCTATTTTACAGCGTTCTATTAATTAACACATGGAGTACAGTGTACGCCAATAATAACGAGGCAATTATGACTAATGAAGTAGATATTAGGTCACTAAGAGCAAACCTAAATATTAGCCAAAAGGAACTGGCAAACGACCTTGAATTAAGTTTAGATACCATAAAAAGCTGGGAGCAAGGCAGAAGGAACCCTACAGGGTTAGCAAGGAAAATATTGCGCTTGATCGAGCAGTATCCATCACTCTATATAAAATTCAAAAATAACTGATGCCATCACCAATAGCACCTACACCCGCTGTAGATGCTATTGGTTATCACATGAGCATAGGCGATTTATTTTGAGGGAAAGAAACGATCTCGATGAGTATTTTGAACACCTTGATGGTATTAACAAAGACTTCGACTTTGAAGTTGACGAAAGCTTTATTGAATTCAAATACTTAAACATTTTTATTTACTTCGTTTTGTTATTAATACTTAACTTTTTCATGTACTAATTGGAGGATAAGACAATATTTATCACGCCGCCTTAGAAATATATCTCTTAATTACAAACTTAAATGAATTAACTAAAAAGAGATATTATGCTTACATTTTACAAAGAATCATGGTTTAACAATATTAAAGGGGATTTGTTATCAGGAATTGTTGTTGCACTCGCTCTCATACCAGAAGCTATCGCCTTTTCAATTATTGCAGGTCTTGATCCAAAAGTTGGCCTGTACGCCTCATTTTCAATTTGTGTTGTTATCGCTTTTACAGGCTCACGATCAGGAATGATTTCAGCATCAACAGGCGCAATGGCCTTACTGATGACAACCTTAGTCAAACAACACGGCGTCGAATACCTATTAGCCGCATCTGTATTTACAGGCGTTCTTCAATACGGTATTGGGCTATTGAAACTCGGTGATTTAATGAGATTTATCTCTCGGTCCATCGTTACTGGTTTCGTTAACGCCTTAGCAATATTAATATTTATGGCTCAATTACCTGAGTTAACGAATGTGACCTGGCACGTTTATGCGCTCACAGCGTGTGGGTTAGGCATCATTTATTTGTTCCCGTATGTACCTAAGATTGGCAAACTACTTCCCTCTCCACTGGTGTGTATTGTCGCAATCACTATCTTCTCAGTCATTTTCAACGTTGATGTACGTACCGTTGGGGATATGGGGGCGTTACCTGATTCGTTACCGATTTTCTTGCTACCTAACGTACCATTATCATTTGAAACTTTGCAGATAATATTCCCGTATTCACTTGCGCTTGCTGTCGTGGGCGTGCTTGAATCATTAATGACAGCAAAAATCATTGATGACATTACAGATACGCCAAGTAACAACAACGATGAATGTAAAGGCCAAGGCATTGCCAACATAGTTTCAGGCTTCTTTGGTGGTATGGCTGGGTGTGCAATGATAGGCCAATCCATGATCAATATGAGTTCAGGAGGAAGAACGCGATTATCAACATTGTCTTCAGGCGTTTTTCTATTAATCATGGTTGTATTCCTTGGAGATTATCTTAAGCAGATCCCTATGGCAGCCCTAGTTGCTGTCATGATCATGGTTTCTATTAGTACATTTTCTTGGAAGTCTATTCTTGATATTCGCCATCACCCATTAAACTCTAACGTGATCATGATAGCGACTGTTATTTCCGTCGTTATGACACATAACTTAGCGATTGGCGTTATTATTGGCGTTGTGATTTCAACAGTATTCTATGCAAATCATAGCCGTAAAATCATGAAAGTTACTGATGATGTCGTCATTCATAATGAGCATACGATTCACAAAGTACACGGTCAGATTTTCTTTGCTTCCGCTTACAACTTCATTGATATGTTTAATTTTAATCATCCAACTAAGTATGTGACTATCGACTTAACCGATGCTCACTTTTGGGACATCACAGCAGTAGGTGCTCTAGATAAAGTCGTTATTAAGTTCATGGACGCAGGATCCGATGTTGAAATTATAGGAATGAATGAAGAGTCAGATCAGCTAATCAGTAAATTTGCAATATTTGATAAACCTGACCTTTTAGCCAGTCGAACAATCGGACACTAAACTAGCAATAACACAATAGTGTTCAGTAATGAAAAGGGGGGATAGCCCCCTTTTTTCTATTTTTTAGAAAGCGTAATAATATTAACCTTTATCTCATCACTTTCATCAGGGCTCATATACAATACCCCACCAAGAATAAAACCATATACAAGCTGCCCGATTGTGATGATTTTTGATATGCCTTTATTTTCAATCGCAACTCTGAATGAATGCTTAAATTCAACTTCATTCATTGGTAAGTAGCGAATAGGGTTATAAGCGTACGTATCATCGTTAAATTCGATATAATTCATGACATTCCTTTCAATAAAGAAAAATGAAATCTTGAAGTTTAGAAGGCACTGAAGCTGAAAACTTCGTTTGATTGATTCACTCATTATATTCCTTTCTGTCCAATATTTAACCTAACACTTAGCTTCAGAAGGCTTAAACAGTTAATAACGTATATTTTTTAATTCAGTTAATAAATGGGCATTTTAATAAACAAAAATAGATTAATATAACAAGGCGCGTAAATATTGAAATAGAAGAGTGAAGTAATAAGATATCTGCGTTTGAAAAACTAAAAATATCATTCTTGAAATCCTTATTTGCCCTGCTGCTACAGGGCATTTTTTTAATAACACGCAAAAATGAACGCTATATGAATTAAGCCCTCACACTATATTCAATCCACAGGGTTCAAACTACTTCTAACTTGTCCGACACCTTCCTTCCTAACACGGTCAAGTCAGGAGTATGTTATGAGCCCGATCAGCATTGTTGTCATTACACTGAATGAAGAGAAACGCATTGGTCGTCTATTAGATGATCTAAGCAAACAAACCCACCAAAATTTCGAAGTTATCGTGGTCGATTCAAACAGCGATGACAACACACGTACCATAGCCCACGGTTATGAAAAAGCCCTCCCCCAGTTAACCGTTCATAAAATGGAAAACCGTGGCACAAGCTTAGGCCGAAATACAGGCGCCAAGTTGGCGCAACATGAACGCTTATTGTTTCTAGATGCAGATGTTCGTTTAGCACCAACCTTTTTAACAGATGCATTGCATAAGTTAGAAAAAAACAAACTCGAAGTGGCTGGTGTCTACATGGGAGCAGATGATCTCTCGCTCACCTATCGCTTAGGTTATGGCGCATTTAACGCTGGGCTTTGGGCTACATCATTCTTTTTTCCGACCGCAGTTGGTGCATGTATTTTTTCAACTAAACGAGCCCACCAAGAAATTGAAGGGTTTGACGAAAGCATCACCCTATGTGAAGACTGTGACTACGTTCGCCGAGCCGCCCAAACATGGCGCTACCGCATGTTATCCGTCAGCTTTTGGTTCGATCCTCGCCGTTTAGAGCAAGATGGTTTCTTCACCATGGGGCTAACGTACCTAAAAGCCAATGTGCGCCGATTTTTTCTGGGTGAAATGCGCAATAACGAGATGAACTATCAATTTGATCATTACCGTCAATCTTAATGACAAATAAAGGTAGGTGAAATATGGACTTTTCTTGGTGGTGGCTATTTGGGGGCAGTTTTTTTGATGCCCTGATAGGCCCTAACTTATTCGTACCTGGCGAACCTTTTTTCCTTGCTGCTGGGTACCAACTGAATCAGGGATTATTGACAGGCGCTATAGCCGTCTTATTCGGCGCATTGTTAGGAGATCAGTTAAGCTTTGCTATTGGTCATAAAATGGGCGGACAAGGGCAGCGAAAACTGCGCCGTCGCTTCCCTAAGACACGTCGAGCCACTGCCAAAGCCAAACTAGCACTAACACGCTATGGCTTCATCATTGTTATCGCCGCTCGCTTACTTGGTCCTATTGCCTGGGTCATGCCATTTCTTGCTGGGAGTTATCGCATGCCATGGTGGAAATTCAGCCTGTGCTCTGTCATTGGTATCACGCTAGGCGTTGGCCAATTTCTGCTTGCAGGTGCACTCATGGGACATGGACTTAGCATGTTACCCAGTATCGCTACCCTATTGCTGTTCTTACAAGAACATTGGTTATTAATCCTGACTTGTGCTTTTGGCTTTATCACAACCCTGATCTTTTATCGTCGCCAACAAGGTAAATGGCGCAATATAGTCAGCACTTGGATCATCAGTTTACTGCTAATGAATTACGTCCACTTTTTCATTAATAGCAACAACATTGACTTTGCGTTGATAAAAACCAGTTATGCACAAACAACCGTTAACGACACCACTGAGCTTCAGGGAGCCAAAATTGACCGCTACGCCCAGCTAAATTTTGAAGTCTATCCAGGATTAGCTCCTGTTTACCAAGCACAACCCATTAATTTGATTTATCTCGGCGCGAACCCAGACACTTTGATGCAACAGCTTGGCTGGAAAAAGAATAAAACATTTTCTAACGACAATATTTCATTAACTCATTATTTTGACTTAATTCAGCAAAAACAACCGCCTATTTCAGATTTATATTGGAATCAACAACCACAGTGGTCTGCGTACCAATTAGCTGGTGATTTATTGAAGCGCAGCCACGTACGTTGGTGGTATGGCGGAATTGATAAGCAAAGTCAGCAGCCATTCTGGGTTGGTGCTGTCAGTTACGACAATAACCTGAAGATTGCCCATTATAAAGGGATCATTACGATTCTTCATGCCATCGATCCAGATGTTGACGAAGAACGCGATCGTCTAGCAACTAACAGCTTAAAGGCAGGTTGGCATGTAACAAAAGAAAGCCTGCTGATACCACAGGCTTTCTCTAAAAATAACCACTATTTTAGTGATGGGAAAGTTGCCATCATTCACGCTTACTGTGGTGTGGCGAACACTTGCGTCCAGTAAATATTGTATTGAGAGCCTGAGTTCATATCATAAGCAGCTCCCATTTGCGTGTAGTTACTGCCCATAATGTTTTTACAATGACCGGGGCTGTTTAGCCAAGTTGTCATCACAGTATCAATGTCTTTTTGGCCAGCTGCTATATTTTCAGCCACTGAACGCCATGCGTATCCTTGATCTGTGACACGGTTGCTCGCACTTTTTCCGTCTAACCCTGTATGGCTGAAGAAATTATAGTTTGCCATATTGGTCGAATGCACCTGCGCCGCTGATTGCAACTTAGCATCCCAAGTCAATGGTGCTGCTGCAGGGTAAAACGTTGAGCCACAGTTACGCCCTACAGCACGTGCTGCATTGACTGCTGTTAGCATTTGATCAGCGAAAGTCCCTTCTGGGTCTGGATTTGGGTTTGGATCAGGAGTTACTGAACCACCACCGCTACCTTCACCATTATCACCTGACCCACCGCCAGAACCACCACCATTATCACCGCCGCCTACTTGGCCGGAATTACCGCTATTTGAGCTGCCGCTATTATCAGATGAACCACCTGAGCCGCCACAACCAGAAACAAAAAACACGGTAAGCAATAACAATGAAAATATTCGCATGGGTACATCCAATATAATAATGAATTTAACCACTAATCAGCCAATACATAGTAATTGCGACTACTAAATCAGCAATATTTCGACTCATTAATGGTGAAAAGCTGTCTATCTTTTGTGCGAATCACTATAAATGGTCATGCTAATGATGCAATATTTAGACACTAACTCTGTTGTTATTTGACAAAACACTGACAAAGAAGACATAAACCAGCCAGCACATAGTCATTAGAAAACAATAACATACAATAGAAAATATACTTTTTATAACATCATAGACTAACTTTCAGTACAAATATGCAATTGTACGAACAAATAAAATTACCTAACGCTTTGTTGCAAATCACAAACCTATATTTGTCGACCTAAACGTCCAAAAAGTCGGCTATGCTTCAATTGTGCGACACTAATATGCAGGAAAGTGATTATGGTCAATACATATTCAAATCTACATGATCAGGTAACACCCGATGAGCTTCTGCCTTCAAAAGCATTACCTAACATTGATATTCGATGCCATTCTCCAATGACACGAAAGTATTTGATCAATGAACTAAAAGCATTACGCCATCAATTGCCCCAACATTGCTTCTCTGATGATGATTATTGCCTCACCAATATTGTTGAGCTTGATTTTCGTGCCGCGCTTAACACCACCAAAGCCATTGCCCCCGAACTGATTGATCAAAACATTACTTTTAGAATTGGGATCAGTAATGATCTCAGCCATGATATTCCACAACGTTTAGCCAGCTTAAGGGATCTGTCCGATCACGGTAATGAAGTTAACTTATCTCTTTCTTCACATTTGCTTTTAAATGCAGTTTGCCAACGTTACCAAGTACAGCGATTAAACCCTATTCAGCAAACTCTTTACTCTGTATGGCTCAATCAGTTAGTTCACTTCGTTATTGCTCGACAACTTCATCACCAAAATAACCAGCCAATAAGGCAAGTAGTACCTAAACGTACCACTAAAGTGATGACACTCACTTGGGCACAATTTGATCCTAGCGATGAATACACACAACAATGGACACTCGACACCGTATTAGCGAATTGTTATTACGAAGGCATAGCGACACTGACGCAGTGGCTGTGTGACCAAGGAACGCCTGAACTGCTAGGTATTCAAGCCGCAAAACGTTTTTTTAACCAAAATGTTCACCCGATCCAAAAAGTCGCCTCACCTACTCTTGCTAATACAACCAATATTGATTGGGTTATCTATGAAAATAGTGACATTTTATATGCCTTATCACTAAAAGTAGGGCCTTGGATGGTATTGGAATATGCAAGCAGCCATCAGGATAGAAAAATCAAAAGTACCGCTTTATCTCTGTTAGAGCGGTATAAATACGAAGGAAATTGGGGAATAAATGTAGAAGATAGGAATATATTAATACATGCGCTGATACAGCAAGAGTTGCCATCCGTTATCACTCAGCTAAAACGACAATATGGTCCTCATATTTAAGTCTGTTTTCTTCGGGAGCATACATTAATGAGAGGCGGAACCTTAGCTCATCCACCTCTCATTGGGTCTATGCAACGAGATCATCACGCGTTACGCTGACACCTTTAACTTGTGCATAAACAGAGTCACCGACTAGCAAATTAAGCTCATCCGCTGCCCATAACGTGATATTTGCCCAGAGTTGAGTTTCACCAATACGAAGCCGTACTTCAACACGCTCGTTAGCTGTATCGCGTTGAATTTTATCAATACGCGCCCGTAAAATATTACGGATACTGGTTTGTTTAGGTTGCTCTCGAGTCAACGAAACATCATTCGAGAAAATACGTACACGTATCCACTCACCCCGTGTTTTTTCTAACCGATTCACCCATAAAAAATCACTTTGACTAAGCATTACTTGGGTTAATGCATAGTCAGGGTGATCGAAATTCACACGTGCACTCAAGAGTGAACTTTGTTCTTTTGCTGGTAACCACGGCCGCATCTCTGGCGAGCCCCACACACTATTAACGTGCCCTGACGCAACAACTTTGCCTTGATGCAACATCACCATATGATCAGCAAGACGCAAGATTTCATCCAAGCTGTGAGTGACATAAACAATCGGGATACTGATTTCTTTCGCAAGCCGCTCCAAATAAGGCAGCAACTCTTGTTTGCGAGGTACATCCAACGACGCTAATGGCTCGTCCATCAATAACATCTTTGGCTTAGTTAACAAAGCACGGCCAATCGCCACTCGCTGCTTTTCACCGCCCGATAACGAAGCAGGAAAACGATCGAGGAGTGCTTCAATCCCCAGCAAGTGAACAACATCATTAAAATGTTGATCATCTTTTTCAGGGCACCCATAAAGTAAGTTGCCTTTTACGCGATAATGAGGAAATAAACGCGCATCTTGAAAAACATAACCAATACCTCGACGTTCTGGCGGTACAAGAGTCTTAGTCGCACTATCAAACAAAACATGCTCGCCAAGGGTAATACAGCCAGCATCGGGTACTGTTAAGCCACTCAACAGATTGATGAATGATGTTTTACCTGCCCCTGAGCGCCCAAATATAGCCGTGATCCCTTGCATGGGTAACGACACATCGACATCCAATGAAAGATCACCAAGTTGCTGTGACATATTAATGGTTAGCATGGTGCCTCCAAGCGTCTACGTGCGGCTCGAGATAGCCACTCAGATGCAAGTAACGAAGACAAAGCAATCGCAATCGCAATGACACATAAGCGTGCAGCTTGGCTTTCTGCGCCAGGAGTTTCAATAAATGAATACATCGCCAGTGGAATCGTTTGAGTTTCACCGGGAATATTTGAGACAAAGGTAATTGTGGCACCAAATTCACCCAACGCTCTTGCAAACGCTAAAATGATGCCCGTTAAAATACCAGGAATTGTTAGCGGTAGCGTAATGGTCATAAAGACACGAAGAGGGCTTGCTCCCAATGTTCTTGCTGCTTGCTCTAACTTATTGTCGACACTTTCAAGTGATAAACGTATTGAGCGAACCATCAATGGAAATGCGACAACAGACACGGCCAATGCAGCTCCTTGCCAACTAAAGCTGAATGAGACACCGAACCAGTCATAAAGCCAGCGACCAACAATACCTTGCCGCCCCATGCCAACCAACAATAAGTAACCGATAACAACAGGCGGCAACACTAACGGTAGATGCACTAAGCCATCTAGCATAGATTTACCAATAAACTGACAACGGGCTAGCAACCACGCACATAAAATGCCGAATGGCAGGCTAAAAAGCACGGCCACCCCTGATATTTTCAAACTCAGTAATAGCGCTTGAATCTCGTACTCAGTTAGCACTTACGACCTCAAAACCATACTTTTCAAACACTGTCTTGGCTTCTTCTGATTGTAAAAACACATAATAATCTTGTACAGCAGGAGTCGCTTTTCCCTTCACAATCGCCATTGGGTAACGGATCGGCGTATGACTACTATCGGGCAATTCAGCTACAATTTTCACTTTATTTGAAATTTTGGCATCAGTTTTATACACAACGCCAAGATTGGATTCACCACGTTCTACCAATACCAAAGCTGAGCGTACATTATTCGCTCGCGCTAAATGTGATTTCGCGGCTTGCCATATCCCTAAGTTTTCTAACGCCTGTTTAGCATAGCGTCCTGCTGGCACATGGTTAGGATCCCCCACAGCCATTCGCGTATCCATAAGGGCAGCAGCAAGATTCCAAGACGCAGATGGCGTCACGGTATCTTTGGGATACGACAGAGGAGCAACCATAACCAAGCTGTTTTTCAGTAATGGCTTTCTGCTTTCATTTTCAATCACTTGTTGTGTTTGTAAATAATCCATCCATTTAACATTAGCTGAAATATAGATGTCAGCAGGCGCTCCCTGAGAAATTTGACGAGCCAATGCCGATGAAGACGCAAATGAAAGGCGACTATTGACGTCACTCTGCTGTTGGTAACGTTCAGAAAGTTCGGTCACAGCATTAGTCAAAGACGACGCGGCAAAAATAGTTACCGACTCTGCAGCGTATGTGTACTGGCTCGCGATCAAACTGACCCCACAGACCAACCAAGCAAGATTTTTCTTCATCATTATTATCAGACTCATCATTCTTTAATCGATATATAGCCAAGTATACATCGAAATATTAACCACTGTTAGTAAAACATAGTGCGAATAAAGAATGTATGACTCAAAAGGGGGCTTTTATACGCGATCATTGAGGTAATGATAGTAATGTATCCACCTGAGCTGAAAGGTGTTTTTTCAATAGACAAACTTCAGAATCGGAAAGTGTCTCCCACTCCATATGCTGCAACAACATATGTCTTGCTGAACGAACCAGCTGTACTTGAGCGAGTAGACTTAAGGCAAGGAGTTTTACTGCTGGATCCGATTCAGAGCGTTGCGTGGCAAAGGCTATTGGCTTTTCAAGCGCTGTGAGTATAGCCACCAAAGACTCATTATATAAAAGTGAAAAGGCTTTACTGGGGAGTTGCTGTTCACGATAAACTAACATCGCCCATGAAGCGGTTTGCCGATTAAGAAGCAGCTCTAGATTCGCAATGAGCAGCGCTTTAATCATAGCCAGGCAAGCACTACGCTGCTGTTTCAGTGTGCCAATTTGATCAAGATGAGAAAAATCACTCTCCAACTTTTTTATTGCAGGTGCAAACCTCACCGCAAGCTTATGGCTAACATGCCTTATAACAGCAAAATATAGCCCGCGTTTCCCGCCAAAATGGTAGCTAATCAGCGCTAAGTTAACTCCTGCTTTTTTTGCCAATAACCGGTTACTAGCCCCATCATACCCTTTACGGCTAAAGACACTCACACCCGCCCGAATCAGTGTTAACCGAGTCGCATCCGTTTTACTCTGCAACTTTTTCTTGGTCTGTTTGTTAGGAATTGAAGATTTATCGTCCATCACTACCTCATCGAAAGCCAAAGCAAGCCGCCTTTATTTATTACTCCCCTTTCTTTCCTCTATTCATTATAGTGCATAACGAAACCGCTATTGTGATCCTTATAAACCACCTCAAGTCATCGTATGATATCCAATCAAAACCCAGTTAAGTGAGTACCAAGAACGAAAGCAACCTTATGCGCTAATTTCATAAGAAATAAAACTAGTGTATTATAAATAATCAGTCTAAATAAATTTATTAATAGTAAAAAATAGAATGTAATTTATGAAAAAAACATACTTCTTTGGGTTGATACTGATCAGTTTACTACCATATTTCCATTTAATTTCAACAACAGGAAGCTCAAATTTAGGTCACGGCACACCTTTAATCAACATTATCCTTATCACGCTTTGTTGCTCATGTAAGAGCAATTTTGTCAGTAATATTTTGAAGGGTTTTGTCAGTATTCTTCTCTTCATTCAACTAAACTCAGTGCTTTACTATAACTCATTCCTCACTTATGGTGCTTTTTCCTCTATAATGGAAACCAATTCAAATGAAGCATACGGCTTTCTATCTGAGTTTGGTTATTCTTGGATATTTGTGTCTCTTTTAATTTCTAGCATATTCTTTTTTATTTCATCAAAAATAACAATCAACATAAAAATAAAACATAAAGTGTTATTGCTAATAATACTGTTATTTATCCATCCAATACGCTGGGCTATTTCTGGCAGCAAATCATTTGGAGAGTTTGTATCTGAACCATATATTAAAATAAATGATCTTTACTATTATACCTTACTTAATCCTATTTTTAACTTTGCAACATATAAAGACGAACAAAGACTATTATTAGCACCAGATAACTACAATCTTCCATCTCACATTATTGATAATGGGAAAGACAGTGAGTACAATAAAGTCTATGTTATTATTGGTGAAAGTGCATACCGTAACCACTTATCAGCTTATGGCTACAATATCGAAACCACACCTTACATTGATTCATTAAGTAACGACCCAAAATTTAATCTAGTACATAATACTATATCTCCAACTCCGATCACTAGAGAGTCATTAAAAAGAAACTTAAGCTTCTCTACTGTCGAGGATAAAACAGGTTATAACAAATATATCAATATTGTTAATGCTGCAAAAGAAAAAGGATTTAATACACATTGGCTATCTTCTCAAACTAACCAAGGGATACATAGTTCTTTAATTGGGCGAATTGGGCAATCATCTGACATTAGTATTTTTAATAACAGCAATGATGAAACATTAATTGACTTGGTTAATAAAAATTATCGTTCTGAAGCCAAGCAGCTTTTCATATTACACCTCGCGGGTTCACACCTACCTTACAATAACTTCTCAGATGGTGATTTGGATAACGCAATTAAAATGGGGTCAAAGACACCTGAATATGATGCTACAATATTAAAAACAGATCGAGTCATAAAAAGCGTTATAGAAAAATCATTTGAAGATAAAAAATCACTTGTGATTTACTTTTCAGACCATGGTGAAGAAGTAAATGTTGGACATGGATTACCAGAGATGTCTCCAGAGCAATATGAAATACCTTTCTTCATCTATGACTCACAAAAAAACAACAACCTTGAACAAATAGAGGCTATGCGAGCAAACAATCTATTTAACACTGAGCGAGTTATGGAATTTATGATGTCTAAGTTTGGATATGATTTAGATGTTTCACAATTATCGACAACACAACCTACTGTGCTTGATGTGAAAAACAAAGTACAAAATTATAATTACGATAAAAGAAACCATATCTAAGTATGATAAAGGAAGCCTGCTAAGTAAGGCTTCCTTACTCTAAATTTTCAAATAATGAATTTACATGTAATGTTGATTTATACATCACAAATACTTAACTTCTGAATAAAGTGAAGGATTTAGAGGCAAACACCTTCACTTTATCGGCATTATTTAAAGCATTGAATGGCTTTTTGGTAATCAATGGGAGCCGCTAAATCATGGGCTAGTTCACTGTGAACGACAACACCTACAGTATTTAAACAAACCACAGCCCTAGCCGTAAACCCCTCTAAAATTGAGTCTGATAATTGAACACCATAATCAAATTGAAAAGAAGGAGAGCGAAAACAGGAGGCCGTTGTGACGTAATCAAGCCCTTCCATCTCGCAAAAACGCACCATTGCAAACGGTGTATCAATCGAAATACAAAGTACTTCTGTATTCGGTACTCTCGCGACTAATCGGTTAAATTCACGAACACTGTTAGCACATAGCTGTGTATCAATACTTAAAAATATGTTTAGGATAACATTTTTACCCATAAAGTTATCATTCGTAATCGGCGATAGGTTATCGGTCAATAATTCAAACTTACGGGCTTTATCCCCTTTTTTTAAAAAAGCGCCCAGAACAGGTATCGATTGTTGCTGAAATTGAATCGTATTCATCGTTGTCTACTTAATTTTATTATGATGAATGAGATAACGTATTTGAAATAACAACTAACTCAGTACCATTGACTTTCAATCGCACTTCTTGAAATTCACTTAACCGCATACTGTAGCCTGTCACTTCATTTATAAAACTTCCATTTTCTTCAATAGTGGCCGTATGCTCGATAAACTGAAGCACTTCATACAGTTTGCTATCTTGATTAAAAAAGAGTTCGTTACGAAAGGAAGCCGCATTACCTATAAGTATAGGGATTAAATGGTTAATTGAATTAATATCAAAAATTATCATGGTTGGCCTGTTAAGGGCTGCTATTCACTATAAGATAACAGCCCTAATAATAGGGTCAGATTAGAAGAACCCTAATGGGCGATCTGAATAGCTCACTAACATATTTTTGGTATTTTGATAATGTTCTAGCATCATTTTATGTGTTTCACGTCCAATGCCAGATTTCTTATAACCACCAAATGCTGCATGCGCTGGGTAAGCGTGGTAACAGTTAATCCATACGCGACCAGCTTCAATTGCACGTCCCATACGGTATGCACGGTTAGCATTGCGTGTCCATACACCCGCACCTAGACCAAACTCAGTATCGTTTGCAATTTCAAGTGCTTCCTCTTCATCGCAGAAAGTTGTTACTGATACTACAGGGCCAAATATCTCTTCTTGAAAGATACGCATCTTGTTATGGCCTTTAAGGATAGTCGGCTTAATGTAGAAGCCTTCTTTCTCTGCAGCTTCACCACCTACAAGAACTTCCGCACCTTCAGACTTACCCAACTCGATATAAGAAAGGATCTTATCGAACTGCTCTTTTGAAACTTGGGCGCCAACCTGAGTATTTACGTCCAGAGGATTACCTTGTTTAATCGTCTTCATACGCTCAAGTAAACGCTCGATAAATTTCTCGTAAATTGATTCTTGAATCAGCAGACGAGATGGACAAGTACACACTTCCCCCTGGTTGAAGAAGGCAAGTAATACCCCTTCAATACATTTGTCCAAGTAATTATCATCGTCTGCAAAAATATCTTCAAAGAAAATATTCGGTGACTTACCGCCTAGCTCAACTGTCGAAGGGATTAAGTTATCAGCAGCACATTTAAGAATATGGTTACCCACCTCCGTTGAACCTGTGAAAGCTAGTTTATTGAGGCGAGGACTTGTAGCAAGCGCGTGCCCTGCTTCTTGACCATAACCGTTCACAATATTTAGTACACCAGCAGGAATAAGATCACCGATCACTTCTGCCAATAACAAAATTGAGGCTGGAGTTTGTTCTGCTGGTTTAAGAACAACACAGCAACCCGCAGCTAGTGCTGGTGCCAGTTTCCAAGCAGCCATCAATAATGGGAAGTTCCACGGGATGATTTGACCGACAACACCAACAGGCTCAGGAAAATGATAAGACGCAGTAGTGCTATCCAATTCAGAAGCAGACCCTTCTTGAGCACGAATGCAACCAGCGAAGTATCGAAAATGATCAATTACTAACGGTAAATCCGCAGCCAATGTCTCACGAACAGGTTTACCATTATCCCAACTTTCAGCAACAGCTAAATTTTCACTATGCAACTCAATACGATCGGCTATTTTTAAAAGCAAGTTGGATCGTTCTGTTACACTGCTTGCTGCCCATGCTTTTTTTGCATCATGAGCCGCATCAAGTGCAAGTTCGATATCATCTGAGGTAGACCGTGGAATAAGACAAATTAACGAATCATCAACAGGTGAATGATTTTCAAAATATTCACCATTTAGCGGTGCAACCCAACAACCATTAATATAGTTTTCGTATTTAGGTTTAAAGTGCACGCTTGAACACTCACTACCAGGAACGGGATATAACATGGAAACCTCTTCTAACTCTATTTCTTGCACTTGTCTGTTTTGTGAACATCTATTTGTCAAAATTAGTGTCCTTAATCAAAAAGCAGTAAAACTCAATGAACTCTTTTATGGCATTAACGACTCGATACCATCCCTAATTAAAGTCATTAAGTAAGTAGTTTTATTTCAACTTTCAAATGAGACAAAAATATAACGACAAGTGCGAAAAATAAGAAATGAAGTTTACTGAATAAATAAATCCATTAAAAACCAATTATTTACATCAAAGTAATTACTCTAACAACTGTACATCCAGCCATCAAAAGCGACTAATACCCCCTAGAATGGCGATAATAAGGCGCAAGAAAGACAGCAAAAGGGATGAGGCATAAAGAATTTAGTAAGCATACACAGACACTGTAATGGTCCAATAAAAGCACGAACCCAATATGAAGCTAAGCGAATACCCAAGAAAAAGACTCACTGACCCGCAGCTTCTTTGCTTCAGATAAATATTATATATATCAAGGGCCGCATGCTAAGAACCGATTATGCTCACATTTATTACAGAGATCATTTTTTCACATGATCACTTCAGTCTGCTCGACCGTTACTTTGTGTTAAAAACAAGCAAAGTGTCTTCTTTTTCATACAATCAATTAGACACCAGCATCAACACTGAATCCCCCAATGGAAACATACATGTTTACCTTAACTGTTGATAAGTTACTAAATACAAATGAAAAAACATTAAACACAATGAAAGAAATACTATAAATGCAATGGTTTTCATTCTTATGAAATAACAAGCAAAAAATATACATGTAAAGTTATACATGGTTTTTTTATACCTCAAGTGTATAATTCTTTGCCCTTAAATAAGGTTCACACATTTGTGTTAATAGATGGGTAAATAAATGTGGTTACTAAATCCGCTAAAACGCTCGCAATTATCAAACTATGAAGCTGGCATTCACAAAAAATTAAAATCAACCGATTGCCAAATTTTAGAATTGCTTATCAAAAATGAAGGTAAAGCGGTATCCAAAGAAGACATTATGTCTAGCGTTTGGGAAGGACGTATTGTATCTGAATCTAGCCTCACACAATCGATCGCTCAGTTACGTTTAATGCTAGGTGATAGTGGAAAAGAACAAAGAGTCATCAAAACCCTACCCAGAAAGGGCTACATGATATTACCGCATTTGGTACAGCTTGTACCTTTAAAAGCCGTTCTCACTACAACAGAAGAGTTCAAACCATCAAAAGAACTTCATCAAGAAGATCTAAAGTCAATCGAAATACCGTCACAAGTCACCACACGCAAAAGTAACCTTAAAGCATTTTATTCGTACTTTTCAAACCATAAAATAGCGTTATATGCGGCCATCAGCCTCATCGTAATCAGCGTTACCCTCGTGAATTTCTGGACTTACTCTGTATTCTTAAAAAAGAATACAGTCGAGAAAAAAACATGGTCAAAAACAATCATTAACAATACCAGTGTCCATCTGAAAAACGACCCTAGAAGCAGTGTTATTTTAGCCTTCTTCGAAGATAAAAAAGTCAAGATAGCGGATAATATCAGTAATATATTTATTTCATCTAATCCACAGCAACTTTACCTTTCATGTATTTATACATCAGATAAACTAGGTGAAGATTTGACTCTAGACTTCACACTTCCCATAAAATATCCATTCGACCAAATGAAAGGTTTGATCAATGAGAATTGCCGTTAAATATAGCTTATTAATTTATATACTAAGCTCGATTTTTGCTTTTATTTACACCTTTTACTCTAATAAAGCATGTAATGAAGCTTTAATTAAAGATAAAAATAATCAAACCTTTTTTAGCCAAAGAATTGTTATTCACGACAAAGGATATGAAAATATTAAGCAATCTTCGGTCATAGATACTAATGCACTTGGCTTTTATACCATAAACTCCAGCGTCACTAATGGTCTTTCGGGTGAGCGCTACAATAGCCGTTACTCTCTTAATATTTGGAGTGATAAATTATTCTCGATCCAATTACAAGATAACAAGCTAGATAATAAGAAAGCAGACGATCACAGCTCATCCCAAGCCTATCTTGAGGAGTATTTTCATGAAGAATACTTTCAGGTTGTTTATAACAAAGGGAAAATAATGTGCAGCACAAGCTTAAACACGAATTTTTTAAATTGTAGTAAAACGATCTATTAAAGGCATACGTATTAAGTACGCACTATAAAATATACCTTCATGATTCATGTAGTAAGAATCTTGACGGTTTAAATCAAGTGGTGCGCCATGGATATTCGAGACAACAACAGGCAAACCTTGCTGTGTTAATGCTTCAAAAATTGCAGCTGTCGCACTGAAATCCCAAAGACTACCTCCACCCTTTTGAGGTTTAGGCAACTTAATATACGCAGCGGGTGCACTTTCAAGTACACCAATAGCATTCATCACTGCGCCTGATGTATTGATAATTTCCAGCTCATGTATACCCACCAATGTTAGCTGTTCCGCTATAGCTTCAAGTAAGGGGTTATAACGAGGATCTTGATGAAAGCTACGGTCGATAAAAAGTGTGAAAACAGCAGATGAGGCTGCAGGCACTTTGCCTTTTTGTTCCAGCAAAGTGTCAGATACTTGAGTTAACCAAGGTTGGCCATTTTTAATAACTTTGCTGTTATTGCCATCGCTAATTGCTTGGTACAAATCTCCTGACGGCGGATTAAAAACAACACCTAACACTGGCTTCCCCGACTGAGACACTAATGCTATAGAAACAGCATACCCTGACGTATTCTCGATAAAAGGTAATGTTCCATCCAACGGATCTATGCACCAAAAATATTCACTCGTTAACCTTTCATGATGCGCAGCTTGTGCTTCATCGGCATTCTCTTCACTCAATACACCCAAGTTGTACTGTGTAATACTTGACGCTAGTACCGACAGAATCACGGCTTGGCTATCGAGGTCAACTTGCGTGACCACTTGAGCACTCAGGCTGGATCCAACATGTTTGCTCTCCACTTCAAGCTGCGTGCGATCAAACTGGGTAATATATTCACCAGCAGCAAGGGCTGCTTGCGTGGCTAACTGTAATAATTCTTCTAAATCCGCACGATTTAACTGCACATTAAGCCCCCAGTTGTTCTAGTGCCTGCACCGTCAGCGCTTCGGTATAATCATTGATTTTCCAATGTTCTGGGCTCCAGCCTTTAACAAAACGTTGAAAATCAGCCCAAGCAATAGGATATAAATTACGCCATTCTTGTTCTACGCTATGTGCATTCAGCTGCGGCTGAAGCGTGGCAAGCGCTGTTGATAATTGCGCAAAATAATAGTCTAGGTACACTGGTGCTTGATCTGCCGCCTTCGAAAAATCGAGCACACTGCTTAGCAACAAAATGACATCTTTCATACCGCAGCCTTGCCCTACATACTGAAAATCCACCGCTGCAGCCTTAGTGCCTTCTGGTGTAAAACAAAAATTAGCCAACTTAGCATCACCGTGAACAAGGGTCTGATACTGAGCATCATTTAACGTTTGATCAATCAAGTCAGCTGCATTTTTCAATCGCAGATCTTCTAATGCATCAAGCTCATCAGGTCGCGTTGCTAAGTGCCAATACGTTCCCGATGGCCAAAGTCCGTTATATATTGCTGAGCTTGAGCAATTAGTATGAAGGTATTGTGCATGAAAGAAGGCGAGCCACGACAAGCAAGATTCAATATGTACCTGGCGTACCGAAGTCACCACTTCGCTATAACCTGCGGGAGAGAGATCATCTAAAATTAATAAAATCGCATCATCTAGCCGCTCCACATATACACAATGCGGAACAAAACATTCGTTATGACTGTTATTGGCAAAATATTGATACCAATTCACCTCAACCTGATATGAGTCTAGTTTTCGTTGATGCGAGGTGACAGTATTCCATCCTTTGGGGTGCTTTTTAGGTTGAGGTAATGCGATGTACTTAACCACCACAGAAGGAACCTCTGCATCATTCAAGTATGCACGAAATAACGTACCGTAGCCTCCCCATAATGTTTGGATAACATGAGTACGAGAAACACTGCTCGCTTGAGTGAACTGAGCTATGGATGACAAAAGTTGCGGAGAAACTGGCATGGACAATGGCTAACAAGAAAACAAGAACGAATTAAAAAAGAACCTTATTCAATGACATTATGCTGCGACAGCGAATACCATTGAATAAGGCTCTCGGCCTTTAAATTTATCTTTTCGGCTAAAGCTACCCTTACCTTTCTTCGCTTTCACAACGCGAGTGGTGAAAAGTTTACTTGTTACCGCAGCTTTCAGTGCATTGTCCTGAATCGTTCCACGCCCTAATTCTATTGCTGTATTGTTCACTGATGTTGGTAATTGCACCAAATCAGCCTCTTGGCTATTACGCGCTTGCAGCTTCACTTTACGCTTTTTAGACACCATGTTATTGCCTCTTTATAAAGGAAAATTCAGCCTGAGGTTAAGACTCAGGTGTAACCAATTGTACCTTATCCACCATATACTTTTTATATAATTTTAAAAACTCGAGCACCATGCCTCTAGCAACATTGTTTTGCTCACAATTAATAAGAAACACCACGCCTGTCTGGGTCACCGTATTAAAAAGCATTTCAGTGCGGATCCCCTTAACCCAACCGCCATGGTGAATAAAGCCAGACAGCCCTTGATAATCAAACGTACGCCAGCCGAGACCATAATAAACGTTACTTAATTTAGCTTTATAACGCATCTGGTTCGCCCGAATATGCGGCTTATGCATTATCGACAGTAAAGCAGGGTTAAGCACCGTAGGTTGATGGCCAAATTGCGCCAGCATCCACTTGGCGAGATCTTGCGCACTCGCATTCACCCCCGCTGCTGCGGGTACTTGATAATAGGCCTCTTGTGGTTTAACGGCCGCGCAACCAGATTTTGTTTTTACATGCGGAGCAACCCTATCTTCATGGCTAGTAAAACCATCAATACCAAAGGTTGCATGATCCATCTCTAACGGAATGAAAAGCTGCTCTTTCACAAAAGTAGGATAATCTTGCCCTGCGGCATGCGCGACCATCTCTGCGGATAAGTTATAAATAATATTCTGATAGCCATAACAATCCCCTGGTTCACAAACAAAATTTATGCGTTTTATCATCTGTACAATACGGGTATAGCTAACATTATCTTCAAGCAAATCAGAATAGGCTTGGGGGACAAGCCCTGAAGTATGGGATAGCAAATGGCGTAACGTAACTGCGCTTCCCTGCTGGGGATCACTAAATTCAATGTGTTCCAAGTAAGGAACAACATGAGTATCCCAATCGATTAATTGCTTATCAACTAATAACGATGTTGCAGCCGATGCAAAGGTTTTAGAGATAGATGCCAACGGAAAACGTGTCGAAGACGTTACCCTCTGCTTAGCCCCTACCTTTGCGACACCATAGCCCCGTAGTAAACGTATTTGCCCGTTTACTACGACAGCTAGAGATGCGCCAGGAATGGAGGTACGAACGGCCTGCTTTACCCAATCATCAAGCGCATAGACGATTTCATCTTTTGGTGCACTCGCAGCAGGGCCCGAGACGAGCATCATCACTAATAAAATGATCCCAAAGCGAACACATTTTAAGCTTTGCACCACACACTCCTACAACGACACAATGTGCAGTAGAAAGTTTAGGTGTTAATCGATTTTTACCGAGGCATCAGCTGTCTTAATATTGCAACCCAGCACTATTACTTACTCATCGAAGGGCATAACGCGAGACAAAAAAGTACCAATTTAACGACAGTTTTTATGGCTAATATTGCTGATAAGTTCTAATATGAATTTAGTGAACAGTGCTTTATTCGACTCACAAGTGTACGCTGAAAATGGCTACAAATTGACTAAACCAATAATACTCATCATTTTCAGTCAAATATTTAACATTATCTATCACACTGATATTAAAAGGTTATCACTCATCCGATGAGCTTTTAAATGAGATCTAACGCACAAAATGGTTTTTGATATTGATTGTAAGCCATTATAATACCCGGCTCTGTCGAGGTGACATGATTTCTAACAAGGTTCATATTCATGAAAGTAGTCGATTTTCTTAAGCAAAAGCGTGAAGCTCTAGCGCACAATCCGTTTGAACTTAAAGACTGGCTATCTCCATCTATCCGTGATTATTGGAGCGAGTTCCTAGATAAAGCAAACAACAGCCAACTTGTTGCTTGGGGGCGTGATCAAAGAATTGCAGCATCTAATGATGCGATTGCACCAGAACCAGAGATCAAGCAGCCGGCACCAATCGAGCTGTCTGAAGAAGCTCAACGTGTGAAAGAAGAGATTGAAGCAAACTTGGGTGAAGAAATTCACGTAGGCGATTGGCTTATTGTTGATCAAGACCGTATTAACCAGTTTGCCGCAGTCACTGAAGATCACCAGTGGATTCACACCGACCCTGAACGTGCAGCGGAAGAATCACCTTTTAAAACAACCATCGCACATGGTTTTCTAACCCTGTCTTTATTGTCTGTTCTAACTGACAGTGTTGATCCAACGAAGCAGACATTTCCATCTGCTAAAATGACAGTTAACTTTGGTTTGAACAAAGTTCGTTTTCCATACCCAGTAAAAGCGGGTGTACGCGTACGTGCTCGCACTTCGATTCAGTCTGTTACGCCGATTAAACGCGGTCTCGAGATTGTTCAAGAAATCAAAGTCGAAATCGAAGGTTGTCGTCGCCCTGGCTGTGTAGCTGAATCCGTGATTCGCCTATACTTCTAAGCACTGAATCGCACCAAACTAAAAAGCCGAGATATCATCTCGGCTTTGTCATTTTCATACCTTTAACTATTTTCTTTTTGCTTTCCGCGACGTGCAAAAAACCAAGCTTTACGCAATACATAAACAAAAATGGCAAGAATAGGTAACCAAGGCAAAAGATAAGCCACCGCTGTAATCGCTTGCCCAATACTTTCTGATAGATTAGTAATAAAACCATTACCTGCATCTTTTATCGGAGTCATAAATGATGTCGGTTCATACGAATATAAACTTACCGACACAACATCTAAATTAACCCGCTGCTTTAACTTTGCCTGCTCACCTTGCGCCGTTTCTATCTGTGACTGTACTTGCGCAAGTTCACTCGCGATTTGGACAAGTGCACTCACATCTTGTCCTGATATTTTTTTTAGGTCGAGCAATTCTTTTTTATAGTCCATCAACATCACTAAACGTTGATCATTATCGACAATCGCCCCCGTCAAATCTTCGCTCGTTGTAGAAAGGTTTTTAGTTTCACCTTCTAAGGAAGCGAGCGCCAAAAAGTCATTTACGCCAGCTGGTAAAATTCTGACTTCAACGTTGGCTTGTATATAGCGATCTGTATTTAAGTAACTACTTGTTAGTGTGCATTGATACTCAGTCACTTGTTGGCATTTATCCAGCAAGTCTTGATAACGTGGCTCAACATCTTTCCTTTCAAGCTCAACCGAGACACTGTGGTAATAAGCAAGTGTTGAATCATCTGCCGCGTCACCTTGTTCACTATATACTTGAGGCGTTGTTGACTGGTATGGCTGGCTTTCATCCCCACATCCCATCAAACTTAGCAAAGAAAGACCTAAAACAACCCATACTGATTTCTTCATTTTTATCGCTTCCCTTTAGCTAGTCGGCTTATAGATAGCCCTGTTATAGCCAGCTATGCCGTTATCAATCTAATCAGCTTTATTCAACATTTGAATATATTGAACAGTGTATAATTGATGTTAGCATGCATATGAAAGGAAAGATATACTCCCTCATCCAACGCAAATATTCTCTCTCACAAGAAGCAGGTTTGATTTGATACTAGGTTTCCCTACCTGAAGGCGTTTTATGATGATGACAAAAGTGATAAACGTTCCATTATTGCATCAAGTGCCATGCGAACAGCGACAGGCATCCCGCCATGATACGCATGTAGCGCATACACATTACTTTGCGCGAGTTGATAATGGGGTAGCAGATCAACTAAGTCCGCTTGATGCAGTTGAAAGATAAACTCAGGCAGGATCCCTATACCAACACTTTGTTTCAATAGCCCCAAACACGCATGATAGTTATTCGTTCGATGCGTGGCGATAAAGTCATACGACAGGGTTGGCTCAGCCACCTTTCTAAGGTCAGTATCTGCTTTGCGCATTGCAAAATGATGTATTTTATCCTGTTGCCAATGATGAGCAATGTACGGCTGTAACTCGATAGGTCCTTCAGGTAACGTTTTGTGCCCGCATAACACGTCACGAAATTGTCCTATCTTTCTTTGCTTTAAATTACTGCTTGGTGACTCCCCTACTCTAATGGCTAAATCAATCCCTTCTTGGATTAGATCTGTCTTGCCATCGTCAGAACGTAGATTGAATTTAACGGCTGGAAATGAACGAAAGCAATCGGCCAGCGCAGGAATAACAAGATAATCCATTATCGCGTTAGACGCTGTCACCGTCAGGGTTCCTTTTGGAACTTGTTGCTGATTTTGTGCATCTAGCCAAGCATTATCAACAATCGTGCGCATCAAACAACATTGCTGAAAAAAGGCATCACCAGCTACTGTCAGATGCTGCTTGCGTGTTGTTCGAGTCAGAAGCGTCACACCCAAGTCCAACTCCAACTGCTTTAAATGCTGGCTCACAACAGATTTCGATAGCCCGAGTCTATCGGCCGCTTTAGTGATAGAGCCCGTTTCAACAATATCTTGAAACACAGCCATTTGACGATATCGAGACATATTGTTCTATTTTCCCAAACAGTATTTTCTGATTACTTTGTTTTTCCATTCTAATACTAACGCTAAAGTTAGTTAAAACGAACAAACAAGAGAAAACACCATGACTAATTCAGTTCTAAACGAGTGCAACGCGGCTATTTTACGTTGGCAGGTTGCCTTTAACAGCCAAAATGCTGCTGGCTGTGCCGAGCAATACACACCAGATTCTGTGATGGATGCACGACCATTCGGTCGATTTGAAGGGCGTGAGGCTATTCAAGCATTTTGGCAAAACATCATGGACCAAGGGTTTAAAGACGTAGATTACACGGATGTTACTTGGGAGGCAGAGGGCGATGATGGCTTCATTCTCACTGCAAAATGGACAATGAATAAAGCATTTGGTGCTGTGCACCGTGAGTATTGGCAAATTCAAGCGGACGGTAAAGCACGTTTAGTCACTGATGACTTTGAAGTACAAGGTGAACGTTAATAGCGCGAGAACAGCCTTTACCTAACGCTCTTAGCGTATTGAGTAAATAGACATAAACACCGTTAGCTGCATTTGACTAAATATATTTTCTAGCCAGCAATGCAGGGCACGGTGTTTATGATACCTCTCATGAGTGACTAACAGGAGGTTTGAGCAACAATCTTTAGCGCCTCACGCTGGCTCAACGGCGCCAACACGGCATGATGTTCACGGATAAATGTATTCACATAAACAGGGTCTGTTTTTGAGTATTCACGCAATACCCAACCAATTGCTTTTTGAATAAAAAACTCTTTTTCATGTGCTAACATCAAAATTGTTTCTTCAAGCAAGGGCAGATTGATATCGCCTTTGTGCTTAAGGTGCGCGAGTAAAGACGCTCGACGCAACCACATATTTTTGCTGGTACGCCAAGCCACCAGCTTAGTTTCAAACTCGCGGTGCTCTTTCACTAATCCACCAATTAAGTTTGAAGCAAGCTTATCTACAGTATCCCAGTTATCAGCCGTTTCTAACATTTCTTCATAGACTTCAAATGCTTCTTTAGTATGGAATTTTTTATAGTATTCAGCGACATCCATCGCTAGATATAACTCTTCGCGATGCGTTCCAGACCATAACCAAAGCACAAGTCGACGATAATTAGCAAAATCCTCAACTTTTGTATGCGCTCTGGCCTGTTTAAACACTTCTTTTCGGGCGGGACTTTTTACACCATAAAATGGCTGCTGGGTTTTCATGTATGCTTGCATGGCGATTGCATCATCTTTATCCGATACTTCTACTAAGCGCTGCTGCATGAAAATGACCATAGGGATCATTAGAGACATGGACTTTCTTTCTACTTTATATAGTTTTTATGGTGCTATATTAAATGGCTTCGGCCTATTTTGGAAAGAATTTTAAAGCGTAAAAAAGCCAGTTCCCTTATCAAACTGGCTTTTTTAGGCATGCTATAGCTGACTTAATTAATATTGAAGATCGACGGTTAAACCTGTTTCTGTCAAATTCTGATCTTTAACCACAGGGTTCATTAAGTTAATGGCATCGCCAGCTTGTACTGGATCATCAGCAGCACCATCACATGCTAGCGCAACATCGTAGCGCCCTAATGGAAGGAAACCAACACTGTATTTGCCTGTGCTTGAGTCAATTTTAGCCGACGTATAAGGTTCAGTCGATGACCCTAGATCACCATAGTTATCATCTGTTCTTGGCTGATAGATATACGCATATGCCTGAGTGAGATCACCTTCGGCAGCACATGAACCTTGTGCAACTATTCCTTGAAGCGTGGCGACATTCTCATTTTTTACTAAACGTAAGCCACGGGGTTTTAACTGATAACCGTGAGCATTAGAAACCATACTTTTACGTAAATCGAACTCAAGCGTGTACGCTTGAGTGGCATTTGCTGTTACATCAAAAACATCGAGTTTAAGCTCACCACTAGGCACGCGAATATCAAGCTTATCACCTGTTGCGATCTCTTCTACATGAGAATACGGCGTACCATCCGTATACACACCTGAGCTATCATTCCATGTAGACAGTACGGATAAGCGCATTTGGCTATATTGACCCGCCTCTAGTTTTTCATCACTAAGTACTTGCAGTGCATTCTCACCTTGATAGTCCAACAGATCGATCACCATAAACAGCGGGTTACCTGCAGCATCTTTTGGAATTTCAAGTCCATTTGGGATACATCCCGGTGAACTTTGATCTGCTGCGAACGATGTCGTACTCCATGCCGATTCAGAACCGTTATTATGCTTTACCGTAATTTTATCAAAAGCGACACAAACTTTATTTAAACCATCAACAGGAGCATCTGAGAAGGCCAATGAAAAAGTACCTTCGTTGCTTGTATTTGAGTCTGAGCCACCACAACCAGCAAGCGCGAGTCCAAGAGCACTTACCATCAGCATTTTATTCATGAAATTTACCTAACAACTATCAATCTACACAGAGTAATGCATACATAATCAAAGCATAGTAGCTGTATCTAAAAGGCATCATTCCTGACATAAAACTCACAAAAGGATGAATTATCGTATTGAAAAATAGACATTTAAGTTAAAAAAAACAGATAGTAGTGCTGAGATAACCCCCACATATAAAAAGCTTAAACGTTGATTTTTCCTCTCAACGATTTAGTTTGTCCGCGTTGTGTTTTTTTATCCATACGACGCTTTTGTGAGTTACGCGTAGGCTTAGTGGCACGGCGGTTTTTTTGCACCACAGTAGCCGATAATATAAGCTCTTTTAAGCGATTAAGCGCATCTTCCCTATTCATGTCTTGCGTACGGAACTGCTGCGCTTTGATAATGACTACCCCCTCTTTGGTAATCCGGCTATCAGACAATTTCAACAAACGTTCTTTATAAAACGCAGGTAGCGTTGAGCGGTTAATGTCAAAGCGAAGGTGAATAGCACTAGAAACTTTATTGACGTTCTGTCCACCCGCGCCTTGCGCACGAATCGCTGTGAGTTCAATTTCCCAATCAGCCAGTTGAACAGTGTTAGAGATTATTAACATGAAGATGCCATTTAAAAACGAGTGTACCCCTGCATTATAAGTGATTAATCGCCAGAATTCGCGTCAGAAAAAGCGGCCTTAGTAGCCGCTTGTATTCTCATTGAGGTTACAACCTCTATTTCATGATGTGAATGTCACCTACACTCGGCGATAAGGTAAATACACTGGCTCCCAAATATGGTGAGCCAATGCCTGCTCTACATCGACTTCCCCTAATTGATGATGAGGGTCGGTCGCCTGAATATTCGCAAGAATACGTTTAGCGACGGTAATTGACACATTCCTGAGTTCGCTGATCCTTGGATAAACACATCCTTTATCAAGATCCTCTTGGGAAACAGCATCAGCCAGCGCATAAGACGCAGTAGTAAACATATCCATGGTGATTTTTTGTGATTGTGCCACAATCGATGCTAAGCCAACCCCAGGGAAAATAAACACATTATTACCTTGGCCAATACGGTATTCGCAACCATTGTAATTTACATTGTCAAAAGGGCTGCCTGTAGCAACAATCGCTTGGCCGTCGCTCCATTGATAAATGTCTTCAGGTAGAGCTTCACAGTTTGCGGTTGGATTAGAGAGTGGGAACACCATAGGTCGTTTGGTGTATTCCATCATTTTTTGAACATGTTCAGCTTTGAATGCACCACCAATGCCACTTGTCCCTAACAATACAGTCACAGGATGGTTGTTAATCAACTCGGTTAATGACACCTTGGTTTCATGCTCGCTCTGCCAACCTTGCGCCAAAGCTCTTGGCTTAGCATACCGTTTTTTATAGTCATCTAAGCCTTCACGATCATCAAAGACAAGTCCTTGTGAGTCGAGTACAAATATTTTGTCACGTGCTGCACTATGGGAGCAGCCCTCTTTTAATAGCCCTGCAAATATTTGGTCAGCAACCCCTACACCACCCGCACCTGCGCCATAAACGACATAAGTTTGATCCACCAGTGTTTCTTGCTTAATTTTCACGGCCCCTAAGATACCCGCTAGTACAACCGAACCAGTGCCTTGAATATCATCATTAAAAGATGGCAAATACTCTTCGTACTCAGTCAAATTGTCAAAGGCGTTCGACTTACTGAAGTCTTCCCACTGTAAAACTGCCTTAGGAAAATTACGCTTCACTTCATGAACAAACTTCTGAATAAACTGCTTGTACTCTTCGCCGCGCATTCGTCTTCTCGGCACACCCAAATACATAGGATCATCGAGCAGATCTTGATTATCAGTACCTACATCAAGCGCTATCGGTAAACAATGCGCAGGATGAATACCAGCCCCTAAGGTATAAAGTGACAGCTTACCAATCGGGATTCCCATACCACCAACACCTTGATCGCCAAGTCCAAGAATGCCCTGACTATCCGTGACCACGATAATTTTAATGTCTTTACCTTGAAAGTGACGGGCAAGATCACTCATCTGCTCAACGTTATCTTGGGTAACATACAAGCCCCGCGCTTTTTGATAACGGTGACTAAACTCTTGGCAGGCTTTACCCACCGTTGGGGTATAAATAATTGGCGTCATTTCCTCAACATGGCGAGACACTAAAGCATAGAACAAGGTTTCATTACGATCTTGCAACGCACGTAAGAACAAATACTTTTCAATATCTGTCGAAGCATTACGAAAACCATCATAAACACGGTTCAGCTGATCATCGAACGTTTGCACTTTTGGCGGTAACAGTCCCGTGAGTTGGAAATCTTCACGCTCTTCATAGCTAAATGCCGTGCTTTTATTTAATGTTCTATCATTTAGTAACTCGGTGCCTGTGAGTGAAACTGGGCGAAATTCGTTGCCGTTCTCATCTTTCCACCTTAGGTATTTGCCTATGGTCATGGTATCCCTCCGCGCGATTAACGACTTGTGGTTAAGAAGCCATCATCTTATGCCTATGGCAGCATGAAAAACGTGACGTCATAACGAGTTAGCAAGGTTACCTATGATGAAAAGGGACTAACGTGATCTTAAAAGCAAACAAATGAATATCATCGCGAGGTTGCAAAGATTAGTAATCTTAGCCATTAAGCTATACACTGACTTCACCTTTAATCGTACTGATTTAATTCATATTTATGATGAACTTCGACGCGCAGCTAACGCTTTTAGACAATGAAAAAATGTATGTGAACCCTCGCCGAATCGCATTACTAAAAGCCATCTCTCAAACAGGTTCGATCAGCCAAGCTGCAAAACTTGCTGAGATCAGCTACAAAGCTGCACACGATGCCATTAAAGATATGAATAGCCGTGCTGAACATCCAGTGATTGCCAGTGAAAAAGGTGGGAAAGGTGGTGGTGGTGCAACCCTCACCCACACAGGTAAGCGATTAGTACAAATGTATGAGTTACTTGACCAAATACAAGATATGGGGCTAAAGGCCTTAAATGATGAAGACGCTCCGCTACACAGTTTACTGGGGGTGATGAGTAAGTTCTCATTACAAACCAGTGCCCGCAACCAGCTTTTCGGCAGAATAACAAAAATCGAAAACCATGCACTACACGATATCATCAGCGTTGAATTAAAAGGCCAGCAAACCCTGCTCGCCACAATTACGCACGGCAGCACTGAACGTTTAGGGCTAGTTGAAGGCAAAGATGTTGTTGCGCTCGTGAAAGGCCCTGCTGTTACCCTTTCATCTGAATCTACCAGCGAATATTACGATAATATTCTTTCAGGTACAGTTAGCTCTGTACTGCATGAAAAGCATGCTTCAGAGTATCAACTGACGTTGGCAGGAGGCGATAGCTTATGTGCGATCAATGAGCATGCTGACGACGCTCGGAGTAACTCAAATATTGTAGGTGCCACTTGGTTTGCGCACTTTCATTCAAACCAAGTGATCCTTGCGACACTGAATTAAAATACGCTTCAATGGCCGATGATTCATCTGAATTCACACTGTTCATCTTGCCATCGATAAAGAGTAAATAAATCCCATCATGCTTATTTTCAAAAATGAAGCGCTTTTACTGTCATTGTTAACTTAATATGTCGTTTATTATTTACAAGCGAATAATTCGCAAACACTCCCGACATTGATACTTTGCATTACAAAATAGTTTTTCCCACCAGTGCCGCTTTACCTTTTGTACATTGTTACAGTCACATTTCTTGCACATACCGCTAATTACAACCTATTTCCAACTTATTTATAATTGAGCCGCGCACAATAAGAACGCTAAGCTATTAATAGCTTACACAATTAGCCGCATAACTACAGTATGCAAAGTGCCTAACTTGACCCGAATCAAAATAATGTAATCTACTGAATTAATTCACGTTTTGAAATAATTCAAGAAGGGTAACTATTGACACATTCATGGTTTTCACGGTGCAGATACCAGTCAAAAATCACCCACACAAGACGAGCCGACTGATCGATCATGTATTTATGACCGGCAACAGGCAAGTTAGAAGCATTTTTACGACATAAGGTAGGTGAAATAGTAAGCAAGAAACAAAGATTAAATCAGGAAGTTCAAGTTTGCCTAGTGTTAGCAAGGCGCGTTTATTCATGTGAGGTAGGTTGAGCCATCAATAAAAACAGTTAATCTCGTTGGCCTGACTTTACGCATAAACCTGAAAAAGGGCTGTAGCCTTCTCCACGCATTAAGCATTGCTCAAACTTTTTATAATCTGTGTACTGAGACAAAATCAATAGTAGAACGGATAATAATAAGCCTATTACAGCACCGACTGACAGCCACGAAATTTTCTTTTTCATTCCATACACTAACGCCACCATAGAAACAGGCGCAACAGTTAGTGCAATGACCCACACATTGACAGTTAAAGCGAGAATCGACACGTTTTTATGACCAAATTTAAATCATGAACTATAAGTAATGAACAAACGTTCATTCAGAAGCAGAATAATAATCGCTTTTTACTGCAACAAGCAAAGATTGAATCAGATATTTTCAAAGCTTTACACTACTCTGACAAAAGATCCGCACTAAATCTTCCTCAACAACCCATTATCAAACCGATATTAACCCTGCTGCACATCAACATCCAAACAGGATTATAGCTGGCTGTGAGCCTTATCGCTTTTTATTGCTTGCAAGCATTTCAAACCCGATCGATCTCACATTTCGTTACCAAATTAAGTGCAAATCAGCTCTTTTATCACTACATTTCAGCCATCGAAACGTTTGCGTAAACGTTTCGATGGGCTAAAATTCAATTTGACGTGTTACACAATATTCCTAGAAAACATGTTAGAGCATCACCACTATTTATAATTAAGGTGCACCCCATGAAAAAAAACGCACTCATCAATGCCGAGTTGTCATACGTAATTGCAACGCTTGGTCACACTGATGAAATCACGATTTGCGATGCTGGTTTACCCATCCCAGATGAAGCACAACGCATCGACTTAGCTTTAATTCCGGGTGTTCCGACCTTTATCGCCACAGTGAAAGCCGTATTAGGTGAAATGCAAATCGAAGGCGTCATCATTGCTGAAGAATTCAAAACAGTAAGCCCAGAACACCATGCTGCTCTCATTGAGCTGATTCAACACGAACAAGTGTTATGTGGCAAAACTATCGCGATCAACTACATTCCACACGAAGCATTCAAAGTGCACACGCAAAACAGTAAGGCTGTAGTTCGTACTGGTGAATGCACCCCTTATGCCAACGTGATTTTCCAATCCGGCGTTGTCTTTTAAGTCGCCAGCTTTTTAAGCCACTTATTTGCTAAGCAGCTAAATTGAAATCGTAAGGAATAAACATGAATCAGCCAATCCTCGAACTACAGGGCATTGAGAAAGCCTTCCCAGGCGTAAAAGCCTTGGATCATGCTTGCCTTAATGTCTATCCCGGAAAAGTCATGGCGCTGATGGGTGAAAATGGTGCAGGAAAATCGACACTGATGAAGGTGCTAACAGGTATTTATGCCATGGATAGCGGTGAAATTCGCTACCAAGGTAAACCTGTCAACTTCAATGGGCCTCGCCACTCTCAAGAAGCTGGCATCAGTATTATTCACCAAGAACTGAACCTCATCCCTGAGCTGACTATTGCTGAAAACATCTTTCTTGGCCGTGAGCAAACCAATGCGTTTGGTGGCATTAAATGGGCAGAAATGTACCGTGAAGCCGATGCTCTGCTAAAACGTTTGAACGTAAAACACCATTCTCGCCAGCTGCTCGGTGAGCTGAGTTTGGGTGAACAGCAAATGGTTGAGATAGCCAAAGCACTATCGTTTAAATCGCAAGTCATCATCATGGATGAACCAACCGATGCCCTCACTGATACGGAAACTGAGTCGCTATTTAAAGTGATTAATGAGTTACGTAACGAAGGCTGTGGCATTGTTTACATCTCTCACCGCCTAAAAGAAATCTTTGAAATTTGTGACGACATTACTGTCCTTCGCGACGGTAAATTCATTGGTCAATGTGTAGTGGCAGAAACCAACGAAGATGGTTTGATTGAAATGATGGTAGGCCGTCGTTTAGACGAACAATACCCACGCATTGACGTCACACACGGTACAACGTGCCTGGAAGTCAAAAACTTAACTGGCTCGGGTGTTCACGACGTTTCCTTCAAACTAGATCGTGGTGAAATCCTCGGTGTTTCAGGCTTGATGGGGGCTGGCCGTACCGAGCTGATGAAAGTGATTTACGGCGCGCTACAAAGTGAGTCCGGTGAGATTAAACTTGATGGTAAAAAAATCAACCCAATCAGCCCCCAAGATGGCTTAGCAAACGGCATCGCTTATATTTCAGAAGACCGTAAAGGTGACGGTTTAGTCCTTGGCTTATCGGTGAAAGAAAACATGTCGTTGTGCTCACTAGAGCAACTGTCGAAGGGTATCCAACTGAATCACTATGATGAAGTCACCGCAGTAGAAGATTTCATCCGCCTATTCAATATCAAAACGCCGACTCGCGATCAAATCATTGGCAACCTATCTGGTGGTAACCAACAAAAAGTCGCCATTGCTAAAGGCTTAATGACTCGTCCAAAAGTGCTGATCCTTGATGAGCCAACTCGAGGTGTTGATGTAGGTGCGAAAAAAGAGATTTATCAGCTTATTAACCAATTTAAAGCTGAAGGCATGAGCATCATTTTAGTGTCATCAGAAATGCCAGAGGTTCTCGGCATGAGTGACCGCATTATGGTTATGCACGAAGGCCGCATTAGCGGTGAATTTATGGCGAAAGATGCCGATCAAGAAAAATTACTGGCCTGCGCTGTTGGTAAAACTATTGCGCAGAACGATGAGGTAACAGCATGAGCAGCAAGGCGATGAACAAAGAACAAACACCAACCACAGGCTCAGCAAACAAGCTGTTCACCAAAGAGTGGTTAATTGAGCAAAAATCACTGATCGCACTGATCTTACTGATCGTTGTCGTATCATTTTTGAATCCAAACTTTTTTACTGTCGACAATATTTTAAACATTCTGCGCCAAACCTCAGTGAATGCCATCATTGCGGTGGGTATGACGCTGGTTATCTTAACGGCGGGGATTGATTTAAGCGTAGGTTCCGTATTAGCACTTTGTGGCGCCTTTGCCGCCACCATGATTGGCATGGAAATGCCCGTTATCGTGGCAGTACCAACAGCCTTACTTGCCGGTGCCGCGCTAGGGGCTATCAGCGGTATGATTATCGCAAAAGGTAAGGTTCAAGCCTTTATCGCCACCCTAGTAACTATGACATTACTGCGTGGTGTAACCATGGTTTACACCGATGGCCGCCCTATCTCTACAGGCTTTACAGACGTTGCAGACTCATTTGCATGGTTTGGTACAGGCTACGCTATGGGTATCCCTGTTCCAATCTGGTTAATGGTTATCGTATTTGCTTCTGTCTGGTACCTACTCAACCACACCCGCTTTGGTCGTTACATCTACGCACTAGGTGGCAACGAATCAGCAACTCGCCTTTCAGGCATCAACGTAGATCGCGTCAAGATTGGCGTCTACGCAATCTGCGGCCTATTGGCAGCACTAGCAGGCATTATCGTCACATCTCGTTTGTCTTCGGCTCAACCTACTGCAGGTATGGGGTACGAACTGGATGCGATTGCAGCTGTTGTACTTGGCGGTACTAGCCTTGCCGGTGGTAAAGGTCGAATCATGGGTACCTTAATTGGTGCACTGATCATCGGCTTCCTTAACAACGCACTAAACCTGTTAGACGTGTCTTCGTACTACCAAATGATTGCTAAAGCAGTGGTTATCTTGCTGGCAGTACTGGTCGATAACAAAAATAAGTAACACTTGAATCTTTTTAATCTTTGACTGAAACACCGAGCGGTGTTCCCCCTGATGTCGCCGCTCGGTACCCTGACCTGAAACTAAAAGGAATACAGAATGAAAAAGTTAGCAACCCTAATCTCAGCGGCAGTGCTGTCAGCGTCATTCAGCACTACAGCATCAGCACAAGACACCATGGCAATGGTCGTTTCTACGCTGAACAACCCATTCTTCGTAACAATGAAAGAAGGTGCTGAAGCAAAAGCCAAAGAGCTAGGTTATGAACTCATTGTTCTTGATTCTCAAAACGATCCAAGTAAAGAGCTTTCTAACATTGAAGACCTTACTGTTCGTGGCGTGAAAGCAATTCTGATTAACCCTACAGATTCAGACGCTGTTTCTAACGCCATCCGCATGGCAAACCGCTCTAAAATCCCAGTCCTTACACTAGACCGTGGCGCTAGCCGTGGTGAAGTCGTAAGTCACATTGCATCAGACAACGTTGCCGGTGGTGAAATGGCGGGTAAATTCATCATGGAAAAAGTGGGCGAAAAAGCACGCGTTATCCAACTTGAAGGTATTGCTGGTACTTCTGCGGCACGCGAGCGTGGCGAAGGTTTCATGAAGGCTGTTAACGGTGGAGGCATGGATCTACTTGCTAGCCAACCTGCTGATTTTGACCGTACGAAAGGCCTTAACGTGATGGAAAACATGCTAGCGGCGAACCCAGATGTTCAAGCCGTATTTGCCCAAAACGACGAAATGGCATTAGGTGCGCTGCGTGCTGTACAAGCATCTGGTAAAGACGTGCTGATTGTTGGTTTCGACGGTACAGAGGATGGTGTTGCCGCTGTTAAGCGTGGCATCCTTGGGGCGACTATCGCACAACAGCCAGATCTAATTGGTGCACTAGGCGTAGAAACGGCTGCGAAAGTGCTTAAAGGTGAAAAAGTGGATGCTTATATTCCTGTTGACCTAAAGGTTGTGACTAAGTAATCACCTGTCGCTATTTGAGGAGAAGGGCTTAAGCGCTTCTCCTCAATGTCCGAGCACTCACCCCAGGCATTCTTCACGTTGCCAGTTGTAATTCCCGACAAAGTTCATTGTTTAACGTCTCCGTTAACCCATGCATTTTGACCGCCATAACACTATTGGCTCAAGTAGAAACAAAAAGGTCTCGATATGAATAAGTTAGTTGTTCTAGGTAGCGTTAACGCTGATCATGTTCTTCAAGTGGCATCTTTTCCTCGCCCTGGTGAAACGCTACACGGCCACAGTTACTCGGTTATTCCTGGTGGTAAAGGCGCAAACCAAGCCGTTGCAGCAGCACGTTTAGGGGCTGATATCGCTTTTATTGCTTGCGTGGGTGACGACAGCTTTGGCCTTAATATCCGTGAAGCCTTTGCTAACGATGGCATTAATACTGATGCGGTATTAGTTGAAGAAAACACACCAACAGGGATCGCAATGATCCAAGTTGCAGCCACAGGTGAGAACAGCATTTGTATTTCAGCAGAAGCAAATGCATGTTTAACACCAGCCCGTCTCGCACCGCATCATACGCTAATCACCCATGCCGACACCCTGCTAATGCAGCTTGAAACACCGGTTGAAACTATTACTGCAGCGGCTCGTGTTGCCAAAGAAGCCAACACCAAGGTGGTGCTCAATCCTGCTCCCGCGCAAACATTAAGTGATGACTTATTGCAACTTGTTGATATGATTACGCCCAACGAAACTGAGGCTGAATTATTAACTGGCGTAAAAGTGGTTGATATGGCCTCTGCACAACAGGCGGCAGACGTTCTACACAACAAAGGTATCCCGACCGTGATGATCACATTGGGTAGCCAAGGTGTGTGGATCAGCCAAAACGGTCAAGGTGAGCAAGTTACAGGCTTTCGTGTCGATGCGAAAGACACTACAGCAGCAGGTGATACTTTCAATGGCGCACTGTTAACAGGCCTACAAGAAGGTAAAAGCTTAAATGATGCAATTCGCTTTGCACATGCCGCGGCCGCTATTTCGGTTACCCGTTTAGGCGCTCAAACATCAATACCACACCGTCATGAAGTAAAACGTTTCTTACTTGAACACAGTTAATTCATCCCCTAGCCCTGTGTTACCGCAGGGCTAAAACACATACAGGGACATCGTATGGCGACCATTAAAGATGTTGCAAAACATGCAGGAGTATCTACCTCCACCGTCAGCCACGTACTCAATAAAACACGATTTGTCAGTGAAGATATTTCTACGCGTGTTCGTGCAGCCGTTGAAGAACTCAGCTACGCCCCATCAGCATTAGCACGCAGCCTTAAGGTTAATCACACACGCACTTTCGGCATGCTGGTGACCACTTCGACCAACCCCTTCTTTGGTGAAGTTGTAAAAGGCGTTGAACGCCGCTGTTACGAACAAGGTTACAACCTTATTTTATGCAATACAGAAGGCGACCTAGAGCGCATGCATTCCAACCTCGATATGCTTTTACAAAAGCGTGTCGATGGCCTTTTATTGATGTGCAGTGAAGTCGAAACCAACGCCTTTGATTTATTCTCCCGTCACCAACCCGTACCAACTGTCGTAATGGATTGGGGCCCGATTGATTTTCCGAGTGACAAAATCCAAGACAACTCTCATCACGGCGGGTATTTAGCCACCAAGCATTTGATTGCCCAAGGTCATACAAAAATTGGATGTTTAACAGGGCCGCTTGATAAGCTGCCCGCTCAACAGCGACTATCCGGTTTTGTACAAGCTATGGAAGAGTCAGGCTTAACCATCAACAAAGACTGGATTGCTTCAGGCAACTTTGAGTGTGAAGGGGGTGAACAAGCCTTTAACGCCATTTGCCGAAATGGAGAATTACCAACAGCGCTATTCGTCTGTAATGACATGATGGCCATGGGAGTTATTAATACCGCCCATAAAAAAGGTATCTCTGTACCTGACGATCTTTCAATTGTGGGTTACGATGACATTAAGCTAGCAAAATACATCACACCATCGCTAACGACGATTCATCAGCCCAAGCATCGTTTAGGTCAGCAAGCGGTTGATACACTACTAGATAAAATTAATCACAAAACCACCTCGAATAAAGTGATTCAACTTGAACCAACTTTGGTCGAGCGTGACAGTGTCAAAAGTTTAATTAGCTAATCAAAGCAATGCCTTTCAAGCAAAAGAGCCCAGTTCAGGTATCTCGGGCTCTTTTGAATGACACATCAACGCTTTTCTTCTAGATCAGATCAACGATTGAACTCCTTGCGATATTAACTCGTCGCCTCAACCTGCTCTTTGTCTTCAGCGTCACTATCAGTAATCAGGTTATTCAATTTTTTCGCCGTGACTAACATCAATACCGCCATGATCAACGCCCCTATACCAACCTTCAGAAAGTAACTGGCATAAACCGGTAAAGTTTGTAACGAATCCACACTGCCTGATGATTCAGGTACTGCAATATACACCGCAAGGTTTGCCGCAATTATTGCCGAAATCCCCAATGTTAAGGTTCTAAACCCAAGTGTGAAGCCAATCATGTGATTAGGTACTAGTTGCGCCAATACCGAAATACCCAACGCACTGATCAGTAGTTCCCCTAATCCTTGGAATAAGTGCGTTAAGATCAGCCAAAATGCTGAAACTCGACCCGCTTCATCAGCCATGAAGCTTGCGCCATAAGATAGACACAAAAATGCCATCGAACAAAAGATCATCCCCATTGCAAACTTCAAGGGCAAGGACGCACCATGGCCTTTGGCACTGGTTCTTTCATAAAAGATAGCAAGTAATGGGCTAAGAATAATAATCCAGAACGGATTGAGTGCTTGAGTGGATACAGGATCAAATGGAATACCTAGGAATTCATGGCGAGTATTATGAATAGCAAAGAATGTTAGTGAGGTTGGCATTTGTTTATACAGGATAAAAAACACCACTGAAAAACCTAATAACACTAAACTTGCCATCATTTTTTTCTGCTGAGCTTTGGATTCTTTTCGCATATAATTAATAAAAAATGCAAGCGCAATGCCTAACGCAACAATTAATAGCATTTGCATAAGTTGATAATGCGTTATTAACCAACTACCCAATAATGTTAACGCCGTTAATCCTAAAAATAATGCAATATAAGTTTTAACTTTAATGGTTTCAAAGTCGGCCTGCGCACCAAGGTTTTTGACCAAGTTTCTTTTCCAAAGAAAAATAGAAATAGTAATGACATTCCATAAAGCTGCAATCGCAAACCCAGTTGAATAATCATATTTATGTGCAATAAGTGGTGTGATAACTAATGAAATACATGACCCAACATTAATCATCATGTAATAAAGGGTAAACGCACTATCAATTCTAATATCATCCTTTTTGTAAGCTTTAGATATTAAATTAGACGGACAGTTGTTTGCTAATGCACGGCTCACCCCGCCCCCCGCAATACCTATCATTGCCAACGGAATACTTCCAATTGCAGCAGCATAGCTGAGAAGCAACAAGGTAATTACAATACCTAAGTTACCGATAATCAATGACCTTTTAACACCAATAACCTTATCAGCCAAGTACCCACCGATGGCATAAATGATCGTTGAAAACGCAGAAGCTGCGCCGTTTATCAAAAAGGCATCCTTTTCTGACATACCCAAATCATTCACCATAAAAACGGTGACAATGGCAACAAGGCCATACATAGATAACATAGCGGGCATTATTATAATGCACATTAATTTAAAAGCAGAAGGCTGACGGGAAAACGCGATAGACATAATACTTCCTCATATTTCAGGCATAAAAACCCGAAGTCCGTGATAATTAAAGACCTATATAAATATTCCTTTAGAAAGATGTACGTATTACTCAGTTTTCAATTAAATTACAGATTAGTTACTAACGACATTACTCCTAATTATATTTATTTGTTAACCATTCAGAAGCATGTTATATCTTTTCATTAACAGCAATAGTGATGAAGATCTTATGATAATTATAAAACACCTACCTTGATCGCATATTTCAACAACTAGGTTAATTAACAATACCGTTAATAACCTATGTCGATAAAAGCTTCTATATAAATAGAATGGCTATTAAACAAATTCTTTATAACTTTAATCGTTGATTGTTTCTAAAATGTCGATTAATTCATTTAAAATCTCGGTCATAATTGCTGATGAAGTAAAGCGACTAGGTGATTAAATTAGAGATAAGGTGATATAGGGCGATCGCTAAATTTCTGGCAAGGTTTATAACAGCCAACATAGAGAAAGTAGCCTCGTCGAAGCTAAAGGGCGGCGACAGAATGATTTACTCACCGCCCATTCATCTTTAAGCTGGATTCACACGACATGCGCGGTTAATATCTTCTGCAGCTTATCAAATTCAGGCATGGCTGATTTCAACGTATCCATTGCGGCAACTAAAGGCATCATCGCCTTTTCTAAATCATGTGGGTAACCTTCTACAATATCGGTATGATTAAACTTAATCATATACTCAACGTAGTACCCATCCGCCGATAACTTAAAACCTTTATCTATCAGTGCGGTTTTATCAAATAATGCGTCTTTCAAACGGGCTTTGAATGGGAGTGCTTTCATACCCAAAATTCGATAATTCGTACAAAAACGAAGCGCTAGGTAGTTACTGCTGCCATTTAAGCCACAAATGTGAGAAATCCATTCATCGTCATTATCTTCTGACGGTTGAACTGAAAAATATACGGAACGTTCATCCTGAACGAGCCAAGGTGCAAAGCTGAAATCGATACAGGCGTTCTCGTACAAATCAAAATCACACTCTAAATCTAATGAAGATTGAAATTGCGTTAATAGCTCTTTTATCTCTAGAGAAATACGCCCTAAAACAACCTCATCAACCTCAGCAAGCACTTTCTTAGCGCGTTCATGGTTTTCAAGATTAGCGATAACTAGCTGAGCAAGATCTTGGCTATATTTCATGTTTACCTCAAAAATTTCGTATAAATTGGCAATATTGACCAAGTAGTTGGCGTGATTGCAGGCTCGGCGGAAGGTGCTTTAAAACGGTTAAAAAACTTTTACGTAGCTCTTTCCAAGTCAAGCCATAAGTAAAAGGCATTGTGTGGCACTTAACTTGTTTATCTGTCGTGAGATAAACCAACGCTTGACTCGAATCCAGCGCTAAGTGACGGCACTTTGTTTGTAACAAGTGATGGTATCGGGAGAGTTGTTCCGTGCCTTCTGGGGCGTCAATTTTCACTTCCCAAAACATTAACAAGGCGTTTGAAAGAATTTCGATATCAATCCTATCTTGAATATCAGCAAGCGGCAGACTTTCAGGGTAAACTCTGTACGGTTCACCTTCTAAGTGAAAAATATCTACTTCAGGAAGATGATCTTTAATGACTTGCTTAAGTAGTGCATTACCTAAGCCATGCGACGCATTCATATCTAGCCACCAACTCAAGACGGCAGTATTTCGTACCTCATCACGCTTTAGGCCATTGATCTCCCATACATTAATCTCGCAGCCATCCGTAAACTCCTGACGATACAAATGGCTCAGCGCATCCGTATAGCCTTGATATTGCATCTGCCACCTTACGTCGTTGACTTGTGATGACTGAGTAGGCTGTGGATATAGCTGATCAAAGTGTTGATAGTAAAGTGATAATGCATCCAATTCAGCCAGTTGCTGATCTTGCCTTTGTTGTTGTTCAATTCTTTCAAACGCTGTGAAGTAATCGCTAAGTGTTGCACACTGCATGACTTACTCCTGATACAAAGCCAATGCCGCATAAACATGTAATGACAGATCTTCAGAATTCGCATGCAAGGGGGCTACTCCCGCTGGAAAGCTAGAGTAGAAAGAGATACTTTCAGTCATACTACTTATCATTGATCGCAGAGAATTAAGAGAAAGACAGGCCATCGCATGACTTGCATCCAAGGCTTCTAGCTGACAAATAAAACTGGCTCGCTGAGCCTGGGTCCAATTCAATGATTTTGCTGATGAAAGGTAAGCAATGGTCTCATCAAAAGCGGTTTCTTGTAGTTTTTTCATTGTTTGTGCACTCAATATCACAAATACAGAACATCATACCATATTTAATAGTTAGAGATGCTACAAGACATTAAATATGTTTGGATACCAAGCAGGTAAAAATAAGGAGGAAATGTTATAGGCAACGGCTCGCAGAGGGTAATTAAAAAGAGCGCCTCAGCGCTCAATTTAACACTTTTACATTAGCTAGCTGCGGCATTAAGAAATAGGGGGCTCTTGCTGATTGGTCTTGAATGATCTTAGTTGCTCGACAATTTGTTCAGTAACCAGAGATAAACGCATGCCTTGTTGCTCTAATTCACTACAATCAAATGCATTGGAACTCGACAATTGCTTTAACTCATCAATCTCTGTCGCCACCTCTTTGACTAGCTGGCTTATGTACTTAACATCCACATTATCTTGTGCCCGATCACGCCCTAATAAGGTTAAAATCCCTTCAATATTATCGCAGGCTTCTCGCACTTCATTTTGACTCGTTTGAGAGTATTCCGATAACGTTGCAAGCTCGGCAGACTGTGCCTGCATCTGTGCTCCTGCCTCATTAACAGCCGTTAAGATCCCACCAATAATTTGATTAATCTGATCTAAGCTGTTTTGTGTCGACATCGCTAGCTGGCGCACTTCATCGGCAACCACTGCAAAACCTCGACCATGTTCCCCTGCCCGTGCTGCTTCAATGGCAGCATTTAATGCTAGAAGGTTAGTTTGATCCGCGAGGTTACCAATAACAGAGACAACACCTTCAACTGACTTGGTTTGATCAAGCAAGGATTTAAACTTCTCATCAAGAGTAAGATTACTCTCCATATAAGAACCGATACTTTTTGCCATATCGCCCATAGCGTCGTTCGATTGCAATAATCCAGTCCTTGTCTTCATAACCTGCTGCTCTGTCGCCGCAGCTTTTGCTTGAAGCTCGGACGCGGTTTGATCAAGTTGATGAAATTGTGCTGTGACGTTTTCGACTAAAACATCTTGGGCTTGAATACGTGCTGAAATATTACTTGTTTTCGTCGTTAATAAATCAGCAACCTCATCGGTTTTCGCCGCCTGTTGCTGAATGCCGATCAACGCATTATTTACATTTTGACGAAACGAATTAATCACAGTTAACACTGCGCCAAGTTCGCTGTTATAGCGACTATCCACATCACAGGCAACCGAGAGATCTTTATTTTCAAAGCGGTGCATGTATTCCGTTACCCGCTTGAGTGATTCAACGCCCCAGTATTTTTCATCAATGTCGTGGATAACCAAAACAGCAACGATTACGTATTGGAGAATTTGTGAAAACAATGCCTCAGTAAAGAAAGCGGCATTGATAAAAAGCGCCAAAGCACCAACCCAATGGATAAACCGCATTCGGAGAAAAAGAGAGCGCATAGAAGACCTTACTTAAGTTGCATTTTAAATGCATGATATTTTATACCACAAGAAAATACAATCGAATAAGATAAATCTTAGCTTTGACAAATGGATGCCCAGAAAGAAAAAATGACGCTTTTCCTTTCGCAGGAAACAAAAAAGAGCGCCGAAGCGCCCTTTAAGAGATCTCTTATTGCTGCAATTAAATGACCAGACCACCATCAATTTTTAACGTTTGGCCGGTAATAAATGAAGCATTATCGCTCGCTAGGAAAAGTGCACCATTGGCAATATCTTGTGGTTTTCCCATACGTTTAAGTGGTGTTTTAGCCTTCATAAAATCGAGAACCTTCTCGGGTAAGTCAACGGTCATTGGCGTTTCTACAAAACCAGGGGCAATACAATTAGCACGCACTTGCGCGCCTTTACGCGAGAACTCTTTTGCCCAACCTTTTGTCATTGCAATGACTCCCCCCTTGGTTGCAGCGTAATTTGTTTGGCCAATATTACCATCCGTGCCAACAACCGAAGACATGGTAATGATAGATCCCTCACCCGACGCCATCATAAGTGGGGCAACGGCTTGCGTCATATTAAAAACACCTTTAAGGTTAACATCAGCGACCAGATCCCACTCATCTTCAGCCATTTTATCTATCAAATTATCACGCGTGATCCCTGCATTATTGACGAGTACATCAACAGTGCCATATTCAGCATTCACTTGGTCAATGAAGTGAGTAATCGATGGCCTATCACAAACATTCAGCTCAACGGTGCGTACATTCGTGTAAGTTTGCGCTAAGTCTTGCATCGCGCTGGCATTCATATCGCAAACAAACACCATTTTAGCTTCATGCTTGGCAAAGGTTTCAGCAATACATCGACCTATACCTTGCGCTGCGCCTGTCACAATACACACTTTATTCGTCAGCATAACTCCATCCCTTATACATAATTGAAAAACAAGTCGTTCAAAAACAATTAGTTCAAATGCTTACTACGAGACATTTCTTATCATCTGATGATAGTCCAGTTATGCAATTTAATTACCAACATTGATGCAATTCAGATTTTCATATTTATTTCGAGTGAAGTTGCAGCACATGTTCACAGAGCTGAGATGAAATATTTTTGCAATAAGATGCATACTGGTTTTTTGCTATAGTAGGTTGCTGGCAGTTGGATACACAGCTGTTATTCATCACCGTTAGATTACCTATGGAAAGCAAAATGTTAGACAAGGTGGTTTTTTTTCTTCATGTCATTCGCGCAGGCTCGCTCAGTATAGCCGCGAAACAATATGGTATATCCCCCTCTGCGGGTAGTCGCTGGCTTAATGAACTCGAAGAAAACATGGGGGTTAGCCTAGTAAAACGAACAACTCGAAAAATTAGCCCGACCCAAGCAGGGCAACGTTTATTTGATCGCTTCAATCAAATACATGGCCAGATCAACGAGGTTTTCGATGAAGTACAGAACCTTAGCCATGAAGATCGCGGGACTATCCGTATTGCCAGCACGCCACTTTTTGCCAAACACTACCTAGCGACTATCATAGGGGAATATGTTCAAATTCACCCTGATATCAATTTTTTAGTCATAGAAACAGCCTTCGATGTTGACCACACCCATGAGGTCGATTTTGCGGTTCGCGCCAATGCGACATACCGTGGTTTTCAAGACAAAGATAGCTTATTGGTCAAGCGAGCTTTACTACAAGAGCCTCTGATTGCCTGCTGTTCACCTGATTATATAAAGCAATTTGGCGAGCCTATCTACCCACTGGAGCTCAAACAACACCTCTGCTTATATGCCACCACCTTAGTCGGCGGTAATAAGTGGATTTTCGAACTTAACGGCGAATACAGTTCGGTGGATATCCCACAGACCGTAGAAGCGGATGATAGCGAGATCCTGCGTAACATTGCGATAGCCGGTGGAGGCATCGCCTACTTACCCTACTGCTTGATAGGAAAAGAAATTGCAGCCGGTAAATTGGTTCCGATCTTAACCAATTACGCCACGAGCCAATTTGAATTGAGTTTATATTTCAAGCCACGTCGACACATGCCGACACGCTGCGCTAACTTCAAAGAATATCTGGTTAAACGGACACCTGAAATTGACCTAGAACGCAAAAAAGGAATTGCTCATGCCAATGGCAAGCCATTTACGCAACTGGCTTAATGCCATCCATCAACAAGCCCCTTCCTCACCGCTCTCGCCTCAGAGGGTCCGTGATGGACTTGCCGCCCTGACAAAGCAACACACAAGCGCCTGTATCGATATGGCTGCTATCGTAGACACTCATATCGCTGACAGCGCTATTGGCTGTCGAATTTACCAGCCGTATAAACAAAATAGGTTACGCGAGCAATCAATAAAGAACAGTAAATGGCAAAAGGATGAGAAGCTTCCCGTGCTTTTGCTATTACATGGTGGTGGGCATTTGTGTGGCAGTATTGATGTTTACGACACCATCAGCCGACAGCTTGCACATCACTGCCAAGCAATAGTTGTCACAATTGATTATCGCCTAGCCCCTGAGTACCCCTATCCAGCAGGCCTCGACGATGCATACCATAGCCTTCTGCATATACACGATACACTCGCAACTGTGGGCATCAAGCATAGTGATTCCTTGCTGTTAGTTGGTGACTCTGCAGGGGCAGCCATGGCAGCAACACTGGCACAGCAGCTGCAATACAAAGACAATCCGATGATAAATAGACTAGTGCTTATTTATCCAAGTTTGGACTATACCCTCAGTGCCCCTTCTTTGGATTTGCATGGACAGGGATATTTATTAGAAACGAAGAAAATTGAATGGTATTTTGATCAATACTTTACAGAACAAGATGATAGGCACAGTGCTTCTCCTCTTTTTGGGACGCTGACACAAGCGCATCCAAAAACCTTAGTGCTATCGGCACAATATTGCCCAATCAAAGATGATGGTAGACGCTATTATCACCGCTTACTTGCCCACAACATAGAAGCGATTTACCTTGAGCAACCTAATACGATCCATGCTTTTTTAAACTTACCAGATCTCATGCCAGAAGCTAACACGCACAGTTACTTAGCCATCAGTAAGTTCTTAGCCTAACTTCAACTAAACTCAGTCACCGTCACAAACACCAAACGACAGGCAATAAAAAACCGGACTAAAAAGCCCGGTTTCTTTATTCAATAAGCTTAAGCGTTAAACTTATGCGTCAGTGCGTGGTTTACGGTCAGCATTGCTACGACGGTTGCCGCCGTTGCCACCATCACGGTTACCACGGTAGCCACCACGGTTGTCACCGCCACGGTTACGGTCGAAACGACGTTCACCATTGCCACCTTCACGACGACCACGATGACCATTACCACGGTTACCGCCGTCACGACGACCACCGCCGTTACCGCCACGGTGCTCACGAAGTACTTCGCCTTCAACAACTACCGCTTTAACATCGTTTTGACGAATGCGTAGCTTCTTAAGTTGTGCAGATACTTCAGCTGTCATCTTCTTAGGAAGTTGAACATAAGTGTGTTCCGGAGCAAGTTTAATTGCACCAATGAACTCTTTGCTTAGGCCAAGTTCGTTTGCGATTGCACCAACGATATCTTTAACCTGAACACCTTGCTCACGACCAACTTGAAGCTGGTAAGTATCCCAGTCAGCGTTGTTGTATGAACGACGCTCACGACGTTCACCGCGTTCGCCACGCTCACCACCACGATCATCACGACGACGATCACGACGTTGTTTTTCACGCTCGATAGCAGCAATCATTGGGTCTGGGCCGTTGTAGAACAACGGACGGTTGCCTTGTTGACGCTGAAGAAGCATTGCAGCAAGTGTCGCAGCATCAACTTCAATAGATTCTTGTAGCTTCTCAACTAGCTCTACAAACGCATCAACATTTGTTTGCTCTTTTTGAGCCGCTAGTTCTTCACCCAGACGGTTAAGACGAGATGCAGCAACAAGGTCACGGTTAGGAAGTTGGATTTCTTCCATACGAGACTTAGTTACGCGCTCGATTGTACGAAGCATACGGATTTGGTTAGTGCGAACAAGAAGGATCGCCTTACCAGTACGTCCAGCACGACCTGTACGGCCGATACGGTGGATGTATGACTCTACATCGAATGGGATATCGTAGTTGAATACGTGTGTGATACGCGGTACATCAAGACCACGAGCAACAACGTCAGTTGCAACTAGAATATCGATAACACCACGTTTGATGTGATCTACAGTGCGCTCACGTAGCGACTGTGGAATATCACCGTGAAGTGCTGCAGCTTTAAAGCCACGAGAAGATAGCCAATCAGCTAGGCGCTCAGTATCTTGACGAGTACGAACGAATACGATTGACGCGTCAGTATCTTCAGTTTCAAGAAGACGGCTCATTGCTTCGTCTTTCTCTACGCCTTTAACAACCCAGAACTGCTGCTCTACTTGAGAAACAGTGCGGTTTTCACCAGCAACGTCAATACGCTCAGGGTTACGTAGGAAACGGTCAACGATTTGCTTAACGATTGGAGGCATAGTTGCCGAGAACAATACGCGCTGCGCTGATGCAGGAGCTTGTTCCATGATCCAAGTTACGTCGTCAACGAAGCCCATCTTCAGCATTTCATCTGCTTCATCAAGTACAAAAGTACTTACTTCATCAAGGTGCAGACGATCACGAGAAATAAGGTCTTTAACACGACCAGGTGTACCAACAACAATGTGAGCACCATTTTTAAGTGCACGCATTTGATCAACGATAGATGCACCACCGTAGATTTCTAAAACTTTTAGGCCCTTGATGTTTTGACCAAGAACTTTAATTTCTGCAGCAACCTGAATTGCAAGCTCACGCGTTGGAGCCATAACAATTGCTTGAGGCTTGTGCTGAGCAAGATCTACTTTGTTAAGTAGTGGTAGGGAAAACGCAGCAGTTTTACCAGTACCAGTTTGTGCTTTACCTAGTGCATCAACACCAGTAAGAAGCAAAGGAATCGACGCAGCCTGAATAGGAGTAGGCGCAACAAAGCCCATTGAGTCAAGTGCGGATAGTAGTGTGTCGGCCAGATCTAACTGACGAAATTCTGTAACAGATTCTTGCATTGGGATCCCAATAAATAATCTAACGTAAAACGGGGCCCCTTCTGCTTTAAGAGTTCTGCAACAGCAACCACAAGCATGGGCCTCGACGATGAGAGGCGCGTATTCTGCGCCATTACTTGATAAAAATCCAGAAAAAATTGAACACTGTCACAAATTGACTGTTAAACGCCCGTTTTGAGCGGATTAAGGCAAAGAGTGCTGTAAAAATAGCCTTGTTCTTGCTAGTAGCACTGAATAAGCTGCGTGTTAACAAACGATTAGAAAGAGAATAAGATCAAAAAACCTCTGCTTTTTTTACTAAGCAGAGGTTCCCATCAAAGATTTAATCCATTAAACGGCTTAATCCAACTTCGTCTCGCCGCTTTTCGCTAGTAAATAGATAGTTAGCCTTACTACCAAGACACGACACAATTACGGCCCTGTGTTTTTGCTGCATATAACGCCTTATCAGCTAAGGTCATTAATGCTTCGCTCATACTAAACTCCCCCGCAGGTATTGTCGTATGCACACCAATGCTAACAGTGGCATAGGGTGTATCTTGTGTGCGATGTGGGATCCCAAGCTCTGCAACCGCACACCGTAAATCCTCAGCAATCAAGCTTGCCATTGCTTTATCAACCGTCGGTAGTAAACAAGCAAACTCTTCACCGCCGTATCGGCAGACTATCGACTTTTTATAAGGTGCTAATGTACTTTCAAGCCGAGAGGCGATTCGCTTAAGACAATGATCACCTTCTAAGTGACCATTTGTATCGTTATATGATTTGAAATTATCGACATCAATCATCATGACAGTCAGTGGCACTTGCTTCTTTGTTGCAACCGCCCAGTACCGAGCAAAACGAAGATCAAAGAAGCGTCGATTAGCAATACCGGTAAGGCCATCTTGCATAGACAGCTGTTCAAGACTGCGATTGGCCTCTTCAAGTGCCCGATTAGTTGCTTGAAGTTCTTGCGTACGTCTAATCACACGTTTCTCAAGATCAATATTAAGTTCTTTGATTGAATCATAATTTCGGCGGATCACAATTTGCTGCCCTATCGCAGCACCAAAGAGCTTTAGTATTTCTTTTTGATGTTCTGTTAGTGCACGTTGATTAATCAAATTATCAACAGCAATCCAACCAATACATTCAACACCATTCCACATCGCAATCATGGCATTCCAGCCAGTACCGACTTGTTCCTTGCCATAATACAGTGGTGCGTTTTCTTTAACGACAACATGATTCTTATGACTCAATGCCTCGTTAACCAATGGGTGATCGGGAATCTGACTATTAAAGGCTTTTCTGTCCACCAGCAGACCTTCTGGAGATGTGCCATAGGTGCCCAGCATCAAATTCGATTCAAAGTCCGTCAGGAATATCGCCATTCTATCGATACCAAGGTAAGCCCGCCCTAACTCTATGGCTTGCCGATAAAGTGTATCGAGTTGGGTTGCTTGTGATAGCTTCAGCGTGACTTCGTGAAGGTTACGCATTAAGCCTAAATAATTCGTGATCGACTGCTTTCGAACTTCTAGCTCTGCTTCAATGCTACGCCGAGTAATATTATGGTGAATCACCTCTTGCTGTAATACGCGCGCGCTAATATCGGACGCTAATACGACAAGCAATCTTTCGACATAATGAAGGCTTGATTCAAAACGTGCAGAATCCGCTGTTTCTGCATAGATATAAGCGACATTACGACCATGCATTTGAATCGGCAATAAAATCTGACACCACAGGTTGTCTTCAATGTTCCACAAGGCTTTGTAAGGCTTACTCACATAAGCGCGAACAAACTCATGATTCTGTTTAGCCTGCTCAAACAACCCCATCGGCACACCATTATATTCCGTCATCAATAACGGCTGATTGTAATACCGATAATCCGATTTCCCGCTCCAACTCGCAAACACATAAGTACGATCATCCTGTTCAACCAAGAGTGTGATTGAATTCAGCTTTAAATCTTTGTGTAGTGATGACATTAAGCAATGACACCACCGCTCCATATTCGCTTGTCGAGCAAGCTGTTCAACTAAATCATTTAGCCCAGTCACATCACAGACAGTCATAAATTATCCTAGCGCCAACGTTTACCCCCTCCATGAAAAGCATGTTTAGTCATAACACTTATATGGCTCATCACTTATTTAGGTAGGTATTATTATTTTTATTTATTTCGGCTTTTACTGCGCTTTGCATTCCCGATTAAATTGCTGCAAAGACAATTACCTATGCAAAGTATTGCGCTTGCATTTCGCTTGAACTAGTAACTTTTAATTAGTTTGTGAACTCAGCACAGACGCTTTGTTATAAAAACGATTGATACGACATAAATATGTCATTCCAACGCCATATTTTCTTTCATTATCGATAATTCAAACACTCTCTGGTGGCGGGCTTTCAACCTCAATGGAGAATATTCCTCAATCTTCGTTGTTATTTGTGCCATTTACGATAAATCCGTATAGTGTGATGGTTCACATTCTGAGACCAGGTAAAATGTTTCAAGACAACCCACTACTAGCCCAGCTAAAGAAGCAAATTCAAGAAACCCTTCCTAAAAAAGAAGGGACGATCAAAGCCACAGATCGCGGTTTTGGCTTTTTAGAACTCGACAACAGTAAAGACAGTATTTTCATCCCGCCGACATACATGAAAAATGTTATGCATGGCGATCGTGTAATTGCAGTTATTCGAACTGAAAAAGAGCGCGAAGTTGCTGAACCACAAGAGCTTGTAGAACAATCGCTAACGCGTTTTATCGGCCGTGTTAAATTGATTCGTAGTCGTTTGCATGTCATGCCGGATCACCCGCAACTAAAAGATGCAATTAAAGCGCGTGCAATCAAAGGGCTGAATCCAGAAAGCCTAAAAGAAGGCGATTGGGTTGTTGCCAACCTGAACAATCACCCGCTTGATACCACTAAAGATGCTAAGAACAAGGCATTTTCTTGTGTAGTGAAAGAGAAAATCACAGACAGCGGTGATAAAATTGCACCTTGGTGGGTAACGCTTGCTCGTCATAACCTACCAAATGCAGAGCCTGCGCCACAAGAAAGCTGGTCAATGCTCGATGAAGGCCTTGAGCGTCAAGACCTTACTCATGTTCCTTTCATTACCATTGATGGCGAATCAACCAAAGATATGGATGATGCGCTATACACGGAACAGAAAGAAGACGGCAGCTTCGACATTACCATCGCGATTGCCGATCCAACGTCTTACATTGAAGTGGGTAACGACATGGATAAAGAGGCCCGCGAACGTGGCTTCACTATCTATCTACCTGGTCGTAACATTCCAATGCTACCACGCGAACTAAGTGATGAACTTTGTTCACTAATGGAAAACGAAAAGCGACCAGCTATTTGTTGTCGCGTAAACGTAAGCAAAGATGGCGTGATCAGTGATGACATCACTTTCTTTGCAGCATGGATCCAGTCTCAAGCCCGCCTTGCCTACGATAATATCTCTGATCTGATCGAGAATGGCGAATGTGAAGGCTTTGCCCCAAATGACATTATCCGTCAGCAAATCGATGTTCTACACGCATTTGCTAATGCACGCAGTGACTGGCGCGCAAACAATGCGGTCGTATTCCCAGATCGCCCAGATTACCGCTTCGAACTTAGCGAAGACAATGATGTCATCGCTATTCATACTGACCCTCGCCGTACTGCTAACCGCATGGTTGAAGAGGCAATGATCACTGCTAATATTTGTGCGGGTCGTGTGCTTCGCGATAAATTTGGTTTAGGTGTATTCAATACTCACGCAGGTTTCAACCCTGAGAAAATTGACACTGCGATGGATTTCCTGACCAAAGCAGAAGCGCCATTTACTAAAGAAGAAATTGAAACCTTATCTGGTTTCAGTGCTCTTCGTCGTTGGCTAAATGAACAAGACACCACGTACTTGGACAACCGCCTCCGTAAATTCCAAGCATACAGTGAAGTAGGCAACCTACCTGCACCTCACTATGCAATGGGCTTAGATGTTTACGCAACTTGGACATCACCTATCCGTAAATACGGTGACATGATTAACCACCGCCTACTAAAAGCTGTCATTACAGGTAACGAAGCAAGCCAGAAACCGGACGACACTGTGGGTGATGAAATCGCCGCGCACCGTCGTTTCCACCGCATGGCAGAACGCGATGTATCTGATTGGTTATACGTGCGCCTATTGTCAAACGCAGTAAAAGAAGAAACCGTCTTTACAGGCGAAATTTTTGATATTAACCGTGCAGGCATGCGTGTTCGCCTAATCGAAAATGGTGCAGCGGCATTTATCCCTGGTTCATTAATTGTTGATAACAAAGAGCGCATCGAATGTAGCGGTGAACTTGGCGTCGTCAATATTGATAAAGTACGCGAATATCAACTGGGTGATAGCTTTGAAGTTAAACTGACTGAAGTGCGTACTGCAACACGTCAACTTGTCGCGCGCCCTGTACAGCAATTCCCAGCACCTAAAGCTGAGGTCAGCGTAGAAGAAAAAGCATAATCTTCCACTGCTATGGAAAAAAGCCGACATCATGTCGGCTTTTTTGTACCCTACCATCAATTCCCACAACAAAACAATGTGACCCTTGATGTAATTGTACTCAATGACACTCCTCATACAGAATATTCACCAAGGCTATTACATCGATTAAATTTGTCTTCATACCTAGGGATTATCTCGTCTATCGCCTGTTTTACTGTTACCCTTATCAAAAAATAAATAAGAGTAAATATCAGCCATGTCAAACGTTGCTCAAGTTGTACAACAATGGTTAGAAGATGTCGTAATCGGCCTAAATCTGTGTCCGTTTGCTGCCAAACCCAACCGAAATAAACAAATCAAAATTCATGTTAGTGAGCACAACGATGAGGCTGCACTGCTAGAAGATATCTACCAAGAACTCCGCCATCTTGATGAGACACCCGCAACGGAATTAGAGACAACCTTGGTTGTTGCACCTAATATGTTGGCTGATTTTGATGACTACAACCAATTCCTTGATCTCGTCGAAGGCTTAGTCACACAGTTAAATAAACAAGGGATTTATCAGATCGCGAGTTTCCACCCTGACTATCAGTTCTATGGGACGGAAGCTGATGATGCTGAAAACCTAACGAACCGTTCTCCTTACCCTATCTTCCACCTTATTCGAGAAGAAAGCATGGAAAAGGTGTTAAAGCATTACCCGGACCCAGAAGGCATTCCTGAGCGCAATATTGAGTGCGTCGAAAATCTAACAGCAGAGCAAAAAAGACACTTATTTCCATACCTCATCAAGTAAGTTCACAGCCTGCCGATAAATCACTCATGAGGTCACATACCTCATTAATGCCTAAATATTATTTAGGGTGGTTGAATGTCAACCACCTACTTTACAGCACACCTGGGAATGCCGAATAACCCGTTACGATTGGAATCACGAGTAACCACAATGCAAAAAGGAAGATTATGAATTTGAGAAGTACCCGTTAAGGGAAAGCGATTACATGTTGCCACTATCATTTAATGTATTTAGAAGCGCAGGATTTCGATTTGGACTACCAGTTTTTTTAGCACTGAGTACCCTTTTCCTGCTTGAGTTCGCGCAATATACGCTTATTACGTACCAGTCGCTGCTATTCACGCTTCCTTATGTCTTGTTCGCATTAGTTATTTTACTAAGCCAACCTTTTAACCAAGGCCGAACAGGATTAACCGCACTCTTAATGGGTGTGGCGTATTACGTCATTCAGAATTACTTACAAGCACCGCTTTCTAATAACGACACTAAGCTCGTATATGTGTTGCTCTCTGCACTCTTACCATTGAATTTGCTACAAATACACATACTGCCCGATAAGCGGCTACATTCACGGTTTGGCGGCTATTACTTACTCTTCATTGTAATGCAAATTGCATGGTCAGCCTTAGTGGTTAACCACTTTAGTCACAGCGATTTAAGCTGGCTATGGGACAGTTACCTTTTTACTATCCCCACTTTTTCACCTATGCCTATCGTGCTCTTTCTATTTTCAATAGCCATCACTTTAAGCAGCGCTTCAACCATACTGAAGCGTAACCTAGGCTCAGATCAAACAGTATTCGTTAGTCTATTATTTTCATGTATGACGTTTGTACTGTTTCAGTTTAGCTTTATATCAAGCACAGCGTTTTCTATTGCAGCCTTGATCTTATTACTCAATCTCGTTACCTGTAGCCATGAATTAGCGTTTGTAGACCAGTTAACAGGTATACCGGGACGACGTGCATTAGAGACGGAATTAAAACACCTAGGCCGCACCTATACCCTCGCCATGTTGGATGTCGATCACTTTAAGAAATTCAACGATACCTATGGCCATAAAACAGGTGACGATGTGCTTAAACTCGTCGCACAAATTATGAGACAGACCAAAGGGGGCGCCCAAATTTTCCGTTACGGTGGTGAAGAATTCACCATTATGTATAAGGGAAAAGAAGCCAATGAATGCAAAGCATTTTTAGATGAACTCCGTCAAGCAATAGCTGATTATGACTTAGTGATCCGCGATCATGCGACGCGCCCCGAGAATGCCAAAAAAGGTGAGAAAATGCGGAAAAAAGAAGAAAAAGCCAACTCAACCAATGTCACAGTGAGTATTGGTGTAGCAGACAGTTTTCCCGATCATAACCCTGACAATGTCCTAAAAGCAGCCGACCAAGCATTATACAAAGCGAAGCAGAAAGGTCGGAACCGCGTCATACTCTAATCAGAAAGGCAAGGGAGTGCCTTCATAAAGCATTAACCACTCAAGTTTCTTAGCCTGCTTCCACTGTCTTAAACTGCCTTATTTTTAAGCAGCAAAACACAACCAACATCCCTTCATACCAACACGATAAACATGGCTGACCGATACCGCAATTAATCACACTTTACTGCTAGTAAATTGCATTTACTCGCCACATACTGCGTGTTTTGTTTATTGTAGTTCGAGATTTTACGGATGAAAAAGCTACTTCTTATCTCCCTTTTTGCAGCCCCAACTTTCGCATCAAGCAACATCAACGACAATTTCAGCGCTATTGGTTTTGGCTACAAGCATACACGTTATGCAACCGAAGCGATGACGCCTTACTATAACGATAAATATCACAATGACGAGTGGAAAAACCTTGGTGGTTTTTACCTTGATCTGAAAGCTGAACTTTTCTCTGGTGTGTATTTTGAAGGCTATGCAGATGCTACTACACGGTTTAGCGCTGATATCGACCAATGGCAGGCTGGTGTAGGCTTTGCTCCTTACCGCAGTCCATTTCTTAGCGTTCCTATGAGCTGTGGTGTGGTTAACTACAGTGCATCTCGTGACAACACAACCAGTCACTCAGAACTTGCACCCTACTGCCAGGTAAGTATACGCACACAAATTGCCAACCATTGGAATTTGAGTGTTGATGTACAACATCAGATGCTTGAGCAATCACGCCAAAGTATCGCTTTTGATAATACCTTTCAGTTTGGCCGTGTCTTTGGCTTAGTCGCGGGTCTTGAGCTAGCCAATCGCCATAAAACAGAAATTGGCTACAAGTTCGGCATGCAATTTTCTTTCTAATTTAAAGAGAAAGTGAAAGAACACCCATAAAAAAACCCGATGAAAACATCGGGTTTCGGTTACCAATAAAACCTATCTTGTCTTAGTTACTAAGTCAGCATAGGTCCAGCTATGCAGCAACGCCAATATAAAGGTAAGTACGGTATCTTAACAGATCGGCGACCAAACCATTGTTAAGCCCTATACTTGGGAGTGGCTTTCCTCTAAGTGAAAAAGGTCGGCCTTATTATTATTCGAATCATATGCAACTATGCTAACCAGTCATTAATTTATAAAATCAATGGTTTAGCAGAGCAGAACAAATACTATCTAAGAATTATAGTAGCAGTCTAATCGACCAGATAAAACAAAATAATTCATATTAACAGGTAGTTTTATCATCACTTAGTTAGTGACTTCTACGTCGTATAAGTTCCCCGAAAACGAATAAATAAATTGGCTTTTTCATGTATTATATACGTATGAGTGATACTTGTTATTTTCAGTATTGATATAAGACAAGCAGCGAATAACAGCAAGTTACATGACCCCTTCGTGGCGCTGACATAAAAAAACCCGCCTGATGGCGGGTTTTGTGTATTGCAACTTACTAATTTAACCTTTTACGCCACCAGCCGTTAGGCCACCAACAAGGAATTTCTGGGCTAATAAGAACACAATTGTAATTGGCAATGCAGACAGTACCGCTGCAGCCGCAAAATCACCCCATAAGTAGTTTTGAGGGTACAAGTATTGCTGCATACCTACCGCAAGAGTATAAGAGCCTACATCGCGAAGAAGTAGTGACGCGACTGGCACCTCGGTGACCGCAGCGATGAAGGATAGAATAAACACTACCGCAAGGATTGGCACAGACAATGGCAGTAGTACCATGCGGAATGCTTGCCATGGTGTTGCCCCATCCAGAGCCGCAGCTTCTTCCAATGAACCATCAATCGATTCAAAGTAGCCCTTAATTGTCCACACATGCAGTGCTATACCACCCATGTAGGCAAATACTACCCCACCGTGCGTGTTCATACCGAGGAATGGCACATATGCGCCTAGACGGTCAAACAATGCGTACAGAGCTACAAGCGCCAGTACCGCTGGGAACATTTGGAAAATCAACATTGCGCGAAGAATCGTTGCTTTACCGACAAACTTCATACGAGCAAAGGCATAAGCACAGGTTGTTGATAGTGTCACGATACCAATCGCGGTTAAGCCCGCCACTTTCACTGAGTTCCACAACCAAGTTAGTACTGGGAACGGAGGTGGTGTCACGCTACCATCTGCATTTTCTACCGCAATGCCCAATGCCAGTTTCCAGTGCTCCAATGATGGGTTACTTGGAATTAACTCGCCTGATGCATAGTTACCTTCACGGAAAGAAATCGCGATAACCATCAATAGTGGGAACATCATAATACCAAGGAAGATCCACATACCAATGTGAGTCGCCCACAGTCTGTATTTTAATGATTTAGGTTGAACCATAGCCATGTTCTGTATCCCTTACTCAGATTCAAGCTTAGTGAATTTCATGTTCAGTAGTGACAGGCCACCCACCAATAGGAAGATGATCGTTGCAATAGCACCTGCCAGACCAAAGTCTTGACCGCCTGCACCTTCAAATGCGATACGGTAGGTGTAACTAACAAGTAAATCGGTATGACCAGCAGGTACACTGGTGCCTATCATATCTGGTGCACCATTGGTCAATAACTGAATCAGTACAAAGTTGTTAAAGTTAAACGCAAAGCTCGCAATCAATAGTGGAATCATTGGTTTAACAAGCAGTGGCATTGTAATGTTGAAGAAGTTATCAATTGGGCCTGCACCGTCCATCGCTGATGCTTCGTACAAATCTTCCGGAATGGCTTTTAATAGACCCATTGCAAGAATCATCATGTACGGGTAACCCAACCAAGTGTTCACTATGATAATCATAGTTTTGGCTAAGAATGGGTCAGTAAACCATGCAGGGCTTAAGCCAAATAGCCCTTCTAATACTTGGTTGATCTCACCGAAGCTTTGGTTGAACAAACCTTTGAATATCAAAATAGAGATAAAAGCTGGCACCGCATAAGGCAGAATCAAGAGCACACGGTAAACACCACGGCCTTTTAGCGCTTCCCAAGAAACAATTTGAGCCAGAACCACACCCACAGCGAGTGTGAGCACAACAGTCAGTGCAGAGAACACAACTGTCCAAACAAAGATTTTTAAGAATGGACCTTGAATACCAGGATCAGTGAAGATACGGGTAAAGTTGTCCATACCAATGTTAACAATAAAACCAGGTGACAGTGGCTCACCGACAAACTCACCATTAGCATCAACTTGTTGATAATGACCAATATCCCAATTCGGTTTTAGTGTGATGCTTTCACGTTGGTTAACCAGTGTTTCGCCATCATCTTGCAACAGATAAAGTGGGGTAATTTCAGCAAAAGTACGTAGGCCAGACATTTTAAGTTCTGTGCCTTCTGTTGTTGCTAATGTAATTTCGGACAATGCTGCACGGTTACCAATAACCGTTTTAAGCGGTGCTTTTTTACCTTGTGGTGCTTCACTACGCGTTAATAGCACGTCGTCTTCTGGCAACTGTGCAAGATCAATATTACTTGTCACATACCACTGTTCACCATCTTGTACCGCAATACTGTATTTACCATCTTGCTCATACATGGTGAACTTGTAGCTGTCACCACTTTGGAAACTTTGTTGAAGCAATACACTCTGTGCGCGATCAAAAGTCAGCTGATTAGCACCACTGTAGTTAGTGAACGCTAACCCTATGGTATAAAGCAGTGGGAAAATAATAAATAGGATCATCCCTGCCACACCCGGGAAAATATAACGGTGGGCATAGGTTTCTTTACGTGCAAAAACGTACACGCCAAGCGCAGTAATAAAGAGCGTTAATAACGCGAAGGCATATTCGCTGCGAGCATACATAAGAATCGTGGCGTAGCCGTTAATTAGGCTGACTAATCCTAGCGTGGCCCACTTCAGCCATTTCTTATGATCAAGGCTAGTTTTTTTTGAATTTTCCATATCGGAATCGTCTATCGCCATGTCGGCAGTTTGATGAGACTGCATTAGTGATCCTCACAGTGCTTCTTTCGAGGGGAAGCATGCCTCCCCTCGGGATGGGTAGTGTTACTTGGTAATACGTTCTGCAACAGTGTTTAGTGCGTCATCAACAGATTGACGACCTGTTACTACGTTACCGATAGCCGCTTTTTCTGCGTACCAGAATGCTGACATTTGAGGAATGTTAGGCATGATCTCACCATTCATCGCATTATCCATTGTCGCTGCAATGCGTGTATCTTCGCTTAGCTCAGATTGGAAAGATTTCAACGCAACAGCGCCTAGTGGCGTATCATCGTTAACTTTACGTAGACCATCGTTAGTCAGTAGGTAGTTTTCAATAAACTCAACAGCTAAGTCTTGGTTAGGTGACGCTGTGCTGATACCAGCTGTTAGTACACCAACAAAAGGTTTAGAAGGGTTACCATTAAGTTTTGGCAGCACTGCAACACCATAATCGATGCCAGCTTTATCAATGTTGCCCCAAGACCAAGGACCATTGATTGTCATTGCTACTTCGCCTTTGTTGAAACCAGACTCAGCAATTGAGTAGTCAACATCAGGTGCAATCACACCACCATCAACCAATTTTTTCACGAAGGTCATCGCGCGTTTTGCGCCGTCGTTGTTTACGCCCACATCTTTTGCATCATAGCCGTTAGCGGTAAATTTGAATGCGTAACCGCCGTCAGCTGCAAGTACTGGCCATGTGAAGAAGGGTTCTTGTAGGTTCCACATGATGGCTTTCTTACCATCCTTTTGTAGTTCCTTATCGAGTGCTGCCATTTCTTCCCAGTTTTTAGGTGGCGTCTTGATCAAAGCTTTGTTGTAAATAAGAGAAAGTGCTTCTACTGCAACAGGGTAACCAACATACTGACCGTTGTAAGACACAGCATCCCAAGTGAAGTCAACAAACTGCTTCTTAAACTCAGCCGATGGTTTTACTTCAGCTAGAAGACCCGCTTGTGCGTAACCACCAAAGCGATCATGTGCCCAGAAAATGATGTCTGGACCATCGCCAGTAGATGCTTGTTGTGGGAACTTCTCTTCTAGTTTATCAGGATGAGAAACAGTCACTTTAATACCTGTGTCTGCTTCAAACTGCTTACCTACTTCAGCTAAACCGTTGTAGCCCTTGTCGCCATTGATCCAGATGGTCAATTGACCTTCTTCAATTGCTGCATGTGCGCTGATTGAACCAAGAGCAGCTAGGGTACAAAGCGCTACAGTACTGAGGACTTTCTTCATTTTTAACATCCTTCGTGATTGTTATATTTGTGGGTATGGCATACCGCTCACACCGCAATTTCAGTCTTAATCATCCATTACTGGCGAGCAAGTCACATCCTCCTGTCTACTACGCCCCCGAATGCAATAAATCAAAAGCGTGATCACGGTCGACATGACTCCGTGACGGGGATCTAATAACCTCTATATTTTGTGATAGAAAGCACATGTTATTGGGGTATAAAAAAAACCTCATCCCCTGACTTTTCAAACTGTGATCTAGGTACTCCTCCCCCTCTGTCAGCCTATTTTAATTTCCCCCAAGGAGGATGTTATTGATGGCTATCTTGATGAGAATAGCCTCATACCCAATTGGGTTGTTGAAGATGTTTAACCGCATTGACTGTTATTGTTTTTTGACCGACGTGATTCTGGTGTCGACATACCACTAGAATTAAACACCACATAGCTTCTTGGGGAAGTAAGCTATGTGTGATTGGTAAGGTAGCGGAGTAACATCTGCCAGGTGTATCCGCTACCGCTTTTTCTTCAACAGACTCATAAAATTCTTTACCCGTAAGCAGCCGTACGAATACCATGCAGCTTACAGGCGACAACAAAACTTAGAGGAATGGCTCGATGACGAGTGTCACTTTACGAAATGTATGTAAAGCATATGGAGATAACCTGATTTCCAAGAATGTCGATCTCGACATTGCTGAAGGAGAGTTCGTTGTATTCGTTGGGCCATCAGGTTGTGGTAAATCAACGCTACTTCGCTGTATTGCTGGCCTAGAAGATATCACGTCAGGTGATTTATTCATTGGCGACAAACGAATGAATGATATTCCGCCGTCAGAGCGTGGCGTGGGTATGGTATTCCAATCTTATGCGCTTTATCCGCATTTAAACCTATTCGACAACATGTCATTCGGCATGAAGTTAGCAAAAGCTGATAAAGGTGAAACTAAAAAGCGTGTTGATCACGCTGCTGAAATTCTTCAGCTGGGTCACCTGTTAGAGCGTAAGCCTAAAGCCTTATCAGGTGGTCAACGCCAACGTGTTGCTATTGGCCGTACTCTGGTCGCACAACCTGATGTATTCCTATTAGATGAACCTCTGTCTAACCTTGATGCAGCACTACGTGTTCAAATGCGTATCGAGCTATCTAAGCTACATAAACAACTGGGTAGTACCATGATTTATGTAACGCATGATCAAATTGAAGCCATGACCATGGCCGATAAGATTGTTGTACTTGATGACGGTTTTGTATCGCAAGTAGGTAAACCGTTAGAACTATACCACTACCCTCAAAACCGTTTTGTTGCCGGCTTTATTGGCTCACCAAAAATGAACTTCATGAGCGTGTTCATTGAACAAGCTGAAAAAGACCGTGTCATGGTACAGCTAGCCAATGGTAAAGCGTTCTGGATCCCTGTTGACGGCACAACCGTAACACGCGGTGAGCGCATGTCACTGGGCATCCGCCCTGAGCACTTAGTACCTTGTGCTGAAGGCGACGCATGCATTGAAGGTAAAGTACAAGTTGTTGAAAAACTTGGCCACGAAACACAAGTTTACCTGAATTTAAGCGGTGTTGATGCCGACTTTATTTACCGCGAGAGTGACACGCTTAACATTGATGCAGGCGATAATTTCGAAATTGGTATTCCTGCTCACCGTTGCCACCTATTCCACAGCGATGGTTCAGCGTGCCAACGTCTATTTAAAGAAGAAGGCGTATAACGGCTGCTGACTTTGCTAGCATTTCACCTTATCCCCTGTGGGTGCTAGCAAATCTGCACAAAACCGAAAAGGCTGGTTGTTTGGTCACTACCAGCCTTTTTCGATCTGTTCTATGTGTAACTAAACAAAACACTCCGAGCGCAGTTATCAATACTTTTCACCCGCAGTGATGAAGTCATTATTCATTATCAGAAAGTACTGGTGAAGTGAATGTATCGGGTTTTAATGTCACCACCGAACAATCAAGCTGGTTCAAGATCGATTCCGCAGTATTGCCCATTAAAAAACCGGCAATACCTTCTCGTGAAAGCGATCCAAGCACCACCAAGTCGACGTCATTATTGACGACATATTCAGGCAAAACTTCACGTGTTTCGCCCTCAAGCAATTTCACATGCGTCGTGATGGTACTCTTCTCATAAGGCTCTAACAAAGACTGTAGCCGCGCCATACGATCATCTCGCATACTCTTGGACAAGAGCGCAATATCAATATCTTCGTACTGACTCCACTTTCTTAAAAACCCTTCAGACTCCAAACGCCAAGCATGGCATAGGATCAACTCTGCACCAAATACAGCACAAATATCAGATGCTAACGCAATGATTTTATGATTAAAGCTCTGATAGTCTTGATTCGTGAGATCAATCGCAGCCACCACTCGCTGTATCCCTGCGCCATCGGTACTGATAGACCAAATAGGCACTTCAGACTTTCTCATCAAGTTCAGTGTATTACTGCCTCTCTGACAGGCAATCGTCTTATCTGCACGATGAGAATCAATCGCTACCATAGTCGCATTCAAGGCTTTGGCTTCTTTGATGATTTCAATATAAGGCACACCAATACGGATCTTGGTTTGAAACCGAATATTGCCATACTGACGTTTCAATGACTGGGCCTGTTGATTAAGCGCCTCATAATAAATTTTGGTCGCTTCATCCAAAATATTGAGTGTGGTACCCGAGTAACGATAAATTTCTTTAAACTCCGCAAGATCGTCAATTACAGTGAGTAAAGTAACATTCGATGAACATTGATCGGCTAGCTTCAATGCTTGGTGAAGAGAGGCATCTATGGTTTGCTCTGGCACAATAGGGAACAATAGTTGAATAGATTTCATACAAGCTCCTGATCGCACTATGTAGAAGGGGCATTGCTTATTGCCTACAATGCAGACACATTTATTAGCATAGATAACCAGTTGCGATAAGTCATTAAACGCCCTCCCGCCTATGTAGCGAAAATAGGAAAGCCCCACCATCACTCGCTAAAGTAATAAGGCGGGGCTTGAATATTACACTGAGAAACCTCAGTCGTGATGCTATAGATTAAGAAGAAACGGCGACGTCTTCTGTCTCAACTAACTCACGCTGTTTCACTAAATCATTAAACTCAATACGTGCGGCTTGCGCTAATTCAGACGCTTCAATTTTTTCTTCTTTGGCCAGCATAGCTTCATTGGTTAAACGATCCAATTCATCCAATAAATCTTGTGAGATGGCATCCTCTTCGCTCTCATGAACGCCTTTTGCAAGCGCTGCAGCACGAATCGCCTTCTTAGTTTTCCAAATTGCATTCAGTGCGGTTCGCTCATTCACGGCCGCTTCGATTGCAACGTCTTTTAGCTGTTCAAACTTCGAGAACGCCATACCTTCTTTTGACCAAGGATCGATTTCTGGCAGATCTTCAATGTTGATCACAGGATCTTCATAACCATCTTGATGGGTTAAATCCAATGTCGCTGCTTTAACAGCCGATATCATCAGCATCACTGCAATCACAAGCAGTGGCAAACCACCCACAATCGCTGCCGTTTGCAAGGTAGATAAACCGCCCATGAACAACAGAACCGCAGGCATAAATGACAATGCAAACGCCCAGAACAGACGGTTCCAACGCATTGGATCACCGGTTACATTCTTTTGTACCACAGAGGCCAAAATGTAAGAGATAGAGTCAAAGGTTGTGGCAGTAAAAATAAGGCAAAGCAGAGTAAATACAGCAATAACAAGGGTACTAAAAGGCAGCTGTTGTAAGATCGAGAAGATCGCCTTATTCGCGCCCTCCGTATTGAGGATGCCAACAACGTCTAACGTGCCAGACAGTTGTAGCGATAAACCATAGTTACCCAAAATCATAAAGAATAGGAAACAGCCCATGGATCCAAAGAAGATCGAGCCTGTGACCATTTGTTTAATCGTACGACCGCGTGAAATACGAGTGATAAATAAGCCCATACTTGGTGCAAACACCAACCACCACGCCCAGTAGAAAATAGTCCAATCTTGTGGGAAATGGGTATTTTCAAATGAACCATAGCCACCAAAAGGTTCTGCCCATGTCGCCATCACAAAGAAGTTTGATAGCATGCGTCCTAATGAATCTAGACCCGTTTCCAACATGAAAATAGTAGGGCCAGCAATCAGAATAAACGCAAGTAAGCCAATCGCTCCCCAAAAGTTAATATTACTTAGTAACTTAATACCTTTTTCCATACCAGCGTACGCGGAATAACCAAAAATAGCGGTACACACAAAAAGTACCCCTATCTGTGTCGTCATGGTTTTCGGTATGCCAAATAGGTAGTTAACCCCCTCAGTGATCAAAGGTGCAGCAAGACCCAAGGTAGTTGCGCCACCACCTAGCAAGCCAAAAATAAACAGTACATCGATCACTTTACCTATCCAGCCATGGCTACGTGCTTCACCCAAAACAGGCATTAACGCAGCAGATACTTTTAGAACAGGTTGCTTACGCACATAAAAAAAGTAAGCCATAGGGATCGCTGGCACTAAATAAATAGCCCATGCGATTGGCCCCCAGTGGAAAATACCGTACGTTGCAGCCCAACGTACCGCTTCTTCACTACCAGGCTCTAACTGAAAAGGTGGGCTTTGGTAGTAATAGGCCCATTCTATTGCCCCCCAAAACAAGATGCTGGCACCGATACCGCCACAAAATAACATCGCGGCCCAAGAGGCTGTTTTGAATTCAGGCTCTTCATCACTATCACCGAGCTTAATCTGACCGATATCAGAAAAAACGATATAAATCATGAAGAAGAATGATGCAAGGCCTAAACCTAAGTAAAGGAAGCCTAGCTTATCTGTCATGAAGGTTTTAGCAATGGCAATCCATTCTGCGCCTTCTTTAGGAAAAATGAGTAGTGGAAGCACAACAGATATCAACATACCTAACGCGCCCCAAAAAGTGGGTTTATCTATTAATTCAAAGTGTTTGTTACGAGTATTCACTGTGTCTCCTTACAGCGATAAATCCAACTGGATACCGCGATAATCAAGGCTTCCCACACCGAAGACAAACTAACTATTTCATCATATTCATCAAAATTTTCACTCGTCAGTTATACCGTTTACTACCCTGTTTTTTTCAAGATAAATGGTGCAGTGAACCGAATAAAAGTCATGCAAAAACCGTCATGCGGCCAAGAGGAAAAAACACAAGAAGTGACATAAACTGATCTTGGATATCAGTTTAACTAGGTAGCTGAAAATCATTGGAGGATTTCTAATGCACAATAAAGAGAGACTCGAAGACATCGAACTCCGTATTGCAATGGCATATGAAGAAGGTAATTACTATGAAGCCACTTTACTCGAAAAGAAGCTGACTGAATACAGAGGAAAAACAAACCTCTACGATAGTAACGAACCCTACTCCATTGAAGGGCGAGCTTTTTTTGATGAATGACATCCTTCATTTCACCACGATTAACATACCAAACGCCTTATGCATTACCGTCCATGCATAGGGCGTTTGTTCAAGGTTTCGCACTGTGAAAGAAAACACAACAAACGCGGTCTTTTTTTCTGAATCACTACAGTATGAGGATTCAGTATGTTTATTAAACCCGTACTTGCTGCACTCACCCTAAGTTGCAGCTTTATTGCTCAAGCTGACTTACAGAATATAGGTAACTTTAGCGCTGAAGGTATCTATCAACCCGGTTACACCAACTACAGTCACGCTCGTGAAAGATCGCGTAATACCGCCAGCACACAGCTATCCATAAACCATCAAGCAAAAACGGGAGTCATAGAGCCTAACTATGTGAACTACCCGATAGAAACACGTGCGCATCGCACAGCATCGACCAACGATCAGCTGTCGAAAATTGGGAGTTATAATAATGGTGTTTATGAACCCGGTTACTTGAACCATCAACACATCAGAAATTAAATTCAATTAAAGGCATTTGTTTTTCATCTTCAAATGCCTTTCTGATTCATTGTATCCATTAGTCGATATAAATATAAAACCGTGAGCAAGGTTTTATTTTCAACACCAAACAGAAAATAAATAGTGAATTGATCACACTAATAATTTCACGTTATTCATTAACAAACTCCGTCTTGTCACAATTTTTATTCATAATAAATCGCTAAACGTTTAATAAGCCCTCCTCATCCCCCTAATGCATGAATTCTGACGTGATTAAGTTCAAATTAATTACATGACAATGATCACACCTTTTTTATTTAAGTGATCTTCACCACGTTTAATAAGCCTTTCAGCTCTATTTTCCTTTATGAAATAACAAAGTGTGATCTGCGCACTCCTCCTCCCTCCTCCTCCTGAAATTAATATCTCGGAGGAGGATGCTGTTAATTAGCAGCAAGAGCACAATGAATTCATCCAAATACGGATAAGAGTTTTATTGCTGAGTTCACCTTTTTCTCACATGCACATTTGAGATTGGCCTAACGGTCGGCGGGATAAACCCTGGTTCCCGCCAATTCTTTGCAAAGCCAACTGTAGTCTCGTCATGGCTTTGCAAAGAATTATAAAAAGGGCGGTTCCATCAGCCTAATTGATATAACGGAAAAACAACAAGAACATAATGTTTCACTTAAGGAGTTACAAATGAAGATGAGCAAAATCTGCCTAACAGCAGCAGCTGTATCTGCGGCTTTAGTATCAGCATCTGCAATGGCATCTGATGGCGTTGATTTCCATGGTTACATGCGTGCTGGTGCAGGTATCAGCGGCGACAATGGCGGCATGATCTCTCAAGCGAAAAACGGTATCGGTCGTTTAGGTAACGAAAATGACGCTTACGGTGAAATCGGTTTAGGTAAAGAAGTTTACAACCAAGACGGTAAGTCATTCTACCTAGACTCAATGCTTGCAGGTGGTTCAACTTCAGACAAGCTATGGAGTGGTCAAAACCCACAAATCGTTCAGTTTAATGCACAAGCAAAAGGTCTTATCGAGTCAGATGCTGATGCTGTAATCTGGGCTGGTAAGCGTTACTACCAACGTCACGATATCCATATCACTGACTTCTACTACTGGAACACATCTGGTGCAGGTGGTGGTGTTGAAAACCTAACTGCAGGCCCAGGTAAGCTATCTCTTGCTTGGATCCGTGACGACGTTGATGTTAAGACAGTTGGCTCTGAAAAAGTTATCGACCAAGATAAAAAAAGCCCAACTTACGGTCAAATCATTGATAAAGACACGCAAAAAACAACATCTGTTAACAACAACATCATCGATGTTCGTTACGCAGGTTTAGGTCTTTGGGAAAATGGTTCACTAGAACTGGGTGTGAATGCATTCCTTCCTAACGAAGCTAAATCACAAGACCTAGACACTAAGAGCAGCTACATGTTCACCGCTGAGTTAACGCAAGGCGATCTATTCGGTGGTTTCAACAAAACAGTTCTTCAATACGGTACTAACGGTAGTGCAGAACAAATGACAACTTACGGCGCAGGTATGGGTGTGAAAGCCGTTACTAACGCTGACAAGGGTTACCGTTTAATCAACTGGGGTGTTGCTGCACCATCAGAGAAAATTGAAATCGGTCACCAGCTAATGTATGCAAACACTAGCTTCAAAGAAAACCAAGATGACCACAGCGTGTACAGCATTGTTGTTCGCCCTATGTACAAATGGAACGACACTATGCGTACCATCGTAGAAGCGGGTTACACAGCTGAGAAAAATGCAGACCTACGTAGCAACCCTATCGTAACTGATGGTGATGCTGTATTAGGTTCAGATCTTGGTGATAAAGCACTGAGCAAGTTCACAGTTGCACAAGCATGGTCTGCGGGCTCTAGCTTCTGGGCACGTCCTGAAATCCGTGTATTTGCAAGCTACATCACAGATCACGAAAACGACAATGCATTCGGCGACAGCAAATCTGAATACAATGTTGGTATCCAAGCTGAAGCTTGGTGGTAAGCACTGCGCTAACCCAATAAGTTAAATTATCAGCCAGTCTCAATGACTGGCTGTATTTGGTTTAGTCTATCGCTATTTTATTAGCAGATTAAACCAAATACAGCTCATACAAAGGTGGAAGACATAATGAAAAAAACACTCTCCATACTCATGGTTACCGCTTTACTTGGTGGTTGTGTCACAAATACAGAAACCGTCACTACCCAAGCGCCAACCAACGCTGTTAATACCGTGAATACATCATTAGCAAGCCTGCAATGGCTCCCGCTTAATGCGCCGAGTAGCAGCCAATTTACTATCGATGCCAACAGCCAAAAGTTAATTGATACCAATAGTGCAGGCCATATCGCCGCCTTTACGTTGCCAGCTAATCAAGGGGCATTAACTATTAAGCTGGATAGCTTCGCTAAAAAAACAGTTTATGCTCCTGTGGTGTCTGTCTATAACGAAAAAAACGAACTTATTACGACCATCCCTGCAGACAACTTTAATTATGTACCTGCAGCCATGCTGACGGACGATCACCTGTCTGGCGCTATCACTTTCATGCCACCAGCAGACACCAAAGAAGTTCGAGTCTTAATATCAACAACACCTGATGCACTGGCTAAGACAACCACTTTACTGCACCCAGCGAAGGCTTCTGCCATTGCCCGTAACACCCAACCACCGGCGATTGCCGATCCAATTGCTACCCATACTGATATCGGCACACTAGAGCTAACAGTGACAACTGTCGCAGATAACACCCAATATCAAGCTGAACGGACCGACTACGCACCTAGCCCAGAAGAAAGATCATCTTACTACTTGAATTCCATTGAAAATGCTGTAAATAATGGTGATCTAAATAAAGCTATGAAACTGCTTGATGAAGCTGAAAAACTGGGGATTGCCGACGCACGCCCAACCTTCATTAATGCTGTCGAAGCTAAGAAATAATGAAAATTAGGACACTTATTCATTCACTATCATGACGCTATTTCGCAGCTTATTATCTGCAAATGATAGTGTGAATATTACAAAGGCTGCCTTGGCAGCCTTTATTGCGTATTGAGGACTCCATGGACTGGCAAGTAACCAAAGGCACCGCGGCTCCACTTGGTGCAACTCTCACAGCGACGGGGTGTAATTTTGCAATTCACGCTCCAAACGCCAAAGGGCTCACGCTCGTTATTTTTGATGACAATAACGACCATCACTCTATTCCATTATATAAAAACCATAGCCATATCTACTCTGCTCATGTCAGTGGAATCCAAGCTGGTATGCGTTACGCTTATAGCGTGATATCACCAAAAGAAACGCTGTGGTTGCTCGACCCTTATGCACACCAGTTAACCGACAATCCGCTGTCAGAAACTGTGCCAACCGCTGTCATTAGACATCATGGCTTTGACTGGCAAAATACTGAAAAGCCACAGATAGAACAAGCTAACACACTTGTCTACGAGCTACACGTCAAAGGCTTTACTCAGCTCCACCCTGATATACCCGCAGCGCTGCAAGGTAAATATTTAGGCCTTTGTCACCCAGCATGTATTGAACACTTTAAGTCATTAGGTATCACGACACTTCAGTTGATGCCAATTGCCACCAGCCTAGATGAAGCACACCTTCACGATAAAGAGCTCACCAATTTTTGGGGATACAACCCACTGTGTTGGTTTGCCCCCGACACCAAATTTGCGATTAGCGATCCCATTACCGAATTAAAAACCATGGTGCGTACCCTGCATCAACACGGTATCGAGGTCATTCTTGATGTTGTTTATAACCACACCGCTGAAAGTGGCCATGGTGGTCCCATCTTCAACTTTAAACAACTCGCACCCAAAGCCTATTTAATGAATGGGCAAGGTGAATTTGAAAACTACTCTGGGTGTGGCAATACCGTTGATCTTAACTACCCTCCAGTGCTCCGAACCGTCATGGATTCGTTACGGCACTGGGTGGAAGAGTACCAAATTGATGGTTTCCGTTTTGATTTAGCCGCAACATTAGGTCGTAGAGGCCCACTGTTCGATCGACGCTCGGCCTTCTTTCAAAGCATCCACCAAGATCCCGTATTACAATCCACCAAGCTCATTGCTGAACCTTGGGATATTGGCCCTAATGGCTATCAATTGGGTGGCTTTCCTATGCGCTGGAATGAGTGTAATGACAAATTTCGCGATATCACCAGAAGCTTTTGGAATCATAAAACCAGTTTAGGAGATTTCGCAACACGCTTAATGGGATCACGTGATTTGTTTAGTGCCTCAAAATGGCCCGATAAGCTAAGCGTAAATTACATTAGCTACCACGATGGTTTTACCCTGCAAGACTTAGTGTCTTACAACCACAAACACAACGAAGCAAACAAAGAAAGCAACCGAGATGGGCACGGCGATAACCGCTCGTTCAACCATGGTATAGAAGGGCCAACAGATACCTTTGCGATAATTAACCTGCGCGAACGGCAAAAACGTAACTTGATCACTAGCTTATTGTTTAGCTTTGGTATTCCGCATTTACTGGCAGTCGATAGCTTGTCACATACCCAAAAAGGGAACAATAACGCCTACTGCCAAGATTCTGAAATCAGTTGGGCAAACTGGCAGTTAAATAAGGTACAAGATGACTTTCAGCAGTGGTTACAAAAGATTATTGCTGCCCGCAGCCAGTTTATGGTGCCTTTCATTGAAGGCTTTTCCGGCGAAAGTCGTGGTGAACATCGTATCAATTGGATGAAACCCAATAGCCAACGCTTAAATGTCGATGACTGGCATCAGCATTCACCAATCATTTTGCATTTAGGGTTATACCACTGTGGTTCTGAGTTATTGTATTTAATTAACCCAGATAAGGTACCAACACGCTTTCGTCTGCCTAAAGGAAGCCCATGGGAAATCATTTGCGATACTGCTGACTTAAACCCTAGCCAGCCTACAGTATGCACCACGCATATGCAGTCTGCCCATTCGATGACAATCCTGCATCGTCGTTAGTATTAAGTTCACCTACTGCAATAAAGCCATATAATGAAAAACGCCCACTCTGATAATAGAGCGGGCGTTTTATCTTTAGCCAAATTAAACGGTGTTGGTATTACACAACAAAAGCAGCCACTTTATCGTTTAGAGCAGAAGCTTGTTTACTTAAGCTCTGCGCTTGCTCACGCGATGACTGTGCATCTACCGCAAGCTGATCAGTCACATCCTTGATCGTAGTTGTATTCTGAGTGATCTCATCCGTTACATGCGTTTGCTCTTCCGCAGCCGTCGCAATCTGCGTCGCCATATCGCTAATCGAAGCGACTGAACCACTGATTTGATCCAACGCAGCTGTCGCCTGATCCGCATCGTCTACCGAGCACTGTGCTAATTGCGTACTGGTTTCCATCAGACCAACAGCTTTCGATGTTGTTGTCTGCAAGGTGGCAATCATGCTCTGAATTTCTTCCGTCGAGGTGTGAGTACGTTGTGAAAGCACACGCACTTCATCTGCAACCACGGCAAAACCACGGCCTTGCTCACCAGCACGCGCAGCTTCAATAGCCGCATTCAATGCAAGCAAGTTAGTTTGTTCAGCAATGCCCTGAATCGTTGAGAGAATACTATTAATACCCTGTGCGTGACTATTAAGTTCACCAATCACTTGGGTTGCTTCATTCACTTCTGTTGCTAGGTTATTGATAGATTCACGGCTTTGGGTCACCAGTGCATGACCACTTGTAGTATGGGATGTTGAATCTTGTGCTGCACGCGCCGTTTGCTCTGCATGTGATGCAATCTCTTGCGTCGCAGATGCCATCTCAGTTACCGCGGTCGCAACTAGGGTGATTTCATCTTGTTGGCGGTTTAACTCTAGAGCAGACTGCTCAGCACGTCTCTCTGCTGCTTCTGAGGTGTGATTTAATTCCTCACCCTGCGCACGAATATGACCAATTAATGTCTGAAGACTTGCAACAAAACGGTTAAAGTTACGGGCAAGATCCCCTACTTCATCATTGGTATCAATATCAATACGCTGAGTTAAGTCACCACCACCTTGTGCAATCAAGGCTAAAGCACCTGATACTTGCTGCAGTGGTTTAAATAGGTATGCGCAAAGCATATTGAATAAGAACACACACACAATCACTGCAAGCAACGTGGTAAATAACTGTTCATACAAAGAAGTGTATAAAGGCGCAACCACAGAGTCGTGATCGATCACAATCACCGTGTTTAAGTTAGTACCTTGAATCGGCGCAACAAAAACATAGCTCTCATTGCCAGTAATATCTTGTTGAGAGACCTGACCTGAACGTGCAAGACGTTGTAATAAATCAAAGGTTAAATCACGATCTTTGGCATTTACAGGCTTATTCAACAACGATGTATCTGCATGGGCAAAAATATTACCTTCATCATTGGCAATAAACATGTAGCCCTTGCCCGGTAAAATGACTTCATCAAGCTGCTTGATAATATCAACCATTTCCACATCGGCACCAAGCACTGCTTGTTGGCCGAAAATGTTAATGGCTTTACCCATAGAAACGACACTCGCACCAGTCGCCGCGGCAACCGTTGGATTTTCTACTGTCACTTTGCCATTTAGCTTGATGGCATTTTGGAACCAGTGCCATTCGCGCGGGTCATTATTACCCGGAGGTAAAATCACTTTATTAGCATTGTCTTGTGAACCATCGCTATACGCAAGGAAGACATTATCAAACTTACCGGAATCACGCACTTGTTCTAAATGCTGCTGCACCGAATCGTTTGAAATTCGTGTCGGCATAGCTGAAAGTGCGGTGCCTTTGGCATCCAACCAATCAACAACATAGTGGTTGTAAGCCGATGCGACACCTTTCAAACGCGTGCTTAAGTCTTGATCTAACCGCCCCAAGGAAGAGATAAAAGACAAAGCGGTGACAACTAAGCCTCCTAATATAATCGCAATGCTTGCAGATACTGCCAGTTTTTGCCTAAGTGTTAAATTCATTATTTTTAACCTTAATGTTATAATTGTGTGTAAATGTTCTAAAAAATGACCAATAACCGTATTTATTTCACAGCTTAAAATAAAAGCGATTATGACATTTTTAATGCATTTAATAAATCGCAAAAGGAATAATTGAACACAGCAATACCATCTACGTCATTAATACGGTTTAATTTATAAATTAAGGGTATAAAAATAAAAAAAGCCCCCAAAATTTGGAGGCTCCTCTAAAAAATATATTTTTTATTGTGACAATGATTCTGAGCTTATTTCTGTCTGAGTACCATCGGTAGCATCACTTAAATACATTTCAACATATCGTTCAGCTGATTCTTGCCAAGAAAATTTACACGCCATTGCATTTTGCTGCATGCGCTTAATTTCTTGCGGTTGCTGACAATATAAAAGCAAACTACGTTGTAATGTTATTAGCAAACCTTCAGCTGTTGGCGCATCAAACATAAAGCCCGTTGCAACCTGTGGCGTCTGATCGTAATCAATCACAGTATCTTTTAAACCACCAACGCTACGTACAATTGGTAATGTGCCATATGCCAAGCTGTACATCTGGTTCAAACCACAAGGTTCAAACTCTGATGGCATCAAGAAGAAGTCAGCTCCAGCTTCGACTTTATGCGCCAATGTATTATCGTAGGCTTCAATGAATGACAGCTTTTCTGGGTTCGCTTTCACTAAGTCATGCAATTGAGCAGCAAGCCGTGGGTCCCCTGTACCTACAATTGCGACCTGCACATCATGCAACAAGAATTGCTGCAAAATAGGCAATAAGTAATGAATACCTTTCTGCTCAGTAAGTCGGCATACCATGCCATACAGAGGGACATCGTTAACGGGTAAATTCACTTGCTGCTGCAAATCACGTTTACAGGCTTTTTTACCACGTGTCATACTGATTTTATTCGCTTTGTAATGTTGCTTAATGAAGGGATCCGTTTCTGGATTCCAGTCATTATAGTCACAGCCGTTTACAATACCGAAAAGATCACTCGCACGTTGGTTGAAATCAAAGTCCATCCCATGCGCACCCAGTGATGTCAGTAATTCTGAAGCATAATTAGGGCTAACAGCGTTGATTTTATTCGCGTACGCAACACCCGCTTTCAACATACTGATATGGGCAGAGTCCATCTCTAAATGCATGTAACGGTGCTGAATTAGCTCAGGGATCAAGCTGAATTGATCGTAATTATATACACCTTTGAATACCGCGTTATGGACAGTCAGCGCGCTCTTTGTATTGGCAAAGAAAGCACTATCGGCATAACGAGTACGCAGTAAAAAGGGAACCAAACCTGTATGCCAGTCATTACAGTGAATAAAGTCTGGCTGAAAGCCTACTTTTTCACATAAATCAAGCGACGCTGCACTGAAAAAGGCAAAGCGTTCACCATTATCGGCATAAGCTTCATTATTTTCAGCGTAGAGTTCTGCACGATCAAAATACTGTGGCGCATCAATCGCATATACCGACACATCACCGCTATTAAGCGGCATAACCTGATACGGTACAGGTGCTGGTTGGGACGCAACATTTAGCTCAGTGCTAATGCTAGGTTCAACCTGTTCACGCTGAGCAAGCGCACGATAATACGGCATGGCAATACGGACATCGTGCCCCATTGCTTGTAATGCCGCAGGTAAAGACTTAGCCACATCGGCTAGCCCACCTGTTTTCACTAAACCTTCAACCTCAGATGATACGAATAAGATTTTTAACGGCTTATTCGTTACCACTTTTTTCTTAGTAGCCAATTTTCGCTCCTTTAGGGATAACGACGATTCCTTCGTCTGAAACGTGATATTTCTTACGATCTTCCTCTAGGTCTTCACCTATCACTGTCCCTGGTGCAATCATGACGTTTTTATCAATAATCGCACGGCGAATTGAGCAGTTTGCACCGATTTTAACATCACCCAAAATAATGGACTCTGAAATCGTACTACAACAATCCACATTGGTACGGAAGCCAAGGACTGACTTATGAATGCGCGCACCACGAATATAACTGCCTGCTGATACCATGCAGTTATTGATATCAACCTTACACTCCTCGCTATCAAGTACAGTCGCAGGAGGTAGCGGTGGGTAGAAGGTATGTAGTTGCCATTGACGGTTGTAGAGTGAGAATGGTGCATCTTCCGACAATAGATCCATGTGTGCCTGCCAGTACGATTCAATCGTACCTACATCACGCCAGTAACCGTTATTTTGCTCACCTGGGATAACGTTGGTGTTGAAGTCATAAACAAACACCTTACCTTGAGGAACCAGTTTTGGAATGATGTCTTTGCCGAAGTCATGGCTAGAATTTTCATTCTCAGCATCTTCTTCAAGCTCACGGCACAATACGTCAGTTTCAAAAACGTAGTTACCCATAGACACAAGTGCGTGCTCTGGGTCGCCTGGAATCGATTTTGGATTTGCAGGTTTTTCCTCAAAACCTACCATGCGCCCTTCTGCATCCACTTCAATGACACCGAATGCGCTTGCTTCATGCAGTGGCATACGAATAGCTGAAACGGTAAGTTGTGCTTCCTTTTCCTTGTGGTAGTCAAGCATCTGCTTCACATCCATTTTATAGATGTGGTCACTACCAAAAATACACACTTGCTCTGGCTCTGCGAGTTCGATAAATCGAATATTTTGATAAATGGCGTCAGCGGTACCGTCATACCAGCGTTTACCCATACGCATCTGAGCAGGGATAGGATCGATGAAACGATCAGTAATACCTGTGATGTTCCAGCCTTTCTTCATGTGGACATAAAGAGACTGAGATTTGAACTGAGTAAGAACGTAGATTTTCATTAAGTCTGCATTAACAAAGTTGTTTAACGCAAAATCAACTAGTCGGTAACTGCCACCAAATGGCACTGCAGGTTTTGTACGTGAATCCGTTAACGGACGAAGACGAGATCCTTCTCCGCCTGCCAAAATCATTCCTAAAACGCCAGCCATGGTGTACCTCCGTGTTATTAATTTAAGCAATCGTTGTCATATATATCACACTCTGTAGGTTGTTGAGAATATCCTTGCACTGAATATTGATGAATATTTCCAATAAATGCGACACCAAATGACAACACAAACATCCAACTCAACCTCACAACCCAGCCTTAACCACTGATTTAAAAGCATTTTGCGATAATTAAATCGAAGCTTTGTGCCAAGAGCAGATAATTAACACTGAAAATAAAGTTAAAAACAATCGCATCCCTGTAATGATTATTACAACATTCAATAACCACAAGGATACATAAATACAATTCTAACTTAGGGTTAAATACAAAGTGATGATGGAAATATGTCAGCTTTGTTACGCACTGCTACAATGCAGCCAAATAAAAATTGGGACAAAGAACAAATTAAAAGCAATTCGATATTGAAAAAATCGCCAATCGGTAACAACACAGGATTAACAGTAATATCTTGTTAAATTACAACATATAACAAACAAAAAAGAGAGGTAGTATGCGACCAAAGAATGCCAAACAGGAGTTAATTTGCAGCAGAAAATACACTCAAGGAATTATAAGTAACAGCAAGCAAATCAATAAGCATTTACGCTGTTACTCATCAGTAACAAGGAAAGAAGCGAGTACTCGCCGTTAATCATGTTCGATCGTTAATACTTGCCCTGTATAAAGATCTAGTTCGATTTCAACTTTATGGCCTATTTTGTTACGAGCTTCAACTTCAATCTCGTCTTCATCTTGCTCTAACTTAATTTTCTTAAAATCGTAGTAGCCCTGATCTTGCAACATACGAAGTGCTTGCTGCACCGTAAGTGCATTAGTGGGTGCCGTATGAACAGGGTCAGCAATACAAGCTACAGGGGCTATCGCTAACGTTAAAACCAAAAAGCCAGATGGTACAAACAACTTCATCTTATTCTCTCCAAATGTGGACTCAAGCATCATAACAAAGCTAAATCCCTCTCTCGACAGCGATGTTTCTGCTACCTCGTGAATCGGATCACACATTCATTCCATTGTGCTCGTTACAGTGTGCTCCTATTGATTAACCATGAAGGTGCTATGTCTAGTCATCTATCAGGCGCTTTTGACCCAGTTCGATTTCGCCATCATCTACATCGCTACCCAGAGCTATCACTGCAAGAACAAAAGACAGCATCGGTTATTATCGATCAGCTTTTAAAGTTTGGGCTGTCTCCTCATACCAATATAGGTGGCTACGGCATTGTCGTTGACATCAATAGTGGGAATGCAGGCAAAGAAACCTTATTACGGGCAGATTTTGATGCCCTACCGATCAGTGAACAAGCAGAACATGATCATACCTCACGACATTCAGGCTGTATGCACGCTTGTGGCCATGATGGCCATACTGCCAGTTTACTGAGTGTCGCCGAGCACCTCAGCCAACACCCCCCGCTAACGGGCCGTGTTGTTTTGCTTTTCCAGCCCGCAGAAGAAATCGGCCTTGGGGCAAAAATGATGCTCGCCGATCCTAGGCTACAACAATTCAAACCCGATGCTGTCTACGCTTACCACAATCTACCAGGCTACCCGCTTGGCACTGTCGTGGTAAAAGAAGGTGCATTTGCCTGTGCATCAACAGGAGTAAACATTACGCTGCGGGGGAAAACATCCCACGCTGCTAAACCAGAAAATGGCCGTAGCCCTGCAACTGCGGTTAGTCGCATCATGGCTTACCTAGAAGATCTTCCAGACAGTATTGATGATGCCTTCTGCTTGGTGACCTTGGTTCATGTCAAAATTGGCAACCCAGGATTTGGTACCTCTCCAGGCAAAGCCAATGTCATGGCAACCATACGTAGCGACAGTGACCATGCCCTCGCCTGTATGCAAAAGCAATTACAAGCCTTTGTAGATACACAAACTGCAGATCAAGGACTGACGTCGACAATTGAGTGGGTTGAGCCCTTTTCTGCCACTCATAACCACCCGGCATGTACTCAACAGCTGATTTCTGCGGCTACAGCCTTAAGTTATCCAATTGAAGTTCCAACACACCCAATGCGATGGTCAGAGGATGTGGGTGAGTTTCTCAGTCACTGGCAAGGGACATTATTTTGTTTAGGGAGTGGCGAGGGGCATCCTGAATTGCATAACCCTGATTTTGATTTCCCTGATGATCTTATCGGTATTGCCGCTCGCTTATTCATCAAGCTACTAGAAGAACGCCATACTCATCTATAGAAATAAACATAAATATAAAAGCGCGCCTATCATCTCGATAAGGCGCGCTCTACTTACTCAAAACGTTTAATTGTTTTCTTTATAGTGATGCTTGATGCTCACTAATAAGGGCTGCCATTTGTGCTTCTGCACGTTGCTTCGCCTCTTCATAGCTTTCATCTTCTAACATCTGCTCAACCACTTCGTAATAGCATTTTACCTTCGGCTCAGTACCTGAAGGACGAACAACCACACGCGCCCCATTCTCAAGGTGATAAATCAAAACATCGCTGGTCGGTAAATCTATCGACTCTGCAGGTTTCGTAGCCAACGAGCCAGAGAATGTACGCTGAGCCGTTTGCAAATCATCTGTTTGGACAATATCAATACCAGCAATGCGAGCTGGCGGCGAGGCACGTAGAATGCTACCGATTGCAGGAGAATCAGGCATTAAAGCAATGCTACGCTGCGCATTTAAATAAAAACCATGTTGACGATAAATAGATTCAAGTTGCGACCAAATAGACTGCCCTTTCGCGGCTAGCTCTGCGGTCATTTGTGCAAACGCCACTAACGCTGTCAGACCGTCTTTATCCCACACTTTGCTACCCACTGTGTAGCCTAATGCTTCTTCATAAGCGAATAAGAATTGACTGGTATCGGTTTGCTTTTGCATCGCCACATTGGTCAACCACTTAAAGCCTGTCAGTGTTTGATAGAAGTTAGCCTGATGAGCCTGAGCAATCTTTTCAAGCAAACTTGACGATACTATGGTCGTGCCGACTAAGTTTTCATTGCTACCACTCGCTACATTTAGCAAGTAGTGCCCAAATAAAATACCAACCTGATCCCCTGTTAGCATTTTATACTCACCATGTAAGTCACGCACAGCAACCGCAAAACGATCAGCATCAGGATCATTGGCACACGCTAACGTTGCGTTATGCTTCTTGGCTTCTGCAATGACTAAATCCATCGCCCCGGCTTCTTCAGGGTTCGGAAAATTCACCGTAGGGAAAGTACCATCCGGTTCGCGCTGGGCAGCCACACTATAAACATGCTCAAAACCCACGCGGTTAAGCATGGTTTCAGCCATATCAGCCCCCACACCATGCATAGCAGTGTACGCAATCGAAACGGCTTCTGGCTGATGATGATTCTGCAGCAGCGGATTCGCTAACTGCGTATCTAAATACGCTTGATAAAAATCGTCACCTAACCATGCAAGCAAACCTTGATGCTCAGCTTGCTCAAGATCCATCAAGTGCAAAGGTTGAACAGCAGCTTTATCAATCTCAGCAGCAATACCTGAATCATGCGGAGCGATGATTTGTGCGCCATTCTCCCAATACACTTTAAAGCCATTGTACTCAGGGGGATTGTGGCTTGCGGTCACCACTATGCCAGCTGCCGTTCCCAACTGTTTTACACCAAAAGCCACTAACGGCGTTGCAGCCACTTTACTCGTTAAATATACCTTAATGCCCATCGCTGTTAGCGCCGCCGCCGCATCTTGAGCAAATTGTTTTGAGTCTAATCGGCCGTCATAACCAATCACGACCCCACGGTGATCTGCTTCTTCAATTTGCGATAGCAAGTACTGCCCTAAGCCTGTCGCTGTTTCTTGAATTACAAGGCGGTTCATACGATTAGGACCAGCCCCCACGACACCACGCAACCCCGCGGTTCCAAATTCAAGGCGTCCCGAAAAACGAGCTTGCAGTTCAGCCTCATTACCTGCGTCGATCAAACCTTTAAGTTCTTGCTGAGTTTTAGGGTCTGGGTCTCGGGTAATCCACTGAGAGATGATTGTATTCATGATTAGATTCCTGCGGCTTTGTTTTAACTGAAACTACAGTAAATGATATTTATTCTCATTAAATTTATTGAGGTAGCATCAATTTTGAGGACGGTATCGATTTCGTCCTATGATCAATTCGATGATTGAATGAAGTATAGATAGAAGAAAGGGATAACCCTGAATAATAGAATGTGACCCTGTCAGCATTATAAGAGAAAGAGGCAAAAGCACCTCTTTCTCTTACGCACCAGTTAAACCACTATCTCTTGGGATATAGGCTAGTTGAGCGGATCCGCTCAGCCTCTTTGGAATGGATAGACTGAGCCTAATTGGAGAATTTGAGTCAATTCATCCAGCGCAGTACGTGACTCAATCAATAATTGCGGATCGGCTAAGTCTGATTCTCGTAGCTCATCACGATAATGAAAATCAACCCAAGTATTTAAGCGTTCAAATAATTCCTCATTCATCAAGGTAGATGCATTGACTGCTTTTAATTCATTGTCGTTTAAAACCACCCTTAAACGTAAGCAAGCAGGCCCACCGCCATTTGCCATACTCTGTTTAAGATCGAAAACTTCAACCCTATCGATACCTTGTTTTTGCGCAAGCATCGACTCTACGTATGCCCACACATTTTTATTTTGACGACATTCATCTGGCAATACTAAAACGGTTTCACCGCTTGGCATACTCAGTAATTGTGAATTAAATAGATAACTATTTACCGCATCATCAATCGATACTGCACTCGTCGGCACTTCAATCACTTTAAACGAGTCCCCGACTTTCGCCGTAAGTTCATCGTAGACCGCTTGTTGATCTAAAAATGCTTGCTGATGACAAAACAAGACATTGCGGTTACCTACCGCAATCACATCATTATGAAATACCCCTTGATCGATCACGGCTGGGTTTTGCTGCGCCATCACCGTATGGTTTTCACTGAGTTGATGTAATCGTGCGACGGCCTCGCAAGCCTCATAGGTATGCCTAGCGGGAAATTTACTTGGAGCAGGGTGACGGCTATCAAACGCATGCCGACCATAAACAAAAAATTCGACGCCCTTGTCCCCATATTGCTGACAAAAACGGGTATGGTTCGCAGCGCCCTCATCACCATAATGCTCAACACTGGGTAACGCGGCATGGTGGGCAAAATAACGCTCATCAGCGAAAGTCGCCTGTAATATTCGGCCCGTTGTTTCATGCTCTATCGAGCGATGGAATTTATTGGTGAGATTAGCAGGTGTGAAATGAACCCGCCCATCAGCCGTATCGGCAGAAGGCGAGACCGTTGAAGCATTTGCTGTCCACATACTCGATGCAGAGCAACATGCCGCCAGCACTTTAGGCGCTTGTTTAGCTGCTTGTGCAATAACATCACTGTCTGACCCACTAAAACCCAGTCGGCGTAAGGTAAAAATATCCGGCCGTTCTTGTGGTGCCAATACGCCTTGCACTAACCCCATGTCGGCCAAGGCTTTCATTTTTGCTAACCCTTGTTTCGCCGCTTGTTTCGGTTTTGAAGGCGCTGCTTGATTTTTCGCTGAAGCGACATTGCCAAAAGACAAACCACTGTAGTTATGCGTAGGACCCACTAACCCATCAAAATTTGCTTCATACGCTTTCATAAACATTCCATGTTGATAAACCACCCAAATAACATAACAAAGTATTTACATTTTAAGCAAGTATCGAGCAAAACCACGTATAACCGCTGAAAATAAGATACTCATTCTGCTTTGACACATAAAGATTCATCGACTCTTTCGCAACATCACTAAGAAATCAACCAGGTTATCGTGCAAACAGGTGTTGCAACTCGCTGTTATAGCGGGGTGTCGTTCACTTCTCCTTTATTAATAAGTTGACAAATCAAGCTCGGTAAATTGTCAAAAAAGGCATACTTAGTTTAATACTTATATAACTAACGTATAAAAATAGAGCGGATATTTTTATAAAAAACATGACGAGTAAACACAAAAGCCCGCCAAATAAGGCAGACAAACCGTTAACAACTGAGCAACTTGATTATATCGATGATCAAAGCGCAGCCCTGTTGCTTAACACCCCTAAAAGTGCACGGCGGATGCTGTGGGTAATTGTTTTGTTTTTCGTTATTGCTTTCGTATGGGCTTCACAAGCACAGCTTGATCAGGTCACTGTGGGGAGCGGCAAAGTCATTGCCTCTTCGCAACTACAAGTGGTTCAAAACCTTGAAGGGGGCATAGTTAAGTCCCTGCTGGTTACAGAAGGCGATGCAGTTGTGCAGGGGCAAGAACTACTGATTATTGATGACACTCAATTTCAATCTGACTTCAACGAACAAAGCCAATCTCTGGTAGGGACACAAGCCGACAGTGTTCGCCTGAATGCCTTACTCGCCAGCATTCGCATTGATAAATCACAAGCGAAAACAAATTGGCAAAAAAGCATAGTGATCAAACGACAAGCATTAACCTTTTCCAGCGAACTAACTCAACACCAAGCTCGCTTAGTTCAGCGGCAGAAAAATGAGTTTACCGACCAGCTGTCACAACTCGAAAGCCAGCTTGCCGTGGTCGAACAGCAGATCAACCAAAAAGCACGTGAACGAATAGAAACCCAATCGCGCGTCAGCAGCTTACGTAACAGTTATGGCATTGCCAGCAAAGAATTAGCCATCACCAAACCGCTTGCCGATGAAGGAGTGGTACCAGAAATTGAACTGCTCAAACTACAGCGCCAACTTAACGATACCCGCCGAGAGCTTAAATCGGCTGAATTACAGCTGCCTATCATCAAAGCCGCCATTCAAGAGGCTATATTAAAGCGTATCGACATTGCGCAAAATTTTCGTTCTGACTTACAACGCGAGCTTAACGAGATTAGCGACAAAGTTGCCAGCTTATCGGCCTCACAGATAGGGCTTCAAGATCGGGTAAATCGAACCACCATCACCTCCCCTGTAACTGGCATCATACAAACACTGCATACCAACACGGTTGGTGGTGTCATTCAACCCGGCATGGATGTCATTACCATAGTCCCCACCGACGATAACTTGCTGATTGAAGCGCAAATCGCGCCAAAAGATATTGCCTTCCTGCGACCAAAACTTCGCGCAATGATCAAATTCAGCGCCTATGATTTTACTGTCTTTGGGGGATTAGAAGGCACCCTAGAAACCATCAGTGCCGATACCATTAAAGACGATGAAGGCAATAGCTTCTACCAAATCAGGATCCGCACCGCTCAAAATTATTTACTCAGCGGCAGTGGTGAAATCTTGCCTATCATCCCAGGAATGACGGCATCTGCCGACATCATCACAGGGAAGCGCACGGTACTCGATTATTTATTAAAGCCCGTGATATCTGCTCAACGAAATGCGCTAAGAGAGTGAACATGAAGAAAAAAGCTTTTATTGTCGCCTTGGCTTGCATGGGGTACAGCCTAGTCAACTCCCCAAATGTATTAGGGCAATCTTTAGAACAAGCTATCGCCCAAACACTCGCGAGTAACCCAGATATACGCCATGCTTACCATGAGTTTATGATTCGTAATGAACAAATACGTGCCTCACAAGGTGATTACCTGCCAGATGTTAACCTTGATGCTGGGGCTGGGTATGAAAACTACAATAACGAGAGAGGCAGCAAAGGGGACTTTCAACCCCGCGAAGTGCGATTGAGCGTACAGCAATTATTGTGGGACGGTGCCATTACCTACAAGGATATCACACGGAATAAATCCGAGACCGAAGCACAACGCTATCAACTGCTTGCTGATGCACAAGATAGTGCATTGCGCACCACGCAAGCCTATTTAGATGTCCTTCAAGCACAAGAAGTCTTATCGCTTTCACAAGCCAATTTCGATGTCCACCAGCGTATTTATGGCGACATTAAAAAGCGCGCCGATTCGGGCATAGGTTCAACCGCGGATTTAGCCCAAGTTGAAGGGCGTTTAGCACGATCCAATACCAATTTGATTTCGGCACAAAGTAACTTAAACGACCAAATTACTGAATTTGTCCGTATTGTTGGCCAGTACCCTACTGCGCTAGAAAAGCCAGAAGTCGACATCAATTTCATCGCAACATCGCTTGACGATGCAATGACGAAAGCCAAGGAAAACAACCCTGTCGTCAAAGTCGCGCTCAATGACATTGATGCCGCGCACTCCCAATACGATCAAGCAACCGGGACCTTCTACCCCACTTTTTACGTCGAAGCCTCACAACAATGGGGTGAAGAATTAGACGGCGTGCCTGGCAGCAACGATGAATTTAAGGCCATGCTCAGAATGCGCTATAACTTGTACAACGGTGGCAGCGATCAAGCCAAAAGTCGCCGTGCGGCATATCAAGTAAACCAGTCTAAAGACGTACGCGATCGGGCACTTCGTCAGCTAGAAGAAGGGACCCGCCTCGCGTGGAGCGCGATGGCGCTTGCCAATGATCAGACCGAATTTTTACAGCGTCATGTCGATGCATCAGCCCGCACCGTTATTGCTTATGAAAAACAATTTAAGATCAGTAAACGTACCCTGCTTGATGTACTAAACACCGAAAATGAGCTGTTTGAAGCACGTAAAGCCTATCTAGATGCCCATTACAATGGCATTTATTCTAAGTACCGCTTACTCAATGCAACAGGGCTGTTATTGTCTGAATTACGCGTAGATGTACCAGAGCAATGGCTCACATCCGTTAAGTAATGCAAGGAGGTATTACAATGAAATTTCTACTTTTCTTCCCATGCCTACTGCTGCTCGCAGCGTGTGCAACCTCCGTACCCAATGACATGCCGCTAGCGGAACAATCAAAAGATTTACGTGACGACGACGACGATGGCGTCATCAATGCCCGCGATAAATGCGCAAACACACCGCACCCTGCGATTGTCGATAATGATGGTTGTCCTACCTATGTTGCGAACCCAGAAGAAGGTCGAATTCATATCTTGTTCGCTAATGACTCCACCCAAATCACGGCAGAATATCAAAACCAAATCAGCGAGATGAGCCAATTTCTTAAAGCGCATCCATCCACTTATATCGAACTAAAAGGGTATGCAAGTCCTGTTGGCAATAGTGATTATAATGTCGGGTTGTCACAGCGTCGTGCCCAAGTCGTTAAACAGTCTCTGCTTGATAGTGGTATTACGAAAAATCGCATCATGACAGTCGGTTTCGGTGATACAGAACCCGTTAGCGCTGAAAGCCAAGAAGTCACCAATACCTTGAGTCGCAGAGTCACTGCGCAAGTCAAAACCGCCTCAGATAAGGTTGTTGAAGAATGGACTATTTTTACTCTTCGCCAAAATTAGATTTCATCTACTGCGCTCACAATGGCTAGTTTTTTCAATGTTTTATGCTATTCGTTAATAATAGGAACATTGTTAACGCAGCGCTTAGTCGCCAGTGATGAAAGTCGCGAGCCGTTAACAGCCATTGATCGACAAAATATCGATTTAATCCGCCAGTTTTACGGTGAGAGGGCAGGAAAACGAGCGACAGCGTGGCGACACCTTTTGCACCAATTAACGAACACGCACACAGCAACTCGGTCGGATAAAAAATCGGTTTCTGAATCCACTCAGCTAGAAGGCATCAACCGATTCTTTAACCAATTACAGTTTATTGATGACGATAAACTATGGGGTAAGAAAGACTACTGGGCCACCCCGAATGAATTTATTGGTGTTGGTGGTGGGGATTGTGAAGACTTTAGTATCGCTAAATATTTTTCGTTGCTGTCGCTCGGTGTCGACGACGAAAAATTACGGTTAGTGTATGTAAAAGCCCTGACGCTCAACCAATTTCACATGGTTGTCGCTTATTACCCACACCCCGCAGCGGTACCGCTCTTGTTAGACAACCTTGATGGTGAAATTAAACCAGCAACAGAGCGACTCGATTTGCTGCCAATCTACAGCTTTAACGGTAGCCAACTATGGCTCATGAAACAAAAAGGGCAAGGTCAACTGGCTGGCGATGCCGCTAAGCTCAGTGCATGGAACGATGTGCGTCTCCGCAATAACGAACAAGAATTGCGACGCCCTGCTATCAATTTGGATGAGTAACGACCATGACTTTATATCGACAACTGCTTAGTGGAATGCTGTTACTGCTAATCGTCCTGATCTTTGGCGTATTCGTGGTGCAGTTTCAAACCACCAAAGACTTTTTACAGCTGCAACAAGAAAATGAACTCGACAATACCATTAACTCTGTCGGTATGGCGCTCACCCCCTATCTTGATAAAAAAGACATGGTCGCAACAGAGTCACTTATCAATGCGACCTTTGATGGTGGCTTCTACCAATCAGTGACACTGTCACTTATCGAGGGCGACTACAGGATTGAACGCCAATACCCAAGTCAAATTCAAGGTGTACCACCGCTTTTTACCTACCTCATTAATTTAGAACCGTTAAGTGAAAGCCGCGTTCTCACAAGCGGCTGGATGCAAGTCGCCAAACTCACAGTCACAACTAACCCTGCTTTTGCTTATCTCAAACTATGGCAAGCCAGTGTGCAGCTCTTTCTTGGGTTTATCGCCACCAGCTTATTGGGAGCCGTCATGGTTTCTGTCTTTCTTCGCCGCGTTCTCACACCACTAACGGCGATTCAGAACAGTGCCAAAGCCATGTCTAATAATGAATTCAAGCAGCCTTTATTGGTGCCCGATATCCGCGAATTAAAAGATGTGGTTACGGCCTTTAACCACATGAGCCTGCAGCTTAAATCATACATAGATCATCAAGCGCAAGAGGCCGATAAGCTCAGGGTGCGAGCATACCAAGATCCCGTGTCTGGTCTAGCCAATCGCCACTACTTAATCACCAAATTAGATACGCTCATTGCACACAAAACCTTTGGTGGCGTCATTTTATTGCGGGCTGATTTCATTGCTGATAGTTATGAAAAAGAGGGCTATGAAGCGGGTGATGAGCTAACCGTTAAACTAGCAAATAGCTTAAAAGATTTAGCCAGCGACGAAATCACAATTGCTCGGCTCAACCACGCTGAGTTTATGCTGCTTGTCCCTCATTGTAGTAGTGGTGAATTAACGCAGCTTGGTCGTGCCGTTTTGCAAAAATCAGCCGCCTTACAAAGCGATCCACTTAATATTGCTCCCTTACATGCTGCTGTTGGACTGGTTATTGCCAGCGATAGCGACACCAGTGGTAGCCTACTGGCGCAAGCTGACAATGCCGTTAACCAAGCTCGACAACAAGCGACTGAGCACTTATTTCTCATCGACAGCCTAGATCAAACGCTACGGCTGGGCAAACAACAATGGAAGCGCCTTGTTGATCACGCGATCAGCCACGATCAGCTCTCACTGACCTTTCAACCCGCAACAGATGAAAACAATAAAGTGCTTCATCAAGAAGCGTTCAGTACCATTTACGATGGGCAAAAAAGTTATAGCGCAGGCCAGTTCCTTGGTGCAATCGAGCAACTCAGCGCAGGGCCTGAATTTGATCGTTACGTGATCGCCAAGATCACCGCCATGTTGGTCGACAATCCTGAACTTGACCCAATCGCCGTCAATATTACTCAGAGCAGTATCAGTGACGCGGGCTTCATGCGCTGGCTAGGAACACTCTTGAAAACCAACCCTCAGTATCGCGACCGCCTACTCTTTGAATTACCTGAGATCAGTTTTTTAAATCAACTCGATAACATTGAGCTCTTGTGCGACATCATTCATCGAAACGGCTTTCAATTCGGTATTGATAACTACGGTCATAACTTTAGTTCAGTCAGTTACCTACATCGTTTTAAGCCCGCTTACGTCAAACTCGACTTTGCCTATACGCAGCACATCGATGATGCTTTAAAAGCCGATGTTTTATCTTCTATCACCCGTAATGCACAGGCATTAGGGATCATCGCGATTGCGTCACGCATTGAAACCCAAGATCAACGTGAAAAGCTATCTGCGTTAATGATCAATGGCTTCCAAGGCTATGTCACCCAGCAAGCAGTGCAAGAGGATTAGCAATGAAAGATCCTCTCCTTCATAGCCTTACCTACCTTTGCCGCTATTACGGCCAAGCGAACTCACCCGATGCATTAATCGCGGGCTTACCACTCAACGATGGCTGGCTGAGCCCTCATTTATTGCCGCGTGCCGCTGAACAAGGCGGGCTTCACGCCAAACTCAACCAAGTGTCACTGAACGCCCTCTCCCCCTTATTATTGCCCGTAATTTTAGTGCTCAATCACAATGATGCCTGTGTCTTACTCAGCATTAATCCAGATACCCAAGAAGCCGATATTGTTCACCCACATTTGCAACTTGAACCGCAAACTATCTCGCTTGATTCACTGAACACTAATTACAGTGGTCAGCTTTTCCTGATTAAAAAACAATTTCGCTACGATGAGCGCTCACCTGAGTTATTAAAAACCCGCAAAGGGCATTGGTTTTGGAGCACCTTGTGGGAATCGCGATCTATTTACCGTGACGTACTCATCGCATCCATTTTGATCAATGTCTTTGCGATTGCAACGCCCCTTTTTACCCGCTTGGTCTACGACAAGATTGTGCCGAATTTAGCGTTTGATTCACTCTGGGTATTGGCCAGTGGCATGGCGATCATCTTCATCTTCGATCTTATTTTGAAGCTTATGCGTAGCTTTTTTATCGACATCGCAGGAAAAAAATCGGACTTACTGCTATCCGCTAAGATATTTAGCAAGGTGCTCGGTATCAAAATGGAAGCTAAGCCGCCATCCGTTGGTGCTTTTGCTCGCCACCTGCAAGAATTTGAATCCATCCGAGAGTTTTTCACTTCAGCCACAGTTTCAACCTTGATCGACCTGCCCTTTGCGATCCTTTTTCTCGTGGTCATCGCCCTCGTCGCAGGGCCTCTGGCTTATGTACCGCTGGTAGCGGTCATTCTATTGGCGCTGTATAGCTGGTTCATCCAAAAGCCTCTCAAAGAGAGTATCGAAGAAGGTTCTCGCTTAGCTTCGCAAAAACACGCCAACTTAATTGAAAGCCTACATGGCTTAGAAACCGTGAAATTATTCGGCGCACAACATCAGTTCCAATACCGCTGGGAAGAAGCGGTCGCACACTTGGCAAATTGGGGGATTAAGTCTCGTCGGCTAACCGACTCAGTCCAAAACAGTGCTGGCTTCTTACAGCAATTTGTCTCTGTTGCCATGATCGTTTTTGGTGTCTACCTGATTGCAGCAGGACAATTAACCATGGGCGGATTAATTGCAGCCACTATGCTTAGTGGTCGCGCTGTCGGTCCTCTGGTACAACTATCATTACTCTCAACCCGTTATAACCAAGCCAAATCCGCCATGACGATTTTAGAACAGTTAATGGCAATGCCCTCTGAGCAAGATAACGATAAACGCTACATTCATCGCCCTGTCCTACAAGGTAAAATTACCTTTGATAATGTCAGTTTTGCTTACCCCAATAACAGTACAACAGACGACACTAAAACAGCACAACCCGCGTTGCGTAACGTGAGTTTCACTATAAACCCGGGTGAAAAAGTGGCGATAATCGGTCGGATTGGCTCAGGAAAAACCACCATAGAACGTTTAATTATGGGACTGTATCAAGCGCAAGAAGGTTCTGTACTGATAGACGATACCGATATTAATCAGCTCCATCACATCGATGTCAGAAAAAATATAGGTTGCGTACCCCAAGAAAATTTACTGTTTTTCGGCTCAATTCGCGACAACATTACCTTAGGTCGACCACTGGCCAGTGACAGTGATATTCTGCGTGCAGCGCAGCGTGCAGGCGTTACGCAATTTAGTCAAAGCGACAGTGCAGGGCTAGAGAAACAAGTGGGTGAAGGCGGCAATGCATTATCAGGAGGACAGCGCCAAGCTATTACCATTGCTCGCGCCTTGTTAGGCGAGCCACCAGTGCTATTAATGGACGAACCCACCAGCAGTATGGATAACCGCTCTGAAAGTGGTATTAAAGCACAACTCGCTAACCTGCAAGATCACGAGACGCTCATCTTGATCACCCATAAAACCAGCATGCTTGATGTAGTTGATCGAATTATTATTTTAGAGCAAGGCCGTGTCATTACTGACGGTCCGAAGGACAATGTGTTACAACAGCTACGTGATGGGCAACCCACGCAATCTTTTAAAACCGCACGTAAAGCCAGCGGCTAACTATTCTTTGTGTTCTATCACAACAATAAAGCCTCTGCCGCTTTCATGCATTTTCAGTTAGGATAGCCCTGTATTCACCTGTTTTGGACCCGCGACACCCAATGGATAAACAATTACTTCATACTCGTATTTTGCAACAACTGCAGATCGTCCACCAAGGGGCGGTAGAAGCCGCTCAACGTGCGTACGACACAGCAACTAACGATGAAAATGTAGCAGAAAACCAATATGACACATTGGCATTAGAAGCCTCTTACCTTGCCCATGGTCAATCGCAACGCGTAGCGGAATGCTTAGCAGACATCCAAGCCTTTACTGCACTGGATCTTCACAATGAACAAGCAAGTGAACAAGTTGTATTAGGTAGCTTAGTGCAGTTAATTGACGAAGACGACAACACACGCTGGGTGTTCTTTGGGCCTTCTGCGGGCGGGATGAAAATCATGATGCGTTGCGAGGAAAGCCAGCAAGAGAGCGAAGTCGTGATCATTACCCCCACCTCGCCATTAGGCGAAGAATTGTTAAACCGTCAGGTTGATGATGAAGTGGAAATCATGATTGCGGGTAAAAAGATCACTTACGATATTGCTGTTATTGAATAGTCTGCATTGAACTTGAATTAACACGCTGACTCACCGCGACCAACAGCAGGCATCCACCTAACAAAACCTCACAATAAAACCGTGGCAGAACACTGACCACGGTTTTATTTTATCTGTAGCTACCACCTCAGTTCGAGATGATGGTGGTGCTAATCCACCAGCAGTGACGCTTCAGTTTCAACATCAAATAAATGACAGTGTGACATATCAAAATGCAACGGCTGGATATCACCATGCTGAATTGCTTTATCCGCTTGGTAAGGCACACGGGCGATGAGTTGGTCATCACCCACATTGAAATACAAATACACTTCATTTCCCATCGACTCAACTACGTTGATAGGTGACATTTCGATGTCTTGCCGTGTTGGCGTTGGCGGCTCAAGATCAACCATACTGATGTGCTCAGGACGCAAACCAAACCACACTTCTTGCCCGACCTTCTCGGCAACTTGGCGTGCTTTATCTGCCGGCAATAAGAATCGAGAACCGCTTTTAGGCTCGACAAAATACTGATTATTATCCAGCACAATATTCGCTTTAATTAAATTCATGGCTGGCGAACCAATAAAGCCTGCGACAAACTTATTGGCTGGTCGTTGATACAAGTTCATTGGCGTATCGACTTGCATTATTTGCCCTTGATTCAGTACGCAAATGCGATCGCCCAGTGTCATGGCTTCAACTTGATCGTGCGTCACGTAAATCATGGTCGCATTTTGCCCTTCGTCTTTGAGCTCATTGTGTAATTGCGCAATGCTGACACGGGTTGTTACGCGAAGTTTGGCATCCAGATTAGACAAGGGCTCATCAAACAAGAACACATCAGGTTTTCGCACCATAGCACGGCCCAGCGCCACACGCTGACGCTGTCCACCCGACATCTCGCCAGGTTTAGAGGCTAATAAGTGGCTAATTTCTAATGTTTCAGCTGCATCACGAATGCGACGATCTATCTTATGCTGATCCAGCTTTTGCTGACGTAGCCCAAATGCCATGTTGTCGTACACACTCATGTGCGGATAAAGGGCGTAATTTTGGAACACCATAGAAATACCACGATCTTTGGGCGGTAAATCATTCACGCGTTTGTCGCCAATATAAATATCGCCACCCGACACCTCTTCCAAGCCCGCTATCATGCGTAACGTGGTTGATTTGGCACAACCAGACGGGCCAACAAAGACCATGAACTCGCCTTCTTTGATGGTCAGATCAACACCTTGTACCGCTTTAAAGCCGTTGGGATACACTTTTTCTACTTGTCGAAGCACTACTTCAGCCATTGCTTTATCTCGCTAAACATTCTGGTTCAAAATCAGCCACTGAGGCCAAGATGAAATCGGCGTGAGGGGCAAGCTCATCCTGTGTTGCCGTGCCTGTTAATACGCCAACCTTCCCTGCCCCCGCGTTCAAGCCAAACGCCATATCAGAAACGGTGTCACCAAACATCACCACTTGAGCAGGTGTTAAATCGCAACGTTCGCAAAAGCCTTGCAACAATGCAGGGGCTGGCTTAGGCGCGATATCGCCATCGGAGTAACCGAGGTAATCAAACAAACCAATTAGCCCCGCTTTCTCTAAGCTATAAATCGTTGAATCTTTGGTGTCTGCCGTTGCGATACCGAGTCTAAAGCCTTTTTGTTTCAGTTTAATGAGGGTGGCTTTAACCCCAGGCAATGGCTGAATCAAGGATGGATTATCTTCAACCTGTTGATTGAAAAGCGCTTTAACTTGAGTAGTAAAAGCAACTAACTCGCAGCTTGGTGTGAGCATTTTAAACCAAGCCTCCGCGGTATCTTCGACAGGGTTCGCAGCCAATAAACCATGGTTATCCACATATTCACCGTGGATCCCTATCGCTTCTAATAGGTGTTCTTCCGTGAGTAAATGCATCTGCATTTCAGTGCGATAACGGTGCGAGAGTGCAGTAACAACACCTTGAGACACCTTCAGCCACATTTGATGAAACTCTAACAAGGTGCCATCTTTATCAAACAGTAAGCCTTTAATATCCATTACTTTATTATCCATCTGTTTTTAACTTCTATTTTTTGAATGCTATTTTTTAAAATTCTAGGTGCTTAATGTGTCTACCAGCTCCCCCCACGTTGCGAGGGTTGGTTTTGAAAATTGAGGAAAAGCAGGATTAAAAACAGGGTTAATTAAGCCTATAAATTCCCTTTCATTTTGCTGTCGGCCTGCGCGACGAATATCAAGACGAAGCCATGCGTGCTCTGTCATATCAATATTCAACTCAGTAACCCCATCACAATGGGCTTTCAGTGGGTGACGGCCAATGACCTTGCCATCCGCGATTAGCTCAACGAAATAGTCATGGAACTCATCCTCGACCGACAAACGGTATGTCACCATCGGGCTAGTAATAGCTTGACCGGGTAGCATGTCTCCCTGATTGATCTCAAACGCTAACCCACAGCCTCGTTCAACATACACTTGCCCTGCACGAAGTCCTGCCAAAATACTTTCTCCACTTAAACCATGTGCATACACATAGGTCGTTGGATCGCCGTAAAGCGAAGGCTCGTGCGCTTGTGGATTACGTTCATGCGGGGCTAAATGTGAGTCACTGCCACCCCCCCCCCGCGATACGATGGCCAGCATTCCACATGGCGCTTAACACGGTTAAGGCTTCTTCCGTCGCTTGAGGGGAGGTTGCCCATGTAGGATCGCAGCAAACTTCAAGAGTATTCACCTTTGCCAGTTCCATCTCGTTATAGTGCCAATGCCAAGGCTTCATCATGGGGTGGTTAATGCTTATTGAACCTTGTACACCGCCCGCTTTCTGATCCTCATCAATTAAGCTAAGCCCTTGATGGATCAAGGCTGCGCTTGAGTAGTCAGCATCACGCATATCAAGGCCACGCTTAGGCCCATGCACATTAAAGTGGCCTTTATCTGTCGTGACTTCCACAGCGGGTAACATCAGCACATTATCGAGATCAGGTAGCATTGGATGGCAGATGTTGTGTTCAGTCAAAAAGAAGAAGTCGAGCCCTTGCTGTTTAATGATCTCGGTCGCGGCGGCAAGGCTATTATGACCATCAGATAAACAGGTATGGGCATGCAAATCACCGCTATACCAAGCCGACTCCGTTCGTTTCATTTTGCTGTAATCGAACGCTATTGTATTGTCTGCGGTTAACGAGGGGGTTAACGATTTTAGCCCCATCAAATCATTCGGCTCAGGTTGCGGCTCGAAAGCTCCTTCACATTCCACTTCGCATTCAACTTCACACAGGTACTGCATGGCTTTTGGCGTTCTATCTTCACCTTCTAGATTATAGAGATGGAGTTGCCATTCCCCTGCTGGCAGCTCACCAGCAATACCACCAAGTGATGCGTTATGCGCTGTGAGTGTTAAATGCTTTTGCGCTTTTTGCCATAACTGACAGCCGCGTAAACGCTGGTTCGCATCAAACAAATATGCGTACATAAAGCCTTTTTTGACTGTCGTACCCGATAAGGTTATCGCTTGAGTATTCGCAGGCACATCAATCACTAACTTTCGGTGACCAAAGGGGAGTTCACCATTCAATTTCAACATCTTGCTTCTCAATCTCACTCGCAAAAATCTACCCAAGTACGCCAAATTCAAGGCGTACCTGAGTAAGTTATTGCTGAATAGCGGGTTAATACTAAAAATTAAAGGTTACGAACGATTTGCACGATCTAATGCACGCTGGGCGCGTTTCGCCGCTTGTTTCAGGGCTTTTTCCGCAGGAATATTTTCGATTTGAACTTGGTCTGCTGCAATCGCAAGCGCATCCAATATCTTACCGTTGGTTGGGTCAAAGAAGTTCATTTGTGCAAAGCCCGCTTGCTGTAATGGAATAAGCGCATGAGGGTTTTCTTTGGTATAAGTTTGGTATTCTTCGACGTCTTCTACACTCTTACGGACAGGGATATACCCCGTAAACATTGACCAACGCGCTGTATTCTTTGCGTTGGTGTAAAAACGCATAAACTCAAATGCACCTTGCGCCGCTTTGTTATCTGTCCCTGTCGGCATCACGAAGATCTGTGCCGCCGCTTGAGGTTTAGAAGGGTTCGATCCCCAACCTGGTTGGGTCGTTGCCGCTAAACGGGTGAAGTCGAGATCACCTTGGTCACCCGATGAGCCTGTGTAGCCCAATGCGCGGTTTTTCATAACATCGTCAATGGTTTTGTACCAGTACTCCCACCCTTGACCACCGTGGTGGATACGCATCACATCGTCATCGTGGATCCATTGACGGAACCCATCCCACACTTCAACCCACTCTTTTGAGTCGACCATGACGGTTTTACCATCATCACTTATGACTTTAGCGCCATTTGAGAAAGCAGCATCAATCATATTGTCTTTGCCCCACATCGGCTCCCAACCGTAAAATGAGACGTTGCCGTTCGCATCGGTTTTACGAACCGCTTTCGATACTTTCGCCACACCTTGCCAGGTTTTTAGGTCATCTGCCGTAAAGCCATGATCGGCTAACACCTGCTTGTTATAGTAGAACACCTGTGTTGTACCATATGCCGGTAGGCCGTAGACCTCACCATTGGCTTTGGTCACTTGCTGACGGAAAGCCCCCAGAAAGTCATTGAAGTTAAAAGCATCGTCCATGTACACCGACATATCACGCACTAAGTTACGCTTTGACATGGCAGAGGCTTGCTCGGCTTTTAGCAATACAAACTCAGGAGCCGTGCGCGAGGCCATACCTGCTTGCAACTTCTGATAAGTTTCCGCGTAGTTACCTTGAAGCGCACCTTTGATCTGGTACTCATCTTGACTAGCATTAAACTCATCAATCAGCTTAGTCATCATTTTTTGAGGCTTCACACCACCCGAATACCAAAAATCTACTTCTGTTTTCGCCAACACGTTGCCTGTGAAAGCCAATGACGAACATATAACTGCTAAGGTTTTTAGTTTCATATCCATATTACTCTTTAACACCGTTATCGTTGGTGATTCCCGTTAGAATCGTTTTCTGACATAAGATGAACAACACAAGCAGGGGTAAAACAGCAATCGTGCTGGCTGCCATAATCTGTGACCAATTCAGGCCATAGTTACCTTCTGCGATAAAAAATTGGCGTATACCTGTGGCGATAAGGTTCAGCTCTTGTGAGGTGATCACCAAGCTCGGCCACATGTAGCTGTTGTAGTTAGTAATGAAGGTGATCAGGAATAAGGTTGCTAAGGCGGCTTTACACTGAGGAAGAATGATCTTCCAAAGAATTTTTAACTCACCAGCCCCATCAATACGTGCTGCTTCGATGAGCGAAGGGTGAATTTTCAAAAATACCTGACGTAGATAAAACACCCCGAACACACTGGCCGCATTAGACAAAATTAAGCCCATGTGCGAGTCCAATAAACCCAATCGTGCCAAGGTGATATAAGAAGGAATATAAGTCACAGCCCCTGGCAGCATGTAGCAGCCCATCACCACGAAATATAAAAAGGTTTTAGATTTAAATTTCAGCTGCGTGATGGCGTAAGCAAACATGGCAGAGTTAATAATCACTAACAAAGTGGTAAACAAAGCCACGCTAAAGCTATTAATGATGTACAAGCCAAATGGCGCACTATTAAAAGCATCGACAAAACTTTGCCAATTAAAGGTGCTCGGAATAATCATTAATGGATTAGTAAAAATCTCATCATTTGATTTCAACGAACCAGATAACATCCAAATAAATGGAAAGACCATTAATAAGCCTGACATCAGCAAGAAACCATGTTTCAACGTCGTCTTAAAACCACGTTCAAGCACGCGTTCTAGCTGAGTGGTGCTGTTCGCTTTTACAGGTTTGGTTGTATTGATGCCCTGCTTGCGAGACGCTTCATTGATAACAACCTTGTGGGTATTCTTTGCTGGGATAGCCAGCGTATCCATAGTGCTCATTGGTTAATCCTTAGTAATACACCCAGCGTTTACCCATCACAGTATTGGCAATGGTTAATGCACCTGTGATCAGTAAGATAATGAGAGAAGTTGCCGCTGCAGGGCCCATGTCGTATTGCTCAAATGCCTGCTGATAAAAGAGATACAACAGAGTACGCGTACTGCCACTTGGGCCGCCTTGAGTTAATATTTGGAACTGATCAAACGCTTGAATCGCGGTGATCATATTGACGATCACCAAGAAAAAAGTGGTCGGTGATATCAGTGGTAAGGTGATTTTGTAAAAACGTGTCCATGGACTACAGCCATCAATTAATGACGCTTCATACAAAGAGGTAGGGATTTTATTGAGCGCACTGATATAAAACAGCATGGTCCAGCTCACCGCTTGCCACACAGTCACGACCATTACTGCAAACATCGCGGTATCACCACTTTCTAGCCATGGAATAGGGGCAATACCGACTTTATCGAGCAGTAAATTCACCAGACCCGATTTGGATTCAAATACCCAAGACCAAACAATAGAAATCGCAACCGTTGGGGTAATCCAAGGCGAGAAGATAACCGCACGATAAAATTGACTGCCTTTGAAATTGTTATGAAGTAATAACGCAAAGACTAAGCCGATCATGACAGTGGGAATAACAACACCGAGCGCAAATATAAAAGTATTTTGCATCGCTTGAATGAAATCACCGTCTTCAAGCATGTACTGGTAATTTTCCAATCCAACAAAATAATAATCAGGCGAAATATAATCCCAGTCAGTAAAGCTGATATAAACACTCCAGCCAAAAGGTACTAACCAAAATGTAATTAATGGGATCATTAAAGGAGCAATAAAAAACAGAACTTTGCTGCTGTTTTGCCACTTTTGTAGATTCAGGTTCATTGTTGTTGTCACTTATTATTCAAGACAGGATCAGCTTATATTCAGTCTGTGACAGCGGTATTTGCATACACATCACTTTTTCCAAACACAGCCCCAAGAAAAACTTATGGCCCTTGTCATCTAACCTAAGAAAAGCTATCGCTGACATACAGGTGGTGTGAGCTCGCTATATTGCTGATGCAGCCAATCACAAAAGAAATTCACTTTTGCCGTCCGCTGTTTATTGGTTATTAGGTAATGTGCCGATTCCGATGGCATCGCCCCTTCCACAGCAATAACGACATCACCACTTTCTAGCCATTCTTTGGCAACAAAAGAGCGCACAAGCAAAATACCCAAACCATATTTCGCAGCTTGTAAGCCATGAAGTGAGTTGGTTATTTCAAGCTGAACCGAAGGGGGATGAAGCACATACTGATTATGATTAAGCCACTGAATCCAGCTTTCTTCGTACCCTTTCACTTGAATAGCGGGCAAGTGTTGTAACTGCGCGGTCGCTAATTCTTCAATGTGCTTTCGTTTAAATTCAGGGCTACACACCATTAACCAGTTTTCTTGAAATAAGCGCTCAGCACGCGTGTTACCGCATTCGGTAAAACCATTGGTTATCTCCACATCAGCTTCCTGACAAGGCAACTGTGATGGCCAATCAACCAAGGAAAGATCAAGGCGAATGAAAGGATGCTTCTGAGCAAAATCAGTTAACTTGGGCAGCAGCCAATTGTGACCAATAGAGTGATTCACCTTCACCCGCAACACATCGGCTTGTTGCTCCCCAAACAAAAATTGAGTTTGTACTTTCAGGTGCTGGAGCGTGCCTGTCACAACAGGTAAATATTGCTGGGCTTCATGGGTTAAGGTCACGCCACGCTGGCTTCTGTGACACAAGGTCGCCCCTAGAAACTGTTCGAGGCTTTTCAACTGAAGGCTCACCGCAGCTTGCGTGACATGCAGTTCACGCGCGGCCGCTCCAATCGATCCTAATCGAGCAACCGCTTCAAAAGCGACGAGTGATTTAAGTGGAGGCAGCATACCTTTGCTCTCTCGTAAAAAAGGGCAATGTAATTCAGGAAGTTGACAAGGAGATGACTAAATTAAGTCAGGTTGGTGACAATGCATACAATCGACAAACACCTCGCCATAAATATGGAAGTTAATGAATTTAACAAAAAACAAATGCCCTTTTACGTAGTGAAATACTGCCGTAAAAATTAGTTTATTAATTACAAAATACGGGTTTGAGAAACAAGTTGCATTTTTAGAAGCCGTGATATGTTGAAATTAACTCACGATACAAAGGACTCAAACACATGAAATACAACACCATTGCGGCATCTATTCTATTAACACTAATTACGGCTTCCTCTAGCGCTTTGGCGGTAGAAGGAGGTGCGGTATTAGATTGGTCAGCCGAGAACTCTAAAGTTGAAGCCAACTGCACAGGCGAGCTTATAGCGGGTAAGTGGGTTTTAACTGCAATTCACTGTGGGTGGGAAGGAAAACGCCCCGTCGGCTTCTCCCCTAAATATCGAGAAAAAAATAACGCCATTGAAACAAAAGCTATTCACGATTTTCCCAACGGTTATACCCTCGGTATTGATATTGCTCTGTGGGAACAATCATCACGCGTTGATTACGATACTATTAATATTCTTACTCCACAAAAACCATCATACGGCTCAACTGTTGGCCTTAAAGGGTTTGGGGGAGGAAAGCGCGAGTTAGGCCAAATCGAGCTTGAAGGATTTAATAAACCTACAGTACCCAATGACCCCTATTTACTATTTTTGCGGGATATTACAGGAAAAGGCAAACCGATAGGTGGTGATTCTGGTAGTGCGGTGACAGACTCACAAAACCGCATTGCAGCTATATTTTCTGCCGACCATGGTCTTGGCGTTTACAGTGCTTCGTACATTCATGGTGCTAAGGATTTTATCACGACCACTATCAATGACTGGCATTACCCTACTCGCTTGAAAACAGTTGCAGGTATTAATACTGTGACAGTTCAATCACTGCACGTAAACCCAACTGCGGATACAGCTTATACAGAAGGTGACGCCACAATTACATCTGGCTCTTGTGTTGGTAATAATGCCATTGCTCCTTACGCTACCTGTACGTATGACATAACCAGCAATGGTGATGAAGGTAAGTTAGTTTTAGATAACACCACTAACGCTTATGTACTGCTCAACAAAAAACCACCTGAACCACCTAAGCCAGATCCAAAACCAGATCCAAAACCAGACCCAAAACCAGATCCAAAACCAACCCCAGATAACGGTGGTGGTGGTGGCTCTCTAGGTTTATTCACATTATTTTCTTTAGGTTTACTTGCACGTAAGCGCCACTAAGAAATCCGGAAAATAGGCTGTCCCCTTTGTTATGGCCTACCCCTTCGTCCTTATTGCAAGCAGTCATCTAAAAGCTCTAAATACAGACAAAGACAATCATCATACCATCTAAACTTAACAATAAGCTGCTCGTATGCTTTAGCAGCTTATTTTCTTATTAAACATCATGTTAATGGATATTAGATGACCAGTTGACCGTAGCGATTAAAAGCATACTTATTAACTAATACCAAGGTGGTGGCAACAGAGAAAACAGCGGCCAGAAATATCGCAACCATGATCACCAATTGGTATTTCACCGCTAATAATGGCTCAGTCCCGCCAAGGATCTGGCCTGTCATCATGCCCGGCAAACTCACAATGCCCAAGGTCGTCATTGATGCTAACTGCGGTGCTAATGCTGTTTTTATCGCTTCTTTAACGAAGGGTTGTGCCGGCTGAGGCGCCCCCAGTGATAAGTAATACTGGTATTCATTTAATCGGCTTTTCAAGCTGCTGTGCCAACGCTCTAGAGCAAGCACATTGGCCGCCAAGCAATTACCCAGCAACATGCCCGCAACAGGAATGAGATACTGCGCCTGCCACCAAGGTGAGAGTTGAATCGCCATAACTAAAAGCATGGGCAACACCACAATCAATGCAACAGCTTGCCCTGTTAGCACAGCGGGAAGTACCCTTTTCAGAGAAAGCCCTGCGCGCTGGCATATACTCACGCCCGCCACACCCGCCATGATGGTTAACCAGGTTAAGTTAAGCAACGGGTTTTGGAAATCAAACAAAGTCTGTAAGTAAATACCAACTACCGCCAACTGCAGCGTCATACGCAAAACAGCCGTGACAATACTGCGTGTTAACCCAAGCTGCCATCGCGCAAACAACGCGATCGGTATGAGTAACAACAGGTAAAAAGCCGCCATCCCCCACAAGCTGATCACAACCGTATCATTCATCCCTGCTCTCCATTTGGTGAACAAAATCGCAACAGGCTAACCAATGAGGATCGTGTGAAACTGAAATTTTAATAGCCTGAATTGCAGCTAAAAGTTCGATAACCTTATCACGACTTCGAGCGTCTAACGCTGAGGTGGGTTCATCCAATAACCAGATGGCTCTTTTCATCAGTAATGCCCGAGCAAAACCTAAACGTTGCTTTTCACCCCCCGATAATGCGGCCACAGATTTATCAAGGCTATGATGCAAACTAAGTTGCTCAAGCGCCTCTTGGCATTCGGCTTCGTTCGGTATTGCCGATTGCATCGCGTTCAAACGCCAAGGCAGTAACAAAACTTGCGATACTGTCTCTCCCCCCATGACAGGTTGCTGTGGCAAATAACAAATGTCACGTCGCCACTGAGGTAACCGCTGCGGGGTAATAAGGTTTCCTTGCCAGCTGAACGTGCCCTGCTTGGGCGGTGCTAATCCCGCTAATATTTGTAATAAACTGCTTTTACCGCAACCCGATGGCCCTGAAATAGCCAAATGTTCATAAGCCGATAATGTTTGATGCAGCGGCGCTACATGCACAGACTCAAAGCCCGATGTGAGGTGCTGAATATCTAGCTGATCAATTACCATTCCTGTCCACTCATGCCGTCTGTATGTTCAAGTCAATTAGTTAGATTTCACGCTGTAACTGAATAAGGTAGTCACGCATAAATGCCACACGCTGTTGCGCTTCATCTTTTGCCGCTTGGGTATGTAAGGTCTCGGCAATACGGAACAATTTGGTATAAAAATGATCCACCGTAAACACCTTATCATTTGGTGTGCGTTGTTCACAAAATGGATCATCATCGTTGTACAAGGCCGATCCTAATACGCCACTAATTTGTAAGCATCGACTCACCCCTATCGCGCCCAAAGCATCTAAACGATCAGCATCTTGTACAATTTTCGCTTCTAATGTTTCAGGGGGAATGTTAGCACTAAAGCTGTGCGTCGCAATGGCATGATGAATGGCCGAATAATACTGTTCAGGGTACTGCCACTCCGCCAGCAAGGTGAGTGCATGATCGGCAGCCATGACGGAGCTCTTCGATCTATCTGGGTGATTTTTAGGTACGGTAATACAGTCGTGCAACCATGCCGCAGGGATAACAATACTAGGGTCCGCTTGCTCGATATTACACAAGTGCTTTGCTGTTTTGACCACGCGAAGTATATGCGCTTTATCATGAGCGGCATCGGTCGCAATACTGCTTTCCAGTAACGCTAAACAGTGTTTTTCTATTGCTAACATAAAGGTTCTCCTTAGCCTTAAGGGCATAGTATCAAATACACCCTACGCCCCCTATTTTTCCATTCATTCTCAGAATGATACATACAAAGATATGCAACATAAGTGACATTTAGCTCTATTCTCTCAATTGCCATTGGCATCATGAATATAAAACTATATGGTCATAAATCTATTAGGCTAAATATAATCGTGACAGTGATTAACGCATTGAGGTGTATATGGAAATACGACTACCGCAGCCACTAAAACAAGGTGATACCATTGGCTTTTTCTCGCCATCATCACCTGCCACCCACTTTGCTCCAACTCGCTTTGCACGCGCTAAACAATACCTTGAATCACAGGGCTACAAACTAAAAGCAGGCGCATTAACAAGTCAGAGCGACCATTACCGTTCAGGGACAATTCAACAGCGGGCTGATGAACTAAACGCATTAATTCGCGATCCCGATGTACGCTGCATTATGTCGACCATAGGTGGCATGAACAGTAACTCGCTACTACCCTATCTTGATTACGATGCCCTGAAAGCCGATCCAAAAATTATTATGGGCTATTCAGATGTTACGGCCTTATTGCTAGGGATATATCAGCGAACAGGCATCATCACTTTTTACGGCCCAGCATTGGTCGCGTCATTTGGTGAACTCGCCCCATTAGTTGACGACACTTTTGCTTCATTTTTAGCACTGACTCAACCCCAACCCTTGCCCTATCGCTATAGCCAGCCGCAATACTGGAGTGATGCCTTTATTAACTGGGAAGAACAAACAGAAACTAAACCTGTAAAAGTGAATGAATGTGAGTTTCAAGGCGAAGGCGTCTATAGCGGCCGCTTAATAGGCGGCAACCAAAATACCATGATGGCCATTTGGGGTAGCGATTACATGCCGGATATTCAACAAGGTGATATTTTATTGGTAGAAGACTCGCTCTCAGACATCGCCACATTGGAACGTACCACTGCCCAATTGAAAATCTCAGGAGTATTTGATCGCGTTAGCGCCATTATTCTTGGCAAGCACGAGCTTTTTAAAGATTTAGGAACAGGTCGCCGCCCTATCGATGTTTACCGTGAAGTATTAAATGGTCAGCCTATGCCCATCGTCAATGGCTTTGACAGTTGCCATACTCATCCTATGCTGACGATGCCAATAGGCGCGACAGTGACGCTCAATTTTGACCTCGGTACTGTCGACATCATTGAGCCTTGGCTAGCAAAGCGCTCATAGCACTGACGGCATTCACGACGCACAAAGTCAGCTTACACGCTCACTTTGTGCTGTCGTTTTATTGCACTATCCATCGCAGGTTCAGTAGTAATAGGTCAGCGCAACTTCTGCAAAGCTTTCTGTCCGATAAAGATAGAGTGGGTCTTGCTGATCATCGCTGTTAAACCACCACGCGTTAACGTTCCATCGCCACGCATTACCAATCCGACTCGACGCTTCAACCCGAGCCGTGCGTGAATCGCTATAATCAAAGTCTTGCGTCACCCCGAACAATACTTCAGTGCCCGCCATATCATTTGCGACCCACCGCATACCAACAAAGCCATCATTTTGACCGATAACAGGTGCTGATTTACCACGGGAGTCATACAGGTATTCTGCTAGTACACCGATATCCCAACTGGTGTCTAACACGCCAATAAAGGTATATTCGAAGCCCCCCGTCACGGCCGTTGAAGTATCCAAGCTATCACGATACAGAGCTTCTAATTTCCACACCCAATCACCGAATATCCCTTGAATATCCGTACTTATCTGAGACATTTGCGCATAATACGGCACCCATACAGGCGTAATTGCAGACGGATTCTCACCTTGTAAGTACGGATCACGGTTTGTGCCTTGAAAAAGGCTAAAGCCCAGATCCCAAATATCAATACTGTGCGAATAACGAAGTGCAATATCAATATGACGCTGCGCGTGGGATGACTCATAGCGCGCACTATCGCTATCGAGTAGTGGCATGCCTAAACGCCCAGACGAGCTGGCAAAGGTCCGCTCTCGAAAATAAGGGAGGACAAAACCTTCAACAGTTCCCCAATCTTGTAGCCATGTTAAGTGGATCATAGGTTGACCTAGCTTGGTCTCACCATCCACACTTTCGACACCATCGGTTTGGTTAATCACATCCACCAAATGCTGAGACTCTGTCACTCCCCAGAACACTTTGCTGATACCCACTTTGAATTCAAACTCATCGGCAAAATACAAATAAGATAATTCCCGAATATCAGCATGAGTGCGGTTATCATCGAGGCTGTCCCAACGTCCAAACGGGGTAAAGGTAATACTCGATTGACCACTCTGCCACTCCCAATAAAACTCAGGCTCTAACGTAACCGATGTTTGCTCACGGGCCTGTCCTGTATTGCCTTGTTCAAAAAACTGGCGGTGTTCAAGGGCGACTTGCCCTCGAACCTCCATACTGTGTGATGGTGAAATACCAGTAATCATCAGTAATAAAACAAGACCGCTTTCTCTGCGCCATCGCCTCGCCTTTGATGATACATCAAACCACTTGCCAAGCCCCTGCGCCAATCTAAGCACCAAGCTTCGCGCTAATTTCAACGACCTCACACCGCCTCCTTAACGCGCACGCTTCAAGCTAGATTGACTAAAGTCGCTATCGCTCAATCCAACTTGAAAGGCGATATCATGCGTGGTTAACGTCGTACTTTTCCCTGTTTGATGATTCACCATTGTCATGGTGTGGGCTCGCCAATATTGATCCAAATATTGTGCGTAATCACTGAAAGTTAGCGTTTTTAATAAGGTGTTCTTTCGGTCGTAAAATTCCATTTTAAGCGGGCGGTAGTGCTCTTTATCAAGCCACACCAGTTGCTTGGTATAACCCGAATATTGATCGGTTGGTATCTGCTCGATCAAATAGCTACTCTGCCCTTGTTGCTGCTCATCCCCTAAGTATTTAAAGCGATATTTTTCGATTTCAAACGAACTCAAGTCTTCATAGGCAAATTCGCTGCCCATAAAAGGCCCCGATTTATTGCGTGACGCAATCCGCTTGACGCGCTTTAACGCAGGCAGATACAACCACTGATCATCGGGTTTCGCAGCATGCGCAAAGCTTAAAAAAGCCGTCCCTTTTACATCTCGTGGTTCATCAAAAATAGTTAAACTTTTATCACCATCGTTTGTTATCTCCAGTGTATTAATGCGGATCTTTCTATCGCTACTTTCACCTTGTGCATTGTTAAGCACCATACTGAGCGATGCTTTTGAATCTTGCCAACCACTATCTCGCAGCTTACGTTCTTTCGCGATAGCCAACCCTTTATCTAATTTAGCGTCCACTGCAGCTATCGCATTGACCGCAAAAGTTGATAGTGTGCTAGCAACGCATAACATCATGAAACGTTTAGCAAATAGACGAGATGCTGCTCTCGCTTTAATAGATACATTCATCTTATTTTCTCTCCTTGAAAACAAACTATGAGGTTATTACCGCAGGTGCGGCTTGGGTGCTAGGGCTTAACTCACGGCGATCCAGCCACAACAGAGCCGCAGGCAGTAATAGAAAATCAACCACCAGCGCGAAAATGATGATAATGGCGCTCAGCTGCCCCATATCCGCATTTAATCGGAACGAAGAAGAAGCCAGTACCATAAAGCCAGCAACCAGTACCAAGGTGGTAATGGCTAATGCGCGTCCTACAGTATTGAAGGCGTAGCGAATCGCTTGTTCGGCCGTCTGGCCTTGATGGCGAGCATATTGGTACTTACTCAGAAAATGCACTGTGTCATCCACCACAATGCCAAGTGTGAGAGAAATAACGACCGACAAGCCAAGATTAATTTCACCTGAAATCAGAGCCCAACAGCCAAAACCTAGAATAGCCGGGATCAAGTTGGGGAGCAGGCTTATCATGCCAAGACGCAAGGAGCGTAAGGCGAAAATAAGCAGGCCCGAGATAAGCAATAAACTGATCGGCAATGACTTCAGCATACTATCCATATTCACTTCCCCTATATGGGCAAACATTAGCGATGGGCTAGATGCAACCACGTCATACTGTGGGGCGTGCTGACTGAACCAGTTGTAAATTCGTTGTTCTAATTCAACCAACTCTTGACTGCCTAAATTATCGATCGTCAGCTGAACTTTGACAGAAGACTTATCAATATTCACTTCGTTGTTAAGATCAAGACCATATGGCAATGACATTTCATACAGCAGCAAGTATTGGGCAGCCAGTTCAGGATCTTGCGGCAAACGATAGTAGTCAGCATCGTCACCGTGCATGTTCATATTTAGGCGACGATAAGTATCGGACAAACTGGCCACATGATCGGTTTCAGGCTGTTCGCGTAACCAGAGTGTGAAATCACCGAGCACATTAATTAACTGCGGATCGCTAATTCCTTGAGATTGGTTGGTTTTTATCGCGATGCTTATGGTCGTCATACCACTGATGGTTTGCTCCATGAAATCAGCGGCTTGGCGGAACGCATTACTGGTATCGAAATATTTCACCGAGTCATCGTTAATTTTGTTTTGCCCAATCAACACTCCTGCGCCTAATGCGATCACAGCAAAAGATGGCAAAATAATCTTATAGCGATGAATAACAAAATCAGCCAAGCCTTGCAGAATGCGAGACGGTTGTGGTTCTGAAACTTGCTTTACTTTGGCCGGTAATAGCACCAAGAGCGCAGGCAATAATGTGATAGATAATACAAACGCTACCATTACCCCTACCGCAGCTAAATTACCCATATCACGCAACACCGGCGAGTCAGAGGCATTCATCATTAAAAAGCCAATAGAGGTTGTCACGGATGTCACTAGTAAGGCTTTATAATTCAGTTTCATGCTATGAATAACGGCATCAAGTTTACTGACACCCTGCTGCTGCAAGGTTTGACGAAAGGTCGCAATAACATGCACACAATCAGCGACGGCCAAGGTCATCACCAAGGTCGGAACATTCGCGGTTGCTACACTTAAAAACATCCCTATCCAGCCTGCGAAACCCAATGTGGCTGTAATCGTTGCGACAATCACAATCAATGTGGCTAACACACCAACCACAGATCGAATAAGTACACTTAGCACCACTAATATCACTAGAAACATCAAGGGCACTAAAGTACTACTGTCTTGTTGAGCTGCCTGAGTAAACGAGGAATTAAGCGCAATCACACCCGCTGTGTGAAAATCCACTTCTGGGTAATGTGCGCGATATTCCATCAATAAGTTTTCAGTGTATTCACTGATCACCGCGATATTCTCGGTTTTATCGCCAGCAGGTAGCTGCATCGTAATATTTACAACAGCCACATCCCCATTTTCAGATATCAAGCTGTTCCGCAATCGTGGTTCGTTAATCGCAATCGCCTTAACAGCAGCAATACGTGTCGGCGTTAGAGGGTGATCTGCGAACAGGAGATCTTCCACTAGCATGTCATCATCGACGGCAGAGGTATGTTGGTAATTCGCGATTGAATCAACACGGCTTGAAAACGGAATTTGCCATGCTGCATCGGTAAGCTGTTGAATCAAGCTGAGGTGACGATAAGTAAAAATGGCACCCGATTGCGGGGCGATCACTATCGACAGGTTATCCGTTTTATTGAAGGTTGCTTCTATTTCATTAAAAGCTTGAAGTTGCGGGTTAGCACCATCAAAAAAGATAGCGTAATCACCTCTAAAATGAAGGTTTTTCATACCCAATGTTGTGAGGATTACGGCCAGCAATACGCTCACTAATACCCATTTAGGGTGTTCTATTGGCCATTTTAAAAAATTAACTTTCATCACTCTCTCCATTGTGACGATTCGTCAAAAAATAGCGCTTTAAAAACCAACACATCTACCCACGCTGTGAGCTTAGGCTGGTTAGTACTTCCTTAGCACATATGAACTGTCACCGACTAAGGTGGCAGTAGTTCGATCTTAACCTCCGAAAAATCACGCTCAGAGGCTAAATTGACGATTCGTCAAAAAGTAAACCTTAAAAAACATGCGCTGCATGTTTGTGACCAATCGTCAAAGTTGACCTTTCGTCATGATAGTTGTTTTTTTGTTCGCATCAAGCACTTTCTTGTCAGTAAACGCTAATAACATTTTGGACAATAATAACGGAACAGTGGCGAAAGCAGCATGGAAAAGAGAGAGGCGAAACACTTGTAATGATTAAAAAACATGAGCATCAAGCGCGTAAAGTCATGCCATCAGAAACAACAAAAAATAAAATAGAAATAATTAAAAACAAAGCCTTATAGATTTAACGATGCAATATAATCAACTTCATCGCTAAAAACGGTTTCTTCAATATGTTGCCATACTTTCAGATAATCATGCTCAGTAGAGAGCGGCAACCACCCCATCCCATCAAGCATAATGTTAATGTTCATCAAAATAGATTGCGACTGTAAGATGCGTGCGACACAACTGCTATTAGCGGCATTGTTGATCAAGGCGTTTGAGCCAAATGCCATCGACCAATTTGCAAAGATAATGCTGTCGGTCGTCATCCCTTCTGGTAAGGTAAGATCATGGCTCGATAGGCCAGACGCAAAAATAGCATCCGTGATCGCCACCAGCTCTTCTTCCAAACCATTGATATATGCTAAGCGCTCAGGCGAGGTTTTCTCTATCACCCATGGCGTTCTCGACGTCAGCACACACATAGATAAAATAGGCTCTATACGGGCAAAAAGATGATAAGCCACATGCATAGCGACCACTTTTTCACGGCTAGAACCTTGGTAACTTTGTGCACGAAGAAACAAAGAGATCTCATGCAATAATGCTTGGCTACCCAATGCAGAAATAACATCTTCTTTACTAGAAAAGTGGTTGTAAATCGTCCCTTTGGAGTACGGACTTGCCGCTGCAATCTTATCCATGGTGAGGCTCGCAAAGCCCTCTTTCACCACCAAGGCTTTTGCAATCACCAGTAGTTCATACTCACGATCTTCAATCGCTTGCTGCTTTTTAGTCAATGCAGTGGCACGGTTCTCTGTTAACTTACAGAATACTTTTTTCCCGCCTTTACAGCCCACAGCACCAAACATAGCAACCTCACTCAACGTCCATTTCATGCGTACCAAACACGTACTATACAATCACCTGCCCGAACCCTATACGAGTCGTGCATATAAAGAATATCACCCTCTGTATCGGCTAGCAGCAAAATATTGACCTTTCGTCATGACTCAAGCATCGCGGATTGCCGATCATGGGAGATCAAATAGATCAGCGTCAATGCATCGTGTAATGACCCATCGTTTCGCTTAAAAATCTATCGAGCTGATCACAAAGTTCCGTTAGAATGGCGCCTCAAAAATTTTACGGTTGGAAAGCATACATGTATAAATTGGTTGCACTGGATATGGATGGCACACTCCTAAATAGTAATGGGGAGATCTCGCCAAGAACCCAAGACGCTATCGCGAAAGCACGTAGCATGGGGGTACATGTGGTGTTAGCTTCTGGTCGTCCATTAGAAGGCATGACAAAAGCGCTCGGTGATCTCAACATGACCAGCGATGAAGATTATGTACTGAGCTACAATGCCTCTATGGTTCAACGTGTGGCAAGCCAAACTGTCATTCGCAGCCAGATCTTAAAAGGCAGCGATGCGAAAAACATTGCTAGCCTTAGCCGAGACTTAGGCGTACACGTACATGCCTTTTCACGTCGTTTTGGGTTAATTACACCAGAAAACAACGATTTTACTCGCCATGAAGCGAAGATAAATGGCCTTACCATTACTGAGCTTGATTTTGCAGAGCTGGACAACAATGAAGACATCATGAAAGTGATGATGATTGATGAACCAGACCGTTTATCTGCCGCAATAGCGCAACTGCCTTCGATGCTGCATGAACAATACACTATCGTGCAAAGCGCCCCTTTCTTTTTAGAGTTTCTTAATCCGAAAAGTAACAAAGGTGCAGGTGTTGGCATGTTAGCCGAGCACCTAGGCATTGATGCAAGTGAAGTGATTTGCATGGGCGATGCTGGCAATGATAAACACATGCTGGAATACGCAGGTTTAGGCGTTGCTATGGCCAATGCGACCGACGATATTAAAGCGATCGCTGATCACATCACAGATAGCAACAACCATGATGGCGTGGCTAAAGTGATTGAAACCTTTATTCTTAATCGTTAATACGTGGAATAGGCATATTTATATCTATGCCTATTTTCCCAATATATTGAATAATCGGCTCTCCCCTTAGCGACTCGCTGACTTTAGTCACTCAACATCCTACCCACCTGATAAATATACATATAAAGTAAAATCTATCGATTAAAAAGGTCGCTCGCTAAGCCATAAATTTTATTTTGAATATTATTTTTCAAGATGGGGTCAGCTGTATGGTGATCACCAGAATTAAACAAAGGCTGAGGGTTATACTCTAACAATAATTCCGCCGCTTTTGCCTGCTCCTCATCTACAACTTCTGCAATCAAGCTAAAAGCAAAGTCTAAGCCCGATGTAATACCGCCGCCACTTACACGATTACGATCAATGACAACTCGCTCATCGACAAATGACACTTTTGGGTACGCGTTCAGTGCCTCAGCATATGCCCAATGCGTTGTTGTTTTATAGCCATCAAGTAGCCCAGTTTCCGCTAAAATAAGTGAACCAGTACACACGGAAGTAATATATTTAGCTTTTTCACCGGCTTTCTTTAAGAAAGAGATAACGTCGCTATCTTTCATTTGTTCGCTTGGATTAGCCGCGCCAGGAACAATCAAAATATCGATTTCAGGGCAATCACTAAAGCCATAATCGGGCAACAATTGAATCTTCGCATCACAAGGCAAGGCCACTTTCTCTTTAGAAAAAGTAAAAGTATTCATGCTTGGCTGCAAAGCCAACACCTGTAATGGTGCATAAGCATCTAGCATTGTCATGTTAGGGTATAAATAAATACCTACATTCAGCTTCCCGCTATTATTAACTCGATCTCTTATCGGTTTTGCCAAAGCTAGCTCATCGGCTTTTACTTCAGAAATTAAAGTATTATTAAATAAGCCCACGCCTAAAGCCCCGATAACGCTACGTTTGATAAATCGACGTCGGCCACATATTAGATCTTTCATATTAAAAACTTCATTTATGTTTGTTACTTCAATTTTGACAAACCCGTCTAATAGCAAGAAGAAACAACTATCATCAAAAGTCCCAATTGGAACAATTCGGCGAAAAAGTCCCACTAAAACCCAATGCTCATCTTTCAATGTAAGTTAATATAATGAAGTCGCTAAACATGAACTCGAGCCAAACATGGGACAAGCAAAAAAACAAAACAATAAAAGCCGGTCACGTATAATTAGTGCCTTCCAGGACTTACTTAGAAGTAAAGATTATTGTGATATTTCTATCGGAGAAATCTTAGATCGAGCCGATGTTAGTAAAAGCACTTTCTACCGACATTTTGAGCGAAAGTTAGAAGTGCTACTCGAGATGCACGATGCTATTTTCGAGCGTTTTTTATCCGATCTAACAACAAAAGAAGATTGGCTAAGCACTGAGGTACGTCCATCCGTTGAAACTATGTTTATAACACTAACCACCCAAAGTAACTTTAGACGCCCAATGAGCTTTAAATTAGATAAAGATTGGCCTCAAGGCTTCCGATTAGTAAAAGCCAAGCTCGCTGGCTATATCGAGCAGAAGCTCGTCATTGCTTTCAATAATCAGCCAATGATCATTCCAATTCCGCTTTTGTCTGCCACCTTAGCTGCAATGTATATAGAAAATGTTATCCAACTCGTTCATAGAACATCTCCCTTAAGTGTGAACAAGCAAGCACTGCATATGCAAACAATGACCAGATCAATCATTGCCGGCGCTCTTAAAGACGAAACAAATCCCCAATAGCCGTATATGTCTCATGGCTTATATAACAACCAACTAGAGTGTCATACCCAATACAACACCAACCACAAAGATCATCAGGTATAAGCCAATGTGATTTTGTTTTTCATTCGTCGTGGTTGCTCTTATCTCTGGTTCGACTAACAACTGCTTCGCATTCAAAGTATGAAGGGTATAGCTTAATGGATTCATGATTTTTTCCTGTACTCACATTTTGTTGTGGTTATTATTAGTCAAAAAACAGGAAGTAATAATGATATGGTAGGAAACCAGAGTTCACCTTTTATTAATCAAGTTCATCTGCAGCGCCTCAAGCAGCTGTGCGATCATTATGAGCCGCACCAAACCACCAAAACAGACATCCCGACCCTGTCTAAGCAACTAAACTGCTCTGATCGAAATGTTGCCAAGTTAGTTAAAACACTAGCGAATATTGGTTGGCTTTCGTGGCAACCGGGAAGAGGGCGTGGAAATAAATCAGAAATCACTATCCTGACGAATTTTGAAGCGACCTTAATGCAGGTTCTTGAGCTGTACTGTCACAAAGGGCAATTGAGTGAAGCATCGCGTTATGCTGATATATTTGGGTTTAACAACACTTTCCGAAAGCGCTTACCGCATTGGCTATCAGCAGCACAAGAAAACCTAAAAGCACAGAACACCCTTATTACGCTTGTTCCTTATACCATCCCCAACTTTCACCCACTCTGGGCTTACCGTGCGGCTTCACGGCTCTATGTGGATGCCCTGTTCGATACTTTATTGAAGTATGACAGCGAAACAAAAACTATTCGTCCTCATTTAGCGCACTATTATGAATTTAGAGACAATGAATTATGGCTCCGTCTTCGCCCCGATGTGGTCTTTCACAATGGTGAGAAGCTCACAGCCAAACATGTCGCAACTTGCATAACCGATCGGGTAGGTAAACCTCACACCTATCAACAGCTGTATCGCCATATTAAAGCCGTTCGCACTCAGGGATCTTGGGTTATTTTGGCAATGACTCACAAGCAACACGCGATTCTCCATATTCTTGCTGATATGCACTCGGCCATCTATCTCGAATCAAATGACGATGATATTCCCTATGGTACAGGACCATTCAAGCTGGAATCATACGATAAACATCAATGGGTGCTGGTTAAAAACCCAGACTATTTTTCCAATGGTGGTTTTATCGATAAAGCTGAATTTTGGACCAGCGATACCGCAGAGGCAAAAGTTCAGGGCCATATTGTCCATCACGGTTATTCATCTAATGGCTTCATCGCTTGCGATCAAATTCCACTCCAAACGGGTTGCGATATCATTTCGTTTCCAACCACCAAAAGCTCATTGTCGATGGATGAAAAAGCCTGGATTTTTCACCATGCGCGAGAGTTTTGTCATCATGTCACTCAGGATATTTTGCCTGTCGCCAACTCGGTCGTCGGTTACCACCAGCACCAAGGCGTCTACCTATATCATCATGAGATGAAGCGACCAACTCAAACACTCAAGGTGTTGGCATCACACTCCAATAAATACCGCATCCAATTGCTTCACTATCTAGAAAGCAAAGGGGCTAACATTGAAGTATTTTCTGACGACGAATCCCAACATACCCAATACGACATGGCTATCGGTGGCTATGTATTCTCCGATGACGATATGTTTGGTTACTACAAGTGGCTCATTTGCAGCTCAGTCTTTAAGTACTGCTTATCGCCACAACAACAAGCGGTCTTTTTGAATATTGTCGATAAGCTCTTACTCACCAGCAGTAGCGAAACCCATTACTTAGATCAGCTTCACCGTTGTGAAGATTGGCTCATTCAACATGGCGTCTTCTTCCCTTTATGGCGAGATTCACTCAGTTATAACTTTGATAAATCACTACAAGGTGCAGAAACAGACAGCGCAGGCACGGTATCGCTAAGAAAGTTGTGGTTTGAGGATTAACACTGTTAGCCGCTTAACAAAAGAAAAGAGGTATATTTTCATATACCTCTTTGATCTTATTTCTCTCCCGTCAGTTCTGCTGACAGATCTAATCGTATTTACCAGTGCTCAAAGTAAATATGGCTCGCTTGCCAATCAACTTTTTGCGGATCGTCTGTGAGCAGAGCTTTTGCCACAGTGAAAGCAAATTCAAAGCTAACCCCTAAGCCTTTGCCACTGATAAATTTACCGTCGATCACCACTTTTTGATCGACAAAATTGCCATCAGCAAACTTCTTCTCAAGGCCACCACCTGTGGTGTAATTACGCCCTTGTAACAAGTTATTCGCCGCTAACACTTTAGCGCCTGATGAGCATAAGGCGCAGATGTATTTGTCGGCCTCAATATGCTGCTGCAAAAACTCAACCACCATAGGGTTAGCCGATAAATTATCCGTTCCTTTCGGGCCGCCAGGCATCATCACGGCATCGTAAGTTTGATGGCATTTATTGGCTAAGGTGTCATCGGCACTGATCCGTGTTTCAAAGTAGGTTTGCAGCGCCGTGGTTTCCATGCACGACAGCACATCCACCTTAATATCTAAACGACGCATAATGTCGATAAAGACAACCGCTTCACCTTCTTCAAAGCCGTCTGCCAACAGTACCGCTACGTGTTTTTCCATCTTGTTCGCTCCTATTCGCTTTGGCTCTGGTTTAGACCGAGCAGCGCGCACGTTTCACGTACATTATTTGCTATCGTCGGCCAATCATTGGCACGAATGGCAGCGGTTGGTGCTATCCAAGTTCCACCACACGTAAAGACTTGAGGAATAACCAAATACTCCATTAAATTGGCAGGCTTAACACCGCCTGTTGGCATTAATTGAATATTGCCATAAGGGCCAGTGAGTGATTTCAGCATGCTGATCCCACCTGAGGCTTCGGCAGGGAAAAACTTCATGGCTTGAATGCCCATCTCCAAGGCCTGTTCCACTTGGCTCGGATTATTAACACCAGGAATAATTTTGATGCCCTTTTCTAGACAATGCTTAACGGTATTGGGATTAAAGCCAGGGCTCACCACAAAATCAGCGCCTGCTGCCATTGCCGCGTCTGCCTGTTCGCCCGTTAATATCGTGCCAGCGCACAAGGTGATCTCAGGGTAAGCAGCACGAATTTGCGCGATAGCATCAGCGGCGGCTTCGGTACGAAACGTAATTTCAGCCGCTGGCAAACCATTTTCCATCAGCACTTTCGCCAAAGGGACTGCATCTTTCGCATCTTCAATTTGAATAACCGGCATCACACGCAGCGCCCGTAACGCATCTATCCATGTATTAGTTTTCATTTACTTCACTCATCGCTGTCGTTATATGATTAATTTGGTTAGTGGGCACAATCGCGCCTTTGCATTGAATAACTTGGGCGGCTAATGCATTGCCCCAATAACACGATTCCGCCATAGACATGCCATGGCACCACGCCGCTAAATAAGCGCCATTAAAGGAATCACCTGCCGCTGTTGTATCAACAACTTGGTCAACTTTCTGACCCGCCACAACACCTCGCTCTTGGTGACAAGACCACATCGCACCGTCAGCCCCCAACTTCACCACCACTTGGTCAATCCCCAAATGATGAAGACGATCGGCAATCTGCTCTGGTGGCGTATTGTCTTGATCAAGCAATAAGTCTTCATCATCAGCTGTCACCAGCGCGATATCGCTGAGTTGATAAAGACGGTCTAGCCACTTACGCGCATCACTGGGATTCGGCCATAAACGCGGACGATAATTCGAGTCCACGGCAATTTTCACGTTATGTTGTTTTAACGAAGCCAAAGCATGCAACAGCGCCGTTTTACCTTCATCAGGTAGAATCGCTAGCGATATACCCGACAAATAAATAAGGTCCATGGTTTTAAGCTGCTCAACGACAGCAAAAAAGCCATTGTGCTCGCACAAATATCGCGCGGCAGAATCGTTACGCCAGTAATGAAAACTACGCTCGCCAAAATCATCAATTTGAATGGCATAAAGCCCCGGCAGCTTACCTTCCATCGTCAGTACCAGAGAAGTATCAATGCCTTCTTGCTGCCACATAGCTCGCATGTTTTGGCTGTAGCTATCACAACCTAAGCCTGTAACGTAATAAGGTGTTAGCCCAGTGCAAAGGCGGGAAAGATAAACGGCAGTATTGAGCGTATCGCCACCATAGCTTTGCATTTGACTTTCAAAAGGCTTACCACTGAGTTCAATCATGCATTCGCCAATAATGGCAACTTTCTTTTGGGAAGTGGGTTGTCGCATCTTCATCATTTATTGACCTAACGAATCAGATTAAAAAAAGGGCTATGGTATTAGCGATGGGGGGAACACCAATATTCATAGCCAGGAGCATTAAGATAGTGTTTTGTAAATTGTCAGAGTTACGCAGGTATTAGAGTTTTCCTTCGCTACCACATACGCGAATTTTGTCGATCACCACTTGTTTCATTGCCGCCTTACCCGGAACAATGTAATGACGAGGATCGTTAGCTGATGGGTTATCAAGGAAGTACTGTTTAACGGCATCAGAGAAGGCAATCTTCAACTCAGTCGCCACATTAACCTTGGTGATACCCAATTCAATGCAACGGCGAACATCTTGATCTGGCACGCCAGATGCGCCATGTAACACCAAAGGCACATCCGTTTTACTGCGAATAATGCCAAGACGATCAAAGTCTAAACATGGTTCTTCTTTGTACATACCATGTGCAGTACCAATCGCAATCGCTAGCGAATCAATGCCCGTTTTTTCGATAAACTCAATGGCGTTATCAGGATCGGTAAACAGGGCATCTTTGCTATCAACAATCAGATCGTCTTCCTGACCACCTAAACGACCTAACTCAGCTTCAACCGAGCAGTCCCAACGGTGACAGAACGCCACCACTTTTTTAACCAATTCAATATTTTCTTCAAAAGGTAAGTGTGAACCATCAATCATGGCTGACTTAATACCCGCTTCGATTTTTTGGCGAATATCGGTATACGACTCATGATGATCGAGGTGTAAAGCAATGGGCATTTCATAACGCTTGGCCGCTTCTTTACAAATTCCAACTAAATAGTCAGTACCCGCATAAGAAAACGTGCCCGGTGTACCCGCTAAGATAACCGGTGAACGCATCTCTGCTGCGGTTTCCACAACAACCTGTACCGTCTCTAGATTGTGAATATTGAATGCAGGGACGGCATAGCCACCAAGCTGCGCTTTGTGAAGCATTTCACGCGATGAAACCAAAAACATATAAAACCCCTAAAGACCTTCGTTAACTTTCGCTTTAATCTTATTCGAAAAAGAAAGAAAGTAAATAGATCAAGATCACACTACACTTTCAAAGTGAAAACTTACGAAACTAAAAGAAATGTGACATTTTCGATGTGTAACAGGTAATGCCTTTACGTAAAAGGTTGTTTTTAGGCCTTAACGCCCTGCCACTAACCACTTCTAACGCCTTATCAGCTAGATTTTGTCGTAATAAACGGCGTGATAATGGCGTCTGCTCTTGGGTGTAGTCACTCAAAAACAAAACCGTTACCTCTTTCGTTTTGAAAGTTCCGATAACATGGGCGTCTATGGCTGGGATTTGAAAGTCAAAATCGCCTTTTTCTATCTCTAATGGCAGCTCTTGTGCTTGCCACAAGCCAGTACGCCCGCCTACATAAAGAGCTATGTTCAACGCGCGCAGCGACCAAAAACTACTGGCAGGGCCGCTATAATTGTCAACTAAGCGGCTATCATCGTCGAAAACCCCTTGGGTTGGAGCACCTGACTTAAGCGCGCCATTCGCAATGAAGTATTGAAGATTAGTGCGAAAAGCGCGTTTTGCTTCACCTATCTCTATCGCACTCGATTGTTGATCGACAGCAGCCAACAAGGGCACAGCAGCAGACAAGCGATAACAGGCACTTCGGCCAAACAAGGGCAAACCTTGAGGAGTAAAGAAGTAACGATAACCCGCCACAAAATCACTCATGGCTTGGTGAATAAAGGTCGCGTCGTAGTCAGGATCAATCTGATCGATCCAGTACAGAGAATAGAAAAAGCCCCACACATTGTAATAGTCGTAATTGCCATTCGCGCCGTCACGGAACCAGCCATCACCGACATAAAACTCTTTTATTCTTTGATATTTACTGTGATCAACCCACTCTTTACCGGTTAAATCTTTCAACACGAAACTTACGGTTAAGGTGAAAAGCTGCCAGTTATTATCCAGTGTTTTAAGTGGCGGAATTTGTTCAAACCACGCGGCAATTTGCTGTTGTTGCTGGGTATCCAGTTGCTGCCAAATATGCGCTTTGGTCAGCCAGAGGGTTAACGCTAAATCTGCACTTTCACAAATTCGCTGATCATAGTCGTGCAATGTGCCCCAGTAGCCTTTATGACTCGGATCCGTTCCTGCTAGCAATGCTGTGCGGATAATGTTTACCACATCAATCGACTTACCATTTAAACCTTGTAAAGGCGTGTACTCGCCCTCTTGACTATGAAGCCAAGTCGCCAAGGTTGGAAGCACGCGGCTAACGCCTTCGATAGCATCTGTACGCGCGGTCTGTTGGCTCGGCCGACCGGGGTAATAGGCGTGGGTATAATCCCATACTGCATAATGTTCAAAGGCTTCCGCAGTATAAGCCACCAAGGCTTCGCATTGCGCTTTCAGTGACGCGCCATCGTTACTGAACAACTTACGAATGGTTTCATCATGCTGCTGATAGGCCGACTTGCGATGACACAAGCGCACGATGTTTTCCTTAAATAGCTTGAAATACATGGCCGCATCAGGGTGTTCATAGGGGATGGTTGGCCGCGGCGTCGCAGCAATAGTCTTAGGCATGGGATGTCTCTTTACAGGTAGAAGCAGATAAAGAAAGGCCTCCGAAGAGGCCTAATTACACGTTACTTGGCAGAATCAGTCAGAATTTGGTAGCGATCTTGCCCCCAAGCGATTGGTGCTGGCTTGGTTTTAATCCAATCGTAAAAAGCCATTTTCAGCTCTTTCATTTTTTCTGGGTATTGCTTAGCGAGGTTTTTCGACTCAGCAGGATCTTTGGCATAGTTGTAAAGCTCGTACTCACCTTTGCCATCATCGTAATAATGCAAAGACCAGTTCTGATCTTTAATCGCCCACTCCCCTTTTGAATGCTTTTCAATGTAAGGGCTTGGAATGAATTCATTGGTCTCGTAAGTGATCCATTTCCAGTAGTTACTCCAAAAATCAGCATTACTTGAATCGTAGTGAAGTGCGCGTGGACCCGCCCAGTACAAGTAAGGGTGCGGTTGCTCAGCCTTGCCTTTTAGCAAGGGCATAATGTCTTTACCGTCCACTTTCATTTCTGTTGGGATCTTAATACCTGCAGCCGCCAGTGCGGTTGGCAGAATATCCATTGCAGAAATCATCGTATTATCTGAACGGCCTTCTGGAAGATGACCTTTCCAGTGGGCAATAAACGGAACATGTACCCCGCCACGGTAACGCTGGCCTTTAAATGCGCGATCCATGCCGTTCATTGGCATAGGTGATTCATGCACGGCGCCGTTATCTGAAAGGAAGAAGATCAGGGTGTTCTCGTACTCACCCATTTCTTTCAATTTAGCGATGATTTTGCCGATTCCTTCATCCGACGCATTCACGTGGGCATAGTACTTATCGACTTCAAGATTACCGGTATTAAAGCGCTCCATGAACTTAGCAGGTGCCGGCTGTTCTAGCGGAATATGTGGCACGCTGTAAGCTAAGTTGATGAAGAAAGGCTGCTTTTCTTTATCCGCTTTTTCAATAAACTGGATCGCCTCATTGGTCAGGTTATAAGTGAGGTAACCTGGCGCTGGCGCACTCTTTCCATTACGGAATACGGTCGGTGAATTATATAACGCAGCGCCTGACACATAGTAGCTGTAGGAATAATCGAAGCCACGCTCTTCAGGGCCGTAGCCTGGTTCAGCAAGCGAGATTTGATTATCGTGGTAATCACGACTTTGTTCATCTTTAGGTATGAACTCTTTGCGGACTTTGGCGTTGTGGTACTTACCAATATTGGCCGTTGCATAACCGTTTTCATTCATTAATGCAGGCAGCAGTTTGATATCAAGCGGGATCCCCAGCTTGGCATCATCATTACTGTAGGTACCAAAACTATGAGGGAAACGGCCTGTCATCATACCTGCACGAGAAGGGCCACAAACAGGGGTTGCAACGTAGGCATTCGTCATCCGCACGCCTTCATTGGCTAGCTGGGTGATGTTTGGCATCGAGCGCTTCGCCGCATCATAAAGCTGGTCAAAATCGCCGTCGTAGCGCGCGGGTACCGGACGCTTAACCAATTCATCTTTATTTATATTATCTAGGGCAAAGTCCAATTGCGCAGACCCAAGATCATCCATCACAATCAATAACACATTGGGTTGTTCCACTTTTTCTGCCGCCTGACTCAGGGTCGGGGTAACAGCACAAGCAGCCGCAACAAAACCAGCCAGTATGGTTTTTTTCGGCAGTAACAGATTCATTCTCTACTCCTTTATTTGAGGGTTAACTGTTGATTTGAAACCGAGTAAAACTAACGAGGTTGCTCGCTATGCTTTAAATTCTTGAGAGTCGCCATTACGCTTGCGGCAACACCACCACGCTGAATTTCTTGAGTCATTAAGTGCATGGCTGGCGCTGTATGGTGGAAAATGCGTTGATAAGAAGCGCACAGATAATTCTGCTTATATTTCTCGCCTTGAATGGGCGAAATGCGGTGTTTAGGGCAACCGCCATAACACAATGCATGGACTTCACATTGCTGGCATTTATCGGTCAATTTGGTCTGCTTGGCTTTGCCAAATCGCAGTTGCTGTTTGCTGGTTGCTAGCGAGGCGATGTTCGTGGTTGCGATATTGCCCAATTTATTGGCGGGGTAAACGTAATGGTCACATGAATACATGTCGCCATTGGCTTCCAAGATCATGGCTTGACCACACTCTTTGGATTGCACGCACACCGAAGCTGGGTAACCCATCCAAGTGGCGAGAATACTATCGAACATACGGACAAACACAGTACCGACATCCTCTTTCACCCACTCATCGAATACATCCGTCATAAACTGGCCATAGCCTTTAGCAGGCACAGAAAAGTGGGCTAATTTGGCGTCTAAATTTAGGGTGTAATGGCCGCTGGCCGCGCTTTGGCAGCTAGGCTCAACTTCAACAATGGGAATAAATTGCATGAACTGCGCGCCTAATTGTTTTAGCGCGAGATAGGTTTCCTTACCACGGTGCCAGTTCTTATCGTTAATCACCGTGAGGGTATTGAACTCAACCTGATACTCTTTGAGTAAATCAATCGCTTGCTTAACACGCGCAAAGGTTGGTTTTCCGTTTACCGAAATACGATACTGATCGTGCACCTCGGCTACACCATCAATCGACACCCCAATCAGAAAGTTATGTTGCTTGAAAAATGCCGCCCACTGGCGATTAATCGCTATCGCATTGGTCTGAAAACTGTTGGTAATGGTTTTGCCGTTGGCATACTGCGCTTGGTATTTCACAACCGATTCATAAAATGCCAATCCCGCCAGTGTTGGCTCACCTCCTTGCCATGCAAAATCGATGGTATCGGCATCTTGAGATCGAATGTAATCACGCACATAGCGCTTTAGCATCCCATCCGACATACGATCAGATGACATGCCCGCAGGCGTAACCTCACCGCCATCGAGCATGGTTTCTTTTTCAAGATAGAAGCAATAATCACACTTTAAGTTACAACGATAACTCGCAGGCTTTGCCATCATATGAAAACGGGCGTTCTGTGTTTGCTTCATCGTAATTCCATTTCTCGAATCGAAGGAGTTTGAAAATACTACGAAAGAAATCGTAAGAATAAAATGACAAAAGTCACAATAAAGACTATTTCAAAAGCAACTGAAAGAAAGAGAAAAGCTAAAGATCGATATCAATCGAAAATGAAAGATGTAAAGCGAAGGAAGTGAAAGGCGTATGCAGCACTATTGGGGGTGCTACATCGGGAGTTGACATGGTGGAGAGAATATAAGGAGGGGCTAATATCTAGGCACTTCAATGTTAGAGCTTTGATCTTACTTCTCTTTAACTATTAGAAATATCATCTTGAAAGGGATAACTATTAACGAGCTGAAAACCTTTAAGATGAAGAGCGTTAGATTCAGTTAAATTATCAACGAATGCTCCGCTGTCATATCAGCCAGAAAATATGCAACCAACGGCATCGAAAATGTTAATATAATCTATCAAATTGAAAATAAAGGGGTATTGTTAGTTTGAAGGCAAATCAAAATATAGTGTATTCATTGGTACTTTTATTTTTAACTTTCCCTAGAATCAGTTTGGCAAACCTATCAGTGCTGTCAGATGAACATCTCTACGATTCAGAGGTTGTTAACACAAGCCAATGCCTTTCATTATATACACAAGCTTACTCTGATAATGCTCTATCTGAGTATTGGAATAGTATTCAACTTGCGCAATCACAATTGCAGCTGGCTATTGAAAACAAACCAAGCATGGTTGTGGCGAATTCAATCGCACAGGGAGTCTTAAGGAGTGAGAAGACTCGCACTGATAAACCAAGTGTGTTCGGGCTGGTTTTCTCATGTAGTATGTACCACCATCCTAATGATAAGGATTTCTGGGCTGAAGTACTAACGTCTATGAAGTGAAAAAGTAATCATGTCATGAAGGATATTGCTTAATCATCAAAGGCGTTGTCGAATATAGCGTGTTTCAACCTTTGGTGAGAACACGCTCTTCACATAGACGGTGTTTCGTCCGTCATCAATAACACGCCAGTGGGCATTTAGCTTAATAAAGATTAATGCGCACTAATTCAGGCTTGACTGCATCACCCAAGAACTAAGGGAGTTCAACTTGAACGATATACTCTAGCCAAGTCTCGTTCCACCTCCACTAGCGGGTGCTTGACGTCATATCGACAAACCTCATCAATTGTTTCAGAAACATTTTGCCACACTAGATATATCTCATTGCTAGATAAAGTGAGGTCCTCTGACTGAGCCAGCGAGTCTATTGCATCCTTGACTGCACTGTGATTTAAGTATGGGCTAAGCGACTGAATCAAATTGGCTCTATGGTTAATCCTCATATCTTTATTTAACCAATTTTTTCGATAATCGTCATAATCCACTCCGATGTAGCCCCGATTTCCTGTCATAACATCCCATAAGTTCAAAAATAAGCATTTGATATTACGAGCTATCAGAGACTCATTTTGCCTTAGAAAATGTGGGTATCTTGCATTCTTGATTCTTTTCACAATGCACCTCTGCCAGATATATGTTGAACCTCAACTATTGTTTCGTAAATTCGATTTGAAATAACAACTCAACTAGGTCAACTGAGCTAACATCATCCCATCTCAAGTAGCTTTCCAGAGAACTGGTTCCAGAGTCTTTACCCAAAACTTTAAAACATATAGCTTGATGGTCTGCCGATGCAGAAACCCAGACTTTTCCACCTTGTTGACAAAAGTATGTTGAACCTTTTAGCTCATCTCTTTGAATACGTTTCTTCCACGTATCAACTCTTTGGGTGGTTATTTTTAAACTCATGGTATCCTCATAAACCAAGTTGAAGTAGCAAATCGTAATCCGCGTTGGCTCATGTTACCTAGGTTATAAAAATTTAGTCAAATCAAAGCACATTGCAGTTTTATAATAAAAAGAGAGAGCCCATTCAGGGGAATAAACGTGCTAGCCATGAGCACACAAGCGCGCCTCTGCACATTTCCAGCGAGCTCCCTACTTTCGCATAACAGTTACACCGCCTACCACTTGATCAGCACAAGCCCAATTAACTGTCGATGCAAAAGGTAACGAGTGCAAAACAGCAACAACGTTAAAATATTAAACCACACCAAGTGTAATCTTTCACAACACATACGAAGCATCACTTTTGAAAGTAACCACCAGCCAATAACGAAAACAGATAAGTCAAAAAAATCAAATCAAATCCAACAACGAAATATTATGAAATGTGATAACCGATCAAAAACCACAAATGAAACCATTTGAAAGCCATTGATTGCTATTCAGTGTGAGGTCGCTCAACAAAACGCTATAACACTTTCATTACCCTTCGTTATCAAATAACGTAAGTAAGGGAAAACAATGAACACAACAAAATGGTGTAAGCCAAGCTACCTCGCAGTGAGCTTGTTATTGGCCTTAACGGGCTGTAATAGCGAAAATGTTGAAAGCGACAAAGGCGGAGCAGGAAAAACCGAACCCGGCGGGTATATGTATTTTTTTGAACATGGACTCCCCTCGTCGATTACAACAACGTCGATAAAGCCATTAACGATCAGCAATAAACACTTCAAAGATGGTAATAATGCTTTGCAGTGGCGTTTTAACCCTAATAGCCAATTAGTTTTCTCCCAAGATATTGGCTACAAAACCGATGACAGTGACATCACCCCCTACACTTTCATGGCGTGGATCTACAACGAAACGCCATCCGATAAGTCACTGACATTTCAATTTGGCACCGATGACAACCAGCAAAGCCAATTTAGCTATGGCTTAAACTTCAAAGGGTGGCGCGGTATATCTGTGCCGTTTAGAGATATGAAAGGCACGCCTAGCGCAGGCATGAACCGCTTAACCGTCACAGCTCCCGACACCAACGGCACGCTCTATTTTGATCAGGCAATGATGGCAGTTCCTGTCGATAACCGTTGGCCAACCGCCGATATTCAGCAGCCTTTTGTTAACCCGAATGTCGTTAACATGGCCAGTAAAAACTGGACGGCATTATTGATGTACGATCAAATGCTGCGCGACCAACAGCCAAGCTTTAACTACGATCTTGCCTTCGATGACAGCCAAGGTGATACCGCTGTCTTGTATCAAAACTTCGATAAACACTTAGGGGTAAATAGTCAGCAAGTCATTTCCCAACAAAAGGTCGATGATAACTTAGCAAAATACCAAGCATTCATGATCAGCCAAAACAGTGATGGCAGCTATGTGGGTAAACCACTCGATCACCCTAAAAGGCACAACTTCCTAAAAACAGGCATAGTGAGTGACGATACTCTGGCCATGCTCACCGACACCATGAGTATTCGGACGCTGGGTAAAACCATGCTTGAAACTGCCAAGTACCTTCGCAGCCTATCGCTATCAACTGAAAACAAAGCGGCGCTAGAAAAAGCCTTCACCGACGCAGCGCGATACGCCTTTGATCAAGGTTGGGAAGGTGGCTCAGGTTTCCAAATCATCACCCATGTTGGCTACCAAACTCGGGAGTTCTTCGATGCATTGTTTGTTGCCCGAAAACTGCTCGCTGAACAAAATCTGCTTCAACAAGCCCAGCAATCCATGATGTGGTTTAACGCGACAGGCCGCGTATATGAACAAGATAAAGACATTAATTCTTCTAACGTGGATATTCTTAATACCCAATTGCAGTGGATGACAAAGAGCTTTTTGTTACTGCCCGATCAGGCGCAGCGCCAAACCATGCTTCATCAGTTGCAGTCATGGTTAAGCACCACGCTATTAAGCTCTGATGGTTTAGGCGGTGGCTTTAAACCCGATGGCAGTGTATTCCATCACTCACAACATTACCCAGCCTACGGCAAAGATGCTTTTGGCGGCTTATCTGGGGTTATTTTTGGTTTAAGCCACAGCAGCTATCAAATATCCCAACAGGCTCATGAAAGGATCAAAGACGTCTTACTCAAAATGCGGGTTTACACCAAAGAAACTCAAACCCCCATTGTATTAAGTGGTCGTCACCCAGACGGTAAGCAAAAGATATCTGCGACCCCATTTAAATGGATGGCACAATCTGGCGAACCTGATCAATCCGAAGCTATCGATCACGAACTTGCTGCGGCCTACGCTAACTTAACCAACAAGCCGAGCTTTGAAGGTATCTCTGCCGAAAAAGAACCGACTGGGGTATGGGCAATGAACTACGCCTCTATGGCGATAGCACGAGGCGCTAACCCTGTTGATACCACACAGTCTTGGCTCGCGACCGCAAGAGGCTTTAGTCGCTATTTAGTGGGCAACGAAACCTATGCTGCCAACAACCTTTATGGGCGTTACCTGCAATATGGTCAACTTGAGATCACACCAGCTGATCTGAGCAAACGGGCGTTTAGCCATGATGGCTGGGACTGGAATCGCTACCCGGGCACAACCACGATTCAAATGCCAAATAACGAACTTCGTGCTCAGTTGAACCAATTGCCGGGAGCTGGCATTGAGGAGATGCTGTTATCTACAGAAAGCTACTCTGGCGCGAATACGCTAGGCAACGACAATGCAATGTTTGCGATGACGCTGCACGGGCATAAAAAATACCAACAGCAGAGCTTCTACGCCCATAAATCCTATTTCATCTTTGGGAATAAAGTGGTCGCGCTGGGTTCTGGCATCAAGAACAATATTGCTGAGCACGAAACCCAAACGACGTTATTCCAGCACAGTGTTAAAAACCTTGAGCCTGTCGAGATCAATGGACAACAAATAGACACCCTTGGTACCGATTCTATCTATGCCAACGACACCACTTTGCTAGACCCAGCAGGCAATCGCTACTTTGTGACCAGCAGTGCGGGACAACAAATCCACTTCACCTATCAAACGCAGCAATCCAATGATGAAGATGATGGCGCACCAACAACAGGTCAATTTGCGACCGCTGTGATAGAGCATGGCAAAGCGCCGACCAATGGTAACTATGAGTATGCGATTAAGATTGCGGCTCAAGATGCTGTGAAACCAATCTATACTGTGCTGCAAAAAGACCAAAAACTGCACGCGGTAAGAACAGAGCAAGGTGTCGAAAGCTATGCGTTCTTTAGCCCAACAACAACCAATCAAGCGGGTTGGGTATTGTCATCGGCAAGCGCGAGCCAAATCATGCTTCAAGCCAGCCCTGCTCAAGATCAGTTGTCACTGAGTGTGGTGAATCCAGATCTCGCGCTCTACCAAGGGCAAGATCCTGACCAAGTAGACGCCAATGGCGAGCAAGTCGAAGTCAGTATCTACGATAGAGATTGGCGCTTTAACCTATCACAACCCGTCAGCAGCGAGTTTACGCTCAAAGGGCAATGGCAACTGATAGGTAGCAACAGTCAAGTCTCTGTCCAATCTACTACCGAAGGAAACACCACAATACGTGTTACCACCAAAGACGCAAAACCTGAAAAATTCATGCTGAAAAAAGTATAAGTAAGAAAAAACCAGCAGCTTATTACAGCTGCTGGTTCTATTTATTAGGATCGAAGCTAGCCTCACACTTTACAAGTGGACGCTCTCGCCTTGGCGATAACCTCTCTTTTCGCTTTTTCAACTGCCGCATAATCTTGCTGCTTCTCTAACGGCCGAATATTACGTAGATAAAGATCAATTGATGAATCACCTTTATGGTGTTTATAACCAACTGGATGAGCTCGCCAACGTTGATCAATAACAGCTTCTTGAGTGAGAAATGGATCCACTTGCTCTGCCAAATAGGATTTAAACTGAGCTCGCATTTGCGTTAACAGTGGATAGAACTCACTCATCTTGCTCAAGTTTTTCTTTTCACCGGGATCCGTCAATAAATCATAGAGTTCTTCGTCATTATCTTCTTGATACACGATGTACTTGTATCGTTCCGTGCGCATCATTCTGCCCGGTTGAATGGTCATTTCCCGATTGGTATGCCACTGAGATACCACTTCTTGACGCCAATTTTCGACCTTTTCTCCACGTAACAGCGGCAACAGTGAGCGGCCATAAAGCTGGGCTGGCGGCGCTATTCCAACGTAATCACATAATGTTGGCAATAAATCACACAAGGAAACCAACTCATTATGAGTTTGACGCGCAGTAATACCTGGACCTGAAAAGACGAGAGGTACATTTGTGGTTTCTTGATAAAACCAATTCATTTTCGTCACTAAACGATGCGCTCCCATTGAGTCACCATGATCAGAAAAAAATACGACTAATGTTTCGTCTTCAAGCCCTCGCTGACGCAAAGTCTCTAATACTTGTTCAATACACTCATCAGCCAACTGGGTGTAATGATAATAAGCCTTTAAATACTGCCTAAAGTTAAGTGCATTCCATTGTGTTGATTGTCTTGTTCGATTATGAGTACAGCACGAATATTGCACAGATTTAGATCGTGTCATTAAATCCGCTTCAGTGTCGAAGTTATCGGGTAATGGCGGTAACTCACCTATCCCCTCTACCTCTCCATGCTCGCCTTCAAAAGCACCAACCCAACCACAAATGTTATGGGGATTATTAAACTCTACTGCCATCATAAATGGCTTTTTACCGTCATACTGCTTTAAATACTTCGCACTTTCTTCAAGGCAATAAACATCCTCTCGACTATCGTAATTGACAGGGAAAGCACTATTCGACGCTAACTCTTTTTCAACTTGCTGTGCTCGTTTAAAGCCATCTAATGAACCATAATCATGCTGCTTGCCAAAGTGAACGCATTCGTAACCAGCTTGAGTAAATATCTGACCTAATGTCGGCATCGATTGTGGAATATTAGGGCTACTATTTGCGTATACGCCTGTTTGATGTGGGAGTTTTCCTGTCCAAAATGAAGCCCGAGACGGAGCACAAAGAGGAAAAGCACAATAGGCCTCTTCAAAGCGGTGACCACGTCGGATTAAGCTATCTATAGCAGGAGTCTTTACAAACGTATTACCGTAGCCTGCCACCGCCTTTTTGGCTAATTGATCTGCTGTAATAATGAGGATGTTCTTGGGGTTAGTCGGGGTATTTAACGCAACAGGTTGGTTTGATTGTGAAAAAGCTTGCACTGGTGAAGTGGCTGCCAACGCACCGCTTACCGCTGCACCTTTCATAAACCGTCTTCGTGTTATAGACATCATTTATCCTTAAATATAAATACATACAGGGTTAAATTTCAGCCACAAGCAATCGTTACAGCGCTTAACTCTGAGTAAAAGAAATAACGACGCTTATATTTAATATGTTTATTAATGGCTAAATATTTATGGTAACTCTCCTTATAAATTGTCAGTCGTTATCTCCTTCTCCAATATTTAAATATAAAAAAAGCCGAGTCATAACGACTCAGCTTTAATCAAATACAAATTAATTACTCGGCAAGCTTTGCAACTTCTGTCGCCGCGAGCATAAATGCCCCAGCGCCATAATCGATATTGTGCTCAAACTTCACATCTCGCGGATTAAAGGCTGGGAGTTGTACCCAGCCCATCATACCGTTGTCGTGAATACAGCCCTGCAAAGCGGCCCATGCTTTTTCAACCACTGGAAGGTAAGTATCACGATCTAGTTGCTCGGTATTAATCCCCCATGCTAAGCCATAACAAAACAGCGCAGTGGCACTGCTTTCAGGTGCAGGGAAACTTTCAGGGTCAAGTAAACTGGTTCGCCAAAAACCATCATCTTGTTGGTATTTCACTACCTCAGCCGCAAGATTATTAAAAAGCTCAAGGTAGCGACCACGTTCGCTATAGTCTTCTGGCATGCGTGCCAATAAGCGCGGTACAGAGGCTAATACCCAACCGATACCTCGGCTCCAGAACACTTTATTGCCATTTGCTTCGCGTAGTTCATTGCCACTGCCGTCTGGAATGTAGCGATGATCGCGGTAGAACAAACCTGTTTCTGGATCAAACAAATGATCAACCGAATCCCAGTAAGCGGTGTTCATGTAATCAAGGTATTTACTGTCACCGGTTTGCTGCGACAAGGCGGCAAAGGCTGGCGGCGCCATAAATAATGAATCACACCACCACCAATCTTTACGTCCGAGCTCTGGGTTCTCAACCATCAGATCCAACGCTTTGATCGTCGGCTCAAGGGCTTCAACTTGATTCACCACAGGGTAAACATCTAGGTATGCCTGACAGCAGATGTGATCATCGGCAAAGCGGGCATTGGGACCCGCGCGGAAACCTGTGTGCAGCGCATAATTCATCACGCCATCAAGGTATTCAGAGTCATCTGTTGCTAGCCATGCTGCTGAGGTACAAGACCAAAACACACCTCGTTCCCAATCGGTATCTTTAATAAAACGGGTTTTGCCACTACGACGGATCACGCTGCGAGTTTGATTGGCCGCTTGGTAACGATATACCCGCTTCATGGTATCGAGAATGGCTTGTTTAGTGCCTAACGTCATCTTGCTTCTCCCTTTTCTTTCGCCTGCTTGCTTGCTTAACGCGCCAACCAACCACCATCAACTGCAATGGTGTAGCCGTTTATATAATCGCTCGCAGAAGAAGCAAGGAATACCGCAGGGCCTTCTAAGTCTGCTGGCAAGCCCCAACGATTCGCAGGAATACGCTCTAAAATTGCTGCATTACGCGCTTCATCCGCACGCAGAGCTGCAGTGTTGTCGGTTGCCATGTAGCCCGGCGCAATCGCATTCACATTGATGTTGTGCTCGGCAAGTTCAGTCGCCAAGGCGCGGGTTAAGCCCATCACCGCTGACTTACTCGCAGTATAAGAAGGAACGCGGATACCGCCTTGGTAAGACAACATTGAAGCGATATTGATGATCTTGCCGCCATTACCCTGCTTAACAAATTGCTTGGCAACAGATTGCGATAAGAAGAACAAGGTTTTCTGGTTAATGTTGATCACATCATCCCAGTCGGATTCTGAGAATTTCAGCAGATCTTCACGGCGAATGATGCCTGCATTGTTAATCAAAATATCAACCTGCCCCATCACCTCAACGGCTTCAGCAACAATGGCTTCAAGCTTATCTTGTTCCATTAGGTTAGCCGTAATGTAGTGGAACTTACGACCCAGTGCTTCCACTTGCTGCTGAGTTTCTGGGGCTGCTTGGTGGCCAATGCCCACAATATTTGCGCCCGCTTTCGCCAGCCCTAACGCCATACCCTGACCAAGACCCGTGTTACAGCCAGTAACGATGGCAACTTTGCCTGAAAGATCAAACATGTTCATTTGGAATTCCTAATTTAAGCTGGGCGGTATAGCAAGCAATAAAAAGCCAATGACTCTTCGCTATACCGCTAATTGAGAGAGTGTGTTACTTCAGATCACTCATTGCGACGTGGTCCATGTCATGGAAGGTTTGGTTCTCTCCCACCATGCTCCAAATAAAGGTGTAAGCCGCTGTGCCAACGCCTGAGTGAATTGACCAACTAGGGCTGATCACCGCTTGTTCGTTACGCATCACAATGTGGCGGGTTTCTTGTGGCTCACCCATGTAGTGGAAAACGATATTGTCATCTTTCATGTTGAAGTACAGGTACACTTCCATACGGCGTTCGTGGGTATGGCACGGCATAGTATTCCAAAGGCTACCCGGTGCTAGCTCCGTCAACCCCATTAATAGCTGGCAAGTCGGCAGAACCGCAGGATGCAGGTACTTATTGATGGTACGAACGTTACAGTTTTCTTGGCTACCTAGGGTTTCTGGCGAGGCATCTTCACGAGTGATTTTACGGGTTGGGTACGTCATGTGGGCTGGCGCGCTGTTCACGTAGAAACGAGCAGGCTGTTGAGCCGAGACACTTTCAAATTTAACCTCTTTAGCCCCTTTGCCCACATAAATGGCTTCACGTGTGCCAATCTCATAGGTTTTGCCATCCACAATGACTAAACCAGGCTCACCGATATTGATCGCACCCAGTTCGCGACGCTCTAGGAAGTAATCAACACCGATTTCTTTACCGCCCTCAAGCATTAATGCTTCGTCAGTCGGTACGGCACCGCCAACAATAATGCGGTCAATGTGACTATAAGTCAGGTTCAGTTGACCTTCTTGAAACATATTTTCGATCAGGAACTGCTCACGAAGCCCTGCTGTGTCGAGTTGTTTAGCGTGTTCGCTATGAATTGGTTGACGAATTTCCATGTTAAACCTCTTATTCATTTGTTTGGCAAGGTACACAACGTTATGTCGTCGTGGCTTTTAGTTACCGCTTTTCATCGCAGCGGCTTGGTAGGCCCATTCACCTTTTAGTAAGGTCCCTTGCACCTGTAATGCTTCATTCATAACAATCAGGCTGGCATCCATGCCTTCGGCAATACTGCCAAGGCGGTGGGCAAGCCCAAGATAATTGGCAGGAACATACGATGCCATTTGCACCGCTTCCCATTCAGGTACATGGCTGTTAAACACCATGTTTCGCAGCGCTTGATCTAAGCTACAAGTGCTACCTGCGAGCGAACCACACTTAGTGCGTGCTGCGCCATCAGTGACAGTAATGGTTTGTGCGCCCAGTAAGTATTCACCATCGGCTAAGCCCCCCGCACGCATACAATCTGTGATTAAGGCAATGCCCTGATACCCTTTCATTCGGTAGGCGAGTTGCATCATGACTGGGTTAACGTGAATACCATCAGCAATCAATTCAGCGAGCATGTCGTGGTAAAGTACCGCGCCACAGCATCCCGGTTCGCGGTGATGTAGCCCTCGCATACCGTTGAAAAGATGAACCCCGCAATCGGCGCCACGGTGATAAGCTTCTGTGACTTGCTCAAAGGTGGCATCTGTGTGTGCCACTGACGATTTGATTTCACGCTCGGTCAGCCAACTGATCGCTTCCATTGCCCCTTTCGCTTCAGGTGCAACTGCCACGCGAAGTAGCGACTCCCCTGCGCTTTGATGCAACTGTTCGAGCTCAGACAATGATGGCGATTTTAAATACGCCGTTGGGTGCGATCCGCGATGAGGTTCGGTGAAATACGGGCCCTCTAAAAAGCTGCCCAGTAGCTCTGCACCTTGGTGCTGAACCCTTGAAGTGAAACGACGAACCTGCTCTAAAGCATTTAGAATATCGGTCCAAGGTGCTGTCACTGTGGTACCGACCCAAGCAACAACACCCGTTTGTGGCAACGCATTGGCGATGGTTTGCAATGCGTTATCGGTTGCATCCATCACATCGGCGCCGTCACGACCATGAATATGAATATCCACAAAGCCCGGCATTAAAGATTGCCCTTCAAGGCGAATAACAGGGCAATCGGTTGGGGTCTCTGCCGTCAGTGCTTCGATTTTTCCATCAGCAATAATGACGAGGGTATCCGTCGCAATACCTTGCTGTGTAAACACCCGATCGGCGTGTAAAGCGTAGCGCATGGTTATAACCCATCTTCACATTCAACAACGGGCTCAGGTTGCATCAGCGCTTCGACTTCTTTACGCATGTCTTGCATACACGAAGTACCAATCTCGAGTAATAATTCCACCAGCACCGGCAATGTCACGTCTTCACGTTCAAAAGCGGCATTAGCGATCATAGGTAAATTCGCACCGCCTATAAGCTCAACGTTTGGCTGATCCATCAAAATCGCCAGCGCACGGTTACACGGTGAACCACCTGGAATATCGGTTAAAAACAGTACCCCTTCACCCGAATCCACATCTTGTGCCGCTTGACGAAGATCCGCTTCAAGTTGCTCTGTCGACATTGATTCTACAAAGTCGATAAACGCCATTTGCTCTTGCTCACCTGCAATCGCTTTTACTGCCGACTGCATCCCAGATGCGAAGTTAATGTGGCCTGAAACAACAATACCAATCATCTTAAAATCCTTGATTAGGGGGGAACTTATCCCCCCAAGCTATTGAAACGTATGGCTTACAAAATGCCGAGGAAGTGACCGACAACACCAGCTGCAAGGGTTGAGAAAATCAACACTGGCGGTTTAGCCCAAAAGCCCGTGCCCTTCACCATCTTGAGCATAAAGAACACCAATGCCAGTGGCAGAATGTTCGGCATGATCTTGTCAAATAAGGCACTTTGTAGTTCAACAACCTTGCCCCCTAATTCGAGTGAGGCCGTGGTCTGGACCCGAATAAAGGTGGCCGATAGCGCCCCGATAACAAAGATACCCATGATATTGGCGGCTTTGGCGAGCTTCTCGGTGGCATCACTCATGTTCACCATGGCGGCAGTACCCGCTCTGTAACCCATGAACATCAAACCGAAGTACACAGCAAAGTGAACAATCTGGTACAAGAAGAAGAACACGAATGGACCCGCAATCGACCCTTCCATCGCAATCGACGCACCCAGTGCCAAAGTCAATGGCATCAAGGTCATGTGGTCAATCGCATCACCGATACCGCCTGTTGGTCCCATACCCGCAACTTTCATCACGTTAACGGTGGATGGTTTTTCTTTGTTCTCTTCCATTGCGATGGCTGTGCCTAGCAAGAAAGTGAACAACTTAGGGCTGGCATTAAAGAACTGCAGATGGTTCTTTAATGATTTCGCAAAATCGCGTTTATTATCACCGTGGATTTTCTTCAGTGCTGGGATGATGGAGTAAGCAAAACCACCTGCCTGCATCCGCTCAAAGTTAAAGTTACCTTCCATGAACAGACCACGTAGCGCACAGATCCAAAGATCTTTTTTCGAAATCACTTTACGTGGTGTGGTGTCTTCGTATGAATCAATATCATCAACCAGACTTTCATGAACCTTGGTGTTTTTACCGGCTAAAGTGCCTGCTGTGATATCAGATGCCATCTTCAAATTCCTCTACTTGTTGGTTGTTTGAACTTCCATTATTTCCACTGAAGAAGTAGTAAAGCGCGGCTGCTGACGCACCTAGAATTGCTACAGCCATAATTGGTAACTTGAGGTATGTTGTCATTACGAAGCCGATGAAGAACACACCCGCCACTTCTTTTGACCACATGATTTTCAGTAACATTGCAAAACCGATTGCTGGAACCATCTTGGCACCAATGCCTAGGCCTTCTAGTAATACTTTCGGCGCGTTTTCATCAATCCAGCTTGCAGCGTGTTCACCAAAGTACACAGTGATGAAAGCAACTAAGGCGTACAGTAAAGAACGTAACGAGATGGTGGTGATCAGTAGTCTGTCTATACCGCCAGAGTCTCCTGATTCAGCAAATTTGTCCGCTTTACCCATGGTGAATGATGTTAGTGCGAAGAAACCAATGACTAACATTTGCATCATGACGGCAATCGGCATACCTACACCCATTGCTACTTCTGCTGATTGGCCTGTCATCACGGCAAAAGCAACAGCAGCAATCGTACCCATGGTCACATCTGGCGGCTGTGCACCAGCGTTAGGCACTAAGCCTAACCATGCCAGTTCCAAGGTTGCACCAGCAATCAGACCAATTTGCATATCACCCATAATCAGACCAACAACAGGACCTGTAATGAGCGGACGGTGGATGTTCAACGCGACATCGTATTTATCGATACCACAGAAGAACGCCCATATTGCGACCAGCGTAGCTTCAAAAAACATGATTTATTCCTTGTTTAAATCTCTGTTTATAGTGAGGTATGACGCGGCTTACGCCGACGTCATGGCAAGTTCAAGAACGTTGACAGGGTTTTGATCCGGCGTGTTTTGCACAGTACAAGTCACACCGCGTTCCACCATACGTTCAAAAGCATTAATATCTTTTTCATCAACCGAGACAGTCTTAGCGATCTGGCGTTTACCCTCATGAAAATGCATATTGCCAACATTGCAATGTGTCAGTGGCACACCACCTTCAACCAAGCGAGCAACATCTGTAGGGTTATTACATAAGATGAAGATCTTCTGTTTCTCTGACGCCTTGTGGATCACATCAATGGTTTTTTGGATAGAGAAAAAACGAACGGCATACTCACCACCGGCTGAAGCTTTCATACCCGCTTGCATAAAGGCGGCGTTTGGCCCTTCAGCAGCATCATCATTAGCAACAAGGATTAAGTTTGCTTCGGTATGCTTACCCCAAGTGATGCGAATTTGGCCATGCAATAGACGCTCGTCGATTCGGGTCCAAACAATGTTAGGTGCAGTCATAAGAGTTCTTCCTGTCTACTTATTAAAGTTATGAATAGTGACACCTTGAACAACGCGGTTTACTTCACCGGTAGGGCAAGGATTATCAGGCGTGTTACCCAGCGCTATAGCACGATGAAATGCATAAATCTGAGCAAAAATAATGTATGGAAATAAGAGCTCGATATCAGTCGCGGCTTCCATGGTAGGGACATGCCAGTAATCACCATTGGTGACTTGGTCATCTAGCTGAGCAGTAATAGCAATGACTTTACGAGCAATCTTGTCGCGACGTAATTCGCTTAACAGATCAAGGTCATATTGACGGGTGTATGGATTGTTTGAGATATACACAACTATCAACGTTTCGTTATCAACAATGGATTTAGGCCCATGACGAAAACCCAGCGGTGAGTCATATGCAGCTACAACTTTGCCCGCTGTCAGCTCAAGAAGCTTTAAAGCAGATTCCTGCGCTAACCCTTGCAAACCACCACTTCCTAGGTAAATGACGCGGCTAATATCTAGCTTTGCCATATTACTGATAGGTATATTAATTTCCTTGATCAGCTCCTCAGAACATAAGGATAACCTTTCAATCTCTTTCGAATGATCACATTTCCCATCAAGAATCGAAAATGCAGCTACCATCATTGAGGAAAAGCTGGAGGTCATCGCAAACGATTTGTCATTGGTTTCTTCAGGCATCAGTAATGCGAAACTGCGGCTATCGTTAGCGCTATTTTTATATAGCAGCCCCTCGGCATTACAGGTCAGCACAAGGTGGTAGCAATGCGTCAGGCATTGGTTCGCTAACTCAACCGCAGCAACACTTTCAGGGCTATTACCTGAGCGAGCAAATGACACCAATAATGTTGGTAGGTCTTCAGCAAAATACTGGTATGGATTGGAAACCAAATCGGTTGTGGCAACGGCTTCAACACGACGGCCAGTTTTCTCTGCTAATGCTGGTGCAAGCGCTCGCCCTGCAAAAGCTGATGTTCCCGCGCCCGTCATCACAATACGTAAATTTTGATGTGCAGATACCTTTGCCATAAAGGCTTCGATCGCAGGCTGGCATTCACTAAACGTCGCCTGCGTTTTACGCCAGCATGAAGGTTGCTGCTCAACTTCTTTAGCGGTCCAGAAAGCACTTAAGCTTTCAAGATCTTGCTCTGAGTAGCCCAGATATTGGTTCATGTAGTACCTCTTAACCTTTAATTTGTTTACAGGCTTTCGCATAGCTACGAAGCACCTGATGAATTTTGTCGAGAACCAAAGCTTTAGGCTCAGATTCAATCAGTCCAGCACGAACCGCTTGAAACTGTTCAGGCAAATACTGACTTAATAGAGGAAGTGGAATGCCAGTGCGCGATAAGTTGGCAAACAATGTTTCTTGTGCGTGATGAATTTGTTCATTCGGCCAGTAATAACGAATGCGATCACTGAAGCTGTAGCAACGTGCAAAACGCTGTTGGTGTTCATCACCGTGGTAGTATTTGTTCCAGTAATCGGGCGCATTACACATCTGCTGCTCAATCATTTCGCGGAGGTTGGAACAATGTGCTTTGGCGACAATCTCTTCTTCAATATCACAAAGGTTGAAAAGCGCTTCTCGCATTGCAAACGTTAAAGCAGGGCCTACTTTCAGAATCGCAAAATGGCCTTCAACTAATGCCTGATAGGCTTTATCGGTTTGATAATCGGTAGAGTGTGCTTCAAACACTAAGTGTGGGTAGTTGTTCACTACGCGACTTAAAGACACGGCTTTCTCTGGGCAATAATCGATAACACCCGTGTGGTCAAATTCAACACCAGGTTGCACCACTAAACCGATAACCCGTGACCAACAATCTGCAACACCTGCGGCGTCAAAGGCAGCTTTGTGGCATTCAATGGTTTCAATTGCCGCTTCAGGAGAGGTGACTTCCAGCTCATTAAGCGCTTCTGCCGCCCCACCCGGTACTGGTACTTCGGTACCAATCACATAGGAAAGATCGCTAGCACCGAAATTTGAGATCGCGGTACTTTCCGCAATTTTTGCCAATCTTGCTGCACGTTCAGCGACAATTTCATCAGAAAGCGGCACAGGATCATCAAGACAAGACATGCTGCAATCGAGGTGAATTTTCTTAAAGCCAGCAGCGACATAAGCCGCAATTAAGTCATCCGCATTTCGCATAGCTTCATCGGCATTAAGGCCTTGCCAGCGATTTGGACCTAGATGATCACCACCTAAAATAAGTTTTTCAGTAGGGAATTGAAGTAATTCCGCCATCTCCAATACGAAATTTCGAAAGTCGACAGGCGTCATGCCTGTGTAACCGCCAAATTGATCGACCTGATTGGAGGTAGCTTCAATTAATAATAAAGAATCGTCGCTCAACGCCTGCTTGAGAGCGGCTTCTATCACCAGAGGGTGAGCAGAACAAACAGCATAAATACCGTTTTGTTCACCCGCTTTATGACGTTGAACGAGATTTTGAAGGGTGTTCATGTACTAACTCCACAATCCACATCTGAGATGCTGTTATGGAGTTAGTGGGTTAGTATTCTTTTTCTACGATAATCACATCAACTTTCATTTCACGAAGACCTTGGACGTAGTCTTCAGGAATATCAGAATCTGTCACTAAGATATCAATGTTTCCGAACTCACGAATCATGTGGCAACTACGCTTACCGAACTTACTTGAATCGGCGACCGCAATCACTTGCTCAGAAATCTCACACATTAAGCGGTTAAGACTCGCTTCCTGCTCATTGTGTGTCGTGATACCAGCTCTTAAATCAAAACCGTCCACACCGAGGAAAACTTTATCAAAACGATAATTTTTCAAACTGTGTTCAGCTTGAGAGCCCGAAAAAGAGAGTGCATTCTTACGAAGTACACCACCCGACATCAGAACCTCTACTCCAGGTGCCGATGCCAACTCCATTGCAACATCCAGACCATTGGTCATAACCACTACATCTTCCAGCGATTTCAAGCTGGATGCGATTTCTCGCGTAGTCGTTCCCGAATCCAGAATAACAGTGTCACCACTTTCGATAAGTTTCGCTGCAGCCTGACCAATCAGAGATTTAATACCCGCATTTTGGCGGCGTTTCTCATGAACAGTCAGCTCTGCAATCACCCCAGTATTCGGAATGGCTGCGCCATGAGAGCGGACAACATAACCATTCTTTTCTAGAAAACTAAGATCACTTCGAATCGTGACACTAGAGACATCAAACTGTGCGGCAAGGTCCTCGACACGTGCTTTACCATCACGGTTAACCACGTTCACAATTTCCATGCGCCTTTCGACTGCACTTTTCACTTTACCTTGTCTCCTTACGAAACCAGCAAAATCTCTTTCGCTTGATTTCGAATACAGCTTACACCTAAAAACGAAAGCAACAACGCAAGAAATGAAAACTTTTGATCTCTTTCACAATCTTTCGCATTGTTACGTTTACTCTTGCGTAGACTTACGCATTTGTTCATATCATAACCCTCGCCAACCCTAAAGCCAAACTCTAACCACCAACATCGCTCTCAATTTTAATGAATTGTGTGACATATAAAGATAAAAACTTTCGCTAAAAGCACGAATTAACTTTCGTTTACTTTTTTGTGATCGAATACACAGCCATTGTAATTTCGATCACTTACGATCCGAAGCAATTCGCAAGCACGTGATTGCGCTAGGTCATAAAAATAACCAAACACAAGATTAATGAAAGAAAGTAGACCTTTCATTTGTTTTTAAACATCCAATACGTTTCACTTTCAGGAGACCATATGTCTATTTCGCGACGTAGCCTACTAAAAGGCATGGCAGCCACCAGTGCTGTCGCGGCAACGGCAGGGTGTGCCACATCACCCAGTACCCTCACCGCTAGTGACAGCAAAGCACCACCAAAGAAACAACCCAATTTACTGATCGTCTTTCCTGACGAAATGCGTGCCCACGCGTTAGGTTTTATGAAGCAAGACCCGTCTGACACGCCACACCTGAACCGCTTTGCGAAACAGAGTGTGGTACTGCGTCAGGCAGTATCTAACTTCCCGCTTTGCACCCCTTTCCGTGGCATGCTGATGACAGGGCAATACCCTTACCGTAACGGCATTCAAGGCAACAGCCATACCGCAATGCCAGGCAAATTTGGCGGTAAAGATTTTGGAATTGAATTAAAGAAACAGACCCGTACTTGGTCAGATATTTTGAAAGATCAAGGCTATAGCATGGGCTATATCGGAAAATGGCACCTTGATACGCCAGAAGCTCCCTTTATTCCAAGCTATAACAACCCAATGGAAGGTCGTTACTGGAATGATTGGACAGCCCCAGATCGTCGCCATGGTTTCGACTTCTGGTATGCCTATGGCACTTACGATAAACACCTAACACCTATGTACTGGACCAATGAAACACCACGCGATCAACCGATAAAAGTGAATCAATGGAGTCCAGAACATGAAGCTGACATTGCGATTAAATATTTACGCAATGAAAACGGCGCCTACCGTGATAGCGATAAGCCCTTTACGTTAGTGGTGTCGATGAACCCACCCCACTCTCCGTACGATCAAGTACCGCAAAAATATTTAGATCGTTATAAAGATAAAACCTCACGAGCGCTGAATACCCGACCAAATGTGCAATGGGATAAGGAATACCTTGAAGGTTACGGCCCTGAGTATTTCAAAGAATACATGGCGATGGTGAATGGGGTTGATGAGCAGTTTGGCCGTATTGTCGACGAGCTTGACCGCTTAGGCCTTGAAGAGGAAACCCTTGTGGTCTTCTTCTCGGATCATGGCTGCTGCCTTGGCTCACACGGTATGCCAACCAAAAACAACCATTACGATGAGTCTATGCGGATCCCTATGATGTTCCGCTGGCCGGGCAAACTCGCCCCACGCCAAGATGATCTCTTATTCTCAGCACCAGATATTTACCCAACCTTATTTGGCTTAATGGGTATCCCTGATCTGATCCCAGATACCGTTGAAGGGGCCAACTTTGCCAATACCATCAATGGCATCGAAGGGGATGATAAACCTAGCTCGCAGTTCTACACCTTTATGCCATACGGTGGGCAATCCTATGGCCGCCGTGGCGTAAGAACCGATCGCTACACCCTCATGATGGATAGAAAAATTGGTAAGCCACTGACTGTGGTGCTGCACGACAACCAGCAAGATCCCTATCAAATGCAAAATATCGCTGAGCAAAACGAAAGCCTAGTACATCAATTAGTCGAAGAGGAATTGATGCCTTGGCTTGAACATACCGGTGATCCTTGGCGCCCGACCGAAGTACCGGCCAATACCGCGAATGCTTACACCTAATTTAGCAATTACAACCAACTTAAATACCAACTTAAACAATAAGGTTATTATGAACACGACAACAAAATTTATGCTGGCCTCTTTATTAGCAGCATCATCAGCACAAGCACTGGCTAACGACTATAAAACTACGGTTGAATACCGCCACCAATATTTAGACGGTTCAGAAAAACATGCTGATCGTTTTAAAGCGTTTTTAGATACAGGTAAAAACATTGGTTTTGAACTCGATGCACGTTACTCAAATGATGACGGCGCCTTCGATGCGATGACCATGAATGGCTCAGAATTTTCAGCCTTCTATTACAAGAAACTGAATAAGAACATCGTTGGGTTAGTTGGTACCTCACTCGACTTTACTTCTGCGGGTCTTGTCTACGTGCCGTATGCACGTTTGAACTACGCGTTCGACAATGGTTTCCGTATCCAAGGCCGTTATAAGTGGAAATTCTGGGATTACGGTCAACAAGGTACTGACGGCAATAGCTACCATTCAAAAATCCAACAATTTGATACTTGGCTAGGTTATAAAACGGGTGACTGGGACTTCCAGTACGAGTTCCAATTCTGGAAAGAGATGTCTGACAACGCGCAACCACTATTTGATAACGGCTCTACCGACTACTTACACAATGCGCGCGTGATGTACTCCATTAAGACCGCAGACGGTGAAAACTGGCGTCCATTTGTTGAAGTGGGCCAAGTGAAACAAAGCCGCACTACCGATGAAAGACAAATCCGTTACCGTGTGGGTATTAAATACACATGGTAATATCTACATTGCTCATCTAGCTATGTGTAAAGCCTCCAGACGGAGGCTTTATATTAACTAAAAGATAATTGTCATGATGCTTAGATCGATTACTTCGACTTTTCCGCTATCATCTTTTCGACCATAGGCGCTAACTGTTCATAAGGTAAATACCCAGGTAGCAACTGATCGTCAATTAGCATTGCTGGTGTTCCTCGCACACCAAGATCGTTAAATAGCTGATAGTTTTTCTTCGCCATCTCAGTCGATTCTGCATTCTCTGCAACATATTGTTCAACACCATTCGCTTTCGCAACTGTCATGATAGAACGTGCATCATGCAAGCCAGGCTTACTGATCAGCATTTTATTTACGGCATCGAACTTATCACGGGCATTTTTCCATACATTAAGCGCGAATGTGGTTGAGTTTGCCGAGGAAGACATCTCTTTCAGCGGAACTAAAATATGAATCACTTTAATATCGTTAGGGTTTTCTTTGACGATCCGCTCTACAACTGGATCTAATTTTTTACACCAAGGACAGCTAAAGTCAGTCAGTACCACTATGGTTAACTTAGGATCACTCGCACCAAATGACGGTAAATCAGGATTATTGTAGATATAGTCATGATTATCCCTGAGCACCTGTTTAAACTGCTCTTCTTGCGAAAAATAGGCATTCAGGTTGTCATAAAGCACATCGATGATCTCAGGGTTAGCCTGTAGCATCGCGTTAATATCTTCAATTTTCTCTTGCTGTGTCTTCGCAAATGTCAAAGGTGAAAAAGTCACAGTCAAAATAAATGTAAAAATGAGCGTTATCTTAGTTCGGGTTTGGTTTTGGTTTTTCATCTCGTTTCCAACTTAAATCGTAAACAGCAACGGCAGATAACCAACCCTTAGAGTGAGCACTCTCAAGATAGTGTTATACCTGTTGCTTTGTCTTTATTTGATACATGGCTACCCCACGGATAGCGTTTTAACTTGTAGTGACACAAGCTAAACTCATTCTCTAAAGACACACAATGTGAGATGAAGACGCCTTCCTTTATACAGAATAGGCTCGGCAAATAGAGGGAGAGAATGAAAGGAAGCTAGCAGCCCAAGACATAACGCGAAGGCGAAAAACAGCATAACCAAAGCATATTGCGCAATTTGGAGCTGTTCAAAATTGATTAAGTGTTCAGATAAATCACATTTCGCGTAATGATCATCTGCACTTTGGTTAAGCTGCTCAACAGCTTGATGGGTATTGTTATACTTTGCAGAACACGCACTCAGTAAACCTATATTGTTCGCTAAACAGACACAAATAACCCACCACACTAACAAGAGCGTTAGCTTGGTTAGTTCATTCTGTTTTCGCTTAGCAACAAACATGCATATATCTTTCGTTTACAAAAGTAGATTAGTTAGGACTTATGCTTCTATTGATAGTTCCATCGAATGCCAACTTTATTCGAATAAAATACAGAAAAGCACCACCTAGTGAGCAACAAGGTTACTCGTAGATGATGCTATATTTTTTAACCTTTCAGTTCGCGGCTTAAGCGTTTGAGCGTTCAACTTGGGCAGTCAGTTCGCCCTCTTTATTAAACACGCCTTCTAGCATTAACGTTAAGGCGCCATCACCCGTCACATTACACGCAGTACCAAAGCTGTCTTGCAATGCAAAAATTGCGATTAGCAGTGCAACCCCTGCGGGATCAAAACCGATAACCCCCACCACAATCCCCATCGATGCCATCACTGTCCCACCCGGTACGCCAGGCGCGCCAATGGCGAAAATACCAAACAACAACACGAATAGCGCCATAGTGCCAACCGATGGAATCGCACCGTAAAGCATCAGTGAGATCACCATAATAAACAGCGTTTCAGTCAATACCGAACCACATAGGTGAATCGTGCCACCCAGCGGTACCATGAAATCAACCGTTTCTTTACTCAGCACTGTCGATTTTCGAGCACTGTTTAATGCCACAGGCAAAGTTGCCGCACTCGACATAGTACCGACAGCAGTTAGATAAGCAGGGCCGTAATGCTTGAGCACCTCCCACGGATTCTTACCAGAAACAGCACCCGCTAGCGTGTAAAGCACGGCTAACCAAATCATGTGACCAATCAGTGCCAGCACCACGATTTTTAAGAACACAGGTAATTGCAGCGTCAAGGTACCTTCATACGCTAGACCTGCAAAAGTACTCGCAACAAAGAAGGGTAAAACAGGGATCACCGCTGATTTAATCACCATTAGCATCATCTTTTCAAACTCGTGCAAGGCTTTTTCAAAAACTTCAGCCTTGGTTTTAAGCGTGGTAATACCGAGTAAAATAGCAATCACCAAAGCAGACATCACAGACATGACGGGAGGAATGGCAAGTTTAAAACTCGCTTTAGGAAGCTCATGTAAACTGTCCATCACGCTTGGCACGGAAAGATGCGGTATTATTAATACACCAGCGATATAAGCAAAACTGGCAGCCCCAACTGCAGATAAATATGCCATACCGATACCCATCCCTAGCATCTTATTAGCATTATTTTTTAACTTGGTAATCGCAGGGGCAATAAAAGCAATTATCACCAAAGGTACAGTAAAAAAGATAAATTGCCCTAGCACGTATTTAATCGATACCACGACAGACATTACGGACTCAGTTGCCAATAAGCCGATAACAGATCCTAAGACAATCCCCATCAATAATTTAATGATCAAAGACCATTCGTTTTTAACATTCCCTTTATTTTTCATAATGTATAACTTCTTTATCAATATACAAAAGCATTCACGCTATTCGATGGAATCAAATAAAATAAACAATAAAAAGCAAAACAAGCTTAAAAAACGCCATATAGACGAATGAATAGCAACCTTGTGCAAACAATGTACTACAAGCAAAATTCAACTTAGTCATACTATAAGAAAAGCACAGTATAGAACTGAACGATTTGCTATATATTATGCTAAGTAACAGTTTTAATTACTAAATACATACATAATTATAAACTGAAGCCAACATAAGAAAGTGACTGTCAACATGGTTACGACAATTTTACGTAATTGGCTGACGTTTTGTGACCTCAGTTCGACTCTTGGTTTAATAACTTTTCAGTCAATAATGTGGTTTAATTGGCAACAAAAACGCTATCATTCCTAGTCAAACTATCCTTATATTTATAGTCACTGTCTGATGATGAAGTTTTAATAGAAAAATTCATTTCCTAACGAAGCTAAAAATAAACCTTTTCATCTATAAGGAATTAGCATGGAAATGCTGAATAATATATTCCAATTAGCCTTAATACATCCAAAAAGAACAATTATATTGGTGTATTAAGTATATTCTTCATCCTAGATAAATAATATGCACCTATGATATAAATCAAGTATTAGCTATGCTTAATATCTACAGCTTTTATTATATAAAATTTCAAAAATTATTTAGTCAGCGTAAGTTTTTTTAAAACATTCTCCATTAGGTTTAATATGAAGAAAGCTACCAAACGTGAAGTAATCAAAACCTTTGTTCATCCCGATCACTTTGAACCAATAACTCAAGCATCAAAAAAAGGGCTTTTTACCGTATCGTTCCGTGAAACAGGCGTGCACTCAATCAATTGCATCGGCAAAGGCGCGCCAATGAAGGGGCATGACATCCTTGAGAAATCGATCAAAGAAGGCTCGATTTCAAAAGCACCAGCGTATGCCGGTGAGGGAAATGCAGCTATGCGTGAAGCTTTGATGGCACGACTCAAAGCCGCTAATTTATTCGGGCTAACCGGACATTGGGATAATACTCAAGGACTCACCGGGATCTATGTCACCTTAACAGCAGAAGAGCGTGCCGCTGAACTCAATAAACCACATGCTGAACGCCGGATGTACCGCATTGTTGATATAGACACTAATAATTTAGATCCCGTCGATCTTCAGCAAAAACTCTACCGTGATGGCACACTTGCCGCTTTTACAGGCGACTATGATACTCACGACATGCTTACTCATCGCAGTGGACGCCCACGTACAGTATTACAAGGTTCAGTCGAAGAAAGGCAAATTATTCAAGCCATCAATAATGAGATCTTACAAGAAGACTCAAAGCGAACAACAAGCCTCACAGATCAAAGAAAAAGCCAACTGATTAACAGCATCAAAGCGAAAGGGATTTCTAAAAGCAGTATTGATAAAGACGATGCATTGAATGATTTCTTGCCAATTCGCCATGGTGCACAGGTGAACTTCATGGATCATATGATCAGCCATGAAATAAGCCAAAATGAGGACAAGCAATTCATTGCCGCTGTTGCTCAACCGGGAGCCTTTCCCCTTGCTGCGGTCACACGCGGAAACTGGTACATCATCAAAGATGTTGAAGAGTTAGAGAAATTCTACACCTTCATAGGGGCGGTACTCAAAGAAACGTGGCGTAAAGATGGCATACGGACACTTGCTCCAACCGAAGGCAACGCAAATTTAGTGCGCTATTCGCGCCGCTTGACACCTTAAGCCGCAGTGAAACCACCCGAATCAGCAGGTGGTTTCATTCCATCAATCACAGATATAAATGAGACACTCTAGTTAGCGGCCAACACCCAACTCTGAGCTTGTTGTTGCAAGTGCCATAGCTCATGGTACAAGCTGTGGTTATCGAGTAATGCTTGGTGCTTACCTTGTTCAACAACCTTGCCACTGTCTAAGACCACAATATGATCCGCATACTGAACCGTTGCGAGCTTATGGGCAATCACTAAGACGGTTTTGCCTTTGACCAATGCCTGCATCGCAAGCTGGATATCAAACTCATTTTCCGGATCCAACGAGGCGGTAGCTTCGTCTAAAATCACCATTGGCGCATCTTTTAAAATCGCTCGAGCAATCGCGAGCCTTTGTTGCTCACCACCCGATAAATGCACCCCACCAGCCCCCAACTCAGTTGCTAAGCCATTAGGCATCATGCGCACACGCTCAGCTAATTTGGCAGTTTCAAGCACTTGCCATAGTGCTTCATCACTGGCATCGGCTTTGGCGACGCGAAGGTTATTGGCGATAGTGTCATTAAAAAGATAACTTGATTGGAACACTACACTGACATGTTTCAACCAATACTCTTCATCCATGTCGGTCAGCCTCACCATGTGTTGCTGGCTTAGCGGCAGCCCACTTAGTGGCGCGCTATCTTTATTGCCTCCAACCCAGATGTCACCTTTATCTAACTCCCAAAAGCGGGCAATTAAGGCTGCTAAGGTTGATTTACCTGAACCTGAAGGCCCTACTAACGCAGTCACAGCGCCATGTTTAATTGAGAGGTTAAGATCTTTAAACAATGGCTTAGCGCCGGGATAAGCGAAAGTCACATCCTTAAGCTCAACGTTCAGTTGGTCAAAAATCGGGGTCTGATTTCCGTTTTTAAGCTGAGGCAATGCCATGATTTTCTCTAATCGCCCAATAGCTAAACCAAAGAAATTAAGCTCTGCCATGAAGATAGACATACTTAACAATGGTTTGAAAAAGCGTGTCGCGGCAATCAAGAACAATAAGACTTCGGCTAAAGTCAACGTTTGACCTAACCAACCCCATGTCACGGCCACCAGCAAAATAATGAATCCAAGTTCGACTAAGAAGTTAAAGCTAAACACCGGATACACCGCAGCCACTTCAGCTTTTAGCGCATTGTTACGGGTATTGTGGAGCACCTCGTCTAAGCGAGCGAACATCCCTCCCACCATACGGTGCGCTTTCAGCTCTTTGATGCCATCCACATACTCCATTACCGCATCGTTAAGCTGATGCATCAAACCTTGCATATAGCTTTGCCACTTTCTGGCGTAATTGCGGGTTAACCAGTAAGCCAGCATCGCCAACGGCAAAGTCGATAACATGGCTAACCCCATCCGCCAGTCGGTTGCTGTTAAGCCAATAGCAAAAAACAGTAACACGGCAACGGTCGCTATCATTGGGGCATACAAGTGAGTGAAGATCCGCTCAATTTGATCTATGTCTTTCAGCAAGCTGTTATTCACATTGCTAAAGTCGGAGCGCTGGAAAAAGCCCATCGGCAGCTTACGTAAATGGTTACCCAGTTGCTCACGAATTTGTCGTCCTGCGCCAAAACCAATCAGATTGATTTGCATATAAATGGTACGAGCCAGTAAAGCCCGTATTGCCATCATCACCACACACGCAAACACCAATCCAAATTGATACTGCACATTAGGTGCTGCCGATAACATATCGAGCAAGATGTAATACAAAAAACCAAACGGTGCTGATGCTAAAAACGCATCCAACACAGTGAGCAGCAAGGTTTTACGAAAGCCTTTTAATGCGCTGCCTGTCAGTTTATTTAACCGTCTAAGAACTAACATGTTTGCTCTCCTTCACGTGTAGCCACCGTCTCTGCTAACTCTGGTTGCTGACCTCCTAAATGCCATGATTTAGAACGCTGGTGAGCCTCCCACATCGAGCGATAAAGCTCGCACCCTGTAAGTAACTGTAAATGCGTCCCTTCACTTACTTTACAGCCATCTTTCATCACCACGATTTTATCGACTTGCGTTAAGGTATTAAGGCGGTGAGCTATCACCAGTACGGTTTTTCCTTTCATTAAGCGCGAAATTGCTTGCTGAATACGGACTTCGTTACGGGCATCGGCATACGCTGTAGCTTCATCCAAAATCAAGATGGGTGAGTCTTTCGCTATCGCGCGCGCTATGGCGATACGTTGCGCTTGTCCACCGCTCAAACTGCCTTGCTTCACTTTGGTTTGATAGCCTTGAGGGAGCTCTTGAATAAACTCATGGGCACTAGCTGCCTTCGCAGCATTTTCAATGTCTTGATCCGTCAACGCTTCATTACCCATTCGAATGTTATCGGCAATGGTTTGCTCGAAAATAAACACATCTTGGAATACAAAGCTGATCAACGACATCAATTGATCAATTGGCATTGTCTCTATCGCGACGCCACCAATCGAGATGGTGCCTGCTTGATGATCAAAATAACGCGGGATCAATTGTGCAATGGTGGTTTTACCCGCCCCTGAAGGGCCAACAATCGCGGTCACTTGACCTTGCTCAGCAACAAAGCTGACATCGGTTAAGGTATTTTGCGCTGCTTGGTAATGACGAAAATCGACCTTATCAAACACAATATCGGTGGAGGAAATTGGCTGCTCTTTGCTGCCTTCGTTTTGCGGAGGGTGAGTGCAGAACTGCTTGATGGACTCGACCCCTTTGAGCATTTCACTAAACATGCCTCCAAATTGAAGCAAGTTATTCAGCGGATCCATCAAGCCTACCCCCAACAGCATAAATACAAACAAGGTAGGTAGCGCTAAGTCGCCCGTCGAATACAACCACACACTAACCGGCAATAAGAAGATAAAACCAAGTTCTAATGACAACTTAAACAAAGAAGCCGCTGTTTTGCTGTCCCACAGCCAATCAGTGATCAATTGGTGATGTTCATCAACCGAATTTCGGTATTTTTTATGCGAGTCCACTTTCATGTTGAAGGCTTTCACTACCGAAATAGACTTCACATAATCGACAATACTGATGTGAAGGTTGTTCACCACTCGGTAATAGCTTTCGACCCTGTGATTGAAGTCTTTAAACATCTGCATCTGAAGGAAAATCGCAATCGGCAAAGGTAATAGCACCCAAAAAGCCAGCCGCCAATCAATATAGAACAGCACGCAAGTTGCCATAATTGGCGTTACGATTGCCGCCGCCATATCAGGCAAATGGTGAGCAATGAAGTTTTCCATCTTCTCGATATCATCCGAGATGATCCTTTTCATGCTTGCTGATGCCTTTTTATTACTTTCGCCTAGCGTTAAATGCCCGACCCGCTCAACCACGGTTTGGCGCACCTCAAACAATAATTGGAAAGCCGCTTTATGAGATAGCAAGCCCGAGGCCAGTTGAAAGGCTTGTTTCGCGATGAGCGAGCCACCCGCGGCTAACACCCACAACCACACTTCATTACTATCTGTGATTGTGCCCTGCACAAAACCATCAACCATATGGTAGATAATCAAATACGGCACAACGGCAAATAAGGAATAGACAACCGCCAAGCACATTGACGTGATGACACGTTTTCTCTGTGTGCCGACCAATTCCATCAGCCAGAGGAAGGATTGGTTCTTCATATTTCATCCCTAAATCAAAATTTAAAACACATTAAGAACATGCAATACCGCACAAGGTTGAGCCCAAACAGAAGGCATAAAACCAAACAATGCGAAGGAACTGTGGAGAGAATTTAAGAAGGCGTGAGCAGCCAAGTCGCGATAAGGCAAGCGTGAGATGTACGCCCAGCGGCATTTACAGGAAAAACATCAAGGGCAAAAAGCACATTTAAGCGCTGGTTAACGTTCCATTGGTTAGAGTGAGCTTTCATACCGTTATCCTTTGACAACCCGCAGATATGAACTAGTGCGTACAAAGTGCTCACATAGTAGAACTAAACCCCGACGCAAGCAATGATAATAATTATCATTTACTATTTTAATTTTTCTATCAATAATGACAATAGGCACGCGACTGATAGTTAGGTACAGACAGTGCTATCATATTGATTAGACTCTAAGCGATGGCAATACTGATAAAACATGAAAGAAACACATAACTCAGGCGCATCAACTCCTCCCTCAACGAACCAACTCACTCGAATTGAGCGTGTGCTGGAGTATATTCACAGCCATATCGATCAACCCTTATCGGTTGAATTATTGGCTGAGAAAAGTTGTTGGTCTCGCTGGCAGTTACAACGTGTGTTTCTTCACGAAACGCAGCAAACTGTCGCTCACTATGTACGTGAATTAAAACTTAGCCTTGCGGCGGAGCAATTGCTGTCTAGCTCGGAACGTATTGTCGATATCGCCCTAAACTCAGGCTTTAACTCTGAAGTCAGTTTTACCCGTGCTTTTAAACAGTTTTTTAGTTGTTCACCAAGTCATTACCGCAAACGCGGGCAACGGATCGGTTTAAAAACGCCATTAAAAGCCACCCTTCCGATTTACCAAGCCCATGAAATCAAAAAGCGGCTACTCCAAATTCGGGTAGAAAGAAAAGAAGGCTTCTATCTATATGGTACTAAAGGCGAAATCAACGGCCTTTTTTCTCACGACCCCAATTACACCCAAGCTGTTCCGCAAATTTGGCAACAATTTATTGATCAAACAGGTCTTCGCCCGCCTTTTGATATAGCAACTTACGGTGTGATCGACACCCGAGACATTAACGAAGCGAATCCAGTGCCTTACTGGGCTGGTTATTCCGTGAGTAAAAATGAAGCACAGCGCTTACCTCAAGAACAAATACTGTTTGTGCCAGAGCAAGAGTACGCAGTCATCCCTTACACCGGGCCGATCAATGAACTGGATAAGACCCTAGAATGGTTCTTAGGTGCTTGGTTACCTGAGTCCAAATACCGCGGAATTGAAGGTTTCGAGATTGAAATCTATACCGTCGCTTTCGACTACACCAGCGCTGAAGCACAAATGGAATATTGGTTACCGATTGAATTAGCGCGTTAACTCATGGTAATTAACCACCACAAGCCATGAGTTAATCACCATCATGCCCCAAATTGTTAATTCTTATCTGTTTGAGTTGATTAAAATGCAACTGATAACAATTACTATTTAGAATTGCTTTCTTTTTGAGGTATCCATGCAGCAGCAACATTCTCATTCTGTTTTGGCTCTGGCCATTACAACGGCTTTAGCCTTCCCCAATCTAGCACATGCTGAAGAAAACCAAGCCACCTATGATTCAGGCGTCACCACGCTTGATACGGTAACAGTTTTGGGTCAGGCATATCGTAACACAGCAACCAAAACCGCTTTGCTACCAGAGGAAACACCACAAGCGATCTCAACTTTAGATAGCGCGACCCTAGAGATCCGTGACGTTAAATCCGTTAACGAAGCCCTTCGTTATGTATCAGGCGTCAATACAGAACTGCGTGGTGGCTCGGTCAAACTTTACGATACCTTTAACATTCGTGGCTTCGACGTAGAAAAAAGTTATTACGATGGTCTTGCGCTTCAACACCTAACCGGCTGGAACCTGCAACCTCAAATTGATCCTGTCGCTATCGAGCAAATCGAAGTATTCAAAGGCCCAACATCTGTGCTTTATGGTGCAATGTCACCTGGCGGTATGGTCAACATTATTGCCAAAGCACCACAACAAGAACAAAACACCGAAGTCAGTGTTTCAACAGGTTCACATAACCTAAAAGAAGCCAGCATCGATACCACAGGTCAAATTGGTGAAAGTGATTTCAATTACCGTTTAATTGCCAAAGCAAGCGAGCGTAATAGTCAAATTAGCGGCATTAAAGAAACCCGTTACCTAATTGCACCATCGGTAGATTGGAATGTTTCTGAAGATACCTTAATCAACGTGAACTTATACTACCAGCGTGATCCTTCTGCAGGCGTTAACTATGCCGTTCCTGGTGTAGGGACACTTTACGATAATCCAAACGGTGGCAACCTAGATCAAAACACTTTCTTGGGTGATCATAATTGGCATGAGATGGACCGTGAGTTCTTATTGGCTGGCTACAAGATCAACCACAACATCAATGATCGTTGGACCTTCTTGCAAAACGCACGCTTTATGGATGCAAGCCTGAAGCAAAAAAACATTGCACACGCAGAAAATGATCCTAACAAGCTAGATCCAAGCAACATCAGTCGTTACGCCTACAGCACAGATGAATCTTCGCAAGGCTTCATCATTGATAACCAGTTATCAGGGGTGATTACCCTTGCTGATCTTGAGCATAACCTGTTGTTTGGTGCCGATTATCAAACGCTAAAAGGTGACTCACGTTACATCAACTACGGAAGTGTTGCCTCTATTGATGCCAACAATCCAAACAACAATCAAATAAACCCAGACAAGCTAACGCCTGCGTCAGACACTCGCTACGAAGTTGATTCTGAGCAAACCGGTGTTTATATCCAAGATCAAGTACGTCTTGACCAGTTAGTGCTAATGGCGGGTGGTCGTTTCGATAACTACAAATCAAACAACTCAGACATTAACCAAAACAATTTCTCTTACCGTATTGGTGCGCTGTATGAATTCGCTAATGGTCTGTCTCCATTCATCAACTACGCGACAAGCTTCGAACCCGTAGCAGGTAAAGATCGCAGCGGTAACGACTTCAAACCATCTGAAGGCAAGCAAATTGAGGCTGGTGTGAAATACATGTCTAACGACATGAGCAAAACCGCTACTGTTTCTGCCTTCCAAATCGTGAAAGAAAATGCATTAACCGCCGATCCTAACAACAAACCTGGCGATACATTCCAAGTACAAACCGGTGAAATCACCTCAAAAGGTATTGAATTTGAAGGTCAAATCGATGCGACTGACAATGTAAACCTACTAGTGAACTACACCTACTTAGACATGAAGATCACCAAGGACAATACGGGGCTAGAAGGTAAGACGCCTATCCGTACGCCAAAACACTCTGCTTCTGCTTGGGCAACCTACAGTGTGTACAACGGTATACTAGCGGGTACGACTGCTGGAACGGGTGTGCGATACGTGGGTGAAACACATGTTGATGCCGCCAACACTAACATGGTGCCAGGCTACACTGTGGTTGATTTAGGTATGCAATATGATCTGGGTGAGCTAGCTCCAAGCCTTACAGGCGCACGTGCAAGCTTGACCGCTAAGAACCTATTCAACAAAGAGTACTATTCATGCTACAACTCAATGAACTGCTGGGTTGGTGCAGAGCGTACCGTTGAAGCCACTGTGAAGTACAACTTCTAATAGGCCAAACACGCGGGCTGTCATTACTGCCCGCGTTGTTTACAGAGGCATTATGACAACCGCTAAGTACCAGCAACTATTCCATTATGCTGAACAATTAACGCCGTACCTTAAAGGCAAAATTGGTGCAGCCGATCATCAACATATATCAGCAGCTCACGGTGATCCTGAGCTGCTGAATGCGTTATATCTTCACTGGAAAAAAGCCCACCCAGAGGCTGGAATGCCTTACTGGCTTACGCGCAGTTGGACCATGCTTGCTTGGCAACCACTGTATATTGCCTTCATTAGCGTCTATGCATTAAATAGCGTGCCGCCAATGAGCAAAATGGCTTTAGATTACAAAGAGGGAGTCGTTGCCGGATTTCATCTCTGTGGTGATAACTGGTTCACGGGCGAGCGCTCAGCCCTCATCAAATACGCATGCACCGAACTTGCAATCATTTTAGATGGCCTACAATCGCAATTTAATCAGTTCCAACGTATGCGCCCCGGTCTGACACGTCCTTTGATTGCGGATGCCGTATTAGAAGCTTTAGTACAGCGGCAAGCGCTGTTAGCAGAGCATGAATCAAGCACAAATGACATTCAGGAACAGGCGCAGTTATGGTTCGATCACTTAGGATTACCGAAGAGCCATTTACAAGCACTGAAACACAACTCGCAAACAGGTTATTGGGAGCTTCACCGTATCAGTTGCTGTATGCACTACCGACGACATGACGGCACTCTATGTGATAACTGCCCAAGGCAATAACAACAATCCATTTCTTCCTGAGCATGACATCAAAAACATTATGTTTGAACTAAACAATATTCGCGTAAACCGTGGTGGACGAGACATCCTCACTATCGATGAATTAAAGATCGACAGCCAAGCGTTTACGGTTGTCCTCGGCCACAACGGCTCTGGGAAATCAACCATGGTGAACTTACTTGCAGGGCAAACAACACCCGACACAGGCTCGATAACCTTGAACGGTGAGGCACTTTCGTCCTTATCTGCGAAAAAACTAGCACAGCAAATCGCTTTTTTACCGCAAAAATTGCCCGATGTTGCTGGGTTAACCGTACAAGAATTAGTGCGACTGGGACGTTTTCCTTGGCGCGGTACATTTGGTCGCTGGAAAAATGAAGATCAACAGATCATCGAACATGCGATGCAACAAACCGACACTGCAAAATATGCTGATCACCTTGCAGATAGACTTTCAGGCGGTGAACGTCAGCGAGCTTGGGTATCTATGCTACTGGCGCAGCAATCTCCCGTACTGATATTAGATGAACCGACCTCTGCACTTGATGTCGGACACCAATATCAATTAATGACGCTATTAAGTGAGCTAAACCAAGCCACAGGTAAAGGCATAATCGTGATATTGCATGATTTAAACCTCGCTCTGCGCTATGCCACCCAAATCATCGCCCTTCATCAAGGTAAGGTGGCTTTCACTGGACCAACCGATGTACTACACAACGAGCCTGCTCTTAGCCAACTCTACGGTGCTCAAATACAACTTATCGATCACCCGCAGCAAGCCAGTAAGGTGGCTATCGTATGCTAATTCAAACTCAATCGAGGCCAAACATGAATCGCTCTTTTAATTATTTTAAATCGACAGCCCTTGTGGCTTTTATGGCGAGCGTACTTATTGGTCTGGTCCCAACCCAAGCGATTGCCGACAATAAAATTACGGTTACAGATAGCCGTGGCACCCATCAGATCGCGGCTCATCCTTCTCGTATTGTGGCACTTAACTGGGACATTACCGAACAGCTGATAGAGCTTGGGGTGACCCCTATTGCGATGCCTGATAAAGCGGGGTATGAACAATGGGTTGTTAAACCACAATTGCCTACAAGCATTGAAGATATCGGTACTCGCGTAGAGCCGAACTATGAAAAAATTGCTCGCTTGAAGCCTGACATGATCATTGTCGCGTCACCACAGCGAGACCTAATACCTCAACTCGAACGTATCGCGCCAGTCATGTTCTATCAGACCTACAGCGCAAGCCATAGCAACGCCCAAGCAGCAATCGACAACTACCGCTTACTGGCACAGCTTGTCAATAAAACTGACTACGCTGAGCAGCAATTACAACGTATGGAAAACCGTTTGTCTGAGTTAAAAGCAGCACTAAACCATGCTTATAACAACCAAGTGCCAAAAGTCACAACACTCCGTTTTGCCAGCAAAACGGCCGCTTTTGTTTATGGCGATAACTCAATCTCGCAATTCGCCTTATCCAAACTGGGCATTGAACCTGCAATGCCACTCGCCTCAACACAGTGGGGAGTCACGCAAAAACGCATTAGCGACTTGCACACGATCGGCTCGGGTACTGTGCTGTACTTTTTACCTTTAGAACAAGAAGCACAACTCAAACAATCAGTGATGTGGCAAGCAATGCCATTTATTCGCCAGCATAGAGTAAACAGTGTAGCGGCAACTTGGAGCTATGGTGGTGCCCTGTCGATTCTATATATGGCAGAGGCCTTAACCGAAAGCCTAATTGAGATAGCGCCAACATCATGAGTACCACAAGTAAAAAGAATACGTTACACAAGTACTTTATCACCACTTTGCTACTCATCTTTACAGCGCTTTGTAGCCTACAGCTAGGCACAGATCTAACGCTCACTCAACAATGGGAGTTAGTCCCTAGCCTGCTGCTTGGAGAGCAACCCGACGCTTTTGCCGGCTACCTATTCAGTTACGCGCAACTGCCTCGGCTGGCTATTACGCTAATGATCGGCGCAATGTTAGGGTTAGTTGGCAGCTTAATGCAACAACTCACCCAAAACCCAATGATGTCACCACTCACTTTGGGAACATCATCAGGGGCTTGGTTAGCCTTAGTCATTGTGAATATTTGGTTCCCTGAGCTCATTGCTGACTACAGTGCGATGGCTGCGATGGTAGGAGCAACATTGACTATGGGGTTGGTTCTTCTGATTGCTGGTATCAGAAATCTAAGTGGCTTACCTATCGTCTTATCTGGAATGGCAGTCAACATTCTGCTTGGCGCAGTCGCGACCGCGATTATCTTGCTGAACGATCAATACGCTAAAAACTTGTTTATATGGGGAGCTGGCGATTTAACTCAAAATGGATGGGAACAAGTACAATGGCTACTTCCTCGGCTAACAGTCAGCATTCTAGTGCTCGCTATTGCACCACGTGTACTTGCGTTACTGCGCCTTGGCCACCAAGGAGCCGCAGCACGCGGGCTAAATGTTATTCCTTTCTTTTTACTGCTGATAATGGGTGGCTTATGGCTAATTGCATCATCCATTACTGCTGTTGGTGTCATTAGTTTTATTGGCCTCCTTGCACCGAATATCGCTCGTACCCTTGGCGCTCGTACGCCCAAAGATGAGTTGTATTTCAGCATGTTGCTCGGTGCTTTAATGCTAATACTAACCGATAGCCTAGCTATAGGGCTAAGTCAGCTTTCAGCAGATATGATTCCAAGTGGTACTGCCGCCGCCGCAATTGGAGCCCCCGCTCTCATATGGTTCACCCGTAGAAAACTACAAGCACAAGACCAACTCGCAATCCAACTGCCACCCAGCCGAGATAAGCTGACAAGGTGGACAATGCCAAGCCTTGTTTTTTTGATAGCAGCCTTGAGTGCACTTACACTTTTGCTCACCCAAACCGATAGCAACTGGCAGGCAAGCTTACCAACGGCGTTCAGCTGGGATGTTCGCTGGCCACGATTACTTACAGCACTGTCGGCGGGTGCTGGCCTTGCCGTTTCAGGGACTGTACTACAGCGATTAATCTATAACCCACTTGCGAGCCCTGATATTCTCGGGATATCTGCAGGCAGTACCTTCATGTTAGTTGGCTCAAGCTTAGCATTTGGCACAACCATTTTTGACGCAGGTAACGGCATCGCTTTCCTTGGCGCGATGCTTGTTCTGGCTATTATTTTATTGCTGGGTCGCCGTCATCAGTTTGCGCCATCAATGTTAATTTTAACGGGGATAGCACTTACAGCGTTCATCGAAGCCTTAGTACAGTTTGCACTATCACGTGGCACAGATGATATTTACACGATTCTTGGCTGGTTAGCAGGCTCAACTTATCGAGCAACGCCTACCGGTGCGATAACCTTATTTATAGGTGTTAGCATTGTCATAGGTATCATTTTCGCAACCTCCCGCTGGCTGACTTTAATCTCTGCCGGCCAAGCTTTTGCCAAAGCACGAGGCTTAAATGTCTCACCAAGTTTTGCCTTGCTACTGGCTTGTGTCGCGCTATTGTGCGCTATGGTCACAACAACAATGGGACCCGTTGCTTTTATTGGATTATTAGCACCGCACATCGCTGTCATGATGGGTGCTAAAACGGTAAAAATACAGCTAGCGACTGCCGCTTTAATTGGCGCAAACTTAATGATCTTCGCGGATTGGTTAGGTCAAAATATCGTTTATCCAAGCCAAATTGCAGCAGGCACTTTAGTCTCTGTCATTGGCGGTATTTACTTTATTTTATTGTTAATCCGTGGCCGCATGAATTAAGCCAACTCGCTTCGACACATATAACATGACGCTAGCAACAGTCACTAAGAGGCAATTCACCATTGCCTCTTATATTATTGAAAGAAAGTAAATATTCGATTTAACCCAACTCTTACGAATAACTAAGGCTCGTTAAACGGCACACAAGTCTAAATCTATACCTCTGCATAATTGACTTTTTAAGTCGTCAGTGAAAAATTAAACATAACAACAGATAACAGGGTCTAATACATGGATGTAAGCTTTCGCAAAGTCAGTCAGTTTAATACTGAGGAGATCATTGGTCTGAGCGTGGGAGAAGAACAAGATCACCTCATTTCAGATAACACAAGGTGGCTACTTCAAGCGGCCAGCAATTGTGGCAGTGTTGACTATGGGATCTACTATGATGATCAACCCGCGGGTCTCATTTCACTGATCGATCCACGCGTTGTTCAACCTGATGATCACTTTCAGCCTGATTGTTTATATGTTTGGCGTTTCATGATCGATAACAAGCATCAAGGAAAAGGGTTAAGTAAACGTACCCTTTCATTTGTCAAAGATTACGCAAAATTAGTGGGGCTCAAAGGCGTGAGTTTAACCACAATGGATCAAGAAAAAGGCAACGCGCTCCCTTTATATTTAAAGCACGGATTTGAACCTACGGGCAGACGACTTGATGATGAGATTGAGCTGAAATACCTCTCGCGTTAACGCTCTATATAGTGAAACGGGTCTGCACTAACATGCAAACCCGTCTACTGTATTATGCTAGCTATGCGTTAGTTACAGCGTGTTTTTATACACCACACCATCTTTCATGATCAGTTTTTGCTTTTCACTGTTTGTTACGCACTCAACACCTTCTAACGGATTGCCATCAATAATCAACAAGTCGGCATAGGCGCCCTCAGCAATTACACCCAGCTTACCTTGCTGATACGGATGCTGATAGGTCGACATTTCAAATAGGCGGCCACAGTTTGACGTCACCATCCGCAGTGCTGTTATCGAATCAAAGACTTTTTCGATGGCTTGTAGCTCATTCGATTGTGTTTTATGGACATCTAGCGTACCGACACAGTCAGTACCAAAACACACATTTTGAATATCATACTTTTTAATGAGCTCTGCCGACTTGAACATCGCTTTCCCAACACGCTCAGTCTTTTGATACAGCACTTCATCACCCAATGGGATCTTTCTTTCCGCAATCAATGAGGATGTGAAATACGAAGGGATCACATAGATGCCTTTATCTTTAATGATTTTCGCAATATCGTCATCCATGATGGTTGCGTGCTCAAACGACATAACCCCCGCTTCTGCGGCACGACGCATCGCATCAGCTGTATGAATATGTGCTGCGACATAAGTACCGTAATCAGCAGCAGCTTCGACTGCCGCTTTCATTTCATCCAAGGTGTATTGCAAAGTATCGAGCGGGTCAAAGGTAGAGGATGCACCGCCACCAGCCATGATTTTAATTTGCGATGCGCCCATAAATAGCTGTTCACGTACTGCTTTCAGTACACCTGAACGCCCATCTGCAACGGTAAACGCACCGGTTTTCATCAACGGAGAGTCTTCGTGTGCACCAATACGCTGCTGAGCCTGACTTTGACGATAATCTGAGTGGCCACAGGTTTGTGAAATAGCAGCTTGTGAAGGCAATATACGAGGCCCCGTTGCATAACCTTGATCAATGCTGTTCTTTAAGCCAAGTGTATTACCCGCCACATCACGCACCGTCGTAAAACCACGCATCAGCATGCCTTCTGCAATTTTGGCGGAACGAATGGCAATCTCTTCACGGGTCATTTTATCTAGCTCATGGAAGGGAGCAGACATGGTGATATGAACATGTGCATCCATCAAACCAGGCATGACAGTTTGACCATGAGCATTAATAATTTTATCAGCGTTTACTGGATTAACATTGCCGATTTGCGTAATCACATTGTCTTCAATAAGTAGACTCGTATTGCGCTGTAGTTGTTCATCAATACCGTTAAATACATTGGCGTTAATAATGGCAATTTTCATGGCAAGACTCTCTCTATTTTCGTGATATGACTCGTTGGTATGGTCGTATCATAAGAAATAAGCTTGCTTTAAAATTGCCATTTGATGACAGCTATGACTATCTTTTATTCACTTTCCTGTATTGAGAAGGGGTCATCTTCATTTGGCGCTTGAATGCTCGTGTGAAATGTGCGGAATCTGAATACCCCATCTTGCCCGCAATCTCAGTAAGCGAAAGATCGGAATGGCAAATTAACTCAATGATCTGCTCAAACACCATTTCCTCAATAATATCGCTATAGACCGCGCCTTCTTTCTCTAATCGCCGTTGCAGTGTACGAACATTCAACCCTAAGATATCAGCAGCCCACTTAATCGATAATTTCCCCATCGATAAGTAAGGCTTGATCGCGACTTTAAACACCGACAAAAAAGTATCTTCCGTCGCATCGGGTAAATGACGACGCGTTGGCGAGATGTGGCGAGGAAGGGACAGTGGACCAAGCATCAACGCATCAGGGATTGCGACTGCCATCACTGCTCTGGCGGTATACAGCTGTTTATTTTTCAATGGTGAGAAGGCTTGAAAGAGTTCGGCATTATAAGATTGCAAGGCAACCTCTGTGGCTTGCCATTTACCAGCCGTTAAAACAGTTAATAACTCATGGATAAAAATGACCGAGAACATCTCAGCATATTGAAACCACAAATCGTCGCTAAATGGCTTTTCTCTTACGATCCACCACTTACCACGCCTTAGCTCCGTTTTCACCTGACTCCCCGTCGATGTTTGCTGTAGTAGCTCACAGCATTCATCCAACGCAGATTTTAAATTGGTTGTTTGGGTCAAATTTTGAATCAAACGTGGAATATACACATCATGGCAAACACTCCACACTAATAAGCCAAACTGATCGGGGGTTGTCTGGCTACCTAAAATTTGAATCAGATTTTTTAGTGCTTTTTCAGGTAAATAGTCATATTTTTTTTCTGTATCATGCAGGTCATTAGGAATTCTGGATTCACGAAACAATGCATACATATCATGATCTAAGGTTTTAAATAGCTCTGAAAAAAAAGCTACGTCCTTACGATGCACCAAGGCTATCTCACGGTTATCCACTGTCATATCAACCTCTATATCTGCCTCATAAGATAAAAACAGCATTGTCACCAAATGGCAAGAATTTCCAACCTCGACGGGTAATATGGCATAACACTTAGTCATCGAGGTATATCATTATGTCGCACCAATTCAACCAGTATAAATCACCGCTACAGCAGTCGTTTAAGCATGCCGTTTCGTACATTGAGTCACTGCCTGATCGTAAGATTGATCATGCACCGACATCTCAAGAGCTACGTCAAACGCTTGCCGGTCCCTTACCTCTTCATCCCAGCGACCCAGCCGCTGTTATCGATGAAATGGTTAAAAATGTTGATGCTGGATTAATTGCATCGGGTGGCCCTCGTTTCTTTGGGTATGCGATAGGCGGTGCTTTCCCTGCCTCGTTAGCCGCTGATTGGATGGTGAGTGCTTGGGATCAAAACGTGCCATATTTTGTCTCCAGCCCTGCCATGGCTGTAGTTGAAGAAACCGCTGCAGAATGGATGGTTGAACTGCTTGGCTTAACAAAAGGCTCGGCTGTCGGCTTTACTTCTGGCGCACAAGAAGCAATCTACACCTCGCTGATCACAGCAAGAAATACCTTATTACAACGTGAAGGCTGGGATGTTGCAGCACGTGGCATGTATGGCGCCCCCCGTATTCAAGTGGTTATTAGTGATCAGATTCACTCTACAATTAAGCGCGCCTTATCCATGATAGGGATAGGTTTAGAGGACATCGTTAAAGTACCAACAGATGACAACCTAAGGTTGATCCCCGAAGCACTAGAACAAGTGATGAAGCAAATTGAAGGACCAACCTTGGTATGTGCACAAGCAGGCTGTATTGACTCAGGTGCATTTGACCCCTTTGATCAGATTGCCGATTGCGTAGAAGCACATAGTAATGCATGGCTTCACGTTGATGGTGCTATCGGCTTATGGGCGGCGGCAAGTGATAAACAAAAACACCTGCTTAAAGGCATCGAGCGTGTCGATTCTATTGATACCGATGGCCATAAATGGTTCAACATGCCTTACGACTGCGGCATGGTGATTGTTAAAGATCCAAACACCATCACTACCGCGATGGGCGGAAATAATATGGGTGATTACCTGAATGATGCGATGGACAAACCCGATCGCAATGCCATCAACTTTGGTATTTCGGCATCACGCCGCGCACGTGGTGTTCCCGTGTACGCTGCATTTAAATCGCTAGGTAAAGCTGGCATCGTTGCTCACCTTGATAATTGCTCTGCCCTAGCAAAACTCATGGCTGAAAAGCTGGCAGCTGTAGAAGGAGTCACTATTCTTAACGAGGTGGTTTCAAATCGCTTTTCAGCACAATTTGGTTGTGGCGACGAAAGTTACCGTAATGAACTGACCGCACGTGTTGTTCACCGACTACAAAGTGAAGGCTATTTATACCCGTCAACTTCAGGTTATAAAGGGCTAAAAACCATGCTCATTTCCATTCTGAGTTGCCATACCAATGAAGAAGATGTCATCACATCAACCCAGAAGATCATTGAGGCGTACCACTACGAATTAGCCTTAATGGAAAATGAAAAAGATCAGGTTGAATGTATTAAATAATCACTAGTCACCCCATAAGAAAAGAGCGCGTAAAACTTAACGTTAACGCGTTCTTTTCTATATATAAGCTAACACTTCATTTCACTAAATATATAATAAAACACACGACATTCTGTTATCTCACCGTCTATCACCCACAGTTAAAAATGAGCAAGGTACCCCAGCAATAATCATTAAACACCACCACCTTTCATTATTACCCACCGAAAAACAAATAATCCACATAGGATTACAATCGCAATCCTATGTGGATTAATTAATATAAAAGTATTAACCACACAATAGAAAACGTTGTTTTTATAGCTAAATTTTGCTTTACTTCGCCGACCTGAATGTAATTTAGAATTGAAGAATATGAATATTTTAATGGCTTTATCGCAACGAGAAGTTACAGGGGCTGAAGTTTATGCAACAACAGTCGGCAATGAATTAACACAGCGTGGCCATCAAGTTTTTTATATCTCTGATACTCTAACAAAACCGCATCAAGGGTCATTTTTTAAATTACGTTTTAATAAACGCAGTATTCCACGACGTTTTTATCATGTCGGTTACCTGATTTACCTCATTAAAAAACACAATATTCAATTAGTTCATGCGCACTCTCGAGCATCGAGCTGGAGCTGTCATATTGCGTGTAAATTAACAGGAACCCCTATGGTGACAACTGTGCATGGCCGCCAGCCCGTGCACGCATCGCGCAAAAAATTTCATGCAATGGGAAACAAAGCACTACCTGTTTGTAAAGCCATTGAAGAACAGTTAATGCAAGATCTTGGTGTCGCACAAGAGCAGTTAGTTGTTAGCCGTAACGGCATTGAAACTGAGCGCTTTCAAATTGTGCCTCCGCCTCAAAATGCGCGCCCTGTCATTACTATCATAGGCCGACTCACAGGGCCTAAAGGGGAATTGTGTTATCGCTTACTTGATACATGTTTAGATTTAACCAAATACGATGTTCGCGTTGTATCGGGATCGAAAGTAGAACCTCGTTTTGATAAATTCACCGACAAAGTGACATTTACGGGTTATACCCAAGATGTACCTAAAATGCTCAGCGAAGCCGATTTAGTGATTGGGGCAGGTCGTGTTGCCATTGAATCACTTATGTGTGGCAGACCAACGTTAGCAATAGGCGAAGCAAGCTGCATTGGTATTGTTACGTCAGACAACGTCCAACAAGCGATGGCAAACAACTTTGGTGATATTGGCCCAACCGATCTCGATATTAACTTTGACGCCATTGCCAATGAAGTTGAATTAGGCTTGCAACAAAAAAGCTGTGAAATCGCTGTCACTGACATGGTCAAAGCCAGCTATGACCTTTCTTCTGTTGTTGATCATATCGAGCAAATTTACCAAGACGTTTACATTGATAAGCTCCGCCGTGAAATGCCTGTGATTATGTATCATCGCTTTATACAAGATGATACCGAAAAAGGGGTTCACTCAACTTACATGCATATAAAAATGTTTGAGAAACACCTTAAACTATTAAAACGCATGGGATTTGAGTCACTCACCTTTGAAGATTTAGCCAAAGATAATGTCATTCGCCGATTAGATCCGGGCAAGCGCCACATCATGATCACCGTCGATGATGGCTATGCAGATAACTACCATTTAATGTTGCCCTTATTGAAAAAATACGGCTTCAAAGCAGTCGTTTATGTGGTAACTGGTGAGAGCTTTAACCGCTGGGATGTTGAGAATCCAGAGAACCCTGAAAATAAAGTTAATCTGATGTCGGCAGAGCAAGTTAAAGCCCTCGCAGAGTCTGGTGTCATTGAGATTGCAGGGCATACCATGACTCACCCTAAGTTGGACTCGCTTTCGCGCGATCAACAATATGATGAGATCACTCAAAATAAACAGCAACTTGAAGAGTTGATTGGTAAACCTTTAACCTCTTTTGCTTATCCATTTGGCCTTTGTAACCAAGATACAAAAGAAATAGTTAGAGATAATGGCTATCAATTTGCTGTCGCAACCAACTCTGGCCCACTCCATTTCCATCAGGACCCTTACGAGATCCGCCGAATTGGCATTTTCCCTCGAACGGATGTCTTTGGGCTATGGCGCAAGGTGCGTGGAAACTATTTATTTAGAAAAATAAAAGCCTAATCGCATAACCAAATAGACTAAGCTGCTGTTTATCAGTAGCTTAGTTTGCTTTCCACGCATACCAACAAACTTTCAAGTACTCATAGAACGATGGCTAATCAGTAATACATCGATACCTGATACGCTAAATCAGTTAAACTAGTGAAAACTTTCCACCAGTTCCGATTATGAGCCAAGCCACTACTCCAGCAAATACCATCCAGCAAACCATCGCTAGTTTTACGTCTATCGAACAAGCGCTCGAGTATTTTGATATCGGTTTTGATAGCCGCTTTATTGATGCCAACCGCATCGAATTAACCAAGCGTTTCAACGGCTACTTATTACTCTCTAAACCCGACGATTGGTTCTCTGGTCGACGCGCCCTAAAAAATGCTTACTGTAAGGTGCAACGAAGCAAGCTAGACCGCCATACACGCTCAGCCTGTCGCGGCTGTACTTCGTGCCAACGACGCTAAGCTTAACTTTCATACCGCGATTTTATTTTCTATATCAAATGAAAATATTTACACACGGAAGTGAAATCGATTTCTTTTATAAAAAGCAATACATTAAAACATCCATTTTGACACCACATTTCCCCCTATATTCCTTACCTGCTGATAATGCAATTTAGAGTATTAAGTCTTTCACACTTTAGTTGCTTTTATTTGCTTTATTTTTATTATTATCATCTAATAAATAAGCAATTAATATCACTAAAATCAATTGCATTTTTATCCAATCATTTACTTAAAATCGGCACTCTATAAATTTAATTGCACTTTAATTTATGCATTTAATTCCTCTAGCACTTAAATGCTCAATATTTATAATGCTGACGTTAAATTACTGACACTGAATAAATCTGCAACGAGTAATAATCAACGGATGACGTATGAAAAAACTCCTCGCAATTAATCTCTGCTTACTTTCATCAGTAGCTTTTGCTTCTCCTTCAACCATCACAAACAGTGCTCCAGGTGGGTATTACATTGAGGCACAGGGATTATCCGGTGAAGCACTCAAAGACATGCTTGGCATTATTGCAGCACGCGGACAACATCAGCTAAGCTATGGTCAAGTTTGGTCAGCATTAAAAGATACCAACGAAGATCCAAATAACAGCAACAATGTCATTTTGTATTATAGCGGTCGATCACAATCAAAAGATTTCAATTCATCAACAACCAATAATCAAGATGCGTGGAACCGTGAACACATTTGGCCAAAATCATTTGGCTTTAAGCGTAAAAATCAATGGGGATATACTGATATCCACCACTTACAACCGACCGATGCCAAAATAAACTCGATTAGATCAAACAAAGACTTCGGCTATGGTGGCCAACCTATTGCTAAATCCCCCTTTAATAAAACCACTACAACCACTTTTGAACCAAGAGATGCAGTAAAAGGGGATACCGCCCGCTCCATCTTTTATATGGCTGTTCGCTACCAAGGTGACGATGCCAACATGCCAGATCTCTATATCGTCGATGATACATCCAGCACCTCGGGTCAACCTAAAATAGGTAAACTCTGTACCCTGCTTCAATGGCACAATGCCGATCCTGTCGATGACTGGGAGCAACAACGTCACGAGAAAGTCGTGAAGTGGCAAGGCAACCGCAACCCATTTATCGATAATCCAACCTGGGTAAATGCTATCTACGACAGTAAGTGTCAATAAGCCTCAAAGCGAGTTAGCCAAGCTGGCTAACTCGTACTCACCTGTTAGATTTAACCAACTATCACGCCTGCCTCAGCCATTGTTACACATAGAAAAATTAAAATATCAAAAGGAGTTGAATCCATATTTTTAAAGTTGTATTTTATTTGCAACTTTAAAAATATAAAGGCTCAACACCATGTCAGATTTTGAATTAAAGCACAAAAACGCCTGCAAGCTCTCTGAGCATATCGCATATAAAATCACGCAATTTCTCAAGTTTATGCTCAACATTTTCTATGGCACTAAATACGCCAAACGCGCGGTGATTTTAGAAACAATTGCCGCTGTACCGGGCATGGTTGCAGGCATGTTTAACCATCTAAAAGCCCTGCGCAGAATGAAAGATGATGAAGGCTGGATCCGTGAGTTATTGAGTGAAGCCGAGAACGAGCGGATGCACTTAATGATCTTTTTAGATATCGCCAAACCTAGCTGGGTTGAACGCGCGCTGGTTCTTCTCGGGCAAGCTGTATTCATTGTGGTTTATAGCTTCATTTATCTACTTTCTTCTAAAGTCGCCCATCGCGTAGTGGGGTATTTCGAAGAAGAAGCCTGTAAAAGTTATACCGAGTACTTAGCCAAAATTGATTCGGGTGAAGTCGATAATGTTCCAGCGCCTCAAATCGCCATTGATTACTACCAACTGCCACAAGATGCCTTACTGCGCGATGTGATCTTACAGATCCGCGAAGACGAAGCGAAACACAGGGATCGTAATCATTCTTTTGCCGATGCTTATGAGAATAACGATTTACCCGCTCATCAACATTAATGCCTCTCTTGTCACTTTGGCAAACAACAGCTCAATGCCGAAGTGACATCCCCTGCACACTGTGAAATATAACGATTACTTACGAAAAGTAACAAGGATCAGTGGTGCAATAACGTCAGCCAAAAATAGGATATACCATGAAAAAAATAGCTCTTGTAACTGGTGCTAACTCAGGTATGGGGTTTGCGACAACGCGATTACTGTCTGAGAGCGGCTACATTGTGTATGCTGGAGTACGTAGATCAGAAGCTGCTACATTGATGAATGAAACGGCCAGCGCTCTGAACCTTCCTATCTTTCCCGTTCATCTCGATGTTACTGACAATGAGAGCATCAAACTTGCTATTAACACGATCGCCCGCAAGGAAGGTCAACTTGATGTGCTAGTCAATAACGCAGGCTATGGCCTAGTCGCCAGTGTTGAAGAGGGAACCGATGAGGAGTTTATCAACCAATTTGATGTGAACGTATTTGGTGTGTTGCGTACTTGCCGTGAAGTTATTCCTATGATGCGCCAACAAAACGCAGGTACCATCATAAATATCAGTTCATTTTTAGGTAAAATGGGGCTGCCACTTCTGACTCACTATAATGCCACTAAATATGCAGTCGAAGGTATCACAGACTCACTTCGCTACGAGTTACACCCTTTCAATATCAAAGTCCACACAGTCGCTCCTGGATTATTTAAAACAGGGTTTGTTAAGCACGGTCTTAGCGCTAATAGCGCAACCCTTGCTGAATCGTCACCTTATGCGTCGCAAGCGAGTACCTTACTCCCAATTGTAAGTGACAAGGTTAATAACGGCCCTACCCCCGATGCAGTCGCACAATCTGTGTTAGAGGTTCTATTAGATCAAAACGCTCCAGCTCGAACGCCTGCTGGTGATGATTCAACGTTCTTCAGTAACCTTGCTGACAGCCTATCTCAAGAAGCTTTTGAAGCCAGTGTACGAGAGCAACTTGGACTATAACTTAGTACCTAAATACTGGCATAGAGACTGATATAGAAACTACTATAGATACTTAAAAAATTAGCTATCTATGAAAATAAAGCCTTGGTGCATGACCAAGGCTTTCATTCAATGTAAAACAGATTACGAGGCTCACTTACCACTCGTTGTTATTCGGTCGTATCCAAAATAAAAGCAAACTCATTCAAGAATGCGTCTATATCCTGACGATCCAATTCACTTAAAGGGTAATCCGGCTTTCGGCAATAGTTAGTCGCAATAATACCGCGCCTGACCAGTATTTCCTTTTCTACTGCGATGATGTACTCACAGTGGGTCATCCATTTGCTGATATATCGAAACAGCAGGGTATGCAGTGCCTGTGCTTTTTGCTTCTCTCCATCCTGCCATAACTGATATATCGCATTGTAGATCTCAGTGAAAGAGCAGCCCGGCATCACCCCCTTTCCTCCCACTTCAAGCATATCCAGCATATATAAGCCGGCGTAACCGTTCATGATCACCGCATCGGGCAATAACGTAAGCAGCTGCTGAGCATATTCCACCGGCGGGTTACACTCAATTTTAAACACCGCATTAGGATAATTATCGGTGATGGCTTTCATGTCTTGCGGTGTGATCGGAATCCCCGTTTCTGTTGGCGCGTATTGGATCAAGACTGGAATATCAACCGCACTCAGCACACGTTGAATATGATAAATAATATGCTCGTTACTTGGGTTCAAGAAAAACGGTGGCAATAGCATTAAGCTATCAAAGCCTTGTTGTTGATATTCTTTGGCTTGTTGCACCGCTAGTTCAGTGGCGTGTTCTGTAATTGAGACACAACTAAACACCTGAGATTCAGATGTCAGCGCCTGAAACCAGCCCGCAAGCATCCGCTTCTCATCTTGGTTGAGCTTATAAAACTCACTCGCAATCCCAAATAAAGTTAAGCCATGACATCCAGTGCGGATCAAGTGCGCGACCAATTGTTTAAAGCTTTCTATATCAACAGCGCCATTATCAGCAAATGGCATCGCAACGATCGGATTAACGCCAAAAATATCTGCTGGGATTAATTGGGACGCTTGTGCAGTACAAGACGCTATTAAGGTATCTGTTTGTGAGCTAATCATTTCAAAATCGCTCCATGTGCTGCCGATGAAACACGATCCCGATACAAACGCAGGAAGCCTTTGGGCACTTCTTTATGTAGCCTTGTCCACGCCGCCCTTCGGGTTGCAATCGCTCCCTCATCTAACTCCAACGTGATTTCGCGTGTCGTGAGATCAATCGTTATATCATCACCATCTTGCACGACACCAATCAAGCCTCCTTCATAAGCTTCTGGCGAAATATGCCCGACAAACAGCCCACGATTCGAGCCCGAAAAACGACCGTCGGTGATCAAAGCACAACGTTCAGAAAGTCCCATCCCTTCCAACAGCTTCATGGGTTTATACATTTCAGGTAAACCTGCGCCACCTGTGGTGCCTTCATACCGAATGACAATGACAGATTTTTCTTTAATGGCTCCCTGCATAATGGCTTCAATCGCGGCTTGTTCAGAATCAAATACCACGGCTTTGCCAGTAAAATGAAACATGTCTTTGGGCACGGCTGCTGGTTTGGCGACGGAACCCCAAGGCGACAAGTTGCCTTTCAATACCCCCACCCCCGATTCCAACATAAAAGGATCATCAATCGGACGGATCAACGCACGGTTGTCAGTCGTGGCCACAGCAGACAGACAGTCTCGCTTGGTACCTGCAACGGTTAATGCATCGAGTTCTAATAATGGCGCAAGCTCTTTTTCGACCGCAGCCACGCCACCAGCTTCAAAGAAATCAACCATGTCGTATTCAGAAGCTGGGTAGATTGACGCGAGCAAAGGCACCTTACGGCTCATTTGATCAAACACATCTAAATCTAGCTCACCTAAGCCCGCTTCATAGTGGATCGCTTGTAAGTGAATAATGGCATTAGTCGAACCGCCCGTGGCTAACAAGGTGCAAATGGCATTATGGATCCCTTGCTTGGTAATAATTTTTCGCGCGGTTAACCCCTCTTCCAGCATGCCAACAATGCGTTTCCCGCTCTGGTAGCCCACTTGTAAGCGTTGTGGGTGAATAGCTGGAATAGTGGCGGTTTGCGGCAAGGTCATACCCAGAGATTCCGACAAACAGCACATGGTATTCGCTGTGCCATACATGGTGCAGGATCCAATAGTTGGCTCGGCCAGATCTTCAATTTTTCGAAACTCTTGCTCGTCGATCTGCCCTTTATTTTTCCAGCCAATCGCTTCGGTAACGATATTGCCATCCCAATGCTTACCTGCATACTCTGCAGGGTACATAGGCCCACCATTAACCAAAATGGCGGGAATATCCAACCTTGCAGCTGCCATTAGCATGGCTGGAACAATTTTGTCGCACGAGCCAAGCAACACCATAGCATCAAAGTTATGCGCTCTGACCATAACCTCGATCGAAGCGGTGATCACCTCTCGCCCCGCTAAGATATAGCGCATCCCTATGTGCCCTTCAGCAATGCCATCACAGGGGGCAATCGTACCAAACGTCATAGCGGTTCCCCCCGCCTCTTCAATCCCTCGGATCACTTCGGCACCAACAACATCAAGATTCGCATGCCCAGCCGTGGCATTGGTGTAGCTATTCACTACCGCAATAATGGGCTGTCGTAAGGCACTGTCACTGTGCCCCATTGATTTATACAAAGCGCGTTTTAACGCACCATCATCGTCTTTCAGTATTTCATTGTGGTGAGGCACACACGCCCCTCCGCCACATGAACCGCACGAGCCACAATTACTCATAGTTACCACTCCGCAAACGAACCGTCTTTATTAGTCCAGTGGGGGTTACGCCATTTCGGTTGCGTCAACGCTTTATCGTGTTGAGCTCGCATGAAATCTTCGTCGATTTCAATGCCAAGCCCTGCCCCTTCAAGGTTCAAACAGTAACCATGGTCAAAATCAAAAACGTCTTTGTTCTTGATATAATCCAGTACGTCATTACCTTTGTTGTAATGAATACCAATACTTTGCTCTTGAATGATGGCGTTCTGACAAGTGGTATCAATGTGCACAGAAGAGGCCAACGCAATCGCGCCTAAAGGACAGTGTGGCGCCAAGGCCACATCGTAAGTTTCAGCCATAGAAGCAATCTTCTTGAGCTCCGTCAGTCCACCGCAATGGCACACATCAGGCTGAATAATATCAACACCACCATGTTCGAGTAGTTTTTTGAACTCCCAGCGCGAATGAAGGCGTTCGCCTGTCGCAATCGGGATTGCACCGTATTGTGCAATTTCATGGATACAGTCAAAGTGCTCAGCCAGTACCGGTTCTTCCACAAACATAGGGCGCATCGGCTCTAGTTCTTTCATCATGATTTTTGCCATGGCCTTATGCACTCGACCATGAAAATCAATCCCGATACCAAAATCATTACCCATGGCATCGCGTAAGCCTTGAACACGATCCAGCAAGGCATCAACTTTGCTAAAATCATCAATAAAATTCAGCTCTTCAGTGCCGTTCATCTTAATCGCGTTAAAACCTAATTCTTTACGCTCCTTTGCCATACGAACGACATCATCTGGCCTATCGCCACCTATCCATGAATAAGTTTGTATTTTGTCACGGCATTTTCCTCCTAGCAGCTGGTAGGCAGGTACATCTAATGCTTTACCTTTGATATCCCACAGGGCTTGATCTATGCCTGATAACGCACTCATCATCACTGGACCGCCGCGGTAAAACGTCGAGCGATATAAATAGTTCCAATGCAATTCAATATCACGCGGGTCTTTCCCTATCAGGTATTCCATCAACTCATCGACACAGGTATGTACCGTATGAGTGCGCCCTTCTAAGCTCGGTTCCCCCCACCCAACAATGCCTTCATCTGTGATGATTTTCAGAAAGCCCCAGCGTGGAGCAACAATGAATTTTTCGTAGCCAATAATCTTCATAATTCAGCCTTACTTAAATAGATCGGGTAGGAAAGTAATAACGCCAGGCATAAACACCAATGCTATTTGCACAAGCAACATACTGATTAAAAATGGAATAACAGCACGAGTTAGCTGAACCATTGACGAGCCGGTGATCCCTTTAGCAACAAATAAATTCACCCCGACAGGTGGCGTAATCAATGCCAGCTCAGTACCCACAATCAGGATGATGCCGAAGTGGAATGGACTCACACCAAGCTCGACCAAAATAGGTAAGAACAAGGGGGTATAAATTAAGATTTGAGCAGCTGTTTCGATAAACAGACCGGTAAACATGATTAAGGCAACAAAGATCAACAGAATCAGTGTAGGGCTATCAGTAAATTGTAAAATCGCCTCACCGATCATTTGCGGGATCATACTGATCGTTAAATAACGCGCAAAAGCAGTCGCAAAGCCAAGGATAATAATGACACAGCCCGTGGTTAACGCTGCCCGTGAAACTGTTGGTATTAAATCTTTAAAGGTCATTTCTTTATGAATAAAGAAACTGACTATCAAGGTGTAAATAACCGTAATACACGCGGCTTCTGTGGCAGTGAAAATACCAGAGTAAATGCCCCCCAAGATGATGACAGGGGTCAGTAGTGCCCATTTAGCTTCAAGAAAAGTTTCTTTTACTTTTGAAAGTGAAAAATCTTCATCTTGGCCTTTATAACCACGCCTCTTAGCAATGATGTAAACTGCTAAAATCAAACCAAAACCAATCATGCCGCCCGGAATAAATCCCGCCAAGAACATATCGCCAATCGAAATTTCAGCAGTGACCGCATAGATGATCATCGGAATCGACGGTGGAATAAGGATCCCAAGCGAACCCGCAGATGCGGTTAGCGCCCCCGCGAAGTGGCGGTTATACCCCTTTTCTATCATCGAAGGCACCATCATGGAGCCAATCGCGGCAACCGTAGCGGGTGATGAACCAGAGATAGCAGCAAAGAACATGCATGCCACGACAGTGACAATACCAAGTCCACCAGCCGTTCGCCCAACTAAACTGGCAGCAAAGTTAACGATTCGCTTAGAAAGGCCACCTTTCTCCATCACAAAACCAGCCATAATAAACATTGGAATGGCAAGGTATGTAAATGAATCCAGCGAAGTAAAAGCAATTTGAGCAATAAACGAAATTGGAATATCTGCCAGCATTAAGGCAAAGGCGGTACACATACCAATACTAATGGCTATGGGCATACCAACGGCAAGTAATACAACAAAGACAAACATTGTCATTAGAAACACGTCCATTATTTGTCTCCTCGCTCATCTTTAATTTTTTGTAAGGCTTCTTCTGCTTCACTTGGCGCATATTCTTGTTCGAGTTTACCTGTGACTCTTCGATATACTCGCTGAACTAATCTCAATGCGATTAAATAAAAGGTGAATGGAATAATTGCGTATACCCAACCAGCTTGCCATTCTAATGCTGGTGTTGTTTGTTCGATAGCTAATGCATCTACCGACAATTCCAAACCATAATAACCAACCCAACCCATAAAACCGGCAAAAGATAAATCAATAATAGAATCTAATACTTTTTTATTTTTGCCTTTTACAAAACCATCAATGACTTCAACTCGAACATGCGCTCCGCGAACAACGGCTAAACTTGCCGAAAAATAAACTAACGCAATAAACACATAACGGGATAACTCTTCAGTCCAAGACAGAGAAAAATTAAAAACAAATCTAAATAATATTTGCAAAAAGCACAGAATAATTAGAGCAATAAAAAGAAACGTACTTATGTACTCTTCAATATTGTCTAAGAATGAAGTTTTCTTATCATTCATAACAGCACCATATTTTAATTATAGGGCTGCATTGCACAGCCCTTTCGCGATAATTTACTGTAACTTAGTGACTTCTTCTGTCAGCTTTTTATATAAATCAGGGTTAATTCTATCGGCGTATTTTTGAACAACAGGTGCGACTTTCTCATGCATCTCTGCTTTTACTTCTGGTGAAAGAGGCGTGTAAATCAAACCAGCATCGATCATACCTTGCAACGACTTCTCATCTTGCGCTTTAACCGACACACGCATGTGATCAATGGCTACACGGGCTGCTTGTTGCATGGTGGCTTGCTCATCAGCAGTAAGACCATCGTAGAACTTTTTGCCAACGACAAAGACAACCCAAGAATACACATGCCCAGTATCAGACACATACTTTTGAACTTCGTATAAACGCTGCGAGTAGATATTGGTATACGGGTTTTCCTGGCCATCTACCACACCTTGTTGCAGTGATGAGAATAGTTCAGAAAAAGCCATAGGGGTTGGGTTAGCGCCAAGCGAACGGAAAGCATCGAGGTGCGCTTTATTCTGCATAGTACGCAGTTTTAAGCCATCCATATCTGCAATCGTTTTAATTGGGCGAACATTGTTAGTAACGTGACGGAAACCGAAGTTACCGTAACCTAACCCTACATAACCGGCTTTTTCTAGCTTAGAGGATAATTCCTGTCCCCATTCGCCATCAACAACTTGGTTTGCTACATCGTCATTAGGAAAGATAAAAGGCAAGGTTAATATATTGAAATCTTTCACAATATTACCAAGTACAGCCGGTGATGGTAAATTCATTTGAACCGCATTAAATTTAATTTGCTCTAATGCTTCTTGGTCATTACCTAACTGATTACTCGGGTAAATAGTTACTGAAATATCAGTATTATCTTCTACGTATTTCTCAAACTTTTGCATTGCTGCAAATTCAAAGTGAGATTCAGGTACCCCAATACCAATACGCATAGATTTTCCCTGAACATGTAATGACATTGCCATTAGGGGTACAGCAGCTAGAGCAGCAATTTTACTTAGTTTCATAAGATACCTTTTGCTTTTCGTATATTAAATGGACATCCAACTGTCACGATACGCCTTCGCGCGTACGCTTAGCTCTGAGGGCTTTATGCCCTTCTTATACAAGCCAGACCCCAAGCCAAAGCCGTCTACGCCAACATCAACGTAAGACTTCATTTGCTCGACATCTGCCTCTATACCGCCAGTAGGGCAGCAAATCATTTCAGGAGGTAACACTGATTTGATTGCCTTCACCCCTACAGGCTGAATAAGTTCTGCCGGGAAAAACTTCAATGCAGTAACTCCACAATCTACAGCGGTAAACGCTTCTGTTGCGGTTTGTACACCAGAGAACACCACACAATGATGAGCACGAGCTGCACGAATCACTTCTGGGTTCATATTCGGTGTCACAATTAATCGCGCTCCCACTTCAAGCACTGGCATTAATTTATCAATATTAGTCACAGTGCCTGCACCAATAATGGCTTGCTCACCATAAGTATCTACGAGCATTTTTATACTTAACACTGCGTCAGGGGAATTTAATGGCACTTCAATAAATCTAAATCCGTTATCAATTAAGACATTAGCAATATCCAAAACTTCACTTGGTTCAACACCGCGTAATATTGCTATTAATGGTAATTCTTTAAACCATACATTATTTCTTAACTCTTCAGTATTCATTGATTTCGCCCTTGCTATAGATTTTTGTCATGCCTTTCAAAAAGCATTCATCACCATCAATAACATCAAACTCGATATTAAGGTGTTCTAATGCCAACGCATAATTGGATGCTAACTTTTGTGAACCGACTAAATATAACTTATTCAACCTGTTTGATAATATAAACTCATGCCCAATAAGTAGCCCAGATATATAAGCATGTATATTAGAATCCTGGACACCCTCAAATAGCTTGAAAGTTCTGGCACTAAATAACACATGATTCAGTGGGTGTTTATTACCAATTTCGACCCCTTTAATAAATGCGTCTTTATTAAATTCCTGCTCAGGTAATGATTTTCCTAATATACTGTGGTTAACCAAAAGAGAATACAATTCCCCCGTCATTACCGTTGAGTAATTTTCTATTTTCCCATCACACCAATAAGCATTTTTGCTATGAGTACCAAATAGAATAGCGTTGAAGTCACACTTTATTATTTCGCCTAAGCCAATAAGTTGTATTTCTTCCCCTCGCATGACTTCAGGGTTACCAAACGCATTAACACAACGAACACCAGAGACTATTTTTGCTTTGTTACCAGAAAGAAGATCCACACTGTGTATGTGATTCGCTAAATCTTGTGCAGATGCTGGCGCATGGACGTAAGGCACTTCCCGCCAGCCTTGCTGCGATCCGACCATACCGGCCATTATCACGGGTAAATGGCCATATATGCCGTTCCACCGACTGATTAACTCATCAAACACTTGGGGGAACTGATCTTGCGCGACAGATAACAGTCCCTTTGCTTGTTGGATTTTATCTAGACACTCCCCCGTATCGGACATTAGAAACGCCCTAAAATTTGTCGTTCCCCAATCTACTGCAATCCAACTCGCTTTCATCCCGCCTCCATGTGTTACTATGATTGCAATCTTGTAATACAAGGTGTTCCATGTAGAGGAGAACACCTTGCAGTGCTCAAATGCATTAGTGTGGTTGTGACACTAACGTATTAAATCAGTACCTTTCATGGTTTTAACCGTTTTAGCTATGGCCCCCATGATAATTTCACGCATCTTTTCTCTGGCATCTTCAGGCTTACGCATTCTCACCGCGTCCATCACATAATAGTGATCATCCAGCGCGGGTTTACTGAGCAGTACATCTTTCTCTAAGGTACGGGAAAATGACACTTCCATGGTCGTTGTTAAGGCATCACCTAGAGAAATCAAAAACGGATTCTTTGTCGCCAGCAAAAGCTGCTTATGAAACTCAATATCACCCGTATTAATCTGCACTCTGTCATTATGTTCCAGCCCTGCGGCCATCATATTGTAGCTTCGCTCAAGCGCGGCAAGGTTGTCCCCAGTTGCATTTAAAGCTGCCAGTGCCGCGGCGTTGGGTTCCACCATCAAACGCACTTCAAGTAAGTGCGGGATAAACGTATCGGATGCTTTATATTCCGTTACCCAACGTAGCACATCATGATCCAACCAATTCCACTGATCAGGCGTATTTGCAATGCTGCCCACTTTTGGCGTTATGGTTATTAGGCCTTTGCTAGCTAATGTCTGCAAAGCACTCCGTACTGATGTTCTTGAAACACCTAATGAGAGAGCGAGTTCATTTTCACCTTTTAAATATGCACCAGCAGGTGTTCGCTCTTTTAAAATGTCACAGACAATCTGATTTATCGCTAAGGTTGATTTCGACTTTGTCATTCTTGTATTCATTCACCTCTATCTTGTAATACATGGTAGAACGAAAATTAACCAGCTTCTGTGATCTATCTTCAGCTTCATAAATACAACAAAAAATTAACCTACAAGCTTATCATTTAATCAAACCAGCCAGTTTGCAATCAAACACCATGACGACACATTATGTCGCTTCGGTGGTTAATATAGCACTTGTTCGCAACGCATCAGGGGGAAGTCATGCAGGCTGTGGATATAGAGAAAAAGCAAGGGCATTCATCAACAGTGCGAAAGGCAAAGCCATCATGAAGCGCTGTGGTTTTCAATCATGGGGGCAGCATGAAAAAAACGCCACCAATAAAGATAAACAAAAGCGTAAACGTACACTGGCTAAAAAAGCGAAACGGAAATAAGGGCTCAACATGACAGCATTAACTATATCAACCACCGAACTTGGCTATGACTTTGATATCGAATTAAGCAGTTGGCATGACAAGCTTTGTGGCTATCGCGTGTTCCCAAATAAAAAAACACCGTTAGACGGTGGCTTAGGAATTGGCTTTAATTTTGTGGCGCAATATGACCTTGATGGTGCATGGCTTTCACAAATCCCACAGCATTATTTAACGATCACCGACCCCTTTCCTGAATACCAATATCAATTACTGTGGTTAGCCGCCAATTCAACGGCTGCAGCGCAAATATTAGAAAGCCGCCCTCTTATCTTAGTCTTGGTATGCCATCGCTTTCGCGTGGATAATGAGAGTGCACTGCGATTGTGTCAATTAGGGCAACGCTGCATCCTACAAGCGTTAGGGTTTGATGGGCGAAAAGCATCGCTTAAATTTTTAGATCGCCTGAATATCAACTTCTCTCAAGGTAACGAGCTAGAACACATCATTCGTTTACTTAATGCCAAAGAACAGCGCTACCTAAAATTTAAACATTACGCATCAATTGAGTACAACAATCTGGTGCTCGACCAAATCCATCCCTTCCTTACCGGAAGTCGCTTAGGACTTGCCGTTGCCGATGAGCAGCGAGGTTACCGCACTTGTGGCTTAGCCACTTTTCAAGATGTATTAATGCTCGGGCGCGATCTTGGCATTCATGACCCGATAGCTCATATTGTTCGACAGCCATCATTAGCTGCGTTAGAGCAACTGCATGACAATTGGACAGATCAGCGCAATCAACGAATTTATAGTAAGCGATTAAGACCCATAGATCATGAAGTGCTCTACGATCTACCACTCAAAGGAACAAGTCACATTATTCCCATCAAAGACTATGCAGCGTTAGTCGAAGAAGGGCAAAAGCAGCGCCATTGTATTTCGGTCTATCACAGCCGCATTACCTCTGGACAATATTGCGCATTTCGTATGCTGCACCCTGAACGCCTCACCATAGGGATACGCCGCCTTCCTCGGGGACATTTCCCATTTGAGATAGACCAAATATCAGGGGTTAAAAATGCCCTGCCATCGGAAGAAAGTCGACAGCTTGTTCACGCTTGGTTTAGCCACTGCCGTCAAAGTTGGTATTCAAAGAAAAACAGTGCATAAACCTTTCAGGTATGGCTGTTTATCTGCTTTCAGCGCGCAATCCCCATGAACGGCATATCAGTTCATGGGGATTGCTTTCTTTAAAATTAACAGATACCTACATCGACTTACACTTACTAAACATGACCGTATTCAAACCTTCAGATGCTTGCTTTACCGTGTCTGCACACATGGTTTCTGTAAAAGCGAGCGTATCGTTAAAGTTGTAGCCAATTTGCTCACGAGTATCATAATTGGTGAACAAGAAATCACCGTTATCATGGTTATAAACAAACTGGGTCCAGCTCGCGTAAGTTTCACCATTCACAGGGTCAATCAAGTCTTGTGGCACAAGGTTGCCCGCATTAAAAGTGCTCAATAATTTACCGCGCGTTTGTGCCCAGCTTTTGCCTTCTTCTAGTGTTATGTGACTGGTGTTAAACAAGCCGCGTAAGTTACGATCAAGCGATGAAATTGATGATGGAATGTCTTTCGCTGCTAAATCGGTTAAATCTACCTTTTCCACATACGCACGGTGTTCTTGCTGCAGCGGCGCGTTGGCCATGACACGAAGATCTGATTTGACATCACCACGGTGCATCACCATCTTGCCGCCCTTGTTCAATTGGAAAAGTGCAATGTTACCCGCTTTATCTTGAACCGAAATATGCAAACCGTGCTGCGTACCATGTAAACCATCGGCCCAAGCAATTTGGAATGCGTTGTCATTAAAAGCTGCGGCAACTTCATCAACGCTTGCATAGTTCTCAACCAGATAATCAATTACATTAAGAAAGCTAACCGCTGGTGCACCAGAGTCTTTATAGTCTTTGATAAATTGCTGTGAGTCATACATATAAAGTAATGATGCTGCTAAGCCTTTTTCATTGATGGCATCAGATGTGACACCATGGAAAACATCATATTCACGCTGTGCAACGCTGTGATATTTTGTTTCCCACTGCATGGTTTTCTCATAACTCGGTGTTTCTGCGCTCATTCGCTCAATACCGACAGGGTTGACTTGAGTTACATTGCCAAGTTGATCACCCCAATCAAGTGAACGCACTGTCGAGACACCGTGTGGCGTATCAAGTGTAATTCTCGAGCAAGCATGTGCCGTTGACGTTACAGTTGCAAATGCCGTCGCAGCAATAAAAATAGTGGCGAATTTATTCAGTTTGAAGTTTTTCATAACTTAACCCTCAACAGTAATAGCCTTATTCAGTAAGGACGTTCATGCCCTTTCAATGTAGCTATTATCGCCAAGTTACTCTAATCTAAAAGCAGCTAAGCATAGGGGAACCCCCTTTAATATTACCGTATATGAGGATTAGCATGGCTATCTCGTTAGACCAACTCCAAGCGTTTGTTGCTACCGTTGAGCAAAAAAGCATGGCACAAGCGGCGCGCCATATCGGTAAACACGTTTCAACATTACGAGAGCAAATCAATAACCTAGAAATTGATACTGGTTTAACCTTATTTACTCGTCATGCCAAATCGATAGAGGTAACTCATGAGGGAAAGCAGCTTTATACCTTTGCCCTTTCAATGTTACGAGAATCGGCGCATTTTGACGCTAAGGTCGATAGTTTGTTGCAAGGGATCCCCGATAAACTCACTCTCGCGATAGATACAAGCTTGGTAGAACCCGCCTTAGATAATCTGATGGCCGATATTCTTAAGGCATACCCATATCTCACTTTAAAAGTGCTAAATGGTGATACCTTGCAAGTTAGGGGGTGGGTACTTTCAGGACAAGCGGATATTGGGTTGATGTTTAGTACCATAAATATGCCGGCAGAAATGGTCGTTAGCAAAGGGTATAATTTTGAAGTGATCCGTGTCGTTCCCCCACAATGGTCACTCATACCACATGCGTCACAACGCGATCTCGCTGATAAGTTACAACTGACTTTCACCTTTTTACACGATATCGGCATGCGTGATGCTGATGTGCTCAGTCACCGCTATATGCTTTGTAACAATGCTCCCCAATTGCTCAACTTGATTAAAGCAGGCGTAGGTTGGGGACACTTACCCAAATTTGTTTGTGAAGAAGCCTTAGCGAAAGGAGACGTTATTCAGAACCAAGAACAAGGTGACACCTACGCAAACTGGCATGCAGATCTCACTTGGCTAAAAGAAAAAGCGATGAATCCAGCTATGCAGATGTTTATCGACGGTGTACGCGCGTTGCCTGTGCATTAGAAATGCTAAATTTAATAAAGATAAAATGAATAAAAGCCTCGATTTTATTTATCTTTCGCGACGTTCTCCCATGCCAAAATAGCCGCTTTTCTGTTAGGTCGCCAACGGTAGTTCCCCAGTTCGCCATTACTTTTGATCACCCGATGACACGGGATCAAATAACCAATCGTGTTAGTGGCCAATGCCGTTCCGACGGCTCGTGACGCCTTAGGTGAGCCCATTAATTGCGCGACTTGAGAGTAAGACAATCGTTGCCCCGAATGGGTATTGATCATCGCCTCCCATACTTTCACTTGGAAGTTCGTGCCTTTCAGCACTAAATGAATTTTGCCTCTTGCCAACTTTTTATCCGGTTCAACAGAAAATATGGTATCGCTATATGCCTGTGCTTGTTCACTATTAATCTTGAACGTCCCGTTTGGCCATTGGCGGTATAATTCATCAATCATGTTTTTTTCATGGTTATCGGCAAATTGAAGAAAACAAATACCACGGTCTGTCCACGCAATCACAGCCTCATCAAAGGGGGTGACGACAACACCATATTGAATACTGACCCCTTGCCCACCTTTTTTAATTTCACCCGGTGTCATGGCTTCACACGTCACCATCAAATCATGCAATCGACTGGTACCCGATAGGCCTACTGATTGGCTTGCTTCCATTAAATTTCGGGTTTGTTTTAATGCATCCAATGCCGCTTGCTTGGTCACAACCTGCAAAAAACGCTTAGGCGAGATCCCCGCCCATTCAGAAAATACCCGTTGTAAATGATGCTCGCTCATATGAACAGATTGTGCAATTTCAGCCAAGGTTGGCTGATGTTCAAAATTGCGATGAATAAAGTTTATCGCTTGCTCAACGACATGATAATGACGATGACTCTCTGAATTACTCACCTTGTACCGCCTTCTGTTGGAAAAATTGACGTGGTGAAAAGCCCGTCACTAACATAGTGCCTGTAATGACAAAAATTGACCCGATAACAGTATTAAAACCAATCGCTTCATCTAAGAAAAGATGTCCCCATAAGATACCAAAAACAGGGATAAGAAATGTTACCGACAACGCAGAGGATGGTCCTAAATCACTGACTAAACGGAAATACAATAAATACGCTAACCCCGTACAAACCACGCCCAATAAAATAACCGCCATCGCAATTTCTGACGTTGGCGCTTCTCGGGCTGGTAAGAAGAAAATGAGCGGTAATACCAGCACCACCGATGCCCACATACTGCCATGCGCATTATTAAAGGCTTCAACACTTGGTGCATGTTTCGCGTAGTTAGTGGCAATACCATAACTGACCGCCGCACCGATGGCTGCCATCATAGGAAGAATGGCATTCTCCCCTATGCTCATGGCTTCCCAGCCCACTAAAACACTGACACCAATAACACCAAGTCCAAGCCCCAATAACACAGGTTTGGTAAGTGCTGTACGAGTCCAAATCGCCCCAATAATGGCCCCCCAAATCGGTGCTGTGGAATTAAATATCGACAAAGTCGACGCATTCAAAGACTGCGCAGCATAAGCAAACAACAAAAAAGGCAAGGCGGTATTAAACAGCCCCAAAGTAAAATAATGTTTGGCGTTCTCCACCATGTTGAGCTGTTTTTTCAAATAGAAAGCAATAATCAATAATGTCACCGCAGCGAATCCGACACGTGCTTCAATCAGCACGGCAGGGCCTAAAGGGGTGGCTGAAATGCGCATAAAGAGAAAAGACCCACCCCATATTGCCGCTAACATGATTAATCGAAAAAAGCTGTTCATGTGTATTTTCCATTCGTAACGTTATCATTAACTGTGAATGAAGCCCTTTCATTCCTCAACCCGATTCTTGCGCAATTGCCTACTCGCCTTATCTTCGTAGCGGCTCTTTGCGGTGCCTCTTTACAAGAGTCCGTACCACTACAGATAGCTCCCTCAAATTCAAAATAGCTCAAATAATTAAATGCTTTTTTCCATTCACCGAGTGACTCTTAAAATAAATCCCTTACCCTATAGATAAAACCACTAACAAAAGAGCGGCACTACCAATGAACTCTCTCCATTTGAAAGCGCTACTGTTGGCCATCGAAACAGGTTCTATTTCCTCAGCAGCGAGAAAACTGGGGAAAAAGCAACCTCAGGTAAGCCAATGGATTTCAGATTTAGAGATAGATCTTGGAGTAACGATTTTTGAGCGGACAGGCAACAAGACACGCTTGAGCATAGAAGGAGAGCGTTTACTGCCTTTTCTCACTCATACCATGAGTCAATTTGATCAATTCGTCCAACACGCAGAAATGATCGCTCATAATGAACCTACGGTATTGACCATAGGCATCGAGAACTATATCCCTGAGCATGCTTTCACGCAGCCACTGGCACTCGCACTCGACCTTCCACATCTCAGTGTTGAAGTTTATCGCGAAGAAAAACATCAACTTGAGGCTGACTTAACCCAAGGCAATACCGACATCATTATCATTAATGAATCCGATACACTGCATCATCTCCATTTCGAATACTGCCGCTTAGGTTTTTATAACGAAGTATTAGCCTGTAGTCCCGCTCACCCACTGGCCAGCTTGATGTCAGTGACAACCAAGGATTTAAGTCAGTACCGCGAGTTAATTTGGGGGGAGGCAGGCAGCCTACAAGATGATACAAATAGTCATGGGTTTAGCCCACTCTATAGCGTTTTCTCAGACATTCAGCCCTTAGTTGCTATGTTAAAATACAGCAAAGGCTTTGCCTTCTTACCCGCAGAATGTGTGGCTACCGACATTGAGCAACACCAATTAACCACTCTCCATTGCGATTTTGAACCCAATAGTATCGATCGCCGCATCGAGCTGTGCTGGCGTAATGGACTGACCCACTCTCATCATGGCGCCAAGGTGATTGATGCGTTTAAACATCACCACCAGCTTGCTGATAACACGACTGTATAAGCTTAAAATTATTACGCATACACTAAAACGCATATTGGGGATTTGCTCGCACCGACCACCAAATGCGAATAATTATTTTTCAGTTTTATTCTTGCTTCTGTAGTACCTAGCATGATGAATCAAGTAGTATCTAACCATCATCAGTTATGTTGTCAGTACCATGGAAAAGATAGACGCTCAAAACTCACCACAAGAAGACACACTCACGCGGCTTAAAAAAGCATTTATCACTGGCATTTTTGCAACGCTCGCCAGTATATCCATTGGGTTTATCTTCAAAATTTGGCTAGCGCAGTGGGTCGCTAAAGAAGATCTGGCACTATTTCATAGTGTGGTGGATATCATTTCTTTGTCACTGATCCTAATGACAGGCTTTCGCTCATCCATGGTCGTCAGCTACAGCCAAACAAAGAATGATCGCGATATCATCAATATTTTCCGATTTAGTTTGATCATTATGGTCTTAATTACTTGGGGGCTGGTCATTCCCTATATCAAGCATGAACTGAATATCAACGTTAGCTATTATCAGTTGGTTGGGATCATATTCAGTATGGGGCTCAAGGTGTATTTCACCAACCTTGTTGCCATGTATCGGCTTTACAGTATTTCAAACAAAGTGACTTGGCTAGATCCATTAGCGAATGCCGTACTTTTCCTATTCTGCTTCTATGTGATCGAATTACCCCCTCTTTCATCACTGTTCTATAGCATGACGTTATCCTCCCTTGCCGTCGCAGGGTTTATGTATATTCGTCGCCGAAAAGAGATAGCAACCAAGCCACTTTCAACCGTTCAACTAGATCCAACACTGATCAATTATGTTAAGAAGAGCTTTACAGCCTCACTGGAAGCAGGGGCGAGCATCTTAATGATATATATCACGGTACTACTTACCATTAGCCATTTCAGTATTGATGAACTCGGTGATTTTCAGGTCGTGGTTCGCCCTATTTTTACCTATATGACCATGTTGTTTGTCTTCCCTATTTACCGCTTTGTCTTACCGGAACTTGCTGTATGCGTACGTAAAAAACAGCATGAACAAATAAAGTTAATCCGTCGTTGGGTTTTTAAGCTCTCTTTTATCGTCTCCGCGCTCTTTTTTTGCATCATGCTAATGTGGGCGAAACCGATTGTACTTTGGGTATTTCCTGCAGAGTACGAGGGAGCTATTCCAGTATTATTCCACTTCTCTATTTTCTTTATTTTCATGATGCTCAATGCCTACCAACTGGCTTATATTAAAGCACATGGGCACTTTACACAGAGCCTCGTTATTCGCTTAAGTGGTATTGTCAGCTTAGTCATTGGCTATTACGGTTTATCGCTATTTACCAATAATGTGGTGGCTATCATTGCTGCATTAGGACTGGGGTATATGATGATGTTTATCTTATCAACCCTTGCTGAACGTCAAATATTATGTCAACAGCAAACGGTAGAGGAAAAGTGCATTGACGTTAACTAACAAACTCGTACGCTATCCACATATTGATGCTGACCGCGCTTTTGAAAAAGAAGATGAATTATTGCAGCAAATACAGGCAGGTGAGATTGCGCAGGCCTTGATGCTTTGGCAAGCAAAAACGCCCACACTTGTTTTACCCGCGGGAAATAAATGGCCAGTTACAGAGCAATCTAAACAAAGCTTAGCGGCACAAGGTTGGCAACTCACATCACGCAAAACAGGTGGCGCGCCAGTTCCCCAATTGCCGGGGATCATTAACCTGTCGCACATTTATCATTGGCCCGGCAAAGAGCCTTACAATATTCAGAAAGCTTACTTGCAGTTGTGTCATGTTCTAAGCCTGTTTTTTGAAGGGCTTGGTGTCGACGTAGATATTCACGCCACGCCGGGTTCGTACTGTGATGGTGACTACAACCTCAATATCAATAAACAAAAGGTAGTAGGAACCGCCCAGCGTGTTTTACTCAAAAAAGGCGGTGGCCAGATTGTGCTGTCTCAAGCCTGTATCCTGCTCGATGTCGACCTAGAAGACATTGTTACCCCCGTGAACTTTTATAACCAAGTTTGCGGGAATTCAACCGTGATTGATGCGAAAGTGCATACGCCTTTGTACGCACATTTACCAACACTTCCCAGTGTTGATTCACTATTTCAACAGCTAAGCCAAGCCTTCATCAGGCATGCCTGAAAACAGGACACGCAAGCTAACTCTTCGGAAGGTTCTCCATCGACTCTAGGGCGCGTACTCGACGCTGTTGATTTTCAGAAAACGTCTGGCGGCGTAACTCGTCAATAGCTATTAACTGCGCATCAGCATCTAGAGTCAGATCCGCAGCAATGTCCGCACGCTGCGCTAAGTAATTGTCCAGCTTGTGTTGAAAAGCTTTGCGATCAAGACGAAGCTGTTCCAGCCTATCTGCAGCGGCAGTCCCCACTAGAGCTTGTTGCTGCAGGTATCGGTCTTGGTCATCTAAGGCTTGCGTATCATGAAGTTCTGTTAGCAGGCTGGCATTACGATAGCCTTGCTGTAAATCTGGTGAGAGCTGATCAAGCTCTTGTTGCCACGCTTGTTGATAAGTCTCTTTATCTTTAAATTGCTCTTTTAATCTCAACTGTGTAAGCGCAAGTTGGCGCATCGCATTTTCATTTGCAAACAAAGTCTGCTGCTCGGCTATTGAAAAATACCTCAACTGTAAAGCAAGTAACTGATCATCAAGTTGCTGCAAGACGTTCAAATCGAGGCTTTGAAAAGCGCCTGATTCAAGATCGGCTAAGGAAGCACGATATTCAATAAAGCGTTTAAATAAATCCTCATCAAGCTGATAACTCTCTGCTTGTTCTTGATTGAAGCGCAAAAAGTTTGCTTGTAATGTCATCAAGTCTTCCTCACCCAACCCTGCGAGAAAGTAATCAAACGTCTCTCGCGCCGAATCTTTATCGATATTGGTATCTCGTTGCGACTGAACCTGAACTTCCGTGATTTCAGAAGATGCATCAAGGTTGAAATAGACCGCACAGGCAACTCCAACAATACATAATAGTGACAGTACGGTCTTTTTCATTGTGATTAGAGCCCCTGAAGTTGTAAGCGGTTAGCGTGCTGGCGATACAAAGTCGTTGGTGCTGTCTCGAACAAATGGGTAACACCCAATAAGCCGTTTATTTCATCAAGGTGATTCATTTTATAATCGTTACGAATCACTTTTCCTAGATGCGTACTACACTGCCCAACAAGACCATCATTAGGTTCATCAAACGCTAAACCTAGCACTACCATAGCCGCATCAGTTGGATCTAGTGCATTGGTGAAGTTACGAGTACCCGTCCACGAATAATAATAAACACCATTAGACGCAACATAATCTCCCTCACCACACTCGGTTAATGGCACGCCTTCAGGGTATTTCTGGTTGAATTTCAACGAACCTTCTGTCGTTAATGCGGCTAATGAGGCAAGAGGATCTTGCGGTAAATCCCCTCCACCCGAAAGCAAGTTAATCAGCGACACTAACCCTTCAGCTAATTTCACGGCTACACCTTCCGAAATAGAACCTTCGGGAATAGTTCCTCGCGCTATATCCGCAATACGTGAGCCTTTATTGACGCCGCCAATACTTGTTACCGATGCTACGAGTTCAGGTGATACAGACGCAACATAACGCGCTGTCGGCCCGCCATGACTATGCCCAATTAAATTGACTTTCTCCGCCCCTGTTATTGCGAGTACATTTTGCACTTGCGCCAATAATTGCTCGCCACGCAATTCCGTACTATTCGTTGCCGAAATTTGTGCGACATAAACTTTTGCGCCGCTTTTGCTTAAGGCCTGAGGAATGCCATAAAAATAATCAATACCAGCAAGGGTATCGAAACCAAATAAACCATGTACCAATACAATGGGATATTTAGTTTCGGTATAACCTTTTTGGCTGGCTGCCGTAGCACTGCTACTTGCGTAGCTTGATATTGATAATATGCAAAGAATGAAGGTAATTAATAAACGTTTCACTTTTACTCTCCCTGTAAGAGATCCGATGAGTAAAATAACGTTAGCATGTGATTTGATGCATATATGATTAAGTGACATAAATGTGATCAAACAAATACTTTTAATGCGTAACTGCTGTGCCACTAACAATATGACAATAGATACTTGCTATTAAATAATCACTTCATTGAATAGGTATTATTTTAATAATACATGAACTCTTCTCGTTCATGGGGAGGGAGGTAGCGAATAGCTTTGTCGTCATCCGATCCGGTACATTTTAAATCAGCCAACACATCGTCATCCTTTATTACGTAAACACCCGCAACTTCAATTTTTTCTCGCTTCCCCAACTCTTCATCTATCCATTCGCCATTCATGATTCCTGAATATATGACATATTTATAAGCGTTATTTTTAAATGTTAAATGTCCCTCCCCACCACCACTATAGCTGGTTGCACTAAAGTGAACTGGTGAAACTAAAGTTAACTCTATGGCACCTAATTTTCCATAGCGATAAATCAATTGATCATTCTTAGCTGCACACACTGAAACGGTTTTACTTTTGATGCGACAAGAAAAAGATTCAATCTCTCCAGTGCGACACAAGCTTGAAGCCCAACTATTAGTCGTACAAAGTACAAATGACAGCGCTAACAATCCTTTATTACTCATTACTCACCACAAACAATTAATATCTTTAACAAACGTACAGTGTTTATATAGTAATTCTAAGAATAGATGCAACTATTGACTTCTAGCATCATGAGATCATGTATTTTCAACAAAAACGTTAAGTCGGCCAACCATGGCCGACTTTTAGCTAGAATAGAAATTAGAAATTAGAAATTATAGCTTGCCCCGAGCTTAGCATAAGTTTCATAACCTTTTGTTACTTGTGAATATTCACTTGAAAGTTCCACAAACGGCATAAAATCATATTCAGTCATTGTTACGCGAGCTTCTAAGTTTACCCACTGATCCTTGTGTAAATTCTTGCCTAGGGTGTTATTCATTTCTTTTACACCGATAACTTTTGCTTGAGCATAGAATGCATCAAGTTGCTTACCTGCATAATAATCTAAACGAATCTGTTTCGAGCGCTCATTATTTGTTTTTTCAATTTCAATATCTGCTCGAACACGGAAACCATTATCAAACAAACCATTAAACGGGCTACCTGATACCGTTAAACCGCCTTTAACAACATTAACAGCATTGTTTTTCTGCTCATATTCAAGTTCAGGAGTAAACTGAACTAAGCCATCTTTATTAAACTGGTAGCTTAGATTGGTTTCGGTACTTTGGGATAGACTTTTGAAAGAGGCATTAAAACCATCATAACCCACACCAACTTTATACCCCGTCACAGCAGGTTCAGCTAAACCGCTTGTATTAAACTTATGGTCAAACTCTAATAATCCACTTAATTTATTATCAGCTAAAACACTACCAGAAAATATAGCCGCTACAATAAGCAATACTGATTTAGATTTATTCATATACCCTACAAATTTATTTTAACTCAACAGCAAATAACACCTATGCTTACACAGCGTAAATACAGTGCTTGGTATTCGCCTCAATAGCCCTAAATTATGCATAATGATTTTTAAATACGTAAATAAGAACCTATAAGTAAGGCTAATAGCCCTTATTTAGGATCACTCTGCTACTGCTACCACTTATAATGTACTGCCGCGCTTAATCAAAATTAACGTGATTGCACTCTATGTTAAGTCTGACTAATAGGTCCTATTTCGCCCTTCTTTATTTCATTGGGTAATATTTAATCTATATAGCAGAGAGCTATTTTTTGTATAGGAGTAAATCTTCACTCAAATTAGATTAAGGTATCTATGGATTTTTCACGTCAACTCGAAATTGCAATGCAAGAATATGGAAATGGATGGTCTAAGCGTTGGCCTGAATGGGCCACTGGCAATGGGAAAGTAAAAGCATGTACACCCATACGCATGAAGCGTGAAATTCATGACTTTCGACTAAAAGAACGCAAAATAATACGTCTAGGGTCGTTTGTAGGCGGTGATGAGAAAACGAAACATCAGTGTCTTATTTGTGATCATGAGTTTTTAACCAAGCCCAATAATATCACCAGCGGTGGACACGGTTGTCCACGGTGTGCTCGACAGCGCAGTAATCGTAGCTGTCGTCATAGTCAAGAGCAGTATATAAAAAACTGTCTAGAACTTTCCGTTCGCCCTCTTGAAGACTACCGAGGTTCTGGCTCTGCCATTTTGCATGAATGCATAAAGTGTGGTCACCAATGGCGGGTAACAATCGGAAATATCCGACATGCAGGAGGGTGCCCTGGGTGCCGTTCCCAAAGTAAACTAGGTCAAAGTATTTGGAGGAAACGCAATTTAGATACTTAAAGAAGCTACCTAGATGACACTTTATAAAGTAAATTGAGTTCTGTCCTATGGACGCAACATGATACATGCTCTAGCACAACACTTTGTTAATCATATACTTTTTCATCTTAAATCATGATGAGACCACTCCCAGGTTGCTTATGCTTCCTGGGATTTTTTATTCATTAAATAACTGATAATACAAAAGTTAATGTATTAACTCATAAAAATTAACACATTATAAATAAGCAGTGTAATAGTAAGAGAGATAACTCAAAAGATAGGTAAATTAATAAACAGGATGGATCATATACAAGAAGATATTGATCTTATTTTCTACGATCAGGCAATTGCCACGATTTAAGAAACCCTTTCGCATTGAGTGTTGTCGTGCCGCCAGAAAAATCAATTAGCACTAAGCTTTCCAATTGAAACTGCCCATATAAATAATCCCTACCCTGCTGATTTTTTGGTTCAGCTAACGATTCATTTCCTTGGGGAGCTGCGTGGCAATAAACAATCATTTCAACAGGCATACCGTTAACCATGTAAATTTCATCTTCCATCGGTTTATCTAACTCGCAGACATCCACTTTACTTTCCATGTATCCAATAAAAATGGTTTGTTGGTTATCCTTCGTCTTATTTATTTCAGCACTATACAAACGCACTTGCCCCTTATGATCGATACTTTTGGTTAACGATAATGACGTAAATGGCTCACCAAAACTGGAACGTTCGGCACTTTCCTCTTCACTAGCAATAGTAAAAAATGTCATCACAACAATAAAAATAGGGATAGATTTCTTTATCGCTCTTTTCACTTTCTTCCTCTACTCAAAATGAAGCCTTCATTACTATTTATGAAGGTTTCATTGATATATCAATATATTGAATGAATTTAATTATCGTGAAATGGTAGGCTTTTATCTGTCATCCAGCATGCTTTTTTAACATATCGTCTAGATCGAGGTTCTCTATTAGATAAATTACATTAATACTAAAACCAAATGTCTAAAACCATTAACTACGCCAGAAAAAATCACAGACAATAAATAAGTGGAAAATGCGGAAATAGCTGTTGACCCGTCTATGAGGTAAGGGTTGAGAATACAGAACTCGGTTGAGAAGCAATCACTTCATTCAATAATTTTGTTTCTATGACCGATGCACTTATAAACTAAAATCACTATATCGGAGTAACACATGTTAAATAAAACACGCTGGGTAGAAATCATGAAAGCTGCTGGTCTTACAGATGAAAACATGAAGAATTGGCATCAACAATTCGAAGCAATGGAGCCAGAGGCACACCAAGCATTTTTAGAGTCACTAAATATTGATGCTGAGGAAATCAAAACTATTCGTCACTGGGCAAAAGCTTAATACTAACGTGCGGTTCAACCATTGAGCCGCACTGTACCCGACACAGTTGGTCTAAGCATAAAGGTATCGAGCTATTAACTGCTTGGTCATAACACAGCTTATATTCTCCATTATTTTTTGATAAACATTCAAATCTAGCGCTATTTATCACATAAAAAATACCTCCTATTATTTACTTTAACAGTCAGCATAAGTAAATACAGGCACCACAGAAGGATATCAGCATGACCCTTACCATAATTGCGAATATTGTTGCTAAAGATGACCATATCGAGCTGGTTAAAACAGAACTGGTAAAACTCATCAACACAACACGCGCAGAAGAGGGGTGTATCAATTACGACTTACACCAAGACAATGAAAATCCAACACACTTTACCTTCTATGAAAATTGGAGTTCACGTGAGTTGTGGCAAACACATATGGCTAACAACCACCTTGCCGACTACATGGCCGCAACCGAAGGTTGCGTCGCATCATTTACGTTAAATGAAATGACTAAAATCAGCTAACCAAACCGTCATCTCGCTAAATAATGAGCCAAGCGCCACAAAGGGGTGACATTAAATCAAATGTGATTTGTATCGATTATAGTTTAGATGAAACTGTAGTCGGTACATTTTATGAGATTGAAATACCTTACCTCATTTCTATCTCATCCTACTGAATACACCCAATTATAGTGACGACTCCCAAGCACTTTTCAGAGTAGAAAATAGCTTTCTAACTACACTCTACAATCACTTTTATTCATATAAAAAACACAATACTCAACGAAATACCCTTACTCTAGGTGCGACATTAGTTTTTTACTTCAATATAACCAAGTGCTTCAGATTAATTAACCATCTATTATTGTTTACTCTATCGCCTATTTATAAAGCAATCAGCAATGCATTGATATTATAGAGAATTAACTGGCAATTAATACTTTAGGGTTATAGTATTCAAGCCCTATTCAGCAAGTATAATTGAAACTAGATGCATCAACATATATGGAATGGATACCCCAAATGAAATGTAACTGTACTCAAGTGAAACGTATTCGTCGCAACTTCTGGCAACGTTTAATCTATACCTCGATTCATCAGTGCCAACAATGCGGAAAATTATTTAAATTATAAACCGCACGCATATTGCTTTACGTCAAACCAAAGGCCAAGTAAATAGCGAACAGCCCCTTGCTGATACTCTCTAATGACCACTTTTCATCAGCAAGTTAAGAGCACGACAGCAAAAATGTTGTGACCGAGTTTAGTGCTTTGTTCATTTAGTATAATGAGACCAAAAAGAGCGCAGAATAATCTCTGCGCTCTTTTCATTTATTTTCTCAAAGACAATTTCTACACATTATCGTCAACTAAGCTATGGTCATCTTGTTGAGCGGAGTGATCATCATTGTCATAGGATGAGCTATCATCCATCACATCTATGCCGCTATCTCTGTTGTCACCCTGCGTCCAGTCACCGCCTTGGCTATCCTCACCCGGCATCCCATGAGGGTTATCTTGCGCTTTTTGACCTGACTGCATGGCGTGCGCGTCATCAACATCAATAACTATCTCGCCCGTCGCGCCATCAACAGGCTCTCCGATATCTGTCTGGCCTTCGAAAGTTACCGTCGTTGTCCCTTCATGCTCATCGGAAAGTGTCATGGTTACAGGACGTGATAAATCGCCACTCACGGTATATGAACCATCATCATTCATAATACCGTTTGATATGGTGGCCCCTTCTGGCAACTGACTAATTTCAACTTGATCAACATCGGGATTATCAGCAACCTCATCAGGGATATCGACCCGTATCGTACTACCTGGTGCTGCAGTCACATCTGCGTCTTCTGGCTGACTCTCTTCTGCTGCAGCTTCGGTTTGATCACCCTCAGCGGTTCGCGTTTGCGTATCGACATCTTTTGCTTCGGGCTCGGTCAAAGGGACTTCAGGGGCAGGGGCAGGGGCAGCGTCAGGATCGCGATACTCATCCACCGTCAGGGTTAAATCATGCTGTGTTTTACTTTCGCCATCAGAGGTGGTGACATCGAGTTCAAGGTTTCCATCAAACTCTTCATCCGTCCAGAACATCCAGCCACCCTCACCGTCTTCGATTAAGGTGCCAGCTTCACCATGGTAATCCACGGCAGCCACATCAAGGCTGCCATCAAGTCCCAGCGAGGCCAAAATATCACTTGAGGTTAACTCAAGCGCTCCATGTTCATTGAGCATCAATGACGATTCAGGTTCAGCGACATTCACATTAAAGTGGCTGCGAATACTTTCTTGTCCATCAGAGGCGATAAAGGCAATTTGCGCTTCACCGCTGAATCCCTCAGCTGGCGAGAAACTGTACTCTCCCTCACCCTTTGTTTCTAATATGCCTTGCCCTGAGATTAGCTGCACAGACTCTATGCTCAACGTATCGCCATCAGCATCAGACAGTTGCGCCAATAGATCTCGGTCATCAAAGGTTAAGGTATTGCCTACATCAAGGTCTGTTGTGGCGATACTGTCTACCTGTGGTGATTCATTATCTGGCCCTTTTCCTCCCTCATCTTTGCTTGGCTTATCCTCCTTTTGATCCGCTACAGCGATGGTACTTTGCACATCAATCGTATTGCCATCATTTAGCACCTGATAGGCAAAATCGACATCCCCCGTAAAGCCTTCAGCAGGTGTAAACGACCAAGTACCATCATTGTTATCCACCAGTTCGCCCTGGCTGCGATCAATTAAATGAACGCCCTCAACCTCATCTCCTTTGCCCGCTTCTATACCCTCAGCCATAGCCAGTAAATCAGCCATGGATAGCACCAAGGTGTCACCTGCTGTGGCATCAAAATCAGCATACGACTCGGTTGGTTGCGAGATCTGGCTGGAGGACTCTTCACCATAATCGGCCGTTGTCGCTGATACTGTGATAAAGAAGCTGCCTGTAAAGTCTTGAGGCGGAGTAAGTGATAAGTCGTCCATGCTCCATGTTGTGACATCAAGCACTTGGTTTTCTTCTGTAATCACTATGGTATTCACACCATCAGACACTTCAAAACCAACAGGGAAGCCAGTTATGACTAAGTGACTCAGTTGTTCAGACACATCGATCATCTCAACATTTAAGCCAAGTAACCCCGAGGAATCTTCATCAAAAACAAGTGGCCCTTGATGATCCGTCGTGATCACCGCACCGTCAGCGACAGGACGAACATAAACAGGCATCTCCAACATGGTCGTTAAACCATCAGGGTCTTTTACTTCAACTTGCAGCTCAGCCGTACCTGAATAATCTTCTGCGGGAGTAAAGGTCCAACTACCATCTTCATTTTGTTCAACCTTTCCACCTTCTTCTCCTTCGGCTGTAATAATGCGAGAGATCACCAGATCATCACCGTCAATATCACCAAAGAGATCCAGCATATCGTTAGCATTAAAGGTAAAAGCACCATCTTCGTGGGTCGTTAGGTGAGCATTACCGCTGCTAAATGGCGCATCATTAACAGGCAGCACATCCACCTTCATTGCGCCTTCAGTTTTATCATCACCATCAGAGATGGTGTAATTTAGCTCTATTAGGCCATTAAAATCAGGCGGTGTAATAAGATGGTACATCCCATCTTGCTGAAGTTGTAATTGACCATTGGGCGGCTGCTTTAAGGACAGATCTTCTAACGTCAGTTTGTCGCCATCAGCATCGCTGGCTTGTTTGAGGATATAAGCAGGGTCAATCACTAACACTTGATCTTCATCGACATTGAAGTTCAAGCAAGGGGCAACAGGTTCGTCTTCCACAGGAGTGACATCGACAGACACTGTCGCTGTATCCGTCGAGCCATTACCATCAGAAACAGTGTAAGTGAACGAAGCTGGACCGTTGTAATCAGGTTCTGGTGTAAAGACGACATTGCCATCTTCATCAAGGTGTACCTTACCGTGGGTGTCATCCGTCGCTTCAACACTCACGATCGTTAAGGTATCACCATCAACATCAGTGTCATTAAGTAAAAGATCAGCAGGATCGATCACCAATTGACCATCTTCTTCAACTTCAATGGCGCGAGAATTAATGCCCTCTTTAACTTCAACAAGCTGGTCGGTCACATCCAGAGTTTGATCTGCGGTACTGTAATTTAGATCCAAATTCATGGCATGTGTCACTTCACTGCCATCAGCTTGAATCGTCGTCATCTGAATTTCTTCAGACATAGTACGAGACACCGTCATATTCTGCACCACATAGGTGCCATTACTGCCTGTTGTTCCTAGTGTAAAGTGATGCACTGGCACATCTGTGGTAAATACGTATTCATCTTGGTATTCACCCGACTCACGATAACCCCCTTGTGCATCTATGATATTGCCATCAGCATCATAGGCCTTAATCATCACTTCCGTGGCATGGCGGCTGGTTTCATCGAAATAACCACCCAGACCATCCAGTTGGAAAGTAATTTGGTTAACGTCTTCCCCTTCGACTGTAACAGTGAGCATTTCATTAGTATCTAACCCTTGGCGGCTTTGATTACCGATTCCTGCCCCCACATGGCTACCCGCTCCATTCCATGCGGCTAATTCACCTGTATTCACTTGGGTGGTAACAGTCACACCATCTTCTTGATAAACCGCGGTATCGCCATCGACAGTCCCCCAATCTTCTACTTTGGCTTTACCATCAAAGACTTTGGTGTCGGTATTGCTATCAAAGCTACCAATACGAATATCGCGGGTATCAGCTTGGATCTCTTCGGTATTGGGCGTGAACTGCACTTGGGTATCGGCTGGATATTCAATACCGACTACCATGTCAGCCCAATCACCCTCTTCAGTTTGATACTGGACCGAACCATGCTCTGGGGCGGCATCTAAGCGGATCATAGGATCTGAGCCATCAAGGCGACTATCGTCTTGCGCGACAACAGGATCGTTAACTGGATTAACCGTCAGATCTAAGCCTGTCGAAACCGTGTATTCACCATCGGTAACGTCAAACGTCAGCTCTAAATCGCCATTAAAGTTCTCAGCAGGCACTATGGTAAATGAACCGTCTTCATTCGCCGTAACCTGACCAAAGGCCTCTAGCTGTAGGTTCTCAGCCACTAAGGTTTCGCTACTATCAACATCCGTTGTATGCATTAAGAGCTGGGCTTGGCTTAAAGTGATAGAACCATCTTCATCCACACTATAAGCCACATTGTTGCTGACTACAGGGCTGTCGTTTATCGCCAATACATCAACATTCGCTGTTGTTGTCGCCGTTGCCCCCTCTTCATCTTTGACGGTCACATCAATCGCAACGTCACCATCAAAATTGGCATTGGGTGCAAACGAATAACTGCCATCACCATGATTAGTCAGGATGCCATCTTCGCCGCTATAACTCACATCAGCGATAGTGACCTCACCTTCGACATCACTGCTGTTAGCTAATAGTTGCTTGTCATTGAAGGTTAAAATACCGTCTTCATCAACCGAATAGGTCGTCACCCCAGCGACAGGGATATCGTTAACCGCATCGACGGTAATGTCGATATTAGCAGGCGTAGAAACCGTGCCATCATTCACAGTAAAGCTTAAATCCACCTCGCCGTTAAAATTCTCTTTAGGGGCAAAGGTATAGCTGCCGTTGCCATGATCAGTAAAGACACCATCAGCGCCGCTGTAACTCACAGATTCAACCGTTAGATCGTCACCATCAACGTCTGTCGCACCGGCTAGTAGATCGTTATCGGTAAAGGTTAACGTACCATCTTCATTCATGGTAAAGGCTTGATCATCCACCTCGGCAGCATCGTTCACCGCGGTAACAACCAAATTCGCATCTGATGACACCACGCTGCCGTTGTCATCACTGACATTAAAGCTGATCGCCAAATCACCATTCACATCAGCATTTGGTGTAACAACGAAAGATTTGTCGCCTGTGTCGCTGTCTATCACCGTCTTGAAGCTGGCATTGTCAATCTGTAAGTTGGTGACCATCAAGGTATCACCATCAAGATCACTCGCATTAGCCAGTAGCGCTGCTTCAGTAATGATAATTTCACTGTCTTCAAGCGTATTAAATTGCAGCGGACTCATTTCATCAATAACGACAGGGTCGTTGACTGCTGTGACATGAAAATCAAGCGTCGTGGTTGTCGTCGCTGTTTCTGGAGAATCAGATTTTAATGTACTGTCTTCAACCGATGTCGCTGAAATAGTTAGAGCAACATCGCCATTAAAGTGTTCTGCACCTTGAAACGTCAGTTGACTCAAATCCCAACCAGCCACATCAGCACTATCGCCGTCTTCATTGGCCGTAAAGCTATTCACCCCATCAGTCAGCATTGCGCCATAAGGCAAGCCCTCGATCACCAATGATTGTAAAGATTCAGAACCGTCAGTATCGGTGAGTGACGCATCAAGGTTAATCGGTACAGCTTGATCTTCGCTGATCACCTTCTCTATGCGTATTGCATCAAGCAAGCCACCCAAACTGTTATCATCTGGCGAATCAAACTCCAATCGTGGGTTATCTTCTGTCGCAGTAAATTGATAACTATGGTGGTGCCATCCCGTATCAGCTTCAATCAAAGTATCCACCAGCTGACCTTCAAAATACACATCAATCTGAGAATCAGCACCTTCAAAGTGCAAACGCGCCGACATATCAAAGTCTAACGTGACAAGATCGCCAGCTTTCACATCAAGGTTGGTATATAAATTCGATTCATCACCGCGATTGGCTTCTAACTCAATCACGCCGCCACGGTTATCGCCCACGCCGTAGACATAGTCTTGATGAATTTCGATAACATTATTGACGTTATCAGTATGCCAACCAATTAATGCACTATCATGCCCTTGCCCGTATTCCGCTAACGTCATGTCGGTTAAAGAAACGGTAAGAGAGGGCTCATCGGCATCTGGGGTGATGGCCACTGGTGCCGTAAACTCAGCATCAACGGTGCCATCGTTAATCACTATTGTGAGGTTGGCATCACCGCTATAATCTGGGTTAGGCGTATAGATCCAATCACCGTCTACGTTTTGCTCTATGCTGCCGTTTTCATCTGCGGTGATCTTAACGACAGATAACGCATCGCCATCAACATCGGTGGCATTATCAAGTAAAGAAGCTTCGGTAATTTTAATCGAGCCATCTTCATTCACCACATAGGATGTTTCGGTTAATACAGGGGCATCATTAACCGCTGCAAGATTAACGTTCCCCGTCGCCGAGGTAACAGCCCCATCGTTATCATCAACATCAAAAGTGAAGGGCACATCACCGTTGTAATCTGCGGTTGGCGTAAAGGTAAAGGTGCCATCTTTATTATCAACTAAGCTACCGTATTGCTCATCAATCTGGAGATTTAGTGCCGTCAGATTTGTACTATCGACATCCGATGCATTTTGCAGCAGCATCGCTTGCGTGAAGTGAACCGTATTATCTTCGTCACCCTCAATCACGGTCTCAGACACGGTGGCGGCATCATTGACGGCGGCAAGATCGACCTTGCCAGCAGCAGGAGTGATAGCACCATCGTTGTCATCCACATCGAAGGTAAATGGCACTTCGCCGTTATAATCATCGGCCGGTGTGAAAGTAAATGTACCGTCTTTATTATCAACAACATCACCAAAGGCGGGATCAATAGTCAGGTTCACCGCCGTTAACTGATCACTATCAATGTCAGTGGCATTTTCTAACAACATGTCTTGGGTAAATACGATGCTAGTATCTTCTGTGCCTTCAATCAGGGTATCCGTCACCACCGCCGCATCGTTCACATTCTCAACTTGAACTTCGAAGGTTTGCGATACGGTTTCAGTATCGAAATCATCTTCAACGGCAAGCTCTTTCGTCTGCGCATTGGCGACATCAACTTGGAAGGTTTCACTGGTTGTTGCCGTATCAAAATCTTCAGCCTTCGATTCTGCAGCAGCAGGACTTACGCCACCACCCGCCCCCGATTGCTGCTCTGCACCTTGTTGCGAGGCTTGATTTTGTTCTGATGATGATTCATCACTCTTCGCCCGTTCACCACGCGAACTGCCGCCTCCAACAGCCTGCGCCCCCACTCCACCGCCACCACCAGTCTCTTCGCCATCTCGGCCATTATCTAACGGTGACGTGTCACCTTGCTTTTCACCACCGCGCGGCCCGCTTTGCTCTTCCTCTTTAGACTGGCTCTCTTCTGCGCGACGCTGCCCACTTCGGCCACTCTGTTTAGCAGCCCCCGCACCATCATCAGAAGCCATGTTTGCTTGGGTATTTTGATCAGCTGATTCTGCTCCCGTCGCCGTTGTTGAAGCCATGGTGCTTTGCTGATTTTGCCTGTCCTGAGCACGGTGTTCATCGGTGCTTTCATCTGGCGTCGCATTATGTTCAACCGCATCATTGAGCGTGTTGTCTTTTGCGTCATGCTGGTCTTGATGTTTGTTCTTTGCCATCACTGGCCTCCGTGCTCATGTCAGTGTTCGCATACAAAGTAAATTTCCCTTTATAAAATTAAGAACAGCCTTATTGCTTTGGCAAATATCTACACAGCAAAAATATGATAAATGATAAAAGCTAGAAGTTACGCACACTTACCGTCAATAAAACGACACTTTTACAGATGAGATATTGATCAATAAATGGCAAATCGATCACAGGATTTGTCTTGAATTATGGTCAAACCTCAACCATACATTATGAATAGAGAAACCCGTTTATCGCTCTAAAACTGAATAGATAAAAGACCAAAAGGAATGGCACTATGATTAACTTTGATGCATTTAGCGACTCGATGGACGGTGATGACGACATGATGTCGATGATTATAGAGCTGTATAACGAAGAGCATGGCAACGATATCCAAATGATTCAGGAAAAGTATGCCAACAGCGACATGGACGGTTTATTTCATACCGTGCATTCTCTCAAAGGCGTACTGCTCACTTTATGTGAAGAAAATGCTAGCGAGCAATTTGAAACAATCGAACGCCTCTGTAAACAGGGAGAGAAGCCCGATGCGCAGCTGATTGAGGATGTATTGAGTGAGATGGTCAGAGTGAATCAACAAATCGCCGACCACGGCCTAGCAAACTAACATCGTTACCCTGTTACAGCACAAGACCAGCTACAGCACGAAACCAAAATCGATAAATTGTCCTCAGCATCTTATCGGCGCGTGGTTATAACGGAGGCGTGATACAAGGAGCGATTGCGTGGGCATTGAAAATCACATCAAAAAGGCACTGATCGAATCGAAACATAACAAGGCGCAGGATGCCGATAATTCGATCTACATCAAAAGTGCAATGACAACAGTACATAAGTCTTTATTGTTCTTGTTCATCGCCCTGCTATTACTGATTGTTTTAGCCTCGCGGGCACAAATAGACATTGTGGTTTCATCCCGTGGCGAGATGTTACTTGATTCAGATATTGAACGTGTCCAGCATTTAGAAGGCGGGATTTTAGATACCTTGTTAGTCAAAACAGGGGATTATGTGTATGCAGGGCAGCCTATTGCGCGCTTAAAATCGGTCGATCGTGATACACAGTTTCAATCGGCCACATTAGATATTGTCGGTTTAGAAATGGACATCGCCCGATACCAAGGGCTAATGGAGCAAACGAAACCAGACTATACTGCTTTTACAGCCTACCCAGAGCTCGTGTCTCAACACCTTGAGTCTTGGTACAAAGAATTCCAAAAGAACACCTCAAATCAAGAGCTCATCGAATTAGACATAGATCATAAACAGCGCTTGATTGATTCGATGAAAAAGCGGATCAGCAGTTCACGCAAACAGCTTGGCTTGATCCGAAAACAGCTTTCAATCAAAGAAACTTTGTACAAAGAAGAAATGGCCTCGTATGTCGATGTGCTTAACATGCAGGTACAAGAAACCAATATGTTGCGCGAGATAGAAAACCTAGATGAAGCCGTTATGACAGAGCAGTTCCAATCAGCTCGGTTAGAAAAGCAACTCAACGACACGATTGCCAGTCGAAATGCGGGTTATCAAGCCCAAATTAATCAACTAGAAAAAGATCGTTCACTCAAACAAGCACAACTGCCTCAACATGCCGATAAAGTTGATCGTCTCACCGTTTACTCGCCCGTTGATGGCGTCGTGGACAAGGTACATTTCAATTTCAAATCCGCCGTTATTCCCCCCAACGAAAGCATTGCTGATATTGCGCCTATTCGAAATAGCTTGCACGGCGAAGCTAAAATACCCAAAAAAGACATGGGGTTTGTCGAAATAGGCCAAGAGGTCAAATTGAAATTCGATACCTATAACTTCGCTAAGTACGGCTTTATCACAGGCACAATCGATTCCATCAGCCGCTCATCGTACAAAGAAGAAGAAAACGAGTTCTACATTGCCAAGATTTCAATTCAGCAAGATTTTCTCGAAAAGTCTGGAGCAACTTACACCTTATCGCCATACATGGAATTTACTGCCGATATCAAAACCGGCTCTCGCTACGCGATTGATTACGCCCTAAAACCAGTAATGAGCGCCATGGAAGACGCATTTGATGAGAGGTAACACAGAGTGAAGATCGCTAAAACAACAATCACGCGTTTATCCATCGTTTTACTTCTTGGATTTGTTAGTGCTCAAGCATTTATTGGTTGGCAATGGGTAACGAATAACAAAGCGCAGTCACATGCAATGCAATCTCCGCTATTGCAGAGTTCGGATAAATTAGTCTCACAATCTGAGCTATTAATGCATGCATCCTTAGTGTGCAAAGGCCAAATGTGTTCCCCCTCACAACCGCCCATGCAACCTTTAATTCGCACATTACAAAGTGACATTACCACTTTTAAACAACTGGCCGCCGCAGAAAAATCGCAAATAAGTTTGGTTGGTAATGTGGTATATCCACAGCTCGCAATTACGCTAGAACGCTTTATTGCGACAGAAGATACCATTCAATTTCAACAAGGGTTATTAGCCAGCTATAGCACACTGCAAATGGCCCAGAAAAACTTACTCGCCGTAGTCTTATCGGGCTATCAGTCTCGCCAACAGCAACTATTTCATCAGGCGCTCTTTGTTTTTGCACTTGCCGTGGTGACTGCGCTCGGTCTGCTCTTCTTACTGCGGCACAGCAAGCAAGCGAGTCATCATGCCGTCCAGGTCGATCACGATATTCTTCAGCTTGCGACTCAACTGGAAAATATCGATGCACAAGGCATCCAAGCTAAGCTCAATAACCTCAATACTACCCCTGCTGAGCGACGTATTTTCGCCAACTTGGCTTCTATGTACCAAGATGTTGAATTTCAAAAACGCAATGCTGATTTATATCGTCAGCTTTACGCGCTCATCGGCTATGAAATTCGTGGCATGACCAACACCATTCAAGGCGGGGTGCGCTTAATCGCCCAGGACGCTGGCGAAAACGGTGCTGTGATGGCGCGCGATATTACCCTCGCAACCAATACACTGTCAGATTTAGCGGATAACTATAACCGCCTTATCTCGGGTGGGAACAAAGCACAAACCGGCAATGTTAATTTCTTGCCTTTTATGTCTGAACTTATTGTGCACCTAACCGCTAAAACACAGCACTCACAGCGCACCTTTGAATGCCGTTTGCACGATAATTTACCTGAAGTGATTGAAGGCAATGCCACTAGTCTGTTTTGGGTCCTTTTCCTGCAACTTTCCAATGCCATTTCGGCCCAAAACGATAAATACTTATTACTGAATATTCGCACCGAAGCGGCAGAAGAAGTCGAACAAACACGCTTGGTATTTGAAATAGTATTCTTGCCAACCAATGCTGTGAACCTAGCCGATATTCAAGAGGCGCAGTGGGAAGCTGTTGACGAAAAAAGTGGCATTAACGATGAGTGGTCAAAAGCGATTCTAACTAAAGTAAATCGCTTTGCATCCTCGTGGTTTCAAGCGCCAGCCCCGAATTTACCAGCCGATGGCGAGGGTATAAGCCCAACCTTGCCGCCCTTTCAAAAACTGCATATCGGCATAGATATCACACCAAAGAGTTTCTATCGCATAGAGCGTTCGCTAGACAATAAGCGCGTCATGGTGTGTACCGACTCTTCCTTGCAGATTGATATTATGACGCGCATGCTCGAGCAATATGGGGCAAAAGTACAAGTTGTTCGAGCAGCTAACGACATTTTCAAATCGTTACCAACCATAGGTGAATACGATGCCATTATTATTACCGACACCTTAAAAGGCATTCAGCTTAAATCATTTTGTAAGACACTCCATTCGCGCCTTAAAAAAGCCGCCAAAACCAAACTCTTCTTGGCCGCTTCTGAATCTAGCACAGTGCAAGACACCCACGAGTATGTTGATCGTGTGTTCTACACCCCACTGATCCCGTATGAACTGATCCCGAACTTGACCGAAGCCATGCAGGTTGCGGAGGAAGCCAATGTTCAAACGCAAAACACCTTCCTGATTGTTGAAGATGACCGCGTTCAACAGTTCCTATTGAAAAAACTATTAAGCAAGCAAGGGTATGAGGCTCACACCGTCAGTGATGGTGCCCAAGCCGTTGAGTATATGAAAGAGCACGGTGCAGACATCGTCTTTATGGACTGTATCATGCCGGGCATGGGCGGTATCGAAGCTACCAAACTTATCCGTCAACGGGAAGATGAAATGGATATCCATCAACCCGCCACCATCATTGGTGCAACCGCACTTACCAGTGCGAGTGAACACAAGTCATGTATTGAAGCAGGGATGGACTATGTCATCAGTAAGCCGTACAAAAGTGATGAAATCATCAAAGTTATTAAAAAATACATGGCCATTCAAAAGATCTGTTAACACCACATCAGCTCTATCTTGTGCGCTTGTTAGCCTAACTCTCTTGAGCTTTGGGGTTTCCTCCTATTCGCAAGCCGCCGACTTACTGGAGGTAGTCGATAGCGCGTTACAACAAAACCTGTCTTTGAGCAGTGCTGAAACGCGCTTGAAATCATCGCAATATGATTTAGACATTAACCGAGGCAAATTTTTACCCTCACTCGACCTGTCAGCCAATACACGATGGAACGACAGTGCGACTCACCAAGAAACAGGCGGCGAAGCCAATAACCGCTACAATAATCACGGCGTTAATGTGACGCTCTCGCAAACCCTGTTTGACCTTGGTGATCTCTACTCGCAAGCTAGCACACAGGTAAGTGTGGATACTGAAACACTCCGCACAGAGCAAACTCGTCAATCGATTATTCGAGATGCCTCCACCACCTATTTCGAATACCTAAAGAACAATGCACAAATTCGTGCCACCCAAGCAGAATACGACTCATCAGCCGCCCGTCTGACATTCATTACCCGCAATGTCGAACTCGGCAATGTCGCAGGCACAGAAAAATATGAAGTCATGGCGCAAAAAGAAAAAACCGCGAACACCCTGCGCAGCTTAAAAAAAGACCAGCGTGTCATATTAACTAAGCTTGAAAATATTGTTCAGCAGCCGCTCAATCCTGACTATGATTTACAATCAACGATTCAATTCAATGAAATCACGGCCACTCGCCAACGCCAACTTAACGAAATCATGTACACCTCAGGCTATGATTTACTGATTGCCCAACAAGAGGTAAAAAGAAATCGTCAGTCATTAAAAGAAACTGGAGCCACCTTCGCACCATCATTAAAAGGCAGTGTGGGTTATACCTACGACAACACCAATGATGCTTCAGCCAATGTGTTTCCCAATAACGGCACCACAGAAGAAGCGGTTTACACCCTAACCTTGGATGTGCCTATTTTTAATGGCGGAAAAGACTATTACCGCTATGAACAAAACAAGGTCAATATCGAGCGCGCTGAAATTGACCTGCAAGACAGCAAGCAACAAAGCCAACAAGCCTTTGATACCTTTATTTACGACATTAACGATTACTCCGCTTCGCTACGTAGCCTCACAACCATCATTCAAGCTAATTACGCCTCGTATAAAGGTATTCAGAAAGCCCATAAACTCGGAACGCGCACTATTACCGACTTACTATCCGCCGAGAGCAAACTCTTTAGTAGTATCCGTGACTATGAAAACGCGCGATACGATTACATCATCGCCTTGGTGCAACTCAACGAATTAATTGGCAATTTAAACCTAAGCACCATAGGCAAGATTGCGGCGCAAATGTCGCCGACCAGTGATAGCAAAACCGATTCGCCAATTCCTCTTCACCTCTTGGCTCAATAAAGGAATAACACATGAAAAATCCTTTATTTACACGAAAAATTAGCCCGTTAGATAAGCTATACCTGATTTTTTCAACTGTAATGACAACCTTACTTGGACTTGTTTTACCGTTTTCGATTCTGATCATCTTTGATCGTATTCTGCCCAACCAGTCGACCAATTCGTTAATGCTGTTATTTGGGATTATCCTGACGGCCATTTTTCTTGATTACCAATTAAAGCGGCAAGAAGAACATCTGGTCTCGGTGATCATGAAGCGCTTTGAAAGCCAGCTCACTAATCGTGTTTTTATGGCTATTTGTGCCGCTAATATCGAACGTTTCAATCGCTTAGAGATGGGAGAATACCTAGAACGCATCGCCACAATTCCAGATATAAAACAATTCTTCGGGGGCGAATCAGTCAAGGCAATGATCAATGCTGGCACCAGTATTATCACCATTTTGATCATCTTTCTGATTAACATGTGGGCGGGATTAGCACTTATTCTCGCCTCAGGTATCTTATTCGTTACTGCTAAATTTCTCGCCCAGAAACGCGTCACAATCTTATCGCAACGTTCGGATATAGAAGGATTAACTAACTCTAAGATCATTGAGATTGTTTCCAACCCTCTAGATATTAAAAGCCGCACCATGGAATACCGTGTCGAAAGTGTCATGGTCGAAATGATCCGTGAACGCGAAACCCAAAGCATTGCTTATGAACGACTTGAATCCTCATTTAATCTCACACTGAACCTGATCCAGCAGCTGTCAGTCGCTATTGTTGTCGTACTTTGTGCGCGCGCAGTGATCAACCTAGAGATCAGCCAAGGGGTGATGGCCGCCGTTATTTTGCTGACTAACCGCTACTTCGCGCCCTATCAACAAGTGATGCGAACACTCAGCCGTTGGCGCGTCAATCAACTTAATATTGCCCGCATCGCAGAGCTTCTCGATTTAGCATCGACTCATCCCCCATTAGATTCAAGCCACCAGCGTGCTGACAATCAGGTTCATGATGATGTCCTTACGACAGATGCAAACAAAGAATCCGATCTCCCCCTGCCAATCAGTATTATCACAGTTGGTACTGCCGATACGATGGTAATAGAAAATCACATCGCAGAGGATCATGCCAACTCACTCCAGCAACCTTCTGTTTCAGCAGAACAGCTTCAGCTGACAACAGGACATATCCACCTACTCACAGGGCCGAGCGGGAGCGGAAAAAGTCATCTTTTACGCTGTCTGACACGTGATACTCACAATGACAATCTCACCATTAATGTGAACCAGCACACGTTTGATGACATCGGCTACGCACAATGGCGTAATCACATCATCAAAGTTGATAAAAACACCTCACTGGTTGAAGGATCTATCATTGATAACCTAACCTGCTTTCAATCACACCTGAACAGCGCGGCCTTTTCACTTTGTGAAAACCTCGCCATTAAAGACAAGATCGATGGCTTAAAGAATGGTTTTTATACCCAAATATCTAGCCATTCTCAGCTGCCTTTCTCGCGTCAGGTTTTATTCGCTTTATTGGTAGTTCGTGCACTGCTCAGTAACAAGTCAGTCTTAATGATTGACGATATTGATATGGTGTACGACGAACAATTTGGTCGCCTTTTACTGGCGTGCATCGCGCCAAAAGCAAACAATTTTATCTGTGTCATTGTGAGCAACAAACTAGGGCAACTCGACAGCCGTTTGGTGAAGCATAAATTTGAGAAAAAGGTGGCTGCATGAGTGTATTGATTGACTTTAGCAATACCGAAGAACGGCTAAGCGACTTTGGTTCAGCCAAATTTAAAGAACGTTACAATGGCTCGCCCACCATTCTGGGGATCGCCTATACCTTGATCACGCTGCAATGGGAGGGGACGCCCGATATTTTAACCGATGCTTTTGTGCCTCAGGCTAAAGACATCGACAGCTTTGCCTGCACCTTAACGCGGTTAGATTACGAATGTAAAACCCATCAACTTGACACCATGACGAAGCTGGAGCGTATTTCAGTGCCCGCCTTTGTTGAATTCAATAATGTCTGCACTATTTTCCTTGGCGTTGAAAATGGCTTAGCCAAACTCTTTGACTATCGCAATAATGTCTTAATTGAACATGCTCTAACCAACGACGCCTGCACGGTTTGCGAAATCTCCGAGTACTCAAAAATTTTCCGAGAGCCACCACCTGAATCTCAGGATAAATCGAACTGGATAAAATACGCGTTTTATCGTTATAACAATGAAGTGAAAAGCTTGATGATTCTTAGCTTAATCATCAATATTCTTGGGGCGATGCAACCATTTTTTATCATGGGGGTATACAGCTTTGCCCTCACATCGGGATCGGAAACCACCCTCTTTTGGCTCACAACTCTCGCCCTTTTCTTAGCCGCTTCTGAATATGGTTTTAAGCGTATTCGCATGAATATCCTTGCTACCTCGGGCAAAGATCTAGCGACCCATATTTCGAAAAATGTCATCAGTAAGTTGCTGTGGTTACCCTATTCCATGACCTCTTCTGCGGGCGTATCGTCTCAGCTAGCGCGACTCAAAGACATCGACCAACTGCGGAAACTGGTTACTGCCGAATCCACGCTTAGCTACTTTGACATGCCCTTTGTGATTATCTTCATCTTGGCAATCACGATTATTTCAGGTACCGCAGCACTCACTGTGTTAGCAGGGATTGCGTTAATGCTGCTGTTTTGTGTCTATTCACGCTACATCTATACGCAGGCAACCTCAAAAAGCTCGCGGGCCAATGCCATGGTATCTTATCAATGGAATGAGTTACTCCGTAGCATCAGCACCATTCAAGGTTTGCCATTAGTGCGAGTGATCCGCTCACGTTTTCACGCAGCGCACAATCAAAGCCTAGAAGATGCCAAGGGGGTATCGGTCACCAACGGTAGAATACAAGCCATGGGACAAGGGCTCATTCAGGCGATAGGAACTGCCAGTATCGTTACAGCAGTATTAGGGGTAATGGCTGGTAAAACCGATGCGGGCGCTATGCTGGCAATCATCATTTTGGTTTGGAAAGCACTTGGCCCTATTATGGGAATTTATAACTCCATTACCAAATTCAAAACAATTAAAGCCGCGAGTGCGCAAATCAATGCCTTGATGTCTTTAAATGACGATAGAACACAACAAGAGAGTAGCCCTCCAATTCGTCGTTTCAAAGGTAACATCACCGTCAGTGGTCTTACCCATCGTTACCAAGGCTCACCAACAGGACTAACAAACTTGGCCTTTACGGTATCGGCTGGTGATAAGATCTCTATTTCAGGCATGTCAGGCGCAGGGAAAACCACATTACTGAGTATCTTAGCGGGGTTAGAGGAACGCTATCAAGGCAATGTGTTGCTAGATGGCTATAATATCAAGCAGTTCAATAACTTCCGTTACCGTAAAGCCATCAACTATATCCCTTTTAATCTGCATATTTTTGAAGGAACGCTAGCATCAAACTTCATTATTCATGATGGCGTAATCGCGCGCCATCAAATGGAAGAGATCATCGACTTCTTCGATTTACACCCTTGGCTTCCTCAAGGACTTGAAACACCGATGTCATCGGAATATGTCGAACAACTTCCTAACGGCGTACAACAACTACTACGTATGGCACTGGGGCTGGGGTGCTGCGATCAAGGTGTGATCATTATTGATGAACCCTTTGTGGGATGTGAAAAAGAATACGTAAAATACATCAACAAACTCTTTACCGAGAAACTGGCCAATGCAACGGTCATTTTCACCACCAACGACAAATCCTACATTGCCGCTTCCAGCAACTGTCTGTTACTCGATCATGATGGTTCCCAAAAGTATTTTGGTTTCCCAGATAAGGTTATTCAAACCATTAAGGGGTAAAACGACTAATCATACTATGACGGGTCATGCCCATAAAAAAGACCGCGAATTCAGCGGTCTTTTTACTGTTAGCTTTGTTCCATCCACCTTATGGCGACTGAGCTATATACTGGAGGCTAAAACGCACTACATGCGGTGTACTGCACAGATCTTGTTACCCGCGGGATCACGGAGGTACGCAAGATACAATTTCATCAGGCTGCCTTCTCGTTCACCAGGAGGCTCTTCACATGTTGTCCCCCCATTTTCAATGCCCGCTGTATGCCACGCATCGGCGATATCGGCACTTTTTACTGAGAAACCGATAGTACTGCCATTGCCATGGGTCGCTGGCTCACCATTAATTGGTTTAGTGATTGAAAAAATGCCTGTTTCTGTCACATAGAAGCAACGGCCTTTTTCATCCATCACCCCTGGCTCATACCCTAATGCAGCAAAAGTCGCATCATAAAATGCCTTCGACTTTTCCATATCATTGGTACCTATCATTACGTGACTGAACATAGAACTCTCCTTGTGAAACTGATTACAAACACACTAAATATTCACGACTCAGCGGCTAAACTATATTTTGTTAGCTCATGAGTAGCCAAATTGCGACACCAAACATCAAACTTCCCGCGATTCTGTTCATGGTTTTGACGTTTTGTTGATTCATCAATAATCGCCGTAATGCCTTTCCACCACTGGCATAAATCGACATACAAACAAACTCAGAGATCATAATAATGCCAACAAGCAACGCCAACTGCGGCGCAAAATCTAGCTTTGAATTAATGAAAGGGGGTAATAATGAAATCATAAATGCCCACCCTTTCGGGTTGGCTATCGCTGTAATAAAGCCTTGGGCTACTAACCCTAAATTCGATGATTGTGATGTCTGTAAATTATCATCACTCAGTGCCATTTTGCCTTTCGACTGCCACATTTGTAGACCAAGATAGGCCAGATACATAGCGCCAACGGTTTTAAACACCACAAACAGCCAAGGCATTTTGATCATAACAGCCGCAATACCCAATACTGCGCTAATAGCAACAAGGGCAACACCCACTACCTCACCAAGCATCATCCACAGGGTTCTGCGAAATCCAATACTCATGCCCAAACCTAGAGCCAATGTCATGCACATGCCGGGGGTTATCGACACAAAAAAGAAGGTTGGTATAAACACCAACAACACGCCATATTCCAATCTTATGCTCCTGCAAGTAACGAGTTACTAGCACCACTGTAACCATATTTCACTTGTTAACCAATAGCTAAGAGGTATATCAATACACAGCCTTATAACACGCAGGGGGAAATCAGCAGGGGAAAAACGCCTGTAAAAATGCCGCTTTACACATGCAGTATAAAGCGGCACTTTCTCGTTACGCGTCTTACAATAAGAGGCGTCTTTTATAATGGCCGTTATTATAAAGAACGGTTATGGCGAATCTTCCATTCAAGCACATAACCATACAGCGCAGGAATAATGAGCAGCGTCACCAACATTGAAATCACACAGCCCCAACCAACAACCAAGGCCATCGGTGACATGAAATTATCATAACCGCCAAGTCCATAAGCCAAGGGAACCAAACCCACGACAGTTGTGATAGTCGTTAATATGATTGGTCTTACACGACTTTTCGTGCCTTTAATAATGAATGCCATGACATTATCGTGGTCCAGCTCTGCAAGAGTGGAACGAAAATGCCAAATAAGCACTAGACTGTTATTCACCATCACCCCAATCAGCGCAATCATCCCAATGATAGAGAAAAAGCTGAGCACTTGATTATGCAAGAACAAAATAAACAATGCCCCACTGACACCAAAAGGCACAACTAAAAGCACTAACAACCCTTCGATCACTCGGTCAAACAGTAACAACAATAATACGCTGATCCCTGCTAATGCCATTAAGATTGCCACAGCGAACCCTTGCTCAGCTTGTGCGGTTTCAAAGATTTGACCTGCCGCCACTAAACGAGCGCCTTCATAGTCTTTACCCGCAAATTGTATTTCAACCTGTTCAAATACTGAGCTTGGATCCGTCAATGCTGCATCAACCCCCGATGACACTCGTATCACTCGCTCACCGTTATAGTGTGTGATTTGCGATGCCGATGTGGTGTCTACCCAACGGATCAACTTACTTAGCGGCACTAGCGATCCATCACTAGCACGCACCATCAGGTTATTAAGCTCGTCTAACGTTTTATCGTCTTCTTCTAAGCTAACGCGAAAAAAGACTTCCTCTTCACCGTTAAAAATACGCGAGACCCGTTCACCTTCAACAGCGTACTTGATCACACCACCAACTTGAGCGGCTGTAATACCGTAATAATTTAGCCACTGGTATTCCAACTGAGCTTCTACCCGCGGCTGGCTATCGTGCAAATCGCGGTTCACCCGTTTCGTCCCAGGGACAGTTTCAAGGAAAGCGACAAGATCATCAGCCAACGCATTGCGTCCCTCATCACTCCCACCAACCACTTTGATATCAACAGGTCGTCCCGCAGGTGGTCCACCACCGTCAATATCAAATTCAATTTGAGCAAGGCCTGCAATTCCTTCCCCCGCCGCTTCCCACTCTTCAACAATGTCATCCGCCGTTCTGTCACGATCATTAACAGGCGTTAATGAGATAATCCAATAACTATTGGGAGTCCCCACTTCGCCGTACCAGCTCGAAACTTCTTCGGTTTCACCGATTAAGGCTTCTAGTTGTTGAGTGCGTTGCCACGCTTGATCCAAGGATAATTCAGGGTCGGTTTCTGCAGACACTTCAATTAAATAGGCGCCATCTTCAGGGAAAAATAAATAGCTAAGTTGCTGATAAGAAAAGCCCCCCACACCCACACACAATATTACGGCAATACTCAGCACTCGCTTGCGCTGGGTAAGTACCCATTCAATCGCATGATTCACATGGCGGAAGTTTTCTTTGCGTTTACTCACCCATTGCGTGTTATTCGTCAATACACCTTGCAAATGAGCAGGTATAAAAAACAAGGCATCCACAAAGGAGAAACACAAAGCAACAATAACGGTCAGTGGAATGACATACATCATTTGACCGCTGTCCCCAGGCAAGAACAACAAAGGAATAAAGGCAATCATGGTACTGAGAATACTGGCAGTGATAGCAGGAAATACGGCTTTGATCCCCTTCACAACCGCTTCTTCAATTGGAAAACCTTCTTCAACAAACGCAATGATCTTGTCACTGACGACAACAGCATCATCAACGATGATCCCGATAATCAAAATCAGAGCTGATAATGTATAGGCATCAAGAATTTGTCCTAACGCAGGTAACACCGCTAAGGTGCCGAGTAAACACACAGGAATAGACACTGCGACCCAAAAAGCAATGCGCTTTTCAAGAAACAGAGCGAGCACAACCAAGACTAGAATTAAACCAACTAACCCATTATTACGAACAATATCAGACTTCGCCTGAATTTCATTCGCAAGATCAAACCCAACATCAAGCGAAAAATCAGCACCAAACTGACGTTCCATTCCTGCTAATAAGTTACGGACATCGTTGGAGGTTTTTAAAACATCCGCTTGCTGATCAGTCCGAAGATCGAAAAGAATACTTTTCTGACCATTTAAAGAGCCATACGCTGATGCTTTTTCAAATGCACTGGTTATTTCCCCTGAAACATCTTTAAGCTGAATGTTGGGTTTGAAGCCAATGAACATGTCCGCCAGCTTCTCAATATTATCCAACTCAGCAACGGTAATCAGCTCTGGGTTATCCTGTAAAAGCGCTAACCGTCCACCACTTATCAGCACATTTCTTTCTGCGATCAACTGCGCGATTTCATCAACCGTCAGGCCATAGCGCTGTAACTGAGTCGGCTCTAAATTAATTAAAAATTCGGGCTCACGTAAATCAATAGGATAAACCTGACCAATCCCTTCAACCCGTCTAAGTGCAAGCTCTACGCTTTTCGCACGAGCGCGCAGCTGCTCATAGGGCAAGTCACTACTGATACCGACGACCATAAAGTCTAAACTGTATGATTTCTCTACTGACAACTTTGGTGATTCAGTCACACCAAGAGGAAGATCTGAGACCCTTGCCAGCGCATCACGGACATCTTGATATACGACATTTGGATCGGCGATACCGGTATTTAATCGAAATTCAATTTCAGATAGGCCCGCTTCCGATACGGAATGAAACTCTTTGATACCAGAAATAGACAGTAACTCTTTCTCCAGTTTACTGGTGACATTACTTTCAACGTCTGACGCAGATGCACCTGGGTACTCGGTTATGATTAAGCCTTCCCCCATATCAAAACGAGGCTTTTCAGCTAGAGGCAGCTGAGTCAGTGCAAATAATCCCAACACAATCAGCACTAACGTTAACAGTTTTGCGGCCAAACGACGCTGGCTAAGCAGCGTTAACAAATATTGCATTGCTATACTCCTTGTTCAGCAATTTCAACACGCGCCTGCATACCCGGTTTAAGTTCACTTTGAGTATTATCAATAATTACTTCAACTAAAAACCCTGGGTCATCCGCTTCAAATGCTGGCGATAAAATATCAACATACCCTTTCACTGATTTATTATTGAGAGCAGGAATAATAACGTTAACGCTATCCCCCTTTTGCGTACTCATAACATCTGACTCTAATAAATAAAACTGTACTTTGACCTGACTCATATCCACTAGCGTGTAGAGTTTTTCTCCTGATGGAATATATTGGCCCAGTTCAATATTTCTTTTTAAAATAACCCCCGAAAATGGAGCCTTAACTTCAGATTTTTCTTTTTCTCGTTGCACCATTGCAAGTTTTATTTTATCAACTTCTACCTGCGCTCGGCTTAGCCGCGTTTTACGATGCTGTTCATCGTAGTCACTCGCCGAAATACCCTTAGTTTTATATAGCGATGAAAAGCGTTGAAGTTGCTTCTCTTGCGTAGTCAATTCATGCTGACTTACTCCAAGCTCAGCTTTAGCAAGCTTAACATTCAATGCGTTATCTTCAATTGACAATTTAACAAGCACTTCGCCTAGCGCAATGCTATCACCTACCTCCTTCTCAAATTTATCAACAACACCTGTTACTTCACTGCTCACAGTAACACTTCTAACGGGTACAAGGCTGCCCATTGCATAGTCTTCAGACGCTGCAAATGGACTAATGACAAATAAAGTAATAACCCCTAAATATTTTAGATATTTATTCATGACAATTTCCTAGTCTTCCTTGGTAAATTGAAAAAATCAATAAAAACAAACTTTCAGAATAGGGTACCGTATGTAAAATGAACGCAATATGAACTAACACTCGTTCGAATTTATTACATTGCAATAAAGTATAATTATGAGAGTTGAAGCAGCTTTAAAATACAGTGCTTTTCAATATTTCGCAGATAAAGTTAATTAACATAAAGATAATTAACACCTATCTTATTTTATGACATTACAAATACCATTCATAAAAAACAAAATACGGAATATTATTAGTTAAGCAATGAATTAACTTCCATTAAAGGTTAAACATCTAGCACTTATTCATTCGTTTTAGCTCTCTCCCTGACGTTATGCATACTTCTTGTGAGCAGGGGGCTAGAAAACAAGCCAAAAAAACAATGCAACTGCTTTCACTTGCTACACTAAAAATAGGAAGTGTTAGTTATAAAGGGATTTGCTGTGCAATATGTATCATTACGTTGGATCATACCGTGTTTTATTGTCATCATCAGTAGCCTATATCTGTTCTTCACTTTCCGAGAGCCCATCTTCAGTGAGCAGCCCTCATCCCACTTCAACAAAGAAGTCGCTTTCCTTTCTACTGCGATTAGTGCTATTGAACACGTTGAAATAAAAGATAAAGATAAAGCTAAACTCGGACTTGAACTTTTTCTTGAACCGAGATTGTCATCAAACGGTGAAGTCAGCTGTGAATCTTGCCATCATATTTTTACCAATGGTGCTGAAACTATTCCCACATCCATTGGGGTCAACGGTGAAGGAAAACGTAATTCTCCAACCGTGTTTAATATCAGCCTCAATTCTCGTTTTTTTTGGGATGGACGAGCAGCGAGTTTAGAACAACAAATTGATGGTCCAATTCATCATCCTCTCGAAATGGATAGCAATTGGCCCGACATTATTCATTTTCTTAGCCAGTCTGAATACTACCAAACACGCTTTTCCCAAGCCTATAACGGCAATATCTCTGAACAAAGTGTCAAACATGCACTCATCTCTTTCATGAACACCTTAGTTACACCCGATGCCCCTTTTGATCGTTACTTAAAAGGAGATAGCCAAGCCATTTCGCAAGTTGCTCAACATGGTTGGAAAAAATTCCAACAACTCGGCTGTGTTTACTGCCACCAAGGGCAAAATATAGGCGGCAATCTTTTCCAGAAATTCGGCAATATCACCTCGCTCGAAGCACAATTTGGATCACTTGCCAATGCCGACTTAGGGCGATTCGAAATTACGGGTGATGAAAATGATCGTCATGTTTTTCGGGTTCCAAGCCTTCGAAACGTGGCAATCACAGCACCCTATTTCCATGATGGAAATACAACAACACTTGAAGAGGCCATCATTGTGATGGCGCGGGTACAGCTAGGGCAAGAGTTAAGCCCGATGACAATCGTAGAAATCAGTGCTTTTTTAAACGCTTTAACCGCCCCGAAGCCCGCAGTGCTTGAGGAGTTAATTCAATGACAAAAACAGCAAATCATAAACTCAGCCTGCTTATCATTATTACTGTCACTAGCCTTGCTCTTTACTTGGTATTCATCATCACTAAAAGCCATCAAGTCGATCAATATCAACGCGCCTATTTGTCACTCACCAACGATGTCATCAAAGCTCAGGAAGAGCTCTATTACTTTAATCATCAAGATCATAAAGCCTATGACCGCTATTCTTTGCAGCTAGTTCATGCCGAAGTGGAAGCCAATGCCCTCTACACGGGGCTACAATCTAACCGAAGTCATTGGCTCAAACGTATGGTGATCAGTACCAATGATGTTATCAACCAAGCAAAAGAAATTAATACCAGTATTTCAACTTTTGTCGCTGATCTTGAAACTTTACTGCGATTAAAAGTATCTAATGAATACTCAACATTAACGACATTACTGTTAGAAGAAACGCTATTAGATAGCCTAGTAAGTGCAGAAGACAAACTGTATGTTTCAGAGCTCACGCTTAAAGGGGCACTAACAAGAGCACCCAGTGAAGCACTCCAAAATAACCTGACCTTCCGCAGCCTTGTAAACTACATCTCTTTTCGCGAACGGATCAAAGATGAAAGTACTCAAAAAGAAAAAGACATTTCTACCAACGGAGTGAAAGAAGAGCTAGCGAAACAAAACAGATACTGGCTAGAAGAGTCGGAAACAATTAAGCAACATGCCTTCATCACCATGTTGTTATTTGCTCTAAGCATTGCTGCTTATTTTTATTTACAGTTACGCGAGCGCTTATTGCAAACCTTAGCCATCAAGCAGGAGCTCGCTGCATCCGAAAAAGAAAAGTCGACACTGGCTTTAGTGGCTGAACACGCCCAAGATGCTATCGTTATTACAGATAAAGATGGCTACACCACTTGGGTCAATAACAGTTTTTTAGCACTATCAGGGTACGCTATCACAGAAGTTATAGGCCAAAAACCAGGGAATATTTTACAGGGAAAAGATACAAGCCAAGATGAAGTCACCAGAATTTCTGATGCACTCAAAAAAGGAGAATCCATCGAGTCTGAACTGATTAATTATCACAAAGATGGCACCCCATACTGGATAGATATCGCAATAAACCCAACGTTCGATGCCAATGGTAACCTACAGAGCTTTATTGCTGTCGAACGCGATAGTACTAAGCGTAAAGCGCTTGAACAAGATCTCGCTGCTGCAGCTGAGCTTGCTGAGGTCTCAAATAAAGCAAAATCCACTTTCCTTGCCACCATGAGCCATGAGTTACGTACTCCCCTTAATGGCATACTTGGTATGGCACAAATCATCGAGAGCAACATTCAAAACCAAGAACATCATAAGCAGATCCAAGTGTTACTCGAATCTGGCGAACATCTTCTCTCGTTGCTCAATGACATCTTGGACTTCTCAAAAATTGAAGAAAATAAGCTGGAATTAGAATGTGCTCAATTTAAATTTAACGATGTTATCAACCCTATCGCTCACACCTACAATCAAATTTGTACCGACCAAGGTCTCGAATTAATTATTGAAAACGAGCTCAACCACAATGCACTTTTTACTGGTGATAAGTCACGGATCAGACAGATCATCTTCAACCTTATTAGCAATGCGGTAAAATTTACTCACCAAGGCAGTATCAACCTATCTTTTAAACACACTTTAACGGCAAACAGCCAACAAGGTGTCGTCATGAAAATAAAAGATTCCGGTATCGGTATTCGCGAAGAACGCCTTGCGAATATTTTTGACCCATTTACGCAAGCAGAGTCTTCCACTACCCGACAGTACGGTGGAACTGGCCTTGGCTTAGCCATAGTTAAGCAACTCGTTGAGATGATGAACGGACATATCTCGGCCTACAGCGAATTAGGTAAAGGCACTGAATTTACAGTGACCATTGCGTTGGAAACAACTATTGAGCATGCCTCGTCACAGCCTTTGCCATTCGATAACGAGAGCCATAATCATTCCTCTAACAATCGTGAGCATGATACAAACAAAGAGGCCCACCAGCGACTCAGTGGAAAAGTCAGCCATAACAACACTGAAAGTCGCCACCAACAGCAAGCGCTCAACATATTGATTGTCGAGGACAACAAAATTAATGCATTAGTCGCTAAAACATTTTGTGAGCGCCAAGGGCACCGAGCCAGCGTTACGGAAAATGGACAGCTTGCCTTAGAGCGATTGAAAGAAGATAGCTTTGATTTAATACTGATGGACAACCACATGCCCGTCATGGACGGGGTCACCGCCACTCAAGCTATACGTCAACAGCTAAGACTCTCTACGGTTATTTTTGCTTGTACCGCTGATATATTCCAAGAAGCACACGACAATTTCATTCAAGCAGGGGCTAATTACGTTTTAACTAAACCGATTCAAGAACAAGGTTTCATTGATGCTATTCAACAACATTTACCGACAATAATGGAAAACCAAACACCCACATCGACAACGAACACCAAAGTAATCGCACTCACTCGACATACGCAAGCTGCGATCACAGAACTTGCTACAACAGAAGCTGAGATTAACCTTGTAACTATGAACCAACCATGCGGTCACACAAGCATCAATGACAACTTACAGCACTTTATCGAGTGCGCCGAAGAAAGTATTAGTTCGCTTATTATTGCTTATAGTGCGCACAATATTGAGCTTATTCACTCGCACGTTCTATCAATTAAAACGTTAGGCATAAACTTCTCTATACTTCGTTTAATCACTTCAGCAACAGAGATCACGAAGCAGACCAATAACAATCAGCTCCCAAACATTCATGCCTTACAGCAACTGATTAACTTGCTTGAGGTGAATATTCACCAAGCTTCTCGATTAATGCATAGTGAAATAAGTAAGGACACTCAAAAGAACAATAACTGAATTTTCATGAATAACAGGCCATAGCTCCTACTGATTTAAGCAGTCAATTCGGCATTCTTAGTTTTCTAAATGGGGAGGGGTCTATGAACATTCATTCTTTCGGCTGGACAATGAAAGCAAAAAGCCTCCGCTGCGTGTTATCACGGCGGAGGCTTATGGCATCACACTCAACTATGCAACTTCATTCAATTTATCGAGCTTATCTAACAAGATCTCTTTCTTAAATGGCTTAGCCACATAATCATCCATACCCGCTTCAAAGCACTTGTCGATGTCTTGATCGAGCACACTCGCAGTTAACGCTATAATCGGTAAGCGATCTTTTTCATTTTTGCCTTCCCAAGCACGAATAGCTTCTGTTGCCGAGAAACCATCCATCACCGGCATCATGCAATCCATCAAAATAGCTTTGAACTGCTTCCCTTGTGTTATCGCATCAACAGCTTCCTGACCGTTATTGGCGAGTTCAAAATCATAACCCGCCTTCTTCAAAAACAGTGAGGCAACTTTCTGGTTAACAAGGTTATCTTCAACAACCAATACAACATCTTTCACACTGACTTCTTCGTCTGAGAGCACACCTTGCTCTGCTTGAATTTTCTTGTGGTACTCTTGCACTTTCTTCAAGGCTTGGCTGGTTGCTTTAATCAAACGTCGCCCAAATAACGGCGCACTAATGACACCATCAATATGAGTACCAAAATCGTATTGTTCATCACTGTGGCTGGTACATACCACCACGGCAGCCGGTGATTTTACGGCTTTTATTTCAGCAATGGTGTCAATTGTACGGATCAGTGATCCCTGACAGAACAAGATTAAGTCATAGTAATTTGAAGCCCGCTCAGCATTACTCATCACAGTTTCAACATCGACGGCTAAACCATGCTCAACACACTGCACTCTCAACGCATCTGCGTACTCCACCTCATTAGTCACAATTAACGTCTTCACATTTTGTAAACTTGCAACTTTAGGTGCTTGTGCTTTCACGACATCAACATCTATCGTGAAATGGAAAGTACTGCCCTTACCTTTTTCAGAATCTAACGCTAAGTCACCATCCATTAATTCAACAAGCTGGCGACAAATGGCCAAGCCTAGGCCTGTACCACCAAACTGACGAGTAATTGATCCATCTTCTTGTGTAAATGGTGCAAACACTTGAGCTTGCTTGTCTTTCGCAATACCGATACCTGTATCTATGATTGCAAATCGAATCGCTGCTTGGCCGTTCTCTTTCATTTGCTGCGTAACAGATAAGGTCACTGAACCTGATAATGTAAACTTTACTGCATTCGACATCAGGTTCATCAATACCTGACGCAATCGGTGTTCATCAATCATGGTTAGCGCCGCGACATCAGGTGCAATATCCACTTTCAGGGCTAAGTTCTGCTCCGACGCTTTTGCCATCACAATCGACATGGTGTCGTAAGCGACTTCGCGTACATTACATTCTGTTGGGGCGATAACCAGATTACCTGATTCAATTTTGGACAGGTCCAAAATATCGTTAATCAGTAACAATAAGGTTTGTGAAGACGTTTCGATAATTTGCAGGTATTCAGACTGAGAAGGATTAAGGTCGGTATCTGATAAAATTGACGACATCCCAATAATGCCATTAAGAGGCGTTCGGATCTCATGGGACATATTGGCAAGGAAGGCACTTTTAGCCACATTGGCTTTCTCAGCTTCATCTTTTGCTTGCAGCATTCTGGCTTGATTGTGGTATCGCTCATCTATCAATAGGTTCAACTTTTGGGTGAAAATGGTGAACTCATCGCGCCCATCTTCCATCACTTTTACCACGGTATCGCTCGACTCTTCAATTTTCGACATGGTTTTAATAACGCGTCCCAAATATTGAATGATGCGTTTCGCTAAATTCACCCCTAAAATAGTCAACACTATCAATGCCAGCAAAATGGCACTCGCAAGGATCCCCATTTTCACTTTGGCATCAGCGATTGTTGTATGGATCTCAGACACTAATTGCTGACTCACTTTTCCAACAACAAATTGAATCAAGTTATAGCGTTCATCCAGTGCTTTTAATCCAAGGCTCACCATATCTTGAGACACACCATCACCGAGTAGACCTTCCCGTAAAATATAACTGTTGGCAAAAGCGGGATCAGAAAATGTCTTTTTCAGTAATTCAATTTGCTGAGGATCAGCATTAATAGAAATAAAGCGATCGATATAAAGCTGCTGATTTTGAATCACACTGACTAACTCAGGTTTGAGTTCATCGGTCATATCCGGCATGAGTAATAGCTGGCGAATATACCAATTCTCTTGCTGAGACCACATCGATAACCAATTAAGTTGATATAAAACGCCGAGGTTTTGTTCCACTTTTTCATTATTGATTGCCAGGGGGGACTTTTCTAGGCTGGTTAAAATGCTGATTAGCGTTTCATCTATCCATGTTGACCAATCTAACAAGTCTTCTTTTTGTGTTTCTGAAAACTCAGAAACAGCATCGGACAAATCATCCAGCACGATATTAACCGACTTTGCTTCTTTATCTGTAAAAGCATCAGGGATGAGTAACCGTATCTTAGTGATACTTTCATTAAGATCATTTGACATAGAATCACTATTTGGACTCAAAGTCTCATTTTGCATTTTAATTTTCATTAAATGCGCATCAGATATGAACGCAGAAGTCTCACCCAATAGACTCACACGCGTATTAAGCATGTTTAACGTACTAACGTTTTGATAGAGGCTTTGGATCTCTAACCCTGCGAAAAAACTCATAAAACCAAGCGGTAGAATAACCAGTACGAGCAGCCTCGATTTAATCGAAATGCGATTCAGTAGGCTCATATCTTCTCCTTGAACGTGAACCTTGACACCTTTTTTGAATGTCTATTTGTAGTTACACAAGTGTCAACTATCATCAATATTAGGACTAATTCAGGATGAATGGTAAATAATTAATGAATAACGGACTTAACCTAAAACCTATTGTGACTAAGCTCTTAATTGCTAGCTTTTCCCTAGGGTTATCTCTTTCTGCATTTGCCAAAAATGAAGCCGTTGAAGATGTCGAGTTTGCCGTTTTTTCGATGAACAAAGACATTCCGCAGCTCAGTAAAAGCAAAGCAAGAATGCTATATAAAGGTAGAACCAAAAAATTAAATGGCAGCATCAAAATCGTTCTGGTTGATTTGCCAGAAAACTCGATTCACCGAGAAGAATTTTACGATATGCTGCTTGGCAAGTCGGTATCACAAATGAATGGATATTGGGCATCATTATCTTTCTCTGGCAAGGGGAAGCCACCAGCAGAATTAAATAGCGATGATATAAAGGACATTCTTGAGTGGCTGAACAAAAATCCAAATGGGATTGCCTACGCGCCAATTAGTACTGTACCTGAAAATGCCAATATTCTGATTACCGTCTTACAAGGAGAGTAAGCATGAACATAAGATATCCCCTTCTTGTAGCAGCAGCAATGCCACTAACTTCACTTGCTGCCATAGATATTACCGATAACTTTTCAATCAGTGGCTTCGGTTCAACCTCTATTGCGAAATCAAATAACTCAACACCGCTATTTATTCACCGCGAAATTACAGATGAAACTTGCTACGACTGCGACACTATTTTTGGTATCCAAGCCGACTATACCATTACAGAAGCATTAAACGCCTCTTTACAAGTCGTAAAGCGTCCGCAGGATAAGTGGTCAGATCCAGAAATTGAGTGGGCTTACTTAAGCTATGAAATTAATGAACTAACCGTGAATGGGGGGCGTTTACGCTTACCATTATTTCTTGCATCAGAATATTACTATGTTGGCCAAGCATATACATGGGCACGCCCTCCTCAAGAGGTCTATGACAGTATTCTTGGTTTTACCTTTTATGATGGCTTCTCTGTGCGTTGGCAAACATCAATATCTGATGAACTAACGGCCTCTGTGATGCCATTCTATGGATTTGGGCGTGAAAATAAGACCAAGCTTGGCTCTTATGAATTGATGTTTGAAACGGATTATATGGCAGGATTGTCGGCCGAAATCAGTGGGTTTAATTATCGTATCCACTCTGCGTATATGCACACCAAGTTTAAGCAAAATGGTGGGGACCCTGAAAATATGAATATCTTCACTTTGGGCGGGGAGTATTCACTCGACCAGTGGTTATTCATGGCAGAGTTAGAGAACGATAAGCTACAGACTAACTGGTACGTGTCAGCAGGTTATTCATTTGATGCCTTTACGCCCTATGTCACTTATGGACAAAGCCATGAGCGTCGGTATTCTAAGAGCGTGACGGCTGGAGTACGTTACGATGTCACGCCGCAAATATCCCTTAATGCTGAATGGCAAGGCGTCTACTTACCCCAAGAACGCTACGACCAAGGTAAAGATGGGCAATTTGTAATGCCCCCAATTGCCCTACAAGAAGATAAAGATGTACAAGCCTACACACTCATGATCAACTTCGTCTTCTAAATGTTCAATAACTCGTAGTACAAATAGAGCAATTGTATAGATACGACAACGCCCAGTAAGACTGGGCTTTGTTTACGCTGAATCAAACTGTCCTGTCACTTTATGCGATAAGTGCTTCACCATTAACAGTCACTTCAACATCAATATTGCCACGCACAGCATTTGAGTATGGGCAAACTTGATGCGCTGTTTTGACCAATTGCTGTGCCGCGGCTTGTGGCATATCCAATTCAACTGCAAGCTTAACAGTTAGCGCAAAACCACCCGCTTCATTCGCACCGATACCAACTTCTGCAGACACTGGCGCAGATTTAAGCGGCTGCTTTGCCATATTTGCCACATGTAAAATAGCATTTGAGAAACATGCCGAATAACCTGCAGCAAAAAGTTGTTCAGGGTTAGTCGCTTCGCCACTTCCACCCATTTCTTTAGGGTAACTCAGGGCAAGATCTAATTTACCATCATCTGTTACTACTTGGCCGTTACGACCAGCCATTGCTGTTGCGGTAGTTGTGTAAAGCGTTTTCATATCAGCACCTTTTGATAAATATTGTTATTGTTAATTGCCAGCAATTAGATTGCGCGCAATTGATTTGCATTTATTAAACTCGATCTTCTCCTTCAATGCAAGTATATTGTGCACAATCTTTTTCTTCCATGATGGCATGACAATGAAAAACACCACCAACAACTCTGATTTACAACTTGAAAAGCAAGTGTGTTTTTCGCTGTATAGTGCGACAAATGCCATGACACGCGCTTATCGCCCGCTACTTGATAAGCTTGATCTTACTTACTCTCAGTATCTCGCCATGCTCGTGCTGTGGGAAAATAATGGCATTAATGTAAAAGCACTGGGTGATCAGCTTCATTTGGATTCAGGCACACTAACCCCCTTGCTAAAGCGCTTAGAAAGTAAAGGATTGGTTGTGCGTCAACGCTGTGAACACGACGAACGAGCACGAGTCATGTTTCTTACTGAGGCAGGGGAAGCACTGAAACAGCAGGCAGAATCGATCCCACAAACGATGATGTGTAAGAGCCAATTACCATTAGAAGAACTGGCCGCACTTAAAGAAATTTGCGATAAGTTGTATCAACAACTATCAAAATAAACAAAAAAGCACGCATCAATAATGGGGCGTGCTTTATTTTCTATTAGAAAAATCAGTGGCTTTTCATGACAACCACGGGGCGCTTATCAACTGTGATAATGTGTGAGTCAACATCAAAAAGATCCCAAATCAATTGCGATGTAATAGCATTGCTCGGGTTATCAAACGCGAACAACTCTCCTCGATGCAACGCAGCAATTTTATCTGCGTATTGAATCGCAAGGTTCAAATCGTGGATCACCATGAGTACACAGGCATTGCTGGTTTTAGCATAGTGCTGGACATAGTTAAGCAAACGTAACTGGTTTTGCATATCCAATGCCGATGTGGGTTCATCAAGCAAGAGTACTTTAGGCTGGTTAATAATCGCTTGTGCAAGCCCTACCATTTGGCTTTCACCCCCTGATAAGTCAACACAGTTTTTATTGGCTAAATGCAGGATCCCCATTTCCTCAAGTAACAATAATCCCTGCCGCGCGCTGTCTTTTTTCGCCATTAGCGATGTCGAGTCAATATTCAATGTCGTGATCAATAATTCAATCACGGTAATACTGGCGCTAATGCGGTGATCCTGTGGTAGGTAGCCAATATCATCCAAGGTTAAAGCCCGATCACAATAGTGGATCTGTTGCGGCTGATGAACCGACTGTTGACGAAGTAAGGTGGTCATTTGACGTAATAAGGTCGATTTCCCAGCCCCGTTCTTACCAATTAAAGCCACCATTTCCCCAGCCATAATGGTGGGAATAGTGAGGTTATTTAAGACGATTTGCTTACCAAAGGATACTGATACCTGGCTAATCGTTAAGCTCATCCGAAACGCCCTCCCTTCTTAATAATCAAGAAAATAAAGAACGGGATGCCTACTATCGACATCACGACTGTCAGCGGCAAAATAATCCCAGGCATAATGGCTTTACTGGCAATGGACGCTAATTCCAGCAAGACCGCGCCGACCAAAAAAGAGGCTGGTAAGAAGAAGCGTTGATCTTCCCCCAAGACCATACGAGCAATATGAGGTGCAACCAAACCGACAAAGCCAACCGCACCAACAAAAGACACAGATAAAGACGTGATAACAGACACCAACAACAAGGTCTTCATTCTAAGAAACTTAACATTGATCCCCATGGCTTCCGCACGCTCTGTGCCTATTTTTAGACTGGATAAGCGCCATGCATCCTTCATCATGATGATCAAAACAATCGGTAGCACAATGGCTAATACCCCTATCTTCTCCCAACTCCCTCGATCTAATGATCCCATCTGCCAAAAGACCAAAGTTTGAAGCTGTGTTTCGCTCGCAATGTACTGCATCATGGTCAACAAACTGTCATAGGCAAACATCACAGCAACCCCGAACAGCATCACTCCTTCAATCGACACTCGTTTGGCTGACGATATACCTGCGATAAGTAAGGTTGTCAGAAGGCACATCACAAATGCCATGACTGCAATTTGGTATTGCTCGGGGATAAAAGGGATCGCCACAACATTAGTGATCACTAACGATGCCCCAAAACCAGCCGCCGCAGAAACACCAAACGTATAAGGATCCGCCAATGGGTTATTCAGCGTCGTCTGCATCTGGGCACCAGCCAACGCCAATGCACCACCAACAAAAGGGGCCATCAGCGACATTGGCATACGAATATCCCAAACAATAATTTTGCTGGCGATCGTACTATGACTTGGATCGAAAATGGCTTGGATGACGGCTGCGAAAGTCAATCCTTGGGAGCCGATAAAAACATCAGCGACGACACATACTATGCTCAAAATAAAAAAGGCTGCGAGCGCAACCTTCTTTTTGTTATTGCGAGCAAGATGAGCGTTTAACTCAAGTTGCAAGGCATTCACTTTGTCATTGCCTCTGCGTTATTTTGACCAAACAGGCCACTAACGTGGCGATCACCAAATTTTTGGTTCATCTCTTCAAATGTCTTTTCTGGATCTAAAGCAGTGAAAACTTCAGGGTGTAGCCACTTAGCAAAGTATTCCATAGCAACCAAGTTGTATGGCGAGTTATAAAAGGGCATGTAAATAGAATACACATGGTTATTTTGATAAGCCGTTAGCGCTTTCAGCCAACTACGATCCATTAAACCTTGAGTCGCTTTCTGAATCGCTTTTTCATTTGGCTGATAACCCAATGGAATCCCGTGAGTAGGTTGGCCATCTTTATTGATCCAGCCTGTTGTCTGCATGATATAAACATCAGGCTGCGCTGTAATCACAGTTTCTGGCGACATTTGACCAGTATTCGCGCCTTTCAACGGCTTGATCGCAATATTGGTTGCCTTTAAGAAAGGAATGTATGCACCCATGTTGCCCGTTGCAAATGTACGGCAACACGATGCTTCATAACCTGCAGCACGCTCAATGAAAACACGCTTCGTTGTTGCTTCTGGATGCTGAGCCAATGTACTTGTTATTGCGGCGACATGCTGGTTGTAATAATTGGCAAAATCATTACCTTTTTCTGCACGATTAACCGCATTCGCAACCACTTCAACCGATTTAACTGTATTTTCTAGAGGGTTTTCACGAAAATCAATTGCAAGAGTTTTAATACCCGCGTGATCGAGTTTTTCTAATAACCCTTTCTCTTGTGCCAACTTGATATTGGAAACATCAACAATAAAAAGATCAGGTTTGGGTTTCAGGTTAATGAAACGCTCGGTATCAAATTCCCCTGATTTAATTTTGCCAATAACAGGCACAGTATCTAATGATGGGTATTGCTTAAGGTAATTAGCATACATGCTTGGGGCAGACATGCGCATATCATCACGTGCAGCTACTAGGTGCTTCGCGGCATCTTGCTGATAGATAATCTCTAATAATGGAAATACCCGAGCGGATGATAGCGCGATATGTTCAGGCTGCTGCTCGAAAGTGACCGTTCTTCCCGCAACGTCAGTAACGGTTATTGGGTAATCAGCAGCGAAAGTTGAAGCAGAAAAGAGCGAGCCAACCGCGATAGTGATGATTGTTTTAGTTATGTTGAGCAAAGTGAATATCCTTCTAGGGAATTTTACTCACGAATACTAATGAGAACAGTTATTGTTATAAATGCCATTTATTGCAATGTTAGTCTACGTAAAAGATCCCCTCTCACTCCTTTTTGACACACGCGATACACTTTCTAATAACATCCCGACTACACCCAATGCATAAAACAATTGCATATAAGCATGTCTCATTCCGCATCTATGCTTGTTCACACTTTTATTCTGTCGAGCAGCAATTAGCAAGTTAACGGCAGGTTTCGGCTAGTTATCATCCTTTCTATCAATCAGTATTGAATGCAGTCACAACATGCAAGCCTGTATAACAGGTTAGATGTTGCTATAAGACTTTGAAAAGGGAACGAAAATGCTAACAGGATATTGGTCAGTCGATGCGTTTATAGTGGCAAATCTTGTACTATGTGTGGTGGTAGCTGTGATTTATGGCTATTACCAGATCACCGGTGGTGGAATGCTTTGTGACCAGCCTAATGATATCAATCAAAGGAGCAAGTCATGAACACCAAAACATTGGGCTACACAACCATGATAGTCTCTGCAGCACTCATGGGCTGTGTGGGGCTTTTTGCAAGGAACATCAACACCAGCGGCGATGTTATCGCTTTTACCAGAATGACAGTTGGGGCAATCTGTATTTTTGCCCTCATGTACCATCAAGGCAAAATCCACCTAATTAAAGCCACCAAACTGTCACCCACTGTTGTTCTTAGTGGCGCTTGCTTGGGGCTATGTTTAGCGGCATATGTATCATCAACCCAATACACCACTCTCGCTAATGCCGTTTTCCTTATCTACACAGGTCCCGTCTTTTCCACCATTCTAGCGGCTGTGTTCCTCAAAGAAAAAATATCGGCGCTCACTGGCGGCTTACTTACCGCCGTCTTCATTGGGTGTTTATTTATCATAGGGATCATCAGTTACGATGCAACCAGCGGTTTAACCATGTCGTTATCTTTCTCTAAAGAAACCTTCATTGGCGATATGCTCGGGTTAGCGTCTGGTTTTGGTTACGGTTTATACCTGTTCTTTAGCCGCTACCGCACCGATGTCAGTTCTGATTCACGCTCTTTCTTCAACTTTACTTCTGGTGCGCTTGCTATCGCAGTTTGCTTCATGATCAACCCACCATCACTCGCAGAGATGGATGCATCTTCTTGGGTATGGTTACTTGCTATGGGCTTTTTCATTGGCTTTGGTGCCCTCACGCTACTCACCATTGCGGCTAAGCACTTAAAAGCGGCAGAACTCGCTTGTGTGTCTTACCTTGAAACAGTTGTTGGTGCTGGTATTGGTATCGCTATGTTTGGTGAATCACTCACTGTACTGCAAACAATCGGTGGCATCTTAGTCATTGGTGGGGGTATGGGCGAAATCGTCATAAGCATGGCAAAAAAACGTGCTTCCATGAAAAACGCATCAGTTAACGGTTAAGGATAACGACTATGATCACCTCATTGAATTGGGTACTGCTCTTGGTGACGGTGATCATCATGGTTGGACTCGCACTGTTTAGTAATCGCATCATGAAAACACGTAAAGGCGAAGGCGGTTTTTTATTGGCCGCCAACTGCCTAGGTCCTTTCATTGGCGCAGCCACCATTGTCGCAACTGGTTTTTCTGGGTGGGGCTTTATGGGTTCCCCTGGCGTTGCTTACAAATACGGTGCGATTGAATTACTAGGTAACTTTTTCTTCGCCCCCGCCATGGTGTTTGCTGTACTGTTCTGTGCGCGCTTTCTTCACCAAAAAGCACAAACTATGGGCAGTTTAACTATTCCTGAATACATTGCTCGTAGTCATCAAGGACCTGACTCGGTAAAACGTCTGACACAAGCCTTCGCGGCTGGCATCACAATATTACTACTGATGGTATTTCTGGTTGGTCAAATCAAAGCGTTAGGATTACTGGCTGGCCAATGGCTTGGGATTGATAATCAAAGTGCATCACTCTTGATGGTGGGCATCATCATTCTTTACACCTCGATTGGCGGACTGGCCGCTGTTGCCTTTACCGATGCCTTCATGGTGATAGGCATGTGTATCTCAGCTTTGATTATTGTCGTGACTATTTTTGCAGACCTATCGCCCAGCGAAATCATTACAGGTCTGAATGCCATAGACCCGCACCTGTTAGCGCCCGACAACTCAGGGCCCTATGGGTCAACCCCATGGCATGTCTTTATGGTATTACCTTACGCCTTCATTTATAGCGCCACCCTTCCTTATATGTCAGTCCGCTTTATGGCTCTCGCCAAAACAACCAAATTGCACCATGTCGCCGCCTACATGACACCCATTGCGTGTTTGCTCAGCCTTGTACCACTTGCTGGCTTATACACTCGCTTAAAAGTACCAGGTCTTGAAAATCCCGATCAAGCTATGCCTGTTTTCTTGGCGCAGTTCCTATCTCCTTCCGTTTCTGCGGTTGTGACTCTCTTTATTTTATTTGCGATGAAATCCACGGCAAATTCAGTTCTTCATGCGATTGCAGGCTCGGTTTCGCATGATTTACGCCAAGCTATTTGGCCTCAATGTCGCTTGTCTGATAAATCCTTGCTAATCCTGAACCGCTCTTCAGTGTGGGTATTAGGGGCAACGGGCTTTTTTGCGATGGTTTATGCGCCCCCCTTTATGCTCTCTATGCTCGCTATTTTAGGGTCTGGCACTTTAATGGCCGCTCTGGTTGCACCGACTTTATTAGCCCATTTTATTCCTGCTAATATTTATGCCGCACTGTCTTCGATGATTGTTGGCTTTATCACAGGCTTTATCTTCTTCTTACAATTTGATTTAGGTTGGGTTGAAGCCCCGCTATATTCATCCGTGCTGGCTTGTGCAACCTACTGGCTGGTAGCAAAAGTGTTCAGTTACCAAGAAGACACAGTGTCAGTGTCTAGCCATTGATATAAAACGCATGGTATTAAAATAAAACGCTATCACTTCTGATAGCGTTTTTCATTTTATTAATCTCGTCATTAATTATAATATTTAGCTAACGTATTAACTGGCTAGTCAAGCGTAACATCCGCTAATTGCTTCTGTAATTGCCCCTCAACGGCACGACTACTTTCAATATCTTTTCGCATATCAATATGATTAGAGCGATATTGGCGTGGTGTCATCCCTAATAAACTTTTAAATTTAGAATTAAAATTAGACAGCGATGAAAAACCCACCTCAGACCCAATTCGTGCAATCGTCCAATCCGTCGACACTAAATAACGTGCAGCTTGCCGCACTCGTTGTTCGATTAAATACTGACGAAACGTTATACCTAAGTTAGCATGGAAAAATCGAGAAAAAGTACTGTCAGCCATATGCAACTTTTCAGCTAATACCGTCACCGATATAGATTCAGCTAAATTTTCTGCAATATAGTCCTGTACCATTTGAACGCGATTTTCTGTTCGTTTGATATTACTGACTTCAAATGAATTATCAATAAGGTAGCGTTGAGGCGAGAGTTGCGATAGATTTTCTAATAACCTTAATAAATTCAACACTTGAGAAAACTCAAAGGTATTCTCCATATTGTTAAGTAACGCATGAATTTCATTATTCTGACAGCCTTCAAATAATAAACCTCTGCGTGATTCATCAAGCATATTTTTGATCGTTTTAAACTGTACGCTATCAACAAAAGTTTGTCCTAGCGCATTTAAACGAAAATGTAAGACATCACAATCTGTTGCGCCATGCTGACGAGTCGTTTCTAACGTTAACCTAAACGGGTTGAACGGCGCCAAAAGCACCAATTGACAAGCCCTTAAACGATAGTGAGTATTCGCTAAATGCAATGTGCAGCCAGAGGTTTTAGGCCGGATAAGTATGTAATCTGCGCCAAAAATCATATGTTCGGTTTCTTCTACTTTTTGTAAATCAAACATCAGGAACTTTGGCGTATTCGCTATAACACGTTGACACATGTTCGTACCTCCTCGTTGTACTCTTCATATTTACTCAAGAGATAAATAAACACCAAGGCATCGCGATAAGAAATGTGATATTCAACCAGATTATCTCTACCTTGCGCTACATTAGATAATTATTAAAAAAAATTATTGGAGTAATATTTTGCTCAACAACCTTTTTTTAGATTTTTAGACATTCAAAGTCTTTAACAAAAAGTGCATGTCGTCAACATGTGCATTTTTGTTATTAGAAGTATCAATATGCAGCCAATTAAATTAAACAATTTTGAACTCGGCATAAAAACGTCATTCTTCGGCATCAATTCACTATTATGCGAGTCTATTTCGCGAGATATTAATGTCATTGAAGAGCAACACTAAATAGCTCATCAACTTAAAAGTTCCATCTAATTGAATACCTTAAGGCTTATTTGATTTATTGATTTCGCTCTGCCTAAAGGACTATTTACCAGCGATAAAAATATAATTTCATTATTATGTTATTGGAGATTTTGCAATGAGTGTTTCCAACGATCTATATCCAAATGCCTCCCAACCACTAGAAAGAAAAGATTCTGGTGTGCCTTATGTTCGCCAAGGCCTTCATGTTGAATCGTACAACGATTTCGATCCACTACGTCATGTGATTGTTGGTATTGCCGATAACCAACATATTCCAGAGGCTTGCCCAGCAAGTAATGAAAAAATTCCTGCTGATTCTCCAATGCGTGGTAGTAAAGCGGGCCGTCGTACTCAAGAGTCTATCGACCGCGCAAATGAATGCCTAAATGGCTTTGCAAAAATACTCGAAAACCGCGGTATTATCGTTGACCGCCCAGGAGCTGTCGATTGGCACGAGCGCATCACTACCCCTGATTTCTCTATCAGCTCAGGCTTTGGTGTTATGCCACCTCGTGATTGCCTATTAACTATGGGTAAAAGCATCCTGATGGCGCCAATGAGCTTCCGCAGCCGCTACTTCGAATATCTAGCCTACGTTGATCTACTACGTGAATACTTCGAATCAGACAACGAATGTATGATTGAACAAGCGCCACGTCCTCGTCTATCTGATGATAGTTTCCGCATGGACTATGTTGCCGCTTACGAATACCTTTCTGACGAAGAAACCATGGAGCGTTCACTCCGTAAAGAATACAGCACCAAAGAAACAGACATACTGTTTGATGCTGCGGACGTAATGCGCTTAGGTAAAGATATCTTCGTTCAACACGGCTTAACCACCAACCTTGCTGGTATCCGTTGGATTAAACGTAAATATGAACCTCAAGGCTACCGTGTTCACACACTAAGCTTTGAAGATAACCACCCTATCCATATCGATGCAACCTTCTGTCCACTTCGTCCAGGGCTGATGCTGCTTAACCCTCACCGCCCACTATTCAAAGGCCAACGTGAGATCTTTGAGAAAAATGACTGGGAAATCGTTGAAGCTGTTAGCCCTGCATGGGATAACCCTCCACCGCTATGTTACTCAAGCACATGGTTATCAATGAACACCTTGATCCTTGATCATAAAACTGTGTGTGTCGAAGCATCTGAAACAGGACAAATGGAACAATTTGATAAGCTTGGCTTTGATGTTATTCCAGTGGATCTTCGTGATGCTTACGCATTTGGTGGTGGTCTACACTGTGCAACAGCCGATGTATGGCGTGAAGGTACATGTGAAGATTACTTCGCTAACCAATTCACTGGCGCTCATAGTATTGAGCACTGGGAATACTAGTCGTCATTTACTAGTTAAAACGTGGTGTTAATGGCTTCTTCGGAAGCCATTTTTTATTAATAGCTATATACGCGAGTGTACAACTCCGCGAAAAGTTCACCAATGTGACCCAGTTACAAGTCTGGGAAGAAAAACAAACAATATGAGAACTAGAGCATACTATTACAGTATGAAAATTAAATCATGGCGGAGTAGCATGAATCTTTTTTGGCGTTGTTTCATTGTTTGGTTTTTGTCATTTCCGAGCTTGTTATTTCCAAGCTATGCCGAGGAAGCTGAAAGCTCACACATCACTTTTTTAAGTGACTACAAACAGAAGAAATGTGATTTTTTTTATAAGAATAACAAACAAAGAAAAATCATTATGAGCAGTATTAATAAGACGCAAAATAAAAAAAATCTTTATCGGTGTTTATCCTCTTTGCCTGAAGATAAATTCAAGTCTTGTACACTTACCGGTATAGATTTCACCGAAGGTAGCGGCGTCTGTCATGTTCAACCTGAAAAACAACGCTTTAATATCGAGGTATCAGCTAAGAAAGGGCGAATCGCTTGTTCATTTTCATGTAGCTAATATTGGTGACTTGAGAGAGCCAGTCTATTCCCGCTCCCTCGCATCGAGTAATGCCATCAACGTTTTTCCGTTACGCTAGGCATCCATAACGAGCATAGCGGCACCAAAGACCCCTGCGCTATCCCCCAGTGTGGGCTTCACAATCTGAGTTGTCAGCGTCGAGTTAAACAAGTGCGGTAATATCGCCATTTCTGCCTGCTCATACAGATAATCAATGTTACCTACCCCACCTCCCACCACGATCACTTCAGGATCCAACACATTAATGATTGTGGCAACCGCCACACCAAATTGCGCCACTAACCGTTCTAAAGTGTGTAGTGCGGCTGGTTCTTGCAGTTCAGCTCGCTTCACAATATCAGCTAAACCACACTCAATACCTGACAGTTGGTGATAATAAGCTTCTAAGCTTGGCCCTGATAATACGGTTTCAACACAACCTCGTTTACCGCAATAACAAGGAGTGCCAGTGGGCTCCAAGACATTGTGCCCCCACTCGCCAGCAATACCATGACAACCCTGTAGCACTCTGCCATTAACAACAATGCCCGACCCAACACCTGTGCCCATAATAATCCCAAACACTACTTCAGCATCTGGGTTAATAGCCTGTACAACACCTAACCGTGATTCTGCTAACGCAAAGCAATTCGCATCATTAGCAAGTACCACACTAACATTAAGTAATTGCTGTAAATCGACATCCAATGGCTGACCATTAAGCTCGGTAGAATTACAATTTTTCATCACCTGCGTATTCGGGTCTAAGGTGCCTGGCGTTCCAAAACCAATTTTCTCTGGGTAACTACCTATACTCTCGGCACACCGCAGCACAAGGCGCTGAATTTGCATCAAGATATGTTGATAGCCTTGCTCGCGCTCTGTTGCTATCCGCTCCCTTAACACACACTTTCCTGTGGCTTTATCGAGGACAGCACACTCTATTTTAGTACCACCAAGATCGATACCCCAGTTGAATTTCTCCATACGATCGTCACCCATCTATAACGCTATAGTTCACTGATTTACATAGCATAAGCAACTACGAACAATAAACGAAAAGGGACGATGAAAACCGTGAACTTATACCAATCTGGGTAAGTAAATGTTCAGGTGATTGCGTAGGAAAAAGCACTGAAAACAAGGCGTAGATTGCAGATAGCTAGTTGTTCTATCTACAAAATCTATAACGCAGTTATCATTGATTTTAACCAGCAAGAACGATCAGTTACTTAGTTAGATTGGTATTACACCAGTACCATGCATAAACTAAACAGGCTATTACACCTAAAAAGACAAGAAGTCGCGGTTAGACAAATATCAACCATAATTAGGGATACAACGCGATGCGATAACCTCTATCTCCACAATCGGGTTCTCGCCATAGCGTTTAACTGTCTGCAATAAAGGGGCAATGTTATGTTTCTGAAAGAAATGCGTAGTGGGGATTTAGTCGATGTGGTTGATATGTCGTCGCTGGTCAATCCATTTACCCAGCACGTTACTGTGCAATATCAATCAGGAGAAGATCTCGCAGATCCTGTGGCGATTGATAAACAGCAACTGGCGTTTCCTTCTGGTGAAGATCTGCCAGAGTGCTGGATAAATGGTTACTATCGGGTGAAACCTTAGCCCATATGACACAATGCAAGCAAAGGCTGGGCTAAGAACTAAACAATGTGTGTTTACTGAGCCATTAACCGTTGAGCAATCTGTGTTGTTAACTGATCAACACCTTGAGAAAGCGCGCTAACCTGCGCATCGTAACCAGATTGCGCCAACGGCACTTGTAACTGGAACGGATAAACGCCCTGTAGTTTACCGTCTCTATCAATCACCAAATACTCACCACTGAGCACAGCATTGCCGGTATAGCGCCCATTAAACTGAGTGAACTTGACTTGTAACTTGGCTTGTCCAGCTGATGACATTGCAGGCGTTAATTCACTAGGCCAATAACGTTTTTGCTTAGCACGTAAGTCCGCAGTAATACGGCGAGTCAATTGCTGAGTAATACTGTCCGCCCATGTGTTTTGCTGGGCTTGAACTATCTCAGTCTCACTGACTTGGTACACCAATCCCATCCCCGCTAAATGTGCGGCCATTTCAACAGGACGTACCACCAGCAAGGCTTGGGATTGCCCTAGCGGAGTGGAGTGCGTTGCCACCATTGAATTGGATATTGATGGCAGTAAGTATGTAGCACGCGTCACTTCAGGCTGACTGCTGCACCCAGTGAGCAATGTGATCGCCGTCAATCCACCGACTAACCATGTTTTCATTATTCTTGTCCTTTTGCTACTGGAACAGGATCTTTCGCTTGTTCACCACTGAAAATCAATGCGTTTGGTTTTTCGTTAACTTGTCGTAAAACAGGTTCAAGTTCTGCGAGCACATTTTCAAATCGAGCAATCGCCTGCTCTAAATTCTGATAAGGCGCAGCATCTGGACCAAATCCATTTAGCGTCGTTTGGATCTCTTGCAAGCTCTTGCGCACGTCCGATGGAATCGCTTGTGTATCTTTTTGCTCCAGAATCTTATTGAGTGAATCAGCCACAGCCTGTGCCGAACGCAATGTCTTTTGGGACGCAATCAAGCTGTTATTGAGTGAACCTAATGTTTCCTCTAAGGGCAGATCATTAAACTTATCCAACAAGGTGGTGACTTGCTTTTGAATTTCAGCAAAACCGCCCGCTTGGGTTGGGAAAATATCATATTGCTCGTAATGCTTAATCGGGTAGCTATCCGCTTTTTCGTATACTTCAGTATCGATAAACAAGGCACCAGTTAAAAAGCTGCCTGTTTTCAATGTTGCACGTAAGCCTTTCGCAAATTCATTTGATAAGCTGTGTTTGAGTGCTTGCAGATCAGCAGAATCAATATTTTTATAAACTCGGCCTAACTCAATACGGACAAGAACGGGAATTTGCTTGGTCGAAAACCCCTGCTCTTTCGAGGGTAAATGTAGCGGCACTTTCTTCACGGTTCCGATACGAATACCGCGGTACTCAACAGGCGCACCGACATTTAACCCTCGTACAGATTCATCAAACATCATCACGTATTCTAAATACTGATCGAAGACACGCTCTCGTACTTGTTTGAAATTACTGTATAGCTTGAAGTGCGTTTGTTGTTTCGTCACCTGTTCGCCTGGCTCAGCCCCTTTAGGAACCCGAAAACTCACCCCGCCAGTGATCAGAGACTCTACCGAGCCAATTTTCAAATTGAAGCCTTCGGCAGACATTTGCAGATCAACCCCCGAACTCAACCAAAACTTAGTGTGCTTACGGATCAAGCTATCGTATGGCTGAAAGATAAAGAGCTGATAGTTAGCCTTTTTAGTTTCAGGATCAAAGCTGACTTTCTCCACTCGACCAACGGTAAACCCTTCATACAGTACAGGATCAGTAATGCTTAGCTTACCCGCTTCGCGATGCGTTAATACAATACGCAGTCCCTTTGCATCAGGCGGTGCGACAGGCGGAGTCTCCAACACGGTGAAGTCCAACTTTTCTTTTTCGGCACGCCCAGGTTGAAGCTCTAAATACGCACCAGACAGCAAGGTGTCCAAACCTGAAATCCCCTCTTTGCCAATACGCGGCTTCACAACCCAAAATAGGGTATCTTCTTTTAGCATACGGGCTGCGTCTTTGTTCATCTGCGCTGTTGCTGTAATGTAGGTGTAATCATCACTCAACTTCACACCCGTTATCACCCCAACCTTCACGTTCAAAGACTTAATCTCAGTTTTACCGACCTCGATCCCCTCGGCGGTTTTTAACGTCAGGGTTACCGTTGGGCCTTTGCTTCCAACGAACTGGATTAGCATCCAAATACCAATAGCAACAGCCACTAATGGCACAAGCCAGATGGTTGAAAACTGCTTCGCTTTTTGTACTTCAGCCTGCGCTGGCTTGTTATCACTCATAGTGCTTGTTCTCATTAAAAGGCAATAACACATCATTATTGCCATTGCTTTGTATATCAGAAGTTGATGTTAATGGTCCCCTTGCCTTGGTGTGCTGAGTCCAAAACACACGAGGATCAAAACTCATGGCAGATAACATGGTAAATACTACGACAGCGGCAAAAGATAGCGCTGCAGGGCCGGGGAAAATCGCCATCAGGTTTTGTAACTGCACCAACGCCACCAAAATAGCGACCACGAAAATATCAATCATGGACCAACGACCGATAAATTCCGTCATTCGGTAAATCTTTAAGCTTTGTATAGATTGCTGCGCTGAACTTTGGTTACCCCGTTTAGCATGAATAAACAGCCACACAAGCGCCATCATTTTAGCAAGTGGAATAATCACACTGGCAAAAAATATCACGAACGCAATCGGGTAAGATCCCAATTTCCACAATAGAACAACGCCGCCCATAATCGTTGAGCCTTCGGTTTGTCCTAAGCTCACGGTGTACATCATGGGGTATAAATTAGCGGGAATATAAAACACCATGGATGTCAGTAATAACGCCCATGCCCGCTGTAAACTACTGGCGGGATTATAAGGATGCAACCGACTCCCACACCGAAAGCATTGGGTGTGCTTATGCGTTTCTGACGCCACAACAGGCGGGTTAAGTTGTGCGCAGACATGGCAACTTTCATGATTGCCTGAGGCATGGCTGTCTCCAGCTTCCACCCCTTTTAATGGTTGTAAAGGATCGATGTGGTGCCATAACCATGTGCGATCCACCATAGACACAAACTTAACCACTAAACCGGTATAAATACAAAACGCCCAAAACGACATCCCTAAGCCAACATCCGCTAACGAAGCTATCTTTATTAAGCTCACAAGAACGCCAATCAGGAAAACATCAACCATCAACCAAGGTTCAATATGAAAAACGAATCTAGCGACACGTTTCACTGTTTTGATATTTCCTCTAGCAACTGTGCTCTGCTGAATAAGCTGAGCCTGACGATATAAATACATCACCATCACAATAAAACAGCCCGGTAAAACAATCACTGTCAGCAATAACAAAAGAGCCAATAAGCTATTTTCAAAATGTTGAAGCATTTGTGCAGCATGGAACAAGGTAATATTTTGATTTAGCCCTTGCACACTAAACGACATGAATGGAAAGCTAACGCTAAGCGCTAACATCACCAAGGTCGCTATACCAAAAGCAATCGGCCGCTGGAACGGCTGCTCGATCTGTTTAACCACGCCATGATGACAACGTGGGCATGATGCTTTATCGCCTTCATGAAGCTCGGGAACAGACATGACAAGCCCACACTCTTCGCAAGCGAGTTTGGCCTTTGTCGAAAAACGATGCGCCATGACTTAACCTATATGATAAATAAGTGATCTTATTATAGAAAAGATTTGTTCAGTGTATTTGTAGCAATTTACGATAACGACTTTCCCCTTTCAGGGGCTGTGAAGTTTGATTCTCACAGCATCCTCGCCGCTACCGCCTATCCATAAATTTTGACGAATGTATCAGCTAATAGGTAAATCACCTATCAAAATAACGCATTCTTAAATGAAGCGAATTTTATCAGAATACACAAGCTACGCTTGCAAAAAAACACCTTTCAATTAAAATCTTTCGCATAGCATTTACTTGCTCATAAACTAACGAAAAACACTAAGTGACCAAAATAACAGGGATAGTATGAAGAAAATAACCTTAGCGCTTTGCCTCAGTTTCTTTATGGCGGGCTGTAATACGACGTCAAGCGATCCAAATACCTTTACTTCACAGTGCAGCTATTCTGAGCTGCAAAGCGATCCTCCGTTAACCTTTACCGTCACAGGCGTAAATGAAGCAGTACTTGATGGTGTTATTTGCTCAGGTTCGCTCGATGCATTTGAGAATATGCTAGAGCACTTCCCTTCCGTGAATACCTTTAAGATAAAAACTATTCCAGGTAGTGCCGACGATGAAACAAATTTAGCCTTATCAACGGTCATCCATGCAAATGGCATTACAACACATATTTTGTCTGGTGGTATGGTTGCCAGTGGCGGCACAGATCTATTTTTAGCTGGTGTGGAAAGAACATCTAGCGATAACCACCCCAAAATCGGCGTCCATAGCTGGGCATCATCTGATGGACGTAATGGCAATACAATTCCACATGATGACGAAGAACATCAAAATTACTTAGACTATTATCAAGAAATCAATATCAACCCTGACTTTTATTGGTACACCCTAGAGGCTGCCCCTGCAGATAACATGCACTGGATGTCAGTAGAAGAAATGAAGCATTTTCATGTGCTCACTAAATAAAACCAATTAACTATTGGTAGCATACTAAAAGCATAAAAAAAACCACTGCATGAAAGCAGTGGTTTTTAATCTCTAATTCTGAACGAACAAACAGTCTAGTTTGCTCGATACTGAATATTTAGATACCTGCGCGTTTTAGCAGACCCGCCATTAATGGTGAACTTGCTTTTACCATTTTAGACTTGTTCTTAAACTCACGTGCAAGCGAAACATCATTCATTTCATTTGCAATATGAATCATTGCTTTGTACATATCGCTTGGATTTTTAATACGATCAGAATCGTTCAGCGGACTAATGATTTTAACAACATCATTACCGGTTTTATTGTTCGCGTTCGCGTAGTTAAGAACTGAATCAAGTAGCTTATCTAGATCGATAGAAAACTCAGAACTCTCCACACCTTGTTTCTTCATTTCTTTCAGGTTTCTTTTACGTACCTGACTGATAATGAATGCTGGCTTGTTAATTTTTTTATAGCCAAAGAAACCAGCTAGGACAAGTAGGGCAACACCGCCTGCTACATATCCCCAAATTGAACCTGAAGACTCCGCTACGGGTTGGATTGCTTCAGCTGCACTAACTACAGATACTGGTACATCAGACATATTCGTAACCTTATTACTTCTATAAATGCTTTCACTGGCCACAGTATGCACTCAATGCGCCAATAACCATGCGATTAATCAATTTTTACGTTAAATTGAGTGACGAGCTTCAAGGTTTGGCAACTAGCGCATCTTTATTGCTGCATAAAACCCCAGAAAAAAAGACCTCACCGCCTATAAATGCCGACCAACAAATTATCAGTCAGTGACAGCTAGTAAACTGTCGGGTCCAGCCATACGCATTCATGTTAAGATCGATACTTGCCATCGTCAGCACAACACCTATCACTCGGTGCTTACAGCCGCAATCATATAATTTAAATCCCCTGTTAATCGTGTTGAACCCTGGCCTCTTCTCACTCCCACAAGAGAAAGTCCATTGTCTCCAGGGCAATCAGACCAACAAAAAGGTGCCCCTTACCTTCGACAACAAGGTGACAGCAACCAATTTTGTAAAAATATTCACAAAACAAAATCTTGTTGAAGCTAAGCAAGCTAGTACAACTCCAGAAAGGGAAGATACATAAAGTCGTAATCAATATAGCCCCTACTGATAGTTAATTTCAGAACAACGCAAAAACTTAATTTACATGAAAATTAAGTTAGCCAGCATCAAAAATATGATTCACGTCGATAAATTTTATTTAAACCCTATCAAACCAGCCATCAATGAGACACACGTCGCATAATTAACGAAACTCGGCTAAAAATAGCCAACACCAATAGAGTGATGTAAGTCTAAATACTTGATATAAACCCACATAAACCTATAGGTATTTGTGATGCGAAGCATAAATCTCATTTATCTTAATTTTTAATATTAAAAAACTTCCGTATTCTAATTCCAGTTTTGAAATTTAATTTCTTTATTTGTTAGGAATGGAATCATGTTGAAAAGAAGTCTGCTTTCTTGTGTTGTTATAGCGAGCCTAACGGCTTGTTCCTCTATATCGCCAGCACAATCAAGTGTTAATCAACTGGCTGAAAATCTTGATATAAATTACACAGTGATTACCAACCAAGGCGCAGATGACGGCCTTGCTTGTAAAGAACTTCAAGCTGAATGGGCATCATGCAACAAAGTAAACATGACGCTAACAAATACAGGTGAAGCCGTTAATTCAACTGATTGGACAATCTACTTCCACAGTATCCGTTTGATCTTGGATGTTGAAAATGACCAATTTAAAATTACCCGCGTTACTGGTGATTTACATAAACTAGAACCGACAGATAAATTTGATGGTTTTGCGGCAGGCGAAGAAGTCGTGATCCCTCTAGTGGCTGAATACTGGCAACTCTTTGAAACTGACTTTATGCCAGGGGCTTTCGTCACTGCCCCTGGCGCAGAAGTACGTAATATTATCTCTTTAGATACACAAGATACGGGTGAATACGTAGATGAAATTATCGGTGTTCAATTAAAACGTACGCTTGCTGATAATAACGTCGTCGCCACTGCTAATACTCGTTTTGAAAAAAATGCTGACGTAACAGCTGTTGATGCAACGGCTCATATTATTCCAACGCCTTTAAAAACCACACGAACGTATAAGAAAGTTGATTTAGCGAACGGAATCTCTATTACTGCAAGTGGTATTGATGCAGACCAAATTGCAGCGTTAAACCAGCGTGCGGAATTACTAGGGATAGAGACAGCTGGTGAATACCCTGTATCCGTCACTGTCGATAAGCACCAATTTAAAGACGGTGTATCAGGTGCTTATAAGCTCGATATCACGCAGAATAAAACAAGCGTTGTAGCATTTGATACAGCAGGGGCATTCTACGGTGTTCAATCCTTACTTGCGCTCGTCAATTTAGATACCACTGAGATCCCAACCCTAAATATTGAAGATGCTCCACGTTTTGAATACCGTGGTGTCATGGTTGATGTGGCACGTAATTTCCACTCAAAAGCAGCAATTTTAGCGACTATTGATCAAATGGCCGCCTACAAACTAAACAAGCTACACCTTCATCTAACTGATGATGAAGGCTGGCGTTTAGAAATCCCTGGGCTTCCTGAGCTAACCGATATTGGGGGCAAGCGCTGCTTTGATGAGTCAGAAACACGTTGTTTGTTGCCACAATTAGGCTCTGGCGCAGACTCGAATAACTTTGGTTCGGGATTCTTCACGACAGAAGATTACGTTGAAATCCTAACTTACGCCAAAAACCGTAGCATTGAAGTGATCCCTGAAATTGATATGCCCGCTCACTCACGCGCCGCTGTTATGTCAATGGAAGCGCGTTACGCGCGTCTTGCTGCAGAAGGTAGAATGGATGAAGCGAACCAATACCGCTTGATGGATCCAAAAGACGAATCAAACGTCACCACGGTTCAGTTCTACAATAAGCAAAGTTTCATCAACCCCTGCCTAGATTCATCTGCAACCTTTGTAGATAAAGTGATCACTGAAGTCGCGGCCATGCACAAAGCCGCTGGTGTACCGCTATCCACATGGCACTTCGGTGGTGATGAAGCGAAAAACATCAAGCTTCATGCGGGTTTCCAAGATATTAATGACAAAGAGAAAATCGCTTGGAAAGGTGATTTAGACCTGTCGAAACAAGATTTTCCGTTTGCTAAATCACCACAATGTCAGTCGCTGATCGCAAGCGGTGAAGTGGCGGATTTCGAACATCTACCAAGCCATTTTGCAGAGCAAGTCTCTAAGATTGTTGCGGATAAAGGCATCCCACACTTCCAAGCATGGCAAGATGGTCTGAAACACTCGAAAGATGCAGATGCATTTGCAACAGAGTCAGTGCGAGCTAACTTCTGGGATACATTGTACTGGGGCGGTGGTGCGTCAGCTTACGAATGGGCAGATAAAGGCTACGATGTTGTTATCTCCAACCCAGACTACGTTTACATGGACTTCCCATACGAAGTTGATGCGAAAGAGCGTGGTTACTACTGGGCAACTCGTGCAACTGATACCCGTAAAATGTTCGGGTTTGCACCTGAAAATTTACCTCAAAATGCGGAAACATCAGTAGATCGTGACGGTAATGGCTTTGAAAGTGCAGGCACAGTTACACCGAAGAAACCTTTCTATGGGCTATCCGCACAACTTTGGTCTGAAACAGTCCGTACCGATGAACAATACGAGTACATGGTGTTCCCACGTGTAATAGCTGCTGCTGAGCGCGCATGGCACCAAGCGTCTTGGGAAAATGAATACAAAGCAGGTATTAAGTACTCGCAAGAAACCAACCGAGTGAATAAACAAGCGCAACTGTCTGATTGGACGAAGTTCGCAAGCGCTATGGGTCAGCGTGAACTCGCTAAGCTTGAAAGAGCAGGCATTGATTACCGTCTACCAATCCCAGGCGCAGAAGTTGCGAACGGTGAACTCAGCATGAACATTTCATTCCCAGGCGTAACGCTACAATACTCTGTCGATGGCGGTAAAACATGGGTTGAATACAATAATGCGAACAAACCAAAAGTAACGGGTGAAGTGCAAATTCGCTCTGCGTCTTTCACTGGCGAACGTGTTAGTCGAGTAACTAGTGTTAACTAATTAACATAAAAAAACGCTCAATCGTTAAACGGTACTTTTTTATAAGTGCCGTTTTTTTTCTAATCCACTGATTCACATAAAACCTTACTGAGTCTCCTCATTGGATGTGATACTGCGCTCTTGCTAGCATTTTTGTGAATATATTAACATTAAGTGTTAACCGTGATCTCAGTTTGACTTTCCTGTAATTGCTTGCCCATTTTAACTTCTATATAGTGCCCTCGCCCATATTTCCGCGGATACACCTTCAAGCAGTGGCAGTTAACGCTTCCTGGCTATCCATTTTGCAGATAACTATAAAAAGGTATCAACATGACGTTCTCCAAGCCTCTTATCGCGATGTCTATCACATTGGCACTTACAGGCTGCTCTCTTAGTTCTGCACCATCTGATGATGCTTTCACTCTAACCGTTGCTCATATCAACGACACCCACTCAAATTTCGACCCTGTTAAATCCAGCTTTAAAGCAAACGATACACTGGTTTACAACGAATTTGGTGGCTACCCTCGCCTTCAAACAATGGCAGAAGAGTACAAACAAGCAGCCGCTGAAAAAGATGAAAGTTTCTTGTTCTTACACGGCGGTGATGCATGGCAAGGCAGCGCATACTTCAAATTAAATGAAGGTGCGATGAACGCTGAGCTACTAAGCCGCATGGGCTTAGATGCAATGGCACTAGGTAACCACGAATTTGACCTTAATAACGCGAAACTGAATAAATTCATTAGCGATATTAACTTCCCTGTTTTGGCTGCAAACGTAGATATCAGTAAAGACCCAGATCTTAAAGGCCAAACAAACCTTAAACCTTTTGTGGTATTTGCCTTTGATGGTAACGATAAGGTCGAAGTTAAAGATCTGTCTAATCTACCAACAGACAAAGACTTAGTTGCTGTATTTGGTATCGCACTTGACGACATGCCAAACCTGTCACCAAACACAGGTAAGGTTGAATTCCACAACATGGTGGAGTCATCACAAGCAACGGTTGATATGCTAAAAGCAAAAGGCATCAACAATATCGTCGCGGTTACGCACATTGGTAACGCGGTTGATCTAGATGTTGCATCAAAAGTAAATGGCATCGACCTGATTGTTGGTGGTCACTCACATACCCTACTGGGCGACTTTACTAACATTGGCCACGACCACACCGGCACTTACGCACAAATGGTGACTAACCCGAACGGTACGAGTCAAACATGTGTTGTTCAAGCGGGCCAATACGCGCAAGCAATCGGTCAACTTGAAGTAAGCTTTGACAAGCAAGGTGACGTAACCTCATGTGCAGGCTTAAATACCCTATTAAGTAACGACGAGTACTACCACTCGCCAATGCGTGAAGCTGAGAGTAAATTTAACGCGGCTGACAGTGCAAAAGTTGTCGATTTCATCGAAGGTGAAGACAACATCACTATCACCGATGAAGAAACCTCTATGCGTTCACTGATCGATACCAAATACAAACCAGCAGTTGATAAAGCTTACGGTAAAGTGATTGCACAAGTACCAGAAGAAATTAACCACGAACGCCGCCCTGGTGACAAAGGCACAGACGAACATGGTTCTGATGTGGCTGTCTTAATTGCAGCAGGCCAATACTACTGGGCAAACACACCAGAAGTAAAAGCTGTGACAGGTATGGACGTTGATTTCGCATTAATTGGTGCTGGTGGTATCCGTACGAATATTGAAGCCGGTGAGTACCGTGAAGGTAACGTTGCCCTTGAGATGCTACCATTCTCTAACTTTATGTCAGTACTACCTGTTAAAGGTAAAGACATTAAAGCATTAATTGAAGGCACTATTACAGCAACTCTTCCTGCAGGTGCGCACGCTGGTAAATTCCCATACGGTGGCCACATTCGTTACCAATTCACTGAAACGAAAGCGAACCTAAGCGGTAAGTTAGATTTCGTTGAAGTAATGACAGGTACAGCAAGTAACCCAACATGGACGCCATTACAAGATAACAAAACCTACAACATTGCAGTGAACAACTACAATGCAACAGGTAACGATGGCTGGACTCCACTGTTTAAAGCACAACAGAAGAACTCTGGTCGTGTTGACCTTGCCTATGTTGATGGCAAGCTAACGGGCTTTAAAGTGAAGAATATTGACGAAGTGAACGGTAAATACAAAGTTCGCTACGAAGGTAAAGCACCGAACTGTAAAGCAGCAAACACCCGCTGTAATACTGATGCACAAGCAATGATCGACTACATCGCCAATGAGATGCCAGTGATCACACCGCAAAGCTATGAAGTAGTTACATTCAAACGCGCAATGTAATTTCTGAGTAAGCCATTATATTAAGGGTCTAGTGATAGGCCCTTTTTTATTACTCATATGTATGATTTTATAATCGTTCTCAAAGAACCCCGCTTTATATGAGGAAGAAGCTCCACCATAAAAGGCGATACTTTATTGTGATGCTTTAATAACATAACAATGGCCGATAAAGATTTCTCAGAAACTCCTTTTCTTTCAGTTAAAACAATTTCTCTGAGTATATCCGTATCTTGAGCTTCCCCAACAATGCTTAATGCACTGATTGCCGCTGATACCGTCATTAAATCTTGGCTTGCTAGCTGAAGAAGTGCATATGTACGAAGTTCATCATTAGGTACTACATCATAATCAAACCATTTTGCTTGACCAAGCAGATAAACTAAATTCAATTTTACTATGGGTAAAGTATATATTTCCTCATTGAATTTATTTTCCCACATCTCATGAAAAAGTATAATAGCATCTTTTTTATCATCACTATTTCCCCAATAATGGTTTAAATCATTATTAAATCCATATATTAACTTTAGACACTCATCACTGTCATAGTAATGACCTTTTTTATTTAAACAGAAACTTAGATCCGGAATCTGTACCACAAGCCTTTCATTACTGTCTTCTGTTCTAGCTCCAAATGAGAACAACAAAACAAGCAATAATAATGAAGTATTTAATTTTATCATTCTATTTTATTCTGAAATTAAATGCTGGTGAAGGGAGAGCCATCTTCATTTCTCCTAACAGCCCTGATTTTTTGCTTTTTTCAATGAAAGTATCATCAATGTCTTCTGACGTAACTGTATACGAAATGCATTTAGACATATTAGTTTTAATCTCTCCACTGTCACTGATCCATTTTGATGTCTTATTATATTTGTTAATCTCAATAGTCGTACTCATTTTTTGTACTTCCCTTTCAGAAAATTGGTACCAGTAAGCATCACCAACTAGCTCAACACCAGCAGCAGGTGCTCCTCTCGCATCAGTAAAACTGCCTGGAATACCGCCTGCAAATGGTGTAGGGGAAAAGCGCCAATTCCTAAAGCCACTAACGTTAAAACTAGACTCTGAAACTGTCTGATATAATATCTCTGTATATTTTTCACTACCAATATTATTAAATAATGCAGATGGGATTTTCGTAATTTCATTATCATTCCATCCTCCAAAATCAACTGGAATTTTACCATCTGCAAGACACAATTCGAAATCAGAGAGAATATGGTCTAAATAAATCTTTTCAATATTCTTAAATTCATTTTCCTTACAGCTCAACCCCAATGGATCCACCCATTGCACGGGATTGGGCGCATAGCGGTAGTGGTTGATCCCCCCCAATAAGCCAATCGGATCTTGATGGATAAAACGACCAGTGTTTGGATCGTAATAACGGAAGCGGTTGTAGTGCAGGCCTGACTCGTCATCAAAATACTGCCCTTGGTAGCGTAGCGGGTTTTTGATTTTTTCTATGGTGATATCAGCAAAGCCAAAAGTACGGTAATTGGCTTGCCATACCGTTTCTCCGCAACTATCGGTAATCGTCAGGGGGGTGCCTTGGTGATCGGTATGGAAGTAGTAGACTTCACCGTTGTCAATTAAAGCCAGTGGGGTGAAATCATTCGGTGCATAGATATACCAGCGGTACTGACCTTGCTGATATTCGCCAATGAGCTGATCACCATCCCACAGAAAATCAACCGTTTCTTGCTCGGTTACTTTACGGCTGCGACGCCCTTGCGCATCGTATTCATAAAAACTTGTTCGACCCTGATGGTTAACTTGAACAAGTTGATTAAACCCATTGAATTGGCGATGCTGGGTCGCACTCTGGGAGCGCGAGAGGATCTGGTTACCGTAGCGATCATAATTAAACGCAGTATCCTTGTTCGCCAATAGTCGATCTTGCTCGACCACACTTGATTCAGAGACCGGATTACCAAAGCTATCAAACTGATAGCGATGAATATCTAAACCAACACGGTGTGATTGCAGTTGATTTAATGCATCAAAACTAAAGGCTTGTTCACCTAGGTGGCGATCATGAATACGGGTGAGTTGACTGGCCTGATCATAAAAATAGTGGCGCTCGTGGCTACTTTTTTTATCGCTTAATGGCGTATTCCATTGCTGATGAGACAAACGACCTTGTTCGTCATAGTGAGTACCCAGATTGAACCCATTTCCTTGCTGGCGTTGACACTCCCTGCCTTGATCATCACGTGATATATCAAAGATCACCTCACCATTAAGTAAGATCTGACTCAATTGCTGATTAGCGTCATACTGGTAAGTGATATTTTGGCTATCAGCCAGTACTAGCTGCTGACGTAACCCTTGGCGGTTAAAACCATATTGAAACTGATGATGATCTTGCCAAATAGCAACAGGATGCGAATGCAACAGCCACTCTTGACGTAATTTTCTTGTCGCGGTATTGGCATTAATGAGGCGATTAGCATCATCATAGTGGAACTGAATGCTGTCTCGTGTCCCGCTTGCAGACACGGCAAACATAGTCGTCACACGCCCAACAATATCTCGCTGTATACGAACATTTCTGTCGGCTTCTTGGAGTGCGATTAACTCTCCGTTGTCATTGTAGCGGTAATGCTGATCTCGCCCATCAAAGCCGACAGTCCGACTCAAGCGCTCTTCTTCGTCCCACTCAAGCTGATAGTGACAGCCATCGCTTCGTTTGATACCAACTAAATTTCTTTCATTGTCATACTGAAAATCAATCTGACTACCATCAGCTTGAATAACCATTTCTGGTTGAGATAACCCGCCCCAAATAACACCTAATGTACGACCAATAGGATCGGTATAGCTGATAAGCCGACCCGCTTGATCATATTCATACGACTGAGTGACCGTAGGTTCATCAGAGTCGGGATGGTATTGGCTCGTTTTGCTGATATTGCCACTACCATCGCGGTGAAGGGCAAGAACCTGTCCATCGGGATAGGCAATACCATTTATTTCACTGGCGTTATCATAGCTATAGCGTGTAAGTGCGTTATTCACTTTTATAGCATCAAGCAAGCCGTTCGCATTCCACCAATACTGAAATAACTCACCGCTTGCCGAATGATGTTTAACCAAGCGACCTTGATGATCATAGTGATATTCATCTTCTCGCCCATCTGGGTGACAGGTAGCAAGAAGCAGCCCAAGGCTATTGAATCGATGGGATGTTACCTGCCCCAACGCGTTCTTTTGTTCGACACATTGCCCGAAGCGGTTATAACGAAAAGAGGTTAGCTCGCCATTAGGGGCTTCTAATTCGGCTAATAGCCCTTGGTGATTGTAGCGATAATGAGTAACACCACCATTCGGTGTTTCCTCGGCAACTTTAAGGCCCAGCTGATTATATCGATATTGCCAACGCGCACCTTTAGGGCTTACTTTCTCTATCAGCAAGCCTTGTTCGTTATGCCTATGCTGCCACTGATGACCGCGGCTATCGGTACTTACCGTAACCTTACTTTGTTCATCATAATCAAATTGGTAGTGATAATTACCATTATCACCATACTGTACACAGCATTTTGCATTTTTACTTTCGCCTATCCACTCAAAATAATGGCAAAACCCAGAAGCACGCGTCCGGCTAGTGAGTAAATGGTCAGCGCGGTATTGATAATGCTCTGTTTGTTGATGACGATTTGTTGCTGATACTTGATGGCCACTTTCATCATATTGGTAAGAGGCAAGTACAAGGATCGGATCATTTTCAGCAGCTTGAGGGACTTCAACTGAAATCAGATGACCACTGCGATCGTACCTAAGTACCATAGCGAGATGGCCATTAATATCAATGCCTGTCATTCTGCCTGCAGTGGAATACTGAAACCCATATTGAACAGTTTGGCTTATGCGAAGCTTATCCATCCGCCAAGCGCCATGAAGCCAGCTAAAGCGCAGTTGGCGACCATCTTTCAAACGCAATAAATGATAGTTCTCCGGATGGTGATACAGGCTAGCCCCTGCCCGCACCTGATAGCTAACAGCGCCGATCTCTATTGTATCAAAGTGAAGCGTACTGCCTTCATTATCCGTAAAGCACCACTGGTGAGTCGTTCCTTCCCCAGCCTTTATCGCTATTTTGGCAAGTTCGTATTGATATACGCTTCGCCAGCCAAAGCCCATACCGACATCGATATCACATTGCCCAGAACGATAAATACGCCCCCATTCCAGCGAGTGGCCGCCCGTTATAGTCACATCTGTCAGTAAGAGAACTTCTTCACCCGTCACCATAGAAACAGGGTCCCCACAAAACGCCGTTTCACTCAAAGGTACAGCTGGGATGTCGCTTCGAACGGCATCTTTCCCAACGCACTCTGTAGGTCGGGAGACTTGGCCTGCTTTAGGAAGTGAGGTCTGATTTTCGACCGCAGACACTGTGGGTTGTTCTTCATGCGCGATAACAGATTTTGTCTCTGGCATCCTTAAACAAGACAAACGTTTGTTCATTAACGCATGGCTTAGCACTTGAAAGATTTCTGTTTTATATGCAGATGCTTCTAATCGAGCTCGTCGAGCTAATGCAGGCTCCACTAACTCAGCAACAGACAATAAGTCTCTGCCATGAACACCATCATAGAGAGGCTCAAACATCTTCAATAGCAGATCAGCAGCCGAAGAGTGATTAAAAGTCACAGCATCAAAGTTATCTTGCTGCTGAGGATTGGTTACAAAATGATAGACGAGACCATCAATAGCCTTGAGTTTAATACCTACAATCAAACTCATTATGCTGCATCACTATTTTCGTTTTGCCAGCCAAATAGAACTGCACTTTGGTACAAGCCATCAGAAAGATCTAATTGCAATATTGCTTGATCAGTGTCTAATTCACCACTTTGGTACAAGCTTTGAGTGTGCAATAAATTAAAAATCCCCATCGTTGCCCCGAGATCCCCCACTCGAATACCATTAAATAAGCATTTAAAATCACTGTTTAGCACTGAAGCAATACCAGATAATTGGCCTAGCCACTCATTCGCTATTTTCAATGTATTGTTTAAAGGAAGATGCATTGCATCAATCGCAGCATTCGATTGCTTACAGTATAAATAGAATAAATTAGCGACGCCCTGCCCCGCTTCATTCACACTCGCTTGTGCCGATTTTCCATGCCAATTAAGTATCAAACCTATATCTGACGATTGTGCTTGAACAAGCGCAATGCTGTCACAAGCGGTTAGGTGTGACTCTTCACTATGATGGCCCGAAGCCCCTCCTTGAGTGGGTGCACATAAACTATGATGGCAATCTACAGCAATGATTAATACTTGCGAAATATCATCAGACAAAAGCTGTTCAATTTGTTTAAGTGCAAGTAAGCAAGCTGCGCGGCCATAAGGGTAGAAGTAGAGTTTATTATGATTTGAAAGTTGAGGTAACACTTTACAATATGCACTAAATAGCGCTTTAGTTTGTTCTTTTGAGCTAAATGCGGGGGTAAGAAATAAAATAGGCTGAGACTGCCAACCATCTGGTAGACAACCAACACATTCTTTAAAGAGGTAACTTAGGCGTGTTATATAATTTAGCGCTAGGTCAGTAAGAGTTAAATGTGCTCGCCCAGTATAAGAGTCTGACTCAATCCACTCTGGTGCTATATTCTCACGGCCAAATAATTTTTCTTTATCTGACTCAGTGCCAACTTTAAGCACTAATGGCGATAACAATAACGGCATAACACCCTAACCAACACTTGTATCAAATAAAACTAAGCCTTAGCACTAACGAACTTTATTTTGTTTTCTATCAGCTAAAGCCCCCACACTGTTTATTGCATTTTAAACAGTTAATTGAGTGCAATTTGTCCTGCTTTTAAGGTAATTGCTTGCCCATTTATATTAATATTGGAACCTTTAATACTGATATCACCACCACTCGATAAAGTAATAGATGCAGAGCCTGATTTGAGAGTAATTTCACTTCCCGCCTCAATGACGATTTGTTTTCCTGCTTTATTCGATTGGTTATTCTTCACATCAATAATATGATCATTCTTTACTGTCAGTTGTTGGTTGTTTTCAACAATGATCATTCGATCATTTTTCACTGACAATTGATGATTATTATCAACTTGCTCAACATGATCATTTTCCACAGTTACATAATGGTTTTTCTCTGCATGAATCGCTAAATGTTCATTATCTTTAGTATCATCAAACCGTATTTCGCTAAAGTTCTTACCTTTGCCTTCCAATGATCGGGTTCTAATACCGTTAACAGCACCGCGTGTATAAGGCGGCACTTGACTTGCGTTATAGAGTGATCCACAAATGACCGGTTGCTCTGGATCACCATTAACAAAATCAACAAGCACTTCTTGCCCAACTCGCGGCGTAAAGAAACTCCCCCACCCCGAACCAGCCCATGCTTGAGCAACGCGAATCCAACACGAACTGTTTTCGTGATATTCACCCTCTCGATCCCAGTGAAACTTCACTTTAACGCGACCAAGCTCATCCAAGTAAACCTCTTCACCTTCCTTACCTGAAACAATTGCGGTTTGAACACCATGAATCCTTGGCTTGGTGATAATATTATGCGGTCGGTAAGCAACAGTATCAGGCACACAACTAAATTGATTATGAATAACTTGCTGCGATTCTTTCTGTGCTCCCATCTGCGAGTGAATCGCAACGTGTAGGTGCTGTTGAGTAATAACGTAACTTTTACCTACTTGCGTTGGATCTTCATGCTCAGAGAAAGAAAATGTTTTACCCACAGTAAAAGAGCGGCAATTGCTGGAGCCACTGCATGACAAGGTATCGCGTTGAAGCGCTTCGAGAATATTACTGCTGCTAAAATCAACTCTAGGATTAAAACCAGATTCAGCCTGATACTGATAGAGTTCACTTTCAAGAGGTGTAATCCCTTGTATACACTGGCTATGCATTGCTGAAGGGGGATTGCTAGGGCTATCAACACTAAACCCTGATACAGCACTTGAGCCAATTGCTAGCTGTAGCCCTGTAGTCCAATGATGAATATGAGGCTTATTATATGACCCCGTCATGTGGCAGACGTCAGCTTCTTCACATTGTACGTAACTCTCGATAGAGTCCGCGAGCACAAGTTGATGTGAATCTTCACTATGTTCAAAAAAGAAAAAGATCCCTTCATCTTGTAATAGCCGCATTACAAACTCTAAATCCGTCTCATGGTATTGCACTTTATAACCATAAGTCGGGTATGACTTCACTCGATCATCTTTAAAAGCAATCGCATGCCTTCCCAATACATCACCAATAATTTCTTCAAGCGTTTTATCTTGGTAGATCTTGTAGTGATTTTTAAAGCTGGCGAGATAAAAATCAGGACGAATAGTTAAAATATAATCTTGATACAACTTACCGTCAGCGCTATCAGGTACACGACTGCCCACACACTCTAATTGTGCAACAATGCCGTTGAAGTAACGCGTAATTGTTTGCTTATCAACATTATATTTAAACTCTATTGTTACCTTAGATCCTATAAGTGAATCCCGTTCAATTAATACGCCATTAGCAAATGCATTTGCTTTTAATGAATACAATTCAGAAAAAGATTCATTATAATCAAAACTTGTTAATATCAGTGAATCTTGACCAAGTAATGTCGATATCTTAATACTGTTTTTTTCTTGTAAAGTTTTCTGCATGTAGATTCTTAACCATATTAACTATGGGGTGGTAAACCACCCCGCAGAAATTACATTGACTGACCTTTTGTTCCGCTGTAAGCGTAACGTAAGGTATCGCCTTTCTTATTCGTATCATCAGATGGCATTACATTCATTTCCATTTGTGTGTAGGAAATGGTAATAGTTTCAATTGGACGGTCATCTTGAACAGACACTGCATAAGATGAAATCATTGCATCTGTAAGGGTGATATTCATGATGTCTTCCACACCATCTTTACCCTGCTTAGTCATATGAAATATAGCAGGAACCCCCATTCCAATTGTTGCTTCTTTAAATAGCGCGGTAGACGCAGAGTCCTGTAATTTAGTGATAGTCATATCATATAAACGTGCAGCACTTGCTTCACGGTCTTGAGCAGTACCTGTAAATGATGTGATTTCACGACCCACACTCCAATCAACCGAAAGAAGAGTAATCATATCTTTATAAGCTTCAGCTGTTGCTTCGCCTTTAATATCACCATATTTCAGGTAAGTATTCGCTTGCATGCAAATCTCCTATTAGCATTCATTTGTTTTGCGTTTATTAATAACTTTCGCATTAAAGATACCGCTATCATTTTATTGACAGCAATATCCATAAATAACCACTTAACAGTCAGGTAATTATATTGACGGGTGGATAATTACATATATTGTAAATTGCGCAATTTCCATTTATATTTTTTTGAAAATGCTTCACAAAACCATATGATAAAGAATGTTGTTTATTCTATATCTACGGTGAAATTATCATCTTTAAAATTAAGGCGAATACTATCAATTGGACTATTGACAGAAAGACTATTTAATATACTGGTTGATAATAATGGCAATAATGTTTTTTGTATATTTTGTTGAATAATACGCGCCCCAGAATTAGGTTCATGAGACAAATCAATTAAATAATTGATGATTTCATTATTATATTCAAAGCACGCACCATAGTTTTGTTCAAACCGCTTCACTAATCGATTCAACTGTAATTCTGCAATTTGTTTTAAAACACTTTGCGTTAACGGAAAAAATGGAATGACATTCATTCGTCCAATAAACGCGGGTTTAAATACTTTCAATAACTCATCTTGCAAAGCATCAGCTAGTCCTTCAGGGCTCGGCATCATTTCAGGATCATCACACAGTTGCATGATCAAATCTGTACCAATATTTGACGTCAAAATGATAATGGTATTTTTAAAGTCGATATCCCGTCCTTCACCATCTTTAATCGTTCCTTTATCAAACACCTGGTAAAATATATCTTGAACACCTGGGTGGGCTTTTTCAATTTCATCAAGCAGAACTACACTATAAGGTTTCCGTCTTACAGCCTCGGTAAGCACTCCACCCTCACCAAATCCAACATAACCAGGAGGAGAACCCAACAACAATGAAACTTTATGTTCTTCTTTATATTCAGACATGTTAATTGTGGTGATATGCGCTTCACTGCCATAAATCTGTTCTGCCAGTGCTAGGGCTGATTCAGTTTTACCGACACCACTTGGGCCAGCTAATAAAAAGACACCATCAGGCTTATTTTCGTCATTAAGGTTAGCGCGTGAAATTTTTACGACTTCTGCGAGATGATTAAGTGCGTGATCTTGCCCTATTACACGCTGTTTTAAGTGCTGTTCAAGTGACAGAATTTGTTCGATCTCGTCCGACTGCATTCGACCAACGGGAATCCCCGTCCAGTCAGCAACCACTTCTGCGATTAGGTACTCATCAACCTCAAAAAAAACCATGGGCTCATTATTATTGGCTAAAGACTGCTTAATTTCGACTAATTCATCATGAGTCTGCGGCTGCTCATCACCTTCAAGCAATGCTGTCACCAAGGTACGAGCTTGTTCAACTTGTGATTTTTCATGCTGCCAATGATGGCGATAAACCTGTAGCTCAGTTTCTTTTTCGTCATACAATCGCTTCAATTCAACGATGTGATCATGATGGGATGAGCCTGTAACTTGCTCTTTTTCCAACTGTTTAATTTCTATCAACTGTTGTTCAAGCGCTTTTTGTAATCGCTCGACTTTCGCTGGTATCGTTGCTTGACTCATCGCCACACGAGCACAAGCTGTATCTAATAACCCCACCGCTTTATCTGGCAGTTGCCTACCACTGATGTATCGATTAGATAGTTTTACGGCAGCTTGCAAAGCCTGATCGGTAATATTCACCCCGTGATGCTTTTCCATAACAGGTAATAAACCGCGCAGCATAACGACGGCCAAATCTTCACTTGGCTCCTCTACTTTAACCACCTGAAAACGGCGAGCGAGTGCCGCATCTTTCTCAAAGTACTTTTTGTACTCGGCCCAAGTCGTTGCTGCTATAGTGCGCAGCTCACCACGAGCGAGTGCTGGCTTTAATATATTTGCGGCATCACTTTGCCCTGCTTGCCCCCCACTACCGACCATGGCATGTGCTTCATCAATGAAAATAATGATAGGTATGGGGGAAGACTTCACTTCCTGAATAACAGACTTTAGCCTATTCTCAAACTCCCCTTTCATCCCAGCACCAGCTTGAAGTAGCGCAAGGTCAAGGGAACGTATAGTCACGCTTTTTAAGCTATCAGGTACATCATCTGCCGCTATGCGTAATGCTAAGCCTTCAACAACCGCCGTTTTCCCAACACCAGCTTCACCCGTTAAGATTGGGTTATTTTGACGACGGCGGGATAAGATATCGATCATCTGTCGAATCTCATTATCTCGCCCCACAATGGGATCAATCTCACCACTGCGAGCTTGGTGAGTAAGATCAATAGTAAATTGATCAAGCGCAGGCGTTGCAGCAGACGAACTAACGGCAGATGTTGTATGCACGGCGTTTTGAGCTATCTCAGGCCAAATGTGCAACAACTTAGTCGGTTCTACTTTCGTGATTTCGTTACTGTATAAACTCACAAAAGACGACAAACTTTCATCAGCTGAGAGCGCATAGAATAAATGGACGATACCTAAGCACTCATCACCAAATTCAATGGTTGCAGCAAGCCATGC